>NZ_JBIALQ010000006.1:0-393372 GCF_042873545.1 Kitasatospora sp. NPDC004615
GGTTACATTCCGAACCCGGAAGCTAAGCCTCACAGCGCCGATGGTACTGCAGGGGGGACCCTGTGGGAGAGTAGGACGCCGCCGAACAATCATTCAGGGAAAGCCCCCCGCCTTTTGGCGGGGGGCTTTTTCGCGTTTCTGGAGAATTCCCGGAGCATTCCCGAAGGACCCCGGAGGCGTGCACGGCCTGTTGCCGGGTGGTTCCGTGCGCGGCACACTGTGGCGTCATGGTCGTGGAGCAGGGCGAGGGGGCCGGCGGAAGAGCCGGCCGGGGCGGCGACGACTTTCGGGTGTTCTACGAGGCTGCGTACGGTCAGCTGGTGGCGCACTTGTATGCGCTGACGGGCGATCTGGGTGAGGCGCAGGACGCTGCCCAGGAGGCGTTCGTCCGGGCGTGGAACCACTGGGGGCGGCTGGTGTCGCACGAGAATCCGGTGGCGTGGGTGCGGCTTACGGGGCAGCGGATCGCGATCAGTCGGTGGCGGCGGGCGCGGACGGCGTTGCAGAGCTGGATCCGGCACGGGGATGCGAATCTGCCGGTTCCGGGGCCGGGGCCGGAGACCGTGGTGCTGGTGGAGGCGTTGCGGCAGTTGCCGGAGGCGCAGCGGTCGGCGTTGGTGTGGCATCACATGGGGGGTCGTTCGGTGGCGGAGATCGCCGCGGACGAAGGGGTGCCGGTGGGGACGGTCAAGGCGCGGTTGCACCGGGGGCGGCAGGCGTTGGCGGTGCTGTTGGGGGAAGATCCGGCGGCGGTCGTGGAGGAGCCGACGATCGCGCCGCTGCGGTCGGCTCCGGCGGTTGCCGCAGGTGAACGGTCGGCGGGGGACGGGGAGTTGACGGGGGACGGGGAGTTGACGGGGCTCGGCGGCGGTGACGGGGAGCCGGTGAAGGTGACGGGGGCTCAGGTGCAGGTGGCGGAAGACTGCGGTTCGCATGTCTAGGCCCGAGGCGGAGACGGTGCGGACGGCAGGGGCAGCGCGGGCAGCGGGGGCGGCGGACCGTCCGGCGATCGGGGCGGCCCGGCTGGAGACGATGTTCGACGGGTTGCGGCGCGAGGTGGTGCTTGCCGTGCCGGTGCCGCCGAGTGCGGAGGTGGCGCGTCGCGGGGCGAGGCGGCGTCGGCGTCGGGTGGGGGCGGTGGTGGTGGCGGGGGTGTTGGGCGTCGCCGTGCTGTGGTCCGCGGCGGCGGTGGTGCCCGGGCCGGTGGGGCACGGGGTGGCGGGGTATCCGGTGCCGCCGACGGCTGCGGCGCCCGCGCCGAAGCTGGAAGTGCCTTTGCCGGAGCCGCAGTTGCCGTTGCTGCCGTCGGTGAACTGGGTGGCGGAGTGGCCGTCGCTGGAGTCCGCCGATCCGATGGCGCGGGCGCTGGTGCTGGACGTGTCGCGGCTGCCGAGCGTGCTGGGCGGGTACGGCCCGTGGACGGCGCTGCCGGCCGTGGACCCGGCGGCGGCAGGTCCGTCCGGGAGCGCGTCCCCGGGCGGGCCCGCCACGATTCGTCCGAGCGCAAGCGCCGGCTCGTCTGCCACCAACAGCCCTTCACCGAGTGGGAGTTCGAGCGGAAGCCCGTCCGGTGGCCCGTCGGCCGATCCGTCCGGAACTCCCGGTCCGGGGGCGTTCGCGGACGGGTGCGTAGCGCGGCTGGTGAGTACGTCGGGTGCCGAGCAGTTGTGGGGGCAGCGGTATGTGGATGCCGGGCACCCGGAGGTGTCGGCGCAGCAGATTGTGATGCGCTTCGGCTCGCCGCTGGCGGCGGAGCACCAGGCGACCCGGCTGATGGCGGGCGGGGAGTGCGTGAGCTCGGGGGCGGGCTGGGCGGTGGAGCAGCAGGTCGGCGCGGTGGTGGCGTTGGGTGTGCGGCAGCCGGTGGCGTACGCGGAGGAGTTGGCGGTGCACATCAGCGGGACGACGGTGGCGGTGCTGACGGTGCATCGGGGCGGGCGGGGGGTGGCTCCGGCGGCGGGGTTGTCTGATCCGTTCCGGGAGTCGGCGCTGGAGTTCCTGCAGTTGCGCGCGTCCGAGCCGGGGGAGGGCTGAGGTCCGCGTCGGCGCTTCGGCAGTCCAAAGCGGGCGCTGCTCGGAGGGTTTCGAAGAAAGTCCGTGGGCCGGTGCAACCGGTCTGCTTCGGGCCGCGTTGGTGTGGTGAGGCCGCTGTCGATCGGGGCGGTGGCCCGCGGGGGGTGCGCCCGGTTGGGCGGTCGGGGCAGAACAGGGGACTGCCCCGGCTGTCCGACCGGGCGTCGGCCCGGAGTGCAGGCCGTGGTGAATCGTGGGTTCGGCGGCCGGAGGGGAATGCGGTGGGGGCTGAGGCGGTGGGGGTGCCGGCGGGGCCGGAGCCCGGGGGGCTGGAGGAGTTGCGCAGGCGCGCGGCCGCGGCGGGTCCGCCGCCGGCCGAGGGCATGGTGGTGTGCGAGAACCTGATGCGGATCCACCGTTCCGAGGGCGTCGAGGTGCAGGCCCTGCAGGGGCTCGATCTGACGGTCGAGGACGGCGAGTTGATCGCGGTGGTGGGCGCGTCGGGTTCGGGGAAGTCGACGTTGCTGGGGATCCTCGCGGGGCTGGACGTGCCGACGGCGGGCAGTGCCCGGGTGGCGGGGAACGATCTGCTGGCGATGGACAAGAAGGAGCGGTTGGCGTTCCGGCGCCGGACGGTGGGGTTCGTCTGGCAGCAGACGGCGCGGAATCTGCTGCCGTACCTG
Organism: Kitasatospora sp. NPDC004615; assembly: GCF_042873545.1. NCBI lineage: Bacteria > Bacillati > Actinomycetota > Actinomycetes > Kitasatosporales > Streptomycetaceae > Kitasatospora > Kitasatospora sp. NPDC004615. The sequence continues at coordinate 2,697 of NZ_JBIALQ010000006.1, forward strand.
ACGGCGGTGGAGAACGTGATGCTGCCGATGGGGTACGCGGGGGTGCCGCGGCGGGACCGGCAGCGGCAGGCGACGGATCTGCTGGGGATGCTGGGGATCGGGCACCTGGCGGAGCGTAGGCCGGCCGAGATGTCGGGTGGTGAGCAGCAGCGGGTGGCGATCGCGGTGGCGAACGCCAACGCGCCGGCGCTGCTGCTGGCGGACGAGCCGACGGGTGAGCTGGACAGTGCGACCAGCGAGGAGATCTTCGCGGCGCTGCGGTCGGTGAACGAGGAGCTGGGGGTGACGGTGCTGATCGTCACGCACGACCCGATGGTGGCCCAGGAGGTGCGGCGCACCGTGCGGATCCGCAACGGGCGGACGTCGACGGAGGTGCTGCGTCCGGAGCGGGGCGAGCCGGGGGTGGAGTACGCGGTGCTGGACCGGGTGGGCCGGTTGCAGTTGCCGCAGGACTTCACGGAGGCGTTGGGGCTGAGCCGCCGGGTGCGGCTGGCGTTGGAGGAGGACCACATCGGGGTGTGGCGCGCGGAGGGTGCGGAGGTACGCGGATGAGTGGCGCGATGGTGGTCGTGGAGGACGTGCACCGGACGTTCGGTGCGGGCGACCGGGCGGTGCACGCCGTGCGCGGGGTGTCGTTCACGGCGAAGGCCGGGGAGTTGACGGCGCTGCGGGGAAGGTCGGGGTCGGGGAAGACGACGCTGCTGAACCTGGTGGGCGGTCTGGACATGCCGTCGGCGGGGCGGATCAGCATCGCCGGGATGGACCTGTCGGGTCTGGACGAGTCGGGCCGGTTGGCGTTGCGCCGGGACCGGATCGGTTTCGTGTTTCAGTCGTTCGGGTTGATCTCGGTGTTGACGGCGGCGGAGAACGTCGGGGTGCCGATGCGGCTCCGCCGGGTGGCGGTGAAGGAGCGCGAGGAGCGGGTGCGGACGCTGCTGGCGCTGGTGGGTCTGGCGGACCACGCGGCGCAGCGGCCGACGGAGATGTCGGGTGGTCAGCAGCAGCGGGTGGCGGTGGCGCGGGCGTTGGCGAACGAGCCGGCGTTGTTGATCGCGGACGAGCCGACCGGGCAGCTGGATTCGGACACCGGTATGGCGATCATGGAGTTGCTGCGGGCGGTGGTGCGCAGTGAGGGCGTGACGGCGCTGGTGGCGACGCACGACCCGCAGCTCATGGACCTGGCGGACCGGGTGCTCGAGCTGCGGGACGGCAAGATCGTCGAGCCGTAGGGGTCAGAGCCAGAGTTTGCGGACCTGGTCGGCGACCCGCCGGGCCTGGGCCCGGCCGGCTTCGGCGGCGGGGGCGCGGACGGTGGTGTCGAGCGGGTTGGCACCGAAGGCGGCGAGCGCGTCCTCGTCGGGGGTGATGGCGAGGACGGTGCCGGTGGTCCGGAGGGTCTCCAGCTCGGTGTCGAGGTTGGGGTCGGGCATCGGGGCGACGACCAGGACGGTCTGCTGGCCGGTCATCAGGTCGGCGTTGGCGTAGGTGCGGATGCCGCCGTCCATGTAGCGGTGGCCGTCGATCTCGACGGTGGGCCAGATGCCGGGGATGGCGCAGCTGGCGGCGACGGCGTCGACCAGGGGGACGCCGCTGTGGCGGTCGAAGGTGCGGGGTTCGCCGGTTTCGGCGTCGACGGCGGTGAGCGTGAGCGGCCGGCTGGGCCAGTCGTGGGCGGGGAGGCGGCCGGCGATGACGGCGCGTCGGTCGGCGGCGGGGACGGTGTCGGCGTCCAGGGCGAGGCGGCCGATGCGGCGGCGCAGTTCGGCGGGGTCGGTGATCTCGGCGTGCAGGGCGGCGAGGGTTTCGAGCAGCGGCCAGAGGGTCTCGACGGGCGGGACGATTTCGTGGTTCTGCCGGGCGGGATCGGTCTGTCGCAGGTGGAGTTCGGCGAGCGGTAATCCGGAGGAGAGTTGGCCGGCGACGGTGGCGCCGGCGGAGGTGCCGAGGATGTGGTCGGCGGTGCCGGGGAGGTCCAGGCCGGTTTCGGCGAGGCCGTGGAGCAGCCCGGTCATCCAGGAGATGCCGGCGAGTCCGCCGCCGCCGAGTACGAGTCCGCGCATGGTGGGTCCTTTCAGGTCGATCTTTCCGTTCGGCATTTTGGCGCAACGGCCGTCAAGAAGTTGACAATTCTTCAGCCAAACCACCCTGATCAGCGGATATTCAGATTGCAGGGCTTAACCTCAAGGGCATGGTGCACACGGGCCGCGGCCGGCTGCGGATCTACCTCGGGGCGGCCCCGGGCGTCGGCAAGACGTACGCCATGCTCGCCGAGGCGCACCGGCGTCTGGGCCGCGGCGCGGACGTGGTGATCGGCTTCGTGGAGACCCACGGACGGGCTCACACCGCCGAACTGCTGGACGGCCTGGAGACCGTCCCGCGCCGCACGCTGATCCACCGTGGCGCCGAGTTCACCGAGCTCGACCTGGACGCGGTGCTGGCCCGCGACCCGGCGGTGGTGCTGGTCGACGAGCTCGCCCACACCAATGTCCCCGGCTCGCGGCACACCAAGCGCTGGCAGGACGTCGAGGAGCTGCTGGCGGCCGGGATCGACGTCATCTCCACCGTCAACATCCAGCACCTGGAGTCGCTCGGCGACGTGGTCGAGGGCATCACGGGCGTCCGCCAGCGGGAGACCGTCCCGGACGAGGTGGTGCGGCGCGCCGACCAGATCGAGTTGGTCGACATGTCGCCGCAGGCACTGCGCCGCCGGCTGGCGCACGGCAACGTGTACGCGCCGGAGAAGGTCGACGCGGCGCTCGCCCACTACTTCCGGCTCGGCAACCTGACGGCGCTGCGCGAACTGGCGCTGCTCTGGACGGCGGACCGGGTCGACGAGTACCTCCAGCGGTACCGGGCCGAGCAGGGCATCCAGGGCACCTGGCAGGCCCGGGAGCGGATCGTGGTCGGCCTGACCGGCGGCCCGGAGGGCGCCACGCTGATCCGCCGCGCCGCCAGGATCGCGGCCCGGGCCAGCGCCGGCGAACTGCTGGCGGTGCACATCTCGCGGTCCGACGGACTGTCGGGCTCCTCGCCGCAGACGCTGATCGAGCAGCGCGCGCTGGTGGAGAGCCTCGGCGGCAGCTTCCACTCGGTGCTCGGCGACGACCCGGCGGCCGGGCTGCTGGACTTCGCGCGCGGCGTCAACGCCACCCAGATCGTGATCGGCACCAGCCGCCGCAAGTTCTGGCAGTACCTGTACGGGCCGGGTGTCGGCCTCACGGTGACCCGGGACTCCGGCGACATCGACGTCCACATGGTCAACCACGAGCACGCGGCGCGCGGCCGGGGCCGGATCCCGATCCGCAAGGTCACCGACCTGGGCCGGACCAGGACGGTCGCGGGCTGGCTGATCGGCGTGGCCGGGCCGCCGCTGCTGGCGTTGGTGCTGACGCAGTTCCGGGGGCAGGGGCTCTCCACCGACATGCTGCTGTTCCTGTCGCTGACGGTGTGCGCGGCGCTGGTCGGCGGGCTGTACCCGGCGATCGCCTCGGCGCTGGTCGGATCAACGGCGCTCAACTACTACTTCGCGCCCCCCATCCACGCCTTCACCATCGCCGAGCCGCAGAACATCCTGGCGGTGGCGGTCTTCACCGCCGTCGGCATCGCGGTCGCCACCGTGGTCGACCTGGCGGCCCGGCGCAGTCATCAGGCGGCCCGCGCCCAGGCCGAGGCGCAGACCATGTCGGCACTGGCCGGCACCGTGCTGCGCGGCGCCCCCACCGGCGAGGGGGTGCTGACGGCGCTGCTGGAACAGGTCCGGGAGACCTTCCAGCAGGACGCCGTGGCACTGGTCGAACGCGCCGACCCGCACGCCGCCTGGCACGTCGCCGCCTCGGTCGGACCGCGCCCGCCGGCCGGGCCCGAACAGGCCGACGTGGACGTGCCGGTCGGCGAACGCCTCGCCCTGGTGCTGCGCGGCCGGGTACTGCCCGCCGCCGACCGGCGGATGCTCGGCGCGTTCGCCAACCAGGCCGCCGTCCTGCTCGAGCGCCGCCGGCTGGCCGGGGAGGCGGCCGCCGCCCGCCGCGAGGCCGAGGGGAACCGGATCCGCACCGCGCTGCTCGCCGCCGTCTCGCACGACCTGCGCACCCCGCTGGCCGGGATCAAGGCCGCCGTCACCTCGCTGCGCGCCGAGGACGTCGAATGGGACCCGGAGGACGAGGCCGAGCTGCTGGCCGGCATCGAGTCCGGCGCGGACCGCCTCGACCACCTGATCAACAACCTGCTGGACATGAGCCGCCTGCAGACCGGCACCGTCACCCCGCTGCTGCAGCCCACCGACCTGGACGAGGTGGTGCCGTTCGCGCTCGGCGGCGTCCCGCCGGGCAGCGTCCGGCTGGACGTGGCGGAGTCGCTGCCGATGGTGCGCGCCGACGCCGGGCTGCTGGAGCGGGTGCTGGCCAACCTGGTGGAGAACGCCGTCAAGTACGGCCCGTCCGACAGCCAGGTGCTGGTCAAGGCGGACCTGCTGCCGCGCGACGCCCGGGTCGAGCTGCGCGTCGTCGACCGCGGCCCGGGCGTCCCCGAGGAGGCCCGGGAGCGGATCTTCGCCCCGTTCCAGCGTTACGGTGACGCCCCCCGCGGCACCGGGGTGGGCCTCGGCCTGGCGGTGGCGCGCGGCTTCACCGAGGCGATGGGCGGCTCCGTCACCGCCGAGGACACCCCCGGCGGCGGGCTGACCATGGTGGTCTCGCTGCCCGCCGTCGACCTGCACGACCACCCTGACAACGGAAAGGCCGGTCCCGCATGACCCGGGTCCTCGTGGTGGACGACGAACCCCAGATCGTCCGCGCCCTGGTGATCAACCTCAAGGCCCGCAAGTACGAGGTCGATTCCGCGCACGACGGCGCGAGCGCCCTGGAACTGGCCGCCGCCCGCCACCCCGACGTGGTGGTGCTCGACCTCGGCCTGCCCGACATGGACGGCGTCGAGGTGATCCGCGGCCTGCGCGGCTGGACCAGGGTGCCGATCATCGTGCTGTCCGCCCGGCACGCCTCCGACGAGAAGGTCGAGGCACTGGACGCCGGCGCCGACGACTACGTCACCAAGCCGTTCGGGATGGACGAGCTGCTGGCCCGGATGCGGGCCGCGGTGCGCCGCGCCGAGCCGGTCACCGCCGAGGGCGAGCCGGTGGTCGTCACCGACTCGTTCACCGTCGACCTGGCCGCCAAGAAGGTCACCCGTCAGGGCGCCGACGTCCGGCTCACCCCCACCGAGTGGCACCTGCTGGAGGTGCTGGTGCGCAACTCCGGGCGGCTGGTCAGCCAGACCCAGCTGCTGCAGGAGGTGTGGGGCCCGGCCTACCGCAAGGAGACCAACTACCTGCGGGTCTACCTGGCGCAGCTGCGCCGCAAGCTGGAGGCCGACCCGTCGCACCCCCGGCACTTCATCACCGAACCGGGCATGGGCTACCGCTTCGAGCCGTGACCGGGGCGTGACCGGCGCGGCCGGAGCTCTGCCGCCGGGCGGGGATGAACCGGTACCCTTCCGGCATGAGTGGTGACAACATCGGCGACCAGCCGCAGGGCCGTTTCCGCCGCATGCTGAGTCGGCTGACGTCCTCCTCGGAGGAGCTGGCCGCCCAGGAACTGCGGCAGGACACCGCCGAGGCGGGCTGCACCCCGATCGCCGCCTGCGGCGACCGTGAGATCGTCACCGTGGCCGGCACGCTGCGGACCGTCACGCTCCGCCCCCGCGCGGGTGTGCCCGCGCTGGAGGCCGAGCTGTTCGACGGCACGGAGGCGTTGGACGTGGTGTGGCTGGGCCGTCGCTCGATCGTGGGAATCGAGCCGGGCCGCCGCCTGATCGCCAGCGGCCGGATCGGCCACGCACGCGGGCGCCGCGTGCTCTTCAACCCCCGCTACGAGCTGCGTCCGGTGGGACACGGGAGCGAGTCCGCGTGAGCAACGAGGCCGAGGCGGTCCGGGTGACCGCCCACGACCCGCAGGGTGACGAGCAGAGCAGCGCGCAGCACGAGCGGGACGCCTCGAAGGAGGCGGCCGAGACGGTGCTGAAGGCGTTCGGCGGGATCCGCGGCATGGTCGACATGACGCTGCCCGGCCTGGTGTTCATCATCGCCTTCAACATCACCCACAAGGTGCCGGTCGCCGCCTGGTCGGCGCTGGCCCTGTGCGCGGTGTTCGTGGTGGTCCGGTTGGCCCGCCGGGAGACCATCCAGCACGCCTTCTCCGGCGTGTTCGGCGTGGCGATCGGCGCCTGGATCTCGATGAAGACCGGCAAGGCCGAGGACTTCTACCTGCCGGGCCTGCTGTGGAACGTCGGCTACTGCGTGGCGCTCGCGGTCTCCGCGCTGGTGCGCTGGCCGATGATCGGCCTGATGCTGGGCCCGATCACCGGCGAGATGTTCACCTGGCGCAAGCAGAACCCGGGCCGACTGGCCGCCTACACCAAGGCGACCTGGGCCTGGGTGCTGATCATGGGCCTGAAGCCGGTGATCCTCTTCCCGCTGTACTTCACCCACAACGTCAACCTGCTGGGCTGGCTCAAGGTCGCCCTCGGCATCCCGCCGATGCTGCTGGCGATGTACGTGACCTGGCAGATCCTGCTGAAGGCGCCGCCGCCGATCAAGGCGGAGCTGCCCGAGGACGACGAAGAACCCCGGAAGTAGCGCCACAGACGTGACGAAGGGCCCGCGCGATGCGCGGGCCCTTCGCCGTACGGCGGGGTGGATCAGCCGGCAAGCAGCGTCTCCAGCTCCTCCTCGCGCTCCTGGGCGGCGACGAACAGCAGCTCGTCACCGGCCTCCAGGGTGTCGCTGCCACCGGGGACCAGCACCCGGCCGGCCCGGATGATGGTGACCAGCGCGGTGTCCACCGGCCAGGCCACGTCCGAGACCCGGGTCCCGACCAGGCCGGTGTCGGCGGCCAGGGTGAGCTCGACCAGGTTGGCATTGCCCTGCGAGAAGCGCATCAGCCGGACCAGGTCGCCGACGCTGACGGCCTCCTCGACCAGCGCGGACATCAGGCGCGGGGTGGAGACGGCGACGTCCACGCCCCAGGACTCGTTGTACAGCCACTCGTTCTTCGGGTTGTTCACCCGGGCGACCACCCGGGGCACCCCGTACTCGGTCTTGGCGAGCAGCGAGACGACCAGGTTGACCTTGTCGTCACCGGTGGCGGCGATCACCACGTGGCAGCGCTGCAGCGCGGCCTCGTCCAGCGAGGTGATCTCGCAGGCGTCGGCGAGCAGCCACTCCGCCAGCGGGACCCGCTCCACCGAGATGGAGTTCGGGTTCTTGTCGATCAGCAGGACCTCGTGGCCGTTCTCCAGCAGCTCTCCGGCGATGGAACGGCCGACGGCACCGGCTCCGGCGATTGCGACGCGCATCAGTGACCAGCCTCCTCGGGGCCCTTGGCGAAGGCCGCCTCGACCGCGGTCAGTTCGTTGCGGCGCAGCATCACGTGCACCAGGTCGCCCTCCTGCACCACCATCTGCGGGTTGGGCAGCACGCCCTCGCCGACCCGGGTGACGAACGCCACCCGGGCACCGGCGGCGGCCTCGAGCTCGGACAGGCGGTGGCCTATCCACGCGGGGGCGAACGCCACCTCGGCGAGCTGCACGGCGCCCGAGGGGTCCTGCCAGACCGGCTCGGCGCCGCTGGGCAGCAGCCGGCGCAGCATCTGGTCGGCGGTCCAGCGGACGGTCGCGACGGTCGGGATGCCCAGGCGCTGGTAGACCTCGGCGCGGCGCGGGTCGTAGATGCGGGCCGCGACGTGCTCGACGCCGAAGTTCTCGCGGGCCACCCGGGCCGCGATGATGTTCGAGTTGTCACCGCTGGAGACGGCGGCGAAGGCGCCCGCCTCCTCGATGCCGGCTTCCCTCAGGGTGTCCTGGTCGAAGCCGACACCGGTGACGCGGCGGCCGTTGAAGCCCGCGCCGAGTCGGCGGAAGGCGGTCGGGTCCTGGTCGATGACCGCGACCGAATGGCCTTGTTTCTCGAGCGTTCTGGCGAGGGCGGAGCCCACGCGTCCGCAACCCATGATGACGATGTGCACGCGACTACCTCACCCGATCCGTTGGGGTCATGACCTGCGTAAACACCGCTCATCGTCCTTCCGTGCCCCCGATTCCGGGGGCCAGTTGTCGGCCGCGCCTGTGATCCGACGCGAGGGGGCAACGAGGTGTTGCCCGCTAACCCTTAATCCGACACGCTAGCCGGTCCGCCGAACAGAGTCGCGACCAAGGTGGCCCCGTGCGGCGTCGGCTCCCAGCGAGGGGCCTTACGATTCCTTGCTGTGCCTATGCCTGCTGACCTACCGAAACGCATCCTGATCGGGCGTGCGCTGCGCAGCGACAAGCTGGGGGAGACGCTGCTCCCCAAGCGCATCGCGCTGCCGGTGTTCGCCTCGGACGCGCTCTCCTCCGTGGCGTACGCGCCCGAGGAGATCCTGCTCACGCTGTCGCTGGCCGGTGCCGGGGCGATCCACTTCTCCTGGCAGATCGGCGTCGTCGTCGCCATCGTGATGCTCGCGGTGGTCGCCTCGTACCGACAGAACGTGTACGCGTACCCCAGCGGCGGCGGCGACTACGAGGTCGCCACCGTCAACCACGGACCGAACTCCGGCCTGGTGGTGGCGAGTGCGCTGATGGTCGACTACATCCTGACCGTGGCGGTGTCCACCACCTCCGGCGTGGCCAACGTGGTGTCGGCGGTGCCGGCGTTGCGCGGGCACGAGTTGGCGCTGTCGGTCACCGTGGTCATCCTGCTGATGGGCATGAACCTGCGTGGTGTGCGCGAGTCCGGTTCCGCGTTCGCGGTGCCGACGTACGCGTTCATGGTGGGCGTGCTCGGCATGGTGGTCTACGGACTCGTGCGGCACTTCGGGTTCAACACCGCGCTGCCCGCCGAGAGCTCGGCGTTCCACCTGGCGCCAACGCCCGGCAACGAGGGGCTGACCGGGTTCGCCCTGGTGTTCCTGCTGCTGAAGGCGTTCTCCTCGGGCAGCGCGGCGCTCACCGGTGTGGAGGCGATCTCCAACGGCGTGCCCGCCTTCCGCAAGCCGAAGAGCAAGAACGCGGCGACCACGCTGCTGATGATGGCCACCATCGCTGTGACGATGTTCATGGGCATCATCTACCTGGCGCACCTGACCGGGACGCAGATGGCCGAGAACCCGGCCGAGCAGCTGATCGGCGCGCCCGCGGACTACCACCAGAAGACCGTGCTGGCGCAGATCTCCGAAGCGGTGTTCTCCAACTTCACCCCGGGCTTCTACTTCGTCGCCGGCACCACCGGCCTGATCCTGGTGCTCGCCGCGAACACCGCGTTCAACGGCTTCCCGGTGCTCGGCTCGATCCTGGCCCAGGACCGCTACCTGCCGCGGCAGCTGCACACCCGCGGCGACCGGCTGGCGTTCTCCAACGGCATCGTGCTGCTCGCCGGCGCGGCGATCCTGTTCATCGTGGCGTTCGGTGCCGACCCGAACCGGCTGATCCAGCTGTACATCGTCGGCGTCTTCGTGGCGTTCAACATGAGCCAGTCCGGCATGATCCGGCACTGGACCCGGCTGCTGAAGACCGAGACCGACCCGAAGAAGCGCAACCGCATGCAGCGCAGCCGGGCGATCAACACCTTCGGCCTGGTGATGACCATGGCCGTGCTGATCGTGGTGCTCGCCACCAAGATCGGCCACGCCTGGATCGCGATCGCGCTGATGGTGGTGCTGTTCGTGATGATGAAGGCGATCCGCCGCCACTACGACAGCGTCAACGCCGAACTGAAGGCCGCCGAGGAAGCCGCGGACGTCGCCCCGCCGACCCGCGTGCACGCCGTCGTCCTGGTCTCCAAGCTGCACAAGCCCGCGCTGCGCGCCCTCGCGTACGCCCAGCTGTCCCGGGCGCACATCCTGGAGGCCGTCACCGTCAACGTGGACCCGGCCGACACCGCGGCGCTGCGCGAGGAATGGGACGAACGCGGCATCGCCGTGCCGCTGAAGGTCCTCGACTCGCCGTACCGCGAGATCACCGGTCCGGTGCTGGAGTACGTCAAGAACCTGCGCCGCGACAGCCCGCGCGACGTGGTCGCGGTCTACATCCCCGAGTACGTGGTCGGCCACTGGTACGAGCACCTGCTGCACAACCAGAGCGCGCTGCGGCTCAAGGGACGTCTGCTGTTCAAGCCCGGTGTGATGGTGACGTCCGTACCCTGGCAGTTGGAGTCCTCGGAACGCCGCAAGGCGCCCAAGGCGTGGTCCGCGCCCGGCGCGGTGCGCCGCGGCGAGCCCCGCCCGCGCGCCGGGCGAGCCACCGGGGAGTCCTCCGGCGGCAAGGACGAAGCCGCGCCGCGCGACTGAGCGACGCAGCCCGTCCGGCCTCCTGATGGCCTTCAATGGGCCCGTGGCGGATCGTTTCCGGTCCGCCACGGGCCGCCGTTGTTCTCCACCGTCCCGATCTTTTTGTTGGTTTTCGTCGTTCGTCGTTCGTCTTCGCGTAAGGAAGCGCCCCGTGACCCGCAACAACCCGCCCCGCTCCTCCGGTCGCCAGGGCCGCCCCGGCCGCACGTCCGGCGCCAAGCCCGGGCAGGTGGCGCACCCGCGCTGGAGCAGCCGGCCGTCCCGGCCCGAGGCCACCGACCGGGAAGGCAACACCGCCCGCAGCCTGCCGCCGGTGCCGGGCGAGCAGCGGCCCGCCGCGGAGCGGCCGGCGCCCGAGAAGGGCGCGCGGGGCGCGCAGGCCGCGCAGGGCGGCAAGGGTGCGCCGGGCGGCAAGTCCGCTCAGGCCGGCAAGTCTGCTCAGGCCGGTAAGTCTGCTCAGGCCGGCAAGGGTGCTCAGGGTGCTCAGGCGAAGAAGGCCGAGCGGCAGGGGCGCAAGCCCGGTGCGGTGCGGGCGCCGAAGGCGGCGCGGTCCGCCCAGCCGGTGCTGCGGCAGCCGTCCGGTGACCCGCTGGTCGGCGAGCGCTACGAGGTCGAGGTCGGGCCGGTCGCGCACGGCGGGCACTGCGTGGCCCGGCACGAGGGCCGGGTGCTGTTCGTCCGGCACGCGCTGCCCGGCGAGCGGGTGATCGCGCAGGTCACCGACGGCACCACCACCTCGCGCTTCCTGCGGGCCGACGCGGTGGAGGTGCTGGAGGCCGCCAAGGAGCGGATCGAGGCGCCCTGCCCGTTCTCCGGCCCCGGCAAGTGCGGCGGCTGCGACTGGCAGCACGTCACCCCCGGCGGGCAGCGCAAGCTCAAGGGCGCGGTGCTCACCGAGCAGCTCGCCAAGCTGGCCGGCCTCACCCCCGAGGAGGCCCGCTGGGACGGCTCGGTCGAGCCGGTCGGCGGCAAGCTGCAGGCCGGCGAGGTCCCGGCCTGGCGCACCCGGGTGCAGTACGCCGTCGGCGAGGACGGCGCGATCGGGCTGCGCAAGCACCGCTCGCACGACGTCCAGCCGATCGACCGCTGCCTGATCGCCGCGCCCGGCGTCACCGAGCTCGGCATCGAGTCCCGCGACTGGACCGGCATCGCGTCCGTCGAGGCGATCGCCGCGTCCGGCTCCTCCGACCGGCAGGTGATCCTGCGGCCGCAGCCCGGCGAGCAGCTGCCGCTGGTCGAGCTCGACCGTGAGGCCTCGATCGCCCGGATCGACGAGCAGGACCTGTTCCACCGCGTGCACGGCCGGGCCTTCGTCCGCGAGCGCGCCGCCGGCCGCACCTGGCGGGTCTCCAACGGAGGCTTTTGGCAGATCCACCCCGAGGCCCCGGCCACCCTGGTCGACGCCGTCCTCACCGGCCTCGACCCGCAGTGGGGCGAGAACGCCCTCGACCTGTACTGCGGCGTCGGCCTGTTCGCCGGCGCGCTCGCCGAGCGGGTCGGCGAGGAGGGCGCGGTGCTCGGCATCGAGTCCGGCAAGCAGGCCGTCGCGGACGCCCGGCACAACCTCGCCGCGCTGGAGAACGTCCGGATCGAGTGCGACAAGGTCGAGACCCTGCTGCCGCGCACCGGCATCACCTCGACCGACCTGATCGTCCTCGACCCGCCGCGGGCCGGCGCCGGCCGCGACACCGTCGCCCACCTCTGCTCGCTCTCCGCCCGCCGCATCGCCTACGTCGCCTGCGACCCCGCCGCCCTCGCCCGCGACCTGGCCTTCTTCCGCGAGGGCGGCTACCGCCCGGTCTCGCTGCGCGCCTTCGACCTGTTCCCGATGACCCACCACTTCGAGTGCGTGGCCATCCTGGAGCCGATCGCCGGCCGGCAGTAACCGAACCGATCATCAGCACGGGCGCGGGAGCCTCTCCCGCGCCCGTGCGGCGTTTCGGGGCCGTCAGCCGCGGCGACGGGCCCGGTCGGGGCGACGGGCCCGGTCGGGGCGCAGGGTGCGGAGGATCACGCGGCAGAGGAGGACGAACTGCCCGGCGAGGAGGCCGCCGGTGCCGGCCCGGAGCATGCTGCCGGTCTCGCTCGCGGGGTCGGTGCGGCCCACCAGGACGAGCAGGACGACGGCGAGCGCCACGAAGGCGAGCACGGCGGCGAGAATCTTGACGGCCGTGGGGAACCGCATCGGGCACCTCGTTCCAAGGTCGGAACGATCATCGTATGGGGCGGGCCGGGAGCTCGATGGGGGTGGCCGGTTTTCGTAGGGGCGTGGGCGGAGAAGGTGGGGGAGTGGGGGTGCGGCCGGTTTGCGCCCTTGTTGTGCTAGCACCTCGGTGCTAGCGTGAAGCATGGCCAAGAAGCAGCTGAACGTCAGGGTGGATGCGACCACCGCCGAGATGGCCCGCGAGCGGGCCGAACAGCAGGGGATCAGCATGAACCAGTACATCGAGCGTCTGGTCCAGCAGGACATGGGCGAGGCGGGCCGCAATTTCGTGGATGCCGCGGCGCAGTTCATGAAGGAGCACGAGGCGGCGTTCCTCGCCGAGTTCGGGTCGCCGAGCGAACTCCAGGACGTGCGCCGTTGAAACTTGAGGTCGACCTCTCGTGGCTGCTCATGACCGCGGAGCAGTACACGCCCGGTGACCCGCAGGTCACCGACTACGGATCGCTGCTCGCGGCGGTCACCAGGCACCAGGCCGAGATCTTCGACATCGCCGTCTACCCGGAGCCGCAGGACCGTGCGGCCGCGCTGATGCACCAGCTGATCCGGGTCCCCGCGCTGGAGCGCAACAACGAGCTGTTCGCCACCGCCGTGGCCTACGCGTACCTGGTGGCCAGCGGCTGCCGGGTGGCGACCACCGCGCGGGAGGTGCGCAGCCTGGCCCGGGCGATCCGGGAGGGCAAGCTCGGCATCACGGGTGTGGCGGAGCGGCTGGCGATGTGGGTGGTCGACGAGTCGGAGGAGGAAGAGGTCGGCGACGACGGCGAGGAGTGAGCCGTCGGCACGTCGGCGCAGGTGGGGTCAGGGGTCGGGAGAGCGACGAGGCGTCCGCAGCCGGGATACCCTCGACGTTCCCCCGACCTCTGACGATCCCGCGAGGATGCGACCGAGTTGCTGCAGGACATCGAGCCCTATCTGGTCTGCCCGCACTGTGCCCGCCCACTGACCCTGGACGGTCGCACCCTGCGCTGCCCGCAGGGCCACAGCTTTGACCAGGCCCGGCAGGGCTACGTCAGCCTGCTGACGGGTGACGCGAAGGCGGGCACCGCCGACACCGCGGAGATGGTCGCCGCCCGCAGCGAGTTCCTGGCGGCCGGCCATTACCGTCCGCTGGAGCGGGCGCTGGCCGAGGCCGCGGCCGGCGTCGCGGCGGACACCGGGCTGGTGGCGGACCTGGGCGCGGGCACCGGCCACTACCTGGCGCGGGTGCTGGAGGCGCGGCCGGGCGCGGCCGGCGCGGCCCTCGACCTGTCGAAGTACGCGCTGCGGCGCGCCGCGAAGGCGCACCCGAGGATCGGCGCCGTGGTGTGCGACGCGTGGCGCCCGCTCCCGTTGCGGGACGGCGCGGCGGACGTGCTGCTGAACGTGTTCGCGCCGCGCAACGGACCGGAGATGCGGCGGGTGCTGCGCCCGGGCGGACGGCTGCTGGTGGCCGCGCCGACCTCCCGTCACCTGCGGGAACTGGTGGGCGCGCTGGGCCTGTTGTCGGTGGACGAGGACAAGGACCGGCGGATCGAGGAGAAGCTCGGCCCGTGGTTCGCGCCGGTGGGGCGCACCGAGGTGGAGTTCACGCTGCGGCTGTCGCGGGCGGACGCCGCCGCGGTGGTCGGGATGGGACCGAGCGCCTGGCACACCGACCCGGCCGCACTGACCGCCGCGCTGGACGGGCTGCCGCAGCCGGTGGAGGTCACCGGTTCGGTGCGGATCACCGCGTACGAGTGACACTCCGCCGGGGCCGGGGACGGTTGGGACTCGAAGGGGTGAAAGGCCGTCAGGAGGGACGTTTCTCCAGCTCACTGCGCACCTAAAGTGCTCCGGGTGACCAGCGAAGCCCCCTTGGCCCCGCCCCCGGTCGGCCCGCCCGACCGCTCCTCCGCCCAGCCTGGCCGACGCCCGCCCGCCCCCCTGGTGAAGCGCCCGACCGTTGAGGAACTGCGACTCACGTCCTTCAAGTCCTACCGGCGCGCCACCCTGCCGCTGTCGCCTCTGACCGTCCTGCACGGCCCGTCCGGCGCGGGCAAGTCCAACGCGCTGGACGCCCTCTGCGTGCTCTCCCGGCTCGCCCTCGGCGAGGAGATCAGACCCTCGCTGGACGGCATCGGCGGGATCGGCGGCCCGCTCGCCGCCCCGGTCCGCGGCGGACTGATCGGCTGCGTGCCCCACGGACGCAACGCGATCATCCTGGGCTGCACCGTCCGCTCCAGCGTCGGCCCGGTCCGGCTCGAAGTGGTGGTGCGCACGGACGAACGCGTCCGGATCGCCCGCGAATTGCTCACCGTGGACGGCCAGACCCTGATGGAGACCGGCGAACAGGACCTCGCCCGCGGCCGGGTCAACGTCACCTGGCACAACGACTCCCGGCAGGGCGACATCCGCGCCCCGCTCTCCAGCAACAGCCTGATCACCGCCCAACTGCCGCTTCGGGTCGCCGGATCGTCCAAGGGTGAACGCAAGGTACTGGCCGCCACCGAACAACTGCTCACCGCGCTGCGCGAGGTGTTCAACCTGCACCCCGTGCCCGCCGCGATGCGCGGCTGGGCCCGGCCCGAACCACAGGCCCGGCTGCTCGGCACCGCCGCCAACATCTCCGCCGTCCTCGGCCGCCTCAAACACGAATGCCAGCGCCGTTGGGCCCGACTGCTGCGCACCGTCCAGGCCGCCGCCCCGCACCCGCTGCTCGACCTGGACGTCGCCCGGCGCGGCGAGGGCGCGCAACAACGGATGATCGCCGTCTTCGACGAGGGCGTACTCGGCCGCACCGGCGCCGACCAGGCCTCCGACGGCATGCTGCGACTGCTCGCCTTCGCCGCCGTCCTGCTCACCGGCGCCGACGTCATCGATGTCGACCCGGCCGGTGAAGTCCCCGACGCACACCGGCAGTTGGTGCTGCTCGCCGAGGACCTAGGCGCCGGCCTGGCGGCCGAGCAGGTCGCCGTGCTGCTGCGGCTGGCCCGCGAAGTCACCGGCAAGGGCGACATCCGGCTGCTCGCCACCCTCCAGGAACCCGGCCCCGCGCTCGGCCTGGACGGCGTCGAGCTGGTCGAGTGCCGACGCGATCCGGCCACCGGCCACAGCCTGCTGCGCCGCACCGAACCCGCCCCCCGGGTGCCCGCCCAGGGCACCTCGCCCGACCAGGCCGCGGTGGTAGACCTGGGGGAATGAGCGACGAACTGACGGTGCCCGAACTCCAGCGGCGACTGGCCGAGTTCGCGGCCGCCCGGAACTGGCAGCCGTTCCACACCCCGAAGAACCTGGCCTCGGCGCTGACCGTCGAGGCCGGCGAACTGCTGGAGATCTTCCAGTGGTTGACGCCCGAACAGGCCGGCGCGGTGATGGCCGACACGGACGCGGCGCACCGCGTCCGCGACGAGGTCGCCGACGTGCTGGCCTATCTGCTGCAGCTGTGCACCGTGCTGGAGGTGGATCCGCTGCGGGCGCTGGCGGAGAAGATCGAGCGCAACGAGAGCCGGTTCCCGGCGGCGGGGGGCGGTTCGTAGCGCGGTGGCCTGCGGTCCTGCGGTCCTGCGGCCCTGTGGGGTTCGTGGCGGGTTCCCGGCGGGCTCGTGGCGGGTTCCCGGTGGGCGGGGAAATCATCCGGTTTTCCCTCTTGCGGGGGACCGGAGTTTTCCACAGGGCCGGGTTGTCCACAGGCGCGGCGAATGCGCTGGGAGGACCAGGCCGTCGGCGGCACGCTGAGCCCCTGACCGACCGACCGCCGACCCGACGGCGGAGGCGGTGAACGAGGGGAGCGCGCCGTGGAGGCACTGCGACTGATCAAGACCGTCCGGCACGCCTTGGCCGAAGCCCGGGCGACCGGGGACATCCTGCACCAGGCCTGGCAGTCCGTCCTGCTCACCGAGGCCGTCGGGGCGCGGCTCGCCGACCACGACGGCGAGGAGCTCGCCACCCTCGGGCAGCAGCTCTCGGAGGCCGGCGCGCACACCGCGAGCTGCCTGCGACAACCGCCCGGCCCCGGCCTCGACGGGCCCGGTGGCCCGCTCTGCGGTGGACTCGCGGGCGGCCTCGGCGAGTGGTCCGGGCCGGGGCTGGTCGAGCGGCTCACCGAACTCGGCGACCTCGAACCGGTGTTGGTCGAGCTGGCCGGGCTGCTGGCGGAGACCGGCGAGAACCTGGTGGTGCTGGCCTGCGGGGCGGAGACCGAAAGCCTGTACTGGACGTGCATCGACGGGCTAGATGCGAGCTCCGAATGCCGGGATCTGGTCGCCGAGTTGCTGCGCGAGCAGCGGCGGGTGACGGCGGCCGACGGGGCGTCACCCGAAGGCACGGAGGACATGGAGGGCATGGAGGCCGCGACAACGGCATTGGTGGCACTGCGGGAGGAGGAGACGGTGCCGGCCGGGGCCCGGCGGGAGGGGGAGCCGATGCTCGTGGTCCCGCTGGGCCCGCCGGTCCCGGTGGCGTGTGCTCAGTCGCGGGCCGAGTCGTCCGGCTCGTCCCGGGGTGCGGTGTCCCGCAGCTCGGAGTCGAGTCCGGCCAGGTCGGTGTTGATCGAGGCGAGCAGCTCCTGCATCTGCTCCAGCAGCGACTTGGTGGTGACGGGCGCGCCGCCCGTGGGGGTGCCCGGGGTGGGCGGCTCGGTCCAGGGCTCGGACATGAGGGGGCCCCTTCAGCTCGGTGGTGCGGTGTGAAGCGCCGGGGGTCGACGCCGCCGGTCCAACGAGCTCCCGCCGTACGCGGTCACCCCGGACCACTCGTAGAGGTCCAACCGCCGGGCCCGGTCAGCCCCAGGGGTGAGCCGAGTTTGCGAGCCCGGCCCCCGCTCGGCTACAGCACCGAGCGGGGGCCGGGACTCCGCGGCGGCCGTCGGGCGGCTGCCGGACAGCCGCACCGCGACTGCTGAACGGATACGACCTGGAAGGAGGTCAGTTGTGCGAGTGCAGATCCGCGTTCAGGCCGCCCCACGAACCGGTGCGGGCGATCACCTCGACCGCGCCGGACTGCGAGTTGCGGCGGAACAGCAGGTTGTCCTGGCCGGACAGCTCCACCGCCTTCGCCACCGCGCCGTCCGGGGCGGTGACCCGGGTGCCGGCGGTGACGTACAGGCCCGCCTCCACCACGCAGTCGTTGCCCAGCGAAATACCGATGCCCGCGTTGGCGCCCAGCAGGCAGCGCTCGCCCACCGAGACGACCTGCTTGCCGCCACCGGACAGGGTGCCCATGATCGAGGCGCCGCCACCGATGTCGCTGTGGTCGCCGACCACCACGCCCGCGCTGATCCGGCCCTCCACCATCGAGGTGCCCAGGGTGCCGGCGTTGAAGTTGACGAAGCCCTCGTGCATCACGGTGGTGCCCTCGGCCAGGTGCGCGCCGAGGCGGACCCGGTCGGCGTGCGCGATGCGCACCCCGCTCGGCGCCACGTAGTCGGTCATCCGCGGGAACTTGTCGATGCCGTACACCGCGAGCTGCCCGCCCTGGGCGCGCACGGCCAGCCGGGCCTGCTCCACGTTGGCCACCGGCACCGGGCCGATCGACGTCCAGGCGACGTTCGCCAGCAGGCCGAAGACGCCGTCCAGGTTCTGGCCGTGCGGCTTCACCAGACGGGAGGAGAGCAGGTGCAGTCGCAGGTAGACGTCGTGCGCGTCCAGCGGCTTCTCGTCCAGCGAGGAGATCACGGTGCGCACCGCCACCACCTCGACGCCGCGCCGCGCATCGGCGCGCAGCGCCTCGGCGGCGCCCGGGCCGAGCGCCTGCTCGGCCTCTTCGGCGCTCAGCCGGACGGTACCGGACGGGCCGGGGGCAGCGGCCAGCTCCGGCGCGGGGAACCAGGTGTCGAGAACGGTGCCGTCGGCGGCGATGGTCGCCAGGCCGACGGCCACCGCACCGTTTACGGGAGTGGAGGTCTCAGCAGTCACATCCCGCACGTTAACCAATTGGGGCAAGTGCTGACCAACACGCTCACCGGACGGACAAAACCTGATGCCCGAGAACAGGCCCACCGGCCATACTCGGCCGGGTGTTCGTATCGATCTCCACCACCGGCACTGCCGGGAATCCTGCCTCCGACCTGGGCTTCCTCCTACACAAGCACCCCGACAAGGTGCAGCGGTTCACCACCGCGCACGGCACGGCGCACGTCTTCTACCCCGAGTCCGGGGAGCACATGTGCACCGCCGCGCTGCTGTTGGAGGTCGACCCCGCGGCGCTGCTGCGGCAAGGCCGCGGCAAGGGCCGTTCCGGTTCGCCCGACCTGGCGCTCGCCGAGTACGTCAACGACCGGCCGTACGCCGCGTCCTCGCTGCTCGCGGTGGCGCTGCGCACGGTGTTCCGGTCCGCGATGAAGGGCGAGTGCACGCACCGCCCCGAACTGCCCGGCCGCGCCATGCCGTTGCGGATCTCGCTGCCCGCCGTCCCGGTGGCCGGCGGCGGACCGGCCCTGGTGGAGCGGCTGTTCGCCCCGCTGGGCTGGCAGGTCGAGGCGACGCCCGTCCCGCTGGACGAGTCCTTCCCCGAGTGGGGCGACTCCCGGTACGTACGGCTCGAACTCACCGGCACCCTGCGGCTCGCCGACGCCCTGCAGCACCTGTACGTGCTGCTGCCGGTGCTGGACGGCGCCAAGCACTACTGGGTCGCGCCCGACGAGGTCGACAAGCTGCTGTCGGCCGGTCAGGGCTGGCTCGCCGACCACCCCGAACGCGCCCTGATCACCCGCCGCTACCTGTCCCGCCGCTACTCGCTGACCCGACTCGCGATGGAACGCCTCGCCCTGGCTCGCCTGGCCGAGGCCGACGACCGCGAGGCCGAGGAACTCGACAACGCCGTCCCCGACGCCCCGGAGGAGGTGACCACCGACGGCACGGCCGCCCCCGCTGCTGACGCCGCGCCGACCCAGGTACAGGCGCAGGCGAACGCGGAGCCGACCGCCGAGCCGGAGCCGGGGCACCCCGCTGCCGACGACGAGGCGACCGGGCGCGGTGGGCCGCTGGCCGTCCAGCGGCGGACGGCGATCCTGGCCGCGCTGGCCCGGACCGGCGCCGCCCGGGTGCTCGACCTGGGCTGCGGCCAGGGCGAGTTGGTGGGTGCGCTGCTCAAGGAATCGCGTGTGACGGAGGTGATCGGTGTGGACGTGTCCTCCCGGGCGCTGACGATCGCCGCCCGCCGGCTGCGGCTGGACCGGATGTCGGAGCGTCAGGCGAGCCGGGTGCGGCTGCTCCAGGGCGCACTGACGTACACCGACGCCCGGCTGAAGGGCTACGACGCGGCGGTGCTGTGCGAGGTGATCGAGCACCTCGACCTGCCCCGGCTGCCCGCGTTGGAGTACGCCGTGTTCGGTTCGGCCCGGCCCGCCGCGGTCGTGGTCACCACGCCGAACGCCGAGTACAACGTGCGCTGGGAGAGCCTGCCCGCCGGGCACCTGCGGCACGGCGACCACCGGTTCGAGTGGAGCCGCGCCGAGTTCACCGCCTGGGCGGCGCGGGTGGCCGACAGCTACGGCTACACGGTCGCGTTCGAGCCGGTCGGGCCGGTCGATCCCGAGGTCGGCGCGCCCACCCAGCTCGCCCACTTCCACCTCGGCGAGCCCGCCGCCGCCCCGGCTGCCGCAGTCACCACAACAACGACCACCGACCGCACCGACGCCCCGTCGAACGACCTCGCCCCGGAAGGGAGCGCTCACCGATGACCACCGAAACCCTGGAGGCCGGCACCCCCACCGGCCGGCGCCTCCCCGTCACCGACGTCTCGCTGGTGGTGCTGATCGGCAGCACCGGCTCCGGCAAGTCCAGCTTCGCCCGGAAGCACTTCCTGAGCACCCAGGTGATCTCCTCGGACTACTGTCGGGGGCTTGTCTCCGACGACGAGAACGACCAGTCCGCCTCGGCCGACGCGTTCGACCTGCTGCACTACATCGTCGGCAAGCGGCTCGCGGCCGGCCGGCTCACCGTGGTCGACGCCACCAACGTCCAGCACGACGCCCGCCGCGCGCTGATCGCCCTGGCCCGGGAGCACCACGTGCTGCCGATCGCGATCGTGCTGGACGTGCCCGCCGAGGTGTGCGCTGAACGCAACCGGGCCCGGCCGGACCGGCAGCTGCCCCCGCACGTGATCCCGCGCCACCAGCGCGACCTGCGGCGCTCGCTGCGCGGCCTGGAACGCGAGGGCTTCCGCAAGGTGCACGTGCTGCGCGGGGTCGAGGAGATCGAGCGTGCCGAGATCGTGCCGGAGAAGCGCTACAACGACCTGCGGCACCTGACCGGCCCGTTCGACATCGTCGGCGACATCCACGGCTGCCGCTCCGAGCTGGAGACCCTGCTCGGCCGGCTCGGCTACGCGATCGTCCGCGACGAGCAGGGCCGCCCGGTCGACGCCGCGCACCCGGACGGCCGGACCGCCGTGTTCGTCGGCGACCTGGTCGATCGCGGCCCGGACAGCCCGGGCGTGCTGCGCCTGGTGATGGGCATGGTCGCGGCCGGCCACGCGCTCTGCGTTCCCGGCAACCACGAGAACAAGCTCGGCCGCTGGATGGACGGCCGCAAGGTCACCGTCTCGCACGGCCTGCAGGAGACCATCGACCAGCTGTCCGGCGAGAGCGAGGAGTTCCGCGCCCAGGTGCGGTCGTTCATGCGCGGCCTGGTCAGCCACTACCTGCTGGACGACGGTGCGCTGGTGGTCTGCCACGCCGGTCTGCCGGAGAAGCTCCAGGGCCGCGCCTCCGGCCGGGTCCGCTCGCACGCGCTGTACGGCGAAACCACCGGCGAGACCGACGAGTTCGGCCTGCCGGTGCGCTACCCGTGGGCCGAGGAGTACCGAGGCCGCGCCCTGGTGGTCTACGGCCACACCCCGGTGCCGGTGGCGAGCTTCCTCAACAACACCATCTGCCTGGACACCGGCTGCGTCTTCGGCGGCAGCCTCACCGCGCTGCGCTACCCGGAGCGGGAGATCGTCGGCGTGCCCGCCGAACAGCAGTGGTACGAGCCGGCCCGCCCGCTGCGCGGGGACGCGCCCGGCGGCCGGGAGGGGCGTCCGCTGGACCTCGCCGACGTGTCCGGCCGCCGCGTGGTGGAGACCAGAACCCTCGGCAACGTCGCCGTCCGGGAGGAGAACGCCGCTGCCGCGCTGGAGGTGATGAGCCGCTTCGCACTCGACCCGCGGCTGCTCGCCTACCTGCCGCCGACCATGGCACCCTCGCCGACCTCCCGTCGCGAAGGCTGCCTGGAGCACCCCGAGGAGGCGTTCCTCGCCTACCGGCACGACGGGGTGCGGCAGGTGATCTGCGAGGAGAAGCACATGGGCTCGCGCGCCGTCGTCCTGGTCGCCAGGGACGACACCGCGCTGGACAAGCGCTTCGGCCTGCCCGGTCCGGGCGCGATCTGGACCAGGACCGGCCGGGCCTTCCTGTCCGACGAGAGGCTCACCGGCGCGATACTCGACCGGCTGCGGGCCGCCGCCGAGCAGTCCGGCCTGTTCGACGAACTGGACACCGGCTGGCTGCTGTTGGACGCCGAGCTGATGCCTTGGTCGCTGAAGGCCGTCGAACTGCTGCGCCGCCAGTACGCCGCGGTCGGCGCTGCCGCCGGCGCCGCCCTGCCCACCGCACTCGACGCCCTCGCCAAGGCCGCCGCCCGCGGACTGGACGTGGCGGACCTGACGGACCGGCAGCAGCAGCGCACCGCCGACGCGCTGGCCTTCACCGAGGCGTACCGGCGCTACTGCTGGCCGACCGAGGGCCTCGACGGCATCCGGCTGGCTCCGTTCCAGCTGCTCGCCGCCGAGGGCGCCAACCTGGCGCTGCGCCCGCACACCGAGCACCTCGACCTGATCGACCGCCTGGTGGACGCCGACCACCGCCTCGCGGAAGAGGCCGGTGGCACGGCCCCGGTGCTGCACCGCACCGGGCGGATGCTGGTCGACACCGAGGACGATTCCTCGGTGGCCGCAGCCATCTCCTGGTGGGAGGAGCTGACCGGTGCGGGAGGCGAGGGCATGGTGGTCAAGCCAGTCGAAGCGCTGCACCGGGACAGCACCGGGCGGCTGGGCCAGCCCGGCCTGAAGGTCCGCGGCCGCGAGTACCTGCGGATCATCTACGGCCCGGACTACACCCGGCAGTTGGACCGGCTGCGGCAGCGTTCGCTGGGCCACAAGCGCTCGCTCGCCCTCCGCGAGTACGCGCTCGGCCTGGAGGCACTGGACCGACTGGCGGCCGGCGAGCCGCTCTGGCGGGTGCACGAGGCGGTGTTCGCGGTGCTGGCCCTGGAGTCCGAGCCGGTCGACCCCCGCCTCTGACGCCAGGGCCCGCCTCTGACGTCCGGTCCCGCAGCCGGCGCCGGGCCCGTGCCGCTGGCACCGGGCCCGGCGTTGCGGCATTGCATGAATATTCGAATACTCGTATACACTTCCCGTCTCAGTCCGTTGACCGACCCAGGAGACCGGTATGGCGTTCAACCTCCGGAACAGGCACTTCCTCAAGGAGACCGACTTCACTCCCCAGGAGTTCCGTCACCTGGTCGATCTCGCTGCGCAGCTGAAGGCCGCCAAGTACGCCGGTACCGAGCAGCCCCGGCTGCGGGGCAAGAACATCGCCCTGATCTTCGCCAAGACCTCCACCCGCACCCGCTGCGCGTTCGAGGTGGCGGCGCACGACCAGGGCGCGTCCACCACTTACCTGGACCCGGCGGGCTCGCAGATGGGGCACAAGGAGTCGGTCAAGGACACCGCCCGCGTGCTGGGCCGGATGTTCGACGGGATCGAGTACCGGGGCGACGGCCAGGAGATCGTCGAGGAACTGGCTGCCCATGCGGGCGTCCCGGTCTGGAACGGCCTGACCGACGAGTGGCACCCGACCCAGATGCTGGCCGACGTGCTCACCATCCAGGAGCACTCCACCAAGCCGCTGAGCGAGACCACCCTGGTCTACCTCGGTGACGCCCGCTCCAACATGGGCAATTCGCTGCTGGTCACCGGCGCGCTGCTGGGCATGGACATCCGGATCGTCGCCCCGGCGCAGCTGTGGCCGTCGGAGGACGTTCAGAAGACCGCCCACACGCTGGCCGAGGCCAGCGGCGCCCGGGTCACCCTGACCGAGGACGTGGCGGCCGGCGTGGCCGGTGCGGACTTCCTGTACACCGATGTCTGGGTGTCGATGGGTGAGCCCAAGGAGGTCTGGGCCGAGCGGATCGCCCTGCTGAAGCCCTACCAGGTCTCGATGGACACGGTGCGCGCCACCGGAAACCCGGCGGTCAAGTTCCTGCACTGTCTGCCCGCGTACCACGACCTCGGCACCGAGATCGGTCGGCAGATGTTCGAGTTGACCGGCATGTCCGAGTTGGAGTGCACCGACGAACTCTTCGAATCGGCGCACTCCGTGGTCTTCGACCAGGCCGAGAACCGCCTGCACACCATCAAGGCCGTGATGGTGGCGACCCTCGGCTCCTGATCACCTCTTCTGACCGCCGGGCCGGACGCCGGTCAGAAGTCGACGTTCACACAGCCGACCCGGTCGGTGGGGGCGTGCGATCCGGCGTCGGGGCCGGCGTGCAGCACCAGCGAGTGCGCACCGTCGGGGCGGAACGCCCAGGGGACGGCCGCCGAGGCGTCGCCGGCCCCGCCGGGATCGGTGCGTACGGTCATCCGTACCTCGTTGTCCCCGGCGTCCGAGCCCGCCACGTGCTGGTAGTGCGGGCCGGACGCCGCCGGGTCGGAGCCGCAGTGGCCGGTGTGCACGTGCGCCGGGAACTCGTGCGGGCCCGTCACCCCGGCGACCTCCACCGCGACGGTCGTCCGGCCCGCCTCGCGGTGGACGGTGACCCGCACCTGCGCGCCGTACGGCACCAGTTCGGGTGCGTGGGTGATCGCCTTGGCGGGGACGATGCCGTTCGCGCGGTCGAACTGGGCGTCCACCACCTGGTCGGGGACGGCCCCAACGGCTGTCGCACCGGGACGGAATGCCGGGCCGGGGGCGGGGACTTCGGGCGGGCCGATCGGCAGCAGGGTGAGCGGCACCAGCAGTGCGCCGGCGGCGGAGGACAGGGGCATCGCGAACCTTCCGACAGACCGTCAGGGAACACCGCTCACCGTGGCCGCCGGTGACCCCGCCGCGCACGCCGCCGTGCCGGACCGCCGCCCGCAACCACCCGTACGAGAACGCAGGCCTACGAGAACGCTGGCCATGGCGCGGTCCGGACCGGCCGGAGGTCTCAGCCGGTGGCGGTGATGCCGCGGATCTCGCAGCGCGGCCCGCTGGCGCGCATCAGCCGCAGGTCGGCGGTGATCAGCGGGGCGCCGCAGTGCTCGGCGACCGCGACGTAGGCGGCGTCGTCCGGGGTCAGGTTGTCCTTGAGCTCCCAGATCCGGCCGAGCAGAGGGGCGATCTCCACCTTGCGGATCGTCAGCTCCGGCAGCCGCCGGGCGACGTCGGCCGCCTGCTCGGCCGTCACCTCCTTGGCGAGGTAGAGCCCGCGCAGCGACTGCATCACCTCGATCAGCACATGCTCGGGCGCGACCCAGTCGGGGTCGGCGGCCAGCGCGGCACGGGCAGCGGCCCCGCGCGGTCCCGGGTCGGCGAGCGAGAGCACCACCGCAGAAGCGTCCACCACGATCACCCGCCCACGGTAGCCCGCCCGTACCGCGGCACTGCGGCGGGGTGCCCAACCGCCGCCCCCACCACGCCGACCCGTGCCCGCCGGTCACCGCTACGGCTCGGGCCCACCGGCCACGCCTACGGCACGGACCTTCCCGGCGTCGCCACCGCGCCCACGGACCCGCCCCCCGCCGAGCCCGCACCCGACGTCTTCGCCTCCACGGCCGCCACTTCCGCCGGACTCAGCGCGGGTTGCCCTGCCAGCCGCTGCTCGGCGTCCTCGGCGAGCCGTCGGTCGATGACGGGTTGCCACCCCGGGAGGAGAACCCACTTCGAGATCTCGTTCTGCGACACCAGCGGCTCGTTCCGACCCGCACCGGTGGAGATCAGGGTGATCATGACGCCGTCGGTCCGTTGGAGTTGCGAAAGGAAGGTGATCCGCTGGGCGTCGTCGCGCCGGGCGATGACCGTGCCGTTCTCGGCCTTGAACGAATCGCATTTCTCGTCCGCGAGTCCGGGGGTGCAGCCGAATACGCCGGTCTGTGGCCGTGACGGGCCGGCGGGGGGTTCCACCTGGAGCATCAGGGTGCCGGTGTGTCCGTTCCTCGGGTCGTGCAGAGAGAGCATGACCGCGGTGCCCGCCTGGAGGTCCGAGGGGGCGACCTTGTTGGTCCAGTAGTCGACGACCAGGCGGGAATCGAGCAGGTCGCCCAGCATGAGCCGGGCTGCAGGGCCGGTGAGCGGCACCCGTTCCGACGGCAGGGTGGTCTCCGGCGTGGGGGTGGCCGTCGTCCTGCCGGCCGTCGCGGTGCCGGCCGAGCCCGGGGGAACGGTGGTGGCGGTGGGCGGGCCGGGGCGCAGCAGCAGTCCGCCGACGAGGCCCAGGCCGGCGACCGCGACGATCACGCCGGTGAGCGTGGCGCGCCGCCGCAGCCGGAGGGACCGTCCCTCGGCGGTGGCCCCGGCGACGAGCAGGCCGAGGTCGGGTGCGGCGTCGCCGATCGCCCGCTCGAAGACGTCGGTCAGCTCCTGTTCGGGCATCGGGGCTCTCGCATTCTGACGGCGCGTCGGTCGGTCCGGCGGGCGGCCGGCGGGCAGGGCGGCCGGGGAGGGGCAGCCGGTGGGCAGGGCGGGGCGGCCGGGTGGCGGGGCCGCCGGGGCGGGGCGGCCGGGGAGGGGCTTGGGCTCGGTCACGACGCCAGGCTGTCCAGGTGCGGGGCGAGCTGGCGGCGCAGCCGGGTGAGGGCGCGCAGCGCGCGGACCCGGACGGTGCCGGGGGCGAGCTGGAGTTCGGCGGCGGTCTCCTCGACGCTGCGGTCCTCCCAGTACCGCAGCACCAGGACGGCCCGGTCCTTGGGCGGCAGTTCGGCGAGTGCGGCGAGCAGGGCGACGCGCAGTGCCGGGTCGCTGTCGGGGGCGGCCTGTTCGGGGAGGAAGTCGAGGCCGGGCAGTTCGCTGCTGCGGCGCAGCCGCCGGTGCGAGAGGTAGCAGCGGAGCAGGACGGTGCGGGCGTAGGCGACGGGGCTGTCGGCCTGTCGGACGCGTCCCCAGGAGGCGTAGATGCGGGCGAGCGCGGTCTGGGTGAGGTCTTCGGCGAGGTGCCAGTCGCCGCAGAGCAGCAGGGCGGTGCGGAACAGTGCGGTGCCGCGGGCGTGCGCGAACTCCTCGAACTCGCGCCGCTCCTCGGCCCGTCGCCGCCCCACCACCATCCGCACCCCTTGTTACATGCCGCGTTCCGGCGGCCCCGTCACTGGATGCGGTGCCGCTCGGTACATAGAAGTCAGATGCCCCGGGGCTGCGGTTGCGTTACAGGATGAGCCGGTGAAGTTTGGACGGAGCCATGCACTATGGTTTATCTCGACATCGAGATACATTCGGCGTTAGACTATATCTTGACGTCAAGATACTTGCCGAGAGGCGCAGGTCCCGCGTTCGGCGGGCCTTCCATCATCGGCCGGTAAGCGGCGGCCGTCAGGTTAGCCAAGGCTTACCTTATCACCGGGTGGACCAAGAAGGAGTCAGTCGTGTCCGCGAACAGCTTCGACGCCCGCAGCTCGCTGCAGGTGGGCGACGAGTCGTACGAGATCTTCAAGCTCTCCGCCGTCGAGGGTTCCGAGCGGCTGCCGTACAGCCTCAAGGTCCTGCTGGAGAACCTGCTCCGCACCGAGGACGGCGCGAATATCACCGCCGACCACATCCGCGCGCTGGGCGGCTGGGACCCGACGGCCGAGCCGTCCGAGGAGATCCAGTTCACCCCGGCCCGCGTGATCATGCAGGACTTCACCGGCGTTCCCTGCGTGGTCGACCTGGCCACCATGCGTGAGGCCGTGAAGGAGCTGGGCGGCGACCCGTCCAAGATCAACCCGCTGGCGCCGGCCGAGCTGGTCATCGACCACTCCGTCATCGCCGACAAGTTCGGCACCCCGGACGCCTTCGTCCAGAACGTCGAGATCGAGTACGGCCGCAACAAGGAGCGCTACCAGTTCCTGCGCTGGGGCCAGACCGCGTTCGACGAGTTCAAGGTCGTCCCGCCCGGCACCGGCATCGTCCACCAGGTCAACATCGAGCACCTGGCCCGCACCGTCATGGTCCGCAACGGCCAGGCGTACCCGGACACCTGCGTCGGCACCGACTCGCACACCACCATGGTCAACGGCCTGGGCGTGCTGGGCTGGGGCGTCGGCGGCATCGAGGCAGAGGCCGCGATGCTCGGCCAGCCGGTCTCGATGCTGATCCCGCGCGTGGTGGGCTTCAAGCTCAACGGCCAGCTGCCGGCCGGCACCACCGCCACCGACCTGGTGCTCACCATCACCGAGATGCTGCGCAAGCACGGTGTGGTCGGCAAGTTCGTCGAGTTCTACGGCGAGGGCGTCACCTCGATCCCGCTGGCGAACCGCGCCACCATCGGCAACATGTCGCCGGAGTTCGGCTCGACCTGCGCGATCTTCCCGATCGACGCCGAGACCATCAACTACCTGAAGCTCACCGGCCGTGACGAGCAGCAGCTCGCCCTGGTCGAGGCGTACGCCAAGGAGCAGGGCCTCTGGCACGACCCGTCGGTCGAGCCGGTCTTCTCCGAGTACCTGGAGCTGGACGTCTCCACCGTCGTCCCGTCGATCTCCGGCCCGAAGCGCCCGCAGGACCGCGTGATCCTGGCCGAGGCCGCCGAGAAGTTCGGCGAGGCGCTGCCGACCTACTCCGCCGAGGCCTCGAAGCCGACCGCCGTCACCGCGGCCGACGGCTCGTCCTACGAGATCGACAACGGCGCGGTCGTGATCGCCTCGATCACCTCCTGCACCAACACCTCCAACCCCTCCGTCATGCTGGGCGCCGCCCTGCTGGCGAAGAAGGCCGTGGAGAAGGGCCTCACGGTCAAGCCGTGGGTCAAGACCACCCTGGCGCCCGGCTCCAAGGTCGTCATGGACTACTACGAGAAGGCCGGCCTGCTCCCGTACATGGAGAAGCTGGGCTTCAACCTGGTCGGCTACGGCTGCGTCACCTGCATCGGCAACTCGGGCCCGCTGCCCGAGGAGGTCTCCGCCGCGGTGAACGAGTCCGACCTGGCGGTCGTCTCGGTGCTCTCCGGCAACCGCAACTTCGAGGGCCGGATCAACCCGGACGTCAAGATGAACTACCTGGCGTCCCCGCCGCTGGTGGTCGCCTACGCCCTCGCCGGCAACATGAACATCGACCTGACCCGGGACGCGCTGGGCCAGGACGCCGACGGCAACGACGTCTTCCTCGCCGACATCTGGCCGTCCGAGCAGGAGGTCGCCAACGCGGTCGCCGGCTCGATCGACGAGGCCATGTTCGACAAGGGCTACCAGGACGTCTTCGCCGGCGACCACCGCTGGCAGTCGCTCCCGGTCCCGACCGGCAACACCTTCGAGTGGGACGCCGAGTCCACCTACGTCCGCAAGCCCCCGTACTTCGAGGGCATGGCCAAGACCCCGAGCCCGGTGACCGACATCGCCGGTGCCCGCGTGCTGGCCAAGCTGGGCGACTCGGTCACCACCGACCACATCTCCCCGGCCGGCAACATCAAGCCGGGCACCCCGGCGGCGCAGTACCTCACCGAGCACGGTGTGGAGAAGCGTGACTTCAACTCCTACGGCTCGCGCCGTGGCAACCACGAGGTCATGATCCGCGGCACCTTCGCCAACATCCGCCTGCGCAACCAGATCGCGCCGGGCACCGAGGGCGGCTACACCCGCGACTTCACCCAGGCCGACGCTCCGGTGTCGTTCATCTACGACGCCTCGCAGAACTACCAGGCCGCGGGCATCCCGCTGGTGGTCCTGGCCGGCAAGGAGTACGGCTCCGGCTCGTCCCGCGACTGGGCGGCCAAGGGCACCGCGCTGCTCGGCGTCAAGGCCGTCATCGCCGAGTCCTACGAGCGCATCCACCGCTCCAACCTGATCGGCATGGGCGTCCTGCCGCTGCAGTTCCCGGCCGGCCAGAACGCCGACTCGCTGGGCCTGACCGGTGAGGAGACCTTCGAGTTCACCGGTGTCACCGAGCTGAACGAGGGCCGCACTCCGAAGACCGTCAAGGTCAAGGCTGGTGCGGTCGAGTTCGACGCCGTGGTGCGCATCGACACCCCCGGTGAGGCGGACTACTACCGCAACGGCGGCATCCTGCAGTACGTGCTGCGCAGCCTGATTGGCTGACAGTAGGTCGGAAGAGCCGCACCGTTCCCGCAAGGGACGGTGCGGCTCTTTGCCATTTCTTGGAGGAATCCGGCCACCCTCTTGTGCGGCGCCCGTCAGGTGGACTAGACCTCTCCATCAGCACTTGGTCCATACCAATTGACGCCGAATCGGAGAGATGCTCGGAATGACCAGACGAACCTCCGCACTCCTCGCCGCCGCCACCATCGGTGCCCTGCTCGTCTCCCCGGCCACCGCGCACGCCGACCAGCAGGGAAAGCGCCTGAGCGGTCAGCGGGTCGGCTACTTCACCCAGTGGGGCATCTACAGCGGGTTCTCCGCCAAGAAGGTCCAGGACAGCGGCCAGGCCGGCAAGCTGACCGTGCTCAACTACGCCTTCGGCAACGTCTCCGCCGACGGCACCTGCTTCGAGGCGAACGAGGCCGGGGCGGGCGACGCCTGGGCCGACTACCAGCGGCCGGTGAGCGCCGAGGAGTCGGTGGACGGCGTGGCCGACGCCCCGGACCAGGCGCTCAAGGGCAACTTCAACCAGCTGCGCAAGCTGAAGGCGAAGAACCCGCAGCTGCGGGCGGTGATCTCGCTGGGCGGCTGGAGCTGGTCCAAGCACTTCTCGGACGCGGCGCTCACCGACGCCTCCCGGAAGAAGTTCGTCTCCTCCTGCATCGACCTCTACGTCAAGGGCAACCTGCCGCAGCTGGGCTCCGCCGAGGGCGGCGTGGGCGCCGGCGCGGGAGTGTTCGACGGCATCGACATCGACTGGGAGTACCCGGGCAGCCCGGGCGACGACGGCAACGTGGTGCGTCCCGAGGACGGGCGGAACTTCACCCTGCTGATGCAGGAGTTCCGCACCCAGCTGGACGCGCTGTCCGGCAGGAAGGGCCCGCACCACCTGCTGACCGCCGCGGTGCCGGCCGGTGAGTCCGCGATCGACAAGTTCGAGATCGACAAGGTCGCCGAGCCGGTGGACTGGCTGAACCTGATGGCCTACGAGCTGCACGGCCCGTGGGAGACCAAGGGCCCGACCAACCACGAGTCCAACCTGTACTCCGACCCGAACGACCCCACCGGGCTGCGGCTGAGCGTGGACCGGCTGGTCGGCACCTACACGGACCGCGGCCTGCCGTCCAGGAAGGCCGTGGTGGGCGTCCCGCTCTACGGCTTCGGCTGGACGGGCGTGCCCGGTGGCCCGCGCGGCAATGGCCTGTACCAGTCGGCCACCGGCCTGGCCCGCGGCGGCACCCTGGCCTACAAGCAGATCAAGGACCTGCCCGGCACGGTCTACAGCGACCGGGCGCACGGGGTGAGCTGGAAGTACGACGGCACCGACTTCTGGACGTACGACACCCCGGAGATGGCGACCGCCAAGGCCCGCTACGTCCGGGAGAACGACCTGGGCGGGGTGATGGTCTGGTCGCTGGACGGTGACGACGCCCAGGGCGGCATGATCGCCGCGCTGGACAAGGGGCTTCGGGACAACTGAGACTGAGGGCCCGTCAGGGCGCTCACCGCGCGCAGCTTTGCCGTTACGGTTCCCTAACGTGATGCGCAAAGCTGCGCATTTCTATGTTCAAACGAACATAACCGCGCTAGATTCGCGATCAGGTCTGGCGCGGACACGTAATGTGCAGGGTCCCTGCACATTGCACATGCTGCACCGCCGACAACGCTTTGACTGTCAGGTTTGTTATCAGACCGGCGGCCTATTGCTGTCAGATGAACAGTGGACTATACCTTTGCGCATCATCACACCGCCTCTGACCGGCATATTCGCCGCTGGGCACCTTTCGGGCCACGAAAGTTGACGCGACGTCAGCTTTGGCTCACATCTTCTGGAACTGAGGGGTTAGGGCACGCATGGGCTCTGCAACTGAGTACAACCGCCGCGACCTGTTCAAGCGCGCGGCCGCGATCACCGTCCTGGCGGCCGGCAGCAGCTCGCTGCTCGCGGCCTGTGCCGGCGGTACCGGGAGCTCCGACAAGGGCACCAAGGCGGCGGGTGGCTTCAACCTGAGCGACGCCAAGAACCCGTTCGGGGTCAAGGACTCCGACGGCCTCGAGGTCTTCATCTTCGACGGCGGCTACGGCAACGAGTACGCCAAGGCGTTCGAGGCGATCTACTCGAAGCAGTACCCCGGTGCGAAGGTCAACCACCAGGCCGACAAGGACGTCACCGGCAAGCTCCAGCCGCGATTCAACGCCGGTTCCCCGCCGGACGTCATCGACGACTCGGGTGCCAAGCAGATGAAGCTGGACGTCCTCGCGGACTCCAACCAGCTCACCGACCTGGCCCCGCTGCTGGACGCGCCGTACATCGACGACCCGTCGAAGAAGGTCCGCGATGTGCTGATGCCCGGCACCGTCGAGTCCGGCACGGTCAAGGGCAAGGTCTACAACCTGTCCTACGTGTACACGGTCTGGGGCTGGTGGTACTCCGGCAAGCTGTTCAAGGACAACGGCTGGACCGCGCCGAAGACTTGGGCCGAGTTCATCACCCTGTGCGAGCAGATCAAGGCCAAGGGCATCGCCCCGGTCGCGCACCAGGGCAAGTACCCGTACTACATCAACGTCGTCATGATGGACATGATCGCCAAGCAGGGCGGCCTGGACCTCATGAAGCGGATCGACGCCCTCGACGCCGCCGCGTGGGACGACCCGGCCGTGAAGACCGTGGTCGAGGCGTTCTACCAGGTCGTCGACAAGGACTTCCTGCTCCCCGGCACCAACGGCATGACCCACACCGAGTCGCAGACGGCGTGGAACCAGTACAAGGCCGCGTTCATCCCGTCCGGCTCCTGGCTGGAGAACGAGCAGCTGCCGACCACCCCGGCCGACTTCGACATGAAGTTCCTGCCGATGCCGTCGCTGCCCGGTGACAAGCTGCCCTTCGAGGCCATCCGCGCCGGTGCCGGTGAGCCGTTCATCGTTCCGTCGAAGGCCAAGAACGTGGCCGGCGGCCTGGAGTTCCTGCGGATGATGCTGACCAAGGAGGCCTCGGGCAAGTTCGCCCAGACCGCCAACAGCCTCACCTGCCTCAAGGACGGTGTCGGCCCGGAGGTCCAGCTGAAGCCGGGCACCGCCTCCACCGTGGTGGCGCTGAAGGCCGCGGCCGCGAACACCTTCAACTTCCAGTACCCGAACACCGCTTCGAAGTTCGACGAGGACCTGCAGAACGCCTCCGGCGAGCTGATGGCCAAGCGCATCGGTCCCGACGAGTGGATCAAGCGCGCCAAGGAGTCGGCCTCCAAGAACAAGACCGCCTGATCGGTCACTCGATCAACGCACCGGGGGCGTCGAGGCGCCCCCGGTGCGTCTTCCTGACGGACAGGAGAAGTGGCCATGCGTCACGGCAAGTACCCCTTCATCGTGGGGTTCCTCTTCCTTCCGATCGTGCTGTACGTCGGCCTGGTGCTCTGGCCCTACGCGCAGACCTTCGGATACTCCCTGACCAACTGGTCCGGGGCGAGCCAGGAGATGGATTTCGTCGGCCTGGACAACTACACGAAACTCCTCGATGACGAGGTCTTCGCCGGTGCCCTCTGGCACAACCTGATGCTGCTGATCCTGCTCCCGGTCGTCACCATCCTGATCGCGCTGTTCTTCGCCTTCATGCTGAACGTCGGTGGCAAGGGCGGCACCGGCGGTGTGCAGGGCGTCAAGGGCGCGGCCTTCTACAAGGTCGTCTTCTTCTTCCCGCAGGTGCTGTCGATCGCCATCCTCGCCGTGCTCTGGCAGGCGGTGTACCGCACCGACCAGTCCGGCCTGGCCAACGGCATCCTGATCAAGCTCGGCCTGGCCACCGTGAACGACCCGGTGCAGTGGCTGTCCGACCCCGACCTGGTCATGTGGTGCGTGCTGGCGGTGCTGGTCTGGTCCGGCGTCGGCTTCTACCTGGTGCTGTTCTCGGCCGCCATGCAGGGCATCCCGAAGGACATCTACGAGGCCGCCCTGCTGGACGGCGCCAAGCGCGGCCAGACCTTCTTCAAGATCACGCTGCCGCTGCTCTGGGAGACCGTCCAGACCGCCTGGGTCTACCTGGCCATCGTCGCCATGGACGCCTTCGCGCTGGTCGCCTCGATCACCCCCGGCGCGTACTTCGGCGGTGGTCCCGACCACCACAGCGAGCTCATCTCGACCTACCTGATGCGCAACTTCCTGCGCAACGGTGAGGCGGGCTACGCCTGTGCGATGGGTGTGGTGATCTTCTTCTTCACCCTCATTCTGACCGTCGTCTCGCTGTGGGCCACCAAGCGCGACAAGATCGAGTACTGAGCGGGGACCGGACATGACCACTCTCGACAAGACCGCGAGCGTCCCCGGTCAGCGCGGCACCAAGCCCACGCCGGGCAAGGACCAGCGCTTCGCCGACGGCGGCGGCGTGCTGAACGTCTTCTCGCACGGCTTCCTGGCCATCTGGGCCGTCCTGATCGTCCTGCCGCTGATCTGGGTGGTGCTCGGCTCGTTCAAGACCGACGCGCAGATCAACGGCTCGGCCTGGAGCTGGCCGGCGCACTGGGGCTTCGACGCCTTCAGCCGCGCCTGGTCCAAGGGCATCGGCGGCTTCTTCACCAACACGATCATCGTGCTGCTGGGCTCCGTCACCCTGACCATGCTGCTCGGCTCGATGGCCGCCTACGTGCTGGCCCGCTACGAGTTCAAGGGCAACCGGTTCATCTACTACCTGTTCGTCGCGGGTTCGATGTTCCCGGTGTACCTGGCCCTGGTGCCGCTGTTCTTCATGGTCCGCAACCTCGGTGAGATCTCGCCGTACCTCGGCCTGAACAGCTACGCCGGCCTGATCCTGGTGTACGTCGCCTACTCGCTGCCGTTCACCGTGTTCTTCATGTACTCGTTCTTCCGCACCCTGCCGAGCGCGGTGCACGAGGCCGCGATGCTGGACGGCTGCTCGCACACCCGGACGTTCTTCCAGATCATGGTGCCGATGGCCAAGCCCGGCCTGATCAGCGTGGGCATCTTCAACGTGCTCGGCCAGTGGAACCAGTACATCCTGCCGGTCACCCTGATGCAGCCCACCACGGCCGGCGAGGCCGACCACTCGATGCTCGCCCAGGGCCTGGTCAACCTGGCCCTGCAGTCCGGCTACAAGAGCGACGCCCCGGCGCTGTTCGCCGGTATGACGATCGCGATGCTGCCGGTGCTGGTGGTGTACCTGTCCTTCCAGCGCCAGGTCCAGGCCGGTCTGACCTCCGCCACCCTCAAGTAGCGGACGCCGCACGGCAGAAGGCCCGGCCGCCGTTCCGAATCGGAGCGGCGGCCGGGCCGTTGTGCGCGGAATCGCTACTGGATGTCGCAGGCCTGCGCGCGCAGCGCCCGGGCCAGGTCGTCGCGGCACTCCAGCACCAGGCGGCGCAGCGCGGGGGCGGCGTCCTGGTGGGCGGTCAGCCAGTCGTCGGTGGCCGCCAGCGTCTCGGGCGTGGTCTGGTAGCGCGGGTAGAAGCCGCCGACGATCCGCATCGCGATCTCGATCGAGCGGTCCGCCCAGATCGACTCCAGCATCTCGAAGTACGGCTCGGCGTAGGAGGCCGTCAGCTCGCGCTGCCCGGCCTGGTTGAAGCCGGCGATCTGCGCCTCGACCAGGGCGTTGGGCAGTTCGTCGGAGTCGACCACGGCGGACCAGGCGGCGGCCTTGGCGCCCGGGGTGGGCAGCGCGGCCAGGCACTCGGTGTGCTGGCGGCGGCCGCTGGCGGTGTTGTCGCGGGCCAGTTCGGCGGCCAGCTCCTCGGTGTCGGCCGCGCCGTTGGCGGCGAGGGACAGCCAGAAGTTCCAGCGCAGTTCCTGGTCCACCGTCAGGCCGTCGATCCGGGCGGTGTCCTCCAGCAGGCCGCGCAGCAGCCGCAGGTGGTCGGCGCGCTCGGCGGTGTCGGCGAGGAAGCGGGCCCAGGCGAGCTGGTGGTCGCTGCCGGGGGCGGCCTGCGAGAGCTCGCGCAGCGCGACCTCGGCGAGCGCGGTGCCGTACTCGGCGCGGCGGGCCGGGTCGGCGTACACCTGCAGGGCGACGCCGGCCTGGAGGTGCAGGGACTGCAGCACGCCGATGTCGGACTCCCGGCCGGCGAAGCGCTGCACCAGGTCGAGGTAGTCGCGGGTGGGCATCAGCCCGTCCCGGGTCAGGTTCCACACCGCGGACCAGGCCAGCGCCCGGGCCAGGCCGGTCTCGCCGGTGAGGTCGCCGAGGCCGGTGCGCAGGGTCTCCAGCGAGCGCTCGTCGAAGCGGACCTTGCAGTACGTCAGGTCGTCGTCGTTGAGCAGCACCAGCGCGGGCACCGAACGGCCGGCCGCGTCGGCGACCACGGTGCGGGCGCCGGTGACGTCCAGTTCGTAGCGGTCGGTGCGCAGCAGCGCGCCGTCCTCGGCGAGGTCGTACAGGCCGACCGCGATCCGGTGCGGGCGGAGTACCTCGCCGTCCTGGCGGATCGCCAGTTCGGTGATCCGGCCCTCGGCGTCGTACGTGACCTCGGGGGTGAGGGTGTTGACGCCGGAGGTCTGCAGCCAGGCGGCGGACCAGGCGCGCAGGTCGCGGCCGCTGGTCTCCTCCAGGGCGTCCAGCAGGTCGCCGAGGACGGTGTTGCCGAAGGCGTGCTTCTTGAAGTACCGGCGGGCGCCCTCGAAGAACGCGTCCCGGCCGACGTAGGCGACCAGCTGCTTGAGGACGGACGCGCCCTTGGCGTAGGTGATGCCGTCGAAGTTGAGCTTGGCGTCCTCGAGGTCGCGGATGTCCGCGGTGATCGGGTGGGTGGTGGGGAACTGGTCCTGCCGGTACGCCCAGGCCTTGCGGCGGTTGGCGAAGGTGATCCAGGCGGAGCGGTACTTGGTGGCCTCGATCTGCGCGAACGAGCCCATGAAGTCGGCGAACGACTCCTTCAGCCACAGGTCGTCCCACCACTTCATGGTGACCAGGTCGCCGAACCACATGTGCGCCATCTCGTGCAGGATCACGTTGGCGCGGGCCTCGTAGGCGGCCTCGGTGACCTTCGAGCGGTAGATGAACTCCTCGCGGAAGGTCACGCAGCCCGGGTTCTCCATCGCGCCGATGTTGTACTCGGGGACGAAGCACTGGTCGTACTTGCCGAACGGGTACGGGTAGTCGAACTCGTCGTGGAAGAAGTCCAGGCCCTGCTTGGTGACGGCGAGGATCTCGTCGGCGTCGAAGTACGGGGCCAGCGAGCGGCGGCAGGTGGTGGCGAGCGGGATCTCCAGCACGGTGCCGTCGGGCAGTTCGCGCGAGTAGTGGTCGCGCACCACGTGGTACGGGCCGGCCACCACGGCGGTGAGGTAGGTGGAGATCGGCTTGGTCGGCGCGAACTCCCAGGTGCGGGTGGAGCCTTCCTCGGTGACGCGCTCGTGCACGGCGTTGGCGTACACGTCCCACGCGGCCGGGGCGGTCACGGTGAAGCTGAACGGGGCCTTCAGGTCGGGCTGTTCGAAGTTGGCGAACACCCGGCGGGCGTCGGCCGGCTCGTAGTGGGTGTACAGGTAGGTCTCGCCGTCCACCGGGTCGACGAAGCGGTGCAGGCCCTCGCCGGTGCGGCTGTAGGCGCACTCGGCGACCACCGTCAGCTCGTTGTGGGCGGCGAGCTCCGGCAGTGCGACCCGGGCGCCGTCGAACACCTCGGCCGGGTCCAGCCGGCGCCCGTTCAGCTCGACGGAGACCACCTCGGGGGCGAGCAGGTCGGCGAAGCTGGACGCGCCCGGGGTGGCGCAGTCGAAGGAAATCCGGGTGGTGGAACGGAAGGTGGGCCGGCCGGGGTCGGCCGCCGCACTCACGTCCAGGTGGACGCGGTAGCTCTCCACCCGGATGATCCCGGCCCGGTCGCGGGCCTCCTCACGGCTCAGGTTCTTGCCCGGCACGGCGGTACTCCTCTGTACGGAACACACGGCTTTGGGGGTGTTCATGGCACCCCGTCGGGGGCATCCTTTCACGCCGTTCCCACGGTGCCATTGCACTGGGCGAGGAATCATCACACTGGGGCCGGAGTTGCCGTTCGGAGGGGGCGACGCCCCCGCAA
Source organism: Kitasatospora sp. NPDC004615 (assembly GCF_042873545.1). Lineage (NCBI taxonomy): Bacteria > Bacillati > Actinomycetota > Actinomycetes > Kitasatosporales > Streptomycetaceae > Kitasatospora > Kitasatospora sp. NPDC004615. The sequence goes on from NZ_JBIALQ010000006.1 coordinate 40,454, forward strand.
CTCCCGATCGCCGACACCGAGGACGCCGCCCGTGAGCACCGCAGACACTCGCAAGACCGCCGACTTCTGGTTCGACCCGATCTGCCCCTGGGCCTGGATGACCTCCCGCTGGATGCTGGAGGTCGAGCAGCTCCGCCCCGTGGACACCCGCTGGCACGTGATGAGCCTGTCCGTCCTCAACGAGAACCGCGACGACCTGCCCGAGCAGTACCGCGAGCTGCTGGCCGCCGGCTGGGGCCCGGTGCGGGTGCTGATCGCCGCCGCCGAGGGGCACGGCGAGGAGGTGCTCGGCCGGCTCTACACCGAGCTCGGCACCCGCTTCCACAACCAGGGCCTGCCCAACACCCGGGAGACCGTGGTCGCCGCCCTCACCGCCGCCGGCCTGCCCGCCGAGCTCGCGGACGCCGCCGACACGGACGAGTTCGACGAGAAGCTGCGCGCCTCCCACGCCGAGGGCATCGGCCTGGTCGGCCAGGACGTCGGCACCCCGGTCATCGCCGTGGACGGGCCGGACGGCGACCGGATCGCCTTCTTCGGGCCGGTCGTCACCCCCACCCCGCGCGGCGAGGCGGCCGCCCGGCTCTGGGACGGCACCCTGCTGGTCGCCTCCACCCCCGGCTTCTACGAGATCAAGCGCACCCGCACCGCGGGGCCCTCGTTCGAGTAGTCCGCACGCGGAAACCCCCGCACCAAGGGGTGCGGGGGTTTCTGCATGTGTTCAGACCACGGCCGGCCGGCGGCTCCGCAGGTAACCGACCACCGCCAGCACGACCGTCAGGCCGGCGGTGAAGTACAGCTGGATGCGGTTCGCGGAGTCCATCGTCATCAGCACCAGGACCACCGCGATCGCGGCCAGCGCCGCGTACGTCAGGTACGGGAACGCCCACATCCGGACGGGGAGCTGCGCCGCCGGCAGCTTCCGGCGCATCCGCAGCTGGGCGACGGCGATGAACGCCCACACCACCAGGACGGCCGCGCCGACCATGTTCAGCAGCCAGGAGAAGACCGTCTCCGGCCACCAGTACGACAGCAGCACGGCCAGGAACCCGAACCCGCAGGACGCCAGCACCGCGCGCCGCGGCACGCCGCCGGAGATCCGGGCCAGTGCGCGCGGGCCGTGGCCGCGGGCGATCAGCGAGTGCGCCATCCGGGAGGAGCCGTAGATGTTGGCGTTCATCGCGGAGAGCAGCGCGATCAGCACCACCACGTTCATCAGCTCCGCGGCCCCCGGGATGCCCAGGGTGTGCAGCACCGCCACGTAGGGGCCGGGCCGGACCACGGACGGGTCGTCCCACGGCACCAGGGTGACGATCACCGCCATCGAGCCGACGTAGAACAGGGCGATCCGCCACATCGCGGTGCGCACCGCCGTGGCCACGCTGCGCCGGGGGTTCTCCGACTCGGCGGCGGCGATGGTGACGGTCTCCAGCCCGCCGTACGCGAACACCGAGGCCAGCAGGCCGGTGACCAGCCCGGCGGTGCCGTGCGGCAGGAAGCCGTGGTGGCCGGTGAGGTTGGAGGTACCGGGGGAGGAGGTGCCGGGCAGCATTCCGAGCACGGCGAGCACGCCGATCACCAGGAAGGCGCTGATCGCGAGCACCTTGATCGCGGCGAACCAGAACTCGAACTCGCCGAAGTTGCGGACGGCGGCCAGGTTGGTACCGCAGAAGAACGCCATGAAGGCGGCGACCCAGACCCAGGACGGGACACCGGGCAGCCAGCCGGAGACGATGCCGGCCGCGCCGATCGCCTCCACGCCGACGCCGACGCACAGCAGCACCCAGAACAGCCAGCCGGCCGTGAACCCGGCCCACGGGCCGATCTCCCGCTCGGCGTGCACCGAGAACGAGCCGGAGGCGGGCCGGGCGGCGGACATCTCGCCGAGCATCCGCATGACCAGCATCACCAGCAGCCCGGAGGCCGCGAAGGCGAGTACCACGGCGGGCCCGGCGGCGGCGATTCCGGCGCCGGAGCCGACGAAGAGGCCTGCCCCGATCACTCCACCGAGGGCGATCATCGACAGGTGACGCTGCTTGAGACCGTGGGCCAGCCCGGCGTCCTCGGCGGCGCCATCGGCGTCCGGCCTGACAGCGGCGCGGGCGGAGGTGGGAGTACGGGTCATGCGCGGGGTTTCCAGACTGTGCGACTTCCCGACCATTTCGGCGGGGTCTGTCCACTATTCGGCATATGACGTGGACGCCCCAATCGGGACCGGCATCCGGACGGCCGTCCGACGGACAGTGACGGCCGCACCACCGTGTGCACACGGTGAGGGCTTGGTCACAGGCCGGACCCGACAAGCCCGGCCGGGTCGGCTTTGTCGTGCCCCGACGCGGCGGTGGAGCCCTGACACCGCATAGGTTCACAAGTGATCACCCCATCGGACACCCCGGGAGCAGCCATGGCCATCGCCGCGTCGACACCGTCCACCGCCGTCCTTGCCGACCTGCTGCCGCAGGCGTCCACCCGGATCGGCGCGCGGGCCCGCGACCTGGCCCTGGTGGCCGGCGGCGCCGCACTGACCGGCATCGCCGCCCAGCTGTCCGTCCCGGTGCCGGGCTCGCCGGTGCCGGTGACCGGGCAGACCTTCGCCGCGCTGCTGGTCGGCACCGCGCTCGGCGCCCGCCGCGGCGCCGCCGCGCTCGGCCTCTACCTGGCGGCCGGCGCGGCCGGCCTGCCCTGGTTCGCCGAGGGCACCTCCGGCGCGGGCATGGCCACCTTCGGCTACGTGATCGGCTTCGTGCTGGCCGCCGCCCTCACCGGCGCGCTGGCCCGCCGCGGCGCCGACCGCAGCCCGCTGCGCACTGCCGGCGCGATGGCGCTCGGCAGCCTGGCGATCTACGCGGTCGGCGTGCCGTACCTGGCGTTCGCCCTGGACGTCCCGCTGGCCAGGGCCGCGAGCCTCGGCCTCTACCCGTACCTGGTCGGCGACGCGCTGAAGATGGTGCTCGCGATGGGCGCCCTGCCGCTCACCTGGAAGCTTCTCGGCCGCCGCTGACGGGCGACCTGTTCCGAACCGGGCCCGCCGCCCCTGCCGGGGCGCGGGCCCGGTGGCATGTCACACTCGTGTCCATGCGCGTCTACCTGGGCTCCGACCACGCCGGATACGAACTGAAGAACCACCTCGTCGAGTGGCTGAAGGGGGCCGGGCACGAGCCGGTCGACTGCGGCCCGCACATCTACGACGCCGAGGACGACTACCCGCCGTTCTGCCTGCGGGCGGCCGAGCGCACCGCCGCCGACCCGGAGGCGCTGGGCGTGGTGATCGGCGGCTCCGGCAACGGCGAGGCGATCGCCGCCAACAAGGTCAAGGGCGTCCGCGCCGCGCTGGCCTGGAGCGAGCAGACCGCCGCCCTCGGCCGCGAGCACAACAACGCCAACGTGATCTCGGTCGGCGGCCGGATGCACACCGTGGACGAGGCCACCAAGTTCGTCGAGATCTTCCTCAACACCCCGTACAGCGGCGAGCCCCGGCACACCCGCCGGATCCAGATGCTCTCCGAGTACGAGACCACCGGTGAGCTGCCGCCCGTCCCGGCCCACCACCCGCAGGGCTGAGCCGGACCCAACGCACCGCGCCCGCCCGGGAGTTGTCCCGGGCGGGCGCGTTCGCTCTTTCCCGCACGGTCAGAAGCCGTGCGGCAGCCAGGGCTCCAGCCCCGAGCGGAACGCCGCCGACACCTGCTCCAGCGCACCCGTCCGCAGCTCCCGCACCAGCCCCGCCGCGGCCAGCGCCGTCAGCGAGGTGCCGCCCAGGTAGACCGAGCCCAACTCGCGGACGTCCAGCTCCAGATCGGCCGGCTCGTCCGTCGGCACGCAGGAGGCCGGCTTGCCCGGTACGGCCGTCAGCCGCCAACGGCCCGCGTTCCACGGGCAGAACGCGTCGGTGACCTCCAGCACCGCGTCCACCGGCTGCGCCCAGCCGCGCGCCTCAAGCGCCTTCGGCAGGTCCACCAGCCGCACGAACATGGCGTCCACCAGGCGGGGCATCAGGTGCCGGTAGTCCGACACCAGGTGCATCAGCGGGTCGTCCGCCGGCAGGTTGAACGCCTCCACCCGCTCGGTGAGGTCGAGGTCCAGCAGGAACTCCCACAGCCGGGCGTACACCCAGGGCTGCTCCGCCTGCACCGCGCGGACCCGGACCACGCCGGCCGCGCCACGATCGTTCCAGTCGTCCTTCACCGCGTACCGGGCGTAGCCGAGCAGCTCACCGGTCTCCGGATCCTCCGCCACCACCGACTGCAGCGGGGAGAAGCCGCTGCGGGACTCCGGCGCGTCCAGCACCGGCAGCTTGTCCCAGCCCGGCTGCCGCACCAGGGTGCCCGGGCGGCGAGTGGCCAGACGGTCGTACAGCTCCTCGCAGCGGGCCAGTTCGGCCCCCGGATCGGCCAGCCGCAGCACCAGCTCGCCGCGGCGCTCCGGCGTGTGCACCTTCACCCGGCCGCGGATCATCGATATGACCGCCTTGCGGGTGCCCTGCCCGTAGCCGAACCGCCCGTAGATCACCGGCTCGGACGCCGTCAGCACCGCCAGCGCCTCCCCGGCCGCATGTACGTCGGCCAGCTGACGGCGCATCATGGCGGTCAGCGCGCCCCGGCGCCGATGGGTGGGCAGCACGCCCACCATCGTCACGCCCGCCGCCGGGACCACCGCTCCGCCCGGCACGACCAGCCGGAAGCTGAACGCCGAGCAGCCGCCGACGATGCGCTCGCCCTCACAGATCGCCAGCGAACGCTCCACCTCGGTCAACTCGTGCCACAGCGCGCGTTCGGCGGGAGCCTCCCCGCCGCCGCCGAAGGCCACGTCAAGGGTGCCGTACCAGGTCTCCCACTCCTCGGCGCGCAACGGCCGGATGGTCAGATCGGGGTGTCGAATCGTCATGAGCCCCTGCCTACCACCCGATCCGGAACCGTGCGACCGATTTGTCACGCCCATGCCGTAGCCGGCCTCCCGGGCGGCCGAAACCCACCGGAGCGTGCCCCTCCCGTTGCACTCGGTGCCACCGGGCCGTCGACGCGCGCACCGGCGGTGGATACAGTCGGTCCCCATGGTCGGCAGAGCGCGCCCCAGAGCGACGGGCCGGGACGGCGGACCGTCCCGCGAGCCCGTGACGGCCCGGCTGCGCGCTGCGCTGTACCGGGCCAGGCGCAGGGTGCGCCGCACCGGAGTCGACTACTTCCGCGGCGACGGCGCCGACTGGTGGGCGTTCGCCGCCCTCGCCCTCGCCGTGCCCGTCCTGGTCCTGCTGAACATCCTGCTTCCCGACTGGGCCCCGCCCACCGCCCTGGTGCTGCCCGTGCTGGCCGGCGCGCTGCTGCTGCGCCCCGGCACCCTGGTGCTGCTGTACGCCGTCGCCGCCGCCGGACTGATCACCGAATCCCTGGTGCACACCGGCGAACGCGTCGCCAGCGCGCAGCCGGAGACCTACACCCACGGCGTCACCCCCGGCTCCGCGCTGGTGGTCGGCGCGGTCGGCGTCGCCGGACTGCTGGTCGCCCAGTTCCGCCGCCGGATCGGCGTGCCCTGGCGCGGCGGCTCCACCATGCTGTTCGACCTGCGCGAGCGGATCCGGATCCAGGGCCGGGTCCCGGAACTGCCCGACGGCTGGCACACCGACACCGCGCTGCGCCCGGCCGGCGGCCAGTCCTTCTCCGGCGACTTCATGGTCGCCGCCCGCACCGGCCCCGGCGGACGGATGCTGGAAGCCGTCCTCGCCGACGTCTCCGGCAAGGGCATGGACGCCGGCAGCCGCGCCCTGCTGCTCTCCGGCGCCTTCGGCGGCCTGCTCGGCTCGCTGCCCGCCCACGACTTCCTGCCCGCCGCCAACGGCTACCTGCTGCGGCAGGACTGGGCGGAGGGCTTCGCCACCGCCGTCCATCTGGTGGTCGACCTGGACACCGGCGAGTACGAACTGCTCTCCGCGGGGCACCTGCCCGGCATGCACCGTCTCGCGGGCGCCGGGTACTGGGAGGTCAAGGAGGCCGAGGGCCCGCTGCTCGGGGTCTACGACGAGGCCAAGTTCGAGGGGGTGCGCGGCACCCTCGGCCCCGGCGACGTCCTGATGCTGTGCACCGACGGCATGGTGGAGATCCCCGGCCGCGACCTCGCCGAGGGCATGGACCGGCTGATGGGCGAGGCCGACCGGCTGGTCGCCACCGCCCCGGGGTCGATCCGGCCCGGCTCCGCGGTCCGGCTGATCGACACCGTCGCCAAGCACGTCAACGACGACCGCGCGGTGCTGCTGGTCTGGCGCCGCTGAACTTCCGTCCGGTGCAGACGCGGTGAGCGCGGAGTGTCCACGGAGTGTCAAACCCGGACGTTGATCTTCGGCCAATTCCGGTTCGCGGCCCGAGCCGGGCGGCGATGCTGGATCTGCCTGCCGGTTTGCCGCGCAGGCCAGCACGGACCACCGCCCGCCGACGGGGTGTCAGAACCCGTCCGCTATCGTCGCGGTCGGCGAAAATCAGTCCTGCCAGGCGGGTTCGGGCACCGAGCGACCGGGCAAGTCCTTTACGCACTCAGCACGAGCGACCACACTGAGTCCGGATGGAGTGGTGGGGACACGGGGGGCAGGGGCCGGTTTCCGCCTGGGAGCCAACGCCGGCTTCCACCGAACCCCCGCCACGAATCGAGGAAGTGAGTCCTGGTGGCCTTCTCCGTCTCCGCGCTTGTCCTGTTCGGCATCATCGTCGCGATCTTCATTCGCAACAAGCAGCTGAAGACCGGGCACGCCATCGTCGCCGCCCTGTTCGGCTTCATGCTGAGCCAGTCGACCATGGCCGGCCCGATCCAGCAGTTCCTCACCTCGGTCTCCAAGGCCATCGCGTCGATCGCGGGCTGACGGCCTGTCGGCTCCCCGGCGGCACGCCACGACGGGCGGGAGACACCCCCGCGCCGTCCATTCGGCCTGCCCACGGTGACCAGGCTCACCCGCGACGTCACGCCAGGTCCGCGCCCGAACGCGCACGGTGGCCGAAGTCGCCCACCGTGCGGGGTTCGTACGCGCACTGTCATGATCGCGTACGCGCACCGCAGCGTGGTGTCGGCACAGCGTGACCTGGTGGATCGTCAGCCCCTTCCCGACCCAGGGAGCGGGGCCGATCGGCGTTTGCCAGCCTCACGGGCCGTGGGATTTGCTTCCTCCGCAGCCCGGCCAGTGACCGGGCGGGCCACCGGACGGAACGCCTAGTCCTGCCGTCGTCCGGTGCCGACCAGATACCACGCCACGGCAGGAGCGGGGGAACCACAGGTAAGTCGCCGGGCCCGGAAACCACCGGGAACGGCTCGGGGTGAAGCCGCAGTCCCTGCGGCCGGGCAACTCTCGCCCGAACCCGACAGCTCACCTCGCAGGCGTCGGAGAGGAACGCCTTCATGTCCGCTCAGGGCAAGCACCGCAAGCCGAGCCTGGCCACCATCGCCCGGATCGCCATCGCCACCGGTGTGGCCGGCGCCGCGATCGGCCTCCCGGTCACCGCCGCCTCCGCGCACACCGCCACCGAGCAGGCCGGCAGCCACCCGTCCACGGTCTCGGTGGACGCCACCCCCGTCGCCGACCAGGCCGCCGCCCCGCACAGCTACCGGGTCGCCTCCGGCGACACCCTGTCCAAGATCGCCGCCGCGCAGCACGTCGACGGTGGCTGGCAGAAGCTGTACCAGGACAACCGCTCCGTGGTCGGTGGCAACCCCGACCTGATCTTCCCGGGCCAGAAGCTGGCCATCAACGGCCAGGCCGCCGCCCCCGCGCAGGCCCCGGCCGCCAAGTCCACCTCCACGGACACCGCCACCGCGCCGAAGGTCGCCGTCAAGAAGGCCGACACCGCGAAGCCGGCCACCACCGGCACCGTCAAGGCCCAGCCCGTGGCCCCGGCCCCGCAGGCGGCGCCCCCGGTCGCCACCACGGCCACCACCGCTTCCCCGGCCGCCGTTCCGGCTGCCGCGAGCAACAGCTCCACCTACGTCGCCCCGGCGCCGGGCAAGGTCACCACCGGTTACAAGGTCGCCGGCTCCAACTGGTCCTCCGGCTACCACACCGGCATCGACTTCCCGGTCGCCACCGGCACCAGCCTCAAGGCCATCGCCAACGGCACCGTGGTCTCCGCCGGCAACGGCGGTGCCTACGGCAACCAGGTCGTCATCAAGCTGGCCGACGGCAAGTACGCCCAGTACGCCCACCTGTCCTCGATCTCCGTCTCGGCCGGCCAGTCCGTGACGGCGGGTCAGCAGATCGGTCTCTCCGGCGCCACCGGCAACGTGACCGGCCCGCACCTGCACTTCGAGATCCGCACCACCCCGGACTACGGCTCCGACATCGACCCCGTCGCCTACCTGGCGGCCCACGGCGTCAACGTCTGATCCACGCCTCACCCCTCGAAGGCCCCGCGCAGTCCGCTGCGCGGGGCCTTCGGGCTTTCCGGCGCCCTTGCGCGGGCGAAGGCCCCCCGGCCACGCGGCGCGGCCGACCAACGGCAACGGCCCCGACTGCGTTGGCAGTCGGGGCCGTTGGCCTTGTGGAGCGGGTGACGAGAATCGAACTCGCGTGACCAGTTTGGAAGACTGGGGCTCTACCATTGAGCTACACCCGCAAAGGCGTACCCGCACCGCGTCGCGGTGGCGAGGACTGGATCAGGGTACCTGGTCGAGCCGGTGGATTGCACACTCCTTCCGCGCTGTCGGCTCGCGAATATCGCCCCGGTCGGAGGCGGCCCGACGTGTACTCTTCTGCTCGGCACCACGGGGTGTGGCGCAGGTTGGTAGCGCGTCCGCTTTGGGAGCGGAAGGCCGTCGGTTCGAATCCGGTCACCCCGACCGTGCGGCAGGGTCTCGTCCGTGGGCGGGGCCCTGTTGTCGTTGTGGGGCGCGGCCGCCCCGGCCCCGCTCCGCCGTGCACCCGGTGCCGGGCGCAGTCACTTTCGTGGTACCGGTAGGATGGACCGCTGGCGGTAGTACGGACAGCATTGCAGCCCCAACCGCCTATCGCCCTGACCGCAAGCCCCCCTAGGAGACCCCACCGTGAAGAGCGCCGTCGAGACTCTGAACCCGACCCGGGTTCGACTCACCGTCGAGGTGCCCTTCGAGGAGCTCAAGCCCAGCCTCGACGCGGCGTACAAGAAGATCAACCAGCAGGTCACCGTCCCGGGCTTCCGCAAGGGCAAGATCCCGAACCGGGTCATCGACCAGCGCTTCGGCCGTGGCGCGGTGCTGGAGGAGGCCGTCAACGACGCGCTTCCGCGCTTCTACACGCAGGCCGTCGACGAGGGCCAGATCGATGTGCTGGGCCAGCCGGACATCACCGACATCGCCGGTGTCGAGAACCTGGCCGACGGCGGTGACCTGAAGTTCACCGCCGAGGTCGACGTCCGTCCCGAGGTCGCCCTGCCGGACTTCGCCGAGATCGCCGTCGTGGTGGACCCGGTCGAGGTCACCGACGAGGACATCGAGAAGTCGCTGCAGCAGCTGCGCGAGCGCTTCAGCTCCGTGAAGGATGTCGAGCGCGCCGCCGCCGAGGGCGACGTCGTGGTCATCGACCTGGAGGCCAAGGTCGACGGTGAGGTGCCGGAGGACGGCACCGCCACCGGCGTGAGCTACGAGATCGGCTCCGGCCGCCTGCTGGACGGCATCGACGAGGCCGTCGTCGGCCTGTCCGCCGGTGAGGCCAAGACCTTCACCACCACCCTCAAGGGTGGCACCCAGATCGGCAAGGACTCCGAGGTCACTGTCACCGTGACCACCGTCCAGGAGAAGGAACTCCCGGAGCTGGACGACGAGTTCGCGCAGCTGGCGAGCGAGTTCGACACCCTGGAGGAGCTGCGCGGGGACTCCCGCAAGCGCCTCGAGCGGATGAAGGAGTTCGACCAGGCCACCCAGGCCCAGGAGAAGGTCCTCGACGAGCTGCTCACCCGGGTCGAGATGGACTACCCGGAGAAGCTGCTCGCGGACGAGATCGGCACCCGCAAGCACAACCTGGAGCACCACCAGCTGGAGCCGATGGGCATGACCCTCGACACCTACCTGGCCTCCCAGGACAAGTCCCGCGAGGACTTCGACAAGGAGACCGAGGACCAGGCGAAGAAGGGCATCAAGACCCAGTTCGTGCTGGACCAGATCGTCAAGAACGAGGAGCTGGGCGTCAACCAGGAGGAGCTCACCGAGCACCTCATCCGTCGCGCCGCCGGCTCCGGCCTGACCCCGGACCAGTTCGCCCAGCAGGTCGTCCAGGGCGGCCAGGTCCAGCTCCTGGTCGGCGAGGTCGCCCGCGGCAAGGCGCTGGCCCTGGTTGTCGAGGCCGCCAAGGTCACCGACACCAACGGTGAGGTCGTCTCCTTCGAGGACGATGAGGAAGAGGTTGTCACCGAGGCCGCCGCCGAGGAGACCACCGAGGCCTGAGCCTCGTAACCGCCGGGAATCCGGCGGACCGCAGCACCGGGACGGGCCCGGGCACCGCATGGTGCCCGGGCCCGTTCGCGTTGGGCCCAGTTACCCTGCGCTCACAGCGAACAGTTCTGCGTGGGGGATTCAGCGGCCGGGCCTGCGCGTTAGGGTCGGTGGACAGCGACACACACGCAGATCGACTGAGCAGGTGGCTAAGTGACGTTCCCGCAGATGCAGATGCCTGGCCTGATGGCACCGCACGCCGCCGGCGGCGACGTGGGCGGCGGCCTGGGCGATCAGGTCTACAACCGGCTGCTCAACGAGCGCATCATCTTCCTCGGCCAGCAGGTCGACGACGACATCGCCAACAAGATCACCGCCCAGCTCCTGCTGCTCGCGGCGGACCCCGAGAAGGACATCTTTCTCTACATCAACTCCCCGGGTGGCTCGATCTCGGCCGGCATGGCGATCTACGACACCATGCAGTACATCAAGAACGACGTCGTGACCATCGCCATGGGCATGGCCGCGTCGATGGGTCAGTTCCTGCTGACCGCGGGCACCCCGGGCAAGCGCTTCTCGCTGCCGAACGCCAACATCCTGATGCACCAGCCCTCCGCGGGCCTCGGCGGCTCCGCCACCGACATCCGGATCCAGGCGGAGCAGCTGCTGCGCACCAAGAAGCGGATGTCGGAGATGATCGCCCACCACAGTGGGCAGACCTTCGAGCAGGTCACCGCGGACTCCGACCGCGACCGCTGGTTCACCCCGGAGGAGGCCAAGGCGTACGGCCTGATCGACGACATCATGCACAGCGCCGCGGACGTCCCGGGCGGCGGCGGCACCGGCGCCGGCCTGGCCGGCTGACCGGTTTCGGAATCCAGACCGCACGCTTCGGAGGACCACAGAACATGAACATCCCCAGCCTGTCCGGTGCCAAGGCCCGCCTGGAGGACATGCGGGCCGAGGGCCGCTACATCGTCCCGCGGTTCGTCGAGCGCACCTCGCAGGGCGTTCGCGAGTACGACCCGTACGCCAAGCTGTTCGAGGAGCGCATCATCTTCCTCGGCTCGCAGGTGGACGACGTCTCCGCGAACGACATCATGGCGCAGCTGATCTGCCTGGAGTCGATGGACCCGGATCGCGACATCTCGATCTACATCAACTCCCCGGGCGGCTCGTTCACCGCGCTGACGGCGATCTACGACACCATGCAGTTCGTGAAGCCGGACATCCAGACGGTCTGCATGGGCCAGGCCGCCTCGGCCGCCGCGGTCATCCTGGCCGCGGGCACCCCCGGCAAGCGGATGGCGCTGCCGAACGCCCGGGTGCTGATCCACCAGCCGTACACCGAGACCGGCCGCGGTCAGGTGTCGGACCTGGAGATCCAGGCCAAGGAGATCTTCCGGATGCGCGAGCAGCTGGAGACCATGCTGGCCAAGCACTCCAACAAGGAGGTCGAGCAGGTCCGCGAGGACATCGAGCGCGACAAGATCCTGACCGCCGAAGAGGCGCTGGAGTACGGCCTGGTCGACCAGATCGTCTCGACCCGGAAGAACTCGTACACCGACTGAACCCTCGCCCCGGGGCGGCGCGTACGTGACGTACGCCCCGCCCCGGGGCGTTCCGGTCGGGGCCACGGCCCCGGCACAATGGCTGTCGGGTCATGCACCCGCGACGGCATCTGTTCGGTATCAATTCGCCCAGGGCGTAGGGCAGAGCGGCCGAAGTCGACGGAAACAACGGCTCGGCAGAGTACCGTCGGATACCAGACCGACCGCCGACGCAGCCGGTCTCACAGCACCAGGCCCCGACCCCCGCGGGGCCCCTGGCGAAGGGGAAGCACCTCGTGGCACGCATCGGAGACGGTGGCGACCTGCTCAAGTGCTCGTTCTGCGGCAAGTCGCAGAAGCAGGTGAAGAAGCTGATCGCCGGGCCAGGCGTGTACATCTGCGACGAGTGCATCGACCTCTGCAACGAGATCATCGAGGAGGAGCTCGCCGAGAGCTCCGAGGTGCGCTTCGAGGAACTCCCGAAGCCCCGCGAGATCTACGAGTTCCTGGACCAGTACGTGGTCGGTCAGGACCTCGCCAAGAAGGCGCTGTCGGTCGCGGTCTACAACCACTACAAGCGCGTCCAGGCGGGCGAGGCCGGTCGTTCCGGCTCCGGCCGGGACGACGCGATCGAGCTGGCCAAGTCGAACATCCTGCTGCTGGGCCCGACCGGCTCCGGCAAGACGCTGCTCGCGCAGACCCTGGCCCGCATGCTGAACGTGCCGTTCGCGATCGCGGACGCCACGGCGCTGACCGAGGCCGGCTACGTCGGCGAGGACGTCGAGAACATCCTGCTGAAGCTGATTCAGGCGGCCGACTACGACGTCAAGAAGGCCGAGACCGGGATCATCTACATCGACGAGATCGACAAGGTCGCCCGCAAGAGCGAGAACCCGTCGATCACCCGCGATGTCTCCGGCGAGGGTGTGCAGCAGGCGCTGCTGAAGATCCTGGAGGGCACCACCGCCTCGGTGCCGCCGCAGGGCGGGCGCAAGCACCCGCACCAGGAGTTCATCCAGATCGACACCACCAACGTGCTGTTCATCGTGGGTGGCGCGTTCGCCGGCCTGGAGCGGATCATCGAGGGCCGGGCGGGTGCCAAGGGCATCGGCTTCGGCGCCACCATCCGCTCCAAGCGTGAGCTGGACGCCTCGGACCACTTCCGTCAGGTGATGCCGGAGGACCTGGTGAAGTTCGGGATGATCCCGGAGTTCATCGGCCGTCTGCCCGTCATCACCAGCGTGCACAACCTGGACCGCGAGGCGCTGCTGCAGATCCTCACCGAGCCGAAGAACGCGCTGGTGAAGCAGTACCGCAAGCTGTTCGAACTGGACGGCGTGGAGCTGGAGTTCACCCGGGACGCACTGGAGGCCATCGCCGACCAGGCGATCCTGCGGGGCACCGGCGCGCGCGGTCTGCGGGCCATCATGGAGGAGGTGCTGATGTCCGTGATGTACGAGGTGCCGTCCCGTCAGGACGTCGCCCGGGTGGTCGTCACCGGGGACGTGGTCTCCAAGCACGCCATCCCGACCCTGGTCCCGCGCGACATGATCAAGCGCGAGCGCCGGGACAAGAGCGCCTGACCAGGCGTCAACCCGGCCGCAGCGAAGGGGCCCCGCACCGGTGAACGGTGCGGGGCCCCTTTCATGTCCCGTGCGGCGGAGGCTACTTGGGGACCTCGGCGAGCTTGCGCAGCTCCTGGGTGTCGGCGATGACCTTCTCCTTGGTGATGCCGTCCTCGGCGGAGATGTCGAGTTCTATGACCATCACCACGGACGAGCTGTCGGCCCAGACGCAGATGCCGCCGTGCTGACCGCTCAACTCCAGGTCGCCGCAGGACATCCGGCCGCCGAGCGGGCCCGCGTCGACGTCGCTGCGGTTGGTGGCGCCGCCGGACGGGAGGCTGCTGTACAGCACGTCGACCTGCTTGGACGGGAGCAGCACGTGGCCGGTCAGGCCGGACACCAGCAGCATCTTCTCCTGGTCCGAGGAGCGGTAGATGGCGCTGACCGGCTGCGGGTCGGTGAAGGAGTCCTTCTCCGACTGCAGGCCGCTCTGCAGGGAGGTGGCCAGGTTCTTGGCGTCCGCGTCGTCCGGGTCGTTGGTCATGTCGTGGAAGGACTGCGGCAGGACGACGTTGTTCTTGCCGGTGTCCGCCGCGGTGTGGACGATCAGGTAACCGAGCGTGGTCGCGCCGCCGAGAACCACCGCGGCCACCACGGACAGGCCGATCCACAGGCCCTTGCGGGACTTCTTCGGCGCCACCGGATACCCGGGCGGGTAGCCGCCGGGGGTGCCGGGCGGGAACGCCTGCGGCGGCACCGCGCCGCCGCCCCAGGCCTGCTGCGGCGCGGCCGGCTGGCCGTAGCCGCCCTGGGGCGCCGCAGGCGCGCCCTGCGGGGGTATCGCGTCCTGGACGGGCGGGGGTCCGAAGCCGGGCTGCGGCGGGCCGAACTGGTTGTCGGACACGGGGCGATACTCCGTTCGAGCGTGAAGTGCGGTACTGCGGTGGTTACTTGGTGACGGTCGCGGCGTCGCGGAGCTGGCGGGCGCGGGTCGCGGCCTCGGTGGTGCTGATGGCCTTGCCGGAGGGGTCCATGGAGACGAACGCGACCACGCCGATGGTGGAGTGGCTGGCGAACATGCACATCGGGATGCCCATCGAAGCCTTGCCGGTGCCGGTGTCCGAAGTGCCCACGCCGCAGCGGAGCTTGGCGCCCGGGTCCGTCGGGTCGCTGGCGTCGACGTCCGCCAGCTCCTGCTTCCAGACCAGCTTGCCCGCGGAGGCGTCGCTGCCGTCGCCCTCGTTGATCTTCTTGGTGAGCACGTCGAGCGCCTTGGCCGGGTCCGGGACCTTGCCCCAGGAGCCGCTGAGGCTGGCCACGTCGGTGGCGGTCTTCTGGTAGGTCGCGGCGAGCGAGCCCTCGAAGGTGCCGACGCCGTCCAGGCCCTTCAGCCCGCCCTTCTCGTCGGCGTTCTTCTTGGTGTAGCCGGCCGCGCTCTCCGGCGCGGACAGCTTGTACTTGCCCTCGGTGTCCGAGCCCTTGGTGCCGCTCAGCCCCCAGTAGGCGAGGCCGCCGCCGATGGCCAGCACCAGGACCACCACCACGGCGATGATCCCGCCCTTGCCCTTGGACGGGGCGGGCGGCGGCGGGAAGCCGCCGTAGCCGGGCTGGCCGGGCTGGCCCGGCTGCTGGGGCATGCCGCCCCACTGCTGCTGGGGCGGCGGCGCCTGCTGCGGGTAGCCGTACCCCGGCTGCCCGGCGGGCGGCGGGGTGCCGTAGCCCGACGGCTGCGGAGCGCCGTACGCGGGCTGCTGCGGGGCGCCGTAAGCCGGCGGCTGGGGGGCGCCGTAGGCCGGCGGCTGCTGCGGCGCACCGTAGCCGGGCTGCGGCGGGGGAGCGCCGTACGGCTGCTGCGGCTGCCCCTGCGGATACTGCTGCGGTCCCTGGCCCTGGCCGTACATATGTCTTTTCTCCCCCGCCGCCTCTGTTTGCGCGGCCCCGTCCGATCGACTATGCGGGCACGCTACCGTACGGCCCCCCCACCGCGCCGAGCGGTCGGCGCACTGTCGGTCACAACTGTGGTCGGGTCTTCCGTAAACTGTGCGTCGTGACCGACACGACGAACCAGCGCCCCGCGAGCAAGCCCGGGGACGAAGCAGCCACCCTCCCGACGACCTACGCCCCGGCCGAGGTAGAGGGCGAGCTGTACGAGCGCTGGGTAGAGCGTGGCTATTTCACCGCCGACGCGAAGAGCGACAAGCCCGCGTACACCATCGTCATCCCGCCGCCGAACGTCACCGGTGCGCTGCACCTGGGCCACGCGTTCCAGCACACGCTGATGGACGCGCTGACCCGCCGCAAGCGGATGCTGGGCTTCGAGGCGCTCTGGCTCCCGGGCATGGACCACGCGGGCATCGCCACCCAGAACCGGGTGGAGCAGCAGCTCGCCGAGTCCGGCCTGTCCCGGCACGACCTGGGCCGTGAGGCCTTCGTCGAGAAGGTCTGGGAGTGGAAGGAGAACTACGGCGGCCGGATCCTCGGCCAGATGCGCCGCCTCGGCGACGGCGTGGACTGGTCGCGCGAGCGCTTCACCATGGACGAGGGCCTGTCGCAGGCCGTCCAGACCATCTTCAAGAAGCTCTTCGACGACGGCCTGATCTACCGCGCCGAGCGCATCATCAACTGGTGCCCGCGCTGCCTGACCGCGCTGTCCGACGTCGAGGTGGACCACAAGGACCTCCCGGGCGAGCTGGTCTCGATCCGCTACGGCGACGGCGAGGACTCGATCGTGGTCGCCACCACGCGCGCCGAGACCCTGCTCGGCGACACCGCGGTGGCCGTCCACCCGTCCGACGAGCGCTACGCGCACCTGGTCGGCCGGACCATCAAGCTGCCGCTGACGGACCGTGAGATCCCGGTCGTCGCCGACGAGCACGTCGACCCGGAGTTCGGCACCGGCGCCGTGAAGGTGACCCCGGCGCACGACCCGAACGACTTCGCCATCGGCCAGCGCCACAACCTGCCGAACCTGACCGTGATGGACGAGCGCGGTGTGCTCACCGTGCACGGCCCGTTCCTCGGCCTGGACCGGCTGGAGGCCCGCTCCGCCGTGGTCGGCGCGCTGCGCGAGCAGGGGCGCATCGTCGCCGAGAAGCGCCCCTACGAGCACGCCGTGGGCCACTGCTCGCGCTGCCACACCGTGGTCGAGCCGCGGCTGTCGCTGCAGTGGTGGGTCAAGGTCGAGCCGCTGGCCAAGGCCGCCGGTGACGCCGTCCGCGACGGCAAGGTCGAGATCCACCCGAAGGAGCTGGAGCGCCGCTACTTCGACTGGGTCGACAACATGTACGACTGGTGCATCTCGCGCCAGCTCTGGTGGGGCCACCGGATCCCGGTCTGGTACGGCCCGAACGGCGAGGTCGTCTGCGTCGGACCGGACGAGCAGCCGCCCACCGGCGAGGGCTGGGAGCAGGACCCGGACGTCCTGGACACCTGGTTCTCCTCCGGCCTGTGGCCGTTCTCCACCCTCGGCTGGCCGGAGAAGACCGCCGACCTGGAGAAGTTCTACCCGACCGACGTCCTGGTGACCGGCCACGACATCATCTTCTTCTGGGTCGCCCGGATGATGATGTTCGGCCTGTACGCGATGGACGGCGAGATCCCGTTCAAGACGGTCGCGCTGACCGGCCTGGTCCGCGACGAGTTCGGCAAGAAGATGTCGAAGTCGTCCGGCACCGCCGTCGACCCGCTGGACTGGATGGACGCCTACGGCGCCGACGCCGTCCGCTTCACGCTGGCCCGCGGTGCCAACCCCGGCGCCGACGTGCCGATCGGCGAGGACTGGGTCAAGGGCTCCCGGAACTTCTGCAACAAGATCTGGAACGCCACCCGCTTCGCGCTGATGAACGGCGCCACCGTCCAGGGCCCGCTCCCCGCGACGGAGGAGCTCACCGCGGCGGACCGCTGGATCCTGTCCCGGCTGAACGCCACCGTGGCCGAAGTGGACGCGCTGTACGAGGACTTCGAGTTCGCGAAGGTCTCGGACACGCTGTTCCACTTCGCCTGGGACGAGGTCTTCGACTGGTACGTCGAGCTGTCCAAGACCACCCTCAACAAGGGCGGCGCGCAGGCCGACCACGCCCGCCGTGTCCTCGGCGAGGTGCTGGACGTGACGCTGCGTCTGCTGCACCCGATCGTCCCGTTCGTCACCGACGCGCTGTGGACGGCGCTGACCGGCGCCGAGTCGGTCGTCGTCGCCGAGTGGCCGAAGGACTCCGGCTACCGCGACACCGACGCCGAGTCGGAGATCGCGCAGCTGCAGCAACTGGTCACCGAGGTCCGCCGGTTCCGCAACGACCAGGGCCTGCGCGACACCCAGAAGGTCCCGGCGCAGCTGGAGCTGGCCGGGCACCGGCTGGAGGTGCACGAGGCGGCGATCCGCTCGCTGCTGCGGCTGACGGCGCCGGAGGAGGGCTTCCACGCCACCGCCTCGCTGCCGGTGGCCGGCACCACCGTCTCGCTCGACCTGTCCGGCACCATCGACGTGGCGGCCGAACGCAAGCGCTTGCAGAAGGACTTGGCGGCGGCCGAGAAGGAGAAGGCGCAGACCACCGGCAAGCTCGGCAACGAGGCCTTCCTGGCCAAGGCGCCGGACGACGTGGTCGCCAAGATCCGGCTCCGGCTGGAGACCGCCGAGGCCGACATCGCCCGGATCACTGCCCAGCTCGCGGCGCTGCCGCAGGGCTGACCGCGCGTCAGGAAGGGCCGCTGCTCCCGCACTGCGGGGGCGGCGGCCCTTCGCCTTTCCCGAGTTGGGGCCGGCGGTCTGTCAATTCCCTTGGCCGCGCGTCGCGGTAACGGTTTCGCTGCGGCTATTCGTCCTGTATTCCCGGCAATTGACGCACTGCGCCAAAGGGAATACATCGGGTTGCCGCCCCCCGCGCGTTCAGCGAACTTCGCACATCGAATGTGTACGGTGGGGCGGAAGTTCCCATTCGGGCGGGGCATCGAACGGAGGGCATACGCATGGTGGCGACCAGGGAGTTGGCCGACGAACTTCCGATGGCGGAGGTGGAGGCGGCCAAGGCCCGGGCGGCAACCCTCCTGTTGGCATTCCAGCACGGAAACCAGCTCGCCTTCGACACCGAACTCGACCTGCTGCTCGCCGAGAACGCCGAGCGCGAGGCGACCACCCTGCTGGTGTGGATCGCCGCCGAGGCGGTCCGCAAGGCGTACGCGCCCGAGGTCGCCGACCGGGTGCTGCGCGGCCTGGCCCGGCGCGCCCCGTACGGCACTTGCGAGGTCGCGGTGGACGAGGAGACGGCCGGCGCGGCGCTGCTGCTGGAGGCCGTCGCCGACGGGGACGTCGCCGCGGTCCGCGCCCTGGTGGCCGGTACGCCCGACACCACCTACCTGCTGGGCGGCCTGCTCCAGGCGGTGGCGATGATGCTGCCGCTGCTGCCGGACGGCGAGGCCGAGGAGATCGCCACCGAACTGCGCCGCCGGCACGCCGCGCGACTGCCCACACCCCGCGTCACCACTTGACGGATCGTCACTGCCGGGCCCGGCGGGGAACTTCCCCCGCCGGGCCCGCTGCCGTGCTGCCGCTACGGCATGGCGTGCAGGTGGGAGCCGACGGTGCCGGCGATGCCGCCGCCCGCGAGGGCGTCCCAGTTGGTGGACCAGGTCATCGCGCCGCCGATGCCCGGCCAGGTCTTCGCGGGTTTGAAGGAACCGCAGTTGGTTCCCGCGGCCAGGCAGTCCAGCGCCGCGTTCACGGTCGCCGGGCTGGTGTAGCCGCCACCCGCCGCGCTGGTGGAGGCGGGCACCCCGAGGCCGACCTGGCTCGGGTCGAGGCCGCCCTGCAGCTGGATGCAGGCCAGGCCGGTGAGGAAGTTCTCGGTGCCCTGCGAATACACGCCGCCGTCGCAGCCGAGCATCGCACCGGAGTTGTAGTACTGCATGTTGACGATGGTCAGGACGTCCTTGGTGGCCAGCGCCAGCTTGAAGTACTCGGTGCCGGTGGACTGCATGTCGATGGTCTGCGGAGCCATGGTGAGCACGAACCCGGACCCGACCTTTGCCGCCAGGGTGTGCAACGCCTGTGCCATGTAGGTGGAGTTGACCCCGTTCTCCAGGTCGATGTCGATCCCGTCGAAGCCGTACGTCTGGATCAGGCTGTACGCGGAGTTGGCGAAGTTGGCCGCCGCGGCCGAACTCGCCACCGAGACAGTGCCGTTCTGCCCGCCGACCGAGATGATGACCTTCTTGCCGGCCGCGCGCTTGGCCGCGATGTCGGCCTTGAACTGGGCGTCGGTGTAGCCGTTCAGCTTCGAGGACAGCGTCGGGTCCAGGGTGAAACTGATCGCGCCCTGGGTGCTGGTGGCGTCCGCGAAGGCCACCGCGATGATGTCGTACGCCGCGGGGACGTCACTGATCCGTTGCGGGGTCGCGCCGTTGTAGAAGTTCTGCCAGTAGCCGGTCAGCTTGTGCTTCTGCCCGGGCGGCGGCGGAGTGGTGGAGGAACTGCTGGGTGAGGGCGACGCAGAGGCGGACGTCGACGGGGACGGCGACACCGAGGTCGGACCGGAGCTGGACGGGCTGGGCGAGCCGGTGCCCGGGCCGACCATCGAGACCTTGTCCACCAGGTACGGCGGCTGGCCGTACCACCCGTGGAACCACACCTGCACCGAGGTGGTGCCGGCCCCCGTGGTGAAGGTGCTGCTGAGCGTGTTCCACCCGGTGTTGGAGCTCCAGGTGGACGGGTCGGTGCCGCCGGTGCCGGTGGCGCCCAGGAACACGTACGAGCCCTGGACCACCGCGGACAGGGTGTACGTCGAGTTGGGCAGCACGGTGACCTGCTGGCTGCAGTTGGCGTAGTCCGACCCGGCCGGGGTGCCCTGCAGGTCCCAGCCGGTGGCGGAGTTGTTCACCGCGGTGACGGTGGGGCCGCAGGCCCACGGAGTGATGTGGTCGCCGGCCGAGAAGTCGCCGTTCCGGATCACGTCCACGTCGGCGGCGGTGGCCGTCCCGGTACCGGTCAGCACCATGCCGACCAGGGCCAGTACGGCCGCCAGCAAGCCGGCGAGCAGGGCCCGTGCGCCGCGCGGGTGTCGATGTGGTGCACGCATGCCATCTCCATGTGGGGGAGTGTCGATGGGGGTGCGGTGCGGGGGAGCCAAGGAGCTGGACGAGCGACTCACACGGTGGAGTAGACCAATTCCGGTGTCAAGAGGTCCGGAGCCGGTCCGCGGGCCACCGGGGTGGCCGTCGGGGGCGGACGTCGGGAGTCCTTAGACTGGCGGGGTGAGCGACAAGGCCGAGCCCAACCCCTACACCGTCCGTCCCGCCGACGCCGGCGGCACCGACTCCGATCTGCGCGCCGTCGAGGCCGAACTGGCCACCCGCTGGCCGGAGAACAAGCTGGAGCCCTCGCTCGACCGGATCGAGGCGCTGATGGACATCCTCGGCCAGCCGCAGCGCTCCTACCCGTCCATCCACATCACCGGCACCAACGGCAAGACCTCCACCGCCCGGATGGTCGAGCAGCTGCTGGGCGTCTTCGAACTGCGCACCGGCCGCTACACCTCGCCGCACGTGGAGTCCGTCACCGAGCGGATCAGCCTGGACGGGGCGCCGATCAGCCCGGAGAAGTTCGTCGAGACCTACCGCGACATCGAGCCCTACGTGCAGATGGTGGACGCGGCGCAACCGGTCGCGATGTCCTTCTTCGAGGTGCTGACCGGCATGGCGTACGCGGCCTTCGCGGACGCCCCGGTGGACGTCGCGGTCGTCGAGGTCGGCATGGGCGGCTCCTGGGACGCCACCAACGTGATCGACGCCCAGGTGGCGGTGATCACCCCGATCGGCCTGGACCACACCGACAAGCTCGGCGACACCACCGGCAAGATCGCGGTGGAGAAGTCCGGGATCATCAAGCCGGGCGCGCTCGCCGTGGTCGCCCAGCAGAAGCTGGACGCCGCCGAGACGATCCTGCGCCGGGCCGTCGAGGTGGACGCCACCGTGGCCCGCGAGGGCATGGAGTTCGGCGTGCTGCGCCGCGAGGTCGCCGTCGGCGGCCAGCTGGTCACCCTGCGCGGCCTCGGCGGTCACGAGTACCAGGACGTGTTCATCCCGCTGCACGGCGACCACCAGGCGCAGAACGCCGCGCTGGCGCTCGCCGCGGTGGAGGCGTTCTTCGGCATCGGCCAGGGCGGCGCCGAGCACCTGGACGAGGAGAAGGTCCGGCAGGCGCTGTTCGGCGTCTCCTCGCCGGGCCGGCTGGAGGTCGTCAGGCGCAGCCCCACCGTGATCCTGGACGCCGCGCACAACCCGCACGGTGCGCAGGCCGCCGCCGCCGCGATCGGCGAGGCGTTCGGCTTCACCAAGCTGGTCGGCGTCATCGCCACCAGCGGCGACAAGGACGTCACCGGCCTGCTGGAGGTCTTCGAGCCGATCCTCGCCGAGGTCGTCATCACCCAGAACTCCACCCACCGCGCGATGCCCGTCGACCGTCTCGCGGCCCTCGCCGTCGAGGTGTTCGGCGAGGACCGGGTGCAGGTCGAGCCCCGGCTGGACGACGCCATCGACGCCGCGGTCACCCTCGCCGAGGAGGAGGACCTCGGCGGCGCCGGCGTCCTGGTCACCGGCTCCGTCATCACGGTGGGCGAGGCGCGCCTGCTGTTCGGAAGGAAGTAGCGGTCGATGCGCACCCTGTGCTCCTCCACCCTGATCGGCGAGGCGCTGCTGATCATGTTCGCCGGCCTGGTCGCGATGAAGCTGACCGACGTCGGCACCGGCACCATCTGGGCGGTCAGCGGCGTCGCCATCCTGCTGTGCGTGCTGCTGTGCGGCGCGATCACCCGGCCCGGCGCGGTCTGGGTCGGCTGGGCGCTGCAACTCGGCGTGCTGGCCAGCGGCTTGGTGCTGCCGACGATGTTCGCCTTCGGTGTGGTGTTCGGCGGCCTGTGGTGGTGCTCGGTGCACTACGGCCGCAAGATCGACGAGCTCAAGGCGCAGCGCGCGGCGGCCGCCGGGGCGGCCGCCTGACCGGGCTGGTCGCGGGGGCGGCCACCCGGCCGGGGTAATGTCAGGTGCACACACCGCACGACCCACACCCGAGGAGCCGCCCCGTGTCCCAGCGCACTCTCGTCCTGCTCAAGCCCGACGCCGTGAAGCGCGGCCTGGCCGGCGAGATCATCAGCCGGATCGAGCGCAAGGCCGGCTGGCGCTTCGCCGCGATGGAGCTCCGCACCTTCGACCGCGGCACCCTGGAGCAGCACTACGCCGAGCACGTCGGCCGCCCGTTCTACGAGCCGCTGCTGGAGTTCATGACCTCCGGCCCGTCGATCGCGCTGATCGTCGAGGGCGAGAACGTGATCCCGGGCATCCGTGCGCTGGCCGGTGCCACCGACCCGCTGCAGGCGGGCGCGGGCACCATCCGCGGCGACTACGCGACGATCACCCGCGAGAACCTGATCCACGCCTCGGACTCCCCGGAGTCGGCCGAGCGGGAGATCAAGATCTTCTTCCCGTCCCACGTCTGAGGACTGTGGAGGGCCGTGCGGCCCCGGTGCCCCTGCCTCGGCAGGGGCACTTCGCCCAACTGGGCGTTAATCCTCAAATCACGGAACCCCAGCTTCCGACACGGCGTCCCAATGCCAGGAGAAGCCGATCCGTCCCCGGAGAATGGGCGGGACTCCGTGCCCGCCGTTCGCACCGTCCGGCGTGATTACCATGGACCCCAACTCACGGGCTCGGAGCGGCTGCTCAGCCGCCGTCAGCCCTGCGGGCCCCGGCGGCCGGCTCTCCCCCCGCCCTTGATCCACATTCGGGAAGGCACTCGACATCCCATGGCGAACAACCTGTCGTTCCTCGGCCGGGACCTGGCGATCGACCTCGGCACCGCGAACACACTGGTGTACGTCCGGGGCAAGGGCATCGTGCTGAACGAGCCGTCGGTGGTCGCGGTGAACACCAACACCGGAGGAATCCTCGCGGTGGGTGCCGAGGCCAAGCAGATGATCGGTCGCACCCCTGGCAACATCGTGGCGATCCGCCCGCTGAAGGACGGCGTGATCGCCGACTTCGAGATCACCGAGCGGATGCTGCGGTACTTCATCCTGAAGATCCACCGCCGCCGCTACCTGGCCCGCCCGCGGGTCGTGGTGTGCGTCCCCTCCGGCATCACCGGTGTCGAGCGCCGTGCCGTGGTCGAGGCCAGCATGCTGGCCGGCGCCCGCCAGGTGCACATCATCGAGGAGCCGATGGCCGCCGCGATCGGCTCCGGCCTGCCGGTGCACGAACCGACCGGCAACATGGTCGTCGACATCGGCGGCGGCACCACCGAGGTCGCGGTGATCTCGCTCGGCGGCATCGTCACCGCCCAGTCGCTGCGGGTGGCCGGTGACGAGCTGGACAACGCGATCGTCCAGCACATCAAGAAGGAGTACAGCCTGCTGCTCGGCGAGCGCAGTGCCGAGCAGATCAAGATGTCGATCGGCTCCGCGTTCGGCCTGGAGGGCGAGAAGGACGAGCACGCCGAGATCCGCGGCCGCGACCTGGTCTCCGGCCTGCCGAAGACCGTGGTGATCTCCGCCGCCGAGGTCCGCACCGCCATCGACGAGCCGGTGAACTCGATCATCGACTCGGTGAAGACCACCCTCGACCAGTGCCCGCCGGAGCTGGCCGGCGACGTGATGGACCGCGGCATCGTGCTCACCGGCGGCGGCGCCCTGCTGCGCGGCCTGGACGAGCGGCTGCGCCGGGAGACCGGCATGCCGGTGCACATCGCCGAGAACCCGCTCGACTCGGTGGCCCTGGGGGCGGGCAAGTGCGTCGAGGAGTTCGAGGCACTGCAGCAGGTACTCGACGCCCAGCCGCGTCGCTAGACAACTTTCCAACTGAACAACAGACAGAGCTGATGGGCCAGCAGATGGACACTCAGCACGAAGGGGCGGCACCAGCACCGTGAGGGACACCCGACAGAGTCGACTACTGCTGGTCCTGCTGGTCGCGCTCGCATTCGCCCTGATCACCGTCGACATCAAGGGCGGCCAGGACTCGCCGCTCGGCGCCCCGCGCCGGGCGGCCGCGTCCGTGCTCGGCCCGGTCGAGAACGCCGCGGCCGGCGCCGTCGACCCGGTCGCCGGGTACATCCGCGCGATCCGCGACGCCAGCACCCACCAGCAGCGCCTGGACCAGATCACCCGGGAGAACACCGAGCTTCGCCAGAAGCTGGCCTCCTCGGACGCCGCGTCCGGCCGCACCAAGCAGCTGGACGACATGCTGCGCACCGCCGGCACCGGCGGCTACACCATCAAGGCCGCGCAGGTGATCGCGGTCGGCGCCGCCCAGGGCTTCTCCTGGACCATCACCATCGACGCCGGCAGCGACGACGGCCTGACCCGCGACATGACCGTCATCGACGGCCAGGGCCTGGTCGGCCGGATCACCACCGTCGCCCCGACCACCGCGACCGTGCTGCTCGCCTCCGACCCCGGCTTCACCGCCGGCGTCCGGCTGGAGGGCAACAACGAGATCGGCTTCGCGGCCGGCCAGGGCGCCTCGCCGATGAAGATCGAGCTGCTGAACGGCCGCGCCCAGGTGAAGGCCGGCGACCGGCTGGTCACCTTCGGCTCGCAGAGCGGACGCCCGTTCGTCCCCGGCGTGCCGGTCGGCACCGTCAAGGAGGTGCAGGCCACCCCGGGTCAGCTCACCAAGACCATCCTGGTCGAGCCGTACGTGCAGTTCACCCGCCTCGACCTGATCGGCGTGGTGGTCGTGCCGCCGCGCACCGATCCGCGGGACGCCGTGCTGCCGCCGGTCCCCGCCCCCTCCGCCGGCGCCGCGGGCAACCCACAGGCGCCGATCGCCGCCGCACAGCCCACCACCGGGGGGAACTGATGTTTCGTCCGTCTCGGATCCTGCTGTCCGCCGTCCTGCTGGTGTTCGCCCTGGTGGTCCAGGTCAGCATCCTCGGCCGGCTCCAACTGCCCGGTGCCACCCCGGACCTGCTGATGCTCGTGGTGGTCGGCCTGGGCCTGGTGTACGGCCCGACCGGCGGCTGCCTGGCGGGCTTCTTCGCCGGCCTGCTGGCCGACCTCGCCCCGCCGTCCGACCACGCCGTCGGCCGGTACGCGCTGGTGCTCTGCCTGGTCGGCTACGGCGCCGGGCTGCTCCGCCCGGAGAACGGCCGGCAGCGCTCCGCGCTCAGCGCGATCGGCGTGGTGGCGGTCGCCGCGGTGGTCTCCACCCTGCTGTACGCCACCGTCGGCGCCCTGGTCGGCGACACCGCGGCCCGGCACGTCGGCCTGACCGGGCTGGTGTTCAGCGCCCTGCTGTACGACGTGCTGCTGGCCCCGTTCACGGTGCCGCTGGTGATGCTGCTGGCCCGCCGGTTCGACGGCGACCGGGTGGTCAACGAGACGGTGCGCGGCGCGGACGGCGGCTCCGGCCTCGGCGCGCTGGCCCGCTACAAGACCACTCGCGACCCCTCGTCCACCGCCTCCTACAAGAAGAAGCGCGCGCTCGGCCTCGCCAAGCGCCCCTGAGCCGGGACGGAGTCCGCGCACGTGACGAACATTCCTGATACCGGCCGTACCCGGCGGGTGACGATCCGGCTGGTGGTGCTGCAGATCCTGGTGCTGTCGCTGCTGGCCACCCTCGGCGGTCGGCTGTGGTACCTGCAGATCCGCAACGGCAAGGAGTTCACCGCCAAGGCCCAGGGCAACCACATCCGCGAGGTGGTGGAGCCCGCCGTCCGCGGTGAGGTCCTGGACGCCGCCGGGCGGATCCTGGCCGGCAACGAGACCAAGCTGGTGGTGTCGGTGTCCCGCACCGCGCTGATGCAGCAGAAGGACCACGGCAAGGCGGTGCTTTCCCGGCTCGCCGACGTCCTCGGCGTGCCCGCCGACGACGTCAAGAACAAGGTCCGGCTGTGCGACGCGAAGACCCCGCAGCCGTGCTGGAACGGCTCCCCGTACCAGCCGATCCCGGTCACCCAGCAGGCCACCACGCAGCAGGCGATGCAGATAATGGAACGCCGCGAGGACTTCCCCGGCGTCACCGCCCAGCCCACCGCACTGCGCCGCTACACCGGCGCGGAGGGTGCCAGCGCCGCCCAGATCCTCGGCTACCTGTCGCCGGTCACCGACGACGAGGTCACCAAGACCGCCGACAAGTCCGGCCGTGAACGCCGCCTGCCGTCCGACCAGATCGGCCGGGCCGGCCTGGAGTCGGTCTACGACGACGACCTGCGCGGCACCACCGGCGTCGACCGGCTGGAGGTCGACAACCTCGGCCGGGTGATCGGCAGCGCCGGCACCACCCCCGCCCAGCCCGGCAACAACCTGATCACCTCGATCGACGCCCGGGTGCAGAAGGTGGTCGAGGACCAGCTCAACCAGGCCATGGTCGAGGCCCGCAAGGTGTACGACAAGGAGACCAGCAAGAACTACCTCGCCGACTCCGGCGCGGCCGTGGTGATGGACGTCCACACCGGCCGGATCGTCGCGATGGCCAGCGCCCCCACCTACGACCCCAACCTGTGGGTCGGCGGCATCTCCGCCAAGGACTACGAGGCGCTGAACAGCAAGGACTCCAACTACCCGTTGATCAACCGGGCCATACAGGGTCAGTCCGCACCCGGCTCGACGTTCAAGGTGATCTCCACCACCGCCGCCGTGCAGGCCGGATACGACCTCAACGGGCACTACCCGTGCCCGAAGTCGCTGACCATCGGCGGCCGCGAGTTCAAGAACTTCGAGTCCGAGCAGTTCGGCGACATCTCGCTGGAGAAGGCGCTCGAAGTCTCCTGCGACACCGTGTTCTACGGCCTCGCCTACGACCAGTGGATGAAGGACGGCGGCCTCAAGCCCAAGAAGGACGCCCCGGACTGGTTCTTCAAGACCGCCCACGAGTTCGGCCTCGGCGCCAAGACCGGCATCGACCTGCCGGGCGAGGTGGCAGGCCGGGTCCCCGACCGGCAGTGGAAGCAGTCCTACTACGACGCGATGAAGCAGTCCTGGTGCGACCAGGCGGCCAAGGGCGGCCACGAGTACGCCGACGAGATCGCCCGCGAGAACTGCGCCGACGGCAACCAGATGCGCGCCGGTGACATGGTCAACTTCGCCATCGGCCAGGGCGACACCCTGGTCACCCCGCTGCAGATGGCCCGGATCTACTCGGCGCTCGCCAACGGCGGCACCCTGTACCGGCCCAGCATCGGCAAGGCGATCGTCAGCCCCGACGGCACCCTGGTGCGCGACATCGCCCCGCACGAGGACGGCAAGATCCCCGCGCAGGGACAGCTGCTCCAGTACATCGACCAGGCCACCGCCGGCGTCGTCACCGCCGGTACCGCCGCCTGGAAGTTCACCGGCGCCGGCTGGCCGCAGGGCAAGATCGAACTGCACGCCAAGACCGGCACCGCCGAGGTCGCCGGCAAGCAGACCACCTCCTGGCTGACCACCTACAGCAAGGACTACGCGGTGGTCATGACGATCAGCCAGGGCGGCACCGGCTCCGGCGGCTCCGGCGACTCGGTCCGTCGGATCTACCAGGCGCTGTACGGCGTCGACGACAAGGGCAACATCGACAACGCCAAGGCGCTGCTGCCGCAGCCGCAGGCCGCACTGCCCAAGTTCAACCCGGACGGCACCGCGATCATCCAGGCCTCGTACAGCTACGAGGGCGACCGGACCTTCCTGGACCCGGCCCGTCCGGCCCAGGCCGACCCCGCCACCGCGGTGGCGCTCGCCGCGCTGGAACCCAACCGGGCCGGCAGCAACGGAAGGGGCCGGTCATGACCTCCTACGGCTCGTACCGCACCGTGCGGCTCGCCCCGCGGCGCTCCTCGCTGTCCCGGGCGCTGGCCAAGGACTCCCCGCTGCGCCGGCTCGACTGGATCATGATCCTGGCGGCGCTGGGGCTGTCCCTGATGGGCTCGCTGCTGGTCTGGTCCGCCACCCGCGGCCGCGACTCGCTGACCCACGGCGACCCGCAGTACTTCCTGTACCGGCACCTGACCAACCTGGTGATCGGCATCGGCCTGAGCGTCGCGGTGATCGCGCTGGGCACCCGGCGGCTGCGCACCGCGGTGCCGTTCTTCTACCTGGCCGTGGTGCTGATGCTGTTCGCGGTGCTCAGCCCGCTCGGCTCGACGATCAACGGCGCGCACTCCTGGATCCAGCTCGGCGGCGGCTTCTCCGTCCAGCCCGCCGAGTTCGCGAAACTGGCGATCGTGCTGGGCATGGCCGTGGTGCTGTCCGCCCGGGTGGACGCCGGCGAGCGCGAGTTCCCGCCCACCCGCAGCGTGCTGCAGTCGCTGGCGGTCGCCGGCTTCCCGATGTGCGTGGTCATGCTGATGCCCGACCTCGGCTCGGTGATGGTCATGGTGGTCACCATGCTGGGCGTGCTGATGGCCTCCGGCGCCGCCAACCGCTGGGTGATCGGCCTGCTGGCCGGCGGCACCGCCGGCGCGCTCGCGGTGTGGAAGCTCGGCATCCTCAGCCAGTACCAGATCGACCGCTTCGCGGCGTTCGCCAACCCGGCGCTCGACCCGTCCGGCGTCGGTTACAACACCGCCCAGGCCCGGATCGCCATCGGCTCCGGCGGCCTTTTCGGCATGGGCCTCTTCCACGGCACCCAGACCACCGGCCAGTTCGTGCCCGAGCAGCAGACCGACTTCGTGTTCAGCGTGGCCGGCGAGGAACTCGGCTTCATCGGCGCCCTGGTGATGATCGGTCTGCTCGGCGTCATCCTGTGGCGGGCCTGCCGGATAGCGCGTCAGGCCACCGACCTGTTCGGCACGATCCTGGCGGCCGGCGCGGTCACCTGGTTCGCCTTCCAGGCCTTCGAGAACATCGGCATGAACCTCGGCATCATGCCGGTCGCGGGCATTCCGCTGCCGTTCGTCTCCTACGGCGGCTCGTCGATGTTCGCGGTGTGGATCGCGATCGGGCTGCTGCAGTCGGTGCGCTCGCAGCGGCCGATAGCGATCTGACCGCTCCACGCGTGGAAACAGTGACCCTCGGGGCTCGGCTACCCTGAAGGGTCACTGCTTTTTCTGCCGTAAAGGTCCTTGCGCATGACTGTCGAATCGGTCTTCCCACGCCTGGAGGCCCTCCTCCCGCACGTCCAGAAGCCGATCCAGTACGTCGGTGGCGAGCTCAACTCGACCGTCAAGGACTGGGACGCCTGCGATGTCCGCTGGGCACTGATGTACCCCGACGCCTACGAGGTCGGCCTGCCCAACCAGGGCACCATGATCCTCTACGAGGTGCTGAACGAGCGCGAGGGCGTCCTCGCCGAGCGCAGCTACAGCGTCTGGCCCGACCTCGAAGCCCTGATGCGCGAGCACGGCGTCCCCCAGTTCACGGTGGACGCGCACCGCCCGATCAAGGCCTTCGACGTCTTCGGTCTGTCGTTCTCCACCGAGCTCGGCTACACCAACATGCTGACCGCGCTCGACCTGGCGGGCATCCCGCTGAACGCCGCGGACCGCACCATGGACGACCCGGTCGTGCTGGCCGGCGGCCACGCCGCGTTCAACCCCGAGCCGATCGCCGACTTCATCGACGCCGCCGTCATCGGCGACGGCGAGCAGGCCGTCCTCGACATCACCGACATCGTCCGCGCCTGGAAGGCCGAGGGCCGCCCCGGCGGCCGCGACGAGCTGCTGCTGCGCCTCGCCAAGACCGGCGGCGTGTACATCCCGCGGTTCTACGACGTCGAGTACCTGCCGGACGGCCGGATCGGCCGCGTCGTCCCCAACCGCCCCGGCGTGCCGTGGCGGGTCTCCAAGCACACCGTCATGGACCTCGACGAGTGGCCCTACCCCAAGCAGCCGCTCGTCCCGCTCGCCGAGACCGTGCACGAGCGGATGTCCGTGGAGATCTTCCGCGGCTGCACCCGCGGCTGTCGTTTCTGCCAGGCCGGCATGATCACGCGCCCCGTGCGGGAGCGAAGCATCACCGGCATCGGCGAGATGGTCGAGCGCGGCCTGAAGGCCACCGGCTTCGAAGAGGTCGGCCTGCTCTCGCTCTCCTCCGCCGACCACTCCGAGATCGCCGACGTCACCAAGGGCCTCGCCGACCGGTACGCCGAGGACAAGGTCGGCCTCTCGCTGCCGTCCACCCGGGTCGACGCCTTCAACATCGACCTCGCCAACGAGCTCTCCCGCAACGGCCGCCGCTCCGGCCTCACCTTCGCCCCCGAAGGCGGCTCCGAGCGGATCCGCAAGGTCATCAACAAGATGGTGTCCGAGGAGGACCTCATCAACACGGTGGCCACCGCGTACGGCAACGGCTGGCGCCAGGTGAAGCTGTACTTCATGTGCGGCCTGCCCACCGAGACCGACGAGGACGTCCTCCAGATCGGCGCGATGGCGAAGAACGTCATCGCCAAGGGCCGCGAGGTCACCGGCACCAACGACATCCGCTGCACCGTCTCCATCGGCGGCTTCGTCCCCAAGCCGCACACCCCCTTCCAGTGGGCCCCGCAGCTGTCCGCCGAAGCCACCGACGAGCGGCTCACCAAGCTCCGCGACTCCATCCGCGGCGACCGCAAGTTCGGCAAGAACATCGGCTTCCGCTACCACGACGGCAAGCCCGGCATCGTCGAAGGCCTGCTCTCCCGCGGTGACCGCCGCATCGGCGCCGTCATCCGCGCCGTCTACGAGGACGGCGGCCGCTTCGACGGCTGGCGTGAGCACTTCTCGTACGACCGCTGGATGGCCTCCGCCGAAAAGGGCCTGGCCGGCACCGGCGTCGACGTCGACTGGTACACCACCCGCGAGCGCACCTACGAGGAAGTCCTCCCCTGGGACCACCTCGACAGCGGCCTCGACAAGGACTGGCTCTGGGAGGACTGGCAGGACGCCCTCGAAGAGGTCGAGGTCGAGGACTGCCGCTGGACCCCGTGCTTCGACTGCGGCGTCTGCCCCCAGATGGACACCCACATCCAGGTCGGCCCCACCGGCAAGAAGCTCCTGCCCCTGACTGTCGTCAACAACTGACCCTGCCGGAGCGGAAGTTCGCCCCCGTCGCACATGCTGCGGCGGGGGCTTCGGCGTAGCTGCCCGGTACGTGGGGCAGCGGTCCGAGAGGTACGCCGGGCGTCGGCGGGTCGAGGTACCGCGTACCCTTGGAACGACAGAGTCCGGCCGGAGCCGCAAGCGGTGCGAGGCCGGACGGGGACACACTGACAGAAGGACTGAGCTCCCTGGCACGCCGCACGCCCGACGGTCCGCCGCCCGCGCCGACGGTGCAGCGCATCCGTCTGCGCTACACCAAGCGCGGCCGTCTGCGCTTCACCAGCCACCGGGACTTCCAGCGGGCGTTCGAGCGCGCGCTCCGCCGCTCGGCCGTCCCGATGGCCTACTCCGCGGGCTTCACCCCGCACCCCAAGGTTTCCTACGCGAATGCCGCCCCCACCGGTACCGCCAGCGAGGCCGAGTACCTGGAGATCGGCCTTGCCGCGCCCCGCGACCCGGAGGCGCTGCGCCGGCAGCTCGACGAGTCGATGCCGTCCGGTCTGGACATCATCGACGCCGTCGAGGTGCGCACCAGCAACTTCGTCGAGCGGCTCGAGGCTTCCGAGTGGCTGCTGCGCCTGCCCGGCGTGGAGCCCACCGAGGCCGAGCGCGCCGCCGCCGCTTTCCTGGCCGCCGAGGCGGTCGAGGTGCAGCGGATGACCAAGAACGGCCTGCGCACTTTCGATGCGCGCGCCGCCGTCGCCGCCATCGAGCTGCTCCCGGAGGGCTCCGCGCAGGTCGGGATCGGTGACGACACACTCACCGAGGGTGCGGGCGATGTTCGTACGGGTGCTCCCTGTGCGATACTGCGCCTGGTAGTACGACACGCCACACCCGCCGTACGACCCGACGACGTATTGTCCGGCCTCCGTTCGACGGCCGACCTCGCGCCGCCGGTCCCCGCAGAGGTGACCAGGCTGGCGCAGGGGCCGCTCGACGAGCAGACCGGCACGGTGACCGACCCGCTGGCGCTCGACCGCGCCGCGGCCGAGGTCGGCCGGTAGGCCGCCCCGCCGCGCGCATCCGCCGTCCGCCGAGTGGGCGGGAGCGCAGGCACGGAGCTCATCTCCGGGCCTGCGGCTCCCCGGCCTCCGCGGCTCCCCAGGGGAGCGAGCGTCGTTGCGCGAAGGCCCGGCCGTCCCCGGCCCGGCCCTTGAAAACTGAGAAGACTGGTCAGACCAGAAGACTTTTCGACTCCCCGCGCCCTGCGGGGGTCGAGCGAGACTACGAGCCCCTGTGCGGCCTCGCGTCCGAACGACGGCACCGTGGGAGCCGGAACCGCCCGAAAGGTGCGGCCGGCTGGTGAATGCGGTGGCACGTCGTGCCCGGATGCGGAGCCCGGGGGCCTGACGGGAGACACACCCGCATGCTCGAAAACACCGAACCGCAGTCCGCTGCGGCCGACCACACCGACGACGGCGCCTCCGCCGCCCCGCCGCGTCGCCGTCGCCGGGCGGTCTCCCGCCCGGCCGGCTCCCCGCAGGGCGCCGCCGGCGAGAGCGCCGAGACCGTCGTCGCGGCCGCCCCGGCGAGCGCCGAGGAGCCGCCGGCCGCCGAGAAGCCCGCCCGGGCCCGGCGTACCCGCAAGCGTGCCGAGGCCCCGGCCACCACGCCGGAGACCACCCCCGCCGCCGAGCCGGTCGCCGAGGAGCCCGCCGCCGCCGAGCCGGCCGCGGAGGAGAAGCCCGTTCGCGCCCGCCGGGCGCGCAAGCGCGTCTCCGCGCCGGCCCAGAGCCCCGTGGCGGCCGAGGAGCCCGCCGCCGAGGAGCCGGTGGCCGAGCCGGCCGTCGAGGAGAAGCCGGTCCGCGCCCGCCGGGCGCGCAAGCGCGTCTCCGCGCCGGCCCAGAGCCCCGTGGTCGCCGAGGAGCCGGTCGTCGAGGTCGAGGAGGAGCCCGCGGCCGAGCCGGTCGCCGAGGAGCCCGTCGCCGAGCCGGTCGTCGAGACCTCGGCCGAGCCGCCGCGCGCCCGCCGCCGTGCCGTCCGCCCCTCCACCGCGATCTTCCAGGCGCCGGTCTTCCAGGAGCCCGCGTCCGCCCCCGCTGCCGCGCCTGCCGCCAAGGCCGCGCCCGCCGCCAAGGCCGAGCAGGCCCCGGCCGCCGCGCCGCAGGACGAGGCCGAGACCGACGACGAGTTCGAGTACAGCGGCGTCGGCCGTCGCCGCCGGGTGCGCACCCAGGTGCGCGTCCAGCAGTCCGCGAAGGGTGCCAGGGCCGCCAAGGCGGCGCAGCCCGCGAAGGCCGCCCAGCCCGCCAAGGCCGCGGAGCCGGTGAAGGCCGCCCAGCCGGTGAAGGTCGAGGCCCCGGCCGAGGTCGAGGCGCCCGCCGCCGGGCCGGAGCAGGAGTCGGAGTGGGAGGACGACCGTCCGTCCCGCCGCCGCCGTCGGGGCGGCCGTCGTCGCCGTCGCGGTGACGCCGAGGATGCGGGCGAGCCGACCGAGACCGTCGAGACCGAGGTCGAGGACACCCACGAGGAGCCCGAGGCCCAGGAAGGCCACGACGAGGACGAGGACGAGGACGACCTGGCCGCCGGCCTGTCCTCCTCGCGCCGCCGCCGTCGCCGTCGCCGCCGCAGCGGTGAGGGCGGTGCCGACGCGGGGGAGACCACCGAGGACGGCGTGCGCACCGTGGTGAAGGTCCGCGAGCCGCGCCGCCGCTCCACCGAGCCCGCGTTCGACCCGGACGAGGTGCAGTCCATCAAGGGCTCCACCCGCCTGGAGGCCAAGAAGCAGCGCCGCCGCGAGGGCCGCGAGCTGGGCCGCCGCCGGGTGCCGATCATCACCGAGGCCGAGTTCCTGGCCCGCCGCGAGTCCGTCGAGCGGGTCATGGTGGTGCGTCAGACCGGCACCCGCACCCAGATCGGCGTGCTCGAGGACGGCGTGCTGGTCGAGCACTACGTCAACAAGGAGCAGGCCACCAGCTACGTCGGCAACGTGTACCTGGGCAAGGTGCAGAACGTGCTGCCGTCGATGGAGGCCGCGTTCGTCGACATCGGCAAGGGCCGCAACGCCGTGCTGTACGCCGGCGAGGTCAACTTCGGTGCGCTGGGCGGCCACAGCGGCCCGCGCCGGATCGAGTCGGTGCTGAAGTCCGGCCAGTCCGTGCTGGTCCAGGTCTCCAAGGACCCGATCGGCCACAAGGGCGCCCGTCTGACCAGCCAGATCTCGCTGCCCGGCCGCTACCTGGTGTACGTGCCCGAGGGCTCGATGACCGGTATCTCCCGCAAGCTGCCGGAGAACGAGCGGGCCCGCCTCAAGCAGATCCTCAAGAAGATCGTCCCGGACGACGCGGGCGTGATCGTCCGCACCGCCGCCGAGGGCGCCTCCGAGGAGGAGCTGACCCGCGACGTCCAGCGCCTGCAGACGCAGTGGGAGGAGATCCAGAAGAAGGCCGCCTCCGGCAACGCCCCGGCGCTGCTCTACGGCGAGCCCGACATGACGGTGCGCGTGGTCCGCGACATCTTCAACGAGGACTTCACCAAGGTCATCGTCAGCGGTGCGGACGCCTGGAGCACCATCCACGACTACGTCTCCAACGTGGCCCCCGACCTCACCGAGCGCCTGCAGAAGTGGACCTCGGACGTCGACGTGTTCGCCACGTACCGGATCGACGAGCAGCTGATGAAGGCGCTGGACCGCAAGGTCTGGCTGCCCTCCGGCGGCTCGCTGGTGATCGACCGGACCGAGGCGATGGTCGTCGTCGACGTCAACACCGGCAAGTTCGTCGGCCAGGGCGGCAACCTCGAGGAGACCGTCACCCGCAACAACATCGAGGCGGCCGAGGAGATCGTCCGCCAGCTGCGGCTGCGCGACCTCGGCGGCATCATCGTGATCGACTTCATCGACATGGTGCTGGAGTCCAACCGCGACCTGGTGCTGCGCCGCCTGCTGGAGTGCCTGGGCCGCGACCGCACCAAGCACCAGGTGGCCGAGGTCACCTCGCTCGGCCTGGTCCAGATGACCCGCAAGCGGGTCGGCCAGGGCCTGCTGGAGTCCTTCTCCGAGCCCTGCGTGCACTGCAACGGCCGCGGCGTGATCGTGCACATGGACCAGCCGCACAGCCACGGCGGCGGCGCGGCCGCGACGGCCACCGCCACCACCGGCGCGGGCGAGGGCGGCGGCAAGCGCCGTCGCCGGGGCCGCGGCGGGGCCGGGGCGGAGACCATCGAGACGGTCGAGAGCGTCGAGCCGGTGGAGGCCGCCGCGGCGGTCGAGGCCGTCGAGGAGCTGGAGCCGATCGAGGCACCGGTCGAGGCCGAGGTCGTGGAGACCGTCGTGGCCGAGGAGCCGGTCGTCGAGGAGCCGGCCGTCGAGGAGAAGGCGAGCCTGGTGGAGATCCCGCCGACCGCTCCGCCGGCGGGCCGTACCCGCCGCCGCGCGGTGCGCAAGGCCACCGCTCCGGCCGGGGCGTCCGGCGAGGCCGAGATCGTGGTGCTGCAGGCCCGCGCCGAGGCCGCGATGGAGGCCGCGCTGAGCGCCGCGGAGAAGTCCGCCGTCGAGGAGCCGGTCACCGAGACCGCTGCCGAGGTGACGGCCGAGGCCGTCGCCGCGGTGGAGCCCGAGGCCGAGGTCGCCGTGGCGGTCGAGACCGAGGAGCCGGCGCCGAAGAAGCGGGCCGCCCGCAAGACGGCCGCCAAGACGACCGCGGCGAAGAAGACCACCACGGCCAAGAAGACCGCGGCGAAGAAGACCACCGCCACGGCCGCCAAGAAGACCACCGCCCGCAAGACCGCCACCAAGCGGACCAGCGCGGCGGCCAAGAAGGCCGCGGCCGCCGAAGGTGACGGCGCCGCAGAGTGAGCCCCGGGGCCGGGACCGCCACCACTTCGGTGGCGGTCCCGGCCTCGCGCACGGCCCGGTTTGTCTTCGGCTGGACCGGTCCGTATTCTTGACCCTCGGCGTGTTGACGCCATGCTCCTGAGCACTTCACCTCCCGGGCGAGAGCCGGTTCCGGCTCTTTTCCGGGGGAGGCAGCCTGTGTCCATACCCAGGCCGCTGGCATCGGGAGTTCCGACCGAGTTAGGAAAGTAGGTACCGCATGTACGCGATCGTTCGCGCAGGCGGCCGCCAGCACAAGGTCGCCGTGGGCGACGTGCTGGAGATCGACCGTATTGACGCCAAGCCGGGTGACTCGGTCGAGCTCTCGACCATCCTCGTCGTCGATGGTGAGTCCGTCACCTCCGACCCGTGGGTGCTCGGTGGCGTGAAGGCGCACGCCGAGGTCGTCGACCAGACCAAGGGCGACAAGATCGTCATCCTGCGCTACAAGAACAAGACCGGCTACCGCCGTCGTCAGGGCCACCGCCAGAAGCACACCGCGGTGCGCATCACCAGCATCGACTCGGTCAGCAAGTAATCACACTTACTGCGGTCTTCCTAGAAAGGGGATAGCCAGATGGCACACAAGAAGGGTGCGAGTTCCACTCGCAACGGTCGTGACTCGAACGCCCAGCGCCTCGGCGTGAAGCGCTTCGGCGGTCAGGTCGTCTCCGCCGGCGAGATCATCGTCCGCCAGCGTGGCACCCACTTCCACCCGGGCGCCAACGTCGGCCGTGGCGGCGACGACACCCTGTTCGCGCTGACCGCCGGTGCCGTCCAGTTCGGCAACCGTCGCGGCCGCAAGGTCGTCAACATCGTGGCCGTCGAGGCCTGAGTCTGCACAGACTCGCTGTGAAGGGTGGGCCGGGACTATCCGGGCCCACCCTTTGCGCTTTACCTCAGGAACACCTTTTTCTTTCGCACAGGAGGCACTCATGACCACCTTCGTGGACCGCGTCGAACTGCACGTCGCCGCGGGTAACGGAGGCCACGGCTGCGCCTCCGTGCACCGCGAGAAGTTCAAGCCGCTCGGCGGCCCCGACGGGGGCAACGGCGGCGAGGGCGGCTCGGTGACCCTGGTGGTGGACTCGCAGGTCACCACCCTGCTCGAGTACCACCACTCGCCCAAGCGCAAGGCCACCAACGGCAAGCCCGGCGCGGGCGGCCACCGCACCGGCGCCGAGGGCCAGGGCCTGGTCCTGCCCGTCCCGGACGGCACCGTCGTCCTCGACCGCCAGGGCAACGTGCTGGCCGACCTGGTCGGTCACGGCACCACCTTCGTCGCCGCCCAGGGCGGCCGCGGCGGCCTCGGCAACGCCGCGCTGGCCTCCGCCCGCCGCAAGGCCCCCGGCTTCGCGCTGCTCGGCGAGCCCGGCGAGGCCCGCGACATCGTGATGGAGCTCAAGTCCGTCGCCGACGTCGCGCTGGTCGGCTACCCGAGCGCCGGCAAGTCCTCGCTGATCTCGGTGCTCTCCGCGGCCAAGCCGAAGATCGCCGACTACCCGTTCACCACCCTCGTCCCCAACCTCGGTGTGGTGACCGCCGGCGAGACCGTCTACACGATCGCCGACGTGCCCGGCCTGATCCCCGGCGCCAGCCAGGGCAAGGGCCTCGGCCTGGAGTTCCTGCGGCACGTCGAGCGCTGCGAGGTGCTCGTCCACGTCCTCGACTGCGCCACCCTGGAGCCGGGCCGCGACCCGCTCACCGACCTCGAGACCATCGAGGACGAACTCGCCCAGTACGGCGGCCTCGAGGACCGGCCGCGGCTGGTCGCCCTCAACAAGATCGACGTCCCGGACGGCCAGGACATCGCCGACCTCACCCGCGCCTCGCTCGAGGAGCGCGGCTACCGGGTCTTCGAGGTCTCCGCGCTCGCCCACAAGGGCCTGCGCGAACTCTCCTACGCGCTGGCCGAGATCGTCTCCGCCGCGCGCGCCGCCAAGCCGGTCCAGGAGAACACCCGGATCGTCATCCGCCCGACCGCCGTGGACGACGCCGGCTTCACCATCGAGGAAGAGGACGGCGCGTTCCGCATCCGCGGCGTCAAGCCCGAACGCTGGGTCCGCCAGACCGACTTCGCCAACGACGAGGCCGTCGGCTACCTCGCCGACCGGCTCGCCCGCCTCGGCGTCGAGCAGCAGCTCTGGAAGGTCGGCGCCAAGGAGGGCGACACCGTCATCATCGGCCCCGACGAGAACGCCGTGGTCTTCGACTGGGAGCCCACCATGGCCGCCGGCGCGGAGATGCTCGGCCGCCGCGGCGAGGACCACCGCTTCGAGACCCAGCGGCCGGCGGTCGACCGCCGCCGCGAAAAGGCGCGCGGGCGGGACTCGGCGGAGCAGGAGTACCTCGACTTCGAGGCGCTCAGCTCCGGCCGGGAGCAGCTGGAGCAGTAAAGAGCGGCTGTCAGCGAGGTCGCGATCAACGGCAAGTGATTGCCGGGGTCGCGACCTTGCTGCTTGGTGCCTTCCGCCGCGCGCGGTTCTCCCCCAGCCCTAGCGGGCCGGGAGGTACCCCCACGCGCCCCTGGTGGTGCGGTTTCCGTCTCACGCCTTGCGCCGATTTCGTACCGTGTCTGCCGAATGGCTACATTGCGGGCGTACAGGACGTCGTGTCGGAAGGGTCGGACTGATGGTGGATCAGTTGCTCCGCGAGGAGGTCGTCTCGGCGCGGCGGATCGTGGTGAAGGTCGGATCGTCGTCGCTGACCACCGCTGCCGGCGGGCTGGACGCGGACCGGGTGGATGCCCTGGTGGACGCGTTGGCGAAGTCGCGGACGGGCAAGGACGCGCCGGAGATCGTGCTGGTCTCGTCGGGTGCGATCGCCGCCGGTCTGGCGCCGCTCGGGCTGGAGAAGCGGCCGAAGGACCTGGCCCGGCAGCAGGCGGCGGCCAGTGTGGGGCAGGGCCTGCTGGTGGCCCGTTACACGGCGTCGTTCGCGCGGTACGGGGTGCGGGTCGGGCAGGTGCTGCTGACCGCGGAGGACGCCAGCCGGCGGGCGCACTACCGCAACGCGTTCCGGACGCTGGAGCAGTTGCTGACGATGGGCGCGATGCCGATCGTCAACGAGAACGACACGGTGGCCACCGCCGAGATCAAGTTCGGCGACAACGACCGGCTGGCGGCGCTGGTGGCGCACCTGGTGCGGGCAGATCTGCTGGTGCTGCTGTCCGACGTGGACGGCCTGTACGACGGCGACCCGTCGAAGCCCGGCAGCAGCCGGCTCGACGTGGTGCGCGGCCCGGCGGACCTGGCCGGGGTGGAGGTCGGCAGCGCCGGCAAGGCGGGCGTCGGCACCGGCGGCATGGTGACGAAGGTGGAGGCGGCCCGGATCGCCACCGGTGCGGGCATCCCGGTGGTGCTGACGGCGGCGAGCCACGCGGCCGACGCGCTGGCCGGCCGGCCCACCGGCACGCTGTTCCTGCGTACCGGCAGCCGCTCCGCGGACCGGCTGCTGTGGCTGGAGCACGCGTCCACGCCTCGCGGCACGCTGACCCTGGACGACGGGGCGGTGGCGGCGGTGGTGCACGGCGGGAAGTCGTTGCTCCCGGCCGGAGTGACCGGGGTGGACGGGGAGTTCACCGCGGGTGATCCGGTCGACCTTCTTGGCGAAAACGGTCACATCGTCGCCCGCGGACTGGTCAACTTTGATGCGAGGGAGTTGCCCCGTCTGCTCGGCCGGTCCACGCGAGAACTGGCCCAGGAGCTCGGTGCCGCGTACGAACGCGAGGTCGTCCACCGCGACGACCTGGTCGTGCTGCGCGGCTGAGCGCGGGCGGCGGGCCCGGTACGGGGGGTGGGAGCAGCGGGCCGGGGGGCCCGCGCGACACGCTGAATGGGAGGCCGCCGGTGGTTCGCAGGCGGGAGGAAGCGCTGCCGGGGCAGAGGTCCGAGCGGCGGCTCACCAGCATCGAGGGCGGCCGGGGCGTCGAGGAGCAGGAGGGCGTGCGGGAGCCGGAGCCGGGCCGGCTGTGGCACGTGGTGCTGAGTGTGGCCGGGGCGGCGACGCCGCTGCCGGAGCTGCGGGCGGCGCTGGAGAAGCTGGCGCACGACCATTCCTTCTTCCTGACGGCCCGTTACGCCGCCGACCACGCCGAGGTCCGGTACTGGGAAGAGGCGCGGGACCTGCACGACGCGGCGGCGATCGCGCTTCGGCTGTGGGGCGAGCACAAGGCCAGCGCGAAGCTCCCGGCCTGGGAGATCGTCGGCCTGGAGGTGGTGGACCGCCCGACGTACCACAAGCGGGTCGCGGAGGGCTTCGGTGGACCGCTGCCGCAGCTGGGCGGGGTGCACCCGTACTGACGGACGGGGGCGCCGCGTCTCAGCGGGCGAAATGTCCGCCGGGGCGGGGTGGGTGTCTCGCTAGGCTTGGTGCCATGAGCGACCTCACCGCCACCTCCGACAGCCCCGTCCTCGCCGCCGCGCGCCGTGCCCGGGAGGCGGCCGCCGCCCTGGCGCCAGTGCCGCGTTCGGTGAAGGACGCCGCGCTGCTGGCGATCGCGGACGCGCTGGTCGCCCGGGCCGGTGAGATCACCGCCGCCAACGCCGAGGACGTCGACCGGGCCCGCGCGGCGGGCACCGCCGAGTCGGTGATCGACCGGCTGACGCTGAACCGGGACCGGATCGCCGCGATCGCCGCCGACGTGCGCAGCGTGGTCGGCCTGCCCGACCCGGTGGGCGAGGTGGTGCGCGGCTACACCCTGCCGAACGGGCTGGACGTGCGCCAGGTGCGGGTGCCGCTGGGCGTGGTCGGCATCATCTACGAGGCCCGGCCGAACGTCACGGTGGACGCCGCCGCGCTCTGCCTGAAGTCCGGCAACGCGGTGCTGCTGCGCGGCTCCGGCTCCGCGTACCGCTCCAACACGGCGCTGGTGCAGGTGCTGCGCGAGGCGG
Organism: Kitasatospora sp. NPDC004615; assembly: GCF_042873545.1. Classification (NCBI taxonomy): domain Bacteria; kingdom Bacillati; phylum Actinomycetota; class Actinomycetes; order Kitasatosporales; family Streptomycetaceae; genus Kitasatospora; species Kitasatospora sp. NPDC004615. The sequence continues at coordinate 81,616 of NZ_JBIALQ010000006.1, forward strand.
TCGCCGGGGCGGGCCTGCCGGCCGACGTGATCCAGCTGGTGCCGGGCGAGAGCCGCCAGTCGGTGCAGGAGCTGATGCGCGCCCGCGGCCTGGTCGACGTGCTGATCCCGCGCGGCGGCGCCTCGCTGATCCGCACCGTGGTGGAGGGCTCCACCGTCCCCGTGATCGAGACCGGCACCGGCAACTGCCACGTGTACGTGGACGCGCAGACCGACCTGGCGATGGCCGTCGGCGTGCTGCTGAACTCCAAGGCCCAGCGGGTCAGCGTCTGCAACGCCGCCGAGACCCTGCTGGTGCACCAGGACGTCGCGGACGCCTTCCTGCCGCTCGCGCTGACCGCCCTCGCCGAGGCGGGCGTCACCGTGCACGGCGACGACGCGGTGCTGAAGGCCGCCGAGGACACCGGTGTGACGGCCGTCCCGGCGACCGAGGAGGACTGGGGGACCGAGTACCTGTCGCTGGACCTGGCGGCCGCCGTGGTGTCCTCGCTGGAGGCCGCCGTGGAGCACATCCGCCGCTGGTCGTCCGGCCACACCGAGGCGATCGTCACCACCTCGCAGGCCGCCGCCCGCCGCTTCACCCAGCTCGTCGACTCCACCACGGTGGCCGTCAACGCCTCGACCCGGTTCACCGACGGCGCCGAGTTCGGCTTCGGCGCGGAGATCGGCATCTCCACCCAGAAGCTGCACGCCCGCGGCCCGATGGGCCTGCCGGAGCTGACCAGCACCAAGTACATCGTCACCGGCGACGGCCACGTGCGCGGCGAGGCCCGGCAGACCGTCGGCGGCCTCGGCAGCTGAATGCCGCGGGCGTCACATACCCGATCGGCCCGACCCACAGACAAACGCCCCGGCCGGTAATACATTGAATCCGTGGCTGAGGATGTGGGGGGCTCGCCGTACTCCGACGGCGCCGACCATGGTGATGCGGACGACGAGTTCGCCACCGTGGTCTTCGACGAGAGCTTCGTCCGCTCCGCCGCCGTGCACGAGCCGAGCGCCCGGGAGCGGCAACTCGCCGCCGCCGAGACCAGGTTCGAGCCGGATCAGGCCGGTGCGGCCCGGAGCTACGAGTTCACTTCCGGGAGCGAGGTGCTGCCGCTCGAGCTGCGCCCGCTGCCCGGCGGGCTGGACGAGGACCGCTTCTACCCCGACCCGTGGTCGGGCGGCGACCGGCAGCACCGGCGCACCCGCCGCTCGCGCCTGCGCGCGTTCGACCCGCTGCGCGGCGGGTCGGTCGCCCAGCAGCGCTGGCACCGGCCGGTGGCCTGGGTGCTGGCCCTGGTGATGGGCATCGGTGTGGTCGCGCTGGCCGTCGCCGCCGTGTACCGGGGCGTCGGCAACGCCCCCGAGTCGCCGGCCAGGCCGTCCAGCGGGACCAGCAGCCCCAGCACGACGCCCTCGGTGCAGCCGCCCGTGACGGCGGCCGTTCCGGCGGGCTGAGCGGGCCGCTCCGCCGATCACCGGTCGTGGCGGTCTCGTTACCCGCGCCCCTCTCGTCGCGCGCGGCGGGCGAGCCTACCCTGGTCTCATGGGTGACCGGCGCGAGCCTCCCGAGGGCACGCCCGAAGGTGGCTCCAACGATGACGAGTTCCGGTCCGTCGTCTTCGACGAATCGTTCGTGAAGGCTGCCCGGATCCAGGAACTGTCCGCGCAGGAACGGCTGGCCGGCGCGTTCGGCCGGGCCACCCGGACGCGCGGCTGGGGCTGGTTCGGGTCGTTGCCGCGGCAGGCGGTGATTCTGCTGCTGCTGGTGGCGATGGCGTTCGCCGCAGCCGTCTACTTCGGTGTCAGCTCCCCGCACGGCCAGGCCGTGCCGCCCAGCGGCGCCCAGCTGACGTCCGTCGTCACCCCGCTCAGCCCATCCGCCACGGTCGGTGCCGTCCCCGACCCCGCCCACCCGTTCGCCGCGCTGCCGACCGGCTACGCGGACGGCCAGGGCGGCTTCAACATGCCGCCCGCCTCGTCCACCGCGCACTTCGGCGGGACGGACGTGCAGCGCGCCCTGGACTCCGTCCAGCACTACCTGGTGGTCTCCGAGCTGACCCCCGCCACCCTGACCGCCAACGAGACCGGCCAGGTCCGCGAGCTGCTCACGACCGGCGAACTCGCCCAGTACGACGACAGCGTCAACACGCCGCGCGACGACCAGCACCACGCCGCCACCGGCTGGATGGTGCGCTTCGACCCCGGGCAGGTCGCCCTGGCCACCGACACCGTGAAGGTCAACGGCGGCGTCCAGGTCGGCGAACTCAACCCCGGCACGCTGGAGATCACCGCCGACCACACCCTGGTCTACGCGCTGCGTCCGGCCGGCACCACCAGCGACCCCTCGGTCACCCTGTACTCGGTGCGCCGGGAGGTGCGGATCGACATCGACCGGGCCGACCTGGACGCCGGACGCGTCCGGGTGGTCGATTCCATCGTCCAGGCCGGGCCCACCGGCTGCGGCACCGTGCAGAGCGACTACCTGCAGCCGATGCTGGCTACCGCGGCGGGCGTCCACCCGAGCACCCCGCCCGCCGTGAACCCGGCCGACCACAGCCGGCCGGCCTGGCAGACCTGCGGGGTGCTCGGGCCGATCACCCGCTGAGCCGCTTGTCGGACCGGTCAGTCCTGCTTCTCGCCGGTGCCCGCGCTGCTGCCGTTGCCGTTGGTGCGGCCGGCGCCGGTGAAGGTGTCGCGGAGCTTGCCGCCGACCGTGCCGACGCCGTTGGTGAGGTCGCGCAGCAGGCCCATCAGCGGGTCCTTGCTCTCCTTCACCGACTGCGAGTACGAGTCCGCGGCGGCCTTCCACTGCGCGCCGATCGAGGTGTCCGGGTCGTCACCGCGGCGCGGGTACGCGCCGGCCATGATCGAGCGGTACTCCTCGCTCTCCGCCCACTTCTTCAGCTGCGCCACCCGAACCACCGCGAACGGGTGGGTCTGCGGCAGCACCTGCAGCAGCTTCAGCACGCTGTCGCGCAGGTCGCCAGCCTTGTCGTACTCCGCGGCCTGCTCCAGGAACGCGTCCACGTTCATCTCGGCCATGTGCGCGCCGCCGGCCAGCTTCATCAGGCCGCGCATCGACGCCTGCAGGTCCTGCCCGGCCAGCAGACCGGCCCGGTCGCTGGAGAGCTCGGCCTTGCGGAACCACTCCTTGAGCGCGGTGATCACCGCGGTGATCGCCAGGTTGCCCAGCGGCAGCCAGCCGATCCGGGCCGCCAGGTTGGTGAGGATCAGCAGCATCGTCTGGTACACCGCGTGCCCCGACATCGCGTGACCGACCTCGTGGCCGATCACCGCGCGCAGCTCTTCCTCGTCCATCAGCTCGATCAGGCCGGTGGTCACCACGATCACCGGGGTGTCCATGCCGATGCAGTACGCGTTGACCTTCGGGTCCTGGGTCACATACAGGTCCGGGACCTTCTCCAGGTCCAGCACGTACGCGGCGTCCCGCACCATGTCGTACAGCTCCGGGAACTGACGCTCCGAGGTCTTGACCGCCGTGGCCAGGAACAGCAGGCGGACGCTGCGCTCCGACACCAGGCCGGCCAGCTTCTTCAGGATGTCGTCGAAACCGCTCAGCTTGCGCAGCGCCACCAGCCCCGAACGGTCCGCCGGGTGCTCCCAGGCACGGGTGGAGATCTCCGGGAACCGCTGGCGGCGGCGGCTCGGCGCGTTGCCCTTGGTCATGTCGGTCATTGAGTACCCTCCTGGATCGACGCCGGCACCGGCTCCCGTGGCCGGCCCCCGCTGCTTCCTCTTAACGTCGCTGTGTCCGCACTCGTCCCCGGGCGCCACGGTACGCCGTCCGCCCGCACCGTCCGGGCGGGGTGTGGGGGCGGGAACGGCGATAAACGGGTCTACCCTGGCTGTGCCGTACCGAAAAGGAGCCCCGTGATGTCCCCTGCCGACCTGGTCCAGCTCGCCGGACCGATCTCCAGCGAGAACGGCCCCGGCCTGTTCCTGAGGATCATCCTGATCGCCTCCTTCGTCGGAGTCGGCCTGCTGATCTGGGCGATCGCCCGGGCCGGCCGCGACGGCGCCAAGCGCGACGCCGAGCGCGAGCGGGCCCGCGCCGAGGCGGCCGAGCGGGGCTGAACCCCGACCCGGTGAGCCCCAGGTCATGAGCCCCACGACCCGGCGGTGGCCAGGGACGACTCACTGGTGGTCAGACGCGGTGGGCCGCCGCGCGGTTGCGTGTCAGGCCCCCGTACGATGAGCCCCGCGGGCCGCACGGTCCGTGACCGCCTGGTCCTCACCGAGCCGAGAAGGTCCCGCCGATCATGACCTCTGCTGCCCTGCCCGCCCTCGCCGTCCTCGCCGAGGAGGGCGGAAACCACGACAGCCTCAACCCCTTCCTGACGGGTGGCGCGGCGCTGGCCATCCTGCTGCTGCTGCTGTTCGTCACCACCCGCTTCAACCGCGACCGCTGACCCGGTCGCGCCGCCGCCCGGCGCGGCGGGTGGACACGGAGTGCCCCGGGCCCGCAACGGGCGGAATCCCCGGGACACCCGGGTCGCGTAAGGTGTGGCGCCATGAGAAAGCAGGTCGACACCTCTGGGACGGACGCCGCGCAGGGCACCCCAGCGCCGGCCAGTGCGCCGCGCGCGCGACGCCGGCTGGGAGTGATGGGCGGCACCTTCGACCCCATCCACCACGGACACCTGGTGGCCGCCAGTGAGGTGGCCAGCGCCTTCCACCTGGACGAAGTGATCTTCGTCCCGACCGGGCAACCCTGGCAGAAGTCCGACCGGCAGGTCTCGCCGGCCGAGGACCGCTACCTGATGACGGTGATCGCCACCGCCGAGAACCCGCAGTTCTCGGTCAGCCGGATCGACATCGACCGCAACGGCCCCACCTACACCGTCGACACCCTCCGCGAGCTGCAGGCCCTGCACCCCGACGCCGAACTCTTCTTCATCACCGGCGCGGACGCCCTCGCCCAGATCATCTCCTGGCGCTCCTCCGAGGAACTCTTCGACCTCGCGCACTTCATCGGCTGCACCAGGCCGGGCCATACTCTCTCCGACACCGGCCTGCCGGTCGGCGGCGTCTCGCTGGTCGAGGTGCCCGCCCTCGCCATCTCCTCCACCGACTGCCGGATGCGAGTCGCCAAGGGCGAACCCATCTGGTACCTGGTGCCGGACGGCGTGGTCCGTTACATCCACAAGCGGGCGCTGTACGCGTCGGCCCGGCCTTGATCCCCGGGAGGGACCGCATGACCGGAACGTCCGACGACGAACAGTGGTACGGCCGCCAGCCCCAACCGCCCCACCAGCAGCAGCCCGGATACCACCCCCCGCAGGGATACCAGCAGCAGCCGCCGTACGAGCAGCCGCCGTATGAGCAGCAGGCGTACGAACAACAGCCTTACGAGCAGCAGGCGTTCGAGCAGCAGCCCGGGTACGAGTCGACCGGGTACGGGTCGTCCGGCCACGGGCAGTCCGGGTACGGCGGCCAGGGCGGGTACGGGCAGCCGGGCCAGGGGCAGTCCGGGTACGGGCAGTCCGGGTACGAGCAGTCTGGGTACGAGCGGCAGCAGGGATACGGGCAGCAGGGGGACCACGGGCAGCAGGGGTACGCGCAGCAACAGCCGTACGGGCAGGCAGATCCGTACGGCGGGTACGACCCGCAGGGCGCACAGCAGGGCGGGCAGCACGGGGCGTACGTACAGGACCCGTACGGCGGCGACCAGTCCGGGCACGGGCAGCAGGCTGGGTACGCGCAGCGCGGCCAGGTGGCCCAGGGGTTCGAACAGCACGGGTACGGACAGCAGTTCGGTGGTCAGCAGGGGGCCGGGCAGCCGTCGGCTGGAGGGACGGCGGGCGACGCCTACGGGCAGCAGGCCCAGGACCCCTATTACGGACAGCAGCAGCCCGCGCAGGGGTTCTACCAGCAGCAGCCGCAGGTGCCGGGGCAGACGCTGGGTGCGCAGGCACCGGGTGGGCAGGTGCTCGACGGCCGGGTGACCGAGAGGCCGGGGGCCGCGGGGCAGGGGATCGCTGGGCAGGGGACCGCCGGGCGGGTGCCGCCGCAGGCCGGGGTGGCCGGGCGTGGGGGCTCGCCGGTGAGTCCGACCGTCGCGGGGATGTCGCCCCGGGTGCGGGCCGCGGCGTCGGCTGCGGCGCCGGAGGCCGAGGCACTGTCCGAGCCGTCCGAACTGGTCGGCGGACGGGCAGCTGCTGCGGCCGCCCGGGCCAAGAGCGCAGTCGACGACTCCTACACCACGGGCGAGTTCAACTTCGTCGACGAGCAGACGGAGGACTCCGAGGACGCCATCGACTGGCTGAAGTTCGCCGAGTCCCGCAGCGAAGTCCGGGCCGAGCGGCGGCGGCGGCTGCGCAACCGGCTGATCGCGCTGCTGGTGGTACTGGCGGTACTGGCGGCCGGAGCGGCGGGTTACCTGTGGTGGTCCGGCGCGTTCTCCGGCGCGAACGACTCGACCAATGCGGCCGGCGGACGGTACGTCAACGTGGTGCACCTCCGCGAAAAGGGGGGCAAGGTCACCACCGCGCTGCTGGTCGACGACCAGGACGGGCGGAAGGCGACCGTGCTGCTGCTCCCCGACGCCCTTCAGCTCCCCAGCAACGGCGAGACCACCACCACCACCGTCGGCCAGGCGATGGACGCCGTCGGTCTCTCCGCCACCCGCGACGGCCTGAACACCGTGCTGGGCGCCAAGGTGTCCGGCACCTGGCGGCTGGACACCCCCTACCTGCAGGTGCTCGTCACTCAGCTCGGCGGCATCAAGGTGGACACCAACGCCGAGGTGCGTGAGGAGAACAAGCCCGACGGCAAGGTGCTCGCCGCCGCCGGCAAGGACGTCCTGCTGACCGGCCCCGCCGCCGTCTACTACGCCACCCTGCAAGCGCCCGGCGAGGGCCGGGATGCTCAACTCGCCCGCTTCGGGCAGGTGATGGCGGGGGTGATCAACGCGATGCCGGTCGCCTTGGCGGACGCAACCGATGACGTGCACCGGATGATGTTCGTCCCCGACCCGTCGCTGCCGGAGAAGGCGCTCGCCGGCGTCCTGGTCAACCTCTCCAAGCAGGCGAAGGCCGGACACCTGGCCACCACCCAGCTCACCGTCAAGCCGGACGGCACCCTGGACGACGCCACCGCCGGCAAGCAGGTGAAGGACATCCTCGGCGGTGCCCTCGGCTCGACCAAGGGCACCGGTGGCGCCACCCGCGTCACTGTGATCAACGCCTCCGGCAACGACAAGGCGGCGCTGGCCGCAAAGGTGATCGTCAGCAACTCGGGCATGGAGCCGCTGCCGTCCACCGCACAGGCCTCCGCGCAGGCGACGTCCGAGATCCGGTACACCGACGACGCCAAGAAGGATGCGGCGCGCACCCTGGCCATCAGCCTGGGGCTGTCGGACTCGGTGGTGAAGAAGGTCACCGACTCGCAGAACGCGGACCTGGTGCTGATGCTCGGCAAGGACTACCAGCCGCCGCAGACGCCTGGGCAGTAGCCCGCCGGCTGCGCGGCCTGACTGGACGGCCTGGCTGGACCGCTTGGCTGCGCGGCGCGGGTGTGAGGGCCGGCTGTGCGGCCTGGGTGTGAGGGCTGGTTCAGGCGGCCCGGTTGTGCGGTCGGGGCCCCGGGGTGGAAATCACTCCGGGGCCCCGGCGCGTTCGTGAGATCCTGGGAAGGTATCCCCACAGCCGATCCGGAAGAGCATCGTGACCGTCACCGACCGAAGCCAGGAACTGATCACCGTCGCCGCGCAGGCGGCGGCCGACAAGCTGGCGCACGACATCATCGCCTTCGACGTCAGCGAGGTGCTGTCGATCACCGACGCCTTCCTGATCGCCTCCGCCGCCAACGACCGCCAGGTCCGCGCGATCGCCGAGGAGATCGAGGACCAGCTGCGCGAGAAGCTCGACACCAAGCCGGTGCGCCGCGAAGGCGAGCGCGAGGGCCGCTGGATCCTGCTCGACTACCTGGACATCGTGGTGCACGTCCAGCACTCCGAGGAGCGCTCCTTCTACTCGCTCGACCGCCTGTGGAAGGACTGCCCCGAGCTGCCGCTCCCCGAGGACGCGCTGGCGACCCGCAACCGGCCCGAGAACGCCGTTACCGACGCCGCCGGTAACGCCGTCTCCGGGGGCGACCTCTGAGCCGCTCCGCGACGTGGCCGCGCATCGTCCTGTGGCGGCACGGCCAGACGTCCTGGAATCTCGAGTCGCGGTTCCAGGGCACTACTGACGTCGATCTCACTGAGCAGGGGCTGTTCCAGGCGCAGCGGGCCGCCCGCCTGCTCGCCGCGCTCCGCCCCGACCTGCTGATCTCCTCCGACCTGACGCGGGCCCGGCGCACCGCCGCCGAGCTGGCCTCGCTCACCGGTCTGGAGGTACACCACCACGAGGGTCTCCGCGAGACCTTCGCGGGGGAGTGGCAGGGGCTCACCAACTCCGAGATCCGGCAGCGGTATCCGGAGCAGTTCGAGGCCTGGGCCCGTGGAGAGCCGGTCCGGCGCGGCGGCGGTGAACTCTCCACCGAGGTGGCCGACCGGGCCATCCCGGTGGTGCTGGACGCCGTTGACAAGCTGCCCGAGGGCGGCACCCTGGTGGTGGTCAGCCACGGTGGCACCATCCGCACCATGATCGGCCGACTGCTGGGCATGGAGCCGCAGTTGTGGGAGCGCTTCGGCGGTCTCTCGAACTGCTGCTGGTCGATGCTCGGGCAGGACGCGCGCGGCTGGCGGCTGCAGGAGCACAACGCGGGGACGCTCCCTCAGCCGGTCATCGGCGACGAGACCTGAGGCACGACCTGAGGCGGTGTCGGCGGCGGGACCTGAGGGTTTCCCGGCCCGGATTTCACAGTTCCGGCTCTGACCAGCTAGAGTCTTCCTCGTTCGCAGCGACGAGGAACGCAGACGGGAAACCGGAGGCGAGAGTCGCGGAACTGCGGGGCTATAGCTCAGTTGGTAGAGCGATTGCATGGCATGCAATAGGTCAGGAGTTCGATTCTCCTTAGCTCCACTCCGCACCGATGGTCCGTGAGTGGTCGTCAGTGTTGCGGGGCTATAGCTCAGTTGGTAGAGCGATTGCATGGCATGCAATAGGTCCGGAGTTCGATTCTCCGTAGCTCCACAGCAGTTCCGCGAGGCCGCTACCCGAAAAGGGTGGCGGCCTTCGGTGTTCCCGGGGCCGGCCGCAGTGTGCCCGGAACGGATTAGGGCCTGGACCGTCGACCGTGTACAGTTGTCGATGTCGCCAAGGGAAACCGCAAGGAAAACCGCAGGTGACAGCGGTAGAAGTAGTAACAGCATGGGGCTATAGCTCAGTTGGTAGAGCGATTGCATGGCATGCAATAGGTCCGGAGTTCGATTCTCCGTAGCTCCACAGTAGACCGAAGGCCGTCCCGCGAGGGGCGGCCTTCGGTCGTTCCGCCGCCTCCTCTGCCGCACGGAGCGCAGGGCGGCTACCGTCGTGCCATGGCCGATCTGGCGCGAAAACGGAACGACGAGCTCGCCCGGATACTCCACCAGCTGGGATGGAGCCCGGAGCGGCTGGCCCGCGAGGTGAACGCGGTGCTGCCGCCCAGCATGGCAATCAGCTCGACCGCGCCCTACAAGTGGCGCGACCGGGGCATGGTGCCGCGCTCGCCGCACGACCAGACCGTCTGCGAGGTCCTCGGCCGCAGTGTCGGCATCGCCGTCACGTACGAGCAGCTGTGGGGGCAGATGGGCTCCAACCGGGGCGCCAAGATGCTCTCGCCCCGGCTGCTGACCGACCCGTGGACGGCTGACACCGCGCAGACCGCGCTCCGCGAGGCCGGCGCGGATGGCGCACCGGTGCGGCTCACCGACCTGTTCCGTGGCGACGAGCTGGAGCAGGCGGCCCGGCACTGGGCCTCCCCGCCACCGCCCGTCACCGGCGGCGAGGGCGCCCTGCGGATCGCTCCCGAGCAACTGGCCGACCTGCGGCTCTCCTACGACTCCAAGCAGCGCCTGGAGCGCACCTACGGCGGCGGACTGATCCTTGATCTCGCGAAGGCCGAACTCGCGATGGTGGGGAAGCTGCTGGAGCTCGGCAACTACGACGAGCCGCTCGGCCGGGAGCTGTACGGGGCCGCCAGCAGGCTGGCTCGGCTGGTCGGATGGGCGAACTACGACATGGGAAACGACGCCGCAGCGCAGCGAGCCTTCGTCGCGGCCCTGCGGGCCGCCCATGTCTCCGGTGACTCCCGGCTCGGTGTCGGCGTGGTCGGCTGCCTCGCCGTCCAGGCCACCTACAACTCCGGCGGGCGGGGTCTGGACCCGGTGGCGATGCTGTCCACCGCGCTGCGGGCCGCCGACGACGTGCTGACACCTTGTGAGCGGGCGCTGCAACTCGGCCGGATCGCCCGCGCGCACGGCCGCAAGGGCGAGCAGATCAGCGCCGAGGCGGTCGCCGAGCGGGCGATCCGGGTGCTGGAGGGCCTGGACGGGCACGACCAGGAACGCGCCGACCTGGAAGGCATGATCGGCGAGGGCTACCTGCTGCTCGGCGAGCACGAGCAGGCCCGCGGCCTGCTGCAGGGCGCGATCGAGACGCTCACCGCGGAACGCGCCCGGGTCAAGGCGCTGTTGATGGTGCGCCTTGCCGACTCCTACCGCCGCACCGGCGAACGCAAGGACGCCGAGCGCATTGCCGACCGGGCCCGCCAGCTCGCCGCCGGCATGCAGTCCGCCCGTGTGGCGCGGGCCCTGCGCGACTTCGACACCGCGATGCGGGCGGAGGCGTAGCGAGGGCCTGGACGGCCAGGCTGCCGGAGCAGGTGGACGGACTGGCGGCGTGGGCGGACGGACTGCTGGTGCGGGCGGGGGAGTGGGCGCGGGCATGGGCTGGGGCATCGGGGTAGGCGGGAAGGTGGCTTCGGGAGTGGGCGGGGGAGTGCGCCGAGACGAGATTGCGGGCGTGGTTGGGGGATTGACGCGGTGACGCGAAAGGGTGTTGAAGGGGTGCGGTACCCTGAGCCCATGCGAACTGTGCGCCTGCTTCTTAGCCAGCCGCGCTGACCAGGACCGGCTTGGGTGCCGGAGTCGGCGTGGCGTCCCCTCCTGTGGAGGGGTTTTCTGCTTTCTACGGCCTGTTCGCTGACTGATGACGATGGAGCCTGAAGGACCATGAGCGAGACGACCCCCGCTTCCGGCGCGGCCGAAGCCGCCACCGAGCCTTTCCGCTACGGCGCCGCGCTGGCCGCCGAGATCGAGTCCCGCTGGCAGGACCTGTGGGAGAAGGAGGGGACGTTCAACGCCCCCAACCCGACCGGCCCGCTGGCCGACGGGTCGGCCGTCGCCGCGAAGCCCCACAGCTTCATCATGGACATGTTCCCGTACCCGTCGGGCGCCGGCCTGCACGTCGGCCACCCGCTGGGCTACATCGCCACCGACGTGTACGCCCGCTTCCAGCGGATGAACGGGCACAACGTCCTGCACACGCTGGGCTACGACGCCTTCGGCCTGCCTGCCGAGCAGTACGCGGTGCAGCACGGCGTGCACCCGCGAGTGTCCACCGAGGACAACATCGCGAACATGCGCCGGCAGCTGCGCCGACTGGGCCTGGGCCACGACTCGCGCCGCTCGATCTCCACGATCGACCCCGAGTACTACCGCTGGACCCAGTGGATCTTCCTGCAGATCTTCAACGCCTGGTACGACCAGGACGCCGACAAGGCCCGGCCGATCTCCGAGCTGGTCGCCCAGTTCGAGTCCGGCGAGCGCGAGGTGCCGGGCGGCCGCGCCTGGGCTGAGCTGACCGGTGTCGAGCGCGACGAGGTGCTGGGCGAGTACCGGCTGGCCTACTCCAAGGAGGTGCCGGTCAACTGGTGCCCCGGTCTGGGCACCGTGCTGGCCAATGAGGAGGTCACCGCGGACGGCCGCTCCGAGCGCGGCAACTTCCCGGTGTTCAAGTCCAACCTGCGCCAGTGGATGATGCGGATCACCGCCTACGCGGACCGCCTGATCAGCGACCTGGACCTGCTGGACTGGCCCGAGGCGATCAAGCAGCAGCAGCGCAACTGGATCGGCCGCTCCGAGGGCGCGCGGGTGGACTTCGGCGTCGGCGGTGACACCGTCACCGTTTTCACCACCCGCCCTGACACGCTGTTCGGTGCCACCTACATGGTGCTGGCCCCCGAGCACGCCCTGGTCGACACCATCGTTCCGGCCGAGTGGCCGACCGGTACCCGCGAGGAGTGGACCGGCGGTGCCGCGACGCCGGCCGAGGCCGTCGCCGCGTACCGCGCGGCCGCCGCCGCCAAGTCCGACGTGGAGCGCCAGGCCGACGCCAAGGTGAAGACCGGTGTGTTCACCGGCGCGTTCGCGGCCAACCCGGTCAGCGGCGAGCAGATCCCGGTGTTCATCGCCGACTACGTGCTGATGGGCTACGGCACCGGCGCGATCATGGCCGTCCCCGCGCACGACAGCCGCGACTTCGCGTTCGCGCAGGCGTTCAACCTGCCGATGCGCTGTGTCGTCCAGCCCACCGACGGGCGCGGCGAGGACCCGCACACCTGGGACGACGCCTTCGACACCTACGACTCGGTGTTGATCAACTCCGAGCGTGACGGCGTGTCGCTGAACGGCCTGCCCGTGGTCGATGCCAAGGCCCGGGTGACCGCCTGGCTGGCCGAGCAGGGCATCGGCGAAGGCACCGTCAACTTCCGTCTGCGCGACTGGCTGTTCAGCCGCCAGCGGTACTGGGGCGAGCCGTTCCCGATCGTCTACGACGAGAGCGGCGCGATGCACGCGCTGCCCGAGTCGATGCTGCCGGTCGAGGTCCCCGAGGTGGACGACTACTCGCCGCACACCTACGACCCCGACGACGCCGCGTCCTCGCCGAAGACCCCGCTGTCCCGCAACGAGGCCTGGGTCAACGTCGAGCTGGACCTGGGCGACGGCGTGAAGACCTACCGCCGCGAGACCAACACCATGCCCAACTGGGCGGGTTCCTGCTGGTACGAGCTGCGCTACGTCGACCCGGTCAACTCCAGCTCGGTCGTCGACCCCGCGAACGAGGCCTACTGGATGGGCCCGACCGCCGACAAGCCGGCCGGCGGCGTCGACCTGTACGTCGGCGGTGCCGAGCATGCTGTGCTGCACCTGCTGTACGCCCGCTTCTGGCACAAGGTGCTGCACGACCTGGGACACGTCTCCTCGGTCGAGCCCTTCCACAAGCTGTTCAACCAGGGCATGATCACCGCCGACGTGTACCGCGACGCCCGTGGCTTCCCGGTTCCCGCGGCGGAGGTCGAGGAGCGCGACGGCCAGTACTACTGGCAGGGCGAGCAGGTCCGCCGCGAGGCGGGCAAGATGGGCAAGTCGCTGAAGAACGCGGTCGCCCCCGACGAGATCTCCGACGAGTACGGTGCGGACACCCTGCGCCTGTACGAGATGGCGATGGGCCCGCTGGACGTCTCCCGCCCGTGGGACACCCGCGCCGTGATCGGCTCGTACCGCTTCCTGCAGCGGCTGTGGCGCAACATCGTCTCGGAGGTCACCGGCGAACTGGTGGTGACGGACGAGGAGCCGGACGAGGCGACGCTGCGTGCGCTGCACAAGACGATCGACGGCATCCGCGGTGACATGGCCGGTCTGCGGTTCAACACCGCCGTGGCCAAGGCCATCGAGCTGAACAACTTCCTGGTGAAGCGCGGTTCCACCCCGCGTCCGGTCGCCGAGCAGATCGTTCTGCTGATCGCACCGCTGGCGCCGCACATCGCCGAGGAGCTGTGGCGTCGACTGGGTCATGAGCAGTCGCTGGCCTTCACCGACTACCCGGTGGCCGACCCGGCCTACGTGGTCGATGAGACCGTGACCTGTGTCGTGCAGATCAAGGGCAAGGTCAAGGCCCGCCTGGAGGTCTCGCCGTCCATCTCGGACGCCGAGCTGGAGGCGCTGGCCCTGGCCGATCCCACTGTGGTCGCGGCCATCGGCGGCGCGGAGGTGCGCAAGGTCATCGCCCGCGCTCCGAAGCTGGTGAACATCGTCACCGGCTGACGCCACCTCTGCTGAGGCGTCGCCAGATCGGCAGGGCCGGTTGCCCCGGATTCGGGGTGGCCGGCCCTTCGCCGTCCACGGGGGTGGGAGAGCCGGTTCCCGGACAAGGGGGAGGGGGAGGGCGCGCCAGGCCCGTGGGATGCGTTGGGTCCCTCGGGCTCCTTGCGCTCCTCCGGTTCGTCGGACTACTCGGACGGGCTGGAAGCGGTGGAAGGCCTCGAACAAGGTGGCTCCGTTCTTCGTGAGTGGTTTGACGGGTAGCGCGTACTGGCGGTCTCCGGGTGATCGCTTGGGGGAAATCCCTGAGCTGTCCCTGATCTCAGGTCTTCAGGCGGTTGAAGGCCTGCTGTCCGTTGCCGGGCCGAGCTACGGTGGAGACCGGTGGACAGGGCGGGCCGCACTCGGCGGACCGCCGCCTGTCACGGGCGGAAGGTGGGCTCCCGGTGGAAGCGCTCGGTATCGTCGTAGCGCTGGTCGCGCTGCTCGGCGTGACGCTGTTGGTGATGGCAGTGGTCGGGACGGTCAAGGCGGTGAAGGCCGTGGCCGCCAAGGTCGATCGGCACAGCTCCAACGCCCAGCGGGCAGTGGAGAACGCCGCCCTCAGGGCGAAGAGCATCACCAAGCCGGGTGACCAGGGAAAGATCGCCGGCCTCCGGCTCTCCCTGCGCACCGCGCTGGACTCGACCCGCCAGGTCCTGCAGGGCGGCCTCCCGCAGGATGGCCAGCTCGGCGACTCGCTCCAGCTCCTTGCCCGGCTCGACTCGCACGCCGCCGAACTCGACGCGGAACTGCGTCTGCTGGAGCGTGAGCCGATGACCGGCCGGGTCACCGCCAAGCTTCCGGAACTGCGCGAGCGTGCCGAACGGATCACGCACTCCGCGGACTCCCTGCGTTGGGCCGCCCAGGACCGCATGCGCCGCTTCGCCGACGACGAGCTCGCCCGCCTCAGTAAGGAATGCCAGGACGAGGCCGGTGCGCTGCGGCACTGGACTCCTGCCGAGCCCGCCGCCGACCGTGACTCCGAGTTCGCCGCCGACTCTGTCTCCGCGGCCAGTGCCCGGAGCGCTGCCTCCGCCGATCACCCCGCTGACCGCCGGAAGGGAATCGGTACCGGACGCCAGAGCAGCGCCGAAGAACTGCTGGGGTTGGCTGCCGAGCCGCTCTCCCGCCTCGCCGACCGCCTGCGCAAGCCGAACCCGGCCGGACCCAACCACCCCTGACCCCGCGCCACGAGTGGTTGCTGTCCGTGCGGTGAGGGTTACCCGCTGCTATGGAGGTCAAACCGCCACAGGACGGGCACTGTCATCCTGGTCCGGCGGAGGGTAACCTCCGGCTCATGCTCGGCCACCTCGCACTTGTCACGGATTCCACCGCGTATCTGCCCCAAGAAGCGGTGGACCGGCACCGCATCCAGGTGGTACCGCTCAGCGTTGCGGTCGGTGACGAGGTCTTCGCGGAAGGCGTCGAGATCTCCCCGAAGGACGTCGCCGAGGCCCTACGAGCCAAGCGCCGGGTGACCACTTCCCGGCCCAGCCCCGAAACGTTCACGGCCGCCTACTTGGCGGCCGCCGAGGCCGGTGCACGGGGAATTGTCTCCATCCACCTGTCCGCCGAGCTTTCCGGTACGGCGGAGGCCGCTCAGTTGGCCGCCGCCACGGTGCCGATCCCGGTCAGGGTGGTCGACAGTCGGCTGGTCGGCATGGCACTGGGAAGTTGCGTGCTGGCCGCCGCGGAACTCGCCGATGCCCTCGATGCCGCTCGGGCAGAGACGGCAGTCGATCGCGCCGATGTCGAGGCGGACAGGGTCGAGACCGAAGTGGATCTGGACCAGGTCGTCTCCGCTGCCGAGCGGCGGGCCGACGTCACCAGCGGATTCTTCTACGTCGACACCTTGGAGCACCTGCGGCGCGGAGGCCGGATCGGAACCGCCCAGGCGCTGGTCGGCTCCGCGCTGGCCGTGAAGCCCCTGCTCCACCTGTCCGGCGGTCGGATCGAGCCGCTGGAGAAGGTCCGCACTGCCTCCCGGGCCATTGCCCGGCTCGAGGAGATTGCGGTCGAACACGCGGGTGCACAGCCAGTGGACATCACCGTCCACCATCTGGCCGCAGAGCAGCGGGCCGAGGCGCTGGCCGAGCGGCTGCGGGAGCGGGTACCGGCGGTGAACGAGCTCTACGTCAGCGAAGTAGGCGCCGTCATCGGTGCGCACGTCGGGCCTGGCCTGCTGGCCGTCGTGGTGGCGCCGCTCGTCGCATCCCCGCACTGAGCACTATGAAACTCACTCGTCCTAGCGACGAGAGTTATCCACAGGCCCGAGTTATCCACAGGGGCGGGCCAATTTCCAGACCGCACGTCAGGCCGGTCCTACTGTCCTCGCCATGAGGACCATCACCACACCCCAAGCCCGCCGCCGTCAGACCGTCGCCACTGCCCGAGCCCGCCTCGGTCTGCTCTTCCCGCCCGTCCAGCCCGCCGACCTCGGCCCGCCTGGGCCGACCGCCGAGTCGGTGCCCCAGGCTTTGGAGACCGCAGGGGCAGCCGAAGTGGACAGCGGCGAGTTGTCAGCGCTCGCGGTCCGTGCGGCGGTCAGTGCTGCTCCCGAGCCGGAGCGGGCAGTGGTACGTGCGACGTCCGCTCCCGATCCACCGTACGCACTGTCATCGCCGCAAATCCTGGCGATGTACGGAGTATCGGCGCGCTCGGCAGGTACGGCCGCTCGAAGCTTCACCGATCCGACGGTCGGGCTGCCCGCAGTTCAGCCCGGTGCGATTCCGGAGCGAGACCCGCCTGTCGCCGCATCCGACGCCGACTCGCTGCCGCCCCCTGTTCCTGACGCCCCGCTGGGGAACTGGGCCGACCTCCAGGCGGATCCGGATCCGCCGCCTCAGTCCGATGCCCCGTCAGCTCCTGAACCGGTCGGAGCGGCCCGCCGCGCTGACCAGCCGGGACTGCCGCTTCGGTTCCGGCTTCCCGGAGCCTTCGCCTTCGACCGCCGCGCTGTTATCGGCCTCTCCGTCCTCCTCGTCCTTGCCATCGGCTACGCCGCACAGCACTTCTGGTTGGGCCGGCCACACCCCGTTGCCGTCCCCGCCATTTCCATCACCGAATCCACCACCGACCGTGCGACGGAAGGAGTACCCACACACCAGCCAGCCGGACCGTCACTGGTCGTCGACATCGCCGGCAAGGTTCAGGATCCCGGCCTACGAACCCTCCCCGCAGGTTCACGGGTCGCCGATGCCCTGACCGCCGCCGGCGGCCCGATCCCCGGAACGGACACCAGCCTGCTCAACCTTGCCCGCCCACTCACTGATGGAGAACAGATCCTCGTAGGTGTCGAAAATCCGACCGGCGGAGCTCCTGCCGCTCCTGCCGGACCAGTCAGCCTCAACCACTCCAGCGCCGAGCAGCTCGACTCACTGCCCGGCGTAGGGCCGGCCCTGGCCCAGCGCATCCTCCAGTACCGCCTGACACACGGCCCCTTCCAGTCCCTCGACCAACTTCGCCACGTCTCCGGCATCGGCCCCCGAAAGTACGAGGACCTCAAACCGCTCCTGACGCTCTGACACCCAACCCTTTTCCTGCCAGGAGGTGTCCCATGAACTAGCTCCCGACTTGCTGAGCGAAGCCGCGCGTCGCTACCCGCCGAGGGAAACGTGGCCGCTCATCCGACGCTCTGTCCAGGCCCAACCCGCCGTCTCCCACCACTCGACTGTCAGACATGGGACTGCTGGTCCCTCGTACAGCCCGGTTGGTGTGGCATGGCCGTTCCGTTGCGCCACCAGCCTCTAAATCAACAAGTCGACCAACGAACATGCCGAGAGGAGGCGCCCCAATGCCGGCCCTGCCCTCCACCGTCCCCGACCGAACCGACTACCGGCTCCTCCTCCTGGCCATCACCGCCTGGCTGGTCACAGCCCTCGCCCTCGACCTGGACGCGAGACACCACCCGGCGCTACTCCTGAGCGCCTTGATGGGCGGCGTGATCGCCTCCGGCCTCCTCACTTCGAAAGGACCTCGCCGCTCGATTCACCGACTCGGAGCCGCCGTCCTGCTCACCGCCGCAACGGCGGCGACCACCACAGTCCTCCACACCGCCGACCTGCACCGGGGCCCGCTGCCTGCCCTGGCCCATCCAGCGCTGACGCCCGCCCGGGGAGAGCCGGACTCCCCGGGCGGCTTGGAGAAGCCGCCGGATGCGGACGAGCAGTCCGCGCCGCCTCGCTCCGGGGGAGGCCGAACTGCCAAGCCGGAGATCACCGTTGAGGCGACCATCACCGGTGACCCCAAGTTTCACGGGGCGCATACCAAGGGCAGCGCCCTCTCCCAACCGACCCTCACCATCTCCGCTCTCGTTACCCGCGTCCTCCCACTCGCCAGTGCCGAGCAGGCTGACGCGGTGCCCACAGTGACCAGAACGCCTGTCACGCTCCTCATCCGGACTCAGGACGCGGAGCAGTGGCAGCAACTGGTTCCGTCCACTCAATTGGGGTTCCAGGCAGAGGTGTTGCCGGAGCGGCAGGCGAGCCCGTCCACGGGCTCGGCAGCACGACCTCGGACGGATTCGGCGGCCCTGCTCGCCCCGCAAGGCCAGCCCCGGACTCTCGCACCTCCCAGCCTTCCGCAACGCCTTGCCGCCCAGCTCCGCAGGGGGCTTCGCGATGCCTGCGATCACCTGCCGCCCGACGTGCGCGGACTGCTCCCGGGACTGGTGGTGGGCGATGTGACGAGGCTTCCGGACGACCTGGCAGACGCATTCCGGTCCACCGACCTCGGGCACCTGGTGGCGGTGAGCGGGGCCAATCTGGCCATCGTCCTGGCAGTCCTGGTCGGAGGTACGCCGACCGACTCGGACACGCCCGGACGGGGCGGGCTGGCCGGGCTGCTGGGACTCTCCTTCCGTACGACAGCACTGCTCGGAACGGGGCTGACGCTGGCGTTCGTCACCATCTGCCGTCCCGACCCGAGTGTTCTCAGAGCCGCCGCCACCGGCCTGATCGGACTACTGGCCCTCGCCACCGGAAGACCGAGACGAGCCCTGCCCACGTTGGCCGGCGCCGTGCTGATCCTGGTTCTGGTGGATCCTTATCTGGCCCGCTCATTCGGGTTCCTGCTCTCCGGGCTCGCCACGGCAGGGCTGCTGATTCTCGGCCCGCGATGGACGGCCGCGCTGCGTGCGCGTCGCTGGCCGCACCACCTTGCATCGGCGGTCGGAGCCACTGCGGCGGCGCAGGCCTTCTGTTCCCCCGTCACCGTCCTGCTGGCGCCGCGGATCAGTCTGGTCGGAATTCCGTGCAACCTGCTGGCGGAGATCGCGGTCGCACCCGCCACCCTGCTCGGGTTCGGTGCGCTCGCGGTGGCACCCTTGTCGAAAGGGGCGGCGGAGTTCCTGGTGGACCTTGCCGCGCTGCCGGTCGGGTGGCTGGCCACCGTGGCGCGGAGGGGTGCGGAGCTTCCCGGTGCTGAACTCGCCTGGCCCGGCGGACTGTTCGGCTCGGCGCTGCTGGTGGTGGTCATCGTCGCGTTGGCCTGGGCACTGCCGCCGCTGCTGGGCGGGCGACGGCCTAGGCATCGGCGACCCAGGATGTGGCTCGTGGTCGCGATTGCCGTTGTGCTGCCGGTGGTTCTGCTGAGGCCGCCCGCCGTGACTCGGCTGGCGACTGGCTGGCCAGCCGAGGGCTGGCGGTTGGCGATGTGTGACATCGGGCAGGGCGACATGACTGTGCTGCCGGTCGAGCCCGGCAGTGCGGTGGTGGTGGATGCCGGGCCTGATCCCAAGTCGGCGGATGCCTGCCTTCGGGATCTCGGGGTGACCAGGGTGCCGGTCCTGATCCTCACTCACTTCCATGCGGATCACGTCGAGGGAATCCCCGGGGTTCTACGTGGCCGATCGGTCGGTGCGATCGAGGTGACCACCTCGGACGAGCCGGACGGCGAGCGGAGCAGGGTGCTGCGCTGGGCAGCCGGCGGCCGGGTGCCGGTGCTGCGCGCCCAGCGAGGCGAACGCCGAACGGCCGGTGCCGAGCTCGCCTGGCAAGTGGTGTGGCCGGCCTCGCCAATGGCCCCGGACGCGACCGGCCCAAACAACTCCAGCATCGCGATCCTCGCCACCCTCGGTCCTCCCCGCGCCCCGATCCGGGTAGCCCTGCTGGGCGACTTGGAACCCCCGGCGCAGGCGGCCCTGCTCGCCCTCGGCCTGCCGCCGGCGGTCCGGCCGGCCGAGCGGGCTCCACCGTCACCTGCGGGGACGGCGTCAACAGCGGCGCGCGACACGGGGCAGGTGCCCGAGGGTCAGACGGAGTCGGTGAGCTACGGCGGCTCGGGCGACCGCTACGGCGGCCCTGGTTCTCCCGGGCTGGGCCGGGTGGACGTCCTGAAGGTGGCGCACCACGGATCGGCGCACCAGGACTGGGCGTTGATGGCGGGGCTCCGGCCGAGGCTGGCCCTGATCTCCTGCGGTACCGGCAACCCATACGGGCATCCGGCTCCGCAGACAGTGGCCGGACTCAGAGCGCTGGGGGCGACGGTGGTCCGCACCGACAGGGTGGGGGACATCGCGGTGCTGGGGGATGCGCCCTCCCTGGCTGTGGCGTCCCACCAGCGCTCCGGCCACGGCTGACGCCAAGGCGCGCCCGGGCCCGCCGACGGCGATGGCAGCTCGAATCGATGGGCCTGGCAGGTGCGGACAGAGCGCCCGCCCGAGCGGGTGGGGTGACCTCGCTCGGGCGGGAACCAGAGGGGACCTGCGGGCCGGGGCGGGTGGGTCAGTCCTGCTCACGCCACCCGTCCTGCTCGGCGACGAGCCGGTCGAGTTCGGTCAGCAGCTGCGGTGTCCAGCCCTCGTCCTCGGGGGCCTCGACGACCACGATCCACTGGGCGTCCTCGGCGTCGTCCTCCCCGGCGAGGGCGTCCCGGACCACCTCCACGTCGCCCAGGTCGGGCCAGCGCGCACTCAACTCCTCGGCAATCTCATCCGCCGCGTCGCGGTCGGAAAGGACGAGCAATTGACGGTCATTGTTCTTGATCACGCCAACATTCTCCCCAGCCCCGTGGGCGGAACGGCGGCGGCCCCACCCCAGATTCCGCTCCGGGGGTCTGCCCTGATGGGACGTGCCGGGGCAGGCCTGTCGGTACGGCGTGCGATCCTGGTAGGCGATGGCCAGGAAGAGTGCACCCGAGGACCTGCTTGCCCCGCTGACCGTTGCGGTCGGCCAGGAAGAGCTGCTGCTGGACCGCGCGGTCGCCGCGGTGGTGGCGGCGGCGAAGGCGGCGGATCCGGAGACGGATGTGCGCGATCTCGCGCCGGGAGCGCTGCAGGCCGGGCAGTTGGCCGAACTCACCACCCCCTCGCTCTTCGCGGAGCGGAAGGTGATCGTGGTCCGGGCTGCGCAGGACCTTGCGGCCGACGCGGTCAAGGAGGTCAAGGCGTACCTGGAGACGCCGGCCGAAGAAGTGATCATGGTGCTGGTGCACGCGGGCGGCGCCAAGGGCAAGGGGCTGCTGGACGCGGCGAAGAAGGCGGGTGCGCGGGAAGTGCTGTGCGCCAAGCTCACCAAGGCGAGCGAGAAGCTGGCGTTCATCCGCAACGAGTTCCGTACCTTGGGGAGGGCCGCCAGCCCGGAGGCGTGCCAGGCGCTGCTCGACTCGCTGGGCAGCGACCTGCGCGAACTGTCGGCCGCGTGCAGCCAGTTGACGGCCGACATCGAGGGCCCGATCGACGAGACTGCGGTCGCGAAGTACTACAGCGGCCGGGCGGAGGCGACGGGCTTCGAGGTGGCCGACCTCGCCGTCACCGGTCGGGCCGCCGAAGCGCTGGAGCGGCTGCGTTGGGCGCTGGCTGTCGGCCAGCCGCCCACGGGTATCACGTACGCGCTCGCCTCTGGGGTTCGCAGCATCGGCCGACTCGCCACCGCCGGCCGGAACATGCGCCCTGGCGACCTGGCCCGCGAACTGGGCATGCCGCCGTGGAAGGTGGACCGGGTCCGCCAGCAGATGCGTGGCTGGACGGGCGACGGCGTGGCCGCGGCCCTCACTGCCGTCGCGGAGGCAGACGCGGCCGTGAAGGGCGGCTCCGACGACCCGGCGTACGCCCTGGAGCGCGCAGTGGTCGCCGTGGCCCGGGCCTCCCGGGCCGGCTCTCGCCCGTACTGAGCCTGCCCCTACTAAGCCACGTTCGTACCAGTCGCGCCCGTACTGAGCCGCGCCCGGCAACGTTTCCGAGGCGGCCCCGCCGAATCGGGTCGGGCGATCTCCCGTACCGGTCGGGCGGAGCCCCGGAGTGGGTCAGGTGGATCCGCCGAGGGTGCGCAGCAGTTCACGGGTGTCGGACAGAAGTGCGGTGCGGACCTGCTCCCGGTCGGGGGCGGTTCCTCTGCCGTCCTGGTAGGACGCGGACCAGCTGGTGTAGCAGGTCATACCGCCCTGGCGGACGTACAGGACCTGGGTGAGGTAGTGCGAGCCCGGGGCGCCGCGGTCGGGGTCGTCGAGGTAGCCGATGTAGGCCGCGTCGCCGAGGCCGGGTACCGGACTGATCTGGTAGTGGCGTTGGGCCAGTCCCTCGCGCTGTGCGTCGAACTCCGGGCGCGGGTCCACCTCGTGGTGGAGCTGCACCTGCAGGTAGAGGGTGTAGTAGTCCTGGTCGCCGCCGACCTTCTTGCGGTACTGGCCGCAGTACATCTCGTCCAGCGCCCGGTGGCGCGTCGTGTAGTGGTAGGGGGTGCCCGTCGGGACTGGGTACAGCTGGCTGAAGGTGGTGAGGCGGGCGGTGGTGCACAGGTCGTCGACCGTCCGGTAGCCGGCCACGCTTCGGGCGCTCGTTGTCGAGTCGCCGTTGATCAGTGTGGGGACTGTCAGGATGGTCGCCGCCCACACTGCCGAGGCCACCAGGGCGCCGCCGATGCCCCACCACAGTCTGTGCCGGGGACGGCCCGGGCCCGGGCCATCTGTACCGGTTCCGTTCGGGTTGTCGCTGGCGTTGGAGGGCCCGTCGGGGCCGATGGTGGTGACCGTGCCCGTTCTGACGCCTGTGGCCGGTGAGGTGCGGGGGTTGCGCGAGAAGCTGCTGGTGGAGCGGTGGCCCTGGAGCTGATGCGGCGGCGGAGTCGACATCGTTCCCCCGAGTAGTTGGTCACGCACGGGCAGTGTCAGGCACCCACGCACCCTACCTCGCTGCATCGTTCGCGCCGATCCCCTTTCTCTGCGCGGTGGTTGGACACCATGGCTGCCGGGCGGGCGGCAGTCGACCGGGCCCGGAAACGCGAACTGCCCGCCCGGTGGGGACCGGGCGGGCAGTTGGGGGAAGTGCCCTGAGCGGGTACTTTCCGTGGTTCATCTGGGTACCGCACCCGCGTGGCGAACGCAGGCCGCGTGCGGTACGGGTGGTGCAGCTCATCGGAAATCCGGGTAGAGGGCCGGATTCCCGGGAGCGGACGGTCGGCGGTGGCGGGTAGAGGGCCGCGGATTCACGCCGTCCTAGGTGGTGCCGGAGCACCGGGTCGTACGGCCGGGCCGTACGGGAAGGACCAGGATCAGGCAGCGACGTTGACGCGCTTGGTGATCGCCGACTTCTTGTTGGCGGCCTGGTTCTTGTGGATGATGCCCTTGCTGACGGCCTTGTCGAGGGCCTTGGAGGCGGCGCGAGCCAGCTCGACGGCCTTCTCGTTCTCACCGGCGGCAGCGGCCTCGCGGGCCTTGCGCAGAGCGGTCTTCAGCGAGGACTTGACGGCCTTGTTGCGCAGGCGCGCCTTCTCGTTGGTCTTGTTGCGCTTGATCTGGGACTTGATGTTCGCCACGAAAGAGCCTCAGTCTGTGTGAATCGGCAGTTCAACGGGTTGCACCGCCCGCCGCCGGTACCAGCCGAGAGGGCATGCCGAGGGCGGAGTGCAGCGGCCCACGCTACCAGGGCCGCCCCGTGCCGCCCAAACCGGACCGGCGGCGCGAACGCGACCGGTGTCCCGTCAGTCGCTGATCAGCGGCTCGCCATAGTGCTCGACCGTCGGGAACGGGTCGTAGTAGTGGTGCAGCAGCTCGCGCCAGCGTTCGTACTCGGGGGAGCGGCGGAAGCCCTCGGTGTGGTCCTCCAGGGTCTCCCATTCGACCTGCAGCAGAAAGCGCGAGGTGCGGCCGCCGTCCAGGCAGCGGCGCAGTTCGAGGGAGCGGAAACCCCGCTGGGCGGCGATCAGCGGCCGGGCCTGGACGAAGGCGGCGAGGAAGTCGTTCTCCTGGCCGGGGCGGACGTCGAGCAGGGCGCTTTCCAAGATCATGCGGAGATCGTGCCGCATGCCCGCCCGGGTGGAAAGACCGGTCGGGCCTCGGGCATGGGAGGATGGGCGGAACCATATTGATCGGATCAGAAATCGGACCAAGGTGCCCGCGACCCCCAGCAACGTGCCAGAGCCCAGCCGTACTGACCCGGCGGTGATTCGCAACTTCTGCATCATCGCCCACATCGACCACGGCAAGTCGACGCTCGCCGACCGGATGCTGCAGATCACCGGCGTGGTGGACCCCCGGCAGATGCGCGCCCAGTACCTCGACCGGATGGACATCGAGCGCGAGCGCGGCATCACCATCAAGTCGCAGGCCGTCCGCCTTCCGTGGGCGCCGCGGACCGGTGAGAACGCGGGCAAGACGCACATCCTCAACATGATCGACACCCCCGGCCACGTGGACTTCACGTACGAGGTGTCCCGCTCCCTCGCGGCCTGCGAGGGAACCATCCTTGTGGTCGACGCGGCCCAGGGCATCGAGGCGCAGACCCTCGCCAACCTGTACCTGGCGCTGGAGAACGACCTCACCATCATTCCGGTGCTCAACAAGATCGACCTGCCGGCCGCCCAGCCCGAGAAGTACGCGGCCGAGATCGCGCACATCATCGGCTGTGACCCGGCCGACGTGCTGAAGGTCTCCGCGAAGACCGGCCTCGGCGTCGAGGACCTGCTCGACCACGTGGTCGAGAAGATCCCCGCCCCGGTCGGAGTCAAGGACGCCCCGGCCCGCGCGATGATTTTCGACTCGGTGTACGACGCCTACCGCGGCGTGGTCACCTACGTGCGAGTGGTCGACGGCCAGCTCACCAAGCGTGAGCGGATCGCCATGATGTCCACCGGCGCGACCCACGAGCTGCTGGAGATCGGCGTCATCTCGCCGGAGCCGAAGGTCGCAGACGGCCTCGGTGTCGGCGAGGTGGGCTACATCATCACCGGTGTGAAGGACGTCCGGCAGTCCAAGGTCGGTGACACCATCACCTCGCAGCACAAGGGTGCCACCGAGCCGCTCGGCGGCTACAAGGACCCGCGCCCGATGGTGTTCTCCGGCCTCTACCCGCTGGACGGCTCGGACTACCCGTTGCTCCGCGACGCCCTCGACAAGCTGCGCCTGAACGACGCCGCACTGGCCTACGAGCCGGAGACCTCGGTCGCCCTCGGCTTCGGCTACCGCTGTGGCTTCCTCGGCCTGCTGCACCTGGAGATCATCCGGGAGCGCCTGGAGCGCGAGTTCAACCTCGACCTGATCTCCACCGCCCCGAACGTGATCTACCGGGTGATCATGGAGGACGGCACCGAGCACACCGTCACCAACCCGAGCGAGTTCCCGACCGGCAAGATCGCCGAGGTGTACGAGCCGGTCGTGCGCGGCACCATCCTGGCGCCCAACGAGTTCGTCGGCGCGATCATGGAGCTCTGCCAGTCCCGTCGCGGCAACCTGCAGGGCATGGACTACCTCTCCGAGGACCGGGTGGAGCTGCGCTACACCCTGCCGCTGGCCGAGATCGTCTTCGACTTCTTCGACCAGCTGAAGTCCAAGACCCGCGGTTACGCCTCGCTGGACTACGAGCCCATCGGCGAGCAGTCCGCCAACCTGGTCAAGGTCGACATCCTGCTGCACGGCGACGCGGTGGACGCGTTCTCCGCGATCGTGCACAAGGACAAGGCCTACAACTACGGCGTGATGATGGCCGGCAAGCTGCAGAAGCTGATCCCGCGCCAGCAGTTCGAGGTGCCGATCCAGGCCGCGATCGGCTCCCGGGTGATCGCCCGTGAGACGGTCCGCGCGATCCGCAAGGACGTTCTCGCCAAGTGCTACGGCGGTGACATCTCGCGTAAGCGCAAGCTGCTGGAGAAGCAGAAGGAAGGCAAGAAGCGGATGAAGATGGTCGGTCGCGTGGAGGTCCCGCAGGAGGCCTTCATTGCCGCGCTGTCGACGGACGCGGAGCCGCCGAAGGAAAAGAAGTAGTTCCCACGGTCGGCCCAGCGGGCCGGGGTCCCCACGCGGGGGCCCCGGCCCGTTGCCGTTTCCTGATGGCGAATCGACTCCGCTCCCGGGGCCGGCTGCCGGTCAGCGCAGCGTCAGCGGCAGCACGTTGACGATCACCGACTTGACCAGCCGACCAGCCGCCCCGGTCACCACCCGCGGCTTCATCGAGTCGTCGCCGTGGATCATCTGCACCAGCGCCTCGCCGCGGCCCAGGCTCAGGCACTGGGTGAGGTAGCGGAACGAGAACGGCTTGTCGGTGCGTCCGGTGAGCAGTTTGCCCAGGTAGCGGCCCTGCGGCTGGGCGGTGGCGCAGGCCATCCGCAGCTGTCCGATGCCGGGCACCTTGGTGGCGGCGGCGTCCCCGGCCACGTACACGTCGGGGTGTGACACCGAGCGCAGGTGGTCGTCCACCACGGCCTGGCCGCGTTCGGTGACGGCCAGGCCGGAGTCGGCGGCGAGCGGGTGCGGCTCCAGCGAGCCGGCCCACACCACCACGTCGGCGGGGATCGGGCCGGCCGGCGTCTCCAACCCGGCGGCGGTGACGGCCGTGACCTGGTGTGCCTCGTCCACCTGGACCCGGAGTCGGTGGAGCACCGCCAGGACGTGCGCCCGCCCACGCGCCGACAGCCAGCCGCCGACCGGGCCGGACGCCACCAGCCGGACCTGCCAGGACGGGTGGGCCTCGGCGAGTTCGGTGGCCAGCTCGATGCCGGTCGCGCCGCCGCCGACCACCGCGATCGTCCCAGGTGCCGGCGCGTCGGTGATCCGGCGGTGCAGTTCCTCGGCCTGCTCGGCCGAGTAGGCGTGCTCGGCGGCGCCGGGCACGTCGCTCCAGGCGACCCGGCTGCCGAGCGCGTACACCAGGGTGTCGTACGCGATCCGCTTGCCGTCCTCGGTGACCACCTTCCGCCCGGCCAGGTCGAGCTCGACGACCCGGGTAGCGAGGTGGTCGACCTTGCGGCCGCGCAGCACGTGGGCGATGTCGGGCCGGGAGGGCCGGCGGCCGACGGCGATCTCGTGCTGGCGGACCCGGTGGGCGAAGCGCCGCTCCGGGGCGATCAGGGTGACCCGGTCCGGCCCACGGCCGATCCCGGCGGCCGCGGACAGTCCCGCGTAGCCCGCGCCGATCACCACGATGTGCTTGCCAGTCATCTCGTCCTCCTTCACGGACCCCGCCGGGTGGCGGATACGGAAGGGGGACGGGGCACACTGCGGGAGTGTGACCGTGACCTGTGTCACGCCCCCGCGAGGTGGGTGAGCTTCTCGGGGTTCACCATCGCGTACGCGGAGGTGACCCGGCCGTCCGCGACGGTGAACGCGAGCACGCCGCCGATCACGCCCGGGCTCGAGTACCAGACCGCACCCAGCTCGCCGTTGACCAGCATCGGCACCAGCGGGCGCTCCACATCCACCGAACGCTCGGCGATCTTGCGCACCAGCCGGCCCACATGGAGCGCGCCGAGAAGCGGACGGCGGCCCGCGCTGACGATGCCACCACCGTCGGCGTGCCAGACCACCTCGGGGTCGAGCACCTCCATCAGCGTCATCAGATCGCCGCCGGTTGCCGCGGCGATGAACGCCGTCACCACCTGGCGGTGTTCGGCCGGGTCGACAATGCTGCGGCGGCCGCCGTCCCGAACCCGGCGGCGGGCCCGCGAGGCGAGCTGCCGGGTGGCCTCGGGGGAGCGGTCCAACGCCGAGGCGATCTCCTCGAAACCCACCGCGAACACGTCGTGCAGCACGAACGCCGCCCGCTCGGCCGGAGTCAGCTGCTCCATCACCGCCAGCATCGCCACCGACACCGCCTCACCGACCTCGGCCAGTTCGGCGGGGGACTCCGCGGTGCTCAGCAACGGCTCTGGCAGCCACTCGCCGAAGTACGCCTCCCGGCGCGCCCGGGCCGAACCCAGCTGGTCGTAGCAGAGCCTGGTCACCACCGTGGTCAGGTAGGCGCGCGGCTCGGCGATGCCCGACCGGTCGGCCGACTGCCAGCGCAGCCAGGCCTCCTGCAACACGTCCTCAGCATCGGCGACCGAGCCCAGCAGGCGGTAGGCCACCGCGCCCAGGTAGCGGCGCTCGGCCTGGAAGGCGTCGACGGGGCCGGAGGGCGCGGTGTCGAGGGCGGTCGGATCGGGCACCCGCCAACGGTAGCGCGCCGAACGGCCGGGGCGGCAGGCCGGTATTGATCCAGCGTCAGGCAGGTCGGTCGTGCGAACTCTGGGTGGGACGGGCGTGGGCGTTCAGCGGAACGGCCGCTCGGTGTGACGGCCGCCGTGGGTGGCGGAAGCGGGTCGTTGCGGGGTGCTAGCGGGACTCCACGCTGTGCAGCAGATCCCGGAGCAGCGTGTTCAGCTCGGACAGTCGCTGTTCGCCGAGCCGGTCGATGATCCGCTGCTGGACGGCCGTACCCGCGGCCACGGCCTGGTCGACCGTCTCCCGGCCGAAGTCAGTGAGGGTGATCCGCAGGCCGCGACGGTCGTTCGGGTCGGGGGAGCGGGTGACCAGGCCGGCCCGCTCCAGCTTGTCCAGCCGGCCGGTCATGCCGCCGGTGGTGAGCATCAGAGTCGCGGTCAGCTCGCGCGGCGACAGCGAGAACGGCTCCCCGGCGCGGCGCAGGGTGGCCAGGACGTCGAACTCGCCGAGGCCGATGCCGAACTGCGCGTAGACCTGCTCCATCAGGTCGCTGACCGCGCGGGAGACCCGGTGCACCCGGCCGAACGCGGCCATCGCCTCCGTGCGGTGGGCGAGGTCCGGGCGCTCGTGCCGCCACTGGTCGGCGATCGCGTCCACGGGGTCGTGTGCAGTGCTGCGTGGGTCAACTCGGTCCATTTCGCCAGTGTGGCACAGGGCCGCTCGGGAGTGAGTGGGTGAGCGGCGAGTTTGCTTTCGCTAATTGGCTCGACAGCAAGTAACTTGCTGCTAAGCTATCTCTCATGCGAACCGTAGCTCTCACCGCGCTCGCCCCGCTCGCGTGGGGCTCCACCTATGCCGTGACGACCGAACTGCTTCCCGCAGACCGGCCGTTGCTCACTGCGACTCTGCGCGCCCTGCCCGCCGGACTGGTGCTGCTGGCCGTCACCCGACGACTGCCCAGCGGTTCCTGGTGGTGGCGCTCGGCGGTGCTGGGCACGCTCAACATCGGCGTCTTCTTCGCCCTGCTCTTCGTCGCCGCCTACCGCCTGCCCGGCGGCGTGGCCGCCGTCCTCGGCGCGATACAGCCGCTGCTGGCCGCGGGGCTGGCCGTACCCCTGCTGGGGGAGCGGTTCGGGCGGCGGGCCCTGCTGGCCGGCACCGTCGGAGTGTTCGGCGTAGCCCTGGTGGTGCTGCGCGCCACCGCCCGGCTGGACGCCATAGGCGTGCTGGCCGGCCTCGCCGGGGCCGGGGCGATGGCCGCCGGTACGGTCCTCACCAAGCGCTGGGGGCGCCCCGAGGGCGTCGGCCCACTCGCTCTGACGGGCTGGCAGCTCACCGCCGGCGGTCTGCTGCTGCTCCCGGTGGCCGCTCTGGTCGAGGGTGCCCCGCCCGCGCTCAGCGGCACCAACCTGCTCGGGTACGGCTACCTCGCGGTGGCCAACACCGCGCTGGCGTACTGGGTCTGGTTCCGCGGTATCGGTCGTCTGCCCGCCACCTCGGTCGCCTTCCTGGGCCTGCTCAGCCCGGTGTCGGCGGCAGTGATCGGCTGGGCCGCTCTCGGCCAGTCCCTCAACGCGGTGCAGCTGCTGGGCATGGCGCTCGCCCTGAGCTCCACCCTGCTCGGTCAGCGCCCGGCCGGCCGGCCCGCCACCACCGTGGTCGCCGCCTCCACCACCGACCCGACCACCCCGGCCGCCACTGACCCGACCATCACCGACCCGACCACCACCCACCGGGCCACCGCAATCACCGCGACCATCCTGGCGCCAGTCACCACCGCCCCGGCTCTCGCCCTCGCCGCGATACGCGAGGGGGAGGCCCGCGGTGCGGACCTCCCCCAGGGCGGCGGACCGGTCGGGCCGGTCGGCCGGGCAGCGCGCTGACGTCGTGTCAGTCGACCTCGGCCACCGCCTGGGCGAACTGCGCCTGGTACAGCCGGGCGTAGGCGCCGTCGGCAGCGATCAGCTGGTCGTGGTTGCCCTGCTCGACGATCGAACCGTTCTCCATCACCAGGATCACGTCGGCGTCCCGGATGGTGGAGAGGCGGTGGGCGATCACGAAGCTGGTGCGGCCGGTGCGCAGCTCCGCCATCGCACGCTGGATCAGCACCTCGGTACGGGTGTCGACGGAGCTGGTCGCCTCGTCGAGCACCAGGATCGAGGGCTGGGCGAGGAAGGCCCGGGCGATGGTGATCAGCTGCTTCTCGCCCGCGCTGACTCCGGTGCCCTCGTCGTCCAGGACGGTGTCGTAGCCGTCGGGGAGGGTGCGCACGAAGCGGTCCACGTGCGCGGCCTTCGCCGCCGCGATCACCTGCTCGCGGGTGGCGGACTCGGCACCGTAGGCGATGTTCTCGGCGATGGTGCCGCCGAACAGCCAGGTGTCCTGGAGCACCATGCCGATGCCGGAGCGCAGCTCCTCGCGGGACATCGCGGCGATGTCCACGCCGTCGAGGGTGATCCGGCCGCTGCTGACCTCGTAGAAACGCATCAGGAGGTTGACCATGGTGGTCTTGCCGGCGCCGGTTGGGCCGACGATAGCCACGGTTTGGCCGGGTTCGACCTTCAGGGAGAGGCCCTCGATGAGCGGCTTCTCCGGGTCGTAGCGGAAGGAGACGTCCTCGAAGGCGACGCGGCCGTGCACCTCGGCGGGGCGCTCCGGGCGCTGCGGCTCGGCGGACTGCTCGTTGGCGTCGAGCAGTTCGAAGACCCGCTCGGCGGAGGCCACACCGGACTGCACCAGGTTGGCCATCGAGGCGACCTGGCTGAGCGGCTGGCTGAACTGACGGGAGTACTGGATGAACGCCTGGACGTCACCGATGGACAGCGCACCGCTGGCCACTCGCAGACCGCCGACCACCGCGACCAGCACGTAGTTGATGTTGCCGACCAGCATCATCGCGGGCTGGATGATGCCCGAGATGAACTGCGCACGGAAGGAGGCTTCGTAGAGTGCCTGGTTCTCCTGCTGGAAGAGGTCCTTGGCCTCCTGCTGGCGGCCGAAGACCTTCACCACGCTGTGCCCGGTGAACATCTCCTCGATGTGGGCGTTCAGCTTGCCGGTGGAGCCCCACTGCTTGATGAACTGAGGCTGGGCCCGCTTGCCGACCTTGGCGGCGACCACCACCGAAACGGGAACGGAGATCAGTGCGATCAGAGCCAGCAGAGGGGAGATCCAGAACATCATCATCAGCACGCCGACGATGGTCAGCAGGGAGTTGACGACCTGTCCCATGGTCTGCTGCATCGACTGCTGGATGTTGTCGATGTCGTTGGTGACCCGGCTCAGCACCTCGCCGCGCGGCTGGCGGTCGAAGTAGCTGAGCGGCAGCCGGGCCAGCTTCGCCTCGACCTCCTCGCGCAGCCGGAACACCGTGCGGTTGATCGCCAGCGCGGTCAGCCGGCCCTGGACCACACCGAACACCACGGCGGCCAGGTAGATACCCAGCACCCAGAGCAGGATGGTGCCGATGGCGCCGAAGTCCATGCCCTGGCCGGGGGTGAAGTCGATCGAGGCGAGCAGGTCGGCGATGTTGCCCTCGCCCCTGGCGCGCAGGCCATCGAGCACGGCCTGCTTGCTCGGGGCGCCGGTGAAGCGTGGTCCGGTGGCTCCGGCGACGATCAGGTCGGTCGCCTTGCCGAGCACCCAGGGGCCGGCCACCGCACAGGCGACGGAGAGCGCGCCGAATCCGAGCACGCTGAGGATCAGGTTGCGCTCGGGCTTGAGCATGCCGAGCAGGCGCTTGGCGGAGCCGCCGAGGTCCTTGGCCTTCTCGGTGCCCTGGGCGCCCGCGAAGCGCGCGGGTCCGGGCCCGCCGCGGCGGGCGGCCGCCTCCTGCGAGGTGGAGACCGGCTCCTGCTCCGCCTCGTTCGCTCCTGCTCCGGCTCCGGCTCCGGCCTTGGCCAGGTCGGGCTTGGCGGGCTCGGCGGCCTTGGCGGCCTTGGCGGGCTTCGATCCGGTCGTTCCAGCACCGGCCTTGGCCAGGTCGGGCGTGTTCGCCGCAGGCTCGGTCACGTCGGGCACGGCCACGTCGGGCTCGGTCACGTCGGGGCTGTCGGGGGTGGTCACGCCGCGGCCTCCTGCTCGGTGAGCTGGGAGAGCACGATCTCCCGGTACGTCGGGCTGTCGGCCATCAGCTCCTGGTGGGTGCCGGTGCCGACGACGGCGCCCTCGTCGAGGACGATGATCCGGTCGGCGTCGCGGATGGTGGAGACGCGCTGGGCGACGATCACCACCGTGGCGTCCGCGGTCTCCCCGGTGAGTGCGGCGCGCAGCCGGGCGTCGGTGGCGTAGTCGAGGGCCGAGAAGGAGTCGTCGAACAGGTAGATCTCGGGCTTGCGGACCAGGGCCCGGGCGATCGCCAGGCGCTGACGCTGGCCGCCGGAGAGGTTGGTGCCGCCCTGCGCGACCGGGGCGTCCAGGCCCTCGGGGAGCTTCTCCACGAAGTCCTTGGCCTGGGCGATCTCCAGGGCGTGCCAGAGCTCCTCGTCGGTGGCCTCGGGCTTGCCGTAGCGCAGGTTCGAGGCGACGGTGCCGGAGAACAGGTACGGCTTCTGCGGGACGAAGCCGATGACCTCGGACAGCTTCTGCGGGTCGATGTTGCGGACGTCCACGCCGTTGATCAGCACCTCGCCGCCGGTGGCGTCGAAGAGCCGGGGGACGAGTCCGAGCAGGGTGGTCTTGCCGGCGCCGGTGGAGCCGATCACGGCGGTGGTCTCGCCGGGCCGGGCGGTCAGGTCGATGCCGCGCAGCACGGGCACCTCGGCGCCGGGGTAGCGGAAGTCGACGCCGCGCAGTTCCAGCGTGCCGTGGGCGCGCAGTTCGGTGACGGGGGCGAGCGGCGGGACGACGCTGGAGGGAGTGCTCAGCACTTCCTGGATGCGCTCGGCGCAGACCTCGGCGCGCGGCACCATCATGAACATGAAGGTGGCCATCATGACGCTCATCAGAATCTGCATCAGGTAGGAGAGGAAAGCGGTGAGCGCGCCGATCTGCATGCTGTTGCTGTCGATGCGCTGCGCGCCGAACCAGAACACGGCGACGCTGGAGATGTTCACCACGCCCATGACGATCGGGAACATCAGCGACATCAGCCGGCCGACCCGCAGCGAGTAGTCGGCGAGTTCGCCGTTGGCGCCGGTGAAGCGCTGCTTCTCGTGGTTGTCCTTGACGAAGGCGCGGATGACCCGGATGCCGGTGATCTGCTCGCGCATGATCCGGTTGACCGTGTCGATGCGCTCCTGCATGCCGCGGAACTGCGGCCGCATCTTGCTGACCAGCACGGTGACGACGATGCCCAGCGCCGGCACCACGGCCAGCAGCAGGCCGGACAGCGGCACGTCCTGGTTGAGCGCCATGATGATGCCGCCGACACACATGATCGGCGCGGCGACCATCAGCGTGAAGGACATCATCGCCAGCATCTGGACCTGCTGGACGTCGTTGGTGGTGCGGGTGATCAGCGAGGGCGCGCCGAACTGGTTGAGCTCGCGGGCGGAGAACTCCTGCACCTGGGAGAACACCCCGGCGCGCAGGTCGCGGCCGACGGCCATCGCGGTGCGGGCGCCGTAGTAGACCGCGCCGATCGAGCAGACGGCCTGGGCGAGCGAGACGCCGACCATCACGCCGCCGACCCGCAGGATGTACCCGGTGTCGCCCTTGAGGACGCCGCTGTCGATGATGTCGGCGTTCAGCGTCGGCAGGTACAGCATGCCGATGGTGGAGATCAGCTGGAGCAGTACCAGCACTGTGATGTCGCGGGAGTAGGGGCCGAGGTGGGCCCGTAGAAGTCTGAAAAGCACCGTGACACTCTCGTCGTCGAGTGGGACGCGCGCATCCCAAATTCGGGTACTTGTGAAAAAGCTTCACCCGTTGACCGGGCCTGCACTCTGAGCCTGCGCTGTGCCTGCACTTCCGCCCCGTGAGTGTGCCAGCTCACGTCACCCCCTTACGGAACGGCTTTTCACCCCCTAGGCTGCTGAATGCCCTCTTGTTACTCACCGGTTAAGTCGGTTGCCGGCCGCCCCCACGGCCGTCGCTTACCCACTCTCGGTCCACCCGTCCCCGGAGGTCCTCGTTGAGTTCCGCGCAGTCCATGATCGAGCGGCGCCCGCCCTCCGTGGCGCACCTTCTGCTCAGCAGGGTAAAGGCCACTCCGAACGGTGAGGCCTACCGGTACCCGGTCCCGGTGGACGAGCAGGCCGCGGACAGCGCGCCGGGTGCGGAGCAGTGGCGGTCGCTGACCTGGGCGCAGGCGAACGAGCGGATCCGCGCGGTCGCGGCCGGCCTGATGGCGCTGGGCATCCGGGCCGAGGACCGGGTGGCGATCGCCTCCGCCACCCGGATCGAGTGGATCCTCGCCGACCTGGGCAACATGTGCGCCGGCGCGGCCACCACCACGGTCTACCCGAGCACCAACTCCGACGAGACCGCGTTCATCCTGGCCAACTCCGGCAGCCGCGCGCTGTTCGCCGAGAACGCCGGCCAGCTGCGCAAGGCCGTCGCGCAGAAGCCCGAGCTGCCCGCGCTGGAGTACGTGATCCTGTTCGACCCGGCGGGTGAGGACGCGCCGCAGGCCGAGGGCCTTACGGTGCTGACGCTGGCCGAGCTGGAGCAGCGCGGCGCCGCGTACCTGAAGGAGAACCCGGACGCCGTCGACAAGGCGATCGATTCACTGGACAAGGAACAGCTCGCCACCCTGATCTACACCTCCGGCACCACCGGCCGCCCCAAGGGCGTGCGCCTGGTGCACGACTGCTGGTCGTACGAGGGCGTGGCGCAGGAGGAGAGCGGGCTGCTGCGCTCGGACGACGTGCAGTTCATGTGGCTGCCGCTGTCGCACGTGTTCGGCAAGACGCTGATCTCCGGCCAGATCGCCACCGGCCACGTGATGGCGGTGGACGGCCGGGTGGACCGGATCATCCACAACCTGCCGGTGATCCGTCCGACCCTGATGGCGTCCGCGCCGCGGATCTTCGAGAAGGTCTACAACGGCATCGCCGGCAAGGCCCGGGCCGAGGGCGGCGCCAAGTACAAGATCTTCCTGTGGGCGGCGAAGGTGGCCCGCGACTACGCGCAGACCATCCAGGCCAACAAGGTCGCGCACGGCCACGAGAGCGCCCCGCTGGGCCTGCGGCTGCAGCACGCGCTGGCCGACAAGCTGGTGTACACCAAGATCAAGGCGGCGTTCGGCGGCCGGCTGCGCGGCGCGGTGTCCGGCAGCGCGGCGCTCGCCCCGGAGATCGGCTACTTCTTCAAGGGCGCGGGCGTCCCGGTGCTGGAGGGCTACGGCCTGACCGAGACCTCGGCCGGTTCCACCGTGAACCGGGCGGAGGACTTCCGGGTCGGCACGGTCGGCCTCCCGCTGCCCGGCACCGAGGTGCGGATCGCCGAGGACGGCGAGATCCTGCTGCGCGGCCCGGGCGTCATGCGCGGCTACCACGAGCTGCCCGAGCAGACCGCCGAGGTGCTGGAGTCGGACGGCTGGTTCCACACCGGCGACATCGGCGAGCTCGGCGCGGGCGGCTACCTGCGGATCACCGATCGCAAGAAGGACATGTTCAAGACCTCCGGCGGCAAGTACGTCGCGCCGAGCGAGGTCGAGGGCAAGTTCAAGGCGATCTGCCCGTTCGTCAGCAACATCCTGGTGATCGGCAACGGCCGCAACTACTGCACCGCGCTGATCGGCCTGGACGAGACGGTGATCATGCCGTGGGCGGCCG
The DNA here is from genome assembly GCF_042873545.1 of Kitasatospora sp. NPDC004615. Taxonomy (NCBI): domain Bacteria; kingdom Bacillati; phylum Actinomycetota; class Actinomycetes; order Kitasatosporales; family Streptomycetaceae; genus Kitasatospora; species Kitasatospora sp. NPDC004615. The sequence goes on from NZ_JBIALQ010000006.1 coordinate 117,696, forward strand.
AGCACGGCATGGCCGGGAAGTCGTACGCCGAGGTGGTGGAGGCCCCGGCCACCGTGGAGCTGATCGACGGCTTCGTGAAGCGCCTCAACGGCGAGTTGCAGCGCTGGCAGACGATCAAGAAGTTCGCCCTGCTCCCGCGCGACCTGGACATCGAGCACGGCGAGCTCACCCCCAGCCTGAAGATCAAGCGCCCGGTGGTGGAGAAGACCTACGCCGACCGGGTGACCGCGATGTACGCGGGTGCCAACGAGGCCTGAGCACCCACGGTTCCGGTACGGCCTTCGGACTTTCGCGGGCCGTACCGGACAATGGGCGCATGCCCTCCGCACTTCCCGACGGCGAACCCGTGCCGTCCGACGGTTCGCTGCCCGCCCACGCCCTGGACGGACTCGGCGCCCGGCCGTTCGGTTTTTACCTGCACGTGCCGTACTGCGCCAGCCGCTGCGGCTACTGCGACTTCAACACCTACACCGCCACCGAACTGCGGTCCTCGGGCACCGTTGCCTCGCAGGACACCTACGCCGACAACGTGATCGCCGAGATCCGGCTGGCCCGGCGCATCCTCGGTGACGCCGAGCTGCCGGTGCAGACGGTGTTCCTCGGCGGCGGCACGCCCACCCTGCTGCCCGCCCGCGACCTGGTGCGGATGCTGGCCGCGCTGCGCGAGGAGTTCGGCCTCGCCGAGGGCGCGGAGGTCACCACCGAGGCCAACCCGGAGTCGGTGGACCCGGCGTACCTGGCCGAGCTGCGCGAGGGCGGCTACAACCGGATCTCCTTCGGCATGCAGAGCGCCCGCCCGCACGTGCTGCGGATCCTGGACCGCCACCACACCCCGGGCCGCCCCGAGGCGTGCGTCGCCGAGGCCCGCGAGGCCGGCTTCGAGCACGTCAACCTGGACCTGATCTACGGCACCCCCGGCGAGACCGACCAGGACTGGCAGGCCTCGCTGGACGCCGCGATCGGCGCCCGCCCCGACCACGTCTCCGCGTACTCGCTGATCGTCGAGGACGGCACCCGGCTGGCCGCCCGGGTCCGGCGCGGCGAACTGCCGATGATCGACGACGACGTGCACGCCGACCGCTACCTGATGGCCGAGCAGGCGCTCGCCGCCGCCGGGTACGCCTGGTACGAGGTCTCCAACTGGGCCACCACGCCCGAGGGCCGGTGCCGCCACAACGAGCTGTACTGGACGGGCGCCGACTGGTGGGGCGCCGGCCCGGGCGCGCACAGCCACGTCGGCGGGGTCCGCTGGTGGAACGCCAAGCACCCGGCCGCGTACGCGCAGGCGCTCGCCGAAGGCCGCACGCCCGCGCTCGGCCGCGAGGTGCTGGCCGGTGAGGACCGCCGGGTCGAGCGGATCCTGCTGGAGCTGCGCCTGGTCGAGGGCTGCCCGCTCGACCTGCTCACCGACACCGGCCGCAAGGCCGCCGACCGGGCCCTCGCCGACGGCCTCCTGGAGTTGGGCCCGTACGCGGACGGCCGGGCGGCGCTGACGCTGCGCGGCCGGCTGCTGGCCGACGCGGTGGTCCGCGACCTGGTCGACTGAGCCGCGCCACCCGGTCCCGGGCGTCAACCTGACGATCGGCGAGTCGGGCGGGCGTGAAACGCTCCGGCGGGCTGCGGCCAAGTACTCGGTGAAGGGACCCACCGGGTCCCCCGACCGAGGAGGGACGCATGCGCATCCGTGAGCATCCACGCCACGAAGCGCGGCCCGAGGGCCGTCCACCGGAGCTGACCACTCCGGACGGCTTCGGCGCGTTCTACCGCCTGCACGTCAACGCCATACTCGACTTCGTCACCCGCCGGGTCAGCGATCCGCACCTGGCGGCCGACCTCACCGCGGACATCTTCGTCGCCGCGCTGGAGGCCGCCGGCAGCTACCGGCCCGAGCGCGGTACCGCGATCGGCTGGCTGTACGGCATCGCCCGGTACGTCATCGCGGGATACCGGCGCGGCGACCACCGCGAACGCCGGGCGATCGGCCGGCTGTCCGGCCGCCGGCTGCTCGACGAGGAGGACATCCTCGCCCTGGAGGAGCGGATCGACGCCCAGCGGGCCGTCCGTGATCTCGCGCAGCGGCACGCCGGGCTCAGCGCCCCGCTGCGGGAGGTGCTCGACCTGGTCGTCATGGACGGCCTGACCACCGCCGAGACCGCGCAGGTGCTCGGCATCTCGCAGGCCACCGTCCGGGTGCGCATGCACCGCGCCCGGCGGCTGCTCGGTGCCGAACGCCGCCCCGCCCGCAAGGACCTGCCGAGGCCGGGCCCGCTGCTGCCCCGCCCCGCCGCCCCCGCCGACCCGATGATCGAGGTGACCTCGTGACCAGCTCCGACCGAACCCCGTCCACCAGCAACTTCGAGCGCAGGCTCGGTGAGGAACTGGCCGCCCTCGCCGCCGAACGCGAGCCCGCCCGCCGCCCGGGACTGCTCCGCCGCCGCCCGGGACTGCTCCGCCGCCGCCCGGTACTGGCCGCACTCGCGGTCGGCGCGGCCGCCGTGGCCACCGCGCTGGTGCTGCCCGTGGCGCTCGGCGGCGAGCACGGCGGCACCGCCGCGTACGCGGTGACCAGGGAGCCGGACGGCACCATCGCGCTGCAACTGCGCGACCCGGCGGGCCTGCCGGACATGGTCGCCACCCTGCAGCGGTACGGCGTGCCGGCGGCCGGCATCGAGGAGGCCAGGACGCCCGAGGAGTGCACGCTGCCGGAGCCGGCCGGGACCCGCGCCCAGCCCGACCTGGTGCAGCCCGGCGACGGCCCCGGCATGGTGCGGATCGACCCCAAGCTCGTCCCGCCCGGCTCGACGGTGCTGCTGACCGCGGGCCGGGCCGGATTCCCCGGCGGGGCGTTCACCACCTTCCGGGCCGTGGTGGTGGAGTCCGTGCCCGACTGCGTGCCCGCGACGCGGATCGTGGTGGGGCAGGCAGTCGACCCGTCCGCCCTGCCGAGCCCGACGCAGACCGTCCTGCCGTCGGCGGTGTCGAGCTGAGTGGCTGTCAGGCGGTGCCGGACTGAGTGACGAAGTCGATCAACTCCTCTACCCGGCCGAGCAGTTCCGGCTCCAGGTCCTTCCAGCCGTCCACCGAGGCGAGGATCCGCTTCCAGGCGGCGGGGGTGTCCACCGGCCAGCCGAGACGGCGGCAGATGCCCTCCTTCCACACCTCGCCGCGCGGCACCTCGGGCCAGGCCGCGAAGCCGAGGCCGGCCGGTTTGACGGCCTGCCAGATGTCGACGTACGGGTGGCCGACGACCAGCACGTGGTCGCCGGTCACCTGTGCGGCGATCCGGTGCTCCTTGGTGCCGGGCAGCAGGTGGTCGACCAGGACGCCCAGCCGGCGGCCCGGGCCGGGGGCGAACTCGGCGACGATCGCGGGCAGGTCGTCGACGCCCTCCAGGTACTCGACCACCACGCCCTCGATCCGCAGGTCGTCGCCCCAGACCCGTTCGACCAGTTCGGCGTCGTGCCGGCCCTCGACGTAGATCCGCGACTCGCGGGCCACCCGGGCGCGCGCCCCGGGCACCGCTATCGACCCGGACGCCGTCCGCCCCGGCCCGCGCTGCGGGGCCGGTCCGGTCGGCCGGACCAGCGTCACCACCCGTCCCTCCAGCAGGAATCCGCGCGGCACCAGCGGAAACACCCGGTGCTTGCCGAACCGGTCCTCCAGCGTGACGGTGAATCCCTCCGCGGTCCGTTCGCACCGCACCACCGCCCCGCAGAACCCGGTCGCCGCCTCCTCCACCACCAGATCCCGCTCCGCCGCCACCTCCGGCGCGGGCTGCTGCCGCTTCCACGGCGGGGTCAGATCCGGCCCGTACTCCCTGCTGCGCATGCCCCGCAGTCTACGAAACCGCCCCCGACGGTCCGTCAGCCGAGGTACGGCGCGGCCGTCGACAGCACCTCGGCGATCCGCTCCCCGACCGCCGCCCCGTGCGGCAGCGCCCGCACCTTTGCGCCGCCCCACTGCGGGCGCACGCCCCGGACCGCCAGCAGGTGCACCACCCGCAGCGTGCGCAGGGTGTTGGACACTTCGGCCGGCACCGGCCCGGGCTCTCCGCCGGCGAACACCTCGGCCACCGCGTCCAGCCAGCCGACGGCCTGGCGCTCCGTCAGCTCGGGCCGGGCCAGGGTCAACGCGAGCGCGCAGCCGAGCCGGTCGTCCTCCATCGCGTCGAAGACGTGCCCGGTCGGGGCGAGCAGCCGGGCCGTGCCGAGCGCCAGCAGCGGCTCCGGGTCGACGTCCGGGTGCTGCCCGAACGCGCCCAGCAGGTCGGCGCCGTGCGCGACGGCGTGCAGCCAGCCCAGCGCGGGGTGGTGCCCGCGCAGGTCGGTTTCGGCGGGGTACCAGCGGGCGAACGCGGCGAGCCACTCGGCGCGCAGGCTGCCGGTTCGCACGATGCGGCCCAGGACCAGCGGCGCGAACGTCCGGGCCTGGATCTCGGGGTCCCCGAAGCGGTCCGCCATCGCGTCGCCGAGCGCCAGCCGGCGTTCCTCGGCCAGCCCGGGTATCCAGTCGGCCAGCCGGGAGTACGCGCGCTCGTCGCGCTCCACCGGGTCGGGCGAGCGCAGCGCCTCGCGGACGGCGGCCAGCTCGGCCTCGGACGGATCACGGTCGGGCAGGGCGGTCCAGTCGGTCACGGACGACCACCCTGGGGCGGAGCCTCAGTCGTCCAGGCCCGGGGCGCCCCAGACCGGGAACCAGCGGGAGAGGTCGGACTCGATGCGCAGGTCGTTGCGGAGCAGGTTGGAGATCTCGATCTCCAGGGGGTTGTTGCGCTTCTCCTGGCCGGGGAGCTTGCACATCGGGTAGAAGGTGCCGCGCTTGTACAGGTAGACCAGGCCCAGCGAGCGGCCCTCGCGGTCGCGGAAGGCGACGATCGAGCAGAGCAGTTGCGGGCCGAAGCCGTTGGCCTCCAGCTCGCTGTTGACCGCGTGCAGGTCGTTGACCAGGTCGGGGAGTTCGTCGGGGGTGTGGCGGGCGAGCAGCCAGGAGTAGCCGTAGTTGTCGCGGGAGGCTTCGACGGGGGTGCCGCCGCGTTCGGTGTCCGCGTCGAGCAGGGCCCGGACCTGGGACTGGACCTCGGCGAAGGCGCCGCCCTCGACGGCGGCGAAGCACACCGAGCCGAGGCCGGTGGGGAGGAAGCCGGTGGCGGCCTGCAGGGTGAGCGCGGCCGACGGGATGCCGAACAGCTGGTCGAGGTCCGGCTTCACGGGCTTGCTGCGCCCGAACAGGGCGTCCAGGAATCCCACGGGGCGAGCTCCTTGATCAAGGGTGGAAGGCGGTCACTGCCCGGGCAAGGCGGTCACTGCCCGAGCTGGGAGGAGATCTTCGACAGCTGTGCGAGCCGCTGCTCCAGCGACGGGTGGGTGGAGAACAGCTGCGCGGCGGTCTCCTTGGCGCTCAGCGCGGGCGCGAAGTAGAAGGCGTTGTACGGCTGGGCCTTGCGCAGGTCCTCGGTCGGGATGGCGGCGATCTGCCCGGTCACCTTGGTCAGCGCGGAGGCCAGTGCGCTGGGGCGCCCGGTCAGCTGGGCGGCGGCCCGGTCGGCGGCGAGCTCGCGGTAGCGGGAGAGCAGCCGGGTGAGCAGGAAGCTGATCGCGTACACCACCATCGAGACCAGCGGGACGATGATCATCGCGATCGCGGCGTTGGAGTCGTTGCTGTTCCGGTTGCCGCCGCCCATCATTCCGCCGTACAGCGCGATCCGGGTCATCGCGCCGGCCAGCACGCCGAGGAATCCGGCCACCGTCATCACCGCGACGTCGCGGTGCGCGACGTGCGAGAGCTCGTGGGCGAGGACGCCCTCCAGTTCCTCCGGTTCCAGCCGGCGCAGCAGGCCGGTGGTCACGCAGATCACCGCGTTGTCCGGGTTGCGGCCGGTGGCGAAGGCGTTGGGCATGTCGTTGTGGGCGACCGCGACGCGCGGCTTGGGCATGTCGGCGAGCGCGCACAGCCGGTCGACCGCGCCGTGCAGCTGCGGGAACTCCTCGGGGGAGACCGGGTGGGCGCCCATCGCCCGTTCGGTGATCTTGTCGGAGAACCAGAACTGGGCGACGAACAGGCCGCCGGAGATCAGCACCACCAGGGGCCAGGCACCGCGCAGCAGCACGATCAGCAACCCGGTGAAGCCGACATAGAGCAGGCCGATCAAGAACATGGTGGTGACCATCCGGCCGGTCAGGCCGCGGTCGGGGGTGAACCGGGAGTGCTGCCGTGAGGCCGACATCGCTGCTCCTCCTTCGCCGTCTTCGCCTTCGATGCTGCCACCGGCGGGGCCCGCAGGCACCATCCGAAACGATGGGAATCCGATGGGAATGCGGTCGCGTCGGCCCGCGGGAGTCGGTCGGCGCCGGTTTTCGGTCGAGGATCACGTCGGCGGACCGTTCCTGCCATCAGGCCCGGGCCGTACACTGGCAGATACGGTTCTGGCACTCTGCCCAGTTGAGTGCCAGAGAGGATCGACCACCGGTTCAACGGACGACGACGGAGGTGCGTGCACATGCCGGACGACGGCAAGCCCGACGGCCGCCTGATCGACACGCGCCCGTCCGTGCGCCCGTTGGACGAGCGACGGCTGGCCGTGCTCCGCGCGATCGTGCAGGACTACGTGGGCACCGAGGAGCCGGTCGGCTCCAAGGCCCTGGTGGAGCGCCACAACCTGGGCGTCTCACCGGCCACGGTGCGCAACGACATGGCCGCGCTGGAGGACGACGGGTTCATCCACCAGCCGCACACCAGCGCGGGCCGGATCCCCACCGACAAGGGCTACCGGCTGTTCGTCGACCGCCTCGCCGAGGTGAAGCCGATGACGCCCCCGGAGCGCCGGGCGATCCGGCACTTCCTGGAGGGCGCGGTCGACCTGGACGACGTGGTGGCCCGTACGGTGCGGCTGCTGGCGCAGCTGACCCGGCAGGTCGCGGTGGTCCAGTACCCGTCGCTGACCCGCTCCACCGTGCGGCACATCGAACTCGTCTCGCTCACCCCGACCAAGCTGATGCTGGTGCTGATCACCAACACCGGCCGGGTCGAGCAGCGGATGGTGGACTGCCCCGGCCCGGTCGGCGAGACCGTGCTGGGAGACCTGCGGGCCAGGCTGAACGGCATGGCGGGCGGCTGTCGGCTGCCCGAGGTGCCGACTCTCCTGGAGGACCTGCCGGCCAGTTTCGAACTGGCCGACCGGCCCTCGGTCAGCACCGTGCTGACCGTGCTGTTCGAAACGCTCGCCGAACAGAACGAGGAACGGATCATGCTGGCGGGCACCGCCAACCTGACCCGGTTCAACCACGACTTCCCGCTCTCCATCCGTCCGGTGCTCGAGGCACTGGAGGAGCAGGTGGTGCTGCTGCGCCTGCTGGGTGAGACCGGGGACTCGGCGATGACGGTCCGGATCGGCCACGAGAACGCCTATGAAGGCCTGAATTCCACGTCGGTGGTCTCCGTCGGTTACGGTTCGGGCGACCAGAGCGTGGCAAAGCTGGGTGTGATCGGTCCGACCCGGATGGATTACCCGGGCACAATGGGGGCGGTGCGAGCGGTGGCGCGATACGTCGGCCAGATCCTGGACGAGTCATAACAAGGCTGCGTGAGACCGTCACGCAGTTCTCGCAAGCACTTCTAGAGGCGGAACAAACCGGAGCATTTGGTGGCCACGGACTACTACGCGGTACTCGGCGTCCGACGCGACGCGGGGCAGGACGAGATCAAGAAGGCGTTTCGGCGCCTCGCCCGTGAACTGCACCCGGACGTCAACCCGGACCCGAAGACGCAGGAGCGGTTCAAGGAGATCAACGCCGCCTACGAGGTGCTCTCCGATCCGCAGAAGCGTCAGGTGTACGACCTCGGCGGCGACCCGCTGTCGCCGAACGGCGGCGGTGCGGGCGGCTTCGGGGCCGGAGCGGCCGGCTTCGGCTTCTCCGACATCATGGACGCCTTCTTCGGCGCCGCGACCGGCCAGCGCGGCCCGCGTTCGCGCACCCGCCGCGGGCAGGACGCGATGATCCGACTGGAGATCACCCTGGAGGAGGCCGCGTTCGGCACCACCAAGGAACTCCAGGTCGACACCGCCGTCACCTGCACCACCTGTAACGGCGAGGGCGCCGCGCCGGGTACCTCCGCGCAGACCTGTGACATGTGTCGCGGCAAGGGCGAGGTCTCCCAGGTCACCCGGTCCTTCCTGGGCCAGGTCATGACCTCCCGGCCCTGCCCGCAGTGCCAGGGCTTCGGCACCGTCGTTCCGACCCCGTGCCCCGAGTGCGCGGGCGACGGCCGGGTCCGGGCCCGCCGCACCCTCACGGTGAAGATCCCCGCCGGTGTCGACAACGGCACCCGGATCCAGCTGGCCGGCGAGGGCGAGGTCGGCCCCGGCGGCGGCCCCGCCGGCGACCTGTACGTGGAGATCGCCGAGACCAGCCACGCCGTCTTCCAGCGCCGCGGCGACGACCTGCACTGCACCGTCACCATCCCGATGACGGCCGCCGCACTCGGCACCCAGGTGCCGCTGCAGACCCTGGACGGCCTGGAAGAGGTCGACATCCGGCCCGGCACCCAGTCCGGCCAGTCGATCCCGCTGCACGGCCGCGGCATCACCCACCTGCGCGGTGGCGGCCGGGGCGACCTAATAGTGCACGTCGAGGTGCAGACGCCCACCAAGCTCGACCCGGAACAGGAGGAGCTGCTGCGGCGGCTCGCCATGCTCCGCGGCGAGGAGCGGCCGTCCGGCCAGTTCGCACCCGGCCAGCAGGGCCTGTTCTCCCGGCTGAAGGACGCCTTCAACGGCCGGTGAGACCCGTTCCTTCCGGGCCGGGAGTGGTGCACGCCACCGCTTCCGGCCCGGGTTTTTTGTTGTTCTTTCCGCGAGAGGGTTCCTGTTCCGATGACCGCACCGGTGTTCGTCGTCGACGACCTGGCGGGCGCCACCCCCGGCGCCACCGTCCGCCTCGACGGCCCCGAGGGGCGGCACGCCGTCGCCGTCAAGCGCCTGGAGCCCGGCGAGGCCGTCACCCTCGCCGACGGACACGGCCGCGGCGCGGACGGCACCGTCGCCGCGGTGCACGGCAAGGACGCGCTGGACGTGCTGGTCGCCGCCGTACGCGAGGAGGCTGCGCCCGCGCCCCGGATCACCGTCGTCCAGGCGCTGCCCAAGGGCGACCGCGGCGAACTCGCCGTCGAGACGATGACCGAGGCCGGCATCGACGCGGTGGTGCCGTGGGCGGCCTCCCGGTGCATCACCCAGTGGAAGGGCGAGCGCGGCGCGAAGGCGCTCGCCAAGTGGCGGGCGACCGCGCGCGAGGCGGGCAAGCAGGCGCGACGGCTGCGCTTTCCCGAGGTGCACGACCTGATGACCACGCGGCAGTTGCTTCCGCTGCTGTCGAAGGCCTCCTTCGCCGCCGTCCTGCACGAGGAAGGTTCGCTGCCGCTGGCCACGGCGGAGCTTCCTGCCTCCGGCGAGATCGTGCTGATCGTCGGGCCGGAGGGCGGGGTGTCGCCGGAGGAGATCGCGGCTTTCGCCGAGGCCGGGGCGAAGCCTTATCGACTCGGGCCGTCCGTCCTGCGCACCTCCACTGCGGGGGTCGCGGCGGGGGCGCTGCTGCTCGGGCGTACGGGGCGCTGGGGGTAAGCGAACGGGGGCGCGTGGGGGTACCTCCCAGCCCCCAAGGGCTGGGGGAGAACTGCGCGACAAGCGCGAACCACGTCGGCGAGGTCGCGATCACGTGCGAGTCATTGTCCTGCGCCGCGATCTCGCGGTCGGGTGCCTTCCGCTTCGCGCACTTCCCCGCGCCCCTGGTCGCGCTCCCTCTACTGTGGCCGGGTGACCGATTTGACGCGCGGATACCTGCGCCACCCCCACTTGCACGGCGACGTAGTCGCTTTCGTCGCCGAGGACGATGTCTGGCTGGCCCCTGTGGAGGGCGGGCGCGCTTGGCGCTTGACCGCGGATCAGGTGCCGGTGGGGGCCGTGCGGTTCTCGCCGGACGGGCGGACGGTGGCGTGGACGTCGCACCGGGACGGGGCGCCGGAGGTGCATGTCGCGCCGGCGGCCGGTGGGCAGGCCCGGCGGCTGACGTACTGGGGGAGCCCGTTCACGGCGTTGGTGGGGTGGACCGGCGACGGCCGGCCGATCGCGATCACCACGGCGGGGCAGGAGACGATCCGTCGGACGTGGGCGTTCGCGGTGCCGCTGGACGGGGGCGAGCCGCAGCGGCTGCCGTACGGGCCGATCGGGGCGCTGGCGTTCGAGCCGGTGCCGGCGGGGGCGACGGGTGGGCGGGTGCTGCTGGGGACGCACAACCGGGAAGCCGCGCACTGGAAGCGCTACCGGGGTGGCCGGGCCGGGAAGTTGTGGATCGGGGCGGCCGGGTTCGAGCGGTTGCACGCCGAGTTGGACGGCCAGTTGGAGTGCCCGCTGTGGGTGGGTGACCGGGTGGCGTTCCTGTCCGACCACGAGGGTGTCGGGCGGCTGTACTCGAGCCTTCCGGACGGTACCGACCTGCGGGCGCACGGCCCGGCGGACACCGGGTTCTACGCCCGGCAGGCGTCCACCGACGGCACTCGGGTGATCTGGCAGAGCGCGGGTGACCTGTGGCTGCTGGACAACCTGGAGGGTGCCGAGCCGCGTCGGCTGGAGATCGACCTGGCGGGTCCGCGCAGCAGCCGCCGGCCGCATCCGACCCGGGCCGACGGGCAGGTGGAGACCGTCGCTGTCGACCGCACCGGCCGGGCCGCGGCCGTGGTGGTGAGGGGCACGGTGCACTGGGTGACCCACCGGGAGGGTCCGTCGCGGGTGCTGGACGAGACGCCGGGGGTGCGCAACCGCCTGGTGCGGGTCGTCCCCGGTGAGGACGGCGCGCAGGGCGTGGTGTGGGTGACGGACGCCGAGGGCGAGGACGCGATCGAGTACGCGCCCGCGGTGCTCGGCGCGGAGCGCCGGAGGTTGGCGGCCGGGCAGCTGGGCCGGGTGCTGTCGCTGACGGTCTCGCCGGACGGCCGGCAGCTCGCGGTGGCTTCGCACGACGGCCGGCTGCTGCTGGTGGCGCTCAGCGACGGCGCCGTGCACGAGCTGGCGCGCAGCGGCGAGGGCGAGGTCAGCGGGCCGGTGTTCAGCCCGGACTCGGGCTGGCTGGCCTGGTCGCAGCCGGTGCTCGGGCCGTGGTCGCTGCGCCAGATCATGCTGGCCGACCTGACCTCGCGGACCGTCAGCGAGGCCACCCCGCAGCGCTTCCACGACTATTCGCCGGCCTTCACCTCGGACGGCAAGCACCTGGCGTTCCTGTCGGTGCGCACCTTCGACCCGGTGTACGACGAGCACGTCTTCGACCTGTCGTTCCCCGGCGGCACCCGCCCGTACCTGCTGACGCTGGCCGCCGACACCCCGTCGCCGTTCGGACCGCAGCGGGCCGGGCGGCCGGTCGGCGGCGAGGACGAGGAGAGCAAGGACGGCGACAAGAGCGAGTCGGCGACGCCCACCACGAAGGTCGATCTGGAGGGCCTGGCCGACCGGATCGTGCCGTTCCCGGTGGCGGCCGGGCGGTTCGGGGCGCTGCGCGCGGCGAAGGACGGCGTGCTGTGGGGCCGGATCCCGTTCAGCGGTGAACTCGGCGACAGCGCCGCCTCGTTGGACGACACCCCGGCCGGCACCGCGCTCGAGCGCTACGACCTGAAGAAGCGCAAGGTGGAGGAACTGCTCACCGGCGTCGACACGTTCGCGATCTCCGCGGACGGCGCGCGGGTGGCGGTGCTGGAGGACGGCAGCGTGCGGATCGTCCCCGCCGACCAGAAGGCCGACGACGGCGAGGACACCGACGTCGATCTCGACCGGATCCGGATCACTGTCGACCCGGCCGCCGAGTGGCGGCAGATGTTCGACGAGAACGGCCGGCTGATGCGCGACAACTTCTGGCGCGCCGACCTCGGCGGCGTCGACTGGGCGGGCGCGCTGGCGCGCTACCGGCCGCTGGTCGACCGGGCCGGCTGCCACTCCGACCTGGTCGACCTGCTGTGGGAGACGGTCGCCGAGCTCGGCACCTCGCACGCCTACGTGATCCCGCCCGGCCGGGGCACCGAGGCGGCCCGCCGGCAGGGCCTGCTCGGCGCGGACCTGGTCCGCGACGGCGAGGTGTGGCGGGTGGCCCGGGTGGTGCCCGGCGAGTCCTCCGACCCGCGGGCCCGTTCCCCGCTGGCCGCGCCCGGCGCGGCGATCCGCCCCGGTGACGCGATCCTGGCCGTCAACGGCCGCCCGGTCGATCCGGTGACCGGCCCCGGCCCGCTGCTGGCCGGCACCGCCGACCAGCCGGTCGAGCTGACCGTCAGCGGCAAGGACGGCGGCGAGCGCCACCCCGTGGTGGTGCCGCTGGACGACGAGGAGGCGCTGCGCTACCACGACTGGGTGGCCGGGCGGCGGGCCGCCGTCCACGAGCTGTCCGGCGGGCGGCTCGGCTACCTGCACGTGCCCGACATGCAGAGCGCGGGCTGGGCGCAGCTCCACCGCGACCTGCGGATCGAGATGGCCCGCGAGGGCGTGGTGGTCGACCTGCGGGAGAACCGCGGCGGCCACACCTCGCAGCTGATCGTGGAGAAGCTGGCCCGCCGGATCGTCGGCTGGAACCGCGGCCGCGACCTGGACCGCCCCGAGCCCTACCCGGCGGACGCCCCGCGCGGCCCGGTGGTGGCGCTGGCCAACGAGTTCTCCGGCTCGGACGGCGACATCGTCAACGCCGCGATCCAGGCGCTCGGCATCGGCCCGGTGGTGGGCACCCGCACCTGGGGCGGCGTGATCGGCATCGACAACAAGTACGACCTGGTGGACGGTACGACGGTCACCCAGCCCAAGTACTCCAGCTGGCTGGAGGGCTACGGCTGGGGCCTGGAGAACGGCGGCGTCACGCCCGACATCGAGGTCGCGGTCGCCCCGCACGACTGGGCGGCCGGCCGGGACCCGCAGCTGGAGACCGCGGTGCGGGTCGCGCTGGAGGCGCTGGCCGTCACCCCGGCCAAGACCGCGCCGCCGATCGACTGACAGCGGGGAGGGGGCGTCCGCGCCCCCTCCCTGTAGGGTCGTCGTCACCAGTGACGGATGTTCAGAAGGAGTGCGGGAGATGGCCGGCGAGCCGCAGACGGACTGTGTGTTCTGCAAGATCGTGTCGGGGGACATCCCGGCGACGGTGGTGCGCAGGAGCGCCCGGACGCTGGCGTTCCGCGACATAAACCCGCAGGCTCCCACCCACCTGCTGGTGATCCCGCACGTGCACTACGCCAACGTGGCCGAACTGGCCGTCGCGGAGCCGGAGATCGCCGCCGAGCTGCTCGCCGAGGCCGGCGAGGCCGCCAAGGGCGAGGGCCTGGAGTCGTACCGGCTGATCTTCAACACCGGTGCGGACTCCGGCCAGACGGTGTTCCACGCGCACGTGCACGTGCTGGGCGGGCGCACGCTCGCCGAGGGGCTGGTCTGAGCGTTGTCGCAGCGTGAACTCGTCGTCCTCGGCACGGCCAGCCAGGTGCCGACCCGGCACCGGAACCACAACGGATACCTGCTGCGCTGGGACGGCGAGGGGCTGCTGTTCGACCCGGGGGAGGGCACCCAGCGGCAGATGCTGCAGGCGGGTGTGACCGCCACCGGGATCACCCGGATCGCGGTGTCGCACTTCCACGGCGACCACTGCCTGGGCCTGCCGGGCGTGCTGCAGCGGATCAACCTGGACCGGGTGCCGCACCCGGTGGACGCCTACTACCCGGCGTCCGGTCAGGTGTTCTTCGACCGGCTGCGGCACGCCAGCGTCTACCACGCCACCGCCGACCTGCGGGAGCGCCCGGTCGCCGGGCCCGGCCCGCTGGAGGCGCCGGGCGCGCCGTTCGAGCTGACGGCGGTGCGGCTGTCGCACCCGGTGGAGTCGTTCGGCTACCGGCTGACCGAGCCGGACGGCGTCCGGCTGCGCCCCGAGCGGCTGCGCGAACTCGGTCTGCGCGGACCGGCGGTGGGGCAGCTGCAGCGCGACGGCCGGGTCGAGGTGGACGGGCGGACGGTGCTGCTGGCGGAGGTCGCGGAGAAGCGGCCCGGGCAGCGGTTCGCCTTCGTGATGGACACCCGGCTGTGCGACGGGGTCGCCGAACTCGCCGAGGGCGCCGACCTGTTGGTGATCGAGGCGACCTTCCTGGAGGCGGACGCCGCACTCGCCGAGGAGCACGGCCACCTGACCGCCGCGCAGGCCGCGCGGGTGGCCGCCGAGGCGGGGGTGCGCCGGCTGGTGCTGACCCACTTCTCGCAGCGCTACCCGGACCTGCAGGCGCACCGCGCGGAGGCCGAGAAGCACTTCGACGGCGAGGTCGTGATCGCCGAGGATCTGGCCAGGATCCCCGTCCCACCGCGCCGTTGAGCGCCCCCCGGGGCGCGCGTTGACGAAAAACCGCTCGCACATCGGGGCGACAGACCCCACCATCGAAGCCGCCGTGCCGCTCCGGCGAACATCTGCGCGGCGTACCCTGGTGGCCTGGAGAGCCCTGGCCACACGACACGACGGATTGGGATGAGGCAGGCCGTAGCGCCGACCCATGACTGACTCACCGCAGACCCGAACCGACGGACAGCGGCCCGCCGACGCGGCAGCCGCCAGCACCCGGATAGTCATTCCGGAGAAGCACCCGATGGTCACCCTGCTGGGTGCGGCCGACTCGCTCCTGCGAGTGATCGAGGGCGGCTTCCCGGACGCCGACATCCACGTCCGAGGAAACGAGGTGACGGCCACCGGCTCTCCGGCCGAGGTCGCGCTCGTCAAGCAGCTCTTCACCGAGATGATGCTGGTGCTGCGCACCGGCCAGCCACTGACGGAGGACGCCGTGGAGCGCTCCATCACCATGCTCAGGAGCGCCGCGGAGGACCCGGCCCACCCGGCCCCGTCCGAGGTGTTCACGGCGAACATCCTGTCCAACCGGGGCCGCACCATCCGCCCCAAGACGCTCAACCAGCAGCGCTACGTCGACGCGATCGACAAGCACACCATCGTCTTCGGCCTCGGCCCGGCCGGCACCGGCAAGACCTACCTGGCGATGGCCAAGGCCGTGCAGGCGCTGCAGGCCAAGGAGGTCAACCGGATCATCCTGACCCGGCCGGCCGTCGAGGCGGGGGAGCGGCTGGGCTTCCTGCCCGGCACCCTCTACGAGAAGATCGACCCCTACCTGCGGCCGCTGTACGACGCGCTGCACGACATGATGGACCCGGACTCGATCCCGCGGCTGATGGCCGCCGGCACGATCGAGGTGGCTCCGCTGGCGTACATGCGAGGCCGCACCCTGAACGACGCGTTCATCATCCTCGACGAGGCGCAGAACACCTCGCCCGAGCAGATGAAGATGTTCCTGACCCGCCTCGGTTTCAACTCCCGGGTGGTGGTCACCGGCGACACCAGCCAGATCGACCTGCCGGGCGGTACCCGCAGCGGTCTGAAGGTGGTCCAGGAGATCCTGGTCGACGTGCCCGACATCCACTTCTCGGTGCTGACCAGCACCGACGTGGTGCGGCACAAGCTGGTCGGCCGCATCGTTGACGCGTACGAACGCTGGGACGCCCGGCAGGAGGCCGAGGAGTCCGGCGACCGCAAACCCGTTCAACGTCGGGGCGCCCGGGCGCCCCGGCAGTCCCATCGCACCGAAAGCTGAGTACTGAGCCCTCCATGTCGATCGACATCGCCAACGAGTCCGGGTGGGACGTCGACGAGGATTCCATCCTCGACGTCGCCCGCTACGCCCTCGAAAAGATGCGGATTCACCCGCAGTCCGAGCTCTCCGTGATCATCTACGACAGCGAGTCGATGGCGGAGCTGCACGTCCAGTGGATGGACCTGCCCGGTCCGACCGACGTGATGTCCTTCCCCATGGACGAACTGCGGCCCGGCAAGGAGGGCGAGGACCTGCCGGAGGGCCTGCTCGGCGACATCGTGCTCTGCCCCGAGGTGGCGAAGCAGCAGGGCCTGGCCGCTCCGACCAAGCACTCGATGGACGAGGAGCTGCAGCTGCTCACCGTCCACGGGGTGCTGCACGTGCTCGGCTACGACCACGAGGAGCCCGACGAGGAGCGCGAGATGTTCGCGCTGCAGAAGCGGATCCTGGACGACTGGCGGGCCGGTCGCGGGCTGACCGGGCTGTCTCCCGCGCCGACCGTCCACTGAGGGCCGGCCGTCTGTGAGTGGTGAGAGTACGAGCTTCCTGGTCGGGGCGCTGCTGCTGGTGGTGTTCGGCTGGCTGGCCGCGTGCGCCGAGGCGGGGATCTCCCGGATGTCCCGGTTCCGCGCCGAGGAGGCGGTCCGCTCGGGCCGCCGCGGTTCGGACCGGCTGCTGACGCTGGCCTCGGACAACATCCGCTACCTGAACCTGGCGATGCTGATCCGGGTGGCCGCCGAGATGGCCGCCGCGGTGCTGGTCACCGTGGTGTGCGTGCGCAGCTTCCAGCAGACCTGGCTGGCCGTGCTGGTGGCGGTCGGCGTGATGGTGCTGGTGTCGTTCGTGGCGGTCGGGGTCTCCCCGCGCACGATCGGCCGCCAGCACCCGCTGAGCACCGTCACCGCGGCGTCCTACGTGCTGCTGCCGCTGGCCCGGATCCTCGGTCCGATCCCGCGGCTGCTGATCCTGCTCGGCAACGCGCTGACGCCCGGCAAGGGCTACCGGGAGGGCCCGTTCGCCTCCGAGGCGGAGCTGCGGGCGCTGGTGGACCTCGCGGAGAAGGACGACCTGATCGAGGACGAGGAGCGCCGGATGGTGCACTCGGTCTTCGAGCTGGGCGACACCATCGTCCGCGAGGTGATGGTGCCGCGCACCGACCTGGTGATGATCGAGCGGCACAAGACCGTTCGGCAGACGCTGACGCTGGCGCTGCGCTCGGGCTTCTCGCGGATCCCGGTGGTCGGCGACAACGAGGACGACGTGGTCGGCATCGTCTACCTGAAGGACCTGGTGCGGCGCACCCACATCAACCGGGACGCCGAGTCGGAGCAGGTGGACTCGGTGATGCGCCCGGCGGTGTTCGTGCCGGACTCCAAGCCGGCCGCGGACCTGCTGCGCGAGATGCAGCAGATGCGCTCGCACGTGGCGATCGTGATCGACGAGTACGGCGGCACCGCCGGACTGGTCACCATCGAGGACATCCTGGAGGAGATCGTCGGCGAGATCACCGACGAGTACGACCGGGAGATCGCCCCGGTCGAGGACCTCGGCGACGGCTCGTTCCGGATCACCGCCCGGCTCACCGTCGAGGACCTCGGCGAACTGTTCGGCATCGAGCTGGACGACGAGGACGTGGAGACCGTCGGCGGCCTGCTGGCCAAGTGCCTGGGCCGGGTGCCGATCCCCGGATCGTCCTGCGAGGTGCCGGTGCCGGAGGGCAGCGGGCTGGCCGCGATCAGCCTGACCGCGGAGAGCTCCGCGGGCCGCCGCAACCGGATCGGCACCGTGGTGGCCGCGCCGGTGCGCGCCGAGGAGTACGCGAAGCACGCCGAGGAACCGGCCGAGGAGCACGCTCCGTAGTTCGTCGTACCCGCAGCGGGCCCTGGACGGGCCGTCCCAACCGGCTTTGCCGGGTCGGACGGTTCGGCCCAGGGCCCGTTTGCCTGACCGCCCTTGGCGTGCCGACCATGGGAGACATGGCACATCTACTGCGCGCGGAATACGGCCCCACCGGGCCGGCCGGCGGGGTGGCCAGGTGGCATGTGGTCCGTGACACCGACCTCTCGTCCGGCATGTGCGGCGCCGAGATCGCCTCGGACGCCGAGAGCAAGCCGGAGGAGGCCTGGGGCACCGGGCTGCACTGCTGCCAGCAGTGCGGGTCGCTGTACCTGCACGAAGTGCCGTTCCTCCGGTCCGACCATGCGGGGAGGACCCGATGAGACTCCACGACGAACTCCCGGTCGACCACCGGCTGGGCCAGGTGTACCGCTACGGCGCCGGGCTGGGCGGAGTGTTCCTGGTGGTGTTCGGCATCCTCGGGCTCACCGGCGGCACCCCCGGCTTCATCGACACCACCGGCAAGCAGGTGCTGGGCATGTCCAGCAACGGTGCGCTGAGCGTGCTGTCGCTGGTGGCCGGCGGAATCCTGATCCTGGGTGCGATCATCGGCGGAAACTTCGCCTCCGACCTCAACATGATCATGGGCGTGCTGTTCGTGCTGGCCGGCTTCGTCGGCCTGATGGTGCTGGACTCCAGCGCCAACCGGCTCGCCTTCCACATCGGCAACGTCGTCTTCAGCTTCGTCTTCGGCTTCGTGATCCTGACCTTCGGCATGTACGGCCGGGTCAGCAGCCACCTGCCGCAGGACAACCCGTACTGGAAGCGGCGGCACGAGCACGACGCCGAGCGGCCCGACGGCCCGCCGGTGCTGGTGAAGGTTCTGCGTCCGGGGCCGCCGAATCCGACCGGGCACTGATCGTTCCGCCGTAGAGTGAACTGCACTTGGCCCGACGGATCGTCAGATCCGTTGGGCCGCAGTCGGCTTGGAGGGGGAGAGGCACATGACGGAGCGCATGCTCGGGGCGCTGGCCAGTTCGCCGATCGGGTTCGGGGCGATGGTGCTCTCACCCGGCGTGTACGGCGAGATCGACGAGGCGCGCGGCCAGGGCGCGCTGCACGCCGCGATCGACGCCGGCGCCCGGCTCATCGACACCGCGGACGGCTACGGCCGCGGACACAACGAGGAACTGATCGGCCGGGCCCTGCGCGGCCGGCGCGACGAGGTGGTGCTGGCCACCAAGTTCGGCTTCCGGATCCCGGAGGGCGCCGAGGCGCATCGCTTCCCGGTGCACTTCGCGTTCGAGGAACTGGCGGTGAACTGCGAGCCCAAGTACGTGCGCGGCTACGCGGAGCAGTCGCTGCGCAACCTCGGCACCGATGTGATCGACCTGTACTACCCGCACTTCCCGGACCCGCAGGTGCCGTTCGAGGACACCGTCGGCGCGGTCGCCGAACTGATCGCCGACGGCAAGGTGCGGCACCTCGGGCTCTCCAACGTGACGGCCGCGCAGCTGCGCGCCGCGCACGCGGTGCACCCGGTGGCGGCGGTGCAGGTGCAGTGGTCGATGTGGCAGCCGATCGACCCGGAGCTGCTGGCCGTCACCCGTGAACTGGGCGTCGGCGTGGTGGCCTGGAGCCCGCTCGGTGGCGGCTTCCTGACCGGCACCGTGCAGCAGGTCTCCGAGGGTGACTTCCGGCAGAACATCGCCAGGTTCTCCGCCGAGAACCTGGCCGCGAACAACGACCGGTACGCCCCGGTGCGCGCGATCGCCGCCGAACTGGGCGTCACCCCTGGCCAGTTGGCGCTGGCCTGGCTGCTGCGGCAGGACGAGCACGTGGTGCCGATCCCGGGTAGCCGCACCCCCGCGCACATCGCGGAGAACCAGGCCGCCGCCGAACTGGTGCTGGACGAGGCCGTGCTGGCCCGGATCGACGCCGCGCTGGCGGAGTTCGTGCCGGCGGGGGAGGGTGCGCTGCTCAAGGACTGAGTCTCCGGCGAGGGGCGGCTGTTCGGAGGGTCCTGTTCAAGGGTTGAGCCGGTGAATGGCCGAGGGTCGGAGGGGTCCTGTTCAAGGGTTGAGCCGGTGAATGGCCGAGGGTCGGACGCCCGGGCCGGTGCGCCGGTGGGCGACCTATGCTCGGGCCATGACCGAGATTTCCGAGCTGGACCCCGAGGACAAGAAGATCATCACGCTGGCCCGCTCGGCCCGCGCCCGCAACGGCGTGGCCGAGGGCGCCGCGGTCCGCGACGAGACCGGCCGCACCTACGTGGCCGGGACGGTCGCGCTGGAGTCGCTGAAGCTGAGCGCCCTGCAGACGGCGGTGGCGATGGCGGTGGCCAGCGGGGCGAAGAGCCTGGAGGCGGCGGCCGTGGTCTCCGCGGCGGACGAGCCGGCGGCGGACGACCTGGCGGCGGTGCGGGACCTGGGCGGGGCCGGCACGCCGGTGCTGCTGGCCGGGCCGGACGGGACGCTGAAGGTGGCCGCCGAGGCGCGGTGAGGCGCTGAGTACGCCCCTCGACAATCCCTCGGCCGGTGCGATAATCGCCCCGGCCGAGGGATTTCCCGGCGGGGGAGGGGTCATGGGGATCGCCGCGTTCTTCTGCGGACTGCTGCTGTGCGTCATGGGCTTCGGCCGCTGGCACGAGACCGGCTCCGTGTGGTGGCTGGCCGGCACCCTGGTGCTGCTGGCACTGGTTCTGGTCGGCGGCATCATGGGCGGCGGGAAGAAGAAGGCGGGCTGAAACCCCCACTGGCCGGGTCGGCCCGGCCGATCGGGGACAATGGGTGCCATGAATGCCCCTTCCTCCCCGTACCGCTCCGGGTTCGCGTGCTTCGTCGGCCGTCCCAACGCGGGCAAGTCGACCCTGACCAACGCCCTGGTCGGGACGAAGGTCGCGATCACCTCCGACCGTCCCCAGACCACCCGGCACACCGTGCGCGGCATCGTGCACCGCCCCGACGCCCAGCTCGTGCTGGTGGACACCCCCGGGCTGCACAAGCCCCGCACGTTGCTCGGCGAGCGCCTCAACGACCTGGTCCGCACCACCTGGGCGGAGGTCGACGTGATCGGCTTCTGCCTGCCCGCCGACCAGAAGCTCGGCCCCGGCGACAAGTTCATCGCCAAGGAACTCGCCGAGATCAAGAAGTCCACCCCGAAGGTGGCACTGGTCACCAAGACCGACCTGGTGGACTCCAAGCGGCTCGCCGAGCAGCTGATCGCCGTCCACCAGCTGGGCGCCGAACTCGGCATCGAGTGGGCCGAGATCATTCCCGTCTCGGCGGTCGGTGACAAGCAGGTGGAGCTGGTCGCGGACCTGCTGACCAAGCTGCTGCCCGAGGGCATGCCGCTCTACCCGGACGGCGACCTCACCGACGAGCCCGAGCAGATCATGGTCGCCGAGCTGATCCGCGAGGCCGCGCTGGAAGGCGTGCGCGACGAACTGCCGCACTCGCTGGCCGTGGTGGTCGAGGAGATGATCCCGCGCGAGGACCGGCCCGCCGACCGTCCGCTGCTGGACATCCACGCCAACGTGTACATCGAGCGGCAGAGCCAGAAGGCCATCGTGATCGGTGCCAAGGGCTCCCGGCTCAAGCACGTCGGCACCACCGCCCGCAAGCAGATCGAGGCGCTGCTCGGCACCCCGGTCTACCTCGACCTGCACGTCAAGGTCGCCAAGGACTGGCAGCGCGACCCCAAGCAGCTGCGTAAGCTCGGCTTCTGACGGAGCATCGAACAGGCGGACAGGGGCGGGCCGGTCGTGAAACTGCACACCCACGAGTGGGGCGGGGGCGACCGGACCGCCCTGCTGATCCACGGCCTCCAGTCCAACCACCACACCTGGCGGGTGATCGGCCCCGCCCTCGCCGAGCGCGGCTACCGGGTGATCGGCGCGGACCTGCGCGGCCACGGCGCCTCACCGGCGGGTGAGGGCGCCACCCCCGCCGACCGGTACGGCCCCGAGCAGTTCGCCGAGGACCTCGTCGACACGCTGCCCTCCGGGGCCGCGCTGGCCATCGGCCACTCGATGGGCGCGCTCGCGCTGTGGCGCGCCCTGGACCGGCTCAAGCCCGACCGGGCCGTCTACAGCGACCCCGCGTTCGTCTACGACCGGCCCGGGATCGGCCCGGAGCCGTTCGTCGACTTCAAGCGCTTCGGCACCCGGAAGTTCATCACCACCATGCACCCCGACTGGGCCGACGAGGACGTGGACGCCGAGCTGGCCGGCCTCGCCGCCTGGGACAGCGACACCGCGATCGGCCTGTGGGCGCACCCCGAACTCTCCGTGCTGCCGGGGCCCCCGGCCGTCCCCTCGCTGGTCCAACTCGCCGACCCGAGCGTCCTGGTGTCGCCCGAGGAGGCCGCCGAGCTGCGCCGCCGCGGCTTCGAGGTGCGCACCGTCCCGGGCGCCGGGCACTGTATCCACCGGGACGACCCGGCCGGGTTCCTGGCCTCGCTGGACGGCTGGATCTGAGCGGCCCGGGCGGTGGCCGTCAGGCGCCTTCGCGGAGCACCAGACTGACCAACTCGCGCTGGGAGTCGGACAGTTTGGGGTCGGCGCAGTGCACGGTGCGGCCGTCGACGGTGATCTCGTAGTGGAAGCCGTCGGGCACGCCGTACGCGGGCGCGCGCAGCCCGCCGGCCATCGCCTCGCGGGCCAGCGCGTGCACGTGCGGGGCGTCCGGGCGCTCCTCGGTGTCCATCTCGGCATACCGGAGCAGGCCGGCGAACCCGCCGGTGCGGGTGACCTGGATACGCATGGATGCCAGTGTGCAGGGCGGCGAACGGGTTTGCCGGGGCTTTTGCCAACTTGCCGCACCCGCCCGGCGGCCGGACCGTCTCACTGGTTGGGATCGTGGCGGGGCTCACTGCGGCCGGGTCGCCGCCCGGGTTACAGTGACGGCATCATGCGTATCCGGCTGCTTCTTCTTAGCTGCCGCGGCGAGGGCCTGTAGTCCAGTGAAGGCCGGCCCCCTCGCCGCGGGGAGTCGTGTTGCGCCCAGCGTGATCCGCGGCGGTGCATCCAGTCGGCCGAGTCGGGTGTGTGTCCCCCGACCGCAGACCGCCTTCGACAAGGGAAGCCGAGAGCCCCAGCCATGACCGAACAGTCCTCCGTCGCCCGCGCGTTCGTCGACCGTCCCACCCCGATCACCGCCGCCAGCGTTCAGCAGAAGACCTCGGGGATGCCCTTCCACCGGTACGTACCCTTCGGCACCGTGGACCTGCCGGACCGCACCTGGCCGAGCAAGGTGATCACCCAGGCCCCGCGCTGGCTGTCCACCGACCTGCGCGACGGCAACCAGGCGCTGATCGACCCGATGTCGCCGGCCCGCAAGCGCAAGATGTTCGACCTGCTGGTGCAGCTGGGCTACAAGGAGATCGAGGTCGGCTTCCCGTCCTCCGGCGCCACCGACTTCAACTTCGTCCGCTCGCTGATCGAAGAGAACGCGATCCCCGAGGACGTCACCATCTCGGTGCTGACCCAGGCCCGCGAGGACCTGATCGAGCGGACCGTCGAGTCGCTGAAGGGCGCGCCGCGGGCCACCGTCCACCTGTACAATGCCACCTCGCCGATGTTCCGCCGGGTGGTGTTCAAGGCGAGCAAGGACGAGATCAAGGCCATCGCGACGGACGGCACCCGGCTGGTGATGGAGTACGCCGAGAAGATCCTGAGCGACGAGACCGTATTCGGCTACGAGTACTCGCCGGAGATCTTCATCGACACCGAGCTGGACTACGCGCTGGAGGTCTGCGAGGCGGTGATGGACGTCTGGCAGCCCGGCGAGGGCCGCGAGATCATCCTGAACCTGCCGACCACCGTCGAGCGGTCCACCCCGAACGTCTACGCCGACAAGATCGAGTGGATGTCGCGCAACCTGTCGCGCCGCGAGTTCGTCTGCGTGTCCGCGCACCCGCACAACGACCGCGGCACCGGCGTCGCCTCCGCCGAACTGGCCATCATGGCCGGCGCCGACCGGGTCGAGGGCTGCCTGTTCGGCCAGGGCGAGCGCACCGGCAACCTGGACCTGGTCAACGTCGGGATGAACCTGTTCTCCCAGGGCGTCGACCCGATGATCGACTTCTCCGACATCGACGAGATCCGCCGCACCGCCGAGTACTGCAACCAGATGCCGGTGCCCGAGCGCCACCCCTACGCCGGTGACCTGGTCTTCACCTCCTTCTCCGGCTCGCACCAGGACGCCATCAAGAAGGGCTTCGACGCCCTGGAGGCCGACGCCGCCGCAGCCGGCGTCCCGGTCGGTGACTACACCTGGGGTGTGCCCTACCTGCCGATCGACCCCAAGGACGTCGGCCGCAGCTACGAGGCGGTCATCCGGGTCAACTCGCAGTCCGGCAAGGGCGGCATCGCCTACGTGCTGAAGAACGACCACAAGCTGGACCTGCCGCGCCGGATGCAGATCGAGTTCTCGAAGATCATCCAGGCCAAGACCGACGCCGAGGGCGGCGAGGTCACCCCCGGCGACATCTGGGCGGTCTTCCAGGACGAGTACCTGCCCACCCCCGCCAACCCGTGGGGCCGGATCTCGCTGAGCGGCTCGCGCAGCCTGACCACCGAGGACGGCCGCGACGCGCTGACCACCGAGGCGGTCGTCGACGGCACCCCCGCCACGCTGACCGGCACCGGCAACGGCCCGGTCTCCGCCTTCGTCAACGCGCTGGGCTCGATCGGCATCGACGTACGCGTGCTGGACTACGCCGAGCACGCGCTGAGCGAGGGCGGCGACGCGCAGGCCGCCGCGTACGTCGAGTGCGCCGTGGGCGACAAGGTGCTGTGGGGCGTGGGCATCGACGGCAACACCGTGCTGGCCTCGCTGAAGGCGCTGGTCAGCGCCGTCAACCGGGCCGCGCAGCGCGGCTGACGCGGGACGGCGGGCCGCTCTCCGGCGGCCCGCCTGGCCGGTGCCCGACGTACCGTCAAGTAACGTGCGGGGCCATGCCTTTGGCGTGTGTCCCCGGTCACAAATTTTCCCCTCGGCACCCGTTCAGGGTGCTGACACGAGCCGGTAACCGTGGCAACATCGACGGACCGGAACCGGGGTCGGTGGGACGGCCGTGGCGTCCGGTCGCGTGACCTGCCCATTGATGTGCAGGCCGCCTGCCATGTCTGGGGAGTGGCGCCGTGACAGGGTTGTGGGGTGTCCGCCCTCGTTGGCGGACGGACGTTCTCGGTGAATTCTTCTGCCCGGGCTGCGGTGGGGACCGCAACTACCGTCGGCAGCACGGCCGGCGGTGGCTGCGGTTGTTCGGCACCCCGGTCCTGCCGCTCGGCGGCGTGGTCCGCAGCGTCCAGTGCACCTCCTGCCGCGGCCGCCACAGCACCGACACGCTGGAGGAGCTGACCTCGGTCCGGCTCGGCGCGATGCTCCGCGACGCCCAGTACACCATCGCCCTGGCCGCGCTCGCCGCCGGCGGCACCGGCAGCCGCAGCGGACGCGAAGCCGCCTGCACCGTCATCAAGGAAGCCGGCTTCGAGGACTGCGGCGAGGCCCAGGTACTGGCCGCGCTCGCCGCACTCTCCGGACACAGCGGCGGCGAACCCCTCGACGTGGACGTCGAAGGCGGCGGACTGGCCGTCGAACTGCACGCCGCACTCGAACCGCTCGCCCCGCACCTGCTCGTCCAGGGCCGCGAACGCCTGGTCACCCTCGGTGCCATGGTCGCCCTCGCCGACGGCCGCTACCTCCCGCAGGAGCGGGCCGCGCTCGGTGTGGTGGGCCACTGCCTCGACCTCACCACCGCGCAGGTCGACCGGCTGCTGGAGGCCGCCACCCGCGCCCCGCACTGACGTTTTTCGCCGTTCTTCCCGAGCCGGGCCCGAACTCCCCCCTCCCGGGCCCGCCGTGTCCCGCACCGCACGGGTGAAAGCCCCACCGCCCCGGTGCGGGTTCACGGCTGCGCGCCGCCCGCTGCCGTCGTCCGCCGCTGTTCACGGCTGTTTACGGCTGTTCACCGCTATTCGCCGCTGTTCGCCGCCGCCGGGCTGTCGGTGGGGTACGGGACAATGGGAACCACCATGAGTCTCTTCCGCGACGACGGCATCGTGCTGCGCACCCAGAAGCTCGGCGAGGCCGATCGGATCATCACCTTCCTGACCCGCCAGCACGGCAAGGTCCGGGCGGTGGCGCGCGGCGTACGCCGGACCAAGTCGAAGTTCGGCGCGCGCCTTGAGCCGTTCTCGCACGTCGACATCCAGTTCTTCAGCCGCGGCAGCGACCTGGTCGGCCGCACCCTGCCGCTGTGCACCCAGGTGGAGACGCTCGCCCCCTACGGCGCCCGGATCGTCGACGACTACACCCGCTACACCGCCGGCACCGCGATGCTGGAGACCGCCGAACGCTTCGCCGAGAACGAGGGCCAACCCGCCGTCCAGCAGTACCTGCTGCTGGTCGGCGGCCTGCGCACACTGGCCGGCGGCACCCACCAGTCGCACCTGGTGCTGGACGCCTTCCTGCTGCGCTCGCTCGCCGTCAACGGCTACGGGGCGAGCTTCACCGACTGCGCCCGCTGCGGACTCCCCGGCCCCAACCGGTTCTTCTCCCTCCAGGCCGGCGGAGTGCTGTGCGGCGACTGCCGGGTACCCGGAAGTGCCGTACCCTCCCCTGAGACACTGGTACTGCTCGGCGCGCTGCTGTCCGGGGACTGGCAGACCGCCGACGCCTGCGAGCCGCGGTACTGGCGCGAGGGCAGCGGGCTTGTGGCCGCCTACCTGCAGTGGCACCTGGAGCGGGGCATCCGCTCGATGAGATACGTGGAGAAGTGAACATGGTCGCGCGACGCCTGTTCGGCAGCAAGCAGCGGACGTACGAAGTCCCGGCCCCGCACCCCAGCGGCGCCAAGCCGCCGAAGATCCCGGCCGAGCTGGTCCCCAACCACGTTGCCTGCGTCATGGACGGCAACGGCCGCTGGGCCAAGGAGCGCGGCCTGCCCCGCACCGAGGGCCACAAGGTCGGCGAGGGCGTCGTCCTCGACGTGCTGCGCGGCTGCCTGGAGATCGGCGTCAAGAACCTCTCGCTGTACGCCTTCTCCACCGAGAACTGGAAGCGCTCCCCGGACGAGGTGAAGTTCCTGATGAACTTCAACCGGGACGTGATCCGCCGCCGCCGCGACGAGATGGACGCCATGGGCATCCGGATCCGCTGGGTCGGCCGGATGCCGAAGATGTGGAAGAGCGTCGTCCAGGAACTCCAGGTCGCCCAGGAGCAGACCAAGAACAACGACGCCATGACGCTGTACTTCTGCGTCAACTACGGCGGCCGGGCCGAGATCGCCGACGCCGCCCTCGCCATCGCCCGCGACGTGGCCGCCGGGAAGCTCAACCCGGAGAAGGTCAACGAGAAGCTGTTCGCGAAGTACCTGTACTACCCCGACATGCCGGACGTGGACCTGTTCCTGCGCCCCAGCGGCGAGCAGCGCACCTCCAACTTCCTGGCCTGGCAGTCCGCGTACGCCGAGCTGGTGTTCCAGGACGTGCTCTGGCCCGACTTCGACCGCCGCGACCTGTGGCGCGCCTGCGAGCAGTACGCCCGCCGCGACCGCCGCTTCGGCGGGGCCATCCCCAACGACCCCGCCGGCGGGGCCGAGGTGCCGCCGCAGCGGTGACGCGAGGTTGACGCTGACGCCGAGGCCCGGATCGGACGGTTCCGATCCGGGCCTCGTGCGTGCGGCGGGCCTGGTGGCCCGAAGTGCTGCTGGGGGAGCTGCTGTTACGGGAGTTGCTGCTTCGCGGCGCATTCGCCGCAGGTGCCGAAGATCTCCAGGGTGTGCGCGATGTCGCTGAACCCGTGCTCGGCGGCGACCGAGTTGGCCCAGCGCTCGACCGCCGGACCCTCGACCTCGACGGTCGCCCCGCAGTGCCGGCACACCAGGTGGTGGTGGTGCCCGCTGCTGCACCGGCGGTAGACGGCCTCGCCCTCGGCGGTGCGCAGCACGTCCACCTCACCGGCCTCGGCGAGGGACTGGAGCGTCCGGTAGACGGTGGTCAGACCCACCGAGTCGCCCCGGTGCTTGAGCATGTCGTGCAGTTCCTGCGCGCTGCGGAAATCCTCGACCTCGTCCAGGACCGCTGAGACGGCGGTGCGCTGCCGAGTCGATCGCGCGCGCGGCGACGGGCCTGCGGTGGTCACCGGGGTCCTCCTGCTGATCGGCTGGGTTTCGCACATCATTGTGCCAGCCCCCGACTTGACAGCGTCTCCCCCGACAGCGGGGCCTTCGGCAGCGGGGCTTCCGCCGCGTCGTCCCCGTTCGGGCCCTGGGCGTGCGGGCCCAGGGCGTTCAGGTCCTGGGCGTTCGGGTCGTGGCCGTTCGGGTTTTGGCCGGGCAGGACGACGTCGCAGACCGCCGGGCCGTGTTCGGTGGCGGCCCGGTGGCGGCGCTTGGCCAACGGCGCGGCGATCGCGCTGAACAGGGCGAAGGCCAGGATCGCCAGGATCACGATGGTGGGGCCGGACGGCAGGTCGGCCTGGTACGAGGTACCGACGCCGAGCAGGGCCGTCACCACGCCGACGCTCACCGCGGCGGCCTGGGTGGCCGCGAAGGAGCGGGTCAGCTGCTGGGCCGCCGCGACCGGGACCACCATCAGCGCGCTGACCAGCAGCAGGCCGACCACCCGCATGGCGACCGTCACGGTGACCGCGGCCATCACTGCCAGCAGCAGGTTGAGCACCCGCACCGGCAGGCCGGTGACCCGGGCGAACTCCTCGTCCTGGCAGACCGCGAACAGCTGACGGCGCAGACCGGCGGTGACCGCGACGACGACCGCCGCCAGCCCGCCGATCACCGCCAGGTCGCCGGGGGAGACGGTGAGGATCGAGCCCCACAGGTAGCTCTCCAGGCTGCCGGAACCGGCCTGGCTGCTCATCGAGACCAGCAGCTTGCCGCCGGCCATGCCGCCGTAGAACAGCATCGCCAGCGCGATGTCACCGCGCTGGTTGCCGCGCGCGCGGACCAGTTCCATCACGATCGCGCCGAGGACGCAGACCAGCACGGCCATCCAGATCGGGTTGGCCTGGAACAGGAAGCCGAGACCGACACCGGTCAGCGCGACGTGTCCGATGCCGTCGCCCATCAGCGCCTGGCGCCGCTGCACCAGGTAGATGCCGACCGAGGGGGCGGTGATGCCGACCAGCACGGCGGCGAGGAACGCCCGCTGCATGAAGTCGGGTTGGAACATCTCGATCATGCCAGCAGCCCCTGGGTGGTGCGGTGGTGGTGGTCGTCGGCGTGCGGGTGGACGTGGTCGTGGCCGGGCAGGGCGTGCTGGCCGACGCCGCGGGGCGGCGGCCCGTCGTGCGCGACGCAGCCGTCGCGCAGCACCACGGCCCGGTCGATCAGCGGCTCCAGCGGCCCGAGTTCGTGCAGCACCAGGAGCACCGCGCAGCCGCGCTCCACCTCGCTGCGCAGGATGTCGGCGAGCACCTGCTGGCTGTCCACGTCGACGCCGGCCATCGGCTCATCCATGATCAGCAGGTCGGGCAGGCCGACCAGGGCGCGGGCGATCAGCACCCGCTGGTGCTGCCCGCCGGACAGGTTGGTCACCCCGTCACCGGCCCGGTCCAGCATGCCGACGGAGGTCAGCGCCCGGTCCACTGCGGCGCGGTCCTTGCGGCGGAACGGCAGCAGCCCGTGCTGCGGCAGCCGCCCGGTGGAGACCACCTCGCGCACCGTGGCCGGAACGCCGCCGGCCGCGGTGGTGCGCTGCGGCACGTACCCGATCCGGTGCCAGGCCCGGAACTTGCGCAGCGGCCGCCCGAACAGCTCCAGGCTGCCCTGCTCCAGCGGCACCGACCCGATGACGCTCTTCACGGTGGTGGACTTGCCGGACCCGTTCGCGCCCAGCAGCGCCACCACCTCGCCCGGCCGGACGGTGAGATCGACACCGCGCAGCACCGGCCGTCCACCGACAGTGGCGACCGCGCCCCGGAGGCTGACGACCGCCGGCCCGGAGTCCTCACCGGAGGACGGCCGCAGCCGGTCGGAGTCTGCCGTGGAGATGACAGTACTCATGGTGTTCCTCGCTCGGCTCGCGCCGGTTGGTTCGGGTCGGGTGGGTGGTTTGGGTGGGTGGGTGGATCCGGTCGGGTGGGTGGATCCGGTCGGCCTGAGTGGTCGGGCCTGGTGGTCGGGGCGGGCTGATCAGCTCGCGCCGAGGGCGGCCTTCAGGTTGTCGAGGTTCTGCCGCATGACGGAGAAGTAGTCGTTCTTGGCCTGATCCTTGACCCCCTCCAGAGGGTCGAGCACGGCGGTCTTCAGCCCGAGGTCGGAGGCCACGGTGTTGGCCAGCTTGGGACTGACCAGGGCCTCGAAGAACACGGTGGTCGCGCCGTTGTCCTTTGCGGCACGCTGGATCGCGGCCAGCCGGGACGGGGTGGGCTCGGCCTCCGGGTCGACGCCGTTGATCGCCACCTGGTTCAGGCCGTAGTGGTCGGCGAGGTAGCCGAACGCGGCGTGGCTGGTGATGAAGGTCTTGGTCTTGACGTTCTGCAGACCGTCCCGGAACTCCTGGTCCAGGGTGGCCAGTTGGGCGACCAGAGTGTCGGTGTTGCGCTGGTACTCGGCGGCGTTCGCCGGGTCGACCTCGGCGAGTTCGGCGCCGACGCTCTTCGCGACCGCCGCGTACCGGGTCGGGTCCAGCCAGATGTGCGGGTCGCCGGCGGCATCGGCGTGCTCGTGGTCGTGCTCGGCGCCGTGGCCGTCGGGCTCGGTGGTGCCCTCGTCCAGGTGGTGGTCCACCAGGGGGGAGGCGGCGGTGGCGTCCACCACGTGCTTGGGGTGGGTCTGCGCCACCGCCTTGTCCACGGTCGGCTGCAGGCCCTTGAGGTAGATCACCGTGTCGGCCCGCTGCACTGCCGCGACCTGCTTGGCCGTGAGCTCCAGGTCGTGCGGCTCGACGCCGGCGGCGGTCAGGTCGGTGACCTTGACGTGCTCGCCGCCGATCTGCCGGGCCAGGAATTCCATCGGGTAGAAGGACGCCACCACGTTCAGCTTTCCGCCGTCCTTGCCGGCCGCGCTGCTGGTGCCACCGCAGGCGGAGAGCAGGAGCGCGCCGACCGTGGCCGTGGCGGCGAAGGCTATCGAGGTCGACAGGTGGCGAATCTTCATGACAACCATTCTCATCTTATGTGGAAATGATTGTCAACTTGCTTTCGGGGGGATCGGGGTCACACTGCGGCCCCGGCGACCTCCCGCGAGCGGGTGTCGGCAGCCCCGCGCGCCGCTGTCCGCCGGCCGTGCGCCGGGCGTCGGGCCGGGCGCCAACACGCCGGGACGTGTACGGCCGTTCACTCCGGCAGGGCCGCCCGGCCGCCCGTCCTTGCCACTATCGAGTTGAATCCCGCCCCTGCATCCCCGGTACTCTGAGTTTCTTCGGGCGCGCGCAACCAGCCGTGCCCTGACCGCGCCGTCGTACTGAAGAGAGCACTGTGGCCGCCGACAAGATCGACACGATCGTCAGCCTGAGCAAGCGCCGTGGCTTCGTCTACCCCTGCAGCGAGATCTACGGCGGTACTCGCGCCGCCTGGGACTACGGTCCGCTGGGAGTCGAGCTGAAGGAGAACATCAAGCGCCAGTGGTGGCGTGCGATGGTCACCGCTCGGGAGGACGTCGTCGGTATCGACTCCTCGGTGATCCTCGCCCGCGAGGTCTGGGAGGCCTCCGGCCACGTCGCGACCTTCAACGACCCGCTGACCGAGTGCCTCTCCTGCCACAAGCGCTTCCGCGCCGACCACCTGGAAGAGGCCTACGAGGCCAAGCACAAGAAGCTCCCGGCCAACGGCCTCGCCGACATCAACTGCCCGAACTGCGGCAACAAGGGCGCCTTCACGGAGCCCAAGGAGTTCTCGGGCATGCTGAAGACGCATCTCGGTGTCACCGAGGACGCGTCCGGCCTGGCCTACCTCCGCCCGGAGACCGCGCAGGGCATCTTCACCAACTTCCGCGCCGTGCAGACCACTTCGCGCAAGAAGCCGCCGTTCGGCATCGCCCAGGTCGGCAAGAGCTTCCGCAACGAGATCACGCCCGGCAACTTCATCTTCCGCACCCGCGAGTTCGAGCAGATGGAGATGGAGTTCTTCGTCAAGCCTGGCGAGGACGAGACCTGGCACGAGTACTGGCTCGAGCAGCGCTGGAACTGGTACGTGGACCTCGGCCTGCGCACCGAGAACATGCGCTTCTTCGAGCACCCCAAGGAGAAGCTGTCCCACTACGCCAAGCGCACGGTGGATATCGAGTACCGCTTCAACTTCGGTGGCAGCGAGTTCTCCGAGCTCGAGGGCGTCGCCAACCGCACCGACTACGACCTGACGGTGCACAGCGAGGCCTCCGGCCAGGACCTGAAGTACTTCGACCAGGACGCGAACGAGCGGTACTACCCGTACGTCATCGAGCCCGCCGCCGGCCTCAACCGCGCCATGCTGGCCTTCCTGATCGACGCCTACTTCGAGGACGAGGCGCCGAACGCCAAGGGCGTCATGGAGAAGCGCGTCGGCATGCGGCTCGACCCGCGCCTGGCCCCGGTCAAGGTCGCGGTGCTCCCGCTGTCCCGCAACGCCGACCTCTCCCCGAAGGCCCGCGGCCTGGCCGCCGACCTGCGCTCCGCCTGGAACGTCGAGTTCGACGACGCCGGTGCGATCGGCAAGCGCTACCGCCGCCAGGACGAGATCGGCACGCCGTTCTGCGTCACCGTCGACTTCGACACCCTCGAGGACAACGCGGTGACCGTCCGCGAGCGTGACACCATGGCGCAGGAGCGAGTGTCGCTCGACCAGGTGAAGTCCTACCTGGGCGCCCGCCTGATCGGCTGCTGACGCCGCAACACCCGGTGAAGCCCCACTGGCTGAGTCTCACCGGCTGAGCATCAACCCCGGCTCCCGGCCCGCGAATTCGAGTTCGCAGGCCGGGAGCCGCGGTTTTGCGGCGGGCGGTGGTTCTGCTGGCGGCGTTCGGGTTCGGTGTTCGCCTGCGCGCGGCCGGCCCGCAGGGGAGTCAGCGGCGCTGCCGGGACCGGGACCGGGGGCGTGGTGTCAGCTCGGTCGGCAGTCCGCCGGTGCGCAGCGCCGTGAACACGCTGCGGGCCCGGCTCTCCTCCAGATCGTCGGCGGCGAACAGCAGGGTGTCGTACAGCTCGCTCGACCCCTGGATCGCGGCACCGAACCGGCTGATGTCGCTCGCGGACCGAATCCGTGCCAGTTCGCCGATCAGCTCCGCGGCGGTCTCCTCGCTCAACGCGCCCACGATCGCGGCGACTTCGTTGATCGGCCGCCCGGCGGCCTGCCGCAGCAGGTGGCGTACGTCGGCGGTCCGTCCGGCGGCCTTCAAGTGCTGCGCCAGCTCGGCGAGTTCCTCGGCCGGTGCGGAGGCGCGTTCCCACAGCAGGGTCTGGCCGTCGGCCGACTGGCCGGACTGCTCCAGGGCGGCCAGCAGCGCCGGCAGGGCCGCCGAACTCGCCGACCACAGGGTGTGGAAGAGGTCGGCCGCCTCGTTGATCATCCCGTCGCGGCGCAGCACCGCGAGGGTGGCCGCCGCGTGCTCCGGTGCCCCGGTGGAGGCCGAGCGGGCCAGGTAGGTGGAGGAGCCCGCCGGACCGTTCTGCTGCAGCATCGCGGCCAGCCGGGCCACGTCCTCCGGTGTGATCATCACGGCCACCTGGCGCACGATGGCCGCCGACTCGTGTGTCGCGCCCTGCTGGTGCAGCCCGCTGATGCGCTGCACCAGGGCCACCAGCTCCACCGTCGTCCGCGCCCGTATCTGGCCGGGCGCCTGCGTGGCGTCCTCGACACCGTGGGCCCCGCCCCGGTGCGGTGTGGCGGGGCCGCGCCCCGAAGCGGCCGAGCGGAAGCGCTCGCCGTTGGGGCCGCCGACCTGCGGGGTTTGCGGGGCTTGCCGGGCCTGCTGGGCCTGTGCGGTCGGGGCTGATGCCCTGTCGGCTGGGGCGGTGCCCGGTGCGGCAGTGCCGGGCCGGGTGTTCCATGCGCTGGTTGTGCCCTGGTGCGGACCAGGGCGTTCTGTGCTGGGGCGTTCCGCGTGCGGGAGCCCTGGACCGGGGCGCCCTGC
Organism: Kitasatospora sp. NPDC004615; assembly: GCF_042873545.1. Lineage (NCBI taxonomy): Bacteria > Bacillati > Actinomycetota > Actinomycetes > Kitasatosporales > Streptomycetaceae > Kitasatospora > Kitasatospora sp. NPDC004615. The sequence continues at coordinate 151,245 of NZ_JBIALQ010000006.1, forward strand.
ACTGGTGGGCCGGGGGCCGTCGGCGGCCTGGCCCGGTATGCCTGTCCTGGCCCAGGAGGCCTGTCCCGGTGCGGTTTCGGGACGGCCGGCGCCGGAGCGGGTGCGGATCGGCAAGGGGCCGGCGGTCGAATCGGTGGGCGCCGGGCCCGGTCGTCCTGCGGGCATGCCGCGGCCCGGGGGAGTGCCGTGTCCGATGGGCGTTCCGTGCTGGCTCGCGTCGAAGCCGGACGTGGGCGAACGCGGCCGCTGCGGGGGGATCGGGGCGGCGTCCCAGCCGACCGGGGGTTCCGTGCGGGCTGTCCCTGCGAAGCCCGCCGGGGCGTGGCCCTGGTGGCGGGGCGGCTCGGCGGCCGAGCGACTGGGCAGCAGACGGTCTTCGGCGGCCAGCAGTCGGTCGCTCAGTTCGAGGCAGCGTGCGCCGAGGCCTTCGCGCAGGTTCTGGGCCTGGGCGAGTTGCCGGAGCAGTTCGGGGTCGGGCTGTCGGGTCGGGCGGCCGGGGCCTGGGGCATGGTCGGCCCGAAGTTCTTCGCTGAGTCGGCGCTCGCGTTGTGCGGCGAACTGCCGGGCCCGGAGCAGTTCGTCCAACTCCGCTCTGAGTGTTTGGACATCGGCCGACTCCGGCCCCCGATCGCGTACGGTCATCGCGCCCCGCCCTGGTTTCTCCACGGGGTCCCCCGATTGGCCCCCGACACTACGACTGGTGGCCATCCTGGTGCTGCCATACGGCGGCCACGTTACGGGAGTAAGTCATAACGTTTTCGAGACGGAAATGCGAGTGGCGACGCGGCGGGAGATCGACGGGTTTTTCGAGCGCGGGCCAATTCCCGTCCGACTCGCCCTACTTGTGAGGGTACGGGGTGTTCGTTCCCGGTGGATGCGGGCTGATGGAGCGTCAATCTGCCAGTTGGGCCCGCGCTTCCATCAGCGCGAAGCCGAGCAGGTTCAGCCCGCGCCACCGCGTCGGCGAGTTCGCCAATTCGTTGTCGGCTGCCAGGCCGATGCCCCAGACCCGGTCGAGCGGGCTGGCCTCCACCAGGACGCGCTTCCCGGTGCGGAGCAAATAGTCGCGAAGCCGCTTGTCCTGCCCGAACTTGGCGACGTTGCCCGCCACTACCAGTTCGAAGCGGTGCGCCACCCAGGTGTCCTGGTCGAAGTCTTTGACCAGGCGGCCCAACTTCTTTGCCTCGGCGGGCGTTCGGGCCCGGAGGATGCGCGGGACGATCTCCTCGTCGCCGAACAGTCGCGCCTTGCCGGCCATCATCCAGTGCTCGGCGGTGGCGTACTCGACCCCGTCGACGGTGAACGGCGATGGCCACCACTGGCTGAGCGAGCCGGACCCGATCCGCCCGTCCCGTTCGGGCCGGTGGCCCCAGAAGTACAGGTACTTGGGGCTGCTCCCGGACGCGATTGCGGCCACCAGCTGCTCGCGGGAGCGGGTGTCGCTCGGAAGGATGGTCGGATTCGTCATGACGCCATCCTGGCAGTGTCCCTGGAGGCCGTGCCCGTCATTTTCCGCAGGCCGCGGCCTCCTCCGTTGCGGAGCTGTGTTTGCTCCGGCCCTGGTCGGCGGGTGTGGCCGTCATCCGACCGAGCGCGGCAGCCGGATGCTCAACCAGCAGATGATCAGGGAACCGAGCGCCTGGATGCCGAGCACCAGAGCCAGCGCGTTCGCCATTCCCAGGGTGGGGACGAGCCCGATGAAGAGGGTGCCGAGCGTGGCCACTCCCAGGGCCAGGCTGGACTGTTGGGTGGTCGCCAGCACGCCGCTGCCGACCCCCGCGCGTTCGGCGGGAACCCGGGAGAGCACCACCCGGAACAGGGGCATGCCCACCAGCCCCTGTCCGATGCCGGCGAGCGCGACGCCAGGAAGCATTCGGAGCAGGGAGAAGTGCGACCAGTCGCCCAGTGCGGTGGCGATCAAAGTGATCAGGCCGGCTCCCTGGACCACTGCGCCGGCCGTGATGACCTGGCTGCCGAAGAGGCCCACCAGCCGCGGCCCGGCCAGTGAGGCACCGAAGTAACCGACTGCCATCGGCACCAGGGCCCAACCTGCGGCGACCGGCCCCTGGTGCAGCCCGTTCTGCAGCAGCAGGGCGATCACGAACATGAATCCGCCGAATCCGGTGAAGTAGGGCACCGCCACGCCGAGGCCGCGCCGCATCTCGGGAATCCGCAGGAGCGAGAGCGGGACGAGGGGGACTCGCCCTTCCCGCTCGGCCCGTCGTTCCACCGCCACGAACGCCGCCGCGAGGGCGGGAAATGTTGCCAGGGACACCCAGGTCCAGAGCGGCCAGTCGACCGCCCGGCCCTCCATCAGGGGAACGAACAGGGCCAGCAGTGTCGCCGTGAGCAGCAGGGTGCCGGGCAGGTCCACGCCCGCGGCCCGCTCCGCCCGGCTCTCCGGGACATGACGTGCTGCCAGGACTGCGGTGAGCAGCGCGAAGGGGACGTTCAGCAGGAAGACGGCGCGCCAGCCGGTGCCGAAGAGGTCCGCCGAGACCAGGAGTCCACCGAGTACCTGGCCGATCACCACCGAGATGCCGCCGACGGCTCCGTAGATGCCGAGGGCTCGGGCGCGCTGCTGAACGCTGGTGGTGGCGGTGATGGTGGCGAGGACCTGGGGGAGCAGCAGAGCGGCGGAGGCTCCCTGGGCGACCCGGGCGGCGACCAGGGTCCAGGCGGTGGGGGCGGCACCGCAGGCGAGTGAGGTGAGGGTGAAGGCGACGGCTCCGGCGATGAACAGCCGCCGTCGGCCGAAGGCATCGCCCAGCCGCCCGCCCAGGACGAGCAGGACGGCGAAGGCGATGCCGTAGCCCGCCGCCACGAGTTCCAGGACGGCGGGCCCGGCGACCAGATCGTGGTCGATGGTCGGCAGCGCGACATTCACTATGAAGAAGTCAAGCATCGGAAGGAAGGCGCCCAGAAGGACGGTGATCAGGCCGGCGGCACCCAGTTCGGGAGCCGCGGGCCGGACCGGCGACGAGATCTGCGGTAGCACTGTCTGCTGAGTCACGGGTACTACGATGAGGCTCCTCTCAGCCTGGTACCAGGCGGTCTTTATCCAGGTATAAGGAGTACCTGGCAACAGGATCTGCGGTGGTACACCCTGGTGCTATGGCTACCTCCACGGACCTTCACACCCCCGCCGACGATCGGCGGCGCGAACTGGCCACGTTCTTGCGCAGCCGCCGGGAGCGCATCTCTCCCGAACAGGTCGGCCTGCCTGCCGTCGGACGCCGCCGTACCCCGGGGCTGCGCCGCGAGGAGGTCGCCGGCCTCGCCGCGGTCGGAATCACCTGGTACACGTGGCTGGAGCAGGGACGGGACATCCAGGTCTCGGCCCAAGTCCTGGACGCGGTGGCCCGGGCCCTGCTGCTCGATCGCAACGAGCGGTCGCACCTGTTCACGCTGGCCGGTTCCGAGGACCCGGCGCCGGTGAAGGAGTGCCCCACCGTCTCCCCGGCGATCGCGGCCATGGTGGACCAGCTCGACCCGTTTCCGGCCGTGGTGATCAGCAGCCGGTTCGACATCCTTGCGTACAACCGGGCATACACCTGGCTGGCCGGGGACTTGGACACGATCCCCGAAGAGGACCGCAACGTCATGTGGATGATCTTCACTGACACTCCAATCGCGAGGAACCTGGCGGACCTGGCGGCCGCCAGAGCAGGGGTGGTGGCGCGCTTCCGGACCGTGATGGCCGACCATGCGGCGGAACCCGGGTGGAAGGCGTTGGTCGCCCGGCTGCGCAAGGCCTCTCCGGACTTCGAGGAGGCTTGGGAAAGGCACGAGGTGTCGGGGATGGTCAACGGGTTCAAACAGTTCGTGCTGCCCGAAGTCGGCCTGCTGCGCTTCGAGTACACGAACATGTGGCTGGGCCCTAGGAGCGGCACCCGACTGGTCGGATACGTGCCCCACGGCCGGGAGACCCTGGACCGGCTCCACCAACTGGCCGGCGCCGCCTGACCGCTGACCGGGCGCCGACGCGCGGACGGCGATCCGGCCGGACCAGGGCCGGATCGTCCGAGCACTATCGACCAGCACAGGGCGGCGAGCGGAAGCTCCGCGCAGAGGGCCATCAGCAGGGCCACCACCAGCTCGGGCCCGCGCGCCGCCGTCGCCACGTCGCACCCGGCATCGACGACCAGCAGCACGGCAGCCGGCCCGGCCGTCCAGCGCGGACTCCTGCCCTGCCGCAGCAGCACGGCACTTGCCGACAGCGCAGCGGACTCGACCACATCGAGTACGGCCCAGGTCGTCCCGCCGGGCAGCGTGGCTAGCAGCGCCGCCCAGGGCAGCAGGATCAGCCCGCAGCCCAGGAACAGCAACTCCACCGGCACCGGCCCGACCCGCAGGCCGACCCGCCCGGACCGGACCGGACGCACCCCGCCGCCCACCCGGACGAGGGGCGAAGCGAGCACACTCATGCCGCCCTCCCCGACTCCGGGTGCTCCGTGCAGCCCGACGACCAGCACACCTGCGCCCAGCGGAACTCCCCGGCCACCGAGGCGAACCAGAAGCTGCCCGTCGTCCGCACCGCATCGGCCGGCACTGTGCGGCGGCGCAGTCCGCCCGGGCGGAACAGCACCGGCCGGGGTGCGGTGCCTGGTGGCCACCGGCCCCACGCGCAGGAGACCGGCCCTTCTCCCGGCCCACCGGCCCGGCCGCGCCGCGCACCGCGCAACCGGGTATCAGCTAGCGAGGACTCGACCACCACATCGAGCAACTCGCCGTACTCGTACACCTCCATGGCCGGGCGGCGGCCGGCGCGCAGGCGCACCGACCAAGGGCCGACCGAGGCGAGCAGGCCCACCATGCCCACGCCGTCGAGGAGTTCGGACCCGGCCATCGGGAACTCCAGGGCGGCGCCAGGGGTGGCAACGAGCGGGCTGCGGCCACAACGCATCAGGTTCGTATTCGTCATGCCGTCAAGAATCGTCAGAGGCAAGGATCTTGTCGGTAGCGCGCGGCTCCGTCTTTGGGGTGTAGCCAGCTACACCCCAAAGACGGAGGCTCACGCCATGGAAGCCGAGATCGGCGCGGCCCTACGCTGTGCCGCATGCTCCAGTCGAAGATCCAGTCGCGCCCCGTTCGGGCGGCCGGCCCCGCAGCGGCCCGCCGCGCAGCGCTCCGTGCTGCGCTGGCGCATGCGCCGTGGTCGGCGGGCACTCGACGGGATTCGCTGTTCCTGGCAGCCGGCCTCCCGCTCGGCTTGCCCTGCATCATCGTGCTCAGCATTCCGGGCAAGTCGTTGATGGTCTGGCTGCTCTTGCTGGTGGTCCTGTTCGACCTGCTGACCACTGTCCAGCGCAGCCGGGTCCGCAGCCTGCGCGGCCTGGAGATCCCGAGCCGACTGGCGTCGGACGCAGCCTGGCTGCCCCGTCTCCGCGCCGGGCTGACGTGGCGTCAGGCCGTGTACCACCTCGTCATCGCCCCGATCCAGACCTTCTGCGCCGCCCTGGTCCTCAGTCTCTGGGGCACCGCCCTGGTGTTGTTCACCTTCTTCGGCTGGGTCTGGCTGCTTCCGATGGACAACCCCCTGCGTTCCGGCTTCGGTTGGACGGTAGACGGCACGGTGGCCACCCTCGGCGGCCTGCTCCTGCTGTTCCTCACCCCATGGCTGGTCGCCCTGCTCGCCGCGCTCGACCTCTGGACGGTCCGCGCCCTGCTCGGCCCCAACCGCGCGGAGGTGCTGGAGCGCCGCGTCGAGCACCTCACCCAGAGCCGGGTGGACGTGGTGGACGCCGCCGACGCCGAACGTCGCCGGATCGAACGGGACTTGCACGACGGCGCACAGCAGCGCCTGGTCTCGCTCGCGATGAACCTGGGCCTCGCCCGGCGCACCCTGAAGCACATTCCGCCCGAGGCGATGGAGGTCATCGTCACCGCGCACGAGGAGGCCCAGGCCGCCATCAAGGAACTCCACGACCTGGTCCGAGGCCTGCACCCCGCCGTACTGGAGGACCGCGGGCTCGACGCGGCGCTCTCCGGCATCGCCGCGCGCAGTCCCGTCCCCGTGCACCTCGCGGTCGACCTGCCGGGCCGGATAGCCCCCACCGTGGAGGCGGTCGCGTACTTCACGGTCTCCGAGGCACTGGCCAACGCTGCCAAGCACGCCAAGGCATCCCGGGTCGATCTCGCCCTGCGTCGGGTCTCCGACCGGCTACTCATCACCATCACCGACGACGGCATCGGCGGAGCGGACGCCACCCGCGGCAGCGGGCTCACCGGCCTGCGCAAACGGGCCGCGTCCGTGGACGGATCACTTGCCATCACCAGCCCCCGCGGGGGCCCCACCACTATCACCATGGAGCTGCCATGCGAGCTGTGATCGCCGAGGACTCCGTCCTGCTGCGGATCGGCATTGTCAAGGTCCTGGAGAGCGAAGGCTACGAGGTGGCCGCCGCCGTGGAGGACGCCGAGGCGCTGCTCGCCGCCGTGGAGGAGCACCGTCCCCAGATCGTCGTCGCGGACGTCCGGATGCCACCCGGCTTCACCGACGAGGGAGTCCGCGCCGCCCTGATGATCCGCCAGCAGTGGCCGGGCACCGCGGTCGTGCTGCTCTCCCAGTTCGTCGAGGAGCGCTACGCAGCCGATCTGCTGGCCAAGAACACCAGCGGTGTCGGCTACCTGCTCAAACAGCGGGTCGCCAACGTCGACGAATTCGTGGAGGCGCTCCAGCGAGTCGCCGAGGGCGGCACCGCCCTAGACCCCGAAGTGGTCGCGCAACTGCTGCTGCGCCGTGACAAGGATCCGCTGCACCGGTTGACGCCCCGCGAGCGGGACGTGCTGGCGCTGATGGCCGAAGGACGCTCCAACACCGCGATCGCCGAATCCCTGGTGGTCAGCGACAGCGCGGTCTCCAAGCACATCAACTCGATCCTCACCAAGCTCGACCTTCCACCCGCCGAGGACACCCACCGGCGCGTACTCGCGGTACTTCGCTTCCTGGAGGTCAGCCAATGACACGACGATCGACCACAGGGGCGGAGCCGGAGCTGCGGCCCGCCGGCAAGGGCCGGTACGCCCGATGGCTGCCGAAACCCGGCCCGGACGTCCCGGCCGGCGAGCTGCGCACGGGAGAGCGCCGCATCTGGCGGGTCATCGGAGTGCTGGCACTCGCCTGCGCCATGGTGGGCGGAGCGGCAACCACCGGCGCTTCCCTGGTCCAGCGCGACAGTGTCCGTGAGAAGACGTTCTTCGAGGCGATCGACCGGCTCGACATCAACTCCGGTCCGGCCATGGTCACCGTGCGGGCCGGTGGCACCGATCGGGTGATCGTCACCGAACGCGTTGGCTGGGCCGTGCGCATGCCCGTTGTGAGCAAGCAGGTCGAAGCGGACACACTGTCGATATCCGTCGACTGCCCGGAAGCGAGCGTGCTGTTCGGCTGCGCCGTCGCCCTGGAGATACAGGTCCCGCCAGCGACCGCGATCAAGTCCCGCAGCGGTTCCGGCTGGACGGAGATCCTCGACATGTCCGGGGCCACCTCGGCGGAGACCGGTTCCGGGCAGATCGAGCTGAGCCGGGTCAGCGGCGCCATCTGGGCCAAGGCCGGCTCCGGTCAGATCGTCGGCACCGGGCTGACGTCGGCGGAGGCCAGAGTGGTCTCCTCCTCGGGCCAGATCACCCTTCAGTACGACCGGCCGCCGACCTCGGTGACGGCCCGATTGGCCTCCGGCAATTTCGTGCTGAAAGTCCCCGACGACGGCAGTCAGTACCGGATCGACCTCAGCGCCGCAGCTGCTGGCCTGGTGATGGATCCGTCCCTGCAGAACTCAGCCTCCTCGCGGGTGCTGGACATCCTCACTGCCTCCGGCGACGTCAACATCAATCGGACCGGCAGCCACCACTGACCGAGCGCCGCGCCGCCGCGCATCCGGCCGGCCCGCGCCGCAGTCGCTCCCGACCGCCAGCGCGCGACCGCTGGCGCGACTGCCCGGCGCCCGACCAGCGCCCGACCGGGGCTGTCCCGCAGCGCGGGGCGGCCTGCCCGGTCGGTGGGGGAGAATGGAGAATCCGGAACTCCCGCCGTTGGGGCCCTACCCGTTTGAGGATCTGCCGCGCATGACCATCACGCCCGACTTCGCCCAGGCAACCCCGGCAGCGCCCGAAGCGCCCGAGTTCGCCCCGCTGAACATCGGGCCGATGCAGGTGTGGCCGCCGGTGGTGCTGGCCCCGATGGCCGGTATCACCAATGCCCCGTTCCGCACCCTGTGCCGGGAGCAGAGCGGCGGCCGCGGCCTGTACGTCTCCGAGATGATCACGACCCGGGCCTTGGTCGAGCGCAATGCCAAGACCATGCAGTTGATCAAGTTCGACGCAAGTGAGAAGCCTCGCTCGATCCAGCTGTACGGCGTGGACCCGGAGACCGTCGGCAAGGCGGCGCGGATGATCTCCGAGGAGGGCCTTGCCGATCACATCGACCTCAACTTCGGTTGCCCCGTCCCCAAGGTGACCCGCAAGGGCGGCGGCTCCGCGCTGCCGTACAAGCGCAACTTGCTGCGAGACATCCTGCGGCAGGCGGTCGGGAACGCGGGCGACCTCCCGGTCACCATGAAGATGCGCAAGGGCATCAACGACGACCACCTCACCTATCTCGACGCCGGCCGGATCGGCGCCGAGGAGGGCGTGGCCGCGATCGCCCTGCACGGTCGTACCGCCGCCCAGCACTACGGCGGCACCGCCGACTGGTCGGCCATCGCCCGGCTGCGTGAGTCCGTCCCGACCGAGATCCCGGTGCTCGGCAACGGCGACATCTGGTCCGCGGACGACGCGGTCCGGATGATGCGCGAGACCGGCTGTGACGGCGTGGTTGTCGGCCGTGGCTGCCTCGGCCGGCCGTGGCTGTTCAAGGACCTGGTGTCGATCTTCGAGGGCGACGTCGACTACGCCCGCCCCACCTTCGCTTACGTGGCCCGCGCCATGGTCCGGCACGCCCAACTGCTGGGGGAGTGGCTCGGGGACGAGGCCCGCGGCGTCATTGACTTCCGCAAGCACGTCGCCTGGTACACCAAGGGATTCTCGGTCGGCTCCGAGCTGCGGGTGAAGCTCGCCAACTCCAGCTCGCTCACCGAACTCGCCGAAACCCTCGCGCTGGTCGACCAGGAACAGAGCTGGCCGATCGGCGCCGACGGTCCGCGCGGCCGAACCAGCGGCAACAACCGGGTGGTCCTGCCCGAAGGCTGGTTGGACGATCCGTACGAGTGCGCCCGACTCGGCGAAGATGCCGAATCGGACACCTCTGGCGGATGATCTGTACGGTTCGGTAGAAATGGCCTCTACTGGCAGCTGGCCGAACTGGACCAGGCTAGTTATCCAAAGTGGACAACAGGGCTCCTCAAAGGCGAAATTCCGCCACTCGGAGTAACCAATCGCTCAACAGAAAGCGACGCGCGACGTAGAGTTCCCGGGCTCGACAGTTGAGATGCGCTCGTGACGCTGGCCACATATCGTGGCGGATGACGGCCAGTCAGTGGACTTCGCCAAGGTGTACAAGTCCGGATCGCTTCCCGAACGGGCTCCGGGGTGGATGGCTGCGGCTGGTTGCAGGAAATCAAGCCGGGGAAACGCGGCGGGGTAAATGCCGTCACTGTGTGTCCGGTTCGCATGAGCTTCACGTGGCGATGCCTTCACTTCTTGAAGGCTCGCTAGCGTCACCCGGACGATTTCAGCAACGCAGGCAAACGCCCATTCAGGCATTCGATCTGCTGGTCAATGACCCGCCTCGCAGCTCGTACGACCTATTCGCTCCCCTAAACAGCCTTCGAAATGGGTATGTTCTCCGGCGTCAGGGCAACCGTGTGCGAGGAGAACGACCCGTGGCGGCGCAGCAGAAGTTTGTTTACTCCTTCACCGAAGGAAACAAGGACCTCAAGGATCTTCTCGGCGGGAAGGGTGCGAACCTCGCCGAGATGACCAACCTGGGCCTCCCCGTCCCTCCGGGGTTCACCATCACCACCGACGCCTGCAAGGTGTTCCTCGAGACCGGCTCCGAGCCGGCCTCGCTGAACGAGGAGATCACCGGCCACCTGGTCGCCCTCGAGGCCCGGATGGGCAAGCAGCTCGGCCAGGCGGACAACCCGCTGCTGGTCTCGGTGCGGTCCGGTGCCAAGTTCTCCATGCCCGGCATGATGGACACCGTCCTGAACATCGGCCTCTCCGACGCCTCGGTGACCGGGCTCGTCGCCCAGTCCGGCAACGAGCGCTTCGCCTGGGACTCCTACCGTCGCCTGGTCCAGATGTTCGGCAAGACCGTGCTGGGCGTCGATGGCGAGCTGTTCGAAGAGGCGCTGGACGAGGCCAAGCACGCCAAGGGCACCGTCAACGACCTTGACCTCACCGCCGAGGACCTCAAGATCCTGGTCGAGACCTTCAAGGCGATCGTGCTCCGGGAGACCGGCCGCGAGTTCCCGCAGGAGCCGCGCGAGCAGCTGGACCTGGCGATCCACGCGGTCTTCCACTCCTGGAACGGCGACCGGGCCCGCCTGTACCGTCGCCAGGAGCGCATCCCGAACGACCTGGGCACCGCCGTCAACGTCTGCACCATGGTCTTCGGCAACCTCGGCGAGGACTCGGGCACCGGTGTCGCCTTCACCCGCGACCCCTCCACCGGTACCCAGGGCGTCTACGGCGACTACCTGCAGAACGCCCAGGGCGAGGACGTGGTGGCGGGCATCCGCAACACCCTCCAGCTGGCCGACCTCGAACAGCTCGACAAGAAGTCGTACGACGAGCTGATGTCCATCATGCAGACCCTGGAGAACCACTACCGGGACCTGTGCGACATCGAGTTCACCATCGAGCGCGGCAAGCTCTGGATGCTGCAGACCCGCGTCGGCAAGCGCACCGCCGCCGCCGCATTCCGAATCGCCGTCCAGCTGGTCGACCAGGGCCTGATCGACCTGGACGAGGCGCTTCACCGGGTCACCGGCGGCCAGCTCGCCCAGCTGATGTTCCCGCGCTTCGCCCCCACCTCCGAGACCCGGCCGGTCGCCTACGGCATCGCGGCCTCGCCCGGCGCCGCGGTCGGCAAGGTGGTCTTCGACTCCTACACCGCTGTGAAGTGGTCGCGCTCCGGCGAGAAGGTCATCCTGGTCCGCCGTGAGACCAACCCGGACGACCTCGAAGGCATGATCGCCGCCGAGGGCATCCTCACCTCGCGTGGTGGCAAGACCTCGCACGCGGCCGTGGTCGCCCGCGGCATGGGCAAGACCTGTGTCTGCGGCGCTGAGGAGCTGGAGGTCGACACCAAGAACCGCAAGTTCACCACCGCCGACGGCCAGGTCGTCCAGGAGGGTGACCTGGTGTCCATCGACGGCGCCAACGGCAAGGTGTACCTGGGCGAGGTCCCGGTGCTGCCGTCCCCGGTGGTCGAGTACTTCGAGGGCACCCTGCACGCCGGCGCCGACGTCCAGGGCGGGCTGGTCCAGGCCGTGCACCGGCTGATGTCGCACGCCGACGGCCGCCGCCGCCTCGCGGTCCGCGCCAACGCCGACAACGCCGAGGACGCGAACCGCGCCCGCCGGTACGGCGCCCAGGGCATCGGCCTGTGCCGCACCGAGCACATGTTCCTCGGGGAGGAGCGCCGCAAGGAGGTCGAGCACCTGATCCTGGCGGACAACGACAAGGACCGCGAGGCCGCGCTGTCCAGCCTGCTGCCGCTGCAGAAGGGCGACTTCCTGGAGCTCTTCCAGTCGATGGACGGGCTTCCGGTCACGGTCCGCCTGCTCGACCCGCCGCTGCACGAGTTCCTGCCCGACTTCACCGAACTGTCGGTGCGCGTCGCCCTCGCCGAGGCCCGCAAGGACCCGAACGAGAACGACCTGCGCCTGCTCCAGGCCGTCCACCGCCTGCACGAGGCCAACCCGATGCTGGGCCTGCGCGGCGTCCGCCTCGGCCTGGTCATTCCCGGCCTGTTCGGGATGCAGGTCCGGGCGATCGCCGAGGCCGCGGCCGAGCGCAAGCTGGCCGGCGGCGACCCGCGCCCCGAGGTGATGATCCCGCTGGTCGGCACCGTCCAGGAGCTGGAGCTGGTCCGCGACGAGTGTGAGCGAGTGCTCGCCGAGGTCGCCGCCTCCACCGGCGTCAACCTCGACATCAAGCTCGGCACCATGATCGAGTTGCCGCGCGCCGCCGTGACGGCCGGGCAGATCGCCGAGGCCGCCGACTTCTTCTCCTTCGGCACCAACGACCTGACCCAGACCGTGTGGGGCTTCTCCCGCGACGACGTCGAGGCCTCGTTCTTCACCGCCTACCTGGAGAAGGGCATCTTCGGCGTCAGCCCGTTCGAGACCATCGACCGCGACGGCGTCGGCTCGCTGGTTCGGAGCGCCGCGCAGGCCGGCCGGGCCACCCGCCCCGACCTCAAGCTCGGCGTCTGCGGCGAGCACGGCGGCGACCCCGACTCGGTCCACTTCTTCCACGAGGTGGGGCTGGACTACGTATCCTGCTCCCCCTTCCGGATTCCGGTGGCGCGCCTGGAGGCAGGCCGCGCCGCCATCGAGACGGCGGGAAGCGACTCGCGCTGACACGAAGCAGCGCGGATCACTGACCGCACCCCTCCGTAAGAAGAGGGGCGTACGGCGGAGCTCGGCGCAGGAGAGCCGCCGTACGGAGCAGCCGGGGCGGGAACGGACAATGGCGTCCGCTCCCGCCCCGGCGACGTTTGCCCGGTCCGACCTCGCGGTGCTCCGGCGCCCCTCGGCCCACCGCTGTCGGCGCGACCCTCGCCCGGTACGCGCTGGTTGCGCCGTCCGGGTGAGTCGGTACGGCAAGCTAGACGTCATGACCAGCCGCAATCGCCTGATCAGCCTCGCCGTCCTGATCGTCGCGGGCCTTATCGCCGCAGTGACCGCCCTGCTGAACGGCGGGGGCGACACCGGCAGCCCGAGCGCCGACAAGTCCCCTTCCGCGCCCGCCGCCACGGCTGCCCGGAACGGCACCACGAGCGCCCCCAAGCCGTCCGCCCCGGCAAAGTCGCCCGCCGACCAGCCCGCCTGGGTGCCCACCAACACCGCGCTGGCCGACGTCTGCCGCAGCAAACTGCCCTCGCAGGCCCTCGACACCCTCGGGCTGATCGCCAAGGGCGGCCCCTACCCGTACCGCTCGGACGGCATCGTCTTCGAGAACCGGGAGAGCCGCCTGCCGCGCCAGAACAACGGCTACTACCACGAGTTCACCGTGGTCACCCCGGGCTCGGACGACCGCGGAACCCGGCGGGTGGTGACCGGAAACGCCGGTGAGCAGTACTGGACCGCCGACCACTACGCCTCCTTCCAGGAGATCGACTCGCGCTGCTGACAACACTGCCGGCGACACGCCGGTAAATTACTTTCCATCGCGGAAAGTATGTGCCAGGGTGGCAGTACGTGATCCGGCAGAAGGCTGGATCGATGTCGCGCTGCCCGGGGGTTCGATGGCCGAGGAGAAGCAGTTCACGTACGGAGAGGCCGAAGGGTTGCCGCCCGGAGACACTCTGACCCCCGCCGAGGCACTCGCCCTCGCCGGGCGGGCCGAGGCCGCCGCGCGGCGGCCACAGCCGCTGCCCTGGTGGTACGGGCCAGGTGTGGGCCTCTCGTTCGCTGCCTACGGGGCGGCGATCGGGAAGTCCTTCGGGCAGCAGGCGCAGTGGCTGATACTGCTGTGCCCGCTCGGGCTGGTGCTGGTGCAGGCCGCGATAGTGCGGGCAGCCGTCCGCGCCCGCGGCGTTGCCGGGCTCGTCGAACGCGGGCTCCCGCCGCACGCCCTGCGGGCGTTCGGCGCCGTCGTCCTGGCGGCCGTGCTGTCCGGCCTCGTCGCCTGGCTGGCCACCGGAGATCCGGGCTGGGCCAGTGCGGCCGCCGGTGTCGGTGGCGGACTGGCGATGTGGGCCGGCATCGCCCTGATCAACCGTCACGTCAAGGAGCAGAGCATGAGCAGCGCGCAGTGAACGGGCTTGACCCAGCCCTCCATCAACCGACCAGGCTCACCGTCCTGGCCTTCCTCAGTGGATGCCAGGAGGCGGAGTTCTCCGTGGTCCGCGACTACTGCCAGGTCTCGGACTCGGTGCTCAGCAAAACCGCGGCGAGCCTGGAATCGACCGGCTACCTGCGGGCCCGCAAGGGCTACGTGGGCAAGCGGCCGCGCACCTGGCTCTCCGCGACCCGGCAGGGCCGGGCCGCGCTGGCCGCCCACCTTGCCGCACTCCAGCAGTTGGCCGCCGCCGCCGAGGCGGCCGGCTCGGAGTCCGACACCGGGGGCGGTTCGAGCGAGGGCTGAGTCGGAGGGGCGGGTCGGACCTGGCGCAGTATCAGAAGGATCACACCCAGGAGCGGAGGTGGAGCCAACGCACGTGAGGCCCACGCTCCTTGACAACTCGACAGAGTGTCGCAGCCCCACGACGGCAGAAAGCCGTCCGGGGAGGGCGTTCGGGGGCCGACCCCGCCGCACGCCCGCCCCGGACGGGCCGGCTCCCGCCGGAACGGGAGCCGGAAGGCCGTCTCAGGCGGCCGGGAGCAGCGAACTGCCGATCACAGGCTCGCCGACCAGGGAGCCGCCGTGTCTAAGGCACTCCTGGTTGAGCGGCGCCGGATCCGGTGCGCTGGGCGAGGTCGCGGCGGCGATCCGCAGCTCGATGATGTCGCGGACGGCCGGCCACTCCTCGTCCAGGATCGAGTAGAACGCGGTCGACCTGACTACGCCGTCCAGGCCGCGCGAGTGCGCCCGGCGGACTCCCTCGGAGGTGGCACCCAGCCGCTCGATGGCAATCCGGGAACGGGCGTTGCGGGCGTCGGCCCGCAGCGAGATCCGCTGCACGCCCCAGACCTCGAAGGCGTGCCGCAGCATCAGCAGCTTCGCCTCCGTGTTGATGCCGGTGCCCTGCGCCCGCGGGGACAGCCAGGTGTTCCCGATCTCCGCGGCGTCCGGCACGGCTTCCAGCGGATCGCCGTACGGGATCCCGGGCACGGGCGGCCAGACCAGCGGCCCCTGCCAGTAGTCCAGTTCCAGGAATCGGGTCGAGCCCACGACGCGATTGTCGGCCGTACTCACGGTGGCGTACGGCATTGACCGGCCCGCCGCCTGGTCGGCGAGGGCACGCGCGATGTACTCCCGGGCGGCTTCAAGTCCGTGCGGGACAGGGGTGAAGGCGTAGGTCGTACGGTCCTCGGCGCCGGCCTCGGCAAGGGCCGCGGCGTGGTGCTCGGCGAGGGGCTCCAGCCGCACGGTGCGGCCGTAGAGGGTGACGGGTACGGGCACGGATCCTTCGGTCCTTCGGCTCGTCGGGGTCCCGCGTGCCGGGTTCGCGGCGCGTGGGCAGTGGTCGTTCGCCCCGGCCCCGGACAAGCGGCCGCCCGGGTGCGCTACGCCAGAGGCTCGGGCGTGCGGCGGGTCGGCAGCCCGGAGGCGGGCAGCGCGGTGCCGGTACGGACACGGGTCGACGGACCGATCCGGCGGGATGAGCGACGGGACAGTGTGCGTCCGCGAGATGGCCGAGGGAGAAACGAGATCACGAAGCGAAGCAGGCGGCCAGGTGAAGGCAAGGTGCGCAATGGATGGCTGGCATCACAACGGACCGGGGCGTGGCCCACGACGTGACAGACGGCGTGGCGCGACGACGCGACGATGCGAGGCAGCGAGAGGACGATACCCGCCAGAAGGCGGTGCGTCACTTCGCGGCGCGCCAACGAGGACGCGCGGGTCCTTTCGGCACGCCGAGACGCTCCGTCATATTAGCGCTCGGCCCGCTCGCCACGTCCACCACCAGCGGCTTTGCCGGGAGGTGAGAGGATTCCCGAGACGGAGTGAAGACTCGCGCGCGGACGGGAATTCCGGCGAGCCGTCGCACGCTGGACAGATCAGATCCGAAAACATTCCGAGACGACGAGACGGAACGGGGTTGGGTGCGCTGTGCGTGATCCCAAGGAGCTGTACGAGCTGGAACCGCAGGGCGTGACCGCCCTGGCGGCGGCCCGCGCCGCCGCGGAGGCCGGTGCCGGCCTGGTGCTGCTGTACCACTTCGAGGGCTTCATGGACGCCGGCGAGGCCGGAGGCCAGGTGGTGGCGCACCTGCTGGAGCACGGTTCCCCGCAGGTGGTCGCCAGGTTCGACCACGACCGGCTGGTCGATTACCGGGCCCGCCGTCCCGCGATGACCTTCGACCAGGAGAGCTGGACGGCCTACGACCCGCCGGAAATCCTCCTCCAATTGGTGCGTGACTCCGTTGGCGCGCCGTTCCTGGTGCTCACCGGCCCCGAGCCGGACACCGAGTGGGAGCTGTTCGCCGCCGCCGTACGGGATTTGGTGGAGCGGTTCGAGATCCGTCTGGCCGTCTCCTTCCACGGCATCCCGATGGGTGTGCCGCACACCCGGCCGGTCAGCCTCACCCCACACGGCAACCGCGTCGACCTGGCGGCGGGGCACCCCAAGTGGTTCGACCAGGCGCAGGTCCCCGGCAGCGCTCAGGCGCTGGTCGAGTACCGGCTCGCCGAGTCCGGCCACGACGTGCTGGGCTTCGCCGCGCACGTCCCCCACTACATCGCCCGCTCCGCGTACCCGGCTGCCGCAGTGGTGATCCTGGAGGCAGTGCAGTCCGCGACCGGCCTGGTCATGCCCGGCAGTGAACTGCGCGTGCGGGTCAACGAGGTCTACGCCGAGATCGAGGACCAACTCTCCCAGGGCGACGGCGAGCTGCGCTCCGCGATCCAGGGCATGGAGAGCCAGTACGACGCGGTCTCCGGCGCCGCCGATCGCG
This sequence comes from Kitasatospora sp. NPDC004615, assembly GCF_042873545.1. Lineage (NCBI taxonomy): Bacteria > Bacillati > Actinomycetota > Actinomycetes > Kitasatosporales > Streptomycetaceae > Kitasatospora > Kitasatospora sp. NPDC004615. The sequence continues at coordinate 167,977 of NZ_JBIALQ010000006.1, forward strand.
AGAGCCTGCTGGCCGAGACCACCGACCTGCCCTCGGCCGACGAGCTCGGCCGACGCTTCGAGGAGTTCCTCGCCGAGCACGAGCGCGGCGCGGAGTAGGTGCGCCGCCGCCTGCTGGCCGCCACCACGGCGGTGCTGATCAGCACCGCAGCGTGCAGTGCCGCCGAGACTTCCCCGAAGCCCGGCCCCGACCGGGCAGCGTCCCCCAGCCCCTCCGCGACGCCCATCACCGGGCCGTACGTGGCTCTCGGGGACAGCTATACCTCCGGCCTGCGGATCCCGCCGCAGAGCGGCTCACCGCTGGGCTGTGGCAGGTCCGGCGTCAACTACCCCTCCCTGGTGGCCCGGCAGCTCGGCCTGCAGGACTTCACCGACGTCAGCTGCAGCGGCGCACGGACCGGAGACCTGACGGCCGCGCAGAAGACCGACAACGGGGTCAACCCGCCCCAGCTGGACGCCATTGGCCAGGCGACCCGCCTGGTCACACTCGGCGTGGGCGGGAACGACGCCGGATTCCTCGACGTCCTGGGCCGCTGCGCGCTGGAGAACGTCCGGCACAGCCTGATCGGCGGTGGCAGCGACGCGCCCTGCCGCAGTTACTACACCACCGGTGGTGGGCGCGGTGAGGTCCAGCGGAAGGTGCAGGACACCGGCGAGCGGCTCACGACCGCCCTCGGCGAGGTCAAGCGGCGGGCGCCGCAGGCCAAGGTCCTGCTGATCGGCTACCCGGCGCTGCTGCCGCAGGACCCGGCCCGGTGCTCCAAGACCCTGGGGGACGGCATCGCGGCAGCCGACATCGGATTCGTCATCGAGCAGGAGCAGCAGCTGAATGCCATGCTCCGCCAACGGGCCGAAACAGCCGGGGTGACCTTCGTCGACACCTATGCCTCGTCCACCGGCCACGACATGTGCGAGGCGGAGGGCACTCGCTGGATCGAACCCCTCGGTGCGGCGGGTGGTCTGGCCCCGATCCATCCGAACGCCCAGGGCCAGCAGGGCATGGCCGACGCCGTCCTGACGGCTCTGCGGCAGCGGCACTGACCCGGTCGCCCGGCGGTCCGACCGGGCGCGCGTTTCTTGCGCGCGCCCACACTCACCGAGTCGTGGGGCGGTCCGCGGGTCCCATAGCAGGTCACGGGCCTGGATGAGGGCAGGATCGCCGATCCCGCAGGTGATTCCCGGAGAACTCGGTACGACGGGGTGCCGGAATGCGTACCCTGCACGCAGAGGGACGGATTCGAAGATCCGCCCCGAGTCCGGCCGGGGAGCTGGCATGGCAGTTGACGTGCGGATGAGGGGACGTGCCGCCCACTCCGCGGTGCTGCGCGAACTGCTCCTGCTCTGGGAGGCGGCCCGCCGGTCCGGAGGCCGGACGATCACTCAGAAAAGCCTGGCCCGGCTGGGCGGGATCGGCCTGTCCACCCTCAACGGGTGGCTGTCCGGGCGCTCCGTGCCCCGCGAGATCGACCGGCTGGCCATCGTGGCAGGGGAGTTGGCCCGTGTCGCCGGCCGCCCGGTGCGACGGGCCCGCTACTGGGCCGCCCTGAGGGACGCCGACCGGGCCCACCACGGCACTGGCGCGACGAGGCCGGGCCGATCCGGGCGGAAGTCGGCACCGGACACCCGGTCGGCTGCCGAGACCCCGACCGACGGCGACGCCCAGCCCACCGGACGTCGTCGCACCCGCGACGGAGCCGAACCGGCCGGCCCTCAGCTGGTGCACCGTTACCGATCGGGGCCGCCCGCCGCCAGGGCGCTGGTCGATGCCGCACTGGACACACTGCGCCTCGGCCACCGTTCCACCCTGCCTGCCGCCCTGCTGACGGCCGCCGCCCCGCACTACCTGACGGAGTGCGAGCGGGGCGCCCTCGGAGCAGGTTGGGCGGCCGAAGCATGGGCGTACCTGCGCGTCGATGGCTTGGAGACGGGCGGCGCGCTGGTGACGGCCGGCCGGATATCGGGCGGTCCGGCGTTGACCGGAGAAAGCGACGAAGACGCCGAGGTACGCCTGGTCGAGGCGCTGGTGCGGGAGTTGCGGCCGGAACGGGAGAGCCGCGCCGTGCCGCCCGGCCTCTGGGAGTGCCTGACGCGGCATGCCCACCCCGCCGACCAGCCCGTCCTCGCCCGCGCCGCAGCGCTGCGCGGGCACGCACAGGAAGCACTCGGCCTCCTCGCCTCGGCCGCAGCAGCGGGCCACCACACCGCGCTGCTGGAGGCCGCCGCCCTGCTCGCCGATTCCGGCCGGACGGCGGAGGCCGTCGACCGGTGCGGCGCGGCAGCCGAAGTCGGCGTGCCGGGGGCACTGGTGACAGCAGCCGAACTGCTGGAACGCGACGGGCAGCACGAACGGGCCGTCGGCTGGTACGAACGGGCCGCCCGGGCCGGGGACACCGAAGCACTCTGCCGGAGTGCCGAACTCCTCGGCCGCACCGGCGAGATCGACGCGGCACTGGAGCGGTTCGACACCGCCGCCGGAGCCGGCCATCCGGCCGCCCACTACCGGGCCGGGCGGCTACTCCTCGGGCTCGACCGCACGGACGAGGCCCTGGGCCGGTTCGAGCGGGCAGCGGCCGACGGACATCCCGAGGCGCCCGCCGCCTGCGCCAGGATCTGCGCGGCGGCCGGGAGAACGGACCAGGCAATGGTCTGGTGGGAACGCGCGTGGGAACAGGGGGTCACCACGGTGCATGAGGCAGCAGACGTGTGGGAGACGGTGGGACGGATCAACGAGGCCGCCGCCTGGTACGAACGGGCCGCGGCCACCGGCGACGAGACGGCCTGGTACGAGGCCGCCGCGCTGTTCGCCAGAGACGGCCAGTACGGCAATCTGCCCTGGTACGCGCACATCGGCGACCATCACGCGCTGCGCGAGCGCGGCGAGCAGTGCGAACGGGACGGTGACCTGGCCGGGGCGCTGAGCTGGTACCGCAGGTCGGCCGAGGCCGGTGGCGAGGCGGCACTGTTCCAGGCGGCCGACATGCTGGAACGGAACGGCGACCGCGACCGGGCGGTGCACTGGTACACGCTCGCCGCCAACCGGGGCGACACCTACGCGATGCGTGAACTCGGCCGGCTGCTGGGCGAACTCGGTCGGTCGAGGGAGTCCGTCACCTGGCACCGCGCCGCCGCCAGGGTCGGCGGGCGTCGCGTACTGCCGGAGGCGGTCCGCGTGGTGGAGCAGCTCGACCGGCGGTCGGCCACGGTCTCCGACCGGCCCCGCTCCCGTCCCCATCCGCTCCCCGGACCGGCCGTAGCAGCCGCACCGGCCGCACCCGCCGAAGACGCCGAGGCCACCGCCGCGTTCTTGCTCGATGCGGTGGAACTGCTGAAGGCCGGCGGCCGGTACTTCGAAGCGAACCTGCTGCTGAGCTCGGCGGACCGGCCCGGTCAGGCCAGTCTGCGCGAGGCGTCCCGGATGCTGTCCGGCTCGGTGAGTACGGACGCGGCCATCGAGTGGGTGCAGCGGTTCGCCGACTCCGGAGACCGGCAGGCGGTGTCGGAAGCGGCCGAGATGCTGGAGGACCGGGGCCGGATCGACGAGGCGCTCGACTGGTACGCGAAGGCCGCCGAGGTCGGCGAGCGGGACGCCCTGCTGGCGGCCGCCCGCATGCTGGCCGATCGACGACAGACCGAGCGCGCCCTGGACTGGTACCGGCGGGCCGCGGAGGCGGGTGTGCCGTTGGCGCACGACGAGGCGGTGCTGCTGCGTCAGCAGGCAGACGGGGCCGAAGCGGAAGCCGTCCGGCGCCGCACCGGCCGAAAACTGCAGGCCCTGCCTGGCACGCCTGGAGCGACGGTGGTGCCCGTCCAGCGGGTGCAGGTTCCGGCGGAGACCGGCAGCCCCCGTCCCGAAGCCGTGCCGGTCGTACCCCCTGTACCCGCGCCGGCCACCCGCCGGGCACGTATCCCCCGCCAGTCGGCGGCCTCCGGTCGGGCCAGGAACTGACCGGCCGGAGGTGGCCGGTCAGTCAGGTCGTTGCGGGGCGGTGAGGGGAAGTCAGCCTGCGCAGACGAGAGTTGCGGGCTGGCCGGCGGTGTCCAGCGGCCGGCGTTCGGTGGGCAGCTCGCGGACGCGGCGCATCGGGGAACACCAGAGGATCAGCGCAGCCAGCGGTACTCCGATGGTCATCAGCCACATCGCGGGGCGCACGCCCAGTTCGGTGCCGAGGAAGCCGGCCAGCACGGCGCCGAGCGGGATGGAGCCGAAGTTGAGCACCGCGCTGCTCGCGGAGAGCCGACCGAGCAGTTCCGGCGGGCAGTAGCGCTGCTGGAAGGTCGACTTGATGACGTTACCGGCGACCACGCCGGCGGAGGCGCCGAAGCCGCCGATCAGGTACCAGGCCAGCCCGAGGCCGCGGCCGGTGAGCGGGATGAGGACGGTCAGGGCAGGCAGGAAGAGTTCGAGCATCAGCATGGCGCGGGAGGTGCCGAGCCGGGCGGCGATCCGGCGGGCGAAGGCCGCGCCGGCGATGCCGCCGGTGGAGGCCAGGCCGACCAGTAGACCGACGGTGCCCTCCGCGATCCCGACCTCGCGGATCAGGAAGACGACCAGCAGGGACTGGTAGCCGGTCAGCACCAGGTTGGAGGCGGCGCCGAACAGGGTGAAGGTGCGGAACCAGACGTCGGAGCCGAGCAGCCGCAGGCCTTCGCCGATCTCCTTGCGCAGCGCCCGGCGGGGCCGGTCGGCGCGGCTGGTCTCGCGGTGGCCGATCCGGGCGGTGCACCAGAGCGAGAGCAGGAACGTCGCGGTGTTGGCGAGCAGGCCGTTGACCGGTCCGGCGAGCTGGGCGATCAGGCCGCCGCTGCCGAGTCCGACGATGCCTGCGGCGGAGGCGCTGCCGTGCAGTTTGGCGTTGCCTTCGGGCTGGTCCGCGGGGTCGAGCAGCTGTGGCAGGTACGCGGTGTACGCGGTCTGGAAGAACACCCCGGCGGCCCCGGCGAGCAGGGCCACGGCCAGCAGGTGCCACAGGGTGAGGGTCCCGGCGAGGGCGGCCAGTGGGACGGTGGCGTACAGGACCAGCGAGATCGCGGTCGCGGTGAGCATGATCGGTCGGGCGCGCAGCCGGTCCACCCACACCCCGGCGGGCAGGCCGATCAGCAGCCAGGGCAGCCAGCCCGCCGCGCCGAGCAGGCCGACCTGGAAGGTGCTCGCGTGCAGGGTGCTGACCGCGATCAGCGGCAGGGCCAGGCCGGTGACGGCGGAGCCGTACTTGTTGGCGGTCTCGCCGACCCACAGCAGCCGGAAGTCGCGGTGGCGCCGCAGCAGCCCGGCGCGGCGGCGGGCGGTCGGGTCGGCGACCACGTAGCCCGGCCGACGGGACCCGGCGGTGACGGGCTCCGCGACCGGCTCCGCGACGGGCTTCGCGGCGTGTTCCGTGACCGCCTTCGCAGCTGGCCCGACGACTGGCCCGGCGGCCGGCCCGACGACTGGCCCGGCGACCGGCTCGGCGGGGTGGGACTCGGTGGAGGCGGTCGAGGTCATGGCCGGTCGGGTTCCTTTCGGGGCAGTACCTGGATCTGGACGATGGCCGGTCGCGCGTCGGGGTCGGGGGCGGCGTCCGGGTCGGGGGTGTGGCGGGCGACGACGGCGGCCAGTTCGTCGCCGAGGGCGCGGAGTTGAGCGGGCGTCAGGACCAAGTTGCTCCAGTCGCTCACGAGGCCCGTGTTGCGCCAGTCGTCCCCCCACTCGGCGGCCAGCGAGTCCGCGACCCGCTGGTACTGACGGCGCAGGTTCTCCGCCTGGTAGACGGAGACCGCCGCCTTGGCGCCGGGGTCCTGCTCGAAGTCGGCGGCGGCCAGCGTGATCGCACCGCGAACGGCGCGCCACCAGCGTTCCCGCTTGGTGCCGCGGCCGGCCTCCTCCTCGATGAACCCGTGCTCGGCGAGGTGCCGCAGGTGCCAGCTGATGGTGCCGGTGGACTCGCCGGTGCGCTCGGCGAGCCGCGCGGAGGTCGAGGGTCCGTGCAGGCGGAGCTCGTCCAGCAGTTGCATCCGCAGCGGATGGGCCAGCCCGCGCAGGCTGTTGGCGTCGAGTCGGCGTCGCGGGGGCTCGCCCTTCGGTGCGGGGGTGACGGGGTGTTCTTCGGGGCGGTGCTCGTTCATGACGGCAACACTAGAGTGCAGAGACTTCTCTGCATAGATCTCTTTGCAGAGAAGTCTCTGCAATTTGCCGCGGCGGCGCCGGGTGTTCGCGCGGCGCAGGTCCGAATGTCCGTCATCCGGCGTACCGTGACTGACATATGAAGACCACCACTCCGTACGACCCGCAGTCCGAAGCCCGCTGGGTGCCCGAGCCCGACAAGCGGCCCGGCCGCACCGCCTTCCAGCGTGACCGCGCCCGGGTGCTGCACTCGGCTGCGCTGCGCCGCCTGGCGGGGACGACCCAGGTGGTCGCGCCGATGCGCAGTGATTTCCCGCGCACCCGGCTCACCCACTCGCTGGAGTGCGCGCAGGTCGGCCGGGAGCTGGGCGCGGCGCTCGGCTGCGATCCGGATCTGGTGGAGACCGCCTGCCTGGCCCACGACATCGGCCACCCGCCGTTCGGCCACACCGGCGAGGAGGCGCTCGACCAGGCCGCCGCGGCCTGCGGAGGCTTCGAGGGCAATGCCCAGTCGCTGCGCATCCTGACCAGGCTGGAACCCAAACGCTTCGCCCCGCTCGACGAGCCCGAGGTCCGGCTCTCCCCGTGGCCCGGCCGCAGCGTCGGCCTCAACCTGACCCGGGCCGCGCTGGACGCCGCCACCAAGTACCCGTGGGCACGCGGCGGCCACCCCACCGACCCCGCCTCCACCAAGTACGGCGTGTACGGCGACGACCTTCCGGTCTTCCGCTGGATGCGCACCGGCGCGCCGGACGGCCGCCGGTGCTTCGAGGCCACCGTGATGGACTGGTCCGACGACGTCGCGTACTCCACCCACGATGTGGAGGACGGCTTCCAGGCCGGCCACATCGACCCGGAGGCGCTGCGTGCCCCGCAGGAGCGGGCCGAGCTGTTCAAGATCGCCGAGCGGTTCGCCGCCGAGACCGGGCCGGAGGAGTTCGGCACGGCCCTCGACCGCCTGCAGTCCGAGGAGTGGTGGCCCACTTCCTACGACGGCACCGCCCGTGCCCGGGCCGGCCTCAAGGACCTCACCAGCCAGCTGATCGGCCGGTTCTGCCTGGCCGCCGAGCAGGCCACCCGGGCCCGCTACGGCCCGGGCCGGCTCACCCGGTACGCCGCCGAGCTGGTCGTCCCGCGCGACGTCCGGCTGGAGTGCGCGGTGCTCAAGGCCGTCGCCGTCCGGTACGTGATGCAGCGCGACGAGCAGGCCCAGCTGCGCTCCCGCCAGCGCGTGGTGATCGCCGAACTCGCCGACGCCCTGCTGCGCACCGCCCCGGACGGGCTGGACCCGGTGTTCGCCGCCCAGTACGCGGAGGCCGAGGACGACCGCGCCGCGCTGCGCACCGTGATCGACCAGATCGCCACCCTGACCGACGCCTCCGCCCTGGCCCTGCACGCCAAGCTGACCGGCTGAGCCCGGAGCCGGTGCGACCGCTTCGTGCGACCGCTGGAACGAACGCCGCTCCCGTAGACTTTCCCAGTGGCCGGGAGGATCAGGGACGAGGATGTGCAGGCGGTGCGTGCCGCCCTGCCGATCGACGCCGTGGTCGGCGACTACGTGCAGTTGGCCAATGGTGGCGGCGCCCAGCTGAAGGGCGTGTGCCCGTTCCACGACGAGAAGTCCGCGTCGTTCTACGTGCACCCGGGCAAGGGCGTCTTCCACTGCTTCGGCTGCGGTGAGTCCGGCGACACGATCACCTTCCTGATGAAGATCGAGCACTGCTCGTTCGCGGAGGCGGTCGAGCGGATGGCCGCCCAGGCGGGCGTCACCCTGCGCTACGAGGAGGGCGGCTACAGCCCCCGGCACCAGCAGGGCGAGCGGACCAGGCTGATCGAGGCGCACAAGGTCGCCGCCGCCTGGTTCCAGGAGCAGCTGGCCACTCCCGAGGCGGAGATCGGCCGTCGTTTCCTCGCCGAGCGCGGCTTCGACGAGGCCGCTGCCAAGCACTTCGGGGTGGGTTACGCCCCGGTCGGCTGGGAGCACCTGGTGCGTTTCCTGCGCGGCCGCGGCTTCACCGACAAGGAGATCTCGGTCGGGGGTCTGGCCTCGCAGGGCCAGCGCGGCGGCCTGATCGACCGCTTCCGGGGCCGCCTGGTCTGGCCGATCCGGGACAGCTCGGGCGACGTGGTCGGTTTCGGTGCGCGACGGCTGCGCGAGGACGACAACGGCCCGAAGTACCTGAACACCCCCGAGACGCCGATCTACAAGAAGTCGAACGTCCTGTACGGCATCGACCTGGCCCGCAAGGAGATCGCCAAGTCCGGCCGGGCAGTGGTGGTCGAGGGCTACACCGACGTGATGGCCTGTCACCTGGCGGGCGTCACCACGGCGGTGGCCACCTGCGGCACCGCGTTCGGCGAAGACCACATCAAGATCATCCGTCGGCTGCTGATGGACACCTCCACCTACCGCGGTGAGACGGTCTTCACCTTCGACGGTGACGCCGCCGGGCAGAAGGCCGCCCTGCGGGCCTTCGAGGACGACCAGAAGTTCGCCGCCCGTACCTCCATCGCCATCACCCCGGGCGGCATGGACCCGTGCGATCTGCGCCTCGCCCAGGGCGACGATGCGGTCCGCACCCTGGTCGAGAACCCCGTCCCGCTGTTCGAGTTCGCGCTCCGCTCGGCGGTCGCCCGGCACCGGGTGGACACCGCAGAGGGCCGCGCCGCCGCGCTCGAAGAGGCCGCCGGCATCATCGTCAAGATCAAGGACCGCTCGATCCAGCACGAGTACGCGGTCCAGCTGGCCGGCATGGTCGGCATCCTGGACGAGCAGTTCGTGGTCCGCCGGATCTCCCAACTCGCGCGCTGGCAGCGGGAGAACCAGCAGAACGGCCAGCGCCGGCCGCTGCACCGACCCGACCCCGCAGGGCAGCAGCCGGCCCGTCCGGAGCGCCCGGCGTTCCGGCTCAACCCGCGCGACCCGGCGCAGTTCGTCGAGCGCGAGCTGCTCAAGCTCGCGCTCCAGCACCCCGATCTGGTCAGCCCGGCCTTCGACCAGTACGGCGAGGACGAGTTCCCCACCCCGCCGTACCAAGCCGTCCGCCGCGCCATCGGCCAGGTCGGCGGCACCGCGTACGGCGCGAGCCTGCCGGACTTCACCGCCGCCGTCCGCGAGGCCAGCCCGGACGACCAGGTGCGCGGCCTGGTCACCGAACTGACCGTGGAGCCGATCCGCTCCCGCCGCAAGGCCGACGAGGTGTACGCGGGGGAGTTCCTGGTCAAGCTCCGCCTGCAGGCCGTGGACCGGCGGGTCGACGAGGTGCGGGCCCACCTGCGTCGGCTGGGCGACCGGGCCACCGCCGAGGAACTGCACCCGGTGCAGAGCGAGTTGTGGGCCCTGCAGCAGTACGGCCAGCAGCTGCGCTCGCGCGGCGTCGCCGCCCTCTGACCGGCGCCCGCCCGCCCCGCCGCTCCCTCGACCGCCCCCGCCCGCCCGGCGGCACCCGGGCGTGCGCCGGGTGCCGTTTGTCCGGATCGCGGCCTCCCACAGGTGCCCGGGCCCGCCGGGCTGGGTATCCCCTCCGGTGTGGCGCGGCACCCCCAGGCCGCGCGCGGCCCCTGGAGGGATGCCCGTGGAGCTCTCAGTCGCCCGCCCGCACCGGACCGCCCCCGCCCGGGACGCCGCGATCCCACGCCAGCCCGGCCCGGCCGGCCCGCAACTCCCCACCGGCGAGGCGCAGTCCGGCCCGACGGACCCCGAAGCCGAAGCCGGGACGGTCCCCGGATCCGAGGGGGCCCAGGAGCCCGAGACCGAGCCCACCGCCGAGGACCTCGCGGACGAGCCCCCGGAAGCCGCCCTGGACGAGGGCGCCGGCCCGGCCGCCGACCTGCTGCGGCAGTACCTGCGCGAGATCGGCCGGATCCGGCTGCTGACCGCCGCCGAGGAGGTCGAGCTGGCCTGCCAGATCGAGGCGGGCCTGTTCGCCGAGGAGGCGCTCGACCGCGCCCCGGACGGGGACGAGCGGCTCACCGACGACCTCGACCGGCTGGTCGTGCTCGGCCGGATCGCCAAGCGCCGCCTGATCGAGGCCAACCTGCGGCTGGTGGTCTCGGTCGCCAAACGCTACGTCGGCCGCGGCCTGACCCTGCTCGACCTGGTCCAGGAGGGCAACCTCGGGCTGATCCGGGCGGTCGAGAAGTTCGACTACGCGCGCGGCTACAAGTTCTCCACCTACGCGACCTGGTGGATACGCCAGGCGATGAGCCGCGCCCTGGCCGACCAGGCCCGCACCATCCGGGTGCCGGTGCACGTGGTCGAGCTGATCAACCGGGTGCTGCGGGTGCAGCGCTCCCTGCTGCAGGAGCGCGGCGTGGAACCGACCGCCGCCGAGGTCGGACTGGTGCTCCAACTGCCGCCGGAGCGGGTCCGGGAGATCCTCAAACTGGCCCAGGAACCGGTCTCGCTGCACACCCCGGTCGGCGAGGAGGACGACGTGGCCCTCGGCGACCTGATCGAGGACGCCGACGCCGCCTCCCCGCCGGAGAGCGCCGCGTTCCTGCTGCTGCGCGAGCACCTGGAGGCGGTGCTGGCCATCCTCGGCGAACGCGAACGCCAGGTGGTCCAGCTCCGCTACGGCCTCGACGACGGCCGCCCCCGCACCCTGGAGGAGATCGGCCAGCTGTTCGGCGTGACCAGGGAACGGATCCGGCAGATCGAGGCGAAGACCCTCCGCAAGCTCCGCGAACACGCCTCCGCCGACCAGCTCCGCGGCTACCTGGACTGACCGCACCCCCGGCGGCCCGTCAGTGGTGGAACCCGCTGCGCTGCGGCATGCCCAGCTCGCTGAGCGGCGCGGGCTGGCGCTCGAGCTCGGGCAGCAGCCGCCGCAGGTCGCCGAGCAGCAGGTCCGCCAAGTCCCGGGTGAACCCGTTGCGGCACACCACGCGCAGCACCGCCAGGTCGGTCCGCCCCTCCGGGAAGGTGTACGCGGGTACCTGCCAGCCGCGTTCGCGCAGCCGCCGGGACACGTCGAACACGTCGAAGGAGGCACCCTCGGCCGTGGTGAAGGCGAACACCGGCAGCTGGTCGCCCCGGGTGATCAGCCGGAACGGGCCGAGCTTCTCGATCTGCCCGGCCAGGTACTCGGCGACGTCCCGGCAGGCCTGCTGCACCGCGTGGAACCCGGCCCGCCCGAGCCGCAGGAACGTGTAGTACTGGGCGACCACCTCCGAGCCCGGCCGGGAGAAGTTCAGCGCGAAGGTCGGCATGTCGCCGCCCAGGTAGTTGACCTTGAACACCAGCTCCTCGGGCAACGCCTCCTCGTCCCGCCACAGCGCCCAGCCGACCCCGGGGTACACCAGCCCGTACTTGTGGCCCGAGGTGTTGATCGAGGCCACCCGGGGCAGCCGGAAGTCCCACTTCAGGTCCGGGTCGAGGAACGGCGCGACCATGCCGCCGGACGCGGCGTCCACGTGCACCGGAATGTCGAGCCCGGAGCGTTGCTGGAGGCCGTCCAGCGCGGCGCAGATCTCGGCGATCGGTTCGTACGAGCCGTCGAAGGTGGAGCCGAGGATGCCGACCACGCCGATGGTGTTCTCGTCGCAGTGCGCGACGGCCTGATCGGCGGTCAGGTGGAAGCGGTCGCCCTCCATCGGGACCAGCCGCGCCTCGACCTCCCAGAAGTTGCAGAACTTCTCCCAGCAGACCTGCACGTTGATGCCCATCACCAGGTTGGGCCGCGCCCCGGCCGCGTACCGGTCGGCGTTGCGCCGCATCCAGCGCCGCTTGAGCGCCATCCCGGCGAGCATGCAGGCCTCGCTGGAGCCGGTGGTGGAACAGCCCACCGCCGCCCCGGGATCGGGCGCGTGCCACAGGTCGGCGAGGATCGCCACGCAGCGCCGCTCGAGTTCCGCGGTCTGCGGGTACTCGTCCTTGTCGATCATGTTCTTGTCGCGGCACTCGCTCATCAGCCGGTCCGCGTGCTCGTCCATCTGCGTGGTGACGAAGGTCGCCAGGTTGAGCTTGGCGTTGCCGTCCAGCATCAGCTCGTTGTGGATCAGCTCGTACGCGACCGAGGGCGGGATCGCCATCTTGGGCAGCTGGTGCAGCGGCGGGGCCACCTGCATCGCGCCCAGCGGGTCGGTCAGTACGTGCATCGGGCTGAACGGCAGCCGGCGGTTGTCCCCGTGCGTCTGCCCCTTGTGCAACGCCATGACGAACCGTCCCTCCAGTCGTGGAGCCCCCAACGTTGCCACCCCGGGCCGCATGACGCATCTTCAGCGTCGTTTCGCCGGAAAGGTGCGGACGGCCCGTCAGGAGGTCGCGGCGGTCTCCGGGTGGAACTGCTCGCGCACCGCCGCGTACTGCTGGCGCACCGCGTTGCCGACCGCCAGGTCGTGCTCCTGGTCCGGGTTGAGCAGGGTGACGTCCGGCAGTTCCCAGTGCGGGGGCTCGGCCGTCCCGGCGAGCGCCCAGGCGGCCTGGCGGGCCGCGCCGCGCGCCGCGTGGTCGCCGCGCGGCGGCACCACCACGGGCAGCCCGAACACCAGGGGGGCTATCTGCTGGACGGCGGGCAGCCGGCCCGCCGTCCCCAGCAGGAACACCCGGTTGACCGCGACGCCGTGCCCGCGCAGCACGTCCAGCGCCTCCGCCAGGTTGCACAGCATGCCCTCGACGGCGGCCCGCGCCACGTGCTGCGGCGCCATCGACTCGGCCCGCAGCCCGGTCAGGGTGCCCGCCGCCTGCGGCAGCTTCGGGGTGCGCTCGCCGTCCAGGTAGGGCAGGAAGACCATCCCGTACGCGCCCGGCGAGGACTGCAGGGCCAGCTCCGACAGGCCCTCCAGGTCGGTGCCGAGCATCGCGGCGGTGGAGCGCAGCACCTGGGCGGCGTTCAGCGTCGCCACCATCGGCAGGTGTCGGCCGGTGGCGTCCGCGAACGAGGACACCAGGCCGGACGGGTCGACCACCGCCCGCTCGTGCACCGCGAAGATCGTGCCGTTGCCGCCCAGCGACACCACCGCGTCGCCCGGGACCAGCCCCAGGCCCAGCGAGGCCGCCATGTTCTCGCCGGTGCCGGCCGAGATCAGCAGCCCCTCGGGGGTGTGCCCGGCGGGCTCGGCCGGGCCGAGCACGTCCGGGACCTTCAGCTCGTGGCCGAACGCCAGCTTGATCAGGTCCTGCCGGTACTCGCCGGTGATCGGCGACCAGTAGCCGGTGCCGGAGGCGTCGCCGCGGTCCGTGGTGCGCCGCCGGGCGCCGCCCAACAGTTGGGAGACCAGCCAGTCGTGCGGCAGCAGCACCTCGGCGATCCGCTGCGCCGACACCGGCTCGAACTCGGCCAGCCAGCGCAGCTTGGCGATGGTGTACGTGGGGCCCGGCACCGCGCCGATCGCCTCCACCCAGGGCTGCGCACCGCCGAGCGCGTCCAGCAGCGCGGCCGCCGAGCCCGCCGAGCGGGGGTCGTTCCACAGCAGCGCGGGCCGCACCAGGACGCCGCCGGCGTCCAGGCCGATCAGCCCGTGCTGCTGGGCGGACACCCCGATCGCCCGGACGCCCTCCAGCAGGCCCCCGGCGGCGGCGTCGCCGAGCGAGTGCAGCCAGCTCTGCGGGTCGACCTCGGTGGAGCGGGCGTCGTCGCCCTCGGGCAGCGGATGGGGGGCCCGGCCCTGCCGCAGCACGGCGCCGGTGTCGGCGTCGCACGCGACGATCCGGGTGCGAGTGGTGGAGCTGTCGATGCCCGCGACGATGGCCATGCCGAGATCATGCCGCAGTCGGCGGCCGGGGCGGGCCCGACTGCCGCAAGTGTTGCCCAGTCGGTACCGGAACCAGCCCCGCCTCCGACCCTCCGTGCCTGGTCGGAGGCGGTCCGTGCGGACCGGGGACGTTCGGTGCGATCACGGGCGGACGGTGCCCCAGCCGTCGTCCTCGCCCTGGTGCTTCGCGAAGTACGGGACGCGCTCGGTCAGCGAGTTCGGCAGCTTCTCGCCGACCTTGTCGGCCACCGCCCCCGCGGCCTTCCCGGCCACCGCGCCCGCCTGCTGCTTGGCCTTGCCGGCCGCGTCCTGCACCCGCGGGTTCTCCCGCAGCTGTCGGGCCGCACCGGCCAGCTGGTCGTACCGTTCCCGCCCGGCCCGGGTACCGAGGACGTACCCGATCCCGATGCCCACGATCAACGACACCTTCCACATGCCCTGGTTCCACCCTTCGTCGCCGCGCGATTGTCTGCCGCGTCTACCCGTCCGGCCGGGCCGTGAACCGCCCTGCCGGTGGCGGGTCCGGGCCAGCCGGAGCCACCGTGCACCAGCATCCCCGTCCGCACCGTACGGCGCGCGCGGGGCACGCCGGACCGGCCCGCGGCCGAGGTGGGGGAGGCCGCTGCCGAAAGCGATTGGCGGAACACCCCCCTGAGTGCGCTAATGTATGTCCCGCAGCGAGCACCGTGGGCCCGGAGAGATCCGGAGACCGGGGTGGTCGAAGCGAAGCACTATCCTCCATAGCTCAATTGGCAGAGCAGCCGACTGTTAATCGGCAGGTTATTGGTTCGAGTCCAATTGGAGGAGCGCGGTCCCCCATAGCTCAATTGGCAGAGCAGCCGACTGTTAATCGGCAGGTTATTGGTTCGAGTCCAATTGGGGGAGCTTCACCGGAAATTACGGTGATCGGTACAGAGCGAAGGCCCTTCGGTGAAGCCGAGGGGCCTTCGTGTTTTCCGCACGCCCGGTACCCCCGGGGCCCGCGCCCCGGAGGCTTACGGCGGGGTGCTCAGCCGCCGGCCTGCCGGTAGAGGTCGGCGAGGCGGTCGCCGAAAGCGACGCTGTAGGAGACCTCCGGGCTGTTCCCGCCCTGCTGGTAACCCCCTATTACGCCGACCACCTGACCCTGCTCGGTCACCCAGGGGCTGCCGCTGGTGCCGTCGGTGAATCCGGCGCAGTCGAAGCGCTGCTGGGTATTGCTGCGCGAGGTGGTGAGACCCTCGCAGGTGATCGGGGACACGGCGTTGTTGGGATAGCCGGTGACGGTGACGTCCAGCCCGAAGCCGAGCCCGGTGGCGAGCGTGAAGGCGCCCATCGCGTCCTCGATCTGCCGGCCGCGCACCGTGCCGACAGTGAGGAACGCCACGTCGTACCCCTCGTTCTCGTCCGGCCCCCAGCGCGGATCCACCAGCACCGCGTTGACCGGCCAACTTCCGTACGGGGCGCGCTGGTCGCGGTAGCCGGGGGCGAACACCAGACCGTCCAGCGGGACGCCGCGCGGGGCCGCGCAGTGGGCGGCGGTGATCAGCAGATTGTGGCCCCGGCTGTGCACCACGGCGGCCGTGCAGGCCCGCATGCCGTCGGTGTCGTCCACGAACAGCGGCCCGATCCGGTTGCCCAGCGGACCCGCGGGGGCGGGCCGGGCGGTGGGGCCGCTGTTGGTCGGCTCGGCGGAATCGCAACCGGTCGCGGCCGCCCCCAGCAGGAGCAGCAGCGCGCAGGCCGCGGCGGCCGGGCCGCTGCCGATTCGGGGAGAGGTGCGCGGCACCGTCACTCGCTTCCGCTCGACGGGCCCGCCCGGGGGTGCCGGGCGGAGGATGCAGCAAGATCTACCAGGGCCCGCACGGCAGCGGCAAACGCCTCGGCGTGGGGCCCGCCCGACTGGGTGTCAGGAAGCCTGGGACGCTTGCATGTAGAGCATCTGCACCCGGTCGCCGAAGTAACTGCTGTACGAGATGTCGGCGGTGTCGCCGCCCCGCTGGTAACCGCCGATCACGCCGACCACGGTGCCGGTGTGCGTGCTCGGATCCAGCTCGGTCACCCAGGGGCTGCCGCTGGTTCCGCCGGTGTAGTCCGGGCAGTCGATCCGCAGCTGGGTCGGGCTCTGCTGGACGGTGGTGTTGGTGCAGGTGATCGGCTCGTCGGAACTGCTGGGGTAGCCGGTCACCTTCACCGGCAGGGTGTAGCCGCGGTTGGTGCCGAGCCGGTTGGCGCCCAGCACCTGCTGTACCTGCCGCCCGTTCTGCGGCTGCACGGTGGCGAACGCCACGTCCAGGTCCTGATTGCCGCGGGTGCGCCAGCTCGGGTCGACGGTGACGGTGCCGAGCGGCCAGACACCCGACGGCGCGTCACCGGAGCGGTAGCCCGGTACGAACACCAGGTCCGTGCGGGAGGTGCCGATTCCGGGATCGACCAGGCAGTGCGCCGCCGTCACGATCAGGTTCCGGGCCGGGCTGCCGACCACGCTGGCGGTGCAGAAGTGGTCGCCGTCCGCGGCGTGCGTGAACACCGCGCCCACCCGGCTGTTCAACGGCGTCGGCAGGGCGGTGTGCGTCGTCCCGGCACGCCTGCCGAGCGCCGCCCGCAGCCGGTCCCGGTTCCAGCCGTGCTCGCCGATCCGCGAGGCGAGGGCGCCCGACGGCAGCGACGCCGGCGGCTGTGTGGTGCTCTCCCCTCCGGTGGGGCCGGACGGGCCGCAGGCCGCCGCCAGGACCGCCGTTGCCAGCAAGGCCGTCGCGCCCGCCGACCGCTTCATCCCGGCCACCCGCTCCCGCTCGCCACTCGCCGCCGATCCGATGATCAAGCGTCACCCGCGGTGCGGCGCGGTGCCACCGTCGCTCCAGAGCGGTTCGCCCGTCTGGGTGTCCGCCGGACGGCCGTGGCCGGGGCCACGAATGGGCGGCGCGGACGGGACGGGAACGGGCGGACCCGGATGCGCCCCCGGCGCGCACCAGGGGTGACCGACCGGCTATGCTGCCGGGGGCGTCCCTGAGGGGCCGTCCACTGCTGCCAGGGCCGCGTGTCGGCCCCGGCGGGTCGAGTCGGGGGGCGGTAGCTCAGCCGGTTAGAGCAGGGGACTCATAATCCCTTGGTCGTGGGTTCGAGTCCCACCCGCCCTACCTCGGCCGCTGACCGACCGTCAGCCGATGGAGCTCCCTGGCCAGGCGAAATGCCGGACTTGTCGAGCTCTGAGCGTAGATTAGCGTCCCCGGCAGCTCCTGCGCGCAGCGCCGCGAGCGCGCGCCGAGGAATTCCGGGGAACTCGGGCAGGATCCGAACCCCGGGCGGTGCTTCCGGGTGGCCCCGGCGACCTGGGCCGCATCGCTGTCCGCCCTTGCCGGGGCCCGTGGTTCCCCCTGGACGTCGAAACGGTCCGGTGGTTGGCCGCGGCCGGGAGATTCACCCCATCGGGAATTGCTGCGCGGTGACCGTTTGGGTACGCATGATTCGGTGCGGGTACTCCGGGGGCAGGGACCACGATCGCCGGGCGCGGAGGGCCGGGGAGTCCGGCGGCCGAGCCGGATGCGGCGCGAGGCCCGCGGTCCTGGGATCCGCGGGCCTCGGGTGTCACCGGGCGGGTCAGTACTGCGTGGTGACGGTGACTCCGGAGAAGGAGTTCTGGGCGTAGAGGCTGAAGTACACCCAGCCTGCGGGCGGGTTCGTGATGGTCAGGGTCTCACCGTTGCCGCTGTTGGTGGACTTGGCGGCGTAGGAGCCGGTGGTGGCCCAGCCGGCGGGGTTCCAGTAGAGGTCCGCGTTGCCGGTGCCGCCGGTGGTGGTGATGGTGAGCTGCTTCACGCCGGCCGGCAGGTTGAGGAAGCTGTAGCTGTAGTTGCCAGTGGTGGCCGCGACGTTGTCGCGGCGGCAGTTCTGCCCGTACGAGCGGGTGTCCTGGCTGGCGCAGAGCGGGGCGGCGGGCGGCCGGGTGCCGCAGTTGCCGGCGCCGCAGGCGGCCAGGTAGGTGGCGAAGTCGGCGTCGTACGAGGTGCCGATGCCGGTGATGACGGCGCGGGCGCCGGTGAAGTCGCCGCTACGGGTCTTGGCCAGGTAGGCGGCGACGTCCTGCGGGTGCGACTGCAGCATGTAGCGGACGGCCAGGTAGCCCCAGTTGTAGGTTCGGGTGGAGTCGGTGTTCTGGTAGGTGGTGTCGAACAGCGTGCTCAGCTTGTAGGTGCCCTTGGCGGCCTGCGCGATCGCGTCGTCGTAGCGCACGTCCCGGTAGGTGTAGGACATGTACTCGGCGAAGCCCTCGATCCACCAGATGTTGGGGACGGTCTGTCCGGCGTCGTAGTCGCCGTAGAAGTCGAAGCGGCCGTCGAGGTAGTGCGCGTACTCGTGGTTGAGGTTCCAGATCGAGAACGCCGGGCGCAGCCACTCCGCCTCGTGGGCGATGAAGCGGGCCTGGTTACCGGGCTCGTTGGGCTTGCCCTCCAGGTACATGCCGCCGTTGTCCACGTCGATGTCGAACATCGACCAGGCGTACAGGCGGTAGTCGTAGGAGGAGTCGTAGACCACGACCTCCAGCTGGGTGTTGAGGTCACCGGGGACGGGGCCGTTGTCCTTGACCACGCTGTGGAACAGGGCGTCCTCGTTGGCCAGGCTGGAGCAGGTGCTGTCCAGTTCGGCGGCGGTCAGCGCCTGGGCGCGGATGTGCAGGGTCGGGCTGCAGATTCGGTCGACGGTCAGGACCAGCGGGGCGAGCCGGGTCGGCAGGTCGCACAGCCCGTAGTAGGAGCAGTGGCCTTCGTCCTTCTTTTCGGTGAACCAGGCGAGGTTCATCGTGAGCGGGCCGGTGGCGCCGATCAGCGGGAAGGCGTTGACCAGATCCTTGACCAGCGGGCGGGCCTGGGCCTGCAGCACCGGCTGCTCCAGAAAGGAGCCGAGGTCGATGCCCAGGCCGGTGGCCAGGTCGCTGCCGTTGAGCATCGAGCTGTTGCGCTTGACGAAGGCGGAGATCGAGGCGGCTACGGACGGGTCGGCGGCCAGCGCGGCGTTGAAGGAGTCGGTGCCGAGGCCGTTCTCCAGCACCAGCTTGGTGTTGGAGACGGCGGTCCACATGCCGCCGGTCCAGGAGCTGGTGTAGCGGTCCAGCAGGTCCTTGACCACGCCGGTGTAGCGGGCGTTCTCCTGAGCGGAGTCGATCAGGATGACCGCCTCGGAGAGGATCTGGCCGTTGGCCTCGGTGACGTCCTTGGCGTGCGGGGCGGCGTAGAACGCGTCCAGCGCGCCGCGGATCGAGGTCTGCAGTGCGGTGCCGTACGGGCCGACCGCGTCGGCGTGGTTCCACTGGACGTAGTAGCCGGCCCGCAGGAAGGCGATCAGCTGGGCGGCGGACGCCGAGTCGGTGCCGTCGTAGCTCGCCGAGGCGGTGCGCAGGGCGTCGGCGACGGCGACCATCTGCGGCTCGCGGAAGGTGTTCTTCGCGTCGGTGCCGGTGATCGAATAGAGCTTGCCCAGGCAGTCCAGGCCGGCCGACTTGACCGTGTTGACCAGGGTGGTGCCGCCGGTGGAGCCGAACAACGAGGTGTCGCAGCCGGTGGCGTCGGCGGCGAGCGCGCCGAGCTTCTTGACCGACTCGACGGCGGGGGCCCGGGTGGCCTGTCGCGGTGCGGACTTGGCGCCGGTCCCGACCTGACCCGGGGTGGGGCGGGCGTCCTTCGGCTCGTCGGCCGACTTCGGGACGGGGTGTGAGGCGGGGGTGGTGGCCGTGTCGGCGGGGGTGGCGCCGGTGGCGGGCTGGGTGGGGGCGGCGAAGGCGCGGCCCTGTGGGGCGAACAGCCCGACGGTGAGGACCAGCGCGAAAGCGAGTGCGAACAGCCGGCCCAACTGGGCGGCAGATATCCGGATATGACGCACGGTGGGGGACTCCGAGCGGTAGTGGCCGGGCCGAGGGGGGCACCAACCATCTGACGTGTGACATGTAAAATGGCACAGAATTCCGACGGGCGGAAGAGGGAGATCGCCATGGTGATCGAATCTCCACGTTCGCGGCCCTGCCAGGTTTCCTCGGCCGCCCCGCCTGTGTCGACTTCTCAACGCCCGGCCCGTGCCAGCCTCTTGTAGCGGATCGTCAGCATCGCCGACTCTGCATCGGGTGCCGGAGCCGGCCCCTGCGGACGTCGTGCATCGACTGATCGGATGACGTCGGTATCAGCCGGAAGGCTCGCGGGGACTGGCCGGTTCGACGACGAATCGAGCCCGGGGGCGGGGCAAATATGGAGGTGAGAGGTTCGTCGGAGGCAGCCGGCGGGCCCACCGTTCGGCCCGGCCCGACCTCGTCTGTGTCGAGGACTGCCCGTGCCGTACCTGTCGTCCCTTCAGGAGGAGGACCGTGATGACGACCGCGATCGACCAACGCCTGCTCGGCGCTGCGCACACCGGCGACCTCGCCGCCGCCAGGGCCGCCCTGGCGGCCGGCGCGAACCTGGAGGCGCGCGATCCGCAGGGGCGGACGGCGCTGCTTGCGGCCGCGCTCGCCGACCAGGTGGCCGTCGCCGAGTTCCTGGTCGCGGCCGGCGCGGATCCGGACGCGCAGGACCACCGGGAGGACAGCCCGTGGCTGGTCACCGGCGTCACCGGCAGCGTCGCCATGATGCGGGCCCTGCTGGTCGCCGGGCCGGATTTCGGGCTGACCAACCGGTTCGGCGGGGTGAGCCTGATACCCGCGGCCGAGCGTGGCCATGTCGCGTACGTGCAGGCGGTGTTGGAGGAGACCGACCTCGATGTCGACCACGTCAACCGACTGGGCTGGACGGCCCTGCTGGAGGCCGTGATCCTCGGCGACGGGGGTGGCCCGCACACCGAGATCGTCCGCCTGCTGCTCGCCGCGGGCGCTGACCCACAGCTCGCCGACGCCGACGGCACAACGGCGCTCCAGCACGCCGAGCGCCGCGGTTTCAACGGCATGGCCGCCCTGCTGCGCGCAGCCGCATCCGATTCGTGGAAGGGAGACACCTCATGACCGTCCGTCGATGGCACACCGCGCCGTTTTTGGTCCGCCGGTCACCCGCGGGGGAGAGCGGCGAAGGTCTGGCAGAGGGCATCCAGGGCAGCGGGGAAGGCGTGGTCGGGCGGGGTGCCGTAGCCGATCACCAGGCCGTCGCGGGGTGGCATGGTGCTGTCGGGGTGGCGGTAGGGGCGCAGCCCCTCCAGGGCCAGGCCCAGTCGGCGGGCGGTGCCGAGGGCCAACGGCTCGGTGTGCTCGGGGAGTTCGAGCACGGCGTGCAGCCCGGCGGCGATGCCGCTGACCCGGATGTCCGGGGCGCGGTCGGCGAGGGTGCGGACCAGCAGGTCGCGTCGGCGGCGGTAGCGGCGGCGCATCCGGCGCAGGTGGCGGTCGTAGGCGCCGCGGGCGAGGAAGTCGGCCAGGGTGAGCTGGTCGATCACCCCGGTGGTCAGTTCGCGGGTGCCCTTGGCGGCGAGCACCGGCTCGACCAGTTCGCCGGGCAGCACCATCCAGCCGAGCCGCAGCGCGGGGGAGAGGCTCTTGCTGGTGGAGCCGAGGTAGACCACGCGGTCGGGGTCGAGCCCCTGGACGGCGCCGATCGGCTGGCGGTCGTAGCGGAACTCGCCGTCGTAGTCGTCCTCCAGGAGCAGTCCGCCGTGCACGCGGGCCCAGTCGACCGCCAGGGCCCGGCGTTCGGCGTGCAGCGGGCCGCCGGTGGGGAACTGGTGGGCGGGCGTGAGCAGGGCGGCCCGCGCGCCGGTGGTGGCCAGTTCGGCGGTGCGGGCCCCGGCCCCATCGACGCCGATCGGGACGGTCCGGCGGCCCGCCTCCGCCAGCAGCCCGCGGTGGAAGGCCAGACCGTACGCCTCGACCGCGACGGGCCCGTCCAGGATTCCGCCCAGCAGGCGCAGGGCGTGGGCGAAGCCGGCGCAGACCACGATCCGATCCGGCTCGGTGCGGACGCCCCGGGAGCGGGCCAGGTACTCGGCCAGCGCGGTCCGCAACTCGGGGCGACCGCGCGGGTCGCCGACGCCGAAGGCGTCGTTGGGCGCGGCGGAGACGGCCCGCCGGGCGGAGGCCAGCCAGTCGGCCCGCGGAAACGCGGAGGCGTCGGGCGAGGACGGCATCAGGTCGTGGACCACCGGGCGGGGAGCCGTCCGGCGGGCGGGGGCGTCCCGGCCGGTGGGCAGCGGTGCGGCCCGGTGGGCGACCCGGGTGCCGGAGCCCTGGCGGGCCGACAGTCGCCCCTCGGCGACGAGTTCGGCGTACGCGTCCGCCACCGTGTTGCGAGCGATGCCCAGATCGTGGGCGAGGCTGCGGTACGGGGGCAGCCGGGTGCCGGGGGCGAGCCGTCCGGAGTCGACGGCCTCGCGCAGCGCCTGCATCAGCTGGGCGCGTCGGCTGCCGCGGCCGGAGAGCTCCAGGAACAGGTCGGTGCCGAGCGGTCCGGCCGGCACGGCGGACGGGGGATCGAAAGGCGCGCCGGCCGAGGAGGCGGCCGGGGAATTGACCCATGTTTCTGCCACGGAAATGCACCCTATCCAGGGTCGATCGGCGCCCTACGGTTGAGTTATGACAACGCTTCAGGTGCCGCAGCGCATGGACTTCTCCGCCGTCGCCCCCAAGGTCTTCAAGGCCGTCCTGGCGCTCGACGCGGCCGCCCGCGAGGGGCTGGACCCCGAGCTGCTGGAGCTGGTGCAGATCCGGGTCGCGCAGGTCAACAAGTGCGCGTACTGCATCGGTTACCACGCTGTGGACGCCCGGAAGGCCGGGGAGAGCGAGGAGCGGATCTACCAGCTGACGGCGTGGGAGGAGTCCAGCCTGTTCACCGAGAAGGAGCGCGCGGCGCTGGCCCTCGCGGAGGCGGTCACGCTGCTGCCCTCCGGTGTGTCGGACGAGGTGTACGAGGAGGCGGCGAAGCACTTCGAGGAGCGCGAACTGGCGCAGCTGATCGCCCTGGTGTTCACGGCCAACGCGTGGAACCGGATGAACGTCTCCACCCGCAAGACGCCCGGCACGCTCTGACGGGACGCCCAAGAGGGCGAGGCGGGGGCCGACGGACGGTCGCCAGCTCCCGAGGCCCGGCCCGCGGTCCCCGGTTAGGGTGAGTGGATGCTCGTGCCCGCTGACCTGCCCACGCCGTTGACGGTGGTCGACGACCCGGAGCTCGCCGCCGCGGGGGTCGAGCTGCGGCTGAAGCGGGACGATCTGGCGCATCCGACGGTGCCCGGCAACAAGTGGCGCAAGCTCGCGCCGAACCTGGAGCGGGCTGTCGCGGACGGCTGCGGGGCGCTGCTCACCTACGGCGGGGCGTACTCCACGCATGTGCGGGCGGTGGCCGCGGCGGCGCGGGCGCTCGGGCTGGAGAGCGTCGGGGTGATCCGCGGGGCCGAGCTGGCGGGAATGCCGCGGAACTGGTCGCTGGCCCGGGCCGAACGGGACGGCATGGTGCTGGAGTTCGTCGAGCGTTCCGTCTACCGCGAGATCGCCTCCGGGCGGCAGGAGCGGCGGGCGGGGCACTTCGTCCTGCCCGAGGGCGGGTCGAACGCGGCGGCTGTGCGCGGGGCCGCGGTGGTCGCCGCGGAACTGGCCGAGCAACTGCCGGACTTGGGTACGCGGGACGTGGTCTGCTGCGCGGTCGGCACGGGTGGAACGCTGGCCGGGATCGCCGCCGGTCTGCCGCCGGACGCGCAGGCGCTCGGCGTGGCGGTGCTGCGCGGCGAGGGCTACCTGGAGCGCGAGGTTGCGGCGCTGCAACTGGCCGCGTACGGCCGGGAGTTCGACAACTGGCGGCTGGAGCACGGCTGGCACGGCGGCGGGTACGGGCGGGTGCCGCAGGAGTTGGAACGCTTCGCCGCCGGGTTCGAGCACCGGCACGGGGTGCCGGTGGAGCGCCGGTACGTGGCGAAGGCGTTGTCCGCGGTCTACGGCCTGGCCCGGGCGGGCGAGTTGGCGGACCGGCGGGTCACCCTCGTGGTGACCGGCCTTCCGGACCCGGACCCGGCCGCGCCCCAGGAGGCGTAGGCGCCGCCGGGCCCGGGGGCCCGGCGGCCGGGGGTCAGCCGAAGCTGAGGTCGGCGCAGAGGTCGCTGTCGGCGGGCCGGGTGTTGTCCGTGATGCCGTTCGGGATGGTGGACGGGATGGTGCCGGCGGAGGCCCCGGCGTCGGGAATGCCGGGGGTGTCGGCGCCGGCCCGGTCCTGGCCGACGGTCAGGGTGATGCCATCGCTGCCGGAGGCGGCGCGGAGTTCCGCACCGGGGTAGAGCCGGGCCAGGCGTTCGGCGGCGGGGCGCTGGTCGGGCGCGTACTCGATCAGCGTGGTGTTCCGGGCGGGCGTGTTCTCGGCGATGGTGACGTTGCGGTACCCGTTGCCGCGCAGCGCGGTCGCGGTGCGTCCGGCCAGGCCGGGCGACTTGGCGGCGTTGTGGACCGTGATCGGCACGTCCAGGTTCGCGCTGTCGGGGCTGCCGGTGGCGGACGGGCTGGCCGAGGCCGAGGGGTCGGCCGACGCGGAGGCGCCTGCCGAGGCGTCGGCCGAGGCGCCGGCGGACGGGCTCGCGGTGTCGCCGGTGAGTCGGCCGTCCAGGGTGCGGTCCTGGCGGAGCAGGTCCCACAGGATGCCGGCGTCCGGCTGCACGATGGCGACCCGGGCGCCCTGGAAGCGCCAAGGCAGGGTGACGAACTGGATGTCGGCGAGCTTGATGTTCTGCAGCGACTGGGCGAACTCGGCGAGCTTGTACGGCGATCCGAGGTCGGGGTCGACGGTGAGCGACTTGGTGGCGGCGTCGGCCAGCGGCAGCAGGGTGGTCAGGTCGAAGCCCTCGCCCTGCACCTTCTTGATCAGCGAGGACATGAACGCCTGCTGACGGCGCATGCGGCCGATGTCGGAGCTGTCGCCGAGGCCGTGCCGGGCGCGGACGTAGTCGACGGCCTGCTGCCCGGCGACGGTCTGCCGGCCCTTGGCCAGCTGGATGCCGTAGGAGTTGACGTCGTTGGGCACGCATACGTCCACGCCGCCGACGGCCTCGGTGATGGAGGCGAAGCCCTTGAAGTCGACGACCAGGGTGTGGTCCACCCGCAGGCCGGTCAGCTCCTCCACGGTGTTCTGCGTGCAGGCGGGGTTGCCGTCCTTGAACTCGCCGATGGTGAAAGCCGAGTTGAACATCTGGCTGGCCCGGGCGGTGGTCCACCGGCCGTCCGCGAGCCGGCACGGCGGGATAGTGACCAGGGTGTCCCGGGGGATCGACACGCCGACGGCGTGTTTGTGATCGGCGTAGACGTGCAGCAGGATCGCGGTGTCGGAGTGCCCGACTCCCACGTCACCGCCGCCGAGGTCGCCGTTGCCGTCGCTCCGGGTGTCGGAGCCGAGCAGCAGGATGTTGACGGGGTGTCCACCGGTGGGCGCGGGAGGCCCGGCCGGCGGGCGGGTGGAGGCGATGCCTTCCGGGGCGAAGGTCGTGATGTTGTGGTCGAGCCGCTGGTAGTACCAGGCGCCGAGTCCCGCGGCGACGACCACCATGACGGCGGCGGTCGCCCCGAGACCCTGGGCTATTCGGCGGCCTCTGCGGCGTCGTGGCGAGGCCGCGGCAGTGCTCTGGGTGGCGTCGGTCATCGATCCGGGATCTCTCTGCGCGCAACGGGAACTGGTGCCCGAGGGCAGGCACTTGCCGCCTCCGCGACACTGCGGACGGCGGGGCGTTCGTCACCACTTAGACGGCGCGGTGACGGGAATGGTTACACGCGAACCATCATTTCGGAGAGATTTTTCGACCCTCGAACCGGGGTACCCCCGAACCGTCCGACGCGGAGTCCGGGGGGCGGTCCGGCGGAGGGTCAGTCGCGGGCCGAGGAGTCGAGCATCCGCCGCAGCAGGTCCCGCAGTTGGGCCCGTTCGGGGGCGTCCAGCGCGGCCAGCGGCTCGCGGGCGAAGTTCAGCGATTCGCGCAGTTCGGAGGAGGCGGTGAGCCCCGAGTCGGTGGCGACGACCAGCTTGACCCGGCGGTCCTGCGGGTCGGACTCGCGGGTGACGAAGCCGCGGCCCTCCAGCCGGTCGACGATGCCGGTGACGTTGGACGGCTCGCAGGAGAGGGTCTGTGCGATGTGCCGCATCGGCATCGGCCCGCGCCGCAGCAGCGCCAGCACTTTGGCCTGCGCGCCGGTCAGCGAGCGGGCGGCGGCGGCCTCCTCGTACTCGCGGTGGAAGAGTCCGACCAGGCGTGCCATGAGGTCGACGACCTCCACGGTGATCGGGTCGGCGGTCGGAATCGGTGCCTGCTCCATGACCTGCTCCTTCTCCATGGCGCCGAGTCTAGCTGAACAGTTGACAACATGAACCTTTCATCCACAGGATTACTTGAGCCGCTGAATGTTTCAGGTTGATAAGGAGCGTGTGATGGCACAGCAGGACCTTCCCGCCACCGGCCGCGAATGGCACCTGGCCGCCCGCCCGCAGGGCTGGCCGGTTCCCGGCGACTTCGCCCTGGTCGAGGCCCCCGTCCGGCAGCCCGGTCCGGGCGAGATCACCGTGCGCAACGCCTACCTGTCCGTCGACCCGTACATGCGCGGGCGGATGAACGACGTGAAGTCCTACGTCCCGCCGTACGCGCTGGGCGCGCCGATGGACGGCGGTGCGGTGGGCCACGTGGTCGCCAGCAACGCCGAGGGCTTCCAGGTCGGCGACGCCGTGCTGCACGGGCTCGGCTGGCGCGAGTACGCCACCGTGGACGCGGCGCGCACCGTCAAGGTCGACCCCGAACTCGCCCCGCTCTCCGCCTATCTGGGCGTGCTCGGGATGCCCGGCCTCACCGCGTACGCGGGGCTGCTGGAGGTCGCCTCGTTCCGCTCCGGCGACACCGTGTTCGTCTCCGGCGCGGCCGGCGCGGTCGGTTCGCTGGTCGGCCAGATCGCCCGGCTCAAGGGCGCGAAGCGGGTCATCGGCTCGGCCGGCTCCGCCGAGAAGGTCGCCACCCTGGTCGACGACTACGGCTTCGACGCCGCCTTCAACTACAAGGACGGCCCGGTCGCCGAGCTGCTCGGCCGGGCTGCCCCCGACGGCATCGACGTCTACTTCGACAACGTCGGCGGCGAGCACCTGGAGGCCGCGATCGGCGCCCTGCGGGTGCACGGCCGGGCCACCCTGTGCGGGGCGATCGCCCAGTACAACGACACCTCCGCCCCGGCGGGGCCGCGCAACCTGGCGCTGGCCGTCGGAAAGCGCCTTCGCCTGCAGGGCATGCTGGTCAGCGACCACAGTGCGCTGCGCGGCCAGTTCCTCGAGGAGGTCGGCGGCTGGCTGCGGGACGGCTCGCTGCGCTACGACGAGACCGTGGTCGAGGGCGTGGAGAACGCCGTGGAGGCCTTCCTCGGCATGCTGCACGGCGCCAACATCGGGAAGATGGTCGTACAGGTCTGAACGGCGCAATAGCTGATGATGTGACAGCTTTTGCTGCGTCAACCCGCCCCCGCCGGATGCGCGATCCGGTGGGGGCGCGCGTTTAGGTCCGTTCGGGGGAGGTGGGCGCTGTGGGGGTAGACCTCCCGGGGGAACCGACTAGCATGGAGGGAAAGCTTGTCCGTTTTGCTCGATTTGATGACCTAATGTCGAATAAGTTGAGCGTCACGGGGTAGCCACTGGTCCGTACCGACCGGCGACGGCGCGAGGCAGCTGGGGAAGGCGACCCTCGTCCACAGCCAGGAGGTCCCGGTGACGACACGTGGTGTGCTCTACATCCACTCCGCGCCACGCGCGCTGTGCCCGCACGTCGAGTGGGCGGTGGCGGGCGCCCTCGGGGTGCGGGTCAACCTCGACTGGATCCGGCAGCCCGCCGCGCCCGGCCACTGGCGGTCCGAACTCTCCTGGCAGGGAGAGCCCGGCACCGCCTCCAGGCTCGCCTCCGCGCTGCGCGGCTGGCAGATGATGCGCTACGAGGTGACCGGCGAGCCCTGCGCCACGGCCGAGGGCGAGCGGTACTCCTCCACGCCCAGCCTCGGCATCTTCCACGCCGTCACCGGCATCCACGGCGACATCCTGATCCCCGAGGACCGGCTGCGGGCCGTGCTGCTGCGCTCCCGCAGCGAGGGCAGCGACCTGGAGACGGAGATCGGCCGGCTGCTCGGAAAGCCGTGGGACGACGAGCTGGAGCCGTTCCGGTACGCGGGTGAGGGTGCGCCGGTGAGGTGGCTGCACCAGGTGGTGTGACCCGTAGCGGCGCGGAGACGGGACCGGCCCGGCACTCGATCGGAGTGCCGGGCCGGTCGCGCAGTTGTTCGCGCGGGTGTCTCAGACGGTGGTGTCTCAGACGCTGCGGAAGGCCAGGACCACGTTGTGGCCGCCGAAGCCGAAGGAGTTGTTGAGGGCGGCGATGCGGCCCTCGACCGGGAGCTTGCGGGGCTCGTCGCGGACGATGTCGGCCTCGATGTCGTCGTCCAGGTCGACCACGTTGATGGTCGGCGGGGCGATCCGGTGGTGCAGGGCGAGGACGGTGGCGACCGTCTCGATGCCGCCGGCGCCGCCGAGCAGGTGGCCGGTCATCGACTTGGTGGCGGAGATCGCCACGTGCCCGAGGTGCTCGCCGAGTTCGCGGCTGAGCGCCTTGACCTCCGCGGTGTCACCCTGCGGGGTGGAGGTGGCGTGCGCGTTGACGTGCACGACCTCGGCCTTGTCCAGCTCGTTGCGGTCGAACAGGTCGGCGATGGCGCGGGCCACGCCGGCGCCGGTCGGCTCCGGCTGGGCGATGTGGTGGGCGTCCGAGGACAGGCCCTGGCCGATCGCCTCGCAGTACACGCGGGCACCGCGGGCGGCGGCGTGCTCGGCGGACTCCAGCACCACGACGCCGGCGCCCTCGCCGAGGACGAAGCCGTCACGGGCCTTGTCGTACGGCCGGGAGGCGTGCTCGGGGTCGTCGTTGTTCTTGGACATCGCCATCATGTTGGAGAAGGCGACGATGGGCAGCGGGTGGATCGCCGCCTCGGTGCCGCCGGCCACCACGATGTCGGCGCGGCCACTGCGGATCATCTCGATCGCGTAGCCGATCGCCTCGGCACCGGAGGCGCAGGCGGAGACGGGGGTGTGCACGCCGGCCCGGGCGCCGACCTCCAGGCCGACGTTGGCGGCCGGGGAGTTGGGCATCAGCATCGGGACGGTGTGCGGGGAGACCTTGCGGACGCCCTGCTCCTTGAGCACGTCGTACTGGTCGAGCAGGGTGGTGACGCCACCGATGCCGGAGGCGATGACCGCGCCCAGACGCTCGGGGGTCAGCTCGTTGGAGTCGGCGGTGGCCGGGCCCTCGAAGCCGGCGTCCTTCCAGGCCTCGCGGGCGGCGATCAGCGCGAACTGGGCCGAGCGGTCCAGCTTGCGGGCCACCGGGCGGGGCAGGATTTCGGACGGCTCGACGGCGACCCGGGCGGCGATCCGGACCGGCAGGTCGGCGGCCCACTCCTCGGTGAGCGCGCGGACCCCGGACCGGCCGGCCAGCAGGCCCTCCCAGAATGTGGCGGCGTCGCCGCCCAGCGGCGTGAAGGCGCCGATACCCGTGACGACCACGGTGCGGTTTTCAGCAGTCACTGGTTTCTTCTTCTCTCACGTAGAGCGGGGGGCCGGACGAGCCGGACGGAAAGGGGGACGGTCGGGGCGCGGCTGGCGCGCCCCGACCGGCAGCCTGACGACTGGTCAGACGTTGGCGACGATGAAGTTCACCGCGTCGCCGACGGTCTTCAGGTTCTTGACCTCGTCGTCCGGGATCTTCGCGCCGAAGCGCTCCTCGGCGGCGACGACGACCTCGACCATGGACAGCGAGTCGACGTCCAGGTCGTCGGTGAAGGACTTGTCGAGCTCGACGTCCTCGACCGGAATGCCGGCGATCTCGTTCACGATCTCGGCGAGACCTTCGAGAACCTCGGTCTGGGTAGCCATATCGGCTGCTCCTCTTCGGTGGTGACGGCGGACGGTCCGACGGACCGCCGCGGGTTTCATGTGGTGCGGAGAAAAACGCCTAGGGGAGAGTAACGACTGCTGCGGCGTAGACCAGGCCGGCCCCGAAGCCGATGATCAGCGCCAGGTCGCCGCTCTTGGCCTCGCCGCGCTCCAGCATCCGCTCCATGGCGAGCGGAATGGAGGCGGCGGAGGTGTTGCCGGTCTCGACGATGTCGCGGGCCACCGGGATCTCGGCGGGCAGCTTCAGCGTCTTGATCATGGCGTCGATGATGCGCATGTTGGCCTGGTGCGGGATGAACGCGCCGAGCTGGTCGGCGGTGATCCCGGCGGCGTCCAGCGCCTGCTGCGCGACCTTCGCCATGTCGTACACGGCCCAGCGGAAGACCGTCTGGCCCTCCATCCGGAGCGCGGGCCACTTGATCTCCTCGCCCGCGCCGTTGACGGCGTCGGGCTTGGCGAAGGCGGTGTCCCAGGCCTTGGTCTGCGAAATCACCTCGGACTGCGAGCCGTCCGAACCCCAGACCACCTTGCCGATGCCGGGGGTGTCGGACGGGCCGACGATCGCGGCGCCCGCGCCGTCGCCGAAGATGAACGCGGTCGAGCGGTCCGACTTGTCGGTCAGGTCGGACAGCCGCTCCACGCCGATCACCAGCACGTACTCGGCGCTGCCGCCGCGCACCATGCCGTCGGCCAGGCTCAGGCCGTAGCCGAAGCCCGCGCAGGCGGCGGAGATGTCGAACGCGGGGGCGGTGCCGCAGCCGAGCCGCTGGGCGATCTCGGTGGCGATCGCCGGGGTCTGCTTCAGGTGCGAGACGGTGGCGACGATGACGCCGCCGATCTGCTCCGGAGCGATCCCGGACATCGCGATGGCCCGCTCGGCCGCCTGCACCGACATCTCGGCGACGGTCTCCTCCGGGCCGGCCCAGCGGCGCTCCGCGATACCGGAACGCGAGCGGATCCACTCGTCCGAGGAGTCGATCCAGTTCAGCACCTCGGAGTTCGGGATCACCCGGGTCGGGCGGTAGCCGCCGACCCCGAGGATGCGCGAGAACTGGGCGCCGGTGGCCGGCTTGATGGTGGCAGTCATGCGGACTTCTCCTGCTTGCCGTGCTCGGCCACGAGCTCACGGGCCCGGTCGAGATCGGCGGGGGACTTCAGGGCCAGCGTGGCGACACCCTTGACGTTGCGCTTGACCAGGTTGGTGAGGGTTCCGGCCGGGGACAGCTCGATCACGGCGGTCGCGCCCAACTGCTGCAGGGTCTCCATGCACAGGTCCCAGCGGACCGGGTTGGACACCTGCGAGACCAGACGGGACAGCACCTCGGCACCGTCGCCGACCACCTCGCCGTCCTTGTTGGACACGTACGCCACCGCCGGGTCGGCCGCCGTCAGCGTGGGCGCCAGCTTCTCCAGCCGGGCCACGCCCGGGGCCATGTGCGCGGTGTGGAACGCGCCCGCGACCTTCAGCGCGATCAGCCGCGCGCCGGCCGGCGGGTCCGCCTTCAGCGCGGCCAGCTGCTCCAGCGTGCCGGCCGCGACGATCTGGCCGCCGCCGTTGTTGTTCGCCGCGGTGACCCCGTGCGCGGCGAGCTTCTCGGCGACCGCCTCCGGGTCGCCGCCGAGCACCGCCGCCATGCCGGTCGCGGTGGCCGCGGCGGCCTCCGCCATGCCGAGGCTGCGCTCGCGGACGAAGGCCAGCGCGTCCTGCTCGGACAGCACGCCCGCCAGCGCCGCGGCGGTGATCTCACCGACGCTGTGGCCGGCCAGCGCGCCGACCGACGCGGAAACGCCCTGCGGCAGCAGCGCCTGAGCGGTCACCAGGCCGGCGGCCACCAGCAGCGGCTGGGCGACGGCGGTGTCCTTGATCTCCTCCTCGGAGGCCTCGGTTCCGGCGTGCACCAGGTCGAGGCCGGCCACCTCCGACCACTGGCGCAGCCGGTCGGCGACGCCGTCCAGTTCGAGCCAGGGGTTGAGGAAGCCGGGAGTCTGGGCACCCTGTCCAGGGGCGACGATAACGAGCACGGTTCAACCCTCTCTCGCCGGACGCCGTGGGGCGGGTAGGCGACGATGACGAAGAAAAGCACGTCGGATTGTGGATTCCCTACAGTGCGATCAGCCCTGGTCAGGCCCGGAGCCGAGACGCCCCAGGGCAAGGGCGATGCGCAGGGTGAACGCCGAACGCACGTCCGATGGAGCATAGCCGGTGACATCTGTCACACGACGCAGCCGGTAGCGCACGGTGTTCGGGTGGACGAAGAGCATCCGGGCGGCACCTTCCAGCGAGGACGCCTGCTCCAGATAGACACTCAGCGTCTCCAGGAGTGCCGAACCGGCCTCCTCCAATGGTGTGTAGATCTCCTCCACCAGCTGACGGCGCGCCACCTCGTCGCCCGCCAGCGAGCGTTCGGGCAGCAGATCGTCGGCCAGCACCGGGCGTGGCGCGTCCGGCCACGCCGAACACGCCTTCAGGCCCTGCGCGGCGGCATGCGCCGAGCGGGTCGCCGACAGCAGGTCACCGACCGTCGGACCGACCACCACCGGGCCCGGCGCGAACTGACCGATCAGCGCCCGCGCGGCGTGCACCGGCTCCTTGTCGCCGCCGACCACCACCACCAGGCGGCGGCCCAACACCCCCGTCAGCACGTGCAGCTTGGCGTACCGGGCGGCCCGCCGGATGGCCTCCACCACCAGCTCGCTGTCGCCGTCCGGGGCACTGCCCATCACGACCCGCACCTGGCTCGGCTGACCCCAGCCCAGTGCCGCCGCCCGGGACAGCACGCCCTCGTCGGCGTCCCCGGAAAGCAGCGAGTTGACGACCAGCGCCTCCAGCCGGGCGTCCCACGCGCCGCGCGCCTCCGCGGCCTGCGCGTACACCTGGGCGGTGGCGAAGGCGATCTCCCGGGCGTAGACCAGCACCGACTCGCGCATGCCCGCCTCGTCGCCGGGCGCGGCCACCTCCTCGATGGCCTCCTCCATCACCTCGATCGTGGTGCGGATCAGCTCCACCGTCTGCCGCAGCGTGATCGCCCGGGTCAACTCCCGCGGGGCGGTGCCGAACACATCGGTGGAGATCGCCTGCGGCGCCTCCGGGTGCCGGTACCACTCGGTGAACGCCGCGATACCCGCCTGCGCGACCAGACCGATCCACGAACGGTGCTCCGGCGGCATCCGCCGGTACCAGGCCAGCTGATCGTCCATCCGGGCAATCGCCGCGGACGCCAGCTTGCCCGCCGACTTCTCCAGCCGCTTCAGCGTCGCCGCCCGCAACTCGGCGCGCTCCGAAGCGAGTCGGCGCTCCTCGGCGGTCATCCGGCCGCGGCCGGGGACCGCCGCGGTACCGTTCGGCCGCGCCGGACGTTTCGCGGACTTCTTATCCGGGCCCCGGTCGGCGGGCCGCTCCTGGGCGGGCGGCTCGCCGGACGTCCGGTCGGATGCTTTGTCGGGTTTCGCTGAAGCGGATGGCACGGCACTAGCCTGCCTCACGCGGACGGGTGCTCGTGCACACCCCGCGCCGAGAAGACCGGTGGCACCCGTCACACCGGCTACCGTGGTGCCCGTGAGCGTGGATTCCTCGCCCCAGGACGGGCACCCCCTCGAAACCGCCGCACCCGCGTCCGGGGCCGGACGGAAGGAACGCGGCCGCGCCGACCTGCGCCGGGCCGGCGAGCGTTACCTGTCGGAACCCGCCGAAGGCATCACCACCCTTCACGCGTTCTCCTTCGCCGGGCACTACGACCCGAAGAACACATCTTTCGGGGCGCTGCTCGCCTGCAACGAGGAGACGCTCGCCCCCGGCACCGGCTACGACACGCACCGGCACACCGACACCGAGATCGTCACCTGGGTGATCGACGGCGCGCTCGCCCACCGCGACGACGCGGGCCACGCGAGCGTGGTCCGGCCCGGCATGCTCCAGGTGCAGTCCGCGGGGGCGGGCATCAACCACACTGAGCGGAACCTCGGCGGGGCGGAGTCGTCCGTGACGTTTCTTCAAATGTGGCTCCAGCCCGATCAGTTCGGTTCGGAACCGGGGTTCGGGCTGCGGTCGGTTGCGATTGAGGACGGGCTGACGTTGCTCGCTTCCGGGCGGCCCGCGGACGACGCGCTGCGCCTGCGGCGGGCGGACGCAGCGCTCTGGCTGGTCCGGGCCGGTGCGTGGGCGGCGTTGCCGGAACTTCCGGCCGCGCCCTACCGGTACGTGCACGTGGTGTCGGGCTCGGTCGGCTATCGGACCGTTCCCGGTCCGCAGGGCGGCGGGCGGTCGGCGAGCGCCGGCGACGCGATCCGGATCACGGGGGATGCGTTCGCGGATCCGACGGCGGGGGAGAACGGCGTGGAGCTGCTGCTCTGGGAGATGCACAGTCCGTTGCAGTACGGGTGAGACAGCGCGTGGGCGCGAAAACAGGGGCGCGGGGAACTGCGCGACAAGCGCACACCACGCCCGTAAGGTCGCGATCAAGTGCAGGTCATTGTCCTGCGTCGCGATCTTGCGGTGAGGTGCCTTCCGCTTCGCGCAGTTCCCCGCGCCCCTGGTGGTGCTCTCCCAGGCTTCGCACCCCTTACATCTCGGAGAGAACCGCGTCGCTGAGCTGGGGCCAGACCTCCGCTGCCCACGGGCCGAAGTCGCGGTCGGTGAGGGCGAGGCAGGCGAGGTCGGCGGTGGGGTCGACCCAGAGGAAGGTGCCGGACTGGCCGAAGTGGCCGAAGGTGGCGGGGGAGTTGGTGGTGCCGGTCCAGTGCGGGGTCTTGTGGTCGCGGATTTCGAAGCCGAGGCCCCAGTCGTTGGGGCGGCGGTGGCCGAAGCCGGGCAGGACGCCGCTGGTGCCGGGGAAGGCGACCTCGCGGGTGGCGGTGTGCAGGGTGGCGGGGTCGAGCAGCTTGGGGGACTGGAGTTCGGCCGCGAAGCGGGCGAGGTCGGCGGCGGTGGAGAGGCCGCCCGCGCCGGCGGGCGCGCGGTGGGCGGTGTTGATCAGGGTGGCGTGCATGCCGAGCGGCTGGAAGACGGCTTCGGCCGCGTACTGGGCGAACGGGATGCCGGAGGCGTGTTCCAGGGTGGCGGCGAGGACTTCGAAGCCGGCGTTGGAGTAGAGGCGGCGGTTGCCGGGGGCGGCCATCACGCGGTGTTCGTCGAAGGCCAGGCCGGAGGTGTGGGCCAGCAGGTGGCGGACGGTGGAGCCGTCGGGGCCGGCCGGGTCGTCGAGTTCGAAGACGCCTTCCTCGACGGCGATCAGTGCGGCGTACGCGCTGAGCAGCTTGGTGACGGAGGCGAGCGGGAACAGGTGGTCCTGCGGGCCGTGTGCGCCGAGCAGGGCGCCGTCGCTTCCGCGTACGACCGCCGCAGCGGCGTTCGGTACGGGCCAGTCCTCGATCATCCGCAAGCTCTGCATGGGCCGAACTCTAAACGACGGTCCGGGAGATCCGGTGTGCCAGGCTTGCTTGGAGTGCGCTCCAACTGAGTAGCGTCGGAGCCGTCGTCGAGAGCGGGGGTCGGGCAGGATGGCGGAGTTCGCCCAGCGGGATTCTCAACTGTCGGGCTGCGAGCAGGCGTTCGGTGCGCCGAGTGCGGTGCCGGACCGGACGCCGCGGCATCCGATCAGCGAGGTGTCCGCGATCAGCGGGCTCACTGCGCACACGCTGCGCTGGTACGAGCGGATCGGCCTGCTGGACCGGGTGGACCGTTCGCACGCCGGCCAGCGCCGGTACAGCGACGCGGACCTGGCGCGGCTGGCGTTCCTGACGAAGCTCCGGCTGACCGGGATGCCGGTGGCCGACATGGTCCGGTACGTCGAGCTGGTGCGGGACGGGGACGCCACCCGGGCCGAGCGCCGGCAGCTGCTGGTGGACCACCGGGCGGAGGTCCGGCAGCGGCTCGCGGACCTGCACGCCACGCTCGCCGTGATCGACCGGAAGATCGATCTCTACGGCGAGCCGGCCGCACCCGTTCCGGGCGACGACGCGACTGAGACGACGGCCGATTATTCGATCGAGGACAGGAAGAGCGCATGAGCAGCATCGAGACCACCCGGCTCGGCAGCAACGGCCCCGTCGTGGGTGTGCAGGGCCTGGGCTGCATGGGGATGAGCGAGTTCTACGGGCCGACCGACACCGAGGAGGCGCTGGCCACCCTCGGCCGGGCGCTGGAGCTCGGGGTGACCCTGTTCGACACTGCCGACATCTACGGTTCGGGCGCCAACGAGGAGCTGATCGGTCCGTTCGTCCGGGCGCACCGCGAACAGGTGGTGCTGGCCACCAAGTTCGGGATCGAGCGGCGCGCCGACGACCCGAGCTACCGGGGCGTCAACAACGAGCCGGCGTACATCCGGCAGGCGGTGGACGCCTCGCTGCGGCGGCTCGGGGTGGACGAGATCGACCTGTACTACATGCACCGCCGCAACCCGGAGGTGCCGCTGGCCGAGTCGGTCGGGGCGATGGCGGAGCTGGTCGCGGCCGGCAAGGTGAAGCACCTGGGTCTGTCCGAGGTGACCGGTCCGGAGCTGCGGGAGGCGTACGCGGTGCACCCGATCGCGGCGCTGCAGTCCGAGTGGTCGCTGTTCGCCCGCGGCCCGGAGCGCACCGCGGTGCCCGTGGCGGCCGAGCTGGGCGTCGCGCTGGTGCCGTACTCGCCGCTCGGCCGGGGCTTCCTGACCGGGGCGTTCGCCAACGCCGAGCAGCTGGGCGCGGACGACTTCCGCCGTCACCTGCCGCAGTTCACCGGTGCGAACGCGGTGGACAACGCGGAGCTGGTCGAGCCGATCCGGAAGGTCGCCGCGGAGCGCGGTGTGACGGCCGCCCAGGTCGCGCTGGCCTGGCTGCAGCAGCGGGCCGAGGTGCACGGCCTGACGGTGGTGCCGATCCCGGGCACCCGCAAGCGCAGCCGGCTGGAGGAGAACGCCGCCGCGACCGCGCTGAAGCTGACGGCGGCGGAGCTGGCCGAGCTGGAGCCGATCGGCGGCCGGGTGCAGGGCCCCCGCTACGCGGACATGAGCGCCACCTCGGACGCCCGCGAGGTGTGACGTCCGGTCAATTGCCGGAGTTGTTCGGGTGGCTGACGTCGCCGTAGTGGCCGAGGGCGATCGCGGCGAAGTTGTGCCGGCTGGCGGTGCCCTCGGCCAGGTAGCCGTTGTGGCCGCTGGCGCCGGCCGAGGAGACGGTCATCGCGCCGAACGCCTGGGTGGTCGGGTCGGCGCCGTGCCCGAGGCCGCCGACCTCCAGGTAGGGGACGTTGCCGATCCAGTCGGCGGGGTTGCGGGCCGCCCACACCTGGACGCCGGTGCCGAGCTCGGCGGCCGAGTCGACGCCCATCCCGGGGCTGCCGAACGCCACCAGGTCGGTGGGCTGCGTGCCGTGCACGGTCGGCGCGGCGGTGCCGCACACCACCGAGCCGTACGAGTGGCACAGCAGCGTCGGCGGCGCCTCCGGGTGGCTGGTCTGCTTCAGCCCGGCGAGCAGCCGTTCCAGGCGGGGCGCGGCGGCCTCGGCGAGCCGGGAGGTGGCCGCGTCCGGGCCGAGGCCCTGCGGGGTGACGTAGCCGGTCCAGGCGATCACCGCGGTGCGGGTGTTCGGGGACTGGGCGTGCTCCTCGGTGAACAGGGCGCGGGCCATGCCGGCGGGGGAGCGCAACGGCTCGACGGCCTGGTCGAAGTGGGCGAGGTCGGCGTCCGAGCCGGGCACCAGGACGGCGACCCGCTGGGCGGCGGCCAGGTCGCCGTACACCTCGGTGACCAGGCCGCGGCCGCGCGGGTCGAAGGCGAGGATCTGCCGGCCGCCGGCCAGCAGCGCCTCGGAGTCGTTGGCGCGGGAGGCGGCCAGCGCGCGGGCGGTCGGGTCCAGGGCGCGGTCCTCGGAACGCTGCCGGGCCCGGTCGCGTTCGGCGGCGATCGCCTCCCGGTTGGCCCGGTACCGGACGGCCGGCGGCGCACCGTCCAAGTTGCCGACCACCAGCGGGTATTCGAGGATCAGCCGGTCGAGTTCGGCGTTCGTCAGCGAGGCGAAGAAGGCGGCGACGGCGGCCGGGTCGGCGGTGGCCGGGTCCGGCAGGGCGCGGCCGAAGGTGTTGTCGGCGACCCAGGCGGCGCTGCCGGCCGGCGGCGTGGTGATGGCCAGCTGCTCGCTGGACGCGGTGGCCTGGGCGACCGCCGCCCCAGCGTCCACCAGGGCGGCACAGCCCGCGAACACGCCGATCAGGATCCGCTTGACCCGCCTGCGCTGCATGGCGTCCACTCCCTCGGGCCGGTACATCGCAGCGGGCCGGGCCCGATGGTGCTACGACTGCCAACTACTAGTCAGCCAGACTAGAGGGCGGCAGACGCGCCGGGCAGGGAGCAAACAGTGTTCCGTGTCACATTCGCCCGGACGCTACCTGTCGTATCCGTCCCGGACGCGCTTCGGAGCGATCGAACGCCAGGCCTCGGTGAGCAGTTCACGCAGCTCCTCCGGCTCGACCAGGGCCAGTTGCACCCGCACCCAGCCGAACCGGCCGGTGTACGGCGCCATCGAGTACACCTCGGGCGCGGCGGCGATCAGTTCGGCCTGATCGGACACCGTGGCCTTCACCGAGACCGCCCCCGACTCCGGGTGTCCCATCGCGAAGATCTTCCGGCCGACCCGGAACGTCTCCTGCTCCCAGGTGGTTTCCTGGTGCGCCTGCGGCAGCTCCAGTGCCAGCGCGATCAGTTCGTCGAAGGTCGCCATGGCCGCCAGGGTACGGCCAGGCTCCGACAACCGAAGGGAATTGACGCAACGTCAGACCGCGCCGAGCGCGTACACCGCGAACAGTGCCGCGCCCGCCGTCGCCACCGCCCGCCAGGCGCGGGACGGCCACGGGGCGTCGAAACGCCGCGCCCAGCGGCCGATCAGCGCCAGCACCACCGCGAACAACGGCAGCCAGGCCAGTCGGGCCAGCGCCCACAGGCCGGAGTCGGGGGCGGCGGTCAGGCCCGGCAGCGTGCCCAGTCGCGAACCGGCAAGCGCGGTCAGGAACATCGCGGTCTGGTGCCAGCAGAAGATCGTCATCGCGCCCAGGTTGACCACCACCACCGGCAGCCACAGCAGCGGCCGGCGCAGCGCCCGGCCCAGCCGGTCCTTCAGCAGCATCGCCGCACCGCCCTGCACCGAGGCCAGCGCCAGCACCAGCAGGGACGGCGGGTGCGAGTTGGTGCGGGCCGCGCCCGGTACGCCGACCATGCTCGCCGGGTAGTGGAACACCAGCAGCAGCACCGCGAACAGCGCCGCCCCGCCGAAGGCCGTCAGCCGCGCCCCGGCCCGGGAGATCCGGCCGTGTGCCCAGTCCACACCCAGCTGGTAGGCGAACAGCCAGCCCGGCAGCAGGTTCAGCAGGCTCAGCCACCCCGGCATCGACGCGCCCCACGGTCCGTACCGCAGCAGGTCCACCGCCGCGACGGCCGTCAGCAGCGCCGCCGAGGCCCAACCCTTCATCCGCGCACCGAACTTGACGCACAGCGGGGTGAGCGCCGTCAGCGCCAGGTACATCGCGATGTACCAGAGCGGCTGCACCATCAGCACCGCCCCCGTGCGCACCGTGTCGGCCGGCACCCCCAGCCCGCGCAGCACCGGGATCAGCGCCGCCCACACCGCGGCCACCCCCAGCACCGGCCGGGCCAGCCGCAGCACCCGGCCGCGCAACCACTCCCCGGTACCCACCCCGCGGTCGGCCGCCCGGCGCAGCGACAGCGCCGACGCCCGGCCGCCGACCAGGAAGAACACCCCCAGCATCTGCAGCACCCAGCTCAGCGGCGCCATGAACGACAGCGCCGTCAGCGGACTCGCGTTGTGCAGCACGCCGTCGGAGAGGGTGAACCCGCCGAGCAGCCAGTGCCCGAGCGGCACCGAGAGCAGTGCGACGGCGCGCAGGCCGTCCAGCGCTCGGTCACGGGTGGTGGGGGTCTTGGCATCGACGGTCGCCGCGGCGCGGCGAACGGAAACAGGCAGCATCGGACGTCTCCTCGACAGGTCGTCAGGCGGTGGTGGGGGAGCCGGTCGCGGCGAGCGCGGCGAAGGCCGCGAGCGAGGCCGAACCGGGAGCGAAGTAGTCGCTGTGGCCGTGCGAACCCGTCGATGGCAGCAGGCGGGCGTGGAACCCCGGGGACGTCGGGTCGGCGCCGTGCCCGAGCCCGAACACCGAGACGTGCGGCACGTTCGAGATCCAGTCCTCCGGATTGCGGGCCACCGCCCACACCGGCACCTTCAACTCGTCCGCCCGCTCCAGGCCCAGCCCCGGCGAGGCGAACACCACCAGCCCCGAGACCCGCGCCGGATCCGGCGCGGACTGCCCGCACACCACCGAGCCGTAGCTGTGGCAGAAGAGAGTGGCGGGCCCGGTCAGCGGGGCCAGGCCGGCGACCAGACGCTCCAGCCGCGGGGCCCCCGCCCGGGCGAGCTCCTCCCGGGCGGCGTCCAGCCCCACGCCGACGGGCGTGGTGTAGCCGACCCACGCCACCACGGCGACCTGGTCCTTGGCAGCGGCGCGCAGTTCCTTCGCCATGGCGGCGAGGCGGTCGGACGAGGCCAGATCGACGTCCGAACCGGGCACGAGGACGGCGGTGCGGGCGGCGTGGGCCAGATCGCCGAACACCTCGGCGAGTTGGCCGCGGCCGCGAGGATCGAAGACGAGAAGTTGGCGGCCGGTCAGTTCGGCGTAGCGGGCGGCCTTCCGGGCGGCCTGCTCGCGCTCTTCCGGCAGGAGCGAGGCGTCGGTGGCGCGGGCCTGCTCACGGGCGCGTTCCTGGGCGAGGGCCAGGGAGTTCGCCAAGTAGCGGAGGGGGACCGGCGCGCCGTCCAGATTGCCGAGGACCTGCGGGTGCCGGAACGCGAGCTGCCGCTGCTGGTCCGGGGCCAACGCGTCGAAGAACGCCGCAACTTCGGCCGGGGAGGCGTTCGTCGGATCGGGCAGCCGCACCCCCAGCGCGGTGTCCGCCACCCACTCCGCGGACCCCGGCGGCGGCCCCGTCAGCGGCGTCTGCGCATCCGCCGACGTCCACGACCCCACCCCCAGCACCGCCGCCAGCACCAACCCCGCGACGGCCGTCCCTCGACGCAGACGCCCCAGCATCGCTTCCTCCTCCCGTTCGGTGACGAGGAGGAAGGTAGGAACGAGGTGCGTGGCGGGGCGTCACCCTGCGGAGCCAAGACGCACGTCATACCTGGGTGGGAGCGCGGGCAGCCAGGGGCGCGAGGAGGTTGCTCAACTGCCGGGCTGCACCAAGCCGCTCTCGTAGGCGAGGACGACGGCCTGCGCGCGGTCGCGCAGGTTGAGCTTGGCGAGGATGCGGCCTATGTGGGTCTTGACGGTCTGTTCGGCGAGGATCAGGTGGGCGGCGATTTCCTGGTTGGAGAGGCCGCGGGCGATGAGTTCGAGGACTTCGGTCTCGCGGGGGGTGAGCCCGTTGAGGCGGAGGCGGGGGTCGCGGCGGGGGGTGGGGCGGTTCTGGGCGAAGTCGGCGATCAGGCGGCGGGTGACGGAGGGGGCGAGCAGGGCGTCGCCGGCGGCGACCACGCGGACGGCGTTGATCAGGTCGGCGGGTGGGGCGTCCTTGAGGAGGAAGCCGGAGGCGCCGGCGCGGAGGGCCTCGTACACGTAGTCGTCGACGTCGAAGGTGGTGAGCATCAGGACGCGGGGGCGGTGGATCACGCCGGGCGGGGGGTCGAGGAGGTGGCGGGCGGCTTCGAGGCCATCCATCTCGGGCATGCGGACGTCCATCAGGACCACGTCGGGGTGGGTGTGCCGGCTGACTTCCAGGGCCTGGAGGCCGTTCGCGGCGTCGCCGACCACGTCGATGTCGCTCTGGGCGCCGAGCAGGGCGGCGAAGCCGGCGCGGACCATCGCCTGGTCGTCGACGATGAGGACGCGGATGGTCATGCGGTGTTCTCCCCTGGGGCGGTGCCGACCGCCGTTGCGGGGCGGTCGATCGGCAGGACGGCGGCGACCCGGTAGCCGCCGTCGGCGGTCGGGCCGGTGTCCAGGGTGCCATCCAGCAGACGTACGCGTTCCCGCATTCCGGTCAGGCCGTGTCCGGTGGAGGCGGAGACTTCGACGGCGGTGGCCTTGCCGGGGGCCGGGTCGTTGTGGACGTCCACGGTGAGGGCGCCGTCGGCCGCCGCGACCCGGACCCGGGCGGTGGCGCCGGGGGCGTGCCGGACGACGTTGGCCAGGGCTTCCTGGACGATCCGGTACGCGGACAGGCCGACCGCCTCGGGGACGGGGCCGAGGGCCCGGACGTCGTCGGCGAGGTCGAGTTCGGCCCGGACGCCGGCCTGGGCCACGGTGGCGAGCAGGCCCGGCAGGTCGTCGAGGCCCGGTTGCGGGGCCTTGTCGGCCTCGGTGTCGGCGGCCCGCAGCACGCCGAGCAGGCGCCGCATCTCGGCGAGCGAGCCGCGGGCAGCGGAGGCGATCTGCCCGAATTCGGCGACGGCGGGCTCGGGCAGGCCCTCGAGGCGGTACGGGGCGCTGTCGGCCTGGACGGCGATCACCGACATGTGGTGGGCGACCACGTCGTGCAACTCGCGGGCGATCCGGGCGCGTTCCTCCAGCAAGGTGCGTCGTGCGCGTTCGGTCTCGGAGATCTGTTCCTGGGCGGCGAGCAGCCGCTTCGCCTCGTCGCGGCTGCGCAGGCTCCAGCCGAGCAGCAGGATCACCCCGGAGAGCACGGTGACCACCACCGAGGTGCCGTCGAAGTGCTCGTTGAAGACGGACCAGCTGAGGCTGTTGCCGACGAAGGTGACCGCCCAGACGGCGAGCAGGGTGCGTCCGCTCTCCCGGATCGCCAGGAACACCATCAGGAACAGGTAACTCAGCAGGGTGGGGACCGGCCACGGCCAGGCCTGGGTGGCGGCCTCGCCGTGGGTGACGACCGCGCCGACCAGCACCGACGGTGCCACCAGCTGCCAGGCGGTCAGCGGCCGGACCAGGGCCAGTGCCAGCGCCCCGGCCTGGACCGTGGCCAGTGCGGCGGCGAGGCCCCCGTTCACCCCGTAGAACTGCGTCAGCGCGACGATGCCGGTGGGCAGCAGCGCACCGATCATGGCCAGCACCACCACGAAGGGCAGCGCCCGCATCCATGCTTTGCGGGCATTGGCCAGCGGCGGCCGGTGGTTCGGGACGGGTTCGACGAGGGCGCTGAGGAAGGTCTTCCAGGTGGTCACCGGGCCGAGGGTAGAACGGGGCGGGGCCGGTGTCCTCATACTCCGGTCGGGCGACGGGGGTGATACCGGAGTACTACTCGGGCCCTCAGCGCCAGGAGCCGGCCAGCGCCGGTCCGAGTTCGTCGAAGTGGCGCTCCAGCAGGGCCAGCATGCCGTCCGTGCAGTGGCTGTGCTGGTCGGCACTGGCGGCGTACGACAGGTGCGAGATCCGCACCACGGTGCCGAATACCGCGGCGAGCAGCCGGGGGCGCAGGTCGGTCTCCGGGTCGAGTGCCTCGCGTTCGGCGAGGATCCGGGCCACTTCGCCCTCCTGCTGGAAGGAGTGCCGCAGGTGGGCGGCGAGCAGGGTGGGGGTGGACTCGATCAGTTCGAACAGCTCCAGGACGGCGGTGACGGTCCCGTAGCGGGCCCCGCGGTCCTGGTCGATGGCCTGCCAGACCTCGTGCACCGCGCCGCGCATCGCCTGGAGCGGGTTCTCCTCGGCGGGCCGGGTGCGCAGCCGCTCGAGGAACTCTTCCTCGACGTCGGCGAGCACCGCGAGGGCGACCTCCTCCTTGTTGGCGAAGTACCGGAAGAAGGTGCGCTGGGAGACCTCCACCTCGGCCGCGATCTCGTCCACCGTGGTCTGTGCGAAGCCCTGGCCGAGAAACAGTCGGTGCGCGGCGCCGATCAACGCGTCGCGAGTGCGCTGCTTCTTGCGTTCGCGCAGGCCAGCGGGGGGCTGGACGGCGGCGGGGAGCGGGGTGGCCATGCTTCTACGATAGCGTCCTGCCATTTGTCATCAAGTGGCACAAGTCACGGCATGTCGATTGTCAGCGACTGACATAATGGCCGAGCCGCTCTCTCGCCACACCACACGAACGGGGAAGTTCCGAGCCATGAGCCAGTCCGTCGTACTCGACAAGGAGGCGGCCCCGGCCGCCGGAGGGAAGCTGCGGGGGCACCCCTGGCTGACCCTCCTCACCGTCGCCGTCGGCGTCATGATGGTGGCCCTCGACGGCACCGTCGTCGCCATCGCCAACCCGGCGATCCAGACCGACCTGAAGGCCAGCCCCGCCGACATCCAGTGGGTCACCTCCGGCTACCTGCTGGCCCTGGCGGTCTTCCTGATCACCGCCGGCAAGATCGGCGACCGGTTCGGCCACAAGTCGACCTTCCTGGTCGGCGCGGTCGGCTTCGCCGCCACCTCCGCCGCGATCGGCTTCGCCGGTTCGATCCAGCAGGTGATCTTCTTCCGGGTGCTGCAGGGCCTGTTCGGCGCGCTGCTCCAGCCCGCCGCGCTCGGCCTGCTGCGCGGGGCGTTCCCCGCCGAGAAGCTCAACATGGCGATCGGCATCTGGGGCGGCGTCATCGGTGCCTCCACCGCGGCCGGTCCGATCGTCGGCGGTCTGCTGGTCGAGCACGTCAACTGGGAGTCGGTGTTCTTCATCAACATCCCGGTCGGCATCGTCGCGCTGGTCCTGGGCCTGCTGATCCTCAAGGACGTCCGCGCCGATAACGCCGCCAAGTCCTTCGACATCCCCGGCATCGTGCTGCTCTCCGGTGCGATGTTCATGCTGGTCTGGGGCATCATCAAGGCCCCGACCTGGGGCTGGGGCGACCCCGCCACGCTGCTCTTCCTCGGCGGCGCGGTGCTCGCGCTGGTGGTGTTCGCGGTCTGGCAGAACTTCGCCAAGGAGCCGCTGATCCCGCTGTCGCTGTTCCGCTCGGTGCCGCTGTCGGCCGGCACCCTGCTG
Source organism: Kitasatospora sp. NPDC004615 (assembly GCF_042873545.1). NCBI lineage: Bacteria > Bacillati > Actinomycetota > Actinomycetes > Kitasatosporales > Streptomycetaceae > Kitasatospora > Kitasatospora sp. NPDC004615. The sequence continues at coordinate 212,543 of NZ_JBIALQ010000006.1, forward strand.
ATGGTGCTGATGGCCTTCGCGTTCTTCGGCGGCATCTTCTTCGTCACCTTCTACCTGCAGAACGTGCACGGCATGGCGCCGGTCGACGCGGGCGTCCACCTGCTGCCGATGACCGGCATGATGATCGTCGGCGCTCCGGTGGCCGGTTTCCTGATCGGCAGGATCGGCCCGCGCATCCCGATCATGGTGGGCATGCTGCTCACCACCGGCGCGATGCTCGGCATGTCCACCCTGGACATCCACTCCGGCAACGGCGTGATGTCGCTCTGGTTCCTGCTGATGGGCCTCGGCCTCAGCCCCGTCATGGTCGGCGCCACCGAGGTCATCGTCGGCAACGCCCCGCTGGAGCTGTCCGGTGTGGCCGGCGGCCTCCAGCAGGCCGCGATGCAGGTCGGCGGCAGCCTCGGCACCGCCGTGCTCGGCGCGGTGATGGCCTCCAAGGTCACCAGCGTGCTCCCCGGCAAGTGGACCGCCGCCACCGGCCAGCCGCTGCCCGGCGGCGAGCAGGGCGAGGGTCTCAAGCAGCTCGCCCAGCTGGGCATCGCCCCGCCGGCCCAGCCCGGCGTCCCCGCCGAGGTCACCCAGGGCATCGCCGACGCCGTCCACTCGTCCTTCGTCAGCGGCATGGGCCTGGCCTTCACCGTCGCCGCGATCGTCGCCGCCGTCGCGGCGGCCCTCGGCCTGCTCACCAAGCGCGGCGCGAACGACGCCGGTCCGGCCGTGCACATCTGACGCACCGCCAAGGCCCGTCCGGGGGAAGGAGGTTCTTCCCGCGGACGGGCCGCTCCGTTTTCCGGGGGTTGCCCGCGCGGGTTTTGCGATCTTTTTGCCCCCCTCCTGGCACTCGATTCGATATTCGATTACTGCACTAAGGTGCGGTCCGTGAGTGAGCAGAGAACGCAGGGGCGCCAGGCAGTGCCGCGTCGCCGAACGGAACGGGTGGCGGCGTTCCTCGGGCGCTGGTGGGTGTTCGGCCCGCTGGTGGGGCTGGCGGCCGCCGCGGCGATGGTCGTCCGGATCTTCCACAACGGCCCGATCGGCCTCGCCGACAACGGCGACGGCCCGAGCCGGATGTGCGCCCTCGACGCCAAGGTGCACCTCGACGAGGGCTCCTGGTGGTGGTTCAAATGGGCCAACTTCCGTTACGACCACGCGCTGCCCGGCGAATGCCCCCCCGGCAACCGCTACCCCGGCAGCGGCCAGTGGATGCCGGAACTGGCCCGGCCGATCAGCCGACTGCTCGGCTACCACGGCTACCTGGACCTGCGGGCACAGGCACTGCTCTGGTGCGCCCTGGTGGGCCTGGCGTTCGCGGTCTTCGCGGTCGCCCTGCGCGGCCGCCTGACGCTGCGCCTGCTGGTCTGCGCGGCGCTGTTCGTGGTCGTCGGCGACTCGGTGGTCGCGGACTACGCCGCCTCGCCGTTCAGCGAGCTGGCCGGGCTGACCGGCCTGCTGTTCGCCACCGCCGGAGCGATGCACCTCGGCGGCTCGCGCCGGGCCCGGGTACTGGGCCTCGCGGTGTTCACCGTCGGCTCGGTGACGGTGTGCGCGTCCAAGATGCAGGCGCTGACGATGGCCGTCCCGTTCCTGATACTGCTGCTGACGTCCCGCGTCCCGATCGGCCGGTGGACCGGCCGCCTCGGCTCCCGGGCCCTGCCGCTGGCCGCGGCGGCGGTCGTCGGCGCGGCCGGGCTGCACACGCTGATGTTCCAGATGGACTCGTTCAAGGAGATCAACCGGACCGAGATGATCTTCGTCGGGATCATGGGCAAGAGCCCCCACCCCGAGAAGGACGCCGTCGCACTCGGCCTCCCGGCCGACTTCGGCCAGTACGCCGGACTCAACTGGTGGGGCGAGAAGGCCCCGCAGAAGGACCCGCGCTGGCCGGAGGTCAAGGACAAGATCACCTACGGCAACATCGGCGGCTACCTGCTGCGCCACCCCGGCGTCGCACTCCGGATCGCCGACGGCGGACTGGACGACTTCGCCACCTCCCGCCCCGAGAACCTCGGCACCTACCCGGTCGGCGCCGGAAAGCCGGCCGGCGCGCAGGAACACCGCCTCTCCCTCTACACCGGCTTCCTGCGGACCTTCGGCGGCGGCTTCGTCCTCGGCCTCCAGCTCGCCCTCGCCGCGGCCGGTGCGTGGTGGCTGCGCCGCAGCGCGGGCAACCCGCGACGCCGGGCGTTCCTGGCGCTGATGATCTGCCTCGGCGGGGTGACCCTGACGCAGTTCGTCACCGCGATGTACGGCGAGGCGATCGAGAACACCAAGCACCTGATCTACGGCATCTTCGCCACCGGCCTGGCCTTCGTCCTGGCCCCGGCAGCGCTGCTCGCCGCCCCGGCGACGAAGCCCGCGGAGCGCGACGCGAGCGAGAGCAGGCCGCTGGCCCACGTCTGACGCGACGTCCACAGCGCCCCGCAGGGGCGCGGGGAACCGCGCGAAGCGGAAGGCCGCAACGCAAAGATCCGCCCGAGGAGGGAAGTTCCCTCCTCGGGCGGATCTCTGTGTCAGAGCGATCAGGCGTCGCCGCCCGCGGCACCCGGCTCGGCCGCGGCCACGTCGAGCAGCTGGTAGCGGTCGATCGCGGACTTCAGCGCCGAGCGGTCGATCTTGCCCTGCTTAGCCAGCTCCGTGAGGGTGGCCAGGACGATCGACTGAGCGTCGATGTGGAAGAAGCGCCGGGCCGCGCCGCGGGTGTCGGCGAAGCCGAAGCCGTCGGCACCCAGGGACTGGTACTGGCCGGGCACCCAGCGGGAGATCTGGTCCGGGACGGCCCGCATCCAGTCGGAGACGGCCACGAACGGACCCTCGGCCCCGGAGAGCTTCGACGTCACGTACGGGACGCGCTGCGGCTCCTCCGGGTGCAGCAGGTTGAACTCCTCGGCCTCGACGGCGTCGCGGCGGAGCTCGTTCCAGGAGGTGGCCGACCAGACGTCCGCCTTGACGTTCCACTCCTCGGCGAGGATGCGCTGCGCCTCGAGGGCCCACGGCACCGCCACGCCGGAGGCGAGCAGCTGCGCGGGGATCTGGCCGGCGCCGCCCTCGGCGAGCTTGTAGAGGCCCTTGAGGATGCCGTCGACGTCCACGCCCTCCGGCTCGGCCGGCATCTTGATGGGCTCGTTGTAGACGGTCATGTAGTAGAAGACGTCCTCGCCGTGCGGGTGCTCGGCGGAGGAGCCGTACATGCGGCGCAGGCCGTCCTGGACGATGTGGGCGATCTCGTACCCGTAGGCCGGGTCGTAGGCGACCACACCGGGGTTGGTGGAGGCCAGCAGCTGGGAGTGGCCGTCGGCGTGCTGCAGGCCCTCGCCGGTCAGCGTGGTGCGGCCGGCGGTGGCGCCGATCACGAAGCCGCGGGCCAGCTGGTCGGCCATCTGCCAGAACTGGTCGCCGGTGCGCTGGAACCCGAACATCGAGTAGAAGACGTAGACCGGGATCAGCGGCTCGCCGTGCGTCGCGTAGGACGAGCCGGCGGCGATCAGCGAGGCGGTGCAGCCGGCCTCGGAGATGCCGTCGTGCAGCATCTGGCCGGACGGGGACTCCTTGTACGCCAGCAGCAGCTCGCGGTCGACCGACTCGTAGGTCTGGCCGAGCGGGTTGTAGATCTTGGCGGACGGGAAGAGCGAGTCCATGCCGAAGGTGCGGTACTCGTCGGGCGCGATCGGCACGAAGCGGTTGCCGATGCCCTTGTCCCGCATCAGGTCCTTGAGTACCCGGACGAACGCCATGGTGGTGGCGATGGTCTGGTTGCCGGAGCCCTTCTTGACCGCCTTGTACGCGTCGTCGCCCGGGAGTTCGAGCTTGCGCGGGCGGACCTTGCGGGTGGGCACGTAGCCGCCGAGCTCCTTGCGGCGGTCGTGCATGTACTGGATCTCTTCCGAGTTGCGGCCCGGGTGGTAGTAGGGCGGGTAGCCCTCGTCGAGCTGCTTGTCGGTGATCGGCAGGCGCAGCCGGTCGCGGAAGCGCTTAAGGTCCTCGACCGTCAGCTTCTTCATCTGGTGGGTGGCGTTGCGGCCCTCGAAGTTGGGGCCCAGCGTCCAGCCCTTGACGGTCTGCGCCAGGATGACGGTCGGCTGGCCCTTGTGCTCGCGGGCGGCCTTGAACGCGGCGTACACCTTGCGGTGGTCGTGACCGCCGCGGCCCAGGTGCTGGATCTGCTGGTCGGTCATGTTCTCGACCATGGCGCGCAGGCGCAGGTCGCCGCCGAAGAAGTGCTCGCGGATGTACGAGCCGGTCTCGGTGGCGTAGGTCTGGAACTGGCCGTCCGGGGTGGTGTTCAGCTTGTTGACCAGGACGCCGTCGCGGTCCTGGGCCAGCAGCGGGTCCCAGGTGCGGTCCCAGACCAGCTTGATGACGTTCCAGCCGGCGCCGCGGAACTGCGACTCCAGCTCCTGGATGATCTTGCCGTTGCCGCGGACCGGGCCGTCCAGGCGCTGCAGGTTGCAGTTGACCACGAAGGTCAGGTTGTCCAGGCCCTCGCGGGCGGCCAGGGACAGCTGGCCGAGCGACTCGGGCTCGTCCATCTCGCCGTCGCCGAGGAAGGCGTACACCTGCGAGTCGGAGGTGTCCTTGATGCCGCGGTGCTCCAGGTAGCGGTTCATCCGGGCCTGGTAGATCGCGCCGAGCGGGCCGAGGCCCATCGAGACGGTCGGGAACTCCCAGAAGTCCGGCATCAGCCGCGGGTGCGGGTAGCTGGACAGGCCGTACGGCGCCTTGGACTTCTCCTGGCGGAACGCGTCGAGCTGCTGCTCGGTCAGTCGGTCCAGCAGGAAGGCGCGGGCGTAGATGCCCGGCGACGCGTGGCCCTGGAAGAACACCTGGTCGCCGGACTCGCCGTCGGCGTCCTTGCCGCGGAAGAAGTAGTTGAAGCCCACGTCGTACAGCGACGCGGACGAGGCGAAGGTGGCGATGTGGCCGCCGACGCCGATGCCGGGACGCTGGGCGCGGGAGACCATGACGGCCGCGTTCCACCGCGTCGCGTTGAGGATCTTGCGCTCGATCTCCTCGTTGCCGGGGAAGAACGGCTCGTCCTTGGTGGCGATGGTGTTGACGTAGTCCGTGCTGCGCATCTCGGGCACGGCGACACGCTTTTCACGGGCGCGCTCGATCAGCCGCAGCATCAGGTAGCGGGCACGCTCGCGCCCGCGCTCGTCGATGGCAGCGTCAAGCGACTCCAGCCATTCCGCGGTCTCCTCGGGATCGAAGTCCGGGACCTGGCTCGGGAGGCCGCCAATGATGATCGGGTTGCGATCGGATCCGGAAGCCACGCTGTTCCTTCACTGTCGGTCGAAACTGAGTTGTCGCGCCGCCTCCATCGTGCTACCGCGTTCGGAGATCCGTCATCTCTACCGATCGGTAACCGTTCCGCCGGTTGGGCGGTACGGTCAGGAGGTGGTCCGACCTGGGACCCCGGCCGGACGATGGCGGCCGGCCGGGATGAGGGCCAACAGAAGACTTTACGCCCGCACACACGGCTGGCCCGAATGCCGTTCGTATCTCGGGCAGGCGTACGGTCTGCGTGTGGGTGGGCGACGAAGCGTCCCGGTCCGGTACGGATACGGACATTTCGGAGCAATTGGCCACACGGAGGGCGGCGTGTCGGCCCCCGACGCGTCAACCTTTGGGTGGGATCGGGGGTCGGGTACTTGCGCGAACCGCCGCTCCCGTGTGGACTACGGCCACAGCCTCGGCATGGATGCCGAGCCGAATACTGGAGGTTATTCCCGTGAGCGCGACCGCGGACCCCGCGGACAAGTCCAACCCGGCTCTTCGTCTCGGCTTCGAACAGGGCCAGATCATTCAGGAGATCGGGTACGACGAAGACAGTGACCAGGACCTCCGCGAGGGGATCGAGGACATCACTGGCTCCGAACTCGTCGACGAGGACTACGACGACGTCGCAGACGGCGTCCTGCTGTGGCACCGCGACGAGGACGGGGATCTCACCGACGCCCTGGTCGACGCCCTGGAGTACCTGGCGGAGGGCGGCCTGATCTGGCTGCTGACGCCGAAGACCGGCCGTGACGGGCACGTCGAGGCGCACGAGATCGCCGATGCCGCCAAGACTGCCGGCCTGTCGCAGACCAGCTCGGTGGCGATCGCCAAGGACTGGGCGGGTACCCGCCTGGCCACCCCGAAGGCCTCGAAGACCGGCAAGCGCTGAGCTTCGGACCGCGACCGAAATGCGGGCCCCGGCGGAGAAGACTCCGCCGGGGCCCGCGTTCCGTTGCCACCGCCACCTTGTTCGCTCAGGGCTGAACGACGCCTCGAACGGCCCCACCGCCTCACCCGAACGGCCGAACTGGGGATGTGCGAGTGGGAAGATTTCCCTGCCCGCACCACCAAGATCCGGCAGGAAGGTCCCCTCATGGCCATCGAGATCGGCGCCCAGGCCCCCGACTTCGAGCTGAAGAACCAGCACGGCGAGTCGGTGAAGCTGTCCGACTTCCGCGGCGAGCAGAACGTCGTCCTGGTCTTCTACCCGTTCGCCTTCACCGGTGTCTGCACCGGCGAGGTCTGCGAGATCCAGAAGGAGCTGCCGCGCCTGCAGAACGACGAGGTGCAGGTGCTCGCCGTCTCCGTCGACTCGCCGTTCTCGCTGCGGGTCTTCGCCGACCAGCAGGGCCTTGAGTACCCGCTGCTGTCGGACTTCTGGCCGCACGGCGAGGCCTCCCGCGCCTACGGCGTCTTCAACGAGGAGAAGGGCTGCGCCGTCCGCGGCACCTTCGTCATCGACAAGGAGGGCGTGGTCCGCTGGAGCGTCGTCAACGGCCTCCCGGACGCCCGTGACACCCAGGAGTACCTGGCCGCCCTCGGCGCGCTCTGACACCACCCTCGGCCGGGCGCCGGGCCGATTTTCGGCGCGGCGCCGGGCCGAGTCGCCACCCCCGGCCGGGAACCCCGCACTACGATCGGGCCGTTGACGGATCGGGAACCCGACTTCTTGGAGGACCACGTGGGTGTCAGCCTGAGCAAGGGCGGCAATGTCTCGCTCACCAAGGAGGCGCCCGGCCTGACCGCCGTGGTTGTCGGCCTCGGGTGGGACGTACGCACCACCACCGGCACGGACTTCGACCTGGACGCCAGCGCGTTGCTCTGCACCGAGCAGGGCCGGGTCCGCTCCGACGCCGACTTCATCTTCTTCAACAACCTGAAGAGCGCCGACGGCTCGGTCGAGCACACCGGCGACAACCTCACCGGTGAGGGCGAGGGCGACGACGAGCAGATCAAGGTCGACCTGGCCGGCGTCCCGGCCGACGTGGCCAAGATCGTCTTTCCGGTGTCGATCTACGACGCGGAGAACCGGCAGCAGAGCTTCGGCCAGGTCCGCAATGCCTTCATCCGGGTGCTGAACCAGGCCGGCGGTGCCGAGATCGCCCGCTACGACCTGTCGGAGGACGCCTCGACCGAGACCGCGATGGTCTTCGGCGAGCTGTACCGCAACGGCGCCGAGTGGAAGTTCCGCGCCATCGGCCAGGGCTACGCCTCCGGCCTGCGCGGCATCGCGCAGGACTTCGGCGTCAACGTCTGAGGCTGCGCCGGGCGCGGTGCGGGCCGGGTCCGTTCGCGGGCCCGGCCCGTCGCCGTCGCTACTCCGCGGGGAGCGCCATCACGCGGTCGCCCTGGACGGCGATCAGCAGGTCGTCGTTGCCGGCCAGGTGCCAGGGCAGGTCGATCGAGGCGCTGGTCTGGAAGGTCCAGCGGAGCTTGTGGTTGACCACGTCCACCGCGTTGAAGGCCACCACCCGGCTCGGGGCGGCAGGGGTGTCGGTGGTGCCCTGGCTGGTCATGGTCAGGCCGCCGAGTATCGAGTAGACGACGTGCTTGCCGGCCGTGGGAGCCGAGTACCACATGTGGGTGGAGCGGTCGGAGGTCTTCGCCCACACCTGCTTGCCGTCGGCGATCCGCACGCCCTGCAGGCCGTTCGGCGTCCCCCACCGGGGCGGTGAAGGTGCCGCCGGCGGACCGGGCGGCCGTCACCTCGCGGCGGAAGCGCTCGCGGAACTCGGCGTTGCCGGCGAGCTCGGCGCGCACCACCTTGACCGCGACGGTCCGGCCGCCGGCCGGACGGGCCGGGTAGACCCGCCCCTCCCTCCTTGCCCGCCGCCGGGCAGGAGGGACCCATCGCCGACGCAGAGGCGCGCCAACAGCCGGTAGGGGCCTACGGGTTCGGGGTCGGTGCGGTCGAGCGGTTCGAACGGCATCGTTGCGGTGCTCCCTCTGTCCGTCCTGATGCGTCCGTGCCCGCGCGACGGTTCGTCCGGCGGTCCCGGCAGCGTACCGGGCGGGTTCCGGCCGGTCCCGGTCGGAGCGGAACCGGGGCGGGGGCTTGATAGATTCGGCCGCGATCCGCCCCCGGCCGGGGTGCGCGCGGGGCGATTTCGGGCCCGCGGGGCGCGGCGGCCGGGCCGGGCGGAGAGAGCGGAGTTCAGGAAGTTCAGTCGGGTGTGCAGCACTGTACGGCCGTCGAGGGGCGTAGATCTCTTGGGGTGCGTCCTTCGGGCGCGCCCCGTCGGACCGGCCCTCCCGGGCGGCTTCGACGGCAGACCACCGCTGTACACCCCGGGAGCCCCGGAGACGGGAGCTGGGAGGAAAGTCCGATGACCGTCACCCTTGCCAAGGGCGGAAACGTCTCGCTGACCAAGGCCGCGCCGAACCTGACGCAGGTTCGGATCGGCCTCGGCTGGGACGCCCGGTCCACCACTGGCGCGCCGTTCGACCTGGACGCCAGTGCACTGCTGTGCTCCGGCGGCCGGGTCCTCGGCGACGAGTACTTCGTCTTCTACAACAACCTGCGCAGCCCCGAGGGCTCGGTCGAGCACCAGGGAGACAACCTCACCGGCGACGGTGACGGCGACGACGAGGTGGTCGACGTCCACCTCGACCTGGTGCCAGTGCAGATCGACAAGGTCGTCTTCGCGGTGTCCATCTACGACGCCGACGCCCGGCTGCAGAGCTTCGGCCAGGTCTCCAACGCCTACATCCGTGTGGCCAACGTGAGCGACGGCAACGAGATCGCCCGCTACGACCTCACCGAGGACGCGTCCGGCGAGACCGCGATGATCTTCGGCGAGCTGTACCGCTACCAGGGCGAGTGGAAGTTCCGTGCCGTCGGCCAGGGCTACGCCTCCGGCCTGCGCGGCATCGCGCTCGATTTTGGCGTCAACGTTCAGTAAGCAGCCCGGAATCGGTCAATTCCGGTAGCCAGAAAGGTAACTGACCCCGTGTTCCTCCGTACGTTCGGATGGTCCTTCGCCATCACGATCGCCGGCCTGATTGCCGCCGGCCTGATCTGGGGGGCCGAAGGATTCGGCGTCGTCCTGATCCTCTCGATCCTCGAGATCTCCCTGTCCTTCGACAACGCCGTCGTCAACGCCACCGTTCTCAAGCGGATGAACGCCTTCTGGCAGAAGATCTTCCTGACGGTCGGTGTGCTGATCGCGGTCTTCGGCATGCGGCTGGTCTTCCCGCTGCTGGTGGTGGCCCTGACCGCGCACCTCAACCCGGCGACCGTGGTGCAGCTGGCGCTCGACTCCAGCAAGACCCACGACGGGCACACCTACGCGCAGTACCTGGAGATGGCCAACCCGGCGATCGCCGCGTTCGGTGGCATCTTCCTGCTGATGATCTTCCTCGACTTCATCCTGGAGGAGAAGGAGTTCAACTGGCTGCGCTGGATCGAGAAGCCGCTGGAGAAGATCGGCAAGCTGGAGGCCCTCTCCTCGGTCATCGCGCTGGTGCTGCTCGCCGTGTCGGCCCGGCTGTTCGCCGGTGACCGCGCCGAAACGGTCCTGCTGGCCGGTGTCTGCGGTCTGGCCACCTACCTCGCCGTCAACGGCCTCTCCGGGGTCTTCGAGGCCGGCCTGGAGGAGCAGGAGGAGGCCGAGCACGAGGCCGAGCGCAAGGGCAAGTCGATCGTCCAGGTCGGCGGCAAGGCCGCGTTCTTCCTCTTCCTCTACCTGGAGGTGCTGGACGCGTCCTTCTCCTTCGACGGCGTGGTCGGCGCGTTCGCCATCTCGCAGGACATCTTCCAGATCACCCTGGGCCTCGGCATCGGCGCGATGTACATCCGTTCGCTGACCGTCTACCTGGTCCGCAAGGGCACCCTGGACGACTACGTGTACCTGGAGCACGGCGCGCACTACGCGATCGGCGCGCTGGCGCTGATCCTGCTCGCCTCGATCAAGTACCACATCCCGGAGCTCGTCACCGGCCTGGTCGGCGTCGCCTTCATCGGCGCGGCACTGGCCAGCTCGATGGTCCGCAACAAGCGGGAACAGGCGCTGGAGGGCGCCTCGCCGGCCGAGAGCTAGCCGGCGCACCGCACGCAGAGAGCCGCCCACCGGGAAACTTCCCGGTGGGCGGCTCTCGTTTGTGGCGGGTTCCGGTCGCGCTGCGGGGTTCAGACCGAGCTGCCGGGCCTCAGCCGAGCTGCTGCTCGATCGCCCGGAGCTTGCGCTCCAGCGAGTCCAGCTTCGGCATCGACAGGGTGTCCTCGTCCATCGTCAGGTCGATGCTCGACGAGTACGAGCTGCTGGACGAGTACGAGCCGCTGCCGGTGGTGGGCGACTCGACGGCGGCGCGGGGGCGACGGCCGGCGTTCAGGGCGGCGGGCTCCAGGGCGGAGGCGCCGACCCGGTCGAGAGCGGATTCCTCGGCGGCTAGGGCAGGCTCCGTAGCGGACGACGGGGAGTCGCCCGCGGCGGTCAGGGCGGGCACCTGACGGCCGCCCCGGCTCCGGCCCAGCACGCCGTTCTGGCGGGAGATCGCCTTCAGCTCGGCCCGCTCGCGGCGGTCGGCGCTGCGGGCGCGGATCTTCGCGTCCATCTTGGCCTGGCGCTCCTCGCGGACCTCCTCGACGGCCTCGTCCAGGCTGCGGACGTTCTCCAGCAGCATCAGCGACCAGGCCGCGTAGGTCTCGCGCGGGGCGCGCAGCCAGCGGACCACGCGGATCTGCGGCAGCGGACGCGGGACCAGGCCCTGCTCGCGCAGCGCCGCCACGCGGGTCTGCTTCAGCGCCCGGTCGAACAGTACGGCCGCCGAGATCGACATGCCGGCGAAGAACTGCGGGGCGCCGTCGTGCGAACCGCCGCGCGGGGCGTGCACCCAGTTGAACCAGGCCGAGGCGATCGCGAACAGCCACACCAGCATGCGGGAGCCGAGCGCCGCGTCACCGTGGCTGGCCTCGCGCACCGCGAGCACCGAGCAGAACATGGCCGCGCCGTCCAGGCCGAACGGGACCAGGTACTCCCAGCCGCCGGACAGGTTCAGGTTCTGCTGGCCGAAACCGACCAGGCCGTGGAAGGACAGCGCGGCCGCGACGCCGGCGCAGCAGAACAGCAGGACGTACGACGCACCGCCGTAGATGGCCTCCTTGCGGCGGCGGCGCTCCTCGCTGCGCTCCCAGGAGTCGCCGGACTCCTCGGCCTTGTTGTTCTTGAAACGCAGGAAGGCCACCAGGATGGCGGTGAACAGCAGGGCTGCGCCGCCGACCACGGCCCAGACCAGCTGTATGGAGGAGAGGTTCATCGCGGGGAGGGCCTCGGCTTTCCGCAGGGCAGGGGAAGTTGGAGGTGACGTGGCGCACGGGACAACGCACGGGACACCTGTGCGGACAGACGATATCGCGTCCTGGGGGCGGGCATCGTACGGGAGTGACGAACCCTCTGCCAGCGGTCCGTACCAGCGGGTTGACGTTGACTCAGGACCCCGTGGGTGGGTATTGGAGAGCTAGGACAGAACCGGCGCTGGGGGAGGACACGATGGTCTCGGTGTGGGAGTTCCTGAAAGGGGACCGCAACAGCTTCGACACCGGAGGGCAGTTCAAGGTCACACTGACCAAGTCGCAGCCACAACACGCGATCACGGGCTCGGCGGCCACCACCGGTTACCTGTACATCAACCTGCACTGGTCGACCCGCAGCGCTGACCGGCCCACCGCGGGCAACGCGTTGCGCCGGTTCTTCGACCCGCGGATCCTGCGCCCGCTGGCGCCCACCGCCGGCGGGTCCGCCCCGCTGAACGTCGACCTCGACCTGGCCTGCCTGTACGAACTCGCCGACGGCACCCGGGGCGTGGTGCAGCCGCTCGGCCGGCTCTTCGGCGACCTGAACCGGCCGCCGTACATCAAACTCTCCGGTGACGACGTGTCAGGCGCCTCGTCCGGCGAGACCATGCACATCAACCTGGAGAAGAAGGACCAGTTCAAGCGGCTGCTGGTGTTCGTCTACATCTACGACGACACCCCCGCGTTCGACCGCACCCAGGCGGTGGTCACCATCGTTCCGCAGAGCGGCCCGCGGATCGAGATCAAGCTGGACGAGCGGGCCGCGGCGGCCCGCTCGTGCGCGGTGGTGCTGATCGAGAACGACGGCGAGGGCAAGCTGACGATCCGCCGCGAGGTGAAGTACGTGCACGGCTTCCAGTCGGACCTGGACCGGCTGTACGGCTTCGGCATGCAGTGGGAGCGGGGGTACAAGACCCCCGACCGGCCCGGGAGTTGACGCTTCGGCGCCGTGATGTTGCGGCGCCGTGACGTTGCGGCGTTGCGGTGCTTTGGCGCCTTGGTGCTCGGCGTCGCGGTGCTTTGGCGCTCTGGTGCGCCGGTGCGGTCAGCGCGGCTGGAACTGCGGGCCCTGCGGCGGCAGTGCGAACGGCGCGCCCGGCTGCGGGGGTGCCGGGGGCTGCTGGGCGGGCTGCTGCGGTACGGGTGCGGGCTGCTGCTGCACCGGCTGCTGGTGGGTGGGCGGCGCGGGCGGCTGCTGCGGGTAGCCGTAGCCGCCCGCCTGCGGTTGCGGGTGGCCGTAGCCGGGGGCGGCCGGGTGGGGGTAGCCGTAGCCGCCTGCCTGCGGCTGGGGCTGGGGTTGAGCCGGCGGGTAGCCGTAGCCCTGCTGCTGCGGCTGTGGGTAGCCGTACCCGGCGGCCTGCGGGACGGGGGGCTGCGCGGCGTGGTGGACGGTCGGCGGCAGCGCCGGCGGCGGCGGGGCGACGATCGGGGCGGGCTGCGCGGCGACCGGCGCCGGGGCGGGGGCCTGGGCCTGGGTGGGCAGGGCCGGGGCGATCGTCCAGTCGTCCTCGTCCACCGGGAGCGGGGCGGGCGCGGACACCGGCGGCTCGGTGGCGGCCGCGGGTGCGGTGGCCGGGTCGGGCAGGCGGGGGTCGGCGGACAGCGGGGTGCCGCCGTCGCCCGTGGAGTCCTCGACGGTGATGCCGAAGTCGGTGGCCAGCGCGATCAGCCCGTTCACGTACCCCTGGCCGACGGCGCGGAACTTCCAGCTGCCGGAGCGGCGGTACAGCTCGGCGGCGACCAGCGCCGTCACCTGCTCGTACTCGTCGACGGCGAACTCGGCCAGCGCGGGCGTCCCTTCGGGCAGGCCGGCGTCGAACAGCAGCACCCGCAGGCCCGGCACGGCGGGGAACGACCCGCCCTCGGCGGAACCGGCCAGCACCACCCGGTCCACCCCGGCGGGCAGCTTCGCGAGGTCGATCTCCACCGCGTCCCAGATCCAGCCGTCCGCGGCCTGCTTGGGCAGGTGGCGGACCAGACCGGACGGGTGCCGGGGCTGGTTGTAGAACACGAAGTCCAGGTCGTCGCGGACCCTGCCGTCCTCGGCCAGCAGCAGGGCCGAGGCGTCCACGTCCGGGATGCCCGGGGTGTCCGTCCAACGCAGGACGGCACGGACGGCGTTGGCCGTCAGCGGGATGTTGGCGCCCTTCGCCATCACGTGCGTCATAACGCACCATCCTGCCGCCTGCCCGGGGCCCGGGACAACGCGGGCGCGGTATCGGCGAGTCCGGGCGGTGGCGGCCGGCCGGTGGGACTCGGGGTTCCGAACTGCTTCCCCGGTGTTGCCCGGTCGTACGATGGGCGGCCGGCGGCCCGGTGCTCCCGACCCCACCGCGGCGACCGCCGCCGCGGTGAACTATCCGGCCACGCCAACCGTCCATGTGTCGAGGCGTCAGCCGTACGCGGCCCCGAGCGGGCCCCACAGATCAGAGCGGGAGAGCACTTTGCGCCACTTCGGGCATCTCGCGGACGACGTCCGCAACCGGCTCTTTCACGAGCAGCCCGTCGCCTTCGACCGGGACAGCGGGGCGGACGTCCTGGCCACCGCGCTCGGCGCCACGCTCTACAGCCCCGCCACCCGTCCCACCCTGGCCCGGGACATCCGGCGGCAGGCCGCCCGCGGCGTGATCTCCATGGTGCTGTGCCTGGAGGACGCGATAGCCGACCACGAGGTGGATGACGCCGAGCACAACCTGGTCGCCCAACTCACCGAGCTTGCCCTTGATGACGCCGCCTCGCAGCTGCCGCTGCTGTTCGTCCGGGTCCGCGCTCCCGAGCAGATCACCGACCTGGCCCGGCGGCTCGGGCCTGCGCTGCGGCTGCTCAGCGGCTTCGTGGTGCCCAAGTTCACCGAGGACAGCGGGCGGCCCTTCCTGGACGCGCTGGCCCGCGCCGAAGAGACCGGCGGGCAGCGGCTGTTCGTGATGCCGGTGCTGGAGTCGCCCGAACTCGCCCACCTGGAGAGCCGCCGCGAGCAGCTGTTCGGCATCGCCCGGCTGCTCGACAAGCACCGCGACCGGGTCCTCGCGGTCCGGCTCGGCGTGACCGACCTGTGCTCCGCGTACGGGCTGCGCCGCTCGCCCGACCTCACCGCCTACGACGTGGCGCTGGTCGCCCAGGTGATCGGCGACGTGGTCAACGTGCTGGGCCGCGCCGACGGCACCGGGTTCACCGTCACCGGTCCGGTCTGGGAGTACTTCCCGCTCCAGGAACGGATGTTCAAGCCGCAGCTGCGCCGCACCCCGTTCGCCGAGGTCACCCCGCCCGCCGACCAGGTCCGGCAGCGACTGATCGAGCACGACCTGGACGGGCTGATCCGGGAGATCGAACTCGACCGGGCCAACGGCCTGTTGGGCAAGACCTGCATCCACCCCAGCCATGTCGCCGCCGTGCACGCGCTGTCCGTGGTCACCCACGAGGAACTGTGCGACGCCAGCGACATCCTGCAGCAGCACCGGGGCGGCGGCGGGGTGAGCCGCTCCGCGTACACCAACAAGATGAACGAGGCCAAGCCGCACCGGGCCTGGGCCGAGCGGGTGCTGCTGCGCGCCGGGGTGTTCGGCGTCGCGCGGGCCGACGTGTCGTTCGCCGAACTGCTCTCGGCCTGTGTGTCCTGAGTCCTGTGCGTCCTGAGTCCTGCGCGTCCCGGGCCCTGCTTCCTGTGCCCTGCCTCCTTCGTCCTGCTTCCTGCGCCCGTTTCTGGGCCGGTTTCTGATCCGGAGTCAGCCGATCGGACGATGCCGGTGTCCACCGGACGGTCATCCGATTCGCGCCGATCGGTGCGCGGAGGTTGGCCGGTCGGCCGATCCGCGGGCAGTTGCGCTCCCCGTACGCTCGAACCCGGACGTGCAGCCGTGCGTCCTTCCAGGCACCAGCAGCACCACCCGCACCACCCGTCGTCGTGATGAGAGGAGCCCCCGATGACCGTAGACACCACCGCCCCCGGGCCGGTCGGGGCCGACCCCTGGACCGGCCAGTGGGTCACCGACCGGCTGGGCCTGCGCCTGACCGGCGGGCCGGAACTCACCGCGCTGATCGGCCTCGCGCTGCGCCGCAACCCCAAGCGCGCGCACCTGCTGGTCTCCCAGGTGCTGGGCAAGCACGTCCCGCAGCGGCCCGAGGTGGTGCACGGCGCCGGGCTCGAACTCGGCCGCCGGGTGGCCGCGTTGCTCGGCCCCGCGGAGGCGGCGCGGGCCGTGGTGCTCGGCTACGCGGAGACCGCCACCGCCCTCGGCCACAGCGTTGCCGACGGCCTCGACGCGCCCTACCTGCACTCCACCCGCCGCCCGGTGCCCGGCCTCGTCCCGCTCGGCGGCTTCGAGGAGGAGCACTCGCACGCCACCAGCCACCTGCTGCTGCCCGAGGATCCGGGGCTGCTCGCCGGGGACGGGCCGCTGGTGCTGGTCGACGACGAGTTCTCCACCGGCACCACGGTGCTCAACACCATCCGCGCCCTGCACGCCGCGCACCCCCGCGAGCGGTACGTGGTGGTCGCCCTGGTCGACCTGCGCACCCCCGCCGACCGCGCCCGCCTGGAGGTCGCCGCCGCCGAACTCGGCGCCCGGCTCGACCTGGTGGCCACCGCCGGCGGCGGCGTCCAGCTGCCGGAGGGCGTCCTGGACCGCGCCCGGGAACTCATCGACGCCACCCCCGAGCAGCCACAACCCGTCGAGCCCGCAGGCGAGTTGGCGCATCTCTGGCTGCCATGGCCGGACGGCCTGCCGGACGGCGGCCGGCACGGCTTCACCCCCGCCCACCGCCGCCGGCTGGAAGATGCGCTCCCCGCGCTCGGCGCCGCCCTCGCCGCCGCCGTCGGCCCCCGGCCCCGCCGCATCCTGGTGCTCGGCTGCGAAGAGCTGATGTACGCCCCGCTGCGGCTCGCCGACGCCCTGCAACGCCAACTCCCGGACGCCGAGGTGCGGTTCTCCACCACCACCCGCTCCCCGGTGTTCGCCCACGACCACCCCGGCTACGCGATCCGCACCCGGCTCGCCTTCACCGCCCACGACGACCCGGCCGGCGACGACGCCACCGAGCGCTACGCCTACAACGTCGCCCCGGGCAGCGATCCGGCCCGCCGCTTCGACACCGTCGTCCTGGTCGTCGACGACCCCGCCGACACCCCCGCCCTGCACCACGGCCCCGACGCCCTGCTGCCCCGCCTGCGCACCGCCACCGACCACGTGGTGCTCGCCGTTCTCCCGTCGTACCGCCCAGCGCCACCCGCCTGACGCCCCGCCGACCACCCGCTGCCAGAGCATCACCCCTGCGCACCCCACCGAAGGCCCGGCATGACCGCACACACCGCCCCCTCCCCGCCCGCCGCCCGCCCACTGCACGGACCGGCCTTCTCCAGCTACCCGGCCACCGACGTCACCTGGCTGCTCAAGGACCTCTCCGACGTCCACCTCGAAGCACCCGTCGAGGAACGCGAGGAGGCCGTGCAGTCCGGCGGCGCCCACTACGCCGAGTCGCTGCCGGTCGAGTACCAGCCCAGCCCCGAGTACCAGCAGCTGTTCCACACCGCGCTGGCCGCCTCCGCGACCCGGCTGGCCACCGCCGTCGGCGCCGTCGCCGAAACCCTGCTGCGCGAACGCGGACCGCACCTGGTGCTCGCCTCGCTGGCCCGGGCCGGCACCCCCGTCGGCATCCTGATCCGCCGCTGGCTCGCCCACGCCCACGGCCTCGACGTGCCGCACTACACCGTCTCCATCGTCCGCGGCCGCGGCATCGACCAGGTCGCGCTGAAGCACCTCGCCGCCCACCACCGCGCCGCCGACGTGGTCTTCGTCGACGGCTGGACGGGCAAGGGCGCCATCACCCGCGAACTCGAGCAGGCACTGGCCGGCACCGGCTTCGACCCCGGCCTCGCCGTCCTCGCCGACCCCGGCAGCTGCGTGCGTACCTACGGCACCCGCGACGACTTCCTGATCCCCTCCGCCTGCCTCAACTCCACCGTCTCCGGCCTGGTCTCCCGCACCGTGCTGCGCGCCGACCTGACCGGTCCCGGCGAGTTCCACGGCGCCAAGTACTACCGGCACCTGGCCGAGGCCGACGTCTCCGCCCGGTTCGTCGACACCGTCGCCGCCGAGTTCCCGGCCGTCGCCGCCGCCGTCGCCGCCGAAACCGCCCTGCTCGCCACCGCCGACCGCACCCCCACCTGGGAGGGCTGGGCCGCCGTCGAACGAATAAGCGCCGAGTACGGCATCGACAGCGTCAACCTGGTCAAGCCCGGCGTCGGCGAGACCACCCGGGTGCTGCTGCGCCGCGTCCCCTGGCGGATCCTCGCCCGCCGCGGCACCGGCGCCGACCTCGACCACGTCCGGCTGCTCGCCGCCCAACGCGGCGTCCCCGTCGAGGAGATCGACCACCTGCCGTACAGCTGCGTCGGTCTCATCCACCCGCGCTACACCCGTGGCGCCACCGGCGCGGACGGCACCGCCGTCCACACCTGACCCTGCCCCCGACCGAAGGAGACCCCGCCCGTGCCGCAGTTCCTGGTCGCCAGCGACCTCGACCGCACCCTCGTCTACTCCAACCGCGCGCTCGCTCTGGACGTGCCCGACCGGCTCGCCCCGCGACTGCTCTCGGTGGAGGTGCACGACGGCAAGGCGCTCTCCTTCATGACCGAGACGGCCGCCGAACTGCTCGCCGAACTCGCCGAGCAGACCCCCGTCGTCCCGATCACCACCCGCACCCGCACCCAGTACGAGCGGATCAACCTCCCCGGCCCCACCCCCGGCTGGATACCCCCGTACGCGGTCTGTGCCAACGGCGGCCACCTACTGGTCGACGGCGTGCCCGACCCCGACTGGCAGCACGAGATCCGCACCCGGCTGGACGCCGCCAGCGCCCCGCTGCCCGAGGTCGTCGAACACCTCGCCATCGCCGCCGACCCCGAGTGGACGCACAAGCGGCGGGTCGCCGACGACCTGTTCGCCTACCTGGTGGTCGAACGCGCCGAACTCCCCGCCGGCTGGATCGACGAACTCACCGCCTGGTGCGCCGACCGCGGCTGGACGGTCTCCCTCCAGGGCCGCAAGGTCTACGCGGTGCCCGCACCGCTCTCCAAGAGCGCCGCACTGGCCGAGGTCCGCCGCCGCACCGGCGCGCGGACCGTCCTCGCCGCCGGAGACTCACTGCTCGACGCGGACCTGCTGCTCACCGCCGACCACGGCTGGCGACCCGGCCACGGCGAACTCGCCGAGACCGGGTGGAGCGCCGAGGGCGTCACCGCGCTCACCGAGATCGGCGTCGCGGCGGGCGAGGAGATCATCCGGCAGATGCTGGCCCGGGTCCGCGCGGGGGAGGTAGCGGTTGTGAGCTGACCCGTGGCCGGTGGGCTATGACGCGTGACCGGTGGCCCGTGACGTGTGACTGGTGGCCGGTGGGTGCCGGTCAGCCGCAGCAGCCGCCCCCGCAGCAGCCGCCGCCCCCGCCGCTCGGGGCCGGGGCGGCAGCGCCGGACGCGCCGCCGGTCACGGCGACGGTCGACAGCAGCTTCACGGTGTCGGGGTGGCCCTCCGGGCAGACGGCCGGGTCGTTGGCCTGGGCCATCGGGCGGCTGAGTTCGAACGTGGCGCCGCAGGAGCGGCAGCGGAAGTCGTAGCGAGGCATGGTCAGCAGGGTACCGAGGGGTGACCGGGTCGGTGCCCGGTCGGTCCGCCCAGTGGCCGGTCGGGGACGGCGGGCGCCCAGCCGGTGTCGGCCGTTCAGTGGCGGCGGATCATCGAGACCACCTCGGCCGCCGTCTCCCGCACCGCCGCCAGTTCGGTCAGGAACTGCCAGTAGTCGGGGTGCCGGCCGGCCTGCTCCAGCGAGGCGACCGCACGGTCCAGGCGGCCCACCGCCGCGTCCAGCGGGCCGGCGTGCCGCGGGTCCGGCGCCTGCCGGCCGGCCATCGCCAACCGCTGGGCGTCGCGCAGCGCGAACCGGGCCCGCTCGATCTCGCGCTGCGGATCGTGCTGCACCTCGTTCAGCTGCCGCAGCCGCTCGTTGACGGCCGTCACCGACCCCTCGGCGGTGTCCAGCAGCGCCCGCACGGTGCCGATCGCCGTCGTGGCGTCCGCCCACCGCTGCTCGCCCCGGGCCCGCACCGTGTCCGTCAGCCGCGACCTGGCCGTCCGCACCGCGTCCGCGGTCTGCGCCGACACGTGCTGCAGGTCCTGCCAGCAGGCCGCCGAGAACCGCCGCCGCAACTCGCTCAGCGCGGGCTCCACCGTGCCGGCCCGGTTCTCCAGCGCGTCGATCCTGGTCCGCAGGGTGCCCACCCGGCGGTCGATCTCGCCGGCCCGCTCAGGCAGCTTCGCCGCCTCCGCCCGGACCTCCTCCGCCCGCCGCACCACGTCCTCCGCGCGCTGCAGCGTGGCCGGCACACCGTGCTGCGAGACGCCCTGGTTCAGCCTGGTCAGCTCCGGCGCGAGCTCGGCCAGCCGCGCCGCCAGGTCGTCCGCCCGCAATCCCGCGCCCCGCGCCTGATCCAACGCGACACTCGCCGCCAGCAACGCCTGCCTGGCCCGCTCCACCGCCGGCGTCACCCGGATCAGCTGCGCCTCGGCATGCTCCACCAGCGGCTGCAGCCGGCTGACGAAAGTACCCAGTTCCGCACGCTTGGAGTCCAGCTCGCGCTTGGCCTGCTCCAACTGCTGCTTGGCCCGGAACGCCGCCGACGGGTCCAGCTCGGCCGCCTCCAGATCGACCGCGTCCAGCGCCCCCAGATACGCCACCGTCACCTGGTCGATCCGGGCCACCAGCTCCGCGTACTCCCGCTCCACCCGGCGCGCGGTCGACGGCTCACCCGCCGACTTCACCGTCTCCACCGCGAGCAGCGCGTCCCGCTGCGCCGAATCCAGCTCGTAGAACGACTCCTGCGCCGCCTCCCGGGCCGCCCTGGCATCCGCGCGCGCGCCGTCCCGCCGGCCGCCGCCCCACCAGCCGCCCCGCCCCCCGCCACCGCCGCCGGCCACCCTCACCACGTGCTCCCTGCTCCGTCCCGTCCCACCACTCCACTCGCCATTCTTCCCGATCACCCACCCCGCACGGCACCCCCCGACGACACCCCCTCTCCCCAGGGGGCGGCGGACCACTCCCGGGACCAGGTAGTCTGTCCATTCGTCGTGCGACCGGCCCACCGGTCCACTTCGGCGCGGGCGCATAGCTCAGCGGTAGAGCGCCGCCCTTACAAGGCGGATGTCGGCGGTTCGAAACCGTCTGCGCCCACTCAGAAGTTGCAGGTCAGAGGCCCTTCCGCCCACCCGGCGGGAGGGCCTCCGACGTTGCGGCACACCTCGTTGACCCGGAGATCCCCCAGTACTCCAGCCGTAGATCGTGATCACGGACGGGAAGGTCAGGCCCGGGACGCTCCGAGGAACCGCAGCACGGCCAGGACGCGGCGGTGGTCCGCGTCGACCACGGGCAGGTCGAGCTTGGCGAGGATGTTGTTGATGTGCTTCGCCACGGCGCTCTCGCTGACCACCAGCGCCTGCGCGATGCCGGCATTGGAGCGCCCCTCGGCCATCAGACCGAGCACCTCCCGTTCGCGGGGGGTCAGCCGCGCCAGCGGGTTGCTCTCGCGCCGCAGCAGCAACTGGGCGACGACCTGCGGGTCCAGGGCCGTGCCCCCGTCCGCCACTCGCCGGACCGCCGCCACGAAGTCGGCGACATCGGCAACCCGCTGCTTGAGCAGGTAGCCCACACCGCTGGTGTTCGCAGACAGCAGGTCAGCCGCGTACCGCTCCTCCACGTACTGCGAAAGCAGCACCACCGCCGTCCCCGGCCAGCGCCGGCGGATCTCCATCGCCGCTCGCACCCCCTCGTCGGTGAAGTCCGGCGGCATTCGGACGTCGATCAGGGCGAGTTCGGGCCGGTGCTCCGCCACCGCCGCCAACAGCCCTTCCGCATCGCCGGTTTCGGCGGTCACCTGGAACCCGCCGATCTCCAGCACCTTGATCAGGCCGACCCGCAACAGCACCGAGTCCTCGGCGATCACCGCGCGCACGGCAGCTCCGCGGTGATGGTGGTGGGCCCGCCGGCGGGGCTGCTGACGTGGAAGGCCCCGTCGAGGGAGCCGACCCGCTTGGCCAGCCCGGTCAGCCCCGTGCCGGAGGCGGCGTCGGCACCGCCCAGCCCGTCGTCGGTGACGCGCACTCGCAGCACCTCGCCGACCTGGCGGACTATCACCTCCGCCTGCATCGCGTTGGCGTGCTTCGTCGCATTGGTCAGCGCCTCAGAGATCACGAAGTACGCGACCGACTCCACGTTGGGCGCCACCCGCTCCTCCAGATCGACCCGCAGCCGCACCGGCAGGGGCGTCCGGGCAGCCAGCCCGGACAACGCCGCGTCCAGACCTCGGTCCTCGAGCACGGCCGGGTGCAGCCCCCGCACCAGGTCATTGAGTTCGGCGATCGCCTCCTTCGCCTCCAGGTGCGCTCCGGCGATCACCTCGCGGGCATCACTCGGCAGGTCCGGGCGGGTGGCAATGGCCAGACCCAGATTGACCGCGAGAGACACCAACCGCTGCTGGGTGCCGTCGTGCAGGTCGCGCTCGATCCGGCGGCGCTCCGCGTCGACGGCCTCGATCAAGTCGGTCCGGCTCACGGCCAGCTGATCGACCCGCTCCTGGAGCCGCTGCGCCTGGCTGGGCCCGAGCAGGCCCACCGCCAGCCGCGCCTCGGCCCGGGCTACTGCCCGCGCGGTCCAGGGCAGGGCGCACAGGAGGAGGAGACCAGCCGCTGTGTAAGCCGGCAGCTGGGTCAGGTAGCCGAACCAGTCCTGGCGGATTCCGGTCGGCAGCGCCCACGACCAGGCGCAGGCGGTGGCGCCCGCCAGGCATGCCGCTGCCACCGCGAGCACCAGCAGCTCCAGCAGCGCGAGCAGCGGGCCCAGCACGAGGTGGTAGCCGATCTTGCGCCAAGGCCGCGTCGCCGCGAGCCACCGGGCGGTCGAGGCCCACGTCCGTTGTTCCGGCGCGGTGGGGGTGAGCCGGGGGACGTTTACACCGATGAGCACCCGGTAGCGAACCCGCTGAACGGCCGTCAGCACCGGGGCGCCGAGCAGGACCAGGGCGGTCGACACGGAAACCGTGAAGAGCCAGTTCCCCGTCCTGGCGGTAGTCGTCGCCGCCCAGGCCCACACGGGCACCAGCGCCAGGTGCGGCAGCACGCCGGCGGCGAGAAAACCGGTGTCCCGCTGCGCCCGGAGGACCGTGCGTCTCAGTCCAGCTGGAATCGTCATGGCACGACGCTAGGGCACCGCAGGAGGACGGCGCCATGAAGCCTGTACCCGATCTCGTGGTGAACCTAGTACCACCTGTAGATCTTGATCCTGGCCTGTCGGCGGACAGCATCTCGGCTTTGCGGAAGTCCTTGACGACGATGTTCCCGAGACTGATGCCGACCCGGACGACGACGAGCGAGCCCAAGTAGAGATCGACAGCCCGGCGAGCAGCGAGGGTCACCGGTCGTTGCTCATTCGACGCAACCGGCGCACCGGCGAACTCGCCTTCCACCGTTGCTACTCGGCTGGACGCGTTCCTTTGAGCGCCCTGGCCAGGGTTGCCGGGCGCCGTTGGACGGTGGAGGAGACCTCCAGTCCGCGGTGAGATCCAACGTCTCTTCACCGCCTTCGCCGCACCGCAACCACGCGGCCTGGCTCGGTTTCGCCGGATGCGGGAGGTGTACCCAGCACCACCAGCAAGTCGGATAGGAGCGCTACTGCCTCGGGCGCGCGCGAACGACATGCTGATGTCGTGCCCGAGGGGCGGGCACGGGAGGGAGCCAAAGGTCATGGCGAGCACTCAGCTGACCGGCGTTCATTCGTTCCCTCTGGCCCGCGTGGACGCCGGTCCGGGCTCCGGTGTCCCGCGGATCCTTCCGAAGGCCGCGGCCGCTTCGACGTCCCCCCTGCTGCTTCAAGCCGGCGGTGCTGATGGCGGTCTTCGTCGAGTTGCCGCTGGCGGTGGCCTGCGCGGTTCTCGCGACCCGGACCTTCCCTCGGCCGGGCCGCTGAGCGGAAGAGCTCGTGACGAGATCGGCGCTTGCGGTCCGGTCCGCTTCGGGAAGGCCCCGGCCTGCCGCAACGGCGGTACACGGGCGGTTCGTCCGGCCCGCTCGGGTCGACTGCCGACAGAGTCTGCGCCGGCCCAAACGGATTGCACACAAACACAACTGATTGACCATCGGGGATGCTCCGATGGCCCAATCGGATATTTGGGGAGGAATTATGAGGAATTCGCGGACATTGATCGGCGCGGGTGCTGCCGCCGCCGTCGCCACCTGGTGGTTCACCGACTCCGCGCCGTACCCGTACTCCCAGCGCTGGCTGCTCGACCTGCCGCTGCCGTTCCTGACTCTGAAGCGATTGGACCACGTGCTGCAGGCCCGGGAGGGCGAGAGGATCCTGGAGATAGGCCCCGGAACCGGCCTGCAGTCGCTGCACGTCGCACCGCAGCTGGGCCCGAACGGCCAGCTGGACATCGTGGACATCCAGCAGGAGATGCTCGACCACGTGGGCCGCCGGGCCAAGGAGCAGGGCGTCGACAACATCGTGCCGAACTGCGCCGACGCACATGAACTTCCTTTTGCGGATGGCTCGTTCGACGCGGCTTACGTGGTGACGGCGCTGGGCGAGATCTCGGATCCGGCGCGTACGCTGGCCGAGCTGCGCCGGGTGCTGAAGCCGTTCGGGCGGCTGGTGGTCGGCGAGTTCTTCGACAGGCACCAGATCCGGCCGTCCTCGCTGATCAGCCTGGCGGAGGGTGCCGGGCTGCGGGTCACCCGGCTGTACGGTCCGCCGTTCGCGTACTACGCGGTCCTGCGTCCGATCGACGCCTGACGCCGCTCGGGCGGTTCCCGCCAGGCCGAACCGTAGACTGGACGGCCGGCCGGTGGAGGGGCCTTTTGCATTCGGTGGACCTACCAGGAGGGCGCGGACGGTGAGTGAGTTCCTCATGAGGGCGGACGAGGAGATGCTGGAGTTCTTCTCCCAGATCGCCGACGTGCTCCAGACCTTCGGCATCTCCCGGGCCGAGGCCGTGGCCCGGGTGAACCGTGCCTGGGGTCACCGGACGTTCGATCCCTATCCCGACCTGATGTGCCACGAGGACGCCGACTACTGGGCTTACGGCATGTATTACCACGACGGCTTGGACCAGGGCGGGACGGTGCCGTACTGGGAAGAGAACCCCGACCGCAGCACCTGGCTGATCACACCGCCGCCGCCCGCCGACTCCCCGGCCTGGACCCTGCCCCGGGAGCCGTGACCGCGCAGGCTCTCGCCGGGCGGCGGCCCCGGGGCATGGTGTTTTCGGCCGATTCGCCGCACACCCCGACGAACTCCGGGCGCGCGGCCGTAACGTGTGGACGACCCCGACGACGGAGGTGGCCCGTGCCGAGGCGGGACTACGAGGACGATCCGAACGCACCGAAGGCCAACAGCCTCGTCCCGGCGGCAAGCGTCGTGGTCGTCGGCGAGGACGGTCGGGTGCTGCTCCAGCGCCGCACCGACAACGGCATGTGGGCCCTCCCCGGCGGCCGGATGGACGTCGGAGAGTCCCTGGCCGGGTGCGGCATCCGGGAGACCCGGGAGGAGACCGGCCTCGACATCGAGATCACCGGGATCGTCGGCACCTACACCAACCCCGGGCACGTCTTCGCCTACGACGACGGCGAGGTCCGCCAGGAGTTCAGCATCTGCCTGCTCGGACGGCCGACCGGCGGTCAACTCCGACTCTCCGCCGAGTCGTTCGAGGTGGCCTGGTTCACGTCCGAGCAGACCGACAGCCTGCCGATGGTGCCCAGCATCCGCAAGCGCCTGTCAGACTGGCGGTCGGGGCGGTTCCCGGTCGTTCGCTGATTCCGGATATGACGAACCGCCACGGGTCAGTCGCGCTGACGGATGATCAGGTCGGCGAGTTCGGCCAGTGAGTCGACCGTCCGGTCCGGGTTCGGCTCAGACTGCGAAGCCACCGTCCACCGCCAGCTCCGCGCCTGTGACGTATCGGGCGCTCTCGCCGGCCAGGTATGAGACGGCGTCCGCGACCTCCGCCGCCGTGCCGTAGCGGCCGAGCGCGGTGAAGCCACGCTGGAAGTCGGCGGAGTCGCCGTCGCCCGGGTTCATGTCGGTGTCGATCGGGCCCGGGTGGACCAGATTGACGGTGATCCCGTGCGGGCCGAGCTCCCGGGCCATGCCCTTGGTGAAGCCGATCAGAGCGGCCTTGCTGGTCGCGTAGAGCGCGCTTCCGGGGAAGGCCACCCGCTGGGCGATGCAGCTGCCGATGCTCACGATCCGTCCGCCCTCCACCAGGTACTGCAGCGCCGCCTGGGCATAGAGGTAGGGCGCGCGAACGTTCACTGCCAGCACCCGGTCGATCTGGTCGCACGTCACCGCCTCGATTGGTCCGACGGCGCCGACACCCGCGTTGTTCACCAGGATGTCCAGCCGCGTGAACCGCTCGGCGACCGCCGTCACCGCGCCGCACACCGCCTCCGGGTCTGCGCTGTCCGCGCGGACGGCCCAGCCGCTCCGCCCCATCGCGGTGATCTTGGCGACCACCTCCTCGGCCAACTCGGCCGAGCCCTGGTAGGTCAGCGCCACGTCTGCGCCGTCCTCGGCCAGCCGCAGCGCGACCGCCGCCCCGATCCCCCGGCTGCCGCCCGTCACCAGCGCCACCTTGCCGTCGAGCGCCGTCACACCGTTCATCGTCATCTCCGCAAAGCTCCTTGTTCCGGTCTTGGACACGCTCAATCCAAGATCGGAACGCCTTGCGGGTCCGGCGGTATTCAGACGTCACGTTCAATCTTCAACGACGACTCCGTACACCCCGGAAGTACGGCCCGTCCCTGGCTGCCGGTCCATTTCGGTCCGCCTGCCGGATCGGCAGCCACGTGGACCAAGGGGCAGCTCGGCGGGCGGACCGCCGCCGTCCAGCACCGCGCGCCGAGCTGGTCAACGTCGGTCAGCTCGGCCTCCGCGGTAGGTCCCGGCCGGACGGCGCGAGTTTGAAGACGGGCCCTGGCGCCGGTGGGTGGTGGGCCGGTTGCATGGGGGGATGGAGACTGGTGGGGCCGGGCGGCCGGTGGTGTATCTGTTCGGGGCGGCGGCGGGGGCGGTTTTCGGGCTGCCGGAGGTGGTTCGGGAGGCGCGGGGGCGGGGCTGGGAGGTGGCGGTCGGGCTGACGCCGACGGCGCGGGGGTGGCTGGAGGCGCGGGTGCCGGGGCTGGAGGAGTTGACGGGGTACCCGGTGAAGTCGGCGTACCGGTGGCCGGGCCAGCCGGATGTGCTGCCGGTGCCGGACGTGGTGCTGTTCGCCCCGGCGACGTTCAACTCCTTCAACAGCCTGGCGCTCGGTCTCACCACGTCCTGGGTGGTCGGTTACGCGGCGGAGGCGCTCGGCAAGGGCATCCCGGTGCTGGTCATGCCGTGCGTGAACACCGCGCTCGCCGCGCACCCCCAGTTCGCCCGCAGCGTGGCGACGCTGCGCGAGGCGGGCGTGCACGTCCTGCTCGGCGAGGACGGTTTCGTCCCGAACGAGCCGGGCACCGGCGACGCCCTCCCGTTCCCGTGGGACGCCGCGCTGCGGGCGGTGGAGCGGGTGCTGGGCGGGCAGGAAAGCAGCGACTGATGGAGGAGAAGGAGGAACGCTGTGCGGCGTGGACGGCCCTGGCGGAGTGCTGGGGTCCGGCGAGGGATCACGGCTGGATCGGGACGTCGATGGGCGACCTGCTGCGGCTGGCTCTCGCCGAGCCGAGGCTGGCGGAGTTCTGGCCGTGGACGGGGATGAACGAGTTGCATCTGTCGACCAGCCAGGACTTCCGTGACGCCAGGAAGGACGCGTTCCCGGCTGTCGCCGCCTGGCAGGGCGGCTACCGGGTCCTGGCCGCGCCGGCGTGGCAGGGGGCGGAGACGGTGCTGGAGACGACCGATCCGGCCGAGGCGCTGGCACGTCTGCTGGAGCTGATCGGCCGATGACGATCGAGGCGGAGCTGAAGGCCCGGGTGCGGGAGCCGGCGGAGTTGGTGGCGCGGCTGACAGCGGCGGCCGGGGTGGCGGGGCGGGTGGAGTTGTACCGGGACGTGTACTTCGATCGGCCCGGTGGGGAGTTGGGGGCGGTCGGTGCCGAGCTGCGGGTGCGGACGGTGACGGGGGCGGCCGGGACGCGGACGGTGCTGACGTACAAGGGTGCGGCGGTGGACGCGGTGTCGGGCTCGAAGCCGGAGACCGAGACGCTGGTGGCCGATCCGGTGGCGTTGCGGGCGATCCTGCGCGGCAGCGGGCTGGTGGAGACCATCGCCTTCGAGGAGCGGTGCCGGAACTGGAAGCTGACCGAGGACGGCCGCCCGCTGCTGGCCACGGTGGTGGAGGTGCCGGAGCTGGCCGGGGTGTTCCTGGAGGTGGAGACCCCGGCGGCGGATGCGGCGGAGCTGCCGTCCGCGCTGGCTGCCGTCCGCCGTGCGCTGCGCCGGCTCGGGGTCGTGGACGCGGAGCTGACCACCGAGCTGTACACGGACGCCGTCGCCAGGGTGAGGGAATGACGCGAGTCGGAGCAGCTTGCGCTTCTTGACCCGGGCGGTCTGCCCGTCCCGCACGGCGCGGTGAGGGAGTGACGCGAGTCAGAGCAGCTTGCGCGGGCCGACAGTAGGAGGGGAGTCGGAGGCGTCGCGGTAGGGGTGCAGCATGGCGGACGCGCCGCGCAGCTTCGCCGCGAGGCGGGCCGGCAGCACGAGTGTCCAGAGCAGGCCCTCGCCGCCGGGGCCCTCGACCAGCCAGGAACTCCAGGGGAGCTGGAGGGTGGCGGCGGGACTGAAGGCGATCGGGCGGTGGCCGGCCAGGGGGAGGTCGTGCAGGCCGAGGCGGCACCAGCTGGAGATGGTGAGGGTGCGGCGGGCGGGGTCGAAGCCGGCGGGGACGCAGTCGGTGATCCGGTCGCGGCCGATGCGCTGGAGGAAGCGCTGGTTGCTCCGCAGGGAGAGGTGCCGGGTGGTGAAGTCCTCGACGGCGGTGCGCAGCTCGGTGGCGTAGCGGGCGGGGGTGGTGCCGGGCCGCCAGGGCAGCCGGATCTCGCCGAGCAGGTTGCCGAGGGCGCCGTCGGGGAGGCCGAGGGGGCGGCGCAGGTTGACGGGGAGGGTGAGGGTCTGTTCGGCGTCCTGGTGGCCGTCGAGTTCGCGCAGGACGTGCAGCAGGTGGGCGCAGAGCGCGTCGTTGGTGGAGAGCGGGCGGCCGGCCTCGGCGGTGAGTGCGGCGCGCAGGCGCTGGAGCTCGGCGGGGGCGAACCAGATCTGCACGGTGCGGTTGGCGAGGCCGGCGGCGGCGATGGTGCGTTGCAGTTCGGCGGCCTCGGCGGGGTCGGGCAGCCGGAGGGAGGGGACTCCGCTGTCCTCGGCGGGGAGGTGGGCGTCGAGCTGGAGTTCGCGGTCGGCGGTGGGGGAGAGTGCGGGCGGCTCGGTGCCTTCGGTGCAGGCGGACCAGGTGCGCAGCAGCAGGGCGAAGGTGTGCATGTCGCCGACGGCGTGGTGCCAGGAGATGCCGAGGGCGCCGGTGCCGTCGGCGAGGCGGGTGAGTCGGACGGTGAGCAGCGGCAGGCGGGTCCGGCGGGCTTCGGTGGCGCGGACGTGGTCGACCAGGCCGTTCGCGGGCAGCGCCATCCGGTCGAAGGCCTCGGTGAGGGTGTGGGGGGAGTCGGCGACGGTGAAGGAGACGCCGGTGTCGTCGGTGTCGATGCAGAGGTCGCCGTCGGCGGTGGTGCGCAGGCGGCCGGCGAACTCGGGGAGCCGGGCGAGGGCGCGGGCGAGGCCGTCGGCGAGGGCGTCGGCGTCGAGCGGACGGTCGTGGAAGAGGACCACGGAGACGGGGAGGTCGGCGAGCAGCAGGTCGCCGACGGAGCAGCGGACGGGCCCGGGTCCGGGGCGGCCGGCCCGGACGGTGCGGATTTCGGCGTCGGACGTCGGCGTGCCGGTCATACCGGTCCCCTCCCTGGAGTGACGGAGGAACCATAGGGGCCTGCGGGTGGGGGAAACCAGAGGTGCCCGAACGGTCGCTGACGCGTCGTCCGGGCGGCCGGTTCCGATCCCGGGCAGGTATGTGTCGTTTCTCATACCGATGCCCGAAAGGGTCGAAAGGTGGTGAGCTGCGGTTTTCGTCCCGGGTTAATACGCCGTTTACAGGGGTGAAACGAAGGCGTTAGCCGCTAAAGGATCATGCAATCGACGAAAATTGAGCCTATCAGCTGACGAAACGCAGGTGAACGGCGGGCTTCTGCCGTGGTCTGCTGCGGAAACAGTGGGGGTTACGGTTCCCGCATGGTTCAGCTCGACAATCGCCCGGGAGCCGGCGCCGACGTCGCCACCGGCTCGGACGCCCCTGGCGGCGTCCGCTCCAAGGGCCTCAACAGCAACTCGATAGGTCTGCTCGGCAACGCCGTGATCGGCGTCTCCACGGTCGCCCCGGTGTACTGCCTGACGACGACGCTGGGCACCACCGTGGCCGCCGTCGGCCTGCAGATGCCGGCGCTCTTCCTGGCCGGCTTCCTGCCGATGCTGCTGGTGGCCTTCGCCTACCGGGAGCTGAACAAGGCGATCCCCGACAGTGGCACCTCCTTCACCTGGACGGTGAAGGCGTTCGGCCCGAAGATCGGCTGGATGTGCGGCTGGGGCCTGGTGATCGCCACGATCATCGTGCTGTCCAACCTCGCGGGCGTCGCCACCGAGTACCTGTACCTGCTGCTCGGTGAGATCACCCGCAGTGACTCGGTCGCCGCGCTCAACGACAACAAGCTGGTGCACGTGGTCACCTGCCTGGGGCTGATCGCGATCGCGACCATGATCAGCTACCGCGGCATGACCGCCACCAAGGGCGTCCAATACGCCCTGGTGGGTCTTCAACTGGTCGTCCTCGCCGTGTTCGGCGTGATGGCGATCGTCAAGGCCACCGGCAACGGCGATGCCGGGTCGCTGCACTTCTCCTGGAGCTGGTTCAATCCGTTCGAGGCCAGCTCCTTCACCGCGTTCGTGGCCGGTCTGTCGCTCTCGCTGTTCATGTACTGGGGCTGGGACGCCTCGCTGAGCGCCAACGAGGAGACCGGCGGCAGCGAGAAGACCCCCGGCCGGGCCGCGATGCTCGCCATGGTGGTCCTGGTCGGCTCCTACCTGTTCACCGCCGTCGCGGTGCAGATGTACGCGGGCGTCGGCACCACCGGCACCGGCCTCGGCAACCCGGAGACCTCCTCCAACGTGCTCGCCGTGCTGGCCGGCCCGGTGATGGGCCCGGCCCTCGGCGTGATGCTGTTCGTCGCCGTGCTGGCCTCCGCCTCCGCCAGCCTGCAGACCACCTTCATCCCGGTCAGCCGCACCGTGCTGGCGATGAGCGTGTACGAGGCGCTGCCGTCCTCCTTCACCGAGGTCAACGAGCGCTACAAGACGCCGGGCCGGGCGATCATCACCGCCGGTGTCGGCACCGGCGCGTTCTACACCGTGATGACCATGGTCAGCTCGCACGTGCTGGCCGACACCATCGCTGCGCTGACGCTGATGATCTGCTTCTACTACTCGCTGACCGCGTTCGCCTGCGCCTGGTACTTCCGCGGCGACTTCCGCAACTCGGTCCGCGACGCGGTGCTCAAGGTGGTCTTCCCGCTGATCGGTGGCCTCACGCTGGCCGCGATCTTCAGCAAGTCGCTGGTCGACATGATCAACCCGTCCTACGGCAGCGGCAGCTCGGTGTTCGGCATCGGCAGCGTCTTCGTGGTCGGCGCGGGCCTGCTGGCGCTCGGCCTGGTCGTGATGGCCGTGATGACGCGGCGCAGCCCCGCGTTCTTCCGCGGCGAGGTGCTTACGCGTGACACTCCGGCCCTGGTGATCCCGGAGTAGAGCGAAACCAGGGGCGCGGGGAACTGCGCGAGCAAGGAGCGCACGCCCGCAAGGTCGCGGTCAAGCGCAGGTCATTGTCCTGCGTCGCGATCTTGCGGTCGGGTCCTTCCGCTTCGCGCAGTTCCGCCCCCTCGCTTCGCTGGGGGTACCCCCAGCGCCCCTGGTTCGCCACCCTCAGTACGCGACGGTGAAGCGCTCGCCGATGTGCTTCGGCCGCTCGATCTCGTCCACCAGGGCCACCGCGTAGTCCTCGGTGGAGATGCGGCTCTCGCCGTCGGTGCCGATCAGCAGGTCCTCCAGGCCCTCGCGGTAGGTGCCGGTGCGCTCGCCGGGGGCGATGGTGGCGGCGGGGGAGAGGCTGGTCCAGCGCAGGTCGGTGACGGTGCGGAGGAAGTCCAGCGCGTCGCCGTGGGCGTGCATGATCTGGAGCAGGAACTCGGGCAGGCCCTCGGTGTCCCAGACCTGCTTGCCGTCGGGGGTGCGGAGCGAGCCGGCGCCGCCCACCGCGATCAGTCGCGGGGTGTCGGTGCCCAGCGTGCGCAGGCCCGCCACCAGGGATTCGGCGGACGGGGCGATCAGGGCCTGGTGGCCCGGCCCGTCGCCGCCGCCGACCGCGCTGACCACCACGGCCGACCCCTTGGCGTGCTCGGCGACCGAGGCCGGGTCCAGCACGTCTCCGGCCGCCACCGTCAGCGCCGGGTGGGTGACCGTCAGCTTTGCCGGGTCGCGGACCACGGCGGTGACGGTGTGGCCGCGGCGCAGCGCCTCGGCCAGTACGCGGGAGCCGATGGTGCCGGTGGCGCCGTACAGGGTGATGGTGCTCATGGGGGTGTCTCCTCGTTGCCGTTTTCGGTCTGCTGCTCGACCGTACGGCGGGCCGTTGCCGGTCGGCGAGGTACCGGGCCGACAGGCCGTGGTGAAAAACGGACACCCCCGCTGGCTGCGCTGCTCAGCCCAGGCGGAACAGGGTGCCGTGGCCGGTGGCCAGGGTGGCGGCGAGGACGGCCAGGTCGGCGAGGCCGAGGACCAGGCCGAGGCGGGCCCGGTGGGGGCGGGCGGTGCCGCGGTGGAGGGCGAGGGCGGCGAGGGTGACGGCGATCGGGCCGAGGACCAGGTTGAACAGCAGCAGTCCGAGCAGGCCGAGCACGAACGAGGCGACGGCCAGCTGGTCGGCTTCCGGGGCGGCGGGGCGGATGGTGTGCTGGGCGGACATGGCGGGCGCTCCGGGGTCAGTGGCGGCGGGTGCGGGTGAGCTGCTCGCGGGCGCCGAACAGCAGCAGCCAGGTGGCGACGGCGCCGGCCGCGGCGAGGGCGACCGGCCCGGGCAGGTGGGCGGCGGCCCCGGCGAGCAGGCCGAGGGCGAGCAGGGCGAGGAGCAGCATGGCGGCCTCTCCGGTTCGGGTGCTTCGGTGCATCGACACTGCGACGACGCGACGACGGGACGATGCGGCGTTTCGGCTAACAACTGTTCGCTGAAACCCCGTCAGCACTGTAGCGGGGCTGGAGATTTTCGGCAAACAGTTGTTTACTGAGCGCCGTGACCATGACCCCCGCCCCCGGCGTCCGTCAGGCCCAGAAGCAGGCCAGCCGCCGCGCCCTGCTGGATGCGGCCCTCGCCCTGCTGGAGGGGCAGAACCTGAGCGGCCTCGGCGTGCGCGAGGTGACGCGGGCGGCCGGGCTCTCCCCGGCGGGCTTCTACCGGCACTTCGCCGACCTGGCCGAACTGGGCGTGGTGCTGGTGCGGGAGTCGCTGGCCAACCTGCACGAGATGGTCCGCGCGGTGTTCGTGGGCAGTGGCGATCCGGAGCAGTTGATCGACCGTTCGGTCGAGGTGATCGACGCGCACGTGGCCGAGCATGCCGCGTACATCCGTTTCCTGGCCCGCGAGCGGCACGGCGGGGTGAAGCCGGTGCGGGACGCGGTCGGTGCCGAACTGAGGCACTTCGCGGAGGAGTTGGCCGAGCTGCTGGCGCCGCGGCCGGAGCTCGTGGACTGGTCGCCGAGTGAGCGCCGGATGCTGGCCGAACTGTACGTGGACCGGATGGTCGGCACGGCGCTGGCGCTGGTCGAGGCCGATCCCGCCGAGCGGGTCGCGATCGCGGACACGGTGCGCACGCAGCTGCGGCTGATCACGCTGGGAAGCCGTCATTGGAAGGCGAGTTGAAGGTGAGTTGACGGCGGGTTGGCGCCGTCTTGAGGGAAATCCGGGGGTGCGGTCACTCTTGACATAGTGTCATGGGCGCGCCAATTTAAGGGAACCCCAGTGGGACCCCGCATCCCTGAGAGGCAACCCCCATGAAGAAGCCGCTCATCGGCGCGCTCGGCACCGTTCTGCTCGCCGGGACCGCCCTGGTCACCGCCACCCCCGCGTCCGCCGTCACCGTCAACCTGGCCGGGACGGTCGCGCTCAGCAACTGTTCCGGCTCGCTGATCCGGATGCCCAACTCCGTGGACACCGACCCCGGACTGATCCTGACCAACGGCCACTGCCTGGAATCCGGCATGCCGGCCCCCGGCCAGGTGATCACCAACAAGGCGTCCACCCGCAGCTTCACCTTGCTCAGCGGCAGCGGCAGCAGCCTCGGCACGGTGCGCGCCAACCGGGTCGTCTACTCGACGATGACCGACACCGACGTCACCATCTACCGGCTGACCACCAGTTACGCGAGCATCAAGAACACCTACGGGATCTCGCCGCTGACCATGTCCAACACCCATCCGGTGGCAGGCAGCTCGATCAAGGTGCCCTCCGGCTACTGGAAGACCATCTACTCCTGCAACGTGGACGGCTTCGCCTACCGCCTCAAGGAGAGCAGCTGGACCTTCCAGGACTCGCTGCGCTACACCTCCGGCTGCAACATCATCGGCGGCACCTCCGGTTCCCCGGTGGTCGACGTCAACACCGGCCAGGTCGTCGGAGTGAACAACACCAGCAACGAGGACGGCCAGACCTGCACGCTCAACAACCCGTGCGAGGTGGACCAGAACGGCGCGGTGACCATACACCCCGGCATCGGCTACGCCCAGGAGACCTACACCATCCCGAACTGCTTCGCCCCGGGCAACGTGCTCGACCTGACCCGGGCAGGCTGCGTGCTGCCCCGCCCGTAGCCGGGCCCGAACGCGCGCAGCCACCCGGGTCCCCTCCGCGGGTGGCTGCGCGCGTTCCGCGGCGTCCTACAGGAAGCGGCGCAGCAGCCGGGACTTCGCGGCGGTGAACGGCGGGTAGGCGAGCCGCAGGGTGTCCAGCGCCAGCGGCTTGGACAGCACCGCCTTGGTGTGGCTGAACGTCTCCATCGAGTACCGGCCGTGGTACCCGCCCTGGCCGCTCTCGCCGACGCCGCCGAACGGCAGCCCGGGGACGGACAGATGGGCGTTCGGGACGCCGAAGGCCAGCGCCCCCGAGGACGTTTCGGCGGTCAGCCGGCGCCGGGTGTGCGCGGAGGCGGTGAAGGCGTACAGCGCCAGCGGCTTGTCCCGGGCGGTGATGAACGCGATCGCGGCGTCCAGGTCGGGCACCCGGACGATCGGCAGGACGGGGCCGAAGATCTCCTCGCGCATCACCGGCGCGTCCGGGTCGACGTCGGCCAGCACGGTCGGGGCGAGGTAGCGGGTGGCGCGGTCGTGCCCGCCGCCGGTGACGGTCCGGCCGTCGGCCAGCAGCGCCGTCAGCCGCTCGAAGTGGCGCTCGTTGACGATCCGTCCGTAGTCCGCGCTGCCGGCCGGGTCCTCGCCGTACATCTCCGTCACGGCGGCGGCCAGTTCGGTCTCCAGCGCGGGCGCGGCGTCGCCGATCGCGAGGACGTAGTCGGGGGCGACGCAGGTCTGGCCGGCGTTCATGAACTTGCCCCAGGCGATCCGGCGGGCCGCCGCGGCCAGATCGGCGCCGGGCTCGACGACCGCCGGGCTCTTGCCGCCCAACTCCAGCGTGACCGGGGTGAGATGGCGGGCGGCGGCGGTCATCACGATCCGGCCGACCGCTCCGTTGCCGGTGTAGAAGATGTGGTCGAAGCGCTGCTCCAGCAGAGCGGTCGTCTCCGGGACGCCGCCCTCGACCACGGCCACGGCCTGCGGGTCGAGGACCTGCGGCAGCCAGTGCGCGAGCGCCGCGGAGGTCGCCGGGGCGAGCTCGGAGGGCTTGACCACCACGCAGTTGCCCGCCGCGATCGCGCCGACCAGCGGGGCCAGCGCCAGCTGCAGCGGGTAGTTCCACGGGCTGATCACCAGCACCGTACCCAGCGGCTCGCGCACCGTCCGGGCCCGGGCGGGCGCCAGCGCGAGCGGCACCGCGACCCGGCGCGGGCGCAGCCAGCGGCCGAGATGGCGCAGCGTGTGGTCGATCTCCTTGACGGTGAACCCGATCTCGGTGACGTACGCCTCGGTCGGGCTCTTGCCGAGATCGGCCTTGAGAGCGGCCGCGAACGTCTCCTCCTGCTCGACCAACAGGTCGCGCAGCGCCCGGAGTTGGGCCTTGCGCCAGGCGAGCGGCCTGGTCCGGCCGGTGGCGAAAGTGGCGTTCAGGCGGGCGACGGTCGCTGCCGCGTCGGCCTGCTGGGCGGTGTCGGTGGGCGTGGAAACGCCGGTGGGAGCGTTCATGTTGCCGAGCATAAACGAAACGAAGTGTTTTCGTTTCGTTTTGGGTTCACCCGTAGGCTGGGGCGCATGACCCGCATCGCACCCCCCGCCACCCAGGACGGCCCGCGCCGGGGCCGCCCCCGCGACGCCGCACGCGACCGGGCCATCCTGGACGCCACCCTGGCCGTCCTCGCCGAGAACGGCTACGGCGCGCTGACCACCGCCGCGGTGGCCGCCCGTGCGGGGGTCTCCACTGCCACGCTCTACCGGCGCTGGTCCTCCAAGGACGAGTTGGTGATCGCCGCCGCCGCGACCCACGTCGAGGACATCCACGCCCAGCCCGACACCGGCACGCTGGAGGGTGACCTGCGGGTCCTGCTGCGCGACAAGGCCGCCGCGCTCACGGGTGAGGCCGGGCGCCTGATGCAGGCGCTGGTGGGCGAGGCGGCGCAGAACGTCGCGTTGGCGGACGCGCTCACCACCGCGTTCCTGGAGCCGGTGCACCGGCGGGTTGTCGAGGCGGTTCGGCGGGCTGTGGAGCGCGGTGAGATCGCGCCGGTTTTGGAGGTGGACGTGCTCGGGGCGGTGGTGGTGGGGCCGCTGATGAGCCGCTTTCTGCTGATGCCGCGGCCGGATCAGGTGGATGCGGCGACGGCGCAGGCGGCGGCTGACCGTTTCCTGCCGTTCGCGTTGCGGGCCGTCGGGGGGCGGTGAAAGGCGGGGACCGGAAACGGCGGAACGCTCAGCGCCCCGTTGATCATCCTATTGCTGCTGGTGGGGGCGAGCGTAGCGAAAAGTGAACGCGTTCAAAATGCCGGGGCCCGCCCGAGTTCTTCCTGAAGCACTGAATCGGTGCTTCAATTCTTTGCGTGGCCTACCGACGCACCGCCGCCGTCCAGGCCCGGCTCGACGGTCAGCGCGAGGCCGTCCTGCGGGCCGCCGTCGCCCTGCTCGCCGAGCGCGGGTACGCCGGGTGTTCGATGGCGGCCGTCGCCGATCGGGCCGGCATCGCGACCGGCAGCATGTACCAGCACTTCGACGGCAAGG
Source organism: Kitasatospora sp. NPDC004615 (assembly GCF_042873545.1). Classification (NCBI taxonomy): domain Bacteria; kingdom Bacillati; phylum Actinomycetota; class Actinomycetes; order Kitasatosporales; family Streptomycetaceae; genus Kitasatospora; species Kitasatospora sp. NPDC004615. Next base: position 249,596 of record NZ_JBIALQ010000006.1, read on the forward strand.
CCGACCTCGCCGTCACCCTGTTCCGCACCGTCTGCGGCCGGGAGATCGCCGCCGTCACCGAGGCCGCCGAACGGGCCGGCGACCCGCTGGACGGTGTCGCCGCGGTGGTCGCCACCTTCGCCGCCCGTGCTCTGAAGTCGCCCCGGCTGGCGTACGCGCTGCTCGCCGAACCCGCGGACCGGGTGGTCGAAGCCGAACGCCTGGTGTTCCGGCGGGCGTTCCGGGACCTGATCGCCGGACGCATTGATCAGGCCGTGGCGAACGGTCAACTCCCCGGCCAGCGCGCCGAACTGACCGCCGCCGCGATCGTCGGCGCGGTCGGCGAGGCACTGGTCGGCCCGCTCACCGACGGACAGCCGCCGGAGACCGTACTGCCCGAGCTCGTCACCTTCACCCTGCGCGCCCTGGGAGGGCACTGATGGCAAGCACTCACGAGGTCACCAACCAGGTCCCCGACCCGTTCGGCCACGACGTCGCCGAGGACCCCACCCTGCTGGCCGCCCTGCACCGGGCCGGCGCCGGCTGGGCCACCGACGAACTGCATGCCCTCGGCCGCCTGGCCGGCACCGAGCAGGCCGCCGACTGGGCCCGGCTCGCCAACGACAACCCGCCGGTGCTGCGCACCCACGACCGCTACGGCCACCGCATCGACGAGGTCGAATTCCACCCGTACTGGCACGAGTTGATGCGCACCGCGGTCGAGCACGGCCTGCACGCCGCGCCCTGGCAGGACGAGCGGCCCGGCGCGCACACCGCCCGCGCCGCCAAGTTCTACGTCTGGGGCCAGGTCGAGGCCGGACACACCTGCCCGATCTCGATGACGTACGCCTCCGTCCCCGCCCTGCGCACCAGCCCCGAACTCGCCGCCGCCTACGAGCCGTTGCTGGCCGCCCGCGAGTACGACTTCGGGCTGCGCGAGCCGCACGGCAAGCGCGGGCTGATCGCCGGCATGTCGATGACCGAGAAGCAGGGCGGCTCCGACGTCCGCACCAACACCACCCGTGCCGTCCCCGTCGGCGACGGCACGTACCGGCTGGTCGGCCACAAGTGGTTCACCTCCGCCCCGATGTCCGACCTGTTCCTGACGCTCGCCCAGGCCCCCGGCGGACTCTCCTGCTTCGTGCTGCCGCGCGTCCTGCCCGACGGCAGCCGCAACGCGCTGCGCCTGCAGCGACTCAAGGACAAGCTCGGCAACAAGTCCAACGCCTCCTCCGAGATCGAGTACGAGGACGCGGTGGGCTGGCTGGTCGGCGAGGAGGGCCGCGGCGTGCGGACCATCATCGAGATGGTCAACATGACCCGGCTGGACTGCACCATCGGCGCCGCCTCCGCGATGCGCTACGGCGCGCTGCGCGCCCTGCACCACGCGAGCCACCGGCACGCGTTCGGCAAGCCGCTGGTCGAGCAGCCGCTGATGCGCAACGTCCTCGCCGACCTGGTCGTCGAGTCGGAGGCCGCCACCGCGATCGCCATGCGCCTCGCCGAGGCCACCGACCGCGCCCTGGCCGGCGACCAGCAGGAGGTCCGGTTCCGCCGCCTCGGCCTGGCCGTCGCCAAGTACTGGGTGTGCAAGCGCGGCCCCGGGCACGCCGCCGAGGCCCTGGAATGCCTGGGCGGCAACGGCTACGTCGAGGAGTCCGGCATGCCCCGGCTCTACCGCGAGGCCCCGCTGGTGTCGATCTGGGAGGGCTCCGGCAACGTCGCCGCCCTCGACGCGCTGCGCGCGATGGCCCGCCAGCCCGAATCGGTGGCCGCCGTGTTCGACGAGCTCGACGCCGCGAGCGGACTCGACCCGCACTTCGACACCGCCGTCGCCGACCTCCGCAAGGACCTCGCCGACCCCGACCACCTCGAGTACCGCACCCGCCACCTGGTCGAACGCCTCGCCCTCACCCTCCAGGCCTCCGCGCTGCTCCGCCACGGCGACCCCGCGGTGGCCGAGGCCTTCACCACCACCCGCCTCGCCGGCCACTCCGGCCTGGCCTACGGCACCCTGCCCACCGGCGTCGACACGGCGGCGATCCTCGCCCGGATCCCGTCGCTCCCCACCGGCGCGTGATTCCGGTCCGGGGCCCGGAAGGGCCCCGGATAAGCGCTGCTAGCGTGGCGGACGATCTCGTTCCGTGGGTTGAAGGGTTGCGCCGGCGATGGCCAAGTTCCTGCTGAGTCTGCATCTGATAGTCGCCGTGCTGGCCGTCGGTCCGGTCGCGGTGGCGGTGAGCATGTTCCCGCGGAAGGCGAAGGCGGCGCTGGCGGCGGGCCCGGAGCAGGTGAACGCGCAGGCCTCGGTGCGGCTGCTGCACCGGATCAGCAACGTGTACGCGCTGATCGGAATCGCGGTGCCCCTGCTGGGCGTCGGTACGGCGCAGGCCATGGGCGTGCTGGGCAACGCCTGGCTGATCGCCTCGATCGTGCTGACGGCCGTCGCCGCGGGTGTGCTGCTGCTGTTCGTGCTGCCCGGTCAGCAGGCCACCGTGGACGCACTGGACGCGACCGAGAACCAGGAGGCGGAGACCACCCGGGCCACCGGCATGCTGAAGATGCTCCCGATGACCGCGGGCCTGTTCAACCTGCTGTGGATGGTCGTCCTGGTGCTGATGGTCATCCGGCCGGGGTCGACGAACGGGGCGTGACGCCGCGCACCTCGAGACCGGCCAGCAGTTCGGCGGTGGCGGCCGCGACGGCGGCCACCGCCGCGTCGAACACCTCCCGGTTGTGCGCGGCGGGAGCACGGAACCCGGAGATCTTCCGGACGTACTGGAGCGCCGCCGCGTGCACGTCCTCGGGAGTGGCGTCGGGCGTCATCGGCGGGCGGAGCGTCTTGATGCTTCGGCACATGCCTCCAGTCTGCTCCGCCCCACCGACACTCAGCCGGGGAGCGGTCGCAGGCGCACCCCGGCCCGTTTGACGGCCCGCGCCACGATCGCCGTCTCGGCGCGGCGCACCCCGAGCGGGCCCAGCACCTCGGTGTGGAAGCGGTACAGCGCCGCGTGGTCCGGGCAGAACACCGCGCACATCAGATTCGTCGGCCCGCCGGTGGCCAGCACCCCGTGCACCTGCGGGTGCCGGGCCAGTGCCTCGCCCGCCGCGGCGAGCCGCCCCGGCGGCAGCTCCAGCCACAGGTTGGCGTCCACGGCGGCGCCCAGCAGCCGCGGGTCCACGCTCGCGTGGGTGCGCAGCAGCCCGCCCTGCGCCAGCCGGTGCAGCCGCCGCCGGACCGTCGACTCCGGCGCGCCCGAGGCGGCGGCCAGCGCGGCGTGCGAGCGGCGGGCGTCCACCGCCAGCAGGTCCAGCAGCCGGTGGTCGAGTTCGTCCGGCTCCGGCGGCGGCCCGCTGGGCGGCGCCGGGGCCAGCAGCGCCTCCTGCTCGGCCGTCAGCGCGCCGCAGCGCCACGCCGAGGCGTCCGCGAACAGGTGCAGGACGGCGTGCGCGGTGGACTCCATGACCGCGTCGGTGGCCGGGAGCTGCCCGTACAACAGGCGGTCGCGTTCGGACGGGCCCCCTAGCACCACCGCCGACACCTCCTGCCCGCCCAGCATGACGTCCACGAACGGGACGTCCTCCCGGGCGGCCAGCGCCAGCGCGATCGCGTCCACCCGGCCGCGCAGCACCCGCACCCGCAGCAGCAGCGCGCCGAGCGCCGCCACCCGGCTGTCCGGCATCCGCACCACCCGGACGGTGCCGGTGCCCAGCAGCCGGCCCAGCCGCCTGGTCACGGTGCGCGCCGACACCCCGAGCACCTGCGCGATCCGCCCGGTCTCGGCCCGCCCGTCGACCTGCAGCGCGTGCACCAGCTGCCGGTCGAGCGGGTCCAGCATCTTGGCGGGATCCGCCGTGTCGGTGTCCATGCTGTCCGATTCCCGTCGAATGCTGCGCCTGTGACGTCCTGAAGCGTCGCCCTGACGGTACTCCTGTGGTGCCCCACCGCACCGAAGGAGACGCACCGTGAAGGACATCCTGGCCGGCACCGAGACGGCCCTGCGCGAGGTCGGCGAATGGCTCGCGCACCGGCAGCCCACCGAGCCCGTCGACGCCGCCACCCCCGAACAGGCCCGCGCCGCGTTCGACGCGATCGACCGGCCCGCCACCGCGATGCTGCGCGAACGCCTCACGGCGCTGCGCCCCGGCGCCGGTTGGCTGGACGACGAGTGGGCGCGGGACGTGCCCCGCGACGGCGAGTGGTGGCTGTGCGACGCCACCGACGGCGCCGTGCAGTACCTGAGCGCCCTGCCGCAGTGGGTGCTCACCGCGACGCTGCTGCGCGACGGCGCGCCCGTGCTGGCCGTGGTGCACGCGCCACTCGCCGGCACCACCCACACCGCGACCGCCGACGGCGGCACCCGTCTGAACGGCCGCCCCTGCGCGCCCCGCCGCCGCACTCTCGCCACCGCGGTCGCGGCCACCTCCCAGCCGCCGCTGATCGCCCGCGACCCGCACGCGCTGCACGCCGCCGGCGCCTCGCTGACCGCCGTCCTCCCGCACGTCCTCGCGGTGCGCAACCTCGGCCCGACCGCACTCCAGATCGCCCAGGTCGCCTCCGGTCACCTGGCGCTGTTCTGGCAGTTCGGTGCCGACCCGGCCAACCTCCTCCCGGGCGCCCTGCTGGCCGCCGAGGCCGGCGCCGCCGTCACCGACGCCGCCGGCCGCCCCTGGACGCCCGACGCACCGTCCTTCGTCGCCGCAGCGCCCGGCGTGCACGCCGAACTCCTGGATGTGCTGCGGCAGGTGTGACCGCTGGGTCAGAGCGTGCCCAGGGTCGGCTGGAGGGTGGCGGCGGCGGTGAACACCACCTGTTCGGTGGTGACTTCGAGGTAGTGCAGGTCGCCGTGCCGGTGCTGGAGGGGCGGGTCGAGGGGGAGGGCGGACAGGTCGAGGTCGGGCAGGCTGTCGAGGGTGGCCAGGCCGAGCTTGATCAGCGCCTCCTTGCGCACCCACTGGCGGAGGAAGGCCCGGGTCGGGTCGGGGTGCTTGGCGACGAGTTCGGCCTCGGCGGGGCTGAGGACGTGGCTCAGGGAGGCCGGGTCGTTGGTGCGCGGGCCGAGGTGTTCGACGTCCACGCCGATCGGGACGGGGCCGGCCGCGGCGGCGATGATCCCGCCGGTGTGGGACAGGCTCAGGTGGGTGCCGGGGCGGTCGGTGAGCAGTGGCCGGCCGTGGCCGGTGCGGTCGCAGCCGGGGCAGTGCTGGCCGAAGGCGACGTCGGCGGGGTCGATGCCGAGGTGCGTGGCGGCGCAGAACCGGACCAGCAGGTGGGCGGCGAGGAAGTCGTCGCGGTCGGCCTGGCGGCGGAAGCGGTCGGCGCGTTCGCGTTCGACGTCGTTGAGCAGCCGTTCGTCGGCGTCCGGCCGGGCGAGGACGTCGGCCGTGGTGGCGAGCAGGGCGAGCGGGTGGTTCGACACAGGTCTCCTTGTCCGGGCGGGCGCTGTCATCGGTGCACCAGCAACTTAGTCCGTTCGAGCGATCTTTCGGGGTGTCGGTTGTCGGGTGGCCGATTTTCGTTCGGCGCCACCACTTGGCTGGCGGCGGTCTGCTGCCTGCCGACCCCACCGTCAACGAAAGGGGTGTCCGTGCGACACGGCGCTCGTCCCAAGAACCGGCTGATCCGGTATGCGGCGGTGACGGCGCTCGCCGCCGCCCCGCTGGTCACTCTGGCGTCGGTCGGCCAGGCGGACCAACTCGCCCCGCCGCTCGGCCCGTGCGTCGGCGACTGTCCGAACCCGTTCCCGCCGGTCCACAACGGTCCCGCCGCCGGCACCGACGACACGATCAACATCTTCGTCGGCGGCAACTACCGGGTGGAGGGCCGCTCCGCCGAGGCCGAGGGGAAGATCGTCACGGTCAAGGACCTCACGGTCGACAAGAACGGCGGCGGCCTGTTCAACATGGGCGTGGTCGGCGTCGGCTCGCAGGTCGCGCCGCCGCCCGGCACCGACCACGTGACGGTCGGCGGCGCGGTGGACGTCGTCACCGGCAACCGGGTGCAGCTCGGCGGCGGCGACCCGGCCCGCTGGGGCAACCTGGCCTACGGCACCACCGAGAGCGGCACCCTGGAGTTCTCCGGCCCCGGCGCGGCCCGCCAGGACCCGGCGGCGATCGACCCGTTCCGCGGCCTCACCACCGTCGTCGAGGACCACTCGGCGTGCATGGCCGAGCAGACCGCGACCGGCGAACTGACCGTCAACGGCAACCTGTACACCTTCACCGGTGACGGCCACAGCACGCGCCAGGTCTTCAACGTGAACCGGAACATCGGCAGTGCCACGGCCGCCGCCGACATGGTGTTCGCCGGCATCCCGGCCGGTGCCACGGTGATCGTCAACATGGTCGGCCCGGACCCGGTGCTGATCCGCACCAACACCGGCAGCGGCATCCCCGGCGACCAGCTCACCGACATGCAGCCGCTGCTGATGTGGAACTTCCCCGCCTCCACCGACGCGACCATCACCGGCGGCGCCCAGTTCCAGGGCTCGGTGATGGCCGGCAACCCGGCGGGCACCGTCACGCTGTCCAACCCGGGCACCAACGGCCGCGTCTACCTGGCCGGAAACCTGGTGCAGGGCGGCACCGCCGGGACGGAGCTGCACGCCTACCCGTTCAACGGCGACCTGCCGACCTGCGGCCAGAGCCCCAGCCCCTCGCCCTCGCCGAGCGAGTCCGAGAGCCCCTCGCCGTCGCCCTCGGAGAGCGAGTCCAAGAGCCCGCACCCGTCGCCGTCCAGGAGCGAGAAGCCCTCGGAGAGCGTCGAGCCCACCCACGGCGAGCGACCGGTGCCCGAGCCGAGCCGCAAGCCCGAAGGCCCGCTGGCGAACACCGGCAGCGGCCCGGCCGGCCCGATCGCCGGCGCCGCGGCCGTGCTGCTGGGCCTCGGCACGGCGGTGACGGTGCTGGTACGCCGGAGCCGCGGCCGTCGCCACTGACGCCCCGCGCCCGACCCGAAGAACGGCCGGAGCCCCCGTCGGGGCCCGGCCGTTCGGCCTGCCAGAGGCCAGAGCCCGGGTCAGGTGACGTCGCCGCGCCGGGCGAACCGCTCCTCGCGCCACTCCCCGGAGGCCAGCACCTCGCGCAGCGCCGCCGCCGCGTCGTACACGTCCGCCCGGGACAGGTACAGCGGGGTGAAGCCGAAACGCATCAGGTCGGGCGCCCGGAAGTCGCCGATCACCCCGCGGGCGATCAGCGCCTGGACGATCCGGTAGCCCTCCGGGTGCCGCAGCGCCACCTGGCTGCCGCGCAGCTCGTGCCGGCGCGGCGTCACCGACTCGACGTCCAGGTCCGCCGTCAGCTCCAGGAACAGGTCGGAGAGCTCCAGGCTCTTGGCGCGCACCGCCGCCGGATCGGCCAGCTCCCACACGTCGAGCGAGGCCTCCAGCGCGGCCAGGCCCAGCACCGGCGGCGTCCCGGTGAGGAACTGGGTGATCCCCTCGGCGGGCCGGAAGCCGGGCTCGAAGTCGAACTGCCGGGCGTGGCCGAACCAGCCGGTCAGCGGCTGCCGGGCGGCCGCGTGGTGGCGCTCCGCCGCGTACAGGAACGCGGGCGCGCCCGGACCGCCGTTCAGGTACTTGTAGCCGCAGCCGACCGCGAAGTCCACGCCGGCCGCGTCCAGCCGGATCGGCAGCGCCCCGGCGGTGTGGCACAGGTCCCAGACGGCGAGTGCCCCGGCCGCGTGGATCCGCTCGGTGACGGCCGCCATGTCCAGCAGCTCACCGGTGCGGTAGTCGACGTGCGACAGCAGCACCACCGCGGTGTCCGCGTCGAGCACCGCGTCCAGCTGCGCCGCCGAGTCCACCAGCACCGGCCGGGTGCCCGGGTACAGCCCGGTCAGCCCGTCCGCGATGTACAGGTCGGTGGGGAAGGCGTGCCGCTCGGCGACCAGCGCGCCGCGCCCGGGGCGCAGCCGCAGTGCCGCGCCGAGCACCTTGAACAGGTTGACGGAGGTCGAGTCGCAGACCACCACCTGCCCGGCCGCCGCACCCAGCAGGTGCGCGCCGAGCCGGTCGCCGAGGCGCCCGGGCTGGTGGAACCACCCGGCGTCGTTCCAGGACCGGATCAGGCCGGTGCCCCACTCCTCGGCGACCACCTTCGCCAGGTGGCCGGGGGTGCGGCGGGGCAGCGCGCCGAGCGAGTTGCCGTCCAGGTAGAGCACGCCCTCGGGCAGCTCGAAGTGCTCGCGCATCGGGTGCAGCGGGTCGGCGGCGTCGCGGACGACGCACTCGTCGCGGGTGGGAGGCATCGTGCGAGTTGTCACAGTTCGTTCCTGACGGACCACAGTTCGGGGAAGACGTCCTGGTCGGCGGTGTGCTTGAGCCAGCTCAGGCCGCTGGAGCCGCCGGTGCCGGGCTTGCCGCCCATGGTGCGCTTGACGCTGGAGTAGTGACGCTGGCGCCAGCGGGTGACCCGCTCGGCGGTGTCCAGCAGCGCTTCGCCGAGGCGGGCCAGGTCGGCCAGCGCCGGGTCGGTGTAGACGGTCCGCCAGGCGGCCTCGACGGTGTCGTCGTGGGCGTGGCGGGCGGCGGGCGGGGCCGCGGGTATCTCCAGGCCGCGGCGGGCCAGCACGGCCAGCGCCTCGTCGTACAGGCTGGGGGTGCGCAGCTCGGTGAACAGCTCGTCGTACTCGGCGGGGGAGTCCTGGTACATGGTCAGCAGGCGTTCGCTCTTGTTGCCGAGCAGGAACTCCAGCCGCAGGAACGCCGAGGACTGGAACCCGGACGCCTCGCCGAGCACCGGCCGGAACGCGTTGAACTCGGCGGGCGTCATGGTGGCCAGCAGGTCCCAGGAGGAGACCAGCACGTCCTGCACGTGGTGCCCGCGGCGCAGCGCGTCGCGGGCGGCGGTCAGGTCGTCCTCGCGCAGCGCGGCGCGGGCGGTGGTCCACTCGCGGTGCAGCAGGTCGAACAGCAGCTCCATCACCTGGGTGGTGACGATGAACGTGTACTCCGAGGGCTCCGAGCTGCGGGGCTGCTGGAGCGAGTGCAGCTCCGTCAGGTGCACGTACCGGGCGTAGGGGGTGGACGTGCCGCTGTCCTGCTCGCTGCCGAACCGCAGGTGGGGCCGGTGGGTCTGCCCGGTCATGGCCGGTACCTCCTGGTTCCGCCCGCTCCGGGGTGCGGCGGGCGCCACCATTGTGCGGCGCGGCGGCCTGCTCTTGAATGGGCGTCGTAGCCCGGTTGGCGGCAATGGCCTGCCGTTCGCAAGGTGCTGCGCCCCGATCGCCTGACGAACGCAAAGGAGCCGACGATGGACGCGGTGGACCGGCTGCTGCTGGCCGAACTCCAGGCCGACGCGCGGCTCTCGTACAACGAGCTGTCCCGCCGGGTGAACCTGTCCCCGCCGGCCGTCGCCGAGCGGGTGCGCCGGCTCGAGGCGGACGGGGTGATCACCGGCTACCACGCACACCTGGACCCGGCGAAGGCCGGTGCGGCGGTGATGGCCCTGGTGACGGTGCGCTGCTACGGCCCGCGCTGCGTGCTGCGTGACCCGGAGGTGGCGCACTGGCCGGAGGTGTTCCAGCTGCACCGGGTGACCGGCGGCGCGTGCTGCGTCCTGCTGGTCGGCGTCCCCGACATGCCGGCCTTCGAGCGGCTGACCGACAGGCTGGGCAGCTACGGGCAGCCGACCAGCTCGATGATCCTGTCCAGCCCCGTGCCGTGGCGGCCGATCCAGGCGTCCTGAAAGGGCCTGTCAGTACTCGTTCTTCGGGGGAGCCAGGTGTACCCCGAGGCTCTCCAGCCCGTACAGGAACATCTCCACGCCGACGGCCGCCAGCAGCAGCCCGAGCAGCCGGGACAGCACCTCCAGCGAGGTGCGCCGGCTGGCGCGCAGCAGCGGGGCGAGCAGCAGGACGGACACGCAGTCCACGGCGATCACCGCGACGTACATGGCGGCGACGGTGGAGTGCCAGCCGATGGTGTCCCGGGTGAGCGACTCGACCAGCAGCGCGGTGATCGCCAGCGGGCTGGCCACGTACGGCAGCAGCAGCTGGCGGATGCCGTCGGCGAGGGGGTTGTCGAGATGGCCCTCGTTGCTGCCGCCGCCGAGGTGGATGCCGAGCACGAGCGCGACGGCGTAGATGAAGAAGATCACCCCGCCGGCGATCTGCAGCGACTGGTCGGAGATGTGGAACAGCGCCGCCATGACGTCCGCGCTGTACGCCAGCACCAGGCCGACCACGGCGGCGACCGCCGAGGACACCAGGGTGAGTTTGCGCAGTTCGGCCGGGGTGCGGGTCTGGCTGAGCTGGGCGAAGGCCAGCAGGACCTTGGGCGGGCCGACCACGGCGAAGAAGGTGACGAAGACGGTGCTCAGGTTGATCGCCGACATGCGCCCATGATGGGTGGTCAGCGCAGGCGGACGGTGACGCCACCCTGGCGCAGTACGTCGAGGATGGCGTCGAAGTAGGAGCGTTCCTCCTCGTCGGGGCCGGTGACCCGGCGGGTGAGGGCCTGGGCGGAGACCAGGGCGTCGCGCCAGATCAGCACGAACGGCGGCTCGGGGGTGAAGCCGCCGCGCAGGACGTCGGCGAGGGCGTCGAGGTTGCTGCCGTAGTAGCCGTTGTGGGCGTGCACGGCGTGGCCGAGTTCGGCCCAGAAGGTCTTCTCGTCGGTGACCCGGTCGCCGTGCAGGACGTACTCGGGTGGCTGCGGTGCGGTGGGCATCGGGAGTCTCCCTGCGGGGTGGGGCGGGTCGCCCGGATGGGTTCGCCGGGTCGAGCGGGGGCGGTGCGCACGCTGGGATGGGCCCTACGGACTTCTCTTCCACACCAGGGGCAACACCATGACCAGTCTGCACCGCAAGGATCTCGGTCTGTTGGCACTTCGCGCGGTCGTCGGCGGTGTCCTGTTCGCGCACGGCGCGCAGAAGCTGTTCGGCTGGTTCGGCGGCGGCGGGCTGGAGGGCACCGCCGCCGCCATGGAGCAGATGGGCTTCGAGCCGGGCGAGCGCAACGCGCTGGCGGCGGGCCTGGGCGAGGCGGGTGGCGGTGCGCTGCTCGCGGTGGGCCTGGCCACCCCGGTGGCGGGGTCGGTGGTCGCCGGGACGATGGCGGGCGCGATCGCGGTGCACGCCCCGGCGGGGTTCTTCGCGCACGGCGGCGGCTACGAGTACCCGGCGCTGCTGGGCGCCTGCGGGCTGGCGCTGGCGATCACCGGCCCGGGCTGCTACTCGTTGGACGCCGCCTCCGGGCACGCGCTGGGCCGCCCGTGGCTGGGCGTGCTGGCGTTCGGGGCGAGCGCGCTGGGCGCCGTCGCGGTGGTGAAGCGCCGCCAGGACGTGGTGCGCAGGCGGGAGGCCAGGGCCGCGGACGAGGCGGCCCGCGAGAACGGCACCGGGCTCTCCTGAGCGCCGCGACGAGACAGGGAGAATCACTGATGAAGCGACAGATCCGGGTGGCCGCAGGCTTGGCGGCGGTCCTACTGGGTTCGGCGGCGCTGGCGGGCTGCACGTCGAGCGGCAAGACGTCCGGGGCGGCGACCTCGGCGGTGGGTTCGGCCGCGGAGTCGGCGCTGGCCTCGGCCACCGCCGCGCTCGGCTCGGCGGCGGCCTCGCTGGGGTCCTCCGCGCAGGCCGCGGCGTCCTCCGCGCTGGCGAGCGTCAAGGGCGGGCTGAACGTGAAGGGCGACGTGGCGCTCGGGGCGGCGACCACCGGGTCGGACGGGAAGCTGTCGGTGCCGGTGACGGTCACCAACCACGGTTCCCAGGCGGGCAAGTACACGATTCAGGTCAACTTCGACGACGCGTCGGGAAACCTGCTCGACGCGACCGTGGTGAACGTCCCGGAGGTCGCGCCCGGGGCGACTGCGCAGGCCACGGCGCACAGCAACCGTTCGCTGAACGCGCCCGTTACGCCTGTGGTGGCGAATGCGCTGCGGTACTGATCGGACACCGAACCTTAAGCGTGGCGTAAGCGTCAGATCTCGCTCTTGACGGTCGAGTTGGTCTAGTCCATTTTACTTGGCAGGTGCAGGGAGCCCCTGGGCCGGCGCCGGTGGTTCAGACCACCGGCGCCGGTTCGGCTTATCCCGGCCCTGGCGTTTGTGCAGGCCAACGCTCGATTCCCCCTGTCATGCCCCTGGCTGTGCGGCCCCACCTCGCACGGTTCGCATCCGGGTTTGTCAGGACCCCCACAACCAGGAGTCTCGCAGCCATGCTTCGTTCCGTTTCCCCCCAGTCGCCCACGCGGCGGCGCCCCAAGAGCTGGGCCGCGCTCGCGGCCGGCACGGCGGCCTCCCTGCTGCTCGGCGGCACCCTGGCCCTGACCGGCGGCACCGCCCAGGCGGCTCCCACCAACTCGACCGGTGCGCCGGCCACCAGCGGTGGCATCAAGGTGGCCTACTTCGACCAGTGGTCGATCTACACCAACGGCTACTACCTGAAGACCATGAACGACACCGGCGCCGCCGGGAAGCTCGACTACCTGATCTACGACTTCGGGAACATCGACCCCACCAACCTCACCTGTTTCGAGGCCAACAAGGCCGCCTCGCAGGACGAGAACAACCCGAACGCGGGTGACGGTGCGGGCGACTCCTTCGCCGACTACCAGAAGACCTTCGACACCACGACCTCGGTCGACGGTGTGGCCGACACCTGGAACCAGCCGATCGTCGGCAACTTCAACCAGCTGAAGAAGCTGAAGGCGAAGAACCCGAACCTCAAGGTCCTGCTCTCCATCGGCGGCTGGACCTACTCGAAGTACTTCTCCGACGCCGCGGCCACCGACGCGTCCCGCAAGAAGTTCGTGTCCTCCTGCATGGACCTGTACATCAAGGGCAACCTGCCCGTGCAGGGCGGCTACGGCGGTCCGGGCACCGGCGCCGGCATCTTCGACGGCATCGACATCGACTGGGAGTACCCGGGCGGCAACGGCCACACCGGCAACCACTCCTCCCCGGCCGACAAGCAGAACTTCACCTCGCTGCTCGCCGAGTTCCGCAGCCAGCTGGACGCCCAGGGCAAGACGGACGGCAAGACCTACAGCCTCGCGGCGGCGGTCGGCGCCGGTCAGGACAAGATCAAGTACGTCGAGACCGACAAGATCGGTCAGTACCTGACCTTCCTCGACATCATGACGTACGACATGCACGGCGGTTGGGAGGCCCAGGGCCCGACCAACCACCAGGCCCCGATCTACACCAACCCGAACGACCCGATGAACCCGGTCCCGGGCGGCGACGGGAAGTACTCGCTGGACAACGCCATCAAGGCGTACACCGTGGGTGACTCGCAGTACGGCATCCCCGGCGGCTTCCCGGCGAAGAAGATCAACGTCGGCGTCCCGTTCTACTACCGCGGCTGGACCGGCGTCACCGCCGGCAACAGCCACGGCCTGTTCCAGCCGGCGACCGGCCCGGCGGCCGGCGGCAGCTACTCGGGCAACGTCAACGGCATCAAGATGTACAAGGAGCTCAACGGCTTCGTCGACAACCCGGCCTACACCTACTGGGACGACGCCGCGAAGGCCGCGTACTTCTACGACGGCACCACCTTCTGGTCGGGCGAGAACGCCCAGTCGATCCAGGCCAAGCTGGACTACGCGCACTGCAACGGCCTCGGCGGCTCGTTCGCCTTCTCGATGTACGACCTGGGCACCCAGACCGCGCTGTTCGACAAGATGGTGAGCGCGACCAACGGCTCCGCCGCGAACTGCCCGGCCGCCCCGTCGCCGTCGGCCTCGCAGTCGGCCAGCCCGTCGCCGTCCACCTCGGCCTCGGCCTCGCCGTCGACCTCGGCCTCGCCGTCCACCTCCGCCTCGCCGTCGCAGTCGCCGACCACCGGTGCCTGCTCCGCCGCCCCGAGCTGGAACGCGGCCACCGTGTACGCCACGGCCACCAAGGTCTCCTGGAAGGGTCACTACTACACCAACAAGTGGTGGACCACCAACGAGGACCCGAGCCTGAGCGGCCAGTGGGGCACCTGGACCGACAACGGCCCGTGCTGACCGACCGCTGACCGGTAAGTAGCCCGCTCGACGAACGAGGGGCGCAGGGAGATCACTCTCCCTGCGCCCCTCGTTGCGTTGCCCCTCCCCGGTCGACCGGCCGTCAGCAGGTCAGGTCATCGGTGCGGCCGAGGGCGTCCGGTTGGGACTCCTCGATCCGGCGCAGCATCCGGGTCAGCGTGGCGGCCAGCTCGGGGCGGTCCTCGGTGGAGACGTCCTGGAGCAGGTCGGCCTCGAAGACCGCGGCCATCCGCATCAGTTCGATCCACTTGTCGCGGCCGGTCGGCGTGAGCTCGATGATCACCCGGACCCGGTTGGCCTCGTCGCGCTCGCGGGTGACCAGGCCGTCGTTGACCATCCGGTCGATCCGGTGGGTCATCGCGGCCGGGGTCAGGCCGAGCCGCTTGGCGAGCTCGCCCGGGCCGAGCCGGTACGGACTGCCGCTGAACACCAGAGCCTTGAGCACCTCCCACTCGGCGTTGGTGATGCCGAGGGTGGCCAGCTGGCGGCTGTAGGCCACGTTCATCCGGCGGTTGAGCCGGGAGAGGGTGGAGACGATGGTCTCCACCTGGGGGTCCACGGTGGGGAACTCCCGCTGGTAGAGGGCCACCTGTTCGGCGATGCCGAGTTCGGTGGCGGAGTCGGGCTCCGCTCTGCGTGCGCTCATGGGGTCATTGTTCCACGCATCGTGCAGCTGTTAAGCCTTTGACGCGTTAAGGTTTCTATGCTTAGACTTTAGCTCTGAAATCTTACGGGTTGAAGTGACGGCCACAGGGGCCGGCTTTCGGAGTCTTCGAGGGGTGCCAAGTGAAGGAGTGGGGCGGCCGACTGCGTCGCGTCCAGATCGGCAACGCGCTCAGCGCGTTCGGCAGCGGCTTCACGCTGCCGTACATGTTCGTGTACGTGGACAAGGTGCGTGGCCTTGGCTCCGTGGCGGCCGGCGCGGTGTTCACCGTGTTCGCGCTCGCCGCGTTCGCCGTGCTGCCGCTCACCGGCCGCGGCATCGACCGGTACGGCCCGCGCCCGGTGCTGCTCGCCGGCACGGCGATGGCCGCATCCGGTGCGTTCGCCTTCGGCCAGGCCGCGAGCACGCCCACGCTGCTGATCTCCTCCTTCCTGTTCGGCGCCGGTGTCACCACCTGCCAGCCCGCGCTCGCCACGATGATCGTCCGCTGCACCCGCAAGGCCGAGCGTTCCCGCGCCTTCGCGCTGCAGTTCACCCTGGTCAACCTGGGCATGGGCGTCGGCGCGCTGGTCGGCGGCCTGATCGCCCACACCGCCGACCCGGCCAGCATGACCAGGCTGTTCACCATCGAGGCGCTGACCTTCCTCGGCCTCGCCGCCGTCACCGGCACCGCGAAGATGCCCGACGCGGAGGTCGAGCCGGCCGCCGCGGCCGCTGCCGGCAGGAACGGCGGGCTGCGGACGCTGGTCGCCGACAAGGCGATGCTGCGGCTGTGCCTGCTCGCCGGGCTGATCTTCTTCACCTGCTACGGCCAGTTCGAGTCCGGCGTCGCCGCATTCGCCACCTCCACCGTCGGCCTCGCGCCCTCCACGCTGGGCCTGGCGATCGGCGCCAACGCGCTGACCATCGTGCTGCTGCAGATGTTCGTCGTCCGGATCACCGAGCGCCGCCGCCGCACCACCGCGATGGCCGCCGCCGGCGTGGTCTGGCTCGCCGCCTGGGGCATGGCCCTGGTGGCCGGCCTGATCCGCGAGGACCAGATGGCCGCGACCGTCGCCATCGTCGCGATCTACGCCCTGTTCGGCGTGGGCGAGTCCCTGCTCGCCCCCACCATGGGCCCGATCGTCGCGGACCTCGCCCCGGCCCGGCTGCTCGGCACCTACAACTCCGGCTACGCCCTGGTGAAGCAGACCGCCGTCGCGGTCGGCCCCGCCGTCGGCGTCCTGCTGGTCGGCTCCGGCACCTGGCCGCTCTACCTGGCCTCGATGGCCTTCTGCACCCTGCTGATCGTCGCCCTGGCCTTCCGCCTGCGCGGCTTCCTGACGCCCGCGCAGGACAACGTCCGGGTGCTGAACGTGCCGCAGCGCGAGCTGCGGGAGCTGGAGGCGGTGGCCTGACGTGCCGCCGGCCGCCCACTCGGGAATCTCCCCGGGTGGGCGGCCTTTTTCGCGTTCGGCGCGGTCAGCGGCGGGTGGGCATCAGGAGCGAGAAGGTGTCCTCGCGGGACGGGAAGCGGATGGCCAACGGGGCGATGGGGCCGGTCAGTTCGAGGACCAGCTGGTCGGCGCCGCCGACCGCCTCCAGCAGGAAGTCGCGGTTGACGTGGACCAGGAGCTCGGCGGGGGAGGTGCCCGGGAGGGCGTCGGCGGCGGTGGCGGTGACGGCGGTGACGGGGAAGTCGATGCCGTCCTGGGTGCGGGTCGCGGTGGACGGCTCGGCGGTGGCGAGCATGCTGTGCAGCTGGTCGGCCGTCAGGGTCAGGCGGTGGGTGGGCTCCAGGCGCAGCAGGCGGCGGTAGTCCGGGAAGTCGTGGTCGGCGCGCTCGCCGGAGAGCTCGCGGCCGGCCGCGCGGACGGTGAACTGTGCCCCGTCCAGCACGAGTTCGGCTTCGTCGGCGTCGGCGAGCAGGGCCCGGGCGGCATCCGCGAGAGCCGTCGGCAGGAGAGCGGAGGCGGCCGGGCCGTCCAGCGTAGCCGGGCAGTCGGCGACCGCCAGCCGGTAGCGGTCGGTGGCGACCAGGTGCAGGACGCCGTCCTCCGCGTCCAGGAAGATCCCCGCCACGGCGGGCAGGGCGGTGTCGGACGGGGCGGCGAAACGGACTGCGTCCAGCGCGGCGGCGAGGCGGGCGGCGGGGACGGTCAGTCGGGTCTGCGGCATGGGGAACTCCCTCGAGTCGAGCAGTGCACGGACAGTGGAGAGCTCACGGCGGGCATCGGACAGGCCGTCCTCCAGCCGGCGCAAGTGCGCGTCCAGTTCGGCACGGGCCTCGGCCGGGGTGCCGGTCAGTACCCGGGTGAGACCTGCCAGCGGCATTCCGACCCGGCGTAGGCGGGCGAGCAGCCGGGCGTCCGGAAGCTGCTCGTCCGCGTACCAGCGGTACCCCGAGTGCGGGTCCACGGCGGCCGGGACGAAGATGCCCGCGCCGTCGTAGAACCGCAGGGCGCTGACACTCAGGCCGCTGGCGCGGGCCAGTTCGCCGATGCTGCGCATTCTGTTCTCCACGCGGTAGACACTCATGCCTCGACCTGGTCGAGGGTCAAACGGTAGCCGGGAGGCTTGTGGCGGAAGTGCTGCTGGGTCGCCCGCACGTGCATGTCATCGTCGGGAGTCGCGATCTTTCCCGTGGGTGCGTTCCCCTTCGCGCAGTTCTCCCCCAGCCCTAGCGGGCTGGGAGGTGCCCCCACGCGCCCCTGTCTTCGCGCTCGCCTGCCTTTCGCGGCCGCTAGGATCGGGACATTGCGGACATGTCGTCAACTGGCGGGCGGACGGGGCGGGTATGGCGCTGGCGGTCGAGTCGCGGCGGGCGGTCGTGGGGGTCGCGGTGGGGCGGGACCGGTTCCGGTGGTGGGGGCCTGTTGGGGTGGCGGTGTTCGCGGGGGTGCTGCGGCTATGGGGGCTGCGGTATCCGAATGCGTTCGTGTTCGACGAGACGTACTACCCGAAGGACGCGTGGTCGCTGCTGCAGCAGGGCTACGAGGCGGTCTGGCCGGACAACGCGAATCAGCTGATTCTCGGGGTGCCGCAGGTGATCCCGCTGAGCCAGGCGCCGGCGTTCGTCGCGCATCCGCCGCTCGGCAAGTGGGTGATCGCGGTGGGGGAGCACTTCTGGGGTCTGCACCCGTTCGGCTGGCGGATCATGGTGGCCGTGCTGGGCTCGGTGAGTGTGCTGATGCTGGCCAGGATCGGGCGGCGGTTGTTCCGCTCGACGCTGTTGGGGTGCGTCGCGGCGCTGTTGATGGGTGTGGACGGGCTGCAGTTCGTGATGAGCCGGGTCGGTCTGCTGGATGGCATCTCCGCGTTCTTCGTGCTCGCCGCGTTCGGTTGTCTGCTGATCGACCGTGACCGCGTCCGCGGGCTGTTGCGGGCGGCGTGGGCGGAGGGCGGGCGGGCCGGGGACGAGGTGCGGCTGGGGGTGCGGCCGTGGCGGGTGGGTGCCGGGGTACTGCTGGGGGCGGCGTCTGCGGTGAAGTGGAACGGCTTGCAGATCCTGGCGGTGTTCACCGTCCTCGCTCTGCTGTGGGACCAGGCGGGGCGGCGGGCGGCCGGTGCGCACCGGGCGTGGCGGGCGATGCTGCGGCGCGATCTGTGGCCGGCCGCGCTGTCCATGGTGGGCAGTGCGCTGGTGGTGTACGTCGTGGCGTGGAGCGGCTGGCTGGCGACCACGGGCGGTTACGGTCGGCAGTGGGCGGACGGCCGGGCCGGGCTGTCCCCGGCGCGGACGCCGCTGGTGGACATCCCGTTGCCGCAGGTGTCGATGAGCTGGGTGCCGGCGCCGCTGCGCAGCCTGTGGCACTACCACGCGCAGATGTACGACTTCAATACCGGCCTGTCGTCCCCGCACACCTACCAGTCGAACCCGTGGAGCTGGCTGGTGCAGGGCCGACCGGTGTCCATGTACTGGCAGCAGGTGCCGGACGGGCAGCACGGCTGCCACTCCGCCGAGGGCTGCGCGAGCCAGATCCTGGCGCTCGGCACCCCGTTCCTGTGGTGGACGGCGTGCTTCGCGCTGGCGTACGCGCTGTACCGGTGGTTCTTCCGGCGGGACTGGCGCTCCGGCGCGATCCTGGCCGGCGTCGCCGCGATCTACCTGCCGTGGTTCCAGTACCAGCGGCGGACGACCTTCTCCTTCTACATGGTGCTGCTGGTGCCGTTCCTCTGCCTGGCCGTGGCGCAGTTGCTCGGAGCGATGCTCGGGCCGGAGGGCAGTCCGCCACGCCGACGACGGTGGGGCGCGGCCGGGGCCGGGCTGATCGTGCTGGCGATCGTCGGCTGTTTCGCGTACTTCTATCCGCTGTACACGGCGGAGGTGATCCCGATGTCCGAGTGGCGTGCGCGGATGTGGTTCACCAGTTGGATCTGAGGTGAAGTTGCTTTCCGCAGGCGGGGGTTCGCAGTTGCTGCCGGTCACCTGGCCGCTCGGTGTGGCGTGCGCGGTGCTGCTCGCGGTGGCCGCGCTGGTCGCCGGACGGGGCGGGCTCGGGCACGGGCGGGCGGTGCTGCGCGCCGGGGCGCGGGCGGCCGTGCAGCTGGCGGCCGTCGCGCTGGTGATCGCCTGGGTGGTGCGTTCGTTGTGGGCGTCCGCACTGTTCGTGCTGCTGATGTTCGCCGTCGCCGTGCGCACCGCGGGCCGACGGATGGGCGAGGGCCGGGACGGGCGCGGCGGGCGGTGGGAGTGGGCGTGGGCGGCGGTGCCGATCGCCGCCGGAGTGCTGCCGGTGCTGCTCCTGCTGGCCGTCACCGGGCTGCTGCCGCCGAAGGGCCTGAGTGTGATCCCGGTGGCGGGCATCCTGATCGGCGGGGCGCTCACCGCGACGTCGCTGGCCGGGCGGCGGGCGCTGGACGAACTGCGGCTCCGGCACGGCGAGGTGGAGGCCGCGCTGGCCCTCGGCTTCGAGGAGCGCGATGCCCGGCTGGAGATCTGCCGGACCGCCGCCGCGACCTCGCTGGTGCCCGCCCTCGACCAGACCCGCACCGTCGGACTGGTCACCCTGCCCGGCGCGTTCGTCGGCATGCTGCTCGGCGGCGCGACGCCCGTCCAGGCCGGTGCGGTGCAACTGTTCGTGCTGGTCGCGCTGCTGGCGGTGGAGGCGGTCGCGGTCACCGCCGTGCTGGAACTGGTCGGCCGGGGACTGGTCGGCGGCCCGGGCGGCAGCCGGTAAACTCGCCGGGTTGTTGAAGGGGAGTAGCCCTCCACCGGACCGTCGACATACCGGCCCGTCCCCCCGCGGACGAGCCCGGCGCCCGGGGCACCTCACGGGGTGTCGGCGAGACCTTCGGCCGCAGCGCTGTGACCATGAACCAGTGCTGCCGGGCCGAGGCGTCCCCTTCCACGGGTGCCCGGGGCCGGCGGCAACGAGACCGAAAGACCCCCGGATCCGATGAACAGCCTGACCATCGCCGCGCTCACGTTCGGCATCATCTTCCTCTCCGAACTGCCGGACAAGACCGCCCTGGCCAGCCTGGTCCTCGGCACCAAGTACCGGGCGAGCTACGTGTTCGCGGGCATCGCCGCCGCGTTCGCCCTGCAGGTCGCGCTCGCCCTGGTCGCCGGCAGCCTGCTGGCCCTGCTGCCGCAGCGCTGGGTGGAAGGCGTGTCCGGCGTCCTGTTCCTGGTCGGCGCGGGCATGCTGCTCTGGCACAAGGAGGACGAGGACGAGGAGGGCGAGGCCAAGGAACCCGCGAACAACTCGTTCTGGAAGGTCGCCGGTACCAGCTTCGTGATCGTCGCCGTCGCCGAGTTCGGCGACCTCACCCAGATCATGACCGCCAACCTGGCCGCCAAGTACGCCGATCCGCTGGCCGTCGGCCTGGGCTCCTGGCTGGCGCTGTGCGCGGTCGGCGGCATCGCCATCGTCGGCGGGCAGAAGCTGCTGCGGCACGTGCCGATGAAGGTCATCGTGCGGATCGCCGCGCTGGCGATGATCGCACTGGCCGGGTTCAGCCTGTTCAAGGCGATCACCGGCTGACGCGTCGTCGGACAGCGGCCGGGCTCAGCATTTGGGGTTCTGGGCCACCTCCTGCAACAGGGCCTGGGTCTGTGGGTCGTAGACGCCCGGCTCGATGCCCTTCAGCTTGCTGCGGTACTTCCACTGGAAATTCATCAGTGCGCTCTGCGTCTGGGCGCCGAACCCCGTCTGGTATTTGTCGGTGATGTCCCCGTCGAGCCAGTTGACGGGCATGCAGGCGGCCTTCATCAGCAGGTGCTGAAGCTGCACCACGTCCGGCCCGGTGTCGTTCCGCCGCAGCGTCCGGTTCGCGCTGGGCGAGGGCGAGGACGACGGGCTGGCCGGGGGCGCGGACGTCGGCTCGGGCGGGGCGGTGGTCGGGGCGGCCGCCGGCTTGGTGGCGACGCTCTGGGACGGGCGGGCGGAGCTGCGGGTCGGCGACGGGCTGTCCGCGCTCGCGGACGCGTCCGGGGACGCCTCGCCACTCGACGGCGCGCTCGGGGTGGTCGCGGCGGAGGAGGCCACCCCCGGGCCGGTCGGCGCCGGCAGCGCGTGGTCGACGCTGTCCGGCGAGGAGGACAGCAGCATCGCCATGCTCACGGCCAGCGCCGTCACGCCCACCGCGCCGCCCGCGATCACCAGCCGCTTGCGGTCGGCGCTGCGCCGCCGCTGCGAACGGCGTTCCGTCCGGCTGACCGGCGCGGCGGACTCGTCGTCGTGGAAGCCGAACAGGCCCAGGTCGGTGGCCGGCGGAGGCTTCGGGCCGTCCGGGACCGGAGGGAGCAGCGTGGTGGCCGGGTCGGGGCCGGCGGGTATCGGGGGGATCAGCGCGGTGGCCGCCGTCCCCGGGTCGGTGGGTATCGGCGGGATCAGCGCGGTCGGCGGCTCGGGCTGGGGCGGCGGCGGGACCACCCGGCCGAGCTGGAACGGGGCGGGCGAGCCCTGTTCCTGGACGGGCGGCAGCAGCTGTGTAGCGGCGGCGTCCGACTGAGCTGCCGGCGGCGCGAACGGGCCGGCGGCCTGCGGAACGTGCGGCGCCCGGCCGGGCGGCGGTGGCGGGACGGCTCCGGGAGCGGACGGCTGCGGCGGGACGAACGGCACCGTCTGCGTGGTGATCGGCTGCACGGGCGGTGGGCCGGCCTGGGTGGTGATCGGTTGCACCGGCGGCGGGCCGACCTGGGTACCGAACGGGTCGGCGGCCGGGTGGCCGGGCTCCATCAGCACCGGGGTGTCGGCGACGTACGGGCGCACCAGGTGCGGGCCGTCCAGCGGCGGGAGGACCGCGGTCTGCTCGGCCGGGGAGAAGGCGTGACACGCGCAGCTGCCGGCCGGCCCTACGGTGCCGCAGCTGGGGCAGCGGTCTGCCGGCATCGGCCGGTCCTCCTCGGGTCGGAAACGAACGCAGTGATTATGCAGGACCATCCCACGGGGCAACAGGGACGGCCGGGCCGGGGTGCGCCCCGGCCCGGCCGCCGGGCCGCCGGTGCCGGTCAGCCGGCGGCGGCGCCCGCCTGCTCGCGGAACTGCTGCGGGCTGAGCCCGCGGACCCGCTTGAACGCGGCGCTGAGCGCGAAGCCGCTGCCGTAGCCGACCCGGCGGGCGACCGATGTGAGGGTGGCGTCCGGTTCGGCCAGCAGGTCGGCGGCCTGGGCGAGCCGCCAGTTGGTGAGGTACGCCATCGGGGGCTCGCCCACCAGGTCGGTGAAGCGCCGGGCCAGCGCGGCCCGTGAGATGCCCGTCTCGGCGGCCAGCTCGTGCACCGTCCAGGCGCGCGCCGGGTCGGTGTGCAGCAGGACCAGCGCGCGGCCCACCACCGCGTCGGTGTGGGCCCGGTACCAGGCCGGGGCGTGGGTGGCGTCGCGGGAGAACCAGCAGCGCAGGGCGGAGATCAGCAGCAGGTCGAGCAGTCGGTCCAGCACCACCTCCTGGCCCGGCTCGTCCCGTCCGATCTCCGCCTCCAGCAAGGCCACCAGCGGTGAGCTCCACTCCTCGGCGGCCAGTCGCAGCACCGGCGGCAGTGCGCGCAGCAGCCGTCCGCTGACCTCGCCGTGCAGCTGGTAGGTGCCGCTGAGCAGTACCGTCGCTGCCTCCCTGGCGGTGCCCCAGGTCCGGACGCCCTGGTCGAGTTCCTCGCACATCCGCTCGCCGTCGACGGTGGTCGACACCTGCCCCGGATGGATCACCACCTGGGGCGCGGTCTCCGGCCGGTCGGCGACGGTGTACGGCTCCGGCCCGCGGACGATCGCCAGGTCCCCGGTCCGCAGCGGCACCGGCGGGCCGTCGTCCGGGACGATCCAGCCGTCGCCGCGCACCGTGGTCAGCACCGTCAGCGGCGCCCGGTCCTCGATCCGGATCGCCCACGGCGGGTCGAACACCGACCGCAGCAGGAACGCCCCTTGGGCCCGGGGGCCGGTCAGCAGTGCGGTGAGCGCGTCCATGGCCGCCAGCGTAGACGCCAGGTGTGCGGCCGGGTGGACGCTCACGTATGTCAACGAGCTTCTGGGCCATGGATCTTGGAGCTCCTGGTGAGTTGACTGTCCGTCATGACCACACGAACGGGGGCTCACGGCATGGCAGTTCTTCGCACGGTGACGCTGATCGGCGCGACCATTACCGCAGGGCTCAGCGCGGGCCTGTTCTACTCCTACGCCTGCTCGGTGATGCCCGGCCTGGCCAAGGTCGAGGACCGGGCCTTCGTCGACACCATGCAGCGCATCAACGTCGCCATCCTGAACGGCTGGTTCATGATCAGCTTCCTCGGCGCGCTGGTGCTCATCGTCGCCGCGGGCATCCTCCAATGGCGCGGCGGCAACCGCACCGTCCTGCTGTGGATCGGCGCCGCCGCCGTCCTCTACCTCGCCATGTTCGTCATCACCAGCGCCGTCAACGTCCCCCTCAACGACAAGCTGGCCGCCGCCGGCGCCCCCGACAAGCTCACCGACCCGGCCGCCGTCCGCGCCGCCTTCGAAGACGTCTGGGTCCGCTGGAACGTCGTCCGCGCCATCACCTCCACCGCCGCCTTCGCCTGCCTGACCTGGGCGCTGGCCCTGTCGGGGCGCAACTCCTGACCTCCCGTCACCGCTTCAGCCGGACGGCGTGTGCGCCGTCCGGGGCGACGGTCAGCGCGAACCGTTCGACCCCCGGGCGGCCCCGGGCATCCCACCACCGCCACCCGGCCTCCACCTCGTCCCACAGCCGGCGTGGGCCGGACTGCACCACCTCGAACTCCGCCCGTCCCGGCTCCCAATCGGCCGTCGCCCACGAGGTGACGGCCGTGTCGTGCAACCAGAGCGTGTATGTCCCGTCCGGGTACCGCTCCGTCAGCGGAAACACCCCCGGCACCCGGACGCCGATCGCGAACATCGCCGCCCAGCCGCCGAGTTCGTCGGGCGAGAGGGTGGTGGCGGACCGGACGCCGTCGGCGGGCCACGGCGCGGACAGGTAGGCGAGACTGTTCGGGCGGGCCACGCGCTGGGCGCGCAGCCGCATGAACGCGGACGAGCGGGCGAATCCGCCGTGGGCGCTGCCGTCCGGTTGGGTCGTCAGTTTCACGACGGCCTCGCCGCCGTACTCCGGCCCCCAGGGTGCGACGATCATCGCGCCCGGGCGGCACTGTTCGATCCAGGCGCGGGGCACGTCCCGCACCGAGCAGGTGGCGATCACCCGGTCGAACGGCGCAGTCGGCGGATGCCCGGCCGCGCCGTCGCCCACCACGGTGACGGGGGCGTACCCCGACCGGGCGAGGCGGCGTTGGGCGTCGGTGGCCGTGCTCCCGTCGACCTCGACGGTGGTGACGTTCGCCGAGCCGAGGCGGTGCGAGAGCAGCGCGGCGTTCCAGCCCGTTCCGGTTCCGATCTCCAGCACGCGGTGGCCATCGGCGACGTCCAGCGCCGCGAGCATCGAGAACACCATGGTGGGCATCGAACTGGACGAACTCGGCGCGGTGCCTCTGGAGTTGCCGAGGTGCGCCCCGTCGTCCCACTGCGTGGTCAACGGCACGTCCGAGTACACCGCCCGCCACCACGCGGCAGCATCCTGACTCCGGCTCACCGCGTGGCCCTGCCGCACCCCGTCCGCCATTCCCGGCCACACCGTGTCCGGCACGAACAGGTGCCGGGGAACGGCGTGGTATGCCGCGAACCAGTCGGGCTGCAGCGAGCCGTTGGCGATGAGCGCGGAGGCCAGCCGGTCGCGACCGGCCTCCGCTGCCTGGCGTGCCGTCACCACGTCAGCGCCCCGCCGCCGGACCAGCCGGACCTGCCGGACCCTGGCCGTCGGAGGTGTTGCCGCCCTCGTCGCTGCCACCGCCGCCGTGCTTGTTGCCGCTGCTGCTGTCGTCCTGCTGGCCGCCGCCGGATCCGTCGCCGCTGCCGCCGCCGTGCTTTCCGTCGAACGTGGGCATGGTGCCTCCTCTGTTCTCGCGTGGTGGGACGGGCTTCCGTCCCGATGCTCACGCTAGGTGGCGGGAGTGTGGCGGAGGGCGCCTGATTCTCGGGAATTCCCCTGCGGGAGGGAGGGATTCGCGGACTGGCGCAGGTCTGGGCTCAGTTGCTGTTCAGCGCTTGACGGCACCGGGCGATCACCCGCTGGGCGTCCGCGCCGTGGACGGCCGCACGGTTCAGCGACTCCCACACGCGCAGGTAGAGGGCCACGCTGTCGGGGGCGTCCAGCCAGAGTTCGGCGTGCCAGTCCTCGGCGATGACCAGGCGTTCGTCGTGGATCCAGAAGCCGTTGGCGGGCGGCAGTTCGACCGGGGCGTCGAACGGCACGATGCCGAGAGTGACGTTGTCGAGGCCGATCACGCCGCTGAGACGGTCGAGTTGGGCAGCCATCACGCCCGGCGGGCAGATCCGCGCCCGGAGCGCGGCCTCCCACATGACGATGTGGAAGCGCTTGCCGCGCCGGTACAGCAACTCCTGGCGGCGGATTCGGGCTTGCACTGCCTCGTCGATGTCGCGGGGGGAGCGGTGGAGGGCGGTGTAGGCCTCGAAGATGTGCCGTGCGTAGTCCGGGGTTTGGAGCAAGCCGACGACCATCGCGTTCTGCCAGGCTCTTGTGGCGGACGAACGCTCGTATTCGACCGTCAGCCGGTCCTGCACCGGCCGATGACCGGCGGCCAACTGCCGTCGCCAGGAACGGGATTGCGTCTCGAAGGTGCGAAGCCTGGCCGACAGCTCGGCCGCTGCCTCGGGCTGCCCGACGCCGTCCGCCCAGGCCCGAAGGTCCTCGTGGGTGGCCGTCTGGCGGCCGGTCTCCAGCTTGCTGACCTTGGACTGCGTCCATCCGAGCTGTTCGGCCAGTTGGCGACCTGTGAGACCGCCCTTGGTCCGCAGCTCGCGGAGCCGCAGACCGAGGGCGTAACGGGCCTGTTGGAAATCGGTGGTCACTCGCCGGACGGTACCCCAGCCCGGAACTCGCGGTGCGGCACGGCGAAGTGCCAGGCGGCGTCCCGCTCCTGGCAGGCGCGGTTGACCCGGACCGGGTCGGTGATCACCTCGATCTCGGTCAGCACGTCGTTGGCGTCGAAGTGCAGCAGCGCGATCACCCGGGAGTCGAACACCCAGGCGTCCTCCAGAGGAAGGCCCAGCCGGTCGGCATCCTCCCGCCACAGGTAGCGGACGTCCTCGCCCACCGTGCCGATCTGTTCGGCGTTGTCGAGCAGGTAACGCTGGCCGAGGGTCGGCGGGTTGTCCATGATCCGCACCCGTTCGAACCGCTTGCCCTGCGCGGACTGCGCACTGCGGTTGCGGGCCCAGTCGTTGTCCATGTCCCAGCCGGGGTCCTCACCGGCGACGAACCGGCGGTAGGTCTCGGTCTGCTCGTCGGACCGGTACTGGCGGCGGGTCTCCAGCCGGAATGCCGTGTGCTGGAAGGTCTGGAACATCGACTCGAACTCGTCGTAGCTGATCATCACGGGCTCGCGCTCGGCGGCACGCGGCGCGAAGTCCGCGAGCAGGACGCGGGGCACGGTCACAAATCCCTCGCCGGGCTTGATGTTGCGGAACTGGGCCACTTCCGCCGGGTCCGTGACGAGGTCGCCCTGCACGATCACCTGCCCGGTCTCCTCGTCCTCGTACAGCGTCGGGCATCCGCTGTGCCCCGAGTTGCTCCCGATGTAGCGCAGGCGACGGGTCATGTCTGTGCTTCCCTCCTGTGGGCGGTCGGCCTCAGAATGCCCGGGCATCCGGCGGGACAGGACGCGGATTCGCGAATATTCGTCCGGAGGGGCGGGCGAGACGGGCGTCACGGGAACCCGTGGGCGGGTGCCGGACAGCTCATAGGAGTGATCACAGATATGCGAACCCGGGTGCGGGCCGGGGACCCGGACGTATTCGGGGAGCTGTTCGACCGGTATGCCCGGACTGTCTACAACCACGCGTTCCGGCTGACCGCGGACTGGTCGGTCGCCGAGGACGTCATGTCGGCGACGTTCATGGAGGCGTGGCGGTTACGGGACAGGGTGGCCGAGGAGGGCGGGTCGCTGCGGCCGTGGCTGCTGGGCATCGCGACGAACCTCGCGCGCAACCACTGTCGCAGCAACCGGCGTTACCGCGCTGCGGCCGCCGCGCTCGCCGCGACCGGGCCCTCGGTGGTGGAGATGCCCGACCACGCCGAGGAAGTGGTCGGGCAGGTGGACGACCGGCGGCGGATCGCCGCCACCGTCACCGCGATCGGGGCGTTGCGGCGGGCCGAGCGGGAGGTGCTGATCCTGTGCCTGTGGGAAGGCCTGGAGTACGCCGAGGCCGCCGAGGCGCTCGGCGTGCCCGTCGGGACCGTCCGCTCCCGCCTCTCCCGCGCCCGCACCAAACTGCGCAAGCTCGCCCACGCCGAACTGGCGACAGAAAGACGGGAACTCACCCGCCGCAGCCGACAGACAGAGAGGGACCGCGCAATCGCGGTCCGGCCCGTACCGGAAGGACACCGATGAACGCCAGCCCCTCCCAGCCGCACCCGGCTGACCGGCCGGAGACCGACGGCCTCCGGCCGACCGCGGAGCGGAATCTGCCGGCGGGCCGCCACCAGTTCCACAAGGAGCAACTGATGGCCCAGATCCACGAAGACCTCAACAACGCCGTTCCCGCCCCCGTACGACGGAACCCGTTCCTGCGCCGCGCGATCCTGCTGCCCGCGGCGGGGTTCGCCCTCGCGGGCGCCGTGGCGGCCGGAGCGGTCCTGATCCCGCAGGACCACGCGGCCCGGCCCGCCGCCGGCCCGGCCCTGACCGGCGACATCGGCAACGGCGACCAGAAGGGAGCCGTCCAGCTGCTCAACCGGATCTCGCTGGCCGCCGCGGAGGCCCCGAGCCCGGCGGTGCGTCCGGGTCAGTACGTCTACCTCGAGTCGCAGGTCGCCGGCATCAACGTGAAGGACGTCGACGGGAAGCCCACCCCGTTCGACACCCCCCTTCACACCCGTCGGATGTGGACGTCGGACAACCACCGGGGTTGGCTGTCCGAGCCCCAGCAGCACGTGGACGCCGAGCTGGAGCTGCTGCGAATCGGACGTCTCGAATGGCCGACCTACGAGTACCTGGCCTCCCTCCCCACCGACCCCGACGCGCTGCTGAAGAAGATCCGCGAGGAGATCGCGTACGAAGGCCAGGGTGGTCCGGACGCGGAGGCGTTCATTGCCATCGGCACGCTCCTCCGCGACACCTACCTCCCGGCCCCGGTCATGTCCGCGCTCTACAAGGCCGCCGCCAAGATCCCCGGCGTGGTCGTGGTGGACGACGCGGTCGACGCCATCGGTCGCCACGGGGTCGCGGTGGCCCGGACCAAGGAGTCCAACGGCCAGCGCTCCGAGTGGATCTTCGACAAGTCGACGTTCGCCTTCCTCGGCGAGCGCACCGTCCAGGTCGGCACACCGGCCCCGGGCCAGGTCGTGACCAAGCCCGGCACGGTCCTCGTCACCGCCGCCGTCACGAAGCGCGCCGTCGTCAACGAGATCAAGCAGATCCCGTCCGACCAGGCCTGACCCGGCCCTTGATGGAGGCCCCGGCACCACGAGACAAGGTGTCGGGGCCGCACCGGCGTGTCGATCGCTGGAGCACGAAACGGCCGGGGTCGTGGGCTGCACCACCCACTACGGGAACGAGGCCCTGCCGCACTGGGCGTTCGACGAGCAGGAACGGGCCGAACCTGCGCAGCGGCTGGTGAGTGCGGAGTCCGTGGGGAGGGCGATGACGTCGCCGTGCTGTTGGAGCCCCCATTGTTCGGGGGTGGGCGGTCAGTCGGATACTCGTCGGACATCCCAACCCGGAGGCAGCGTGAGTCAGTTCGAGCCCGAAGAGATCCGCACCGACCGACTGGACCTGCTGCCCCTGCGGGTCGAGCATGCCGAGGAGATGGCCGTCGTGCTGGCCGATCCCGGCCTGCACGCGTTCATCGGTGGTGCGCCGGACAGCGCGGAGGTTCTGCGAGCGCGCTACGAGCGGTGGGTGGCCGGTTCGCCCGACCCTGGGGAGTCCTGGTGCAACTGGGTGATCCGGCTCCGTGACGACGACTGCCTGGTGGGGACGGTCCAGGCGACGGTCACCACCGACGAGCGCGGGGCGGCGGCGGAGATCGCCTGGGTGGTGGGAACGGCCTGGCAGCGGCGCGGCATTGCCGCCGAAGCGGCCCGGGGCCTCGTCGCCCGGATCCGGGAGCTCCCGGTGCGCACGGTCGTGGCCCACATCCACCCCGAGCACGCGGCGTCGGCCGCCGTCGCGATTGCGGCCGGACTCGTGCCCACCGACAAGTGGGAGGACGGGGAGGTCAGGTGGGAGCTGGTCGTCGGCTGATCGAGCGCATCCGCAGGGGGTGACGAACCCGGGAACCTCGATCAAGGACGACCTTCGTGGCCGCGGGTCGGGCGTCGATCAAACGTCCATCTTGGGCCGGTCTACTCGGAGCACTGACTCCTTCGAGGTCCTGGAGAACCATCGTGATCAAGCGTGCAGTAGTTGTCGCGGCGGCAGCTGCGCTGTTCAGTCTCGGCGCCAGTGTGGCGCTCGCCGACGCGGGCGTGAAGTCGTCCGACGGCGTTCCGTCCCAGGCCGTCCAGGCCGGGGCCCCGGGCGCCGCGAAGGCGTGGATCGGCCACGAGGAGCATCGTGCGTCGGCGGCCGGTGGAGACGTTTTCGCGGCTGCCGGGGAGAAGCGTTCGACCGGCACCGTGACCACGGCCGGCTGGCTCGACAAGCCGGGCGAGGGCGTTCTGTAGGTCGGCGCGTCTGCGGTTCGCCTCGCTGGTTTCCCTGTTGCCGGCGGGGCGTTCTCGTTGCAGTTGTTTCGGCGTGTCAAGCCACCCATATAGGAAATCAGCTCCGGAGGTTGCCCGGTCCGGAGCTGTGTCGAGCCCGTGCAGCTGTCAGGGGGTGGGGAACTGTCCGGCCTTGACCTTGGCGACGAACGCTTGCCACACCTCAGCGGAGAATGTCAGGCGGGGGCCGTCAGGGTCTTTGGAGTCCCGGACCATTCCCGGGTTGGCATCGTCCACTTCGATGCACTCCCCGCCGTCGCCATCGCTGTAGGACGATTTGCGCCACTTGGAGGCGCTGAGGTCAGGCCCTTCACTCATGTGCGTACTCCTCCGCCGCCGATTTGATCAGGGCCAGGGACGCCTCCGGCGACAGCGCGACGGCCCTGGCTAGATCGTATGACCTCTCGCAAAGGGCGACCACGGCCGGATCGTCGAGCAACTGCCCCGAGTGCAGGCTCTCGACGTACGCCACGGGCGGAGCCTCGGCGAACGTCATGAGGAAGACCGAGCTTGCCACCATGGCGTGTGCCCCCGCGCTGAACGGCAGTACCTGAACCAGGAGTTTGCCCATCCCGGCCAGCGTCAAGAGATGGCGCAGTTGTTCGGCCATCACATGTTCGCCACCGACAGGCGTTCGGATCACTGATTCGTGGAGGATCACCCACAACAGAGGTGCTGTTGGATCGGTCAGGACACGGGCCCGTTCAAGCCTGGCCGCCACCGCGTCATCCACCGCGACGGCTGAGGCGAACGGCTTGGCTGCTCGGACAACGGCGCGCGCATAGGCAGCCGTCTGCAACAGCCCTGTCACCAGCGTTGGGGCGTAATGGGAGATCGTCTTGGCCTGCGACTCAAGCTCGGCAACCGGAGCGAAGTGGGCGGCATGCCGTGTGCGGGTCACCATGGGGAAGAGGCGCGCGAAGTGGCCTCCGGTGCCCAGGGCCGCATCGAGCCGTTCCGAGAGATCTTCCTGCGGCCTCCTGACCGCACTTTCGATCTGGCCGATGTACGCACCGGAGCAGTAGACCAGTTCCCCCAGCCCGCTCTGGGACAGCCCCTTTGCCTCGCGGAGGCGTCGAACCTCCGCTCCGTAGAACGCGCTCGGGGAGGCGGACGGATCGAGGTCCTTCGGACTGGCCATACGTCATATCCCTGTTTCAGCAGCGCAGTTGCTGTGCCGTCAACTCTGTCCAGGTTACCGACCAATGCCGACGCTGGTCACGGAAAGTCGAGCACGAGGTGACTTGGAGCAACGATGGCAGCGGTGGAGAGCGACACGGCGCGGAGATGTGCCTATCGCGCGGAGGCGGAGGAAGCAGCGGACGCCGTAGAGACGGCGTGGCGACTCGCGGGACTGCCGACAGAGCCCAACGTGATGCCGGTGACGAGTGGGCGTGGCCTGAGCGTCGGCGCTCACGTCTCCCTTGGGGGGTGCAGCGCCGCCACAGCTCGCGCGCTCGCCGACGTGTTGACGGAGTACGCCAGGCTGACGGGCCGACTCATCGACGGCCGATCCCAGCGATTCGTGGCCCGTGTACTTGCCGACCACGGGGTGAGGCCGGCGCTGCCGAGCGACGGGGTCTACGTCGTCGCAGGGGAGTGGAGCGTGTGACCACTGATCAGTGGGAGCCTCAGGAAGGGCAATCGGCCCACGACCGGCGCTCGGGCGGAGACGTGCGCGTGATGGCCGTCCATGAGTGCGGGGTGTTCGTCCGCCACCTGTGGGACGGGCGGGAGGGTGTTACCTCACTTGAGGATCTGGCCCCACCGGAGCGTACGGCCCTGGCGCGGTGACGGGTGCTCTCGATCGTGCCTGGGACGCGGCTGCTCAGTTCGTAGCTCTGACGGGCGAGCAGGTGCGGGTGTCGCAGGTGGCCGGCGGCGTACAGCTCAGGTTCCGAGTAGCGCCCATGGATGGTGACTTGCACCTTGAAGTGCTTCGCGTCCTGGGTGAGTCCGAGCGCTTCGGGCATGACCGGCTGTCCGACGGTAGCGGAGAGTTGTGGGCCACCTACCGCGAGAGCCGTCCGTGACCCGCCCATCAGGCCCCGGGAGTACGTAGGCGCCTCAGTATTCGTACGCTGGGCCTAGGGCGATGCCTTGGAGTCGTCCTCACGTCGCTTGCGCTGTCGTTCGTACGAGGGCTGCTCGCGCGTGATCAAGGTGAGGTCGCCATTCCGGCTGACCGTGCAACTCAAGGGGTGTCGTGTGGGCAGCGTTGTGAAGATCAATGTGCTGACTGTTCCTGCTGAGCAGCGGGAGGTGTTGGAGCAGCGGTTCGGGTCGCGGGCCGGGGCCGTGGAGGGTGCGGACGGGTTCGAGTGGTTCGAGCTGCTGCGGCCGGTGGAGGGGACGGACCAGTACCTGGTGTACACGCGGTGGCGGGACGAGGAGTCGTTCCAGGCGTGGATGGAGGGTCCGATGAAGGCGGCGCACCAGGGTGGCGGCGACCGGCCGAAGCCGGCGGCGACGGGGTCGTCGGTGTGGTCGTTCGAGGTGGTGCAGTCGGCCGGGCCGAAGGCGTAGGTAGGGAAGCGGGGCCGGTCATCGGGGGGAGGCCGGCCTACGTGAACGGGATGGCGATGTCCGCCACGTGGTCGTCCGGGGCGGCGGTGGGCCAGTTCGGGTAGTAGATCTCGCGGTTGGCGGCGCTGCGGGTGTGGCCGTGTTCGGTGAGCCAGGTGCCGAGGGCGTCGTGGGCGGCGGCCATGGCTGCGAAGCCTGCCTGGTTCTTGGTGCGGGTGAGGTAGGCCTCGCGGTGGGCGGGTTCGATGCGGATGCCGATCTGCGGGGTGGGTTCGACGGCGTTCTGGGTGGGGGCGCAGAGTTCGACGGGGCCGTCGGAGTCCTCGCTGACCAGGCCGTCGTAGACCGCGAAGATCGGTCCGGACAGGCATGCTCCGGTCTCGCGGAGGTGGGAGAGGAGCAGTTCGGTCGATGAGGCGAGGAAGTCGGGGAGGTCGGCGGCGGTGACGTGGCGCCGGGCGAACAGGACTTTCTGCTCTGCGACTTCGCGTTCGGCGATCTCGTCCATGGTGGGGTTCCTTCCGGTGAGGACGTCTCGGGCGTAGCCCACCGCGTCCCGGCGGGCCAGGTGGGCGGATTCCTGTTCGCGCCAGTACGCGGCGAGCAGTGCGGCCGGCTCCGGGCTGCGGGAGTCGAGGACGGTCGCGATGAGGGCGAGCGGCATGCCGGTGGCGCGCAGCAGGGCGATGCGGCGGGCGCGTTCGACCTGGGCGGGGCCGTAGCGGCGGAAGCCGGTGCGCGGATCGGTCTCGGTGGGTGGCAGCAGGCCGCGGTCGCCGTAGAGCCGTAGGGCCTTGAGGCTGAGCCTGGTTCTGGCCGCGAGTTCCCCGATGCTGATCAGTTCCTCTTGCACGGGGCCACTGTGCACTCTGCCCCTGGGGGAGAGGCAAGCGGATGATCGCGGGTGGGAGTGTGGCGTGACGTCAGTGCCGGGTTGTACGCCGCAGGTTGGAGGCCGGGTCCATCCTGCGGCCGTACGTGGAGCGGGGGTGGCGGATCGGAGACTGGAGGCAATTCGAGGTACTGATTCCGCACAGAGGGCTGGCATGGTTCTGCGAAACGGGCGAACGATTCTGCTGCTGACGGCCGTGCTGGCGGCGCTCACTCCGGCGACGGCGTTCGCGGCGGGGGATCCGCTGCAGCGGTACGCGCAGCAGGAACTCCGCTGGGAGCATTGCGAGATGGGCGGCTTGCCGTCGTTCGAGTGCGCGAAGGTGAAGGTGCCGCTGGACTACGGGAAGCCCGCGGGCCGGATGATCGAGATCGCGATATCGCGGGTCAAGGCGGCCAGTGCGAAGGAGCGGCACGGGGTGCTGCTGATGAACCCCGGGGGGCCGGGCAGTCAGGGGCTGACGATGCCGGTGGAGTTCGAGCCGATGCTGCCGGCGGAGGTGCGGGCGCGGTTCGACCTGGTCGGGTTCGATCCGCGCGGGGTCGGGCGGAGTTCGCCGATCGGCTGCGATCTGACGGAGGACGAGCGGAGCATCCAACATCCGTACAGCGCGGCCACGTTCGGGAAGGATGTGGAGCGGGCCCGGTCGGTGGCCGACAAGTGCTGGGCGAAGGCGGGGGACGTGCTGCCGCACATCACCACCCGCAACACGGCGCGGGACATGGACATCGTCCGGGCGGTGCTGGGCGAGCGGCGGATCTCCTACTTCGGGTACTCGTACGGGACGTACCTGGGCGCCGTCTACACGCAGATGTTCCCGCAGCGGTCGGACCGGATCGTGCTCGACAGCGCGCTCGATCCGAAGCTCGCCTGGCGGGATTCGTTCCGGGGCTGGTCGGCGGCGGCCGAACTCGCGTTCACCCGGTGGACGGAGTGGGCCGCCGAGCGTGACGCCACGTACGGGCTGGGGGCCTCGGCTGCGGAGGTGCGGAAGACGTACTGGGAGCTGGTGGAGCGTGCCGACCGGACGCCCGTTCCGACCGACGACGGGAAGGGGCTGGACGGCGCCGCGATCCGTTCGGGGTACCGCGCGTTCGTGCAGGTCGAGGCCGTCACCCCGTGGATCGTCGCGCTGAAGGCCGCGGCCGCGGGCGGGCCGGCCGTGCCGGGCGTCCCGCCGGTCGTCGTGGACGACAACATGACGGCCGTCACCTGGGCGGTGTTCTGCGGCGACACCCGGAGCTGGCCGCGCGACCCCGAGCAGTACCGCCGCGACGCGATCGCCGACCGGGCCAGGTACCCGCTGGCGGGTGATTTCGGGGCGAACGTCCAGCCGTGCGCGTTCTGGAAGTCGGCGGCCGTCGAGCCGGCGACCGTGGTCAACAACGAGGTCGACGCGCTGATCGTGCAGAACCAGTGGGACCCGCAGGCGACGCTCGCCATGGCCCAGGGCATGCGGCGGGCCCTGCACGGCTCCCGGATGGTCACGGTCGCCGGTGGCGAGGGCCACGGCGTGGTGGTGGCCGGCCCGTCCTGCGCGGACGGCGCCTTCACCCGCTACCTGACCACGGGCCGGCTGCCCGCCAAGGACGTGACCTGCACGAATCAGTGAAAGGCCGCGCGGCGCGTCGCGCGGCGGAGGGTGCGCAGGAGGGGGCCGCCGACGGTGAGGCAGAGGACGGCGGTGAGGGCGGCGCGGGGGAGGTCCCAGCCGAGGGAGGTGGTGAGGCAGTAGAGGGCGAAGCGGGTGAGGTTGGCGGGGAGGGGGTCGCCGGGGACGAAGGAGATCGAGGTGGCCAGGCCGCCGATGTAGGGCCAGCCCTGGAGGTTCATCACCACGCCGTAGCCGATGGCGGAGAGGACGCCGTAGAGAGCGAGGAGCAGGAGTTCGGGCCGGCCGCGCAGGCGGGCGGCGCCGGGGAGGAGTCCGGCGCCGAGGCAGACCCAGCCCATGGCGAGCATCTGGAACGGCAGCCAGGGTCCGACGCCGCCGGTGAGCAGGCCGGAGGCGAACATGGAGAGCGCGCCGAGGACGAAGCCGAAGCCGGGGCCGAGGGCGCGTCCGGAGAGCACCATCAGGAAGAACATCGGCTCCAGTCCCGCGGTGCCGGCCCCGAGCGGGCGCAGGGCCGCGCCGGCGGCGGCGAGGACGCCGAGCATGGCGACGGCCTTGGCGTCCAGGCCGGGTGCGCCGGTGGCGTTGCGGCCCTCGGAGAGCTGGGCGACCAGCACGGCGAGCAGCAGCGGCAGCAGCAGGGCGAACAGCCACGGCGCGTCGGTGGAGTGGCCGACCAGGTCGGAGTCGCGGGCGGCGAGCAGCGGCCAGCCGAACGCGGCGACGCCGACGGCGGAGACCAGGGCGAGCGCGACGAGCGAGCGCCGCCCGAGCGGGACGGGGCGGGCGAGTTCCCGGGAGGTCATGGCAACTCCCTGAGCGCGGCGGCGACTTCGGGGACGGTGAGGTACGGGGGGAGGATCTTCGCGGTCTGCGGGGCGAAGGTCGGGGAGGCGAGGACGACTTCGGAGGTGGGGCCGTCGGCGACGATCTCGCCCTCGGCGAGGACCGCGGTGCGGTGGGCGAGTTCGGCGGCGAGCTCGACGTCGTGGGTGGCGAGCAGGACGGTGTGGCCCTCGGTGGCGAGCGTGCGCAGGATGTCGACCAGGCGGGCCTTGGCGGCGTAGTCGAGGCCGCGGGTGGGTTCATCGAGCAGGAGCACCGGGGGGCGGGCGGCGAGCACGACGGCGAGGGCGAGGGTGAGGCGCTGGCCCTCGGAGAGGTCGCGGGGGTGGCAGTGGTCGTCGACGCCGGGGAGCAGGGTGGCCAGAACGGTCCGGCAGGTGCCGGGTTCGGCGCCGGCGTCCTGGTCGGCGGAGGCGCACTCGGCCGCGACGGTCTCGGCGTACAGCAGGTCGCGCGGGTCCTGCGGGACGAGGCCGACGGAGCGGATCAGGTCCTTCGGGCGGGCTTTGTGCGGCGTGAGGCCGTTGACCCGGACGGTGCCGGAGTCGGGGGCGTGCAGGCCGACCAGGCTGCCCAGCAGGGTGGACTTGCCGGCGCCGTTGCGTCCCATCAGCGCGGTGATCTGGCCCGGGAACAGGGCGAGTTCGACGCCGCGCAGGGCGGGGACGGGGCCGCGGGAGACCACCAGCCGGGAGACCGTGGCGATCGCGGGGGCCGACGGAGTCACCGAAGGAGCAGCGGCGGGCGCGGGCAGGCGTTCGCGCAGGGTCGCCGCGCGCCGCCGGGCGTCGCGGACGGTGAGCGGCAGCGGGCTCCAGCCGGCCAGCCGGCCGAGGTCGACCACCGGGGGCCGGACGGGGGAGCGGGCCATCAGGGTGGCGGGGTCGCCGAGTACGGGCGGCTCGCCGGGGCCGGGGAGCAGCAGGACCTGGTCGGCGTACTGGACGACGCGTTCCAGGCGGTGTTCGGAGAGCAGGACGGTGGTGCCGAGGTCGTGCACCAGCCGCTGCAGGACGGCCAGCACCTCCTCGGCGGCGCCCGGGTCGAGCGCCGAGGTGGGCTCGTCCAGGACCAGCACCTCGGGGTGGACGGTCAGCACCGAGCCGATCGCCACCCGCTGGCGCTGGCCGCCGGAGAGCGCGGAGAGCGCGCGGCCGCGCAGGTCGGCGAGGCCGAGCAGGTCGAGCGTCTCCTCGACCCGGCGGCGCATCACGGCCGGGGGAAGGCCCAACGACTCCATGCCGTAAGCGAGTTCCTCCTCGACGGTGTCGGTGACGAAGTGCCCGGCCGGGTCCTGGCCGACGGTGCCGACCACGTCGGCGAGGTCGCGCGGCCGGTGGGTGCGGGTGTCGCGGCCGGCGACGGTGACCCGGCCCTCCAGGACGCCGCCGGTGAAGTGCGGCACCAGCCCGGAGACGGTGCCCAGCAGGGTGGACTTGCCGGCGCCGGACGGGCCGACCAGCAGGCACAGTTCGCCCTCGGGAATGGTCAGGTCGACGCCGCGAAGGGCGGGTTCGGCGGCGTCGGCATACCGCACGCCGACCTGCTCGAAAGTGATCACCGGGTGCTCCGGGGCGGCTCGGGGGTGACGAAGGCGGGCAGCAGGCCGATCAGCACGGCCGCGGCGGGCAGCAGCGGCAGCCGCGGCGCGGTCGGCGGGACCACCGACGGCGTCAGGGCCTCCGGCCAGCGGCCCGCGTACCAGATCAGGGCGGCCGCGACCAGCGCGCCCGACAGAGCGGTCAGCCACTCCGGGAGCGCCCACGGATCGGGCCGGTAACGGGTTCTGACGGAACGCCGACTGCCCAGGGCCAGCCCGGCGGCGGACGCGGCGACGCCGGCCAGCAGCACGGGCAGCGCCCAGGCGTGGCTGCCCGCGGTGAGCAGCCCGTAGGTGGCGCTGCACACGCCGAGCAGCCCGGCAAGCGTCAACACCCCACCGGTGCGCACCAGTTGGCGCGGCACCCGGGCGGTGCGGCCGAAGCCGCGGGTGTCCATCGCCGCCGCCAGCGCCACCGAACGCTCCAACGCGCCCTCCAGCACCGGCAGTCCGACCGACAGCACCGCCCGCACGCCCCGGTCGGTCCGGCCGCGCAGCCGGCGCGCCGCCCGCAGCCGCCGGACGTCCGCCACCAGGTTCGGCGCGAACGTCATCGCCACCACGGCCGCCACGCCCGCCTCGTACAGCGCGCCCGGCAGCGAACGCAGCAGCCGCGACGGGGAGGCCAGCGCGTTCGCCGCGCCCACACAGGCCAGCAGCACCGCCAGCCGCAGCCCCTCGTACAGCGCGAACAGCACGCCCTCCAGGCTCACCGAACCGCCCAGCCGGACACCCTGCGCCCAGGCGGGGAGCGGAAGTTGGGGAAGCGTGAACAGGACATGGGTGCCGCCGACGGGGGAGCCCAGCAGAACCGCGAACACCACCCGGGCGGCCAGCACCAGCAGGCCGAGGCGCAGGAACGCCGCGTACGAGCGGGCCCACGGCGCGTCGCCGCGCCGGGCCGCCACGACGAAGCCCGCCACCGCCAGGATCAGCAGCAGGAGCAGCGGATTGGTGGTTCGGCTGGCCGCCGCCGCGAGGCCCAGCGACCACAGCCACCAGGCGCCCGGGTGCAGCTGCCGGGGCAGCGAACGGCTGTGCACCGCCCCCGGGTTCGCGGACCCGGGGGCGGTCGGAGCGGTGCGGCGCAGACGGTCGACGGACATCGTCAGCGGGTGCGGCGGCGACGGGCCTGCCAGACCGCGCCGGCGCCCAGCAGGACCACCGCGCCGACCCCGGCGATCACACCCACGGCCGGGCCGCCGTCGCCCTTGTCGGACGAGGCCGAACCGCCCGGACCGGCACCGGAGCCGGAGCCCGCCGCGACCTGCTCGCCGCAGCCCGCGCGCGGGTAGCCGGCGATCGCGCACAGCAGCCCGGCGGAGTCGTAGCGCAGCGGCGCGGCCACCGCGGCCAGCACCTCCGCCGAGTTCGCGGCGCTCGGCACCGAGGCGCACACCGAACGTGCCTCGGCGGGCTGTTCACCGTTCGGGGCGTCCTTCGCGGTGCCGAAGTCGAGCACCACGGCGACCCGCTTGTGGCCGCCGCTGGGCGCGGTGTTCGCGCAGATCGCGGCGAAGTCGGCGGGCGGCGACGGCCGGGGCGCGTCCTGACCGCCGTCCGGGCTGAGCACGAACCGCCAGCCGTCCACCGCGCCGTCCGCGGGCACGTTCCCGGTCGGCCCGACCTGCTGGAACGCCCAGCCGTCCGCGCCGCCCTTCCAGAACGACCAGTACCGGTAGTCCGCCGCGTGCGCGGACCCGGCGCCCGGGCCGAGCAGGGCGCCGAGGGCGCCCAGCAGAGCGAACACGGCGCCGACGGCGGCGGCAGCTCGTGGTGCACGGCAGAGGGGATGCGGGGCAGGGGCGCCGGTTACGGGGGCGGCAGGCGTGCGGCGGGCGGCGGGCCGGTGGACGGCGGCGTCGCGGCAGGCCGAGGCGCTCGGTGCCTGGTCGCCAGCGGCGGCAGTTCGCGGGGCGAGGCCAGGGCGCTGCCCGGCGGCGGTGCCGGTTGCGGGGGTGCGGCCGGTCACCGGCCCTGCTCCGGCCCGTCGCCCGACGGCTTCTCGTCCGACGGCTTCTCGTTCGACGGCTTCTCGCCCGACGGGGTGTCACCGGCCGGGGAGCCGGTGGCCGGGGAGCCCGCGGCGGCGGCGTTGCGGCGGCGGTTGAGGCTGAGCAGGATGCCCGCGCCGATGCCGACCAGCAGGCCGACGCCGATCAGCCAGCCGGCCGAGAAGCCGCTGTTCTCGTCGGGCTCGGTGATCGCCGAGCCGGGGGCGCGGGTGGCCTGCGGGTCGCCGGCGCTCGGGCCGACCTTCGGCTTGGGGCCGGAGTCGACCAGCAGCTGCACCAGGTTGGCGCCGCCGAAGTTGTACGGGTCGAGCTTGGCGGCGCTGGCGGTGAGCACCAGGGTGGCGGTGGCCGCCGGGTCGGTGCCGCTCTTGCCCTGCGCGGCCCAGGCGTAGCCGTTGCCGGCCAGCCAGTCGGCGGCGCTCCTGGCCTCGGTGGAGTGGCCGGAGGCGATCAGGCCGAGCACCGACCAGGCGGTGGAGTTGAAGTCGGCGGTGGCGGCCGCGCCGGGGGTGTCCAGCAGCAGGCGCTGCCCGCCGGCGGCGAGCTTGCCGGTCAGCCAGGCGGCGTCCGCCTCGGCGGAGTCGGCGTGCGCGACCGGGCCGTCGCCCGGGGTGTCCGGGCAGGTCAGGGTCTTCGGCGCGGCGTCCTTGCGGTCGGC
This sequence comes from Kitasatospora sp. NPDC004615, assembly GCF_042873545.1. NCBI lineage: Bacteria > Bacillati > Actinomycetota > Actinomycetes > Kitasatosporales > Streptomycetaceae > Kitasatospora > Kitasatospora sp. NPDC004615. Next base: position 289,551 of record NZ_JBIALQ010000006.1, read on the forward strand.
GGTGGTGACCGGCAGGTGCCCGCCCGCGGAGGCCAGCAGGGCCTGCGCGGAGGCGATCGTGTTGGGGGCGGCCGGGGCGCCGGAGACCGGCTGGTAGACGAACGCGCCGCGCTGCTCGGCGGCGGTCCAGCAGCCCAGCTGGAAGGAGGCGAGCCCGTTGTAGGCGGACTGCCCGCCCGGGAGGGACGTCGTGGCCGGGTCGATGCCGGCGGCCAGCAGCGCGTTCACCGCCAGGGCGGTGGAGTTGGCGTCGCCGGGGGTGCCCGGGTTGTACGCCCAGGTGCCGTCGACGGTCTGCTTGGCGCGCAGCCAGTCGGTGCCGCGGGTGACCTGCTGCTGGTGGTCGCCGAGCACGGTGAGCGCCTGGATGGCCATCGAGGTGGCGTTGGAGTCCTCGGCGGCGGGGACGCAGGCCGCGCCCTCGGCCCGGTAGGACGGCCAGCCGCCGTCCTCGCACTGCTGGTCGAGCAGCCACTTCACGGCCGCGTCGGCGGGTACGACCCGCTCCTGGTGCAGGGCGATCAGCGCCAGCGACTGCCGCCACACGCCGTCGTACTGCGGGTCGCCCTTGCCGTACAGCCCGGCGGGCACCCCGGACGACACCGAGGGCGAACCGGACGCCGAGCCGGACGCAGAGCCCGAGGCCGAGCCGGACGGGGAGCCGGAGGCGGATGCGTCGGAAGAAGCGGAGGCGGACGGAGCTCCCGAGGCCGGGTCGGTGGGGTCGGCGAGCGCGGGCACGGCGGCGGCGCCGGCGAGCAGGGCGCCGGCCAGCGCGGCGGCGCCCAGGCGGGCAGCGGTCAGCATTTGGGGAGAAAGCCTTTCGGGAGCGGTCGCAGCGAACCCGTGGGGGCCGCCCGTAGACCCACGACGGAGGAGGGCCGCTCGTCTCCGGCCGGGCAGTCCGACTGCGTCGCGCCGGGGAACGGCGCGGCTCACGGTTGCGGGTCAGTGCCGGAATCGCACCGGCTTTCCCCGGCCTCGGAGGCGGATGTGAAGTTGTCCGGCGGTCCGGTGGGGGCCGTCCCGCGCCTCCAAGACTCTAGCCGCCGACCGGCGCGGCACCCCTGGCAGGTGGTGGAACCGGTTGCAGTTCGTCCCCGTCCGGGAACGGTGTGGCGAGGGTGAGCAGCCGGGCGGCGGTGTGCAGGTCGGCCCGGACCTCGGCCAGCGAGGCGCGGCCCGACAGCCAGGCCAGCAGGGTGGCGTGCCAGGTGTGGGCGACCACCCGCAGCGCCGCCTGCTGGCCGGCGGTCGGCGGGTCGGGGAGGCAGGCGGCCTCCAGCACGATCGCCGAGGTGACCTGGGCGACCTCGTCCACCTCGTTGCCCACCGAGCGGTCCGCGAAGGACAGCGCCCGCACCATCGCCTCGGCCAGCCGGGGTTCGCGCTGGAGGGCGTGGAAGGCGTGGGTGAGTGCCTCGGCGACCCGGGCCGCCGGGTCGGCGCCGGTCGGCGGACGCCTCCGTACCTGGTCGTGCAGCCGTTCCAGCTGCTCGCGCATCACCGCCACCAGCAGGTGCACCTTGGACGGGAAGTAGCGGTACAGGGTGCCCAGGGCGACCTGCGCGCTCTCCGCGACCTCGCGCATCTGCACCGCCTCGAAGCCGCCGCGGGCGGCCAGCGCGGTGGCGGCCCGCAGGATGCCCCGGCGGCGTTCGGCCTGGCGCGGCGTCAGTGTCCCGTCGGCGGTGGCGTTCGCGGTCACGTTCACTCCCGGGCGGGGGATCGAAGGACGGGGTGGCGTCAGGTGGTCGCGCGGCGTGGCGTGAATCACCTGCCGGGGCTCCTGACGGCAAGCTACGGCCCGGTAATCTTCGAGGTCTCTCGTTGTCCGCTTTCCCCGACGGCGAGCCTGCACCACTGTGAAACGTGATCTACTTTACCGGTCGGCGGCCGCGTCCGTCGCCGGTCCCGGTGAGTAGGGAAGAGGGGCCCCGGATGACCGCGTTGCCGCCGCCGTCGCTGCGGATCGCCCTGCTGTCGTACCGCGGCGACCCGTTCTGCGGCGGCCAGGGCGTGTACGTGCGCCACCTGTCCCGGGAGCTCGCCCGGCTCGGCCACCACGTCGACGTGATCGGCGCCCAGCCGTACCCGGTGCTCGACGAGGTCGAGGGCCCCGGCTCGGTGCGGCTGGTCGAACTGCCCAGCCTCGACCTGTACCGCGCCGACGACCCGTTCCGCACCCCCGCCGCCGACGAGTTCCGCGGCCCGGTGGACCTGCTGGAGTTCGCGGTGATGCGCACCGGCGGCTTCCCCGAGCCGCTGACCTTCTCGCTGCGCGCCCGCCAGTACCTGGCCCGGCACAAGGGCCGCTACGACGTGGTGCACGACAACCAGACCCTCGGCTACGGCCTGCTCGGCCTGGCCCGGCACGGCTTCCCGCTGGTCACCACGGTCCATCACCCGGTCACCGTGGACCGGCAGTTGGAGATCGACGCGGCCACCGGCCGGCTGGAGCGGCTCGGCAAGCGCCGCTGGTACGCCTTCACCCGGATGCAGCAGCGGGTGGCGCGCCGGCTGGAGCAGGTCATCACCGTCTCCGAGAGCTCCCGCGGCGAGATCGCCGAACACCTCGGCGCCGCCCCGCACGCCATCTCCGTCGTCCCGATCGGCGCGGACACCCGCCTGTGGTCGCCGTCCGACGCGATAGCCCGGGTGCCCGGGCGGATCGTCACCACCTCCAGCGCCGACGTCCCGCTCAAGGGCCTGGTGCACCTGGTCGAGGCGCTCGCCAAGGTCCGCACCGAACGCGACGCCCACCTGGTGGTGGTCGGCAAGCCGCAGAAGGACGACGGCCCGGTCGCCGACGCGGTGCGCCGGTTCGGCCTGGAGGACCACATCGAATTCCGCACCGGCCTGACCGACGCCGAACTCGTCGACCTGTACCGCTCCGCCGAGGCCGCCTGCGTCCCCTCGCTGTACGAGGGCTTCTCGCTGCCCGCCGCCGAGGCGATGGCCACCGCCACCCCGCTGGTCGCCACCACCGGCGGCGCCATCCCCGAGGTCGCCGGACCCGACGGCGAGACCTGCCTGGCCGTCCCGCCCGGCGACGCCGGGGCGCTCGCCGCCGCGCTCGGCCGGCTGCTCGACGACCCCGCGCTGCGCGCCCGGCTCGGCGAGGCCGGACGGGCCCGCGTGCTGGAGCGGTTCACCTGGGCCCGGGCCGCCGAACTCACCGCCGACCGCTACCGGGCCGCCATCGCCACCGGCGCGGGCGCCGCCGCCCGCTCCGGCCCAGGCTGGCGCTACGTCGGCTGACCGGGCCGCTCGGCACAACAGACCGTCAACACCCGTACCACCCCTCGTGAATGGGAGCCCCGCAGTGCTGACCGTCGACTTCTCCCGCTTCCCGCTCGCCCCAGGAGACCGGGTGCTCGACCTGGGCTGCGGCGGAGGCCGGCACGCGTTCGAGTGCTACCGGCGCGGCGCCAACGTGGTCGCCCTGGACCAGAACGGCGAGGAGATCGCCGAGGTCCGCAAGTGGTTCGCCGCCATGGAACAGGCCGGCGAGGCCCCCGCCGGGGCCAGCGCCACCGCCATGGAGGGCGACGCGCTGAACCTGCCGTTCGACGACGACACCTTCGACCGGATCATCATCTCCGAGGTGATGGAGCACATCCCCGACGACAAGGGCGTGCTCGCCGAGATGGTCCGCGTCCTCAAGCCCGGCGGACTGCTCGCCGTCACCGTGCCCCGCTACCTGCCGGAGAAGATCTGCTGGGCGCTGTCCGACGAGTACCACGAGGTCGAGGGCGGGCACATCCGCATCTACAAGGGCGACGAACTGATCGAGAAGGTCCGCGGGGCCGGCCTGGAGCCCTACGGCAACCACCACGCGCACGCCCTGCACTCCCCGTACTGGTGGATCAAGTGCGCGATGGGCGTCAACAACGACAAGGCCCTGCCGGTGCGCGCCTACCACCAGCTGCTGGTCTGGGACATCGTCGGCACCCCCGTCATCTCCACCCTCACCAAGGCCGCCGAGAAGGCCCTCAACCCGGTGCTCGGCAAGTCCTTCGTCGTCTACGCCAGCAAGCCGCACCAGCCCCGGACCGGCGCGTGACCGCCGCCGTCCCCGCGGCCCTGCTGCTGGACGGCGTCCTCGACGCCGCCCAGGCCGCCGACACAGTGCGCTCGATCCTCGCCCACCAGCAGCCCGACGGCGCGATCCCCTGGTTCCACGGCGGACACCTCGACCCCTGGGACCACACCGAGGCCGCGATGGCCCTCGACACCGCCGGCGAACACGCCGCCGCCGAAGCCGCCTACCAGTGGCTCGCCGACCGGCAGAACCCCGACGGATCCTGGTACGCCGCCTACGCCTACGGGCAGGACGGCATCGCCGACGGCACCGCCACCGACCGCGCCCGCGAGACCAACTTCTGCGCGTACATCGCCGTCGGCGCCTGGCACCACCACCTGTCCACCGGCGACGACCGCTTCCTGGAACGCATCTGGCCCGCCCTCAGCCGCGCCCTCGACCACACCGTCCGGCTCAGCCTCCCCGGCGGGGCGATCGCCTGGCGCCAGGACGAGGACGGCACCGCCGCGACGGACGCGCTGCTCACCGGCTCCTGCTCGATCCTGCACGCGCTGCGCTGCGGACTCGCCGTCGCCGACCACCTCGACCGGCCCCAGCCGGACTGGGAACTCGCCGCCGGCCGCCTCCAGCACGCCATCGCCCGCCACCCCGAGCGGTTCCTCGACAAGGACCGCTACTCGATGGACTGGTACTACCCCGTCCTCGGCACCGCGCTGCGCGGCGAGGAGGCGACGGCCCGGCTGGCCGCCGAATGGGACCGGTTCGTCGTCCCCGACCTCGGTGTCCGCTGCGTCAGCGACCGCCCCTGGGTCACCGGCGGCGAGAGCGCCGAACTCGCGCTCGCGCTGTGGGCCGCCGGACAGTCCGACCGCGCCGTCGAGATCCTCCGCTGGATTCAGCACCTGCGCCACCAGGACGGCTCCTACTGGACCGGCTACGTCTTCGAGGACGACGCGATCTGGCCCGAGGAGCGCACCACCTGGACCGCCGGCGCGCTGCTGCTCGCCGTCGCGGCCCTCGGCGGCGACCACGCGACGGTCAGCGTGTTCGGCGGGGAGCACCTGCCGGCCGGGCTGGCGGTCGGCGACTGCTGCTGAGTCGTCGGTACAGCGAAAGGTCCGCCCGGGGAGGGGAGTTCCCTCCTCGGGCGGACCTTTTGGCGTGTTCGGGGTTGCGCGGGAAGTCTTGCGCGCCCCCGTTGGGCGGGCGTCAGCCGCGCTGGATGCCCGTGGTGTCGTTCAGGACGCCGTGGGTGCCGTCGGGCAGCTGGGCGACGAGTGCCGCACCGCGCTGGTCGACTGCCAGGTACCAGGTACCGGGGACCAGCTCACCGACCGGCGGGGCCGCCGGGTTGTCCTTGTTGCCCAGCTGACGGACCGCCGGGACGGCGAACCAGAACGGGGCGAACGGCGCGGCGGCAGCCTGCGGCGGAACCTGGTCCTGGATGGCCGGCTGGACGGCGGTGGGCTGCTGCGAGGCCGGCTGCGGGGCCGGAGCGGCCGCCTGCGCGGGTGCCGGGTAGCCGTAGCCGCCGGCCGGCTGGCCGCCGAACTGCTGGGCGGGCACGGGCTGGTCGGCCTGCGGCTGCGGCTGGCCGGGGAACGGCTGCGGCTGCTGCTGCGCGCCCGGGTAGCCGTACGCGCCGGGCTGACCGGGCTGGCCGACCTGGCCGGGGGCGCCGGGCTGGCCGCCGTACGGGGGGAACGGCTGCGGGGTGGTCGGCGCCGACGGGGTGGCGGGCATCAGCGGGCCCTGCAGGGCCGGGACGAGCGGACCGGCGATCACCGCGCCCGCGAGCACCAGGGTGGAGAGCAGGGACAGGTAGGCGCCCGCCCCGTTGCTGTAGAGGTCCGGGCAGCCGATCAGCGTCCACAGGCAGCCCCAGAACGAGAGCACGGCCAGCGCCGTACCCCACTGGTCCAGCCGCAGACCGGCGACCTGCTTGGTGCCCCAGTTCTCCTTCTGCAACCGGAACAGCAGGATCAGCACCGCGCCGACCAGGCCGGTCAGCACCACCGACGGCAGCAGCGGGAACAGGCCCGAGGCCCAGGCGTTCGATGACAAGCTGGCCGTCTTGGCCGTACAGCCCAGGCCGGAGCAGTCGAACTTCCGGAAGGGCAGGAAGGACGAAATCAGGAGCAGTACCGCCGCACCGGCGACGGCGGCGTCTCCCCTGGTGAGAGCGCGCAGATTCACTGACGTTCCCCTCATTGGTGTAGTCGTGGTCGGCGGGCGGTGACCGAGCCCCCGGAGTACCGGAGCGGTACAACGGGGCAAAAGCCTAGGGCCAACGCGACGCCGTGTGCACAGCGCCCTCCGGATCCGGCACGAACCGGACAGGTCGGACGGGCGTCCCGCACGGGGACAGGACAGGGACGGAACGGACGGTCTGGTTGGCGGCTCACCCCGTGAGATAGCTGGTCAGAGCGTCGGCGACGGCCTGGGCGGCGCGCTGGCGCCACTCCGGGTCGGACATCCGCTTCGCGTCGCCGGTGTTGCGCATGTTGCCACACTCGATGAACACCTTCGGGACCTTCGACAGGTTGAGTCCGCCCAGGTCGCTGCGGGTGTCCAGGCCCTGCTGGCCGATGTAACCGGCCGTCGGCTCGCCGGTACCGGTCTTGAACGTGTCGCGCAGCAGCACGCCGAGCCGGTGCGACGGGTCGACGACCGCGGCGGTGTCGGCCGGGCCGGCCACCACCCTGCCGGGCATGATCACGTGGAAGCCGCTGCCCGACGCCGGCGCGCCGTCCGCGTGGATCGAGACCGCGGCGTCCGCCTTGGCCTCGTTGCCGATCCGGGCCCGCTCGTCGATGCACGGACCCCACGGACGGTCACCGTCCTGGGTGAGCACCACGGCCGCGCCCCGGTCCTGGAGGATCTGCCGGGCCCGGTGCACCACGTCCAGGGTGAACTCGGCCTCCGAGTAGCCCGCGTCGGTGGAGGTGCCGGTGGTGTCGCACTCCTTGCGGCCGTTGCCGATGTCCACCTGGCGGTTGATCTCGGTGGTGTGCTTGCCGTTGCCGGTGTTGTGGCCCGGGTCGAGCAGCACCGTCTTCCCCGCCAGCGGGCGGTTCCCGGCGTCCGAGGCCTGGGCCGACGGCGAGGCCGGCGCGGCCGGGCCGGTGGACGCACTGCCGTTCGGGGCGGGGGAGTCCGTCGGGTCGGCGCCGTCCACCCGGTCGCCCTCCGCGTAGCGCGGTGAGGCAGCCGGGTGCGAGGTGACGTCCCGCGAGCTGTTCGCGACCGCCTGCCAGCCCAGCCAGCCGATCAGACACACCGGCAGCACCACGCTCGCCAGCTTCACGGCCGGGCGCCAGCGCGCGGTGCGCCGCTCGGGGTCGCCGTCGTCGGGGTAGGAATCGGGCTCGACGGGGGGTGGGGTGGTACGGCCGGTCAATGGTTCCTCAGATCCTGTCCCAGGTACGCGCCGTCAGACCGTAGGTGTCGGCGATCGGCTTCCACTTCGCCACGAAGTCCTTCTTGGACTGGGTGGCCTGCGGGTTGAGGTCGTTGGCACGGGTCAGATCGGCCGTGCTGGGCGCCGTGTTGTTGGCGCAGCCCTGGCTGGAGACGGTGCGCGCCCACGCCGCGTACGCCCGGTCGATGTCCCCGGACGCCTGCCAGGCGTCCTTCAGCTTCGCCGCCGCGTCGGCCCCGCCGGGCAGATTGTCGGTGTGCAACTGGGCCAGCTCGGCGATCAGTTGGTCACGCTGCTGGGCGCCGGTGTCGAACACCTTCGCGGCGTTGTCGATCTCCGTCTTCGGCGGGCAGCTGCGCACCTTCGCCACCGCGTTGCCGATCGGCGCCTTCGCGTTCTCGCCCTTCGTCAGCAGCGCGTCCAGCGCCTTCGCCTCGGTCGCCGCGTCCGGACCGGCCGAGGCCGAGGCCGAGCCCGACGGGGACGGGCCGGCGGTGTTCGGCGCGGAGGCCGACGGCGAGGCGCCGCCCGTGCCGCCCTGCGACGGATCGTGCGTCGGGGCCGAGTTGCCGCCCTTCGACTCGGACGAGGTGCCGCTGTCGCTGTTCTTCACCGCCCACACCACGCCGACGCCGATCACCAGCAGCAGCGCCACCGCCGCGCCGATCAGCACCGGGGTGCGCCGCCGCCGCGGGTCCTCCTCGTAGTCGAAGTCGGGCTCCTGGCCGCCGTACCCGCCGTTCGCGAACTGCGGCTGGCCACCGAAGCCGGACTGACCGCCGAAGGTCTGCTGCCCGCCGTACGAGGGCTGCGGGGTGCCGAACTGCTGCTGGGCGAACGGCGGTTGCTCGAACTGCTGCTGACCGCCGAAGGACTGGCCCTGGGGCGGGAACTGCTGGCCGCCGAAGCCGGGCTGGTCGCCGAAGGTCTGCTGCCCACCGAAGGTCTGCGGCGGGGGCTGCGGCCCGGGCGGGGGCGGCGGGGTGCCGAACTGCTGCTGGGCGAACGGCGGTTGCTCGAACTGCTGCTGACCACCGAACGTCTGGCCCTGCGGTGGCGGCTGCGGCGGCGGGAACTGCTGCCCGCCGAAGGTCTGCTGCGGGAGCTGCGGTGGCTGCGGGACGGGCGGCGCGGCGGGCGGCTGCTGGGCGGTCGGCGGCGCGGGGGCGGCCGGCTGCTGCGTGCGGGGCGGCGGTGTCGCCGGGCCGGGGGCCGCGGCGGTGCGCGGCGCCTCGGGCTGCGGCGGCTGGGGGACGACGGGGGCAACGGGGGCAACGGGGGTGACCGGAGGGACCGGGGCGGCGGGTGCGACGGGTCCGGGCGCGATCTTCGGGAGCGGGATCGCCGTGGTGGGCGGACCGGCGGCCGCCGGGTCCTCCGCCATCGGCCGGCGGACCCAGCCGCCCGCGCCGTTGTTCGCGGTCGGATCCCACACCGCTCGCGCGGCCTTGCCCTGCTCCGTCATGCCGTGTCCTCGCCCCCGCCTACTGACCCGCCGATGGCTCTGCCGCCGTACGACCCGCGCCCCGCACCGGCCGTCCGTGGTCCGCCGCCCCGACACCGTACCGGCCGTCGGCGGTGCGGGTCACGGCGGTCCCGCAACAACGCGCCGTGGTGTGGACGACGCCGCGGCGGCCGTGATCGTTCCCGGTCACGGCCGGAAAATCGGCGAATCGCGGGTCGGTCGCGGTGCGTCAGGACGTCGCGCGGCGCAGCACCCGCAGCGAGCCCGTCACCGAGATCTCCTCGAATCCCTCGTCCAGCGCCCGCAGGTACACCCGGTACGGGGCCTGGCCGCCGTCCGCCGGGTCGGGGAAGACGTCGTGCACCACCAGCAGGCCGTCCTTGGCGAGGTGCGGGGCCCAGCCCAGGTAGTCGCCGGTGGCGTGCTCGTCGGTGTGCCCGCCGTCGATGAACACCAGCGACAGCCGGCCCTGCCAGACCGCCGCGATCTGCGGGGAGCGGCCGACCAGCGCGACCACGTGCGGTTCGAGGCCTGCGGCGTGCAGGGTGCGGCGGAAGCGCGGCAGGGTGTCCATCAGGCCGACCTCCGGGTCGACCAGCGTCGGGTCGTGGTACTCCCAGCCGGGCTGCTGCTCCTCGGACCCGCGGTGGTGGTCGACGGTGAGGGCGACCGTGCCGGTGCGGCGGGCGGCGTCGGCCAGCAGGATCGCCGAGCGTCCGCAGTAGGTGCCGATCTCCAGCACCGGCAGCCCGGTGCGTCCGGCGGCGTCGAGTGCGGCGGCGTACAGCGCCAGGCCCTCGTCCTCGGGCATGAAGCCGGTGGCGGCGCGGAACGCGGCGAGCACCTGCGGGTCGGGCGTGGCCGGGGCCGCGGGGTCGAGGTCGGTCATCGGGCGCTCCTGCCGGGCTGGTGGGGGACTGACCAGGACCCTACTGGATGGTAGGAACGCCCGTTCGCGGGCCGACCGGTCAGAGCAGGTCGACGGCGATCCGCTCGCGGCGGGCGGCGAGCTCGGCCTCGATCAGGGCGGCCCGGCCGGAGTCCAGCACCACGGGGTGCCGGTGCTGCTCGGGCTTGGCGGCCGTGAGCATCCGCAGCCGCAGGTAGGTCGGCGGGTGCGTGCTGTCCACGGCCTCGGCCAGCCTGGCGGCCGCGCGCACGCGGCGCTCGGTCTCCAGCGCGGGACGGTGCGGACGGCCTCGGCCAGCGACTGCCACAGGTCGGGGGTGGCGTCCCGGCCGCTGCCGGTCCGCCGCGGAGGCACGGTGCGCTGACGGTTCAGCACCGTCTCGAAGGTCTGCCGGTGCAGCAACGCGGTCAGCGCGCCCCGGGTGTCGGCGACCGAGGTCAGCCGGACGGCCAGCAGGTCGGCCCGGTACTCGGCGGCCTGTCCGGCGCGCATCCACAGCCGGTTCATCAGCAGCGTCAGCCCGTGCACCGCCCGGTTGAGCACCCACAGGACCCGGTTCGCGACCAGTTCGGCGAGCACCACCAGCACGCCGATCAGGCCTCGCTGGGTCCGGGTCGGGCTCGGCACGGTCATCCGGTACCACTCGACCAGGGCGCCCAGCGCCGAGCCGTTCCACAGGCCGCGCCGACGGTCGCCGTTGACGCAGCGTCCGATCTCGTGGGCGAGCACCGCGACCCGCTGCTGCGGGGCGAGCGCCGTCCACAGCGGCAGGCCGATCGTCAACTGCCGGTGGCGGCGCAGCCCGAGCACGGCGAACGAGGCGTTCCACTCGCCGTCGACCGCGATCGAGTCGACCTTCGGCGCGCCCAGTTCCTCGGAGATCCGGTCGACCAGCGCGTACAGGGCGGGCGCGGCGGTGCGGTCCAGCACCCCGTCGCGGGCCGGGCGGCCCAGCCGGGGGCGCAGTTGGAAGGCGACGGCCAGCGCGATCACCCCGAGCAGTCGGCCCGGCCAGCCCGGCAGCAGCAGCCCGGTGAGCAGGCCGAGCCCGAGCAGCAGCACCGTCAGCGAGACCAGGTGCACCACCCCGGCCAGCACGAACGCCGCCGTCGTCGAGCCGTCCCGCAGGTCGGAGCCGCCCGCGGACACCAGATTGAACACCTGCTCGGAGCGCTCCCTGACGTCCCGCCGGGCGGCTTCCCTGCGGCGCTCGGCCCGCTCCGCCGCGCGCTGCTGACGTGGCGTCCGGTTCGTGGGGGCCGGCTCGGGCGGCAGCAGGTTCCACTCGCAGCTCGGGCACCAGGTCGGGAAGCGCTCGTTGACGGCGAGCGCGGACCGGCAGTCGGGGCAGCGCTCGGCGGATCCGGCGGCGGCGGATCCGGCGGCGGGTCTGTCGGCGAGGGCGTCGGTGGTGGACATGGCGGCGGATCATGCCATGGGCGGGAGGCGGCGGGAAAGCGGTTTCCGGCCTGGTGGCCGTTGGTGGGCTGCCGCGCGGGGAGGTCGATGCGCTATACAGAGGGCGGCCCGTAGTGGAACGTGTTCCACCCCCTCGTCCGCCCTTCGCCGCCGCCGGGTCGTCACCCGTGCGCGGTGGCCCTCACCCCAGGAGCAGCCCGTGCGCGCAGCGATCCTGCACAAGACCGGACAGGACACCCTGGACGTCCGTGACGACGTCGAAGCGGTCGGCTTCGGACCGGGCATGGTCCGGGTCCGGCTGCACGCCGCCAGCCTCTGCCACTCCGACCTGTCCGCGATGTCCGGCGTGCTGCCGCAGCCCGCGCCGTTCGTGCCGGGCCACGAGGGCGCCGGCGAGGTGGTCGAGGTCGGCGAGGGCGTGACGCGGCTCGCGCCCGGCGACCGGGTGGTGCTGTGCTGGATGCCGCCCTGCGGGGACTGCCCCGCCTGCCGGAGCGGCCGGAGCCACCTGTGCGTGGCCTCGCTCCGCCGGCTCTCCACCCCGACGTTCCGGATCGGCGGCGACACCGACGCGTACGGCTTCTACAGCACCGGCACCTTCGCCGAGGAACTGGTGGTCGCCGCCGACACCCTGCTGCCGGTGCCCGCCGACCTGCCGTACGACCTGGCCGCGCTGATCGGCTGCGGCGTCACCACCGGACTCGGCGCCGCCGTCAACACCGCGCGGGTGGAGCCCGGTTCGGCCGTCGCCGTGATCGGCGCGGGCGGGGTCGGCATCGCCGCCGTCCAGGGCGCCCGGATCTGCGGCGCCGCCCGGATCACCGTGGTCGACCCGGTGGCCTCCCGCCGCGAGCGGGCACTCGGCTTCGGCGCCACCGAGGCGATCGCCCCCGAGGACCTCAAGTCCGCCGCCCGCGGCGTCCCCGGCGGCGGCTTCGACTACGTCTTCGAGGCCGTCGGCCGCTCCGAGACCGTCCGGGCCGGCTACGACGCCGCCCGGCGCGGCGGCGCGGTGGTGGTGATCGGCGCGGGCGCGGCGGACGACCGGGTCTCCTTCAGCCTGGGCGAACTGTTCTTCAACGAGAAGCGCCTGCTGCCGTCCATGTACGGCGGCGGCGACGTCCGCCGCACCGCGGACCGGGCGATCGACCTGTGGCGGGCCGGCCGGCTCGACCTGGCCGGAATGATCACCCACCGGCTGCCGCTCACCGAGGTCAACGAGGCGATCCGGCAGATGCGCAGCGGCGAGGCACTGCGGACGGTGCTCACGGTCGACTGACGGCCTTCGGCTTTCGAACGGCCGACGCCCCCGGCTCGTCAGGACGGTGACGGGCCGGGGGCGTCGGCGGTGCGAGGTGGTCGTGCGGCGGGCCGTCCGGCCCGCGACGGCCCGAACGTCAGCGCCGGTGGCGGCCGTGCGGGTCCGCGTCCGCGCTGTCGTCGTTGGCGGTGGTGCCCCGGTGCCGGCCGTGAGCCACGCCGTCGGCGCTCTCGTCGGCGCCGGGCGCGCGGTGGTCGTGCTCGGTGGTGTCGTCGATGGACTCGGACATCTGGTCAGTCTTCTCCGTGCGAATGGGCGGTCTCTGCGAAAAGGTGCACCGGTACGCCTCGGCGCACCGGTGTGCCAGGGACCCGGACAGCAGGAAGCAGGCCGCCATCGTGGTCGGCCCGCGCGGGGCCACGATAACGGCCGGATCGAATCGGAGCCTACCCAAACCATGCGCGTCGCGCCCCGAAACCCGCACCCGGCGGTGCTGTCGTCAAGTGGCCGACGGCAACGATCCGTTCGGCGATCGACCTGAATGTCCGGGATGCCCGTTCGCCACCATCGGACACGCCCCCGTCCGTCCACCGCAGGCCTGCCCGGTCGACCAGGCCCAGGCCCAGTGCGACCCAGCCCGTCGCCGCGGCGACCGCACCGACGGGCAGTCCATCGGCCGCCACCAGCCGGCCGGTCGTGCCCAGTACCGTCAGTTCCACCGTCGTGAGGAGCAGCGCCGTCCGGCCATGGCGTCCGAAGACGTGCAGACGCCGCGGGGCTGCGACGCGGGTTTGAAGACAGCCCCTAGCACCGCGCCCGCCGAGGCGGCCGGTGCCGTTGCCTTACGCAGCAAGGAAGTTCGTGGATCCGCCGGACCGGCCGCCCGGGCCAGTGTCGACGCGGCCGCCCCGAGCACCAGCAGGGCCGCCAGTCCGGCGATCGCCCGACCCGTGGGGCGCCCCGCCACCAGGGTGTCCAGGACCACACCTGCCGACCCGGGCAGAGCCAGTGCCGTCGCCGCCTCCAGCGGTACCGACACCGTCAGCGCGACCGACCACCAGCCTCGCACGAGTCAACTCCGGGCAGATGTGAGGGAACCAGGACGGGTGGGCGGGGCGGCCGAGGGCCGTGCCCGCCCCCGCGAACGGGAGCGGACACGACCCGGGCCGGGCGCCTGGGCGTCAGGCGATGGTGAAGAGCAGGCAGGTCACCGCCAGGCAGGTCAGCTGGCACCCGTCGCCGTGGCCGCCCAGCTCGACCGACTCCACCTCCGGCAGCTCCTGCAGGGCGGCGAGGTCGGTCTCGAACGCGGTCATGTTCTCCATGGTGTTTCCTCCCCTATCTGTTTCGTCGGGCACGGACGTGTCCGACGACCGCGACGGGAAATCCCGTCGCAGGTCCGGCCCCGCCGATCGCGCTCCGGGCCGCAGCCGGGCAGGCCGGCGGGCTCCCGCGCGCGGCGGGAAATCTTCTGCTGAACAGGCGGGTCAGGCGGGTCTGCCGGTGCGCAGGAACCTCGCGAGCAGTTCGTGCAGCACGGCCGCGCCCTCCTCGGCGAGCACCTCGTGCCCCGCGCCCGCCGCCTCCACGTAGCGGAAGTCGGCGCCCTCGGCCCGGCCGAGCCGCAGCAACTCGTGCCGCAGCAGCCGGGACTGACCGACCGGCACCACCTCGTCGCGGTCCCCGTGCACCACCAGCAGCGGGGTGCGCAGCCGGTGCGCGAGGAGCAGGACGTCGCGCGGGCCCCGGGCGTCGTCGATCGGCAGGTCGCCGCCGAGCCGGGTGGTGAGCGCCCGGACGGGGGGCGAGGCCTCCGCGAGCAGGCGGGCGCCGGACAGGAACGGTGCCACCACCGCGCACCGCGACACCGTCCCCGCCGGGGCGTGCGCCGCCGCGAGCAGCGCCAGGAACGCGCCGTAGCTGACACCGAACAGGGCCGGCGGCTCCAGACCCAGCGCAGCCCGTTGCCCGGCCACGCCCTCCAGCAGCGCCAGTACGTCGTCCAGGTCGGGGCCGCCCCACGCGCCGCGGATCGCCATCGCGAACTCCGTGCCGTAGCCCGTCGAACCGCGCTGGTTCGGGGCGAGCACGGCCAGGCCCTGCGCCGTCATCCGCTGGAGCGCCGGGTCGAACTCCAGCCGCCAGGCGTCCGCCGGGCCGCCGTGCAGCGCCAGCACCAGGTGCGGGGCGGACAGCCAGTGCTCGCCGCCGTACACCACCGCCTCGACCGGCCCCGCCGGGCCGGCCAGCTCCACGCACCGCGCCGACTGCCACCGGCTGCCGTCCCCGGGCCCGGCCGAGCCGTCCAGCCGCCAGCCGTCCGGCCGTGCCGTGCCCGGCAGCAGCGCGTCCACGTCCAGGGTGGCGAGCGCGGCCGGGCGGTCCGGCGCCGAGTACGGCATCCGCAGGCCCGCCGGCGACCAGTGCCCGACCGCGCCGAGCCGCCCCGGCGGCACCGCCAGCGGGTCGAGCCGCCCGCTGCCCGGCTGCCACAGCACCAGCGAGGACGCCGCGCCGTGATCGACCTGGAGCACCACCCGGGGCTCCGCGCCCGGCGCGGGCGGGGCGAGCGCGATCGGCCGCAGCAGTCGGCCCGGCTGGTGCAGGCAGTCGGGGAAGCGCACCGGCTCGGCACCGCCGATCAGCGCCCAGCCCAGCCGGTCCGCGCCCGGCGCGTCGCTGCGCAGCATCCCGAAGCCCGTCGCCGGGTCGAACAGCACCAGCCGGTCGTTGCTGGTCCCGCCGAGCTCCAACAGTGGTGTGGTGGAGCCGAGTTGGAGATCCAGTACGACGGTCTTGACCATCCCGTCGGCCACCCGGTCGAGCGCCAGCAGCCGGCCGGTCGCGTCCAGCCACACCCCGCCGCCGTGCAGCCCCGGCAGCTCGGCCACCTCGCGGGGCGCCGAACCGTCCGCCGCCAGTAGCCACACCGTGGTCACCGGGCGGGTGTCGGTGCCGAGCAGCACCGCGACCGGTGCGCCCGCCGCCCCGGCCGGGCCGGGCATCGCCAGCATCCGCAGACCCGGCAACCGCATGGCGGCCAGCGGGAGTTCGGGCTCCCTGGGCGACAGCAGCACCAGCGCGTGCCGGTCGCCGTCGTGCCGGCACACCAGCACCCGCCCGTCCGGCAGCGCGGCCAGCTGCGAGTGCAGGCTCTCCGCCCGCCCCGCCGACAGCACCACCGGCGCCGCCTCGCCGTACTCCGGCAGCCGCCAACTCTCCACCTGCCAGGCGCCGTCGGCCCCGGCCGCCAGGCAGGCCGCGTGCGAGCCGTTCCCGGCGAAGGTGAAACTCAGTCGCCGCAACGCCTGCGGCGCGGTGCGCACAGTCGCCGTGCTCATCGGGGACCTCCTGCCGAACGGTGGCGCAACGGTCGGGTGGTGGGCGGGAGTTGACGGCCCGGACAGCGTCGGGGCAGGGCGAGCCGCGGCTCGGCGCACTTCTTCATTGCCGCCCTCCCGTCGCGGTCCCGCTCAACTCCGGTGTGTCGAGTTGAGGTGGCGTCAAAGTGCCTGCTCGGTACGGCTCCGGGTCGGACCACAGGCGCGGTCCCGGGTGGCGCAGGCGGAGCAGGAAGGCGAGCGGGCCGGTGGTGCCGGTGCCGTACGCGGGGGTGCAGCCGGTGCCGGTCTCGTCGGGGAGGACCAGCAGGCCGTCGCGGAGTGCGGCGCGGGCGGCGATCAGCCGGGCGAGCTCGTGGGCGCCGTGCCGGAAGCGGCTCTCGCCGGTGGCCCGGGCCAGGTCGAGCAGGTACTCGCCGTTGCCGGCCAGGCCGTGGCAGGCGGAGACCCCGCTGTGCCAGCGGCCGTCCAGGACGGCCCGGCCGGCGGCCCGCGCCAGTCGGCGGGCCCGGTCGTCGCCGGTGGCCTGCCAGAACCGGATCAGGAAGGTGCCGACGCCGGAGGAGCCGCTGCACCAGTGCGCCAGCCGGACGTGCGCCGGGTCGCCGTGG
This sequence comes from Kitasatospora sp. NPDC004615, assembly GCF_042873545.1. Classification (NCBI taxonomy): domain Bacteria; kingdom Bacillati; phylum Actinomycetota; class Actinomycetes; order Kitasatosporales; family Streptomycetaceae; genus Kitasatospora; species Kitasatospora sp. NPDC004615. The sequence continues at coordinate 306,024 of NZ_JBIALQ010000006.1, forward strand.
CTCTGCGGCCACCACGCGGCCTCGCCGTCCCACCGCGCGGTGGCTTCCAGGGTCTGTACGGCCAGCTCCGCGCCGGCCATCAACTCCCGTGCGGAGTCCGACAGTTCGGGGTCGGCGCTCAGCCGTTCGGCGCAGGCCAGCAGGAAGGCGCCCACGCCGGCCACCCCGTGGGCGTGGCCGAGGTGCACCGCCCCGGCGAGCGCCGAGTCGAAGTCGGCGGGCACCGGCCAGACCGTCCCGTACGGTTCGGCGCGGGCGGCGGCCAGCAGGGTGCGGGCGCAGTGCGCGGCGCGGTCGAGGAACTGGCGTGCCCCGGTGGCGCGGTGGGCGCGCAGCTGGAGGAACCCGGCCCCGGCGGCGCCGTGGCAGATGTCCGGGTTGGGCCAGACCAGCGGGACCTTCATCGCCATCGCGGCGGCCCGTTCGGCGAGGCCGGGGTGGTCGAGGGCGTCGGCGGCGTCGAACAGCGCCCAGGCGGCGCCGGAGCGGCCGAAGTGCAGGCCGGGCAGCACCACGGGTTCGGCGGCGCAGCGCCGTTCGATCCACTCGGCGGCCGCCCGGGCGGTGGCCCGGGCCTGTTCGCGGACGGGTTCCGGCAGCGGCGCGAGGCTCGCCCGGGCCAGCACGGCGAGCACACCGGCGGCGCCGTGCTGCACGTTGCACGGGTCGGTGAGCTGCCCGGAGGTGACGGCCGGCCACAGCCGGTCGCGCCGCTCCGGGGTGGCGGTGGCCGCCAGGTGACGCAGACCGTCGTGCAGCAGCCGGTCCAGCGGTGGCGGGGTGGCCGGGCCGACCGGGCCCGGGACGTGGGCCTGCCCGGTGGGCGCGGTGAGTTCCTTCCGGACCCGGGCCAGGCTCCACCGCCGCTCGGGCTCCTCGGCGCGCAGCCCGAGCACCAGCGGTGCCAGCCGGCGTGCGGTGAGGCCCTCGCGGGCGGCCGGTGCCAGCCAGCGGCCGAGGCGTTCGGCGACGGGGCGGGCGAGCGGCCGGTCGTCCGGCAGCAGCGGGTCGTGGCCGGTGGCGAGCAGGAAGTAGAGGCCGCCGAGCGCGTACAGGTCGGCGCGGGGGTCGGCCAGGTCGGTGCGCTGCGGGCCGGCGTGCTCGGGGGCGCGGTACCCGGGGGTGCCGGCGGTGCCGGCCAGTGTCCCCGGGGGGACGGCGAGTTCGAGGTCGACCAGGCGGACGGTGCCGTCCGGCCGGACCAGCACGTTGCCGGGGGAGAGGTCGCGCAGCACCAGCCCCTGCTCGTGGACGCGCTCCACCAGGTCGAGCAGTGCCAGCGCCAGCGGTCCGGCCTCGGCCCACGGGACGTCGGGGGCGCCGTCGCGCCGCAGCCGGGCCGCCGCCCAGCTGCCGAGCGCCTGGCCGGGGATGCGCTCCTGGACCAGGAACAGTGAGTCCTGCTGCTCGACCAGGGCGTGCATCCGCGGCGTCAACCCGGTGTCGGCCAGTCGGCCGAGCAGTTCGGCCTCGTTCCGCAGTGCCGTGCGGGCGTCGGTGCCGGCCCGGTCGACCTCGATGTGGGCGCGGGCCTGCTTGACCACCACCTCGGCGCCGGTGGCCGGGTCGGTGCCCAGGAACACGCCGCCCTTGGCGCTGTGCCGCAGCGCGGCGGTGAGCGCCCAGCGGCCGTCCAACAGCACGCCGGCCCGGCGCCCGCCCGTCCTCGCCCCCGTGTCGGTGGTCGATCCCGCCCCCTCGACGGGGTCGACCACCCATGGCGGGCAGCGGTAGGACGCGGTGCGGACGTCCTCGACCGACTCGCCGTCCGGGCCGCGCAGCATCGAGCGGTACGCGCCGTCGTTGCCGAGCAGCGCGCGGCCTGCGAAGCCGCCGTAGCGGTAGTGCACCAGGCTGCCGGGGCGGTACGGGCGGTCGGAGAGAATCGCCGGTCCGGGCATTCCCTCGGTGGCCCGGTGGAGTTCCTCGGCGAGCCGGCGGAATTGTTCGTCGCCGTCCGGATAGGCGGTGATGAATTTCCCGGCCGAAGCCCGGTCGCTGTTGCGGGAATTGATTTCGTGCAGGCGTTCCCGGTCGGCGGTGAACTTGAAGGCGCAAGGGTCTTCGGCGATCACCGCGGCGACCGCGGCCAGCACCTCGGCCCCGACCGGGGAGGCGGCGGCGACGTGCAGCTTCCAGCCCTGTTCGGGCAGTTCGCGGCCGGGCGGCCGGACCGTGCACCAGAAGCCCTCGACCGCGATCGTCCAGTCGCCGTCTCCGCCCCGGGCCCGGCTGCCGGCCACGGCCGCCCGCGCCACCTCCACCAACGTGCCGTCCGCCCCCGGCTCGTCGTCGACCGGTACCGGCCCCCCTGTCCTGCGCAGCGGTGTGCCCGCCCCCATCTGCTTCACACCCCTTCGTGGTGGACTCGACCGATCGCGGTCTGCGGAAGTTCACGAGAGGCTCGCCCGCGCCGGTCGAATTCCGCCGGGAATTTCGGCCGGTCGCCTTTTTCGACCCCCCGGTCGAGGCAACTCTCGTTCGCAGGACTGAAGTTACTTTCGGGGAGGGGGTGACTCAACACCGGACGAGTCACTTCACTCTTAAGGGTGATCGGGATTCGTTTTCGAATACGTTCGCCCTGACGGGTCTGGGCAGGGCGTTCCGCGTGCCCACCGGCCCGCCGGCGCTGCCGACCGCCCGGAAGTGCCCGTTCGGACGCCCGCCTACCGCTTGCCATCGTGTTGACGCTCAGGTGTGCGAGTCGTCCGCAGGGTGGGTGGTGGACGGGCCCGGCCGGGCGGGGCCGTGGCACGCGGTAGTCTCGACAGGTGCCGAAACTGTCCGACGTCATCGCCGTGCTCGAAGAGATCTACCCCCCGCAGTGGGCGGAGTCCTGGGACGCGGTGGGCCTGGTCTGCGGCGATCCCGAGGCCGAGGTGGGCCGGGTGCTGTTCGCCGTCGACCCCGTGCAGGCCGTGGTGGACGAGGCCGTCGAGTGGGGCGCCGACCTGCTGATCACCCACCACCCGCTCTACCTGCGCGGCACCACCACGGTCGCCGCGACCGGCTTCAAGGGCCGGGTGGTGCACACCCTGATCAAGCACGACATCGCGCTGCACGTCGCGCACACCAACGCCGACCATGCCGACCCGGGCGTCTCCGACGCCCTCGCCGAGGCCGTCGGACTGAAGGTCACCGGCCCGCTGGTGGCCGACCCGACCGACCCGGCGGGACGCCGCGGCAGCGGCCGGATCGGCGAACTCCCGCAGCCGATGACGCTGAGCGCGTTCGCCGCCCAGGTCGCCGCCGGACTGCCCGCCACCGCGGCGGGCGTCCGGGCCGCCGGCGACCCGGAGCAGCAGGTGCGCCGGGTCGCGGTCTGCGGCGGCTCCGGCGACTCCTTCCTCGCCGAGGCCCGCAAGGCCGGCGTGGACGCCTACCTCACCGCCGACCTGCGCCACCACCCCGCGTCCGAGGCCACCGAGGCGGCACCCGTCGCCTTGGTCGACGCCGCACACTGGGCCACCGAGTGGCCCTGGCTCACCCTCGCCGCCCGCGAGCTCACCAGCCGTGCCACCGACCGCGGTTGGCCACTGGAGACCCGCATCTCCACCCGGGTCACCGACCCGTGGACGGCGCACGCGCCGATGCCGTACGCCCCCTGACACCCGTCGAACCCACACACAGGAGCCATCCCGCGTGAACGCCGCGCCCGCCGACCAGATCCGCCTGCTCGACCTGCAGGCCATCGACTCCCGTCTCGACCAGCTGGCCCACCGGCGCCGCACCCTGCCCGAGCACGTCGAGATCGACAAGGCCACCGCCGACCACACCGCCCTCAAGGACCTGGTGGTCGCCGCCCAGGCCCAGCTCGGCGACACCACCCGCGAGCAGACCAAGGCCGAGGCGGACGTCGAGCAGGTCCGTGCCCGGTCCGCCCGCAACCAGCAGCGGATGGACTCCGGCGCGGTCACCTCGCCGAAGGACCTGGAGAACCTCCAGCACGAGAACGCCTCGCTGGCCAAGCGCCAGGGCGACCTGGAGGACATCGTGCTGGAGGTGATGGAGCGCCTGGAGTCCGCGCAGACCCGGGTCACCGAGCTCACCGCCCGCCTGGAGCACTCCGCCGTCGTGGTCGCCGAGGCCGAGGGCCGCCGCGACGCCAAGTTCGCCGAGATCGACGGCGAGGTCGAGAAGGTCCGCCGCGACCGCGAGGCCGTCGCCAACGTCATCCCCGCCGACCTGATGAAGGCCTACCTGCGCCTGCGCGAGCAGCAGGGCGGCGTCGGCGCGGCCCGCCTGTACCAGCGCCGCTGCGAGGGCTGCCGCACCGAGTTCTCCATCACCGAGTTCAACGCGATCAAGGCCGAGCCGGCCGACAAGGTGCTGCGCTGCGAGAACTGCGGCCGGATCCTGGTCCGCACCGGCGAGTCGGGCGTCTGACCCCGGTGGCCGGAGCCCGGTTCATCGTTCAGGCCGACGGCGGCTCCCGGGGCAACCCGGGGCCGGCCGGCTACGGCGCGGTGGTCCTCGACGCCCGCACCGGCGAGATCCTGGCCGAGGCCGCCGAGTTCATCGGACGGGCGACCAACAACGTCGCCGAGTACAAGGGCCTGATCGCCGGGCTGAAGGCCGCCCGCGCACTCGACCCGGACGCCCGGATCCTGGTCGAGATGGACTCCAAGCTGGTCGTCGAGCAGATGTCCGGCCGCTGGAAGATCAAGCACCCCGACATGCAGCCGCTCGCCGCCGAGGCCCGCGGCGTCGCCGGGCGCGGCAACGTCGAGTACACCTGGATCCCGCGGGAGAAGAACAAGGAGGCCGACCGGCTCGCCAACGAGGCGATGGACGCCGGGAAGCACGGCCGCCAGTGGGAGCCCAAGGCCCGGGCCGCCGCCGCCCCCGTGGTGGACGAGCCGCTGCCCGCCGCACCCGCACCCCGGGCCGGCTGGGCCGCGCCCGCCGACCTCGGCGCCCCCACCACGCTGGTGTTCCTCCGGCACGGCGAGACCCCGCTCACCCCGCTCCGGCAGTTCTCCGGCAGCACCGGCAGCGACCCCGGCCTCTCCGAGAAGGGCGTCTGGCAGGCCGAACGCACCGCCGAGGCGCTCGCCGCCCGCGGCACCGTGCAGGCCGTGGTCTGCTCGCCGATGCTGCGCACCCGGCAGACCGCCGAGGCCGTCGCCCGCCGCCTCGGCCTGGACGTGCGGATCGAAGAGGGCCTGCGGGAGCTCGACTTCGGCGACTGGGAGGGCCTCACCTTCGCCGAGGTGATGGAACGCCACCCCGACGACCTGACCGCCTTCTTCGGATCCGCAAAGGCCAAGCCCACCGGCAGCGCCGAATCGCTCACCACGCTCGCCCACCGGGCCGGGCAGGCCCGCGACAAGATCCTCGCCCGCTACCCGGGCAAGACCGTCCTGGTGGTCTCGCACGTCAGCCCGATCAAGACCCTGGTCCGGCTCGCCCTCGGCGCCCCGCCGGACGCCGTGCACCGGATGGAACTCTCCGCGGCCTCGCTGTGCGCCGTCCAGTACTACAGCGACGGCAACGCCTCGCTGCGGCTGCTCAACGACACCTCGCACCTGCGCTGACGTCGTCGTGGTGGCGGACGGTCAGTGCACGTCCGTCACCACGACGTCCAGCTGCCACGGCTTGCGGCCCGTGCCGCGCGCCGCGACCTCCACCCGGTAACCCAGCTGCGCCAGCGCGTCCACCAACTCGCCCGGCGAGGACGGCTCCAGGCCCGCGGCCAGCAGGTCGCGCACCAGACGGCCCTTGGTCGCCTTGTTGAAGTGGCTGACCACGGAACGCTTCAGCACCCCGTCCACCTCGCGCTCCTGCAGCACCCGCACCGTCACCGTCCGGCCCGCCACCTCACCCGCCGGCTTCCACGCCGCCGCGTACGCCGAACTGCGCAGGTCCAGCACCAGCCCGGCCGCGGCCTCCTCCGGCAGGACGCTGTCCATCGCCGTCCGCCAGTACGGGCCGAGCGCGCCCAGCGGCGGCAGCTTCACACCCATCGCGCAGCGGTACGGCGGGATCCGGTCGCCGATCCGCACCGCGCCCCACAGGCCGGAGAACACCAGCAGCGAACGCTCCGCCAGCTCGTACGCCCGCTCGTCCAGCTTCGCCAGGCCCAGGTTGTCGAACAGCACCCCGGTGTACACCTCGCCGGCCGGCCGCGCCCCCGCCGTCAACAGCCCCGCGTTCTTGGCCACCTCCCCGCGCAGGCCCTTGCTCAGCCCCAACACCTCGGCCGCCCGCTCCTCGTCCCCCGCACACAGCTCCACCAGCGCCGCCAGCGCCTTCTCCCGCGCCCCGGTCAGCCCCACCAACGAGAGCCCCGCCACCTCCACCGGCACACCCGCCTCCGGCGCGGCCTTCCCCTCCGACGGCGGCAGCAGAACCAGCACGGCAACACCCTTCAACGACCCACAACAGACCCGGTCAACCCTAACGACCAGCGGGTCCGCACCCCGAATCCGCGACCGTCCGCACTGCGGTGCGGTGTGGTTTCCGCCGTGCTCCGGCGAACTACCGCCCGCGGGCGGCGACCACCGCCGCGCCCGTGCCGAGGGCCAGGCAGAGCGGGGCGTAGACGCGGCGGTCCAGGCGGACGAAGTCCGGGGTGCGGCGGGCGAAGGCGAACGGGCCAGCCAGGGCGCGGGTCAGCAGGGCGCCGGCGACGCCCGCCGCACCGGCGGTGCGCAGGCGGCGCGGGCCGAGCGGGGGCAGCACTCCGCCGCGGGCGGCGACCAGGTAGGCGCCGGTGCCGAGCAGTCCGGCCACGGCCAGGCAGGCTCCGGCGGAGGGGAGTCGGTCGGGGGCGACGCCGACCACCAGGTCGGCGAACTGCTCGCGGTCCCGGCACGGCCACGGCGAACGGGACCACACCGCGTGCAGCGCGCCGACGGCGGCCAGCGTGCCCGCGACGGCGGTCGCCGTGGCCCGCACCCCGCGCCCGCCTCCGGTCGCGTCCGTCCCGTCCCCGCAGCACCGGCACTCCGAACCCGGCGCCACCCACTGCCGTTTGTCCGTCCGAGCTGTCACGGCCCCGCCCCTTCCCACGGCCAATCCCCGTGCACCGCCGCCGGTTTCACGGCCGGTCCGGGTGCACCAACCACGCTACTGCGCCTTACGCTGCGACCATGCCGCGCCGAAAGCTCAGCGTCCGGGCCGCCCAGACCGCCAGGATCAACACCGAACTCGCCGACCTCAGAAGCCTTCTGGAGATCCGCACCGACTGGCCGCCGGAAGTCCTCGCGGAGGCCGAGCGGGCTGCCTCGCTGCCCCGACTGCCCGAGTTCGACGCCACCGACCTCGACCTGTTCACCCTCGACCCGCCGGGCTCCCGCGACCTCGACCAGGCCATCCACCTGGCCCGCCGCGGCGGCGGCTACCGGGTGCACTACGCGATCGCGGACGTCGCGTCCTACGTCTCGCCGGGCGGCGCGATCGACACCGAGGCCGGCCGGCGCGTCCAGACGCTGTACTTCCCGGACGGCAACGTGCCGCTGCACCCGGCCCGGCTCTCCGAGGGCGCGGCCAGCCTGCTGCCGGGCGAACTGCGGCCCGCCCTGCTCTGGCAGCTCGACCTGGACGCCGACGGAGCGCTGCTGCTGGCCGACGTGCGCCGGGCCCGGGTCCGCTCACGACGGCGGCTGGACTACGCCACCGTCCAGGGCCGGATCGACGCCGGCGGCGCGGACGAGCAGCTCACCCTGCTCGCCGAGATCGGCCGGCTCCGCGAGGCGCAGGAAGAGGCCCGCGGCGGGGTCAGCCTGCCGATCCCCGAGCAGGAGGTGGAGGCCGTCAACGGCGGCTACCGGCTCCGCTACCGGGCGCCCCGGCCCGCCGACGGCTGGAACGCCCAGCTCTCGCTGCTCACCGGCATGGCCGCCGCCGAGCTGATGCTGGACGCCGAGATCGGCCTGCTGCGCACCCTGCCCACCGCCCCCGAGTCCGCCTTCGAGCGGCTGCGCCGGGTCGCCGCCGCACTCGAGGTGCCCTGGCCGGACGGGCTGCCCTACCCGCAGCTGATCCGCTCCCTCGACCCGGCCCGCACCGCCGACGCCGCGTTCCTGAACGAGTGCACCGGCCTGCTGCGCGGCGCGGGCTACCACGCGTTCGACACCGCCCGCGGCACCGTCCCGCCCGCCGACCCCGGGCATGCCGCGCTGGCCGCCCCCTACGCCCACTGCACCGCGCCGCTGCGCCGCCTCGGCGACCGGTACGCGCTGGAGGTCTGCCTCGCGGTGGCCGGCGGCACCGATGTCCCGGGCTGGGTGCGGGACGCCCTGCCGCTGGTGCCCGCGCGGATGAGCAGCGGCGACCGCCGCGCGCACGCGGTGGAGCGCGCCTGCGTGGACCTGGTGGAGGCGGAGCTGCTGCGCGGCCGGGTGGGCGAGGACTTCCGGGCGGTGGTGATCGACGTGGACGAGCGCCGGCCGGGCACCGGCACGGTGCAGCTGCGCCGTCCCGCGGTGGTCGCCAAGTGCGACGCGGCCGACCGGCTGCCGCTGGGCCGCCGGGTGACCGTCCGGCTCACCCTGGCCGACCCGGTCGCCCGGGCTGTCCGGTTCGCGCTGGTGCCCGACGCACAAGGGCCTTCGGGGGCTGCCGAGGCCGGTGCGATGATCGGGGAATGAGCCGACCGAGCACTGCTCCCGACCGCCGCCGCCGGCTGATCGTCCTGGCCATCTGCTGTCTGAGCCTGTTCATCGTCGGCCTGGACAACACCGTGGTGAACATCGCGCTGCCCGCCATCCAGCGCGACCTGGGCGCGCCCGCGTCCGGCCTGCAGTGGGTGATCGACGCCTACACGCTGGTGCTGGCCTCGCTGCTGATGCTGTCCGGGTCGATCGCGGACCGGATCGGCCGCCGCCGGGTGTTCCGGACGGGGCTGCTGCTGTTCGTGCTCGGCTCGCTGCTGTGCAGCCTGGCGCCGGGCCTGGGCTGGCTGATCGCGTTCCGGGCGGTGCAGGCGGTCGGCGGGTCGATGCTCAACCCGGTGGCGATGTCGATCATCACCAACATCTTCACCGACCGGAAGGAGCGGGCGCAGGCGATCGGCGTGTGGGGCGGCGTGGTCGGCATCAGCATGGCGCTCGGTCCGCTGATCGGCGGGTTCCTGGTGGACAGCGCGGGCTGGCCGTCGATCTTCCTGATCAACATCCCGGTCGGGCTGGCGGCCTTCGTGCTGACGCACCGCTACGTCCCGGAGTCCCGGGCGCCGCGGGCCCGCCGGCTGGACCCGGTCGGCCAGCTGCTGATGGTGCTGATGCTGGGCTGCGGCACCGCCGCGATCATCGAGGGGCCGGGCCACGGCTGGACCTCGCCGGGCATCCTGGCGCTGGCCGGGGTGGCGCTCGCCGCGCTGCTGGTGTTCCCGTTCTGGGAGCGACGGGTGCCTGAGCCGCTGATCGACCCGCGGTTCTTCCGCAGCGCCCCCTTCGCCGGGGCCACCGTCACGGCGGTGTGCGCGTTCGCGGCGCTCGCGGGCTTCCTGTTCCTGAACACCCTGTACCTGCAGAACGTGCGGCACTACACCCCGGTGGTGGCCGGCCTGTGGACGCTGCCGATGGCCGGGCTGACGCTGCTGACCGCCCCGCTGTCCGGCCGGATCGTCGGCAGCCGCGGCCCGCGCCTGCCGCTGCTGGTGGCGGGTGCGGCGATCGCCGCCAGCGGGGTGCTGCTGACCGGGCTGACGGCCGACTCCTCGGCCCTCCTGCTGCTGCCCGCGTACGCGCTGTTCGGGCTGGGCTTCGGCATGGTGAACGCGCCGATCACCAACTCGGCGGTCTCCGGCATGCCGCTGGCCCAGGCCGGGGTGGCCGCCGCCGTGGCCTCCACCAGCCGGCAGGTCGGCCAGTCGCTGGGCGTCGCGGTGATCGGCTCGGTGGTGGCCGGCGCGGTCGCCTCGGCCGGGAGCTTCACGCTCGCCACCCACGCCGGCTGGTGGATCGTGGCCGGCCTGGGCCTGACCGTCTTCGTCCTCGGCCTGGTCACCACCACCCCGTGGGCGGCCGGCACGGCGGCCCGGGTGGCGGCCCGCTTCGACCGCCAGGTCCCGGGCGGGGTACGGGGAGCCTCCGTGGAGCGGCTACCATGACCCTTACGGCGGACGAGCCGGCCGGGCGGTCGCGTCGGGTCCCTTCTGGGGGCCCGCCGAGGAACGTCCGGGCTCCACAGAGCAGGGTGGTGGGTAACGCCCACCCGGGGTGACCCGCGGGACAGTGCCACAGAAAGTAGACCGCCCACCGCTTCGGCGGTGGGTAAGGGTGAAACGGTGGTGTAAGAGACCACCAGCGACCGAGGTGACTCGGCCGGCTCGGTAAACCCCACTCGGAGCAAGGTCAAGATCGACACCCTCGGGTGTCGTGCGCGGGTGTTCGAGGGCTGCTCGCCCGAGCTCGCGGGTAGACCGCACGAGGCTGTCGGCAACGGCAGCCCTAGATGGATGGCCGCCTCCCCGGGCCGCGCAAGCACCCCGGGAGACAGAACCCGGCGTACAGGCCGACTCGTCCGCCGCCTTCGGGTTCTCCGCCGCACGCCGAATGCGTGCCCGCGTGATCGTGTGCCAACTCTCCGTGTTTTCGCCATCGGCTTTCCGGAATGGGCAAAGCGCTGTCCGAATGTCGATTCGTCGGCGTACCGCCAATTCGCTGTCGAGTTGTTTCGGCGCGGACATTTCAACCTCGGACACGGCGAAGGGGCGGTCACCTTTCGGTGACCGCCCCTCACTTGCTACCGGACCGCCTCAGGCCCAGCGGGCCCGCGGGTAGGTCAGGCCTTGCCCCAGGTGTTGGTGGACCACAGCGCGCTACCGTTGGTCGGGGTGCTGCCCGCGCGGTAGGTGACCATGTTGCCGTCCGACTGGATCCGGGTCCACGCGCCCGGGTTGTCCCAGGTGCCGTTGGTCCAGTACGCGGCCTTGTCGTCGGCCACGCCGAAGACGCCGCTGGGGTCCTGGACCGTGAGCGCGCCCGGGTGCCCCTGGGTGTTGGCCGCCCAGATGACGCCGCCGTCCTTCTTGCGGTAGAGCACCAGGTTGCCGTCAGCCTGCTGGATCAGGATGGTGGTGCTGGACTCCAGCCAGTTGTTCGCGAAGATCGCCTGGCCGTACTGCCCGGTGCCCTTCAGGTTGTCGGCCGGCGAGTCGACGTACTGGCCGTTCACGTAGTCCGGGAAGAAGCCGGCGTCGTTCCGCCAGTACGGGGTGCCGCCGTTCGAGTTGCCGACCAGCAGCTCGCCGCCGTCCAGGACGAACACGGCGTTCGTCTTGTTCCAGGTGCCGGTGGACCAGACGGCGCTCACGCCGTCCTGCTTGTAGATGACGAAGTTGCCGTCGGCCTGCATGACGGCGGAGGCGCCGTTGTTGCCCCAGGTCTTGCTGGACCACAGGACCTGGATCTGCTTGCCGTTGTCAGCGGTCAAGTACTGGACCAGGTTGCCGTCGGTCTGCATCGTCAGGGTGCTGTAGCCGACCTTCACGCTGTCGCCCGGCTTCAGGCTGTCGCCCGGGTTCAGCAGGGCGTAGGTCGGGGTGACGATGACGCCCTGCGGGGCGGCCTTGGCGGTCTTGGCCTGCGCGGCGACCTTCGGCATGGTGCGCGCGGTCGACGCGGTCTTCACGGCCTTGGTGCTGATCTTGCCCTTGGGCGCCGGAGCGGCGGAGGCCGCCGGAACCGCGACGGCCGTCATGGCACCGGCTGCGATCAGCAGCGCGGCGGCACGAGTGAACGTGCTCTTACGCATGGGTCCCCCCTCGAAGAGAAATGGCTGGAGCCCGTGATGAATCCAGCGGAGAATTCATACACCCAGCCGCGGACAGTGTTGCAGGCGGGGTGGGTTACTCGCGAGGGATATTCGTACGAATCGTCAGCAGACCTTCGTCACAGCGCCGAAGAGCCCGTCCGCGCGAGTGCGGACGGGCTCTTCGGGCAATGCTGGCGGAGGGTCAGCCCACCGAGGAGTTGTAGCTCTCGATGGCGGGCTGGAGCTCCTTGGCGGCGTCCGCGAGCGCCTGCTGGGCGGTCTTGGTGCCCGCGATGGTCTGCTCGATCGCGGTCTCCACGCCCTTGCGGGCCTGCGGCATGACGCCGAGCAGGCAGCCGGCCGTGGCCGTGGTCGGCTTGGTGGCCTTCAGCTGCTCGATCGCGGTCTGGAACTGCGGGAACTTGCCCACCCACTCCTTGTCGGCGGGCAGGTCCAGCGCCTTGGAGTTGACCGGGAAGTAGCCGGTGCCGGTGTGCCAGACGGCCTGCTGCTCGGGGGCGGTGAGGAACTTCTCGAACTCCCAGGAGGCGCGCTTCTGGGCGTCGGAGTGGCCGGGGCCGGAGATCCACAGCGAGGCGCCGCCGATGATCGGGCCGCCCTGGTCGCCGGCCGCGGTCTTGGGGAACTGGGCGGTGCCGACGGTGAACTTGGCGGCCTCGGTGTAGCCGCGCAGCACGCCGGTGGACTCCAGGTGCATGGCGACCGTGCCGGCCTTGAACGCGGCCTGCGCGTCCGGGGTCTGACGGCCCGTGTTGGCCGCGTAGCCGCCCTTGACCAGGTCGGCCCACCACTGGACGATCTCGGCGCCCTTGGCGGAGTCGAAGGCCACCTTGCCGGCCTTGCCGCTGCGGCCGTTGTCGGCGTCGCAGTACAGCGCGCCGTTCTCGGCCAGCAGCTGCTCGACGAACCAGCCGTAGATGGCCGCGCCGAAGCCGTACCGGACGGTCTTGCCGCTGTCGTCCTTCTTGGTCAACTGCTTGGCCATGTCGCCGAGTTCGGCGAGCGTCGTGGGCGGCTTGGCCGGGTCGAGGCCGGCCTCCTTGAACGCGTCGTCGTTCAGGTACAGCAGCGGCATCGAGGAGTTGAACGGCATCGACTGCAGCTTGCCGCCGACCGAGTAGTAGTTCCGGATGTTGGCCTGCAGGTCGTCCAGCGAGTAGCCGTCCTTGTCGGCGAACGCCTGCGCCGGGACGGTCTGCTTGGAGTCGATCATGAAGCGGGTGCCGATGTCGTAGACCTGCACCACCGCGGGCGTGGCCTTCTGCTGCACCGAGGCCTTGTACTTGGCGATCAGGTCGTCGTAGGTGCCCTGGAACAGCGGCTTGACCTCGATCTTGCCCTGGTGCGCGGCGTTGAACTGGTTGACCAGGGCGGTCAGCTGCTCGGCGTTCTTGCCGGTCATCGAGTGCCAGAACTCGATGCTGGTCACACCGGACGCCTGGTCCAGCGCGGAGGCGGCCGGGGCGCCGGACTCGTCGGAGGAGCCGCCGGAGCCGCTCGAGCTGCAGGCGGTCAGGGCCAGGCCGGACACCAGCAGCGCGGCGAGCGCGCGGGCACTTCTCTTCACGGGTTCTCTCTCTTCTGCGAGGGTTGGTACCGGGAGCGGTGGTGCGGGCGGAGCGAAGTGGCGGTGCGTCAGCGGACGGCGCCCGCGGTCAGGCCGCGGACGATGAACCGCTGGCCGAACAGCACCAGCGCCAGCGTGGGCAGCAGCGACAGCACCACGCCGGCCATGATCAGGCCGGGGTCGGTCATCTCGGAGTCCCGCAGCGAGGTCAGGCCGATCTGCAGGGTCTGCATGTTGGCGGTGCGGGTGATGATCAGCGGCCAGAAGTACTGGTTCCAGGACGACAGGAAGACGTAGATGGCCAGCGCGGCCAGGGCCGGCTTGTTCAGCGGCACCAGGATCCGCCACAGGAACCGCCAGTGGCCGGCCCCGTCGATCCGGGCGGCGTCCCGCAGCTCGCCCGGGAACTGGCGGAACGACTGCCGCAGCATGAACGTCCCGAAGCCGGACGCCAGGAACGGCAGCACCAGGCCGAAGTAGGTGTTGCCCATGCCCCAGTCCGACAGCGTCAGGTAGTTGGGGATGATGATGGCTTCCCACGGCACCATCAGGGTGGCCAGGAACAGGCCGAACACGATGCTCCGGCCGCGCATCGGCAGGAACACGAAGGCGTACGCGGCGAGCACCGCGGTGAACAGCTGCGCCACCGTGATCAGGCCCGCCACCAGCATCGAGTTGCCGTACTGGCGGAACAGCGGGATGGCGTGCACGGCGCCGGAGAAGTTCTCCCCGGTGAGCGAGTGCGGCATCATCGCGGGCGGGTAGCTGGCGATCTCGTCCGGGCGCATGAAGGCGCCGGCGAAGACGTAGTAGACCGGGAAGGCGACCGTCAGCACGGCCACGGCGAGCACTGCCCAGACCCCGACCCGGCCCAGCGTGTCGCGGACCCGCAGCGGCGGGCGGGCGGTGCGGGCGGGCTCGGCGACGGCGGGCGTCTTGGTGAGGGTGGTCATGCGTAGTGCACCTTCCGCTCCAGGACTCCGAACTGCACGGCGGTGCAGCACAGCACGACCACCATCAGCACCACGGCCTGCGCGCTGGCGGTGCCGAAGTCGCTGGAGCCGTAGGCGAACGCCTTCTCGTACACGGAGTAGACCAGGGTGCGGGTGGAGCCGTCCGGGCCGCCCTTGGTGAGGATGTGGATCTGGCCGAAGCTCTGCAGCGCGTTCACGGTGGAGATCACCACCAGGAAGAACAGGCTGGGGCCGAGCATCGGAATGGTGATCGAGCGGGCCAGCCGGAAGCCGGACGCGCCGTCCAGCCGGGCGGCCTCGGTGATCTCGCCCGGGATCGAGCCGATGCCGGCCGAGAGCACCAGCACGTTGTATCCGAGGTTCATCCAGATCGTGGAGATCGCGACGGAGATCAGCGCCCACTGGGAGTCGGTCAACCAGCCCACCGGGCCCAGACCGAGGTGCGACAGCAGCCCGTTGAGTACACCGCTGGCGGGGTTGTAGAACACCGAGAAGACCACCGAGGCGCTCGCCACCGAGAACGCGAACGGCAGCGCGAAGGCGGATCGCAGCAGCCGCACGCCGCGGATCCGACCCTCCATCAGCAGGACCAGCAGCAGCGCCCCGAGCACTCCGGGGGCCACCGTGAACAGCACGAACAGCGCGGTGGTGACCAGCGTGTTGCGGAAGTCCGCCGAGGAGAGCAGGTCGGTGTAGTGCTTCATGCCGACGTACTTGGAGGGCGCACCGAACAGGTCGTTGGCGTGTGCGCTCAGGTAGAAGGTGCGCCCCAGCGGATAGACGATGAAGAGCGCGAAGACCACTACCGAGGGCAGCAGGAAGGCCCAGGCGAGCCCGTGCTCGCCGAGACGGCGCCGTGGCTCGGGTGGGCTTGATGCGGTCGGCATGGTGCGCGTCCGCCTTTCGTGACGTTGGTTCCGGCCAAACCGTGTCGTCCTCGAACGACGGGTCGGCGAGGAGAGGGTGAGCGGAGGGTGTCGCGCAGTTTACGCGTTCGCGTCACATCCGAGGGGACGGCTGTCGCCACCCCGTCACTGTCTGTTCCGCGCCCTCGCGCAGCCGTTGTTCCGTCAGGTCTACCGGCCGGTAGGAATACTGACTTCCGATCACTGTGCGTGGCAAGGCTTCGGACGCGTCCGATCGATCTTCAGTTGTCCGGGGAGCCGGGCTTCTGCCCGGTTTCGGTCAGCGCAGCAGGCGCCGCTCCTTGGCGATCGCGACCGCGCCGGAGCGGGTGTCCGCGCCGAGCTTGGCGTAGATCCGGCCGAGGTGGGTCTTGACGGTGGCCTCGCTGATGAACAGCGCCCGGGCGATCTCCCGGTTGCCCAGGCCCTGGCCGAGCTGGTCGAGGATGTCCTGTTCACGGTCGGTGAGTTGGGGCAGGGGGGAGCGCATCCGGGCCATCACCCGGGACGCGACCGGCGGGGACAGCGCCGGCCGGCCCGCCGCGGCCGAGCGGATCGCCGCGAACAACTCGGCCGGGCGCTCCGCCTTCAACAGATACCCCGTCGCGCCCGCGTTGATGGCCCGGGTGATGTCGGCGTCGGTGTCGAAGGTGGTCAGCACCAGAACATGGCTGTCGCCCGGG
The DNA here is from genome assembly GCF_042873545.1 of Kitasatospora sp. NPDC004615. Lineage (NCBI taxonomy): Bacteria > Bacillati > Actinomycetota > Actinomycetes > Kitasatosporales > Streptomycetaceae > Kitasatospora > Kitasatospora sp. NPDC004615. Next base: position 321,877 of record NZ_JBIALQ010000006.1, read on the forward strand.
CCGGCCAGGATCCGCCGGGTGGCCTCCACCCCGTCGATTCCGCTGCCGAGTTGAAGATCCATCAGCACCACGTCCGGCTGCAGGCGGGCGGCCAGCGTCACCGCCTCCTCGCCGGTGCTGGCCTCGCCGACCACCTCGATCGCCCCGTCGCTGGCCAGCAGCGCCAGCAGCCCGGCCCGGACCATCGCGTGGTCGTCGCAGATCAGCAGCCTGACCTTGTCGTTGTCGTTCATGGACCCTCCGTGCGGTGCGGGTGGTGCGGGTGGTGCGGTGTGCTGTCAGCGGGCCTCCGGTGGGCTCTCGAAGCGTGGGCTCTCGAAGGGCGGGCTCTCGGGCGGTGAACCCTCGGGTGACGGACTCCCGGCCGGTGGGCTCTCCAGCGGGACGGCGGCCGAGACCACGGTGCCCTCGCCCGGGGCCGACTCGACGGTGAGCGTGCCGCCCAACTGCCGTAGCCGGGCCCGCATCGCGGGCAGCCCGTGGCCGCGCCCGTGGCCGCGCCCGCGGCCCGCGCCGGCCGGCCCGCCCGCGCCGCGGCCGCCGGGTGGCGGGGTGAAGCCGCGGCCGTCGTCCGCGACATCCAGCACCGCCTGGTCGCCCAGGTAGGACAGCGTGATCGAGGCCCGGCCGGCCCGGGCGTGCTCCCGGACGTTGGCCAGCGCGCCCTGGGCGATCCGCAGCAGCGCGGACTGCGCGGCGGCCGGCATCGGCGCCGGGCTGCCGTCCAGCTGGAAGCGGACCGGCAGGCCGCTCTCCGCGGCCTCCCGCTCGGCGAGGGCGGCCAACGCGGCCTCCAGCGTGCCCTGTTCGGCGAGATCGGCCGGGGCGAGGTCGTGCACGAAACGGCGGGCCTCGGCGAGGTTCCGGGCGGTGATCGCGGCGGCCGTCCGGACATGGCCGCGGGCGGCCGCCGCATCCTGCTCCCAGGTCAACTCGGCGGCCTGCAGCAGCATTTGCTGGCTGGACAGGCCCTGCGCGAGGGTGTCGTGGATCTCGACGGACAGCCGCTCGCGCTCGGACAGCGCGCCCTGCCGGCGCTCCACGGCGGCCAGCTCCCGGCGGGCCCGGATCAGGTCGATGATCAGTTTGTGCTGCCGGGCGCCCTGCCGCTGCATGTACAGGAACACCGCGGTGGCCAGCGCGGCGACCGCCGGGGGCAGCAGCACCAGCGTCGGATCGGCGCCCGGCAGCCGCAGTTGGGACACCATCACCAGCGCGGTGAGCGCCGACACCAGCGGGATCGCCGTCCGCGGCGGGAACGCCCGCAGCACCGTGTACACCAGCGGGACGGCGCACCAGGCGAAGCTCGGCGCCATCAGCACCAGCACCGCCCAACTGCCCAGCACCGCCGCCAGCCAGGCCTGCCGGCGCTCGGAGAGACCGGACAGGTGCCCGGCGGCGAGGGCGATGCTCAGCGCGATCACCCACGGTGTCAGCGGGCTGGCCAGGTGGTGCGTCAGGTAGCGCGTCAGCGAGGTGCCGAGCAGCAGCACGAAGACCAGCCGCATGACCATCGCGAGCCAGCCCGCGTCCGGGTCGGCCGCCCGGGAGAGCGGGAGACGCATCATGGCCGACCTCCTTTCGCGCGCTGTCGGCACCGGCAGGCACGCTGCCGGCACTTGGATGGTGCCCGCGGATCACGGTTCGCACATCAACCGATCGGCTGACACGGTTGTCGTCCATCATGCTCCGCCGGTCCAGCCGGTTCGCCGATCCGCGGTGGGGGTCCGGCCGCGAACCATGGAGAGCGAGGCCGGCGCACCCCAGCAGTCCGGCACCGAACCACCGATCCAGGAGCCGAAGATGAAGAAGCTGAGCACCCGTACCCGCGTCGTCACCGGTGCCGTCGCGGTGGCCGCGGTCGGCGCGAGCGTGGTCGGCGCCGTCTCCGCCAGCGCCGAGACGCCGAACGCGGCCCCCGCCACCGCCGTCTCGTCCGACGTCCAGAACAAGAACACCTTCGACACCTCGCACCTGACGGTCGAGGCCGCCACCAAGGCCGCCCAGGCCAGCCTGGACGCCGCGGCCAAGGCCGGCCAGAAGATCTCCGTCGCGGTCGTCGACCGGAACGGCAATGTGATCGTCGAGCTGCGCGGAGACGGCGCCGGCCCGCAGTCCTTCGAGTCCGCCCAGCGCAAGGCCTACACCGCGGTGTCCTGGAACGCCCCGACCTCCGAGCTGGTCAAGCGCCTGGCCCAGGCGCCGAACCTGAAGGACATCCCCGGCACGCTGTTCCTCGGCGGCGGCGCCCCGGTCCAGCTGAAGGGCGCCCCGATCGCGGCCGTCGGCGTGGCCGGCGCCCCCAGCGCCGACCAGGACGAGCAGTTCGCCCAGGCAGGGGTTGCCGCGCTGAACAAGTGAGGCCCGGCGCCGCAGGGCCGGTGGCCCGCTCCCGGAAGAGCGGGCCACCGGCCCGGTCGGTGCGCTGCGCGGAGGCTCAGACCTCGCGAGGCACCTGCTCGGGTCCGCGAGGCAGCCGTTCGGGTTCGCGGTAGGCGCACAGCGCCCAGATCACGAAGACGTCCAGCGCGATCAGCACCAGCGACCACAGCGGGTAGTAGGGGATGTCGAGGAAGTTGTCCAGCAGACTCAGCGCGGCGAAGAACACACCGGCGATCCGGGCCCAGAGCATGCCGGTGAGCACGCACAGGCCGGTCAGCGCGACCAGCGCGCCGATCACCAGGTGGATCCAGCCCCACGAGGTGAGGCTGAAGCGGAAGACGTACTGGGGGGTGGTCACGAAGATGTCGTCCTTGGCGATCGCCATGATCCCGCGGAACACCTCCAGCAGACCGCTCACCAGCATCAGCACACCGGCGAACAGCACAGTCCCGGACACCCAGGGCTTGTTCCCGGGGGCCGGTGAAGCGGGCGGCCCGGGCGCTGCCGGGGTCGGACCGACGGACGAGCTCATGGGAGACCTCCTTGGCCGAAGTTGACCTGTGACGACCCTCGACCCGTCCACCCGCCGGGGCACCCCGGCGACTCCGTTCGGGTGACTCCCCGCCGCCCGCACCCCCGCCCCGGCCCGCCCGCCACGGCCCCGCCGCGTACCGGATCGCCCCGGCCGCGCGCGCTGTGTTTACTGGTCACAGTGCCCGGGCGCCCGGCGAGGAGGTGCCGAAGCCATGGCCGACACCAGCTGGAACGACCTGCCGCAGCCGCTGCGCCGGGTACTGGACGGCACGCCCGCCGGCGTCGCCGTCCTCGACACCCACCTGCGCTTCCGCTACGTCAACCCGGCGCTGGCCGCGATGAACGGCATCCCCGCCGAGCGCCACCTCGGCCACACCGTCGCCGAACTGTTCCCCGGCCTCGACGCCCGCGACGACCTGCTGCGCGAGGTGCTCGCCGACGGCCGCCCCCGCGAGATCACCTCCAGCGGCCACACCCGGGCCGGCTCCCCGCAGCACCGCCGCTACTGGTACGGCGCCTACCACCGGCTGGAGACCGCCGGACAGCCCGCCGGCCTGGTCGGCATCCTGCTGGAGGTCACCGCCAGCCACCGGCAGCAGCGCGAACTCGAACAGGCCCGGGCCCGGCTCGCCCTGCTCGACACCGCCGCCACCCGGATCGGCACCACCCTCGACGTGGAGACCACCTGCGGCGAACTCGCCACCTTTCTGATCGAGCACCTCGCCGACGCCGCCACCGTCGAACTGCTCCCGCACTCCGACAGCCAGCACGCCCGCCCCCTCCCCGACGGCGGCCGCCGCCTGCTGCGCACCGCGGTCACCGCCAGGCCCGACCTGCTGGAGCGGATCCGGGTGCTCGGCGAACGCGGCGAGTACGTCGACTACGGGCCCGACTCCGCCGTGCCGCGCTGCCTGGCCGAGGGCCGCCCGGTGATCGAGAACCAACTGACCGAGGCCGACGCGCGCCGCACGGCCCCCAACCCGGACCGGATCGCCGACTTCGGCGCGCTCGGCGTCCACGCCGCGATGGTGGTGCCGCTCACCGCCCGCGGCCACCGGATCGGCACCGCCACCCTGCTGCGCACCGGCCCCTCCCCGGGCTTCGGCGAGGACGACGCCGTCGCCGCCCAGGACCTCGCCGTGCGCGCCGCCATCAACCTCGACAACGCCCGCCGCTACAGCCGCGAGCACGCCGTCGCCGTCGACCTGCAGCGCGCCATGCTCGCCGAACCCGGCACCCCGCACCCCGACATCACCGTCGCCTTCCGCTACCGCCCGGCCGGCACCAGCGCCCTGATCGGCGGCGACTGGTACGAGACGGTGGCGCTGCCCGACGGCCGCACCGTGCTGGCCATCGGCGACGTGATGGGCCACGGCATCGAGGCCGCCGCCGACATGAGCCACTACCAGGCGATGCTCCGCGCGATGGCCCTGCTGGAGCCGAGCGCAGACCGGCTGCTGGCCCGGATGGACGGCCTGGCCGGCGAGGTGCACGACTACCGCCCGTCCACCTGCCTGGCGGTGTACGCCGAACCCGCCCGCGGCCGCTACTGCTTCGCCAGCGCCGGCCACTTGCCGCCCGCCGTGGTCCGGCCCAACGGCGAGGTGGCGCTGCTGCCGGTGGCGCCCGGCCCGCCGCTCGCCACCGGCCACAACGGCTACGTCCCGAGCTACGCGGTGGTCCCGCCCGACCACACCCTGCTGCTGTTCACCGACGGCCTGGTGGAGCGCCGCGGCGAGGACATCGACCGCTCGCTGGAGCGGCTCACCGCCCGGCGGCTGCCCGCCGGGGCCGGCCCGGAACGGCTGCTGGACGAGGTGCTGGCCGGCGCCCCTGACCCCGCCGAGGACGACATCGCGCTGCTCGCCGCCGCCCCCGCCCGGCCGCGCCCCGGGCAGGCGAGCAGCGGGGAGGTGCTGACGGCGCTGACCGGCGGGCGGTGGCAGCCGCTGCGCCGGTGACGGGCCGTCACGAGGCGAGCGAGCGGAGCGCGAGTGCGCGCAGGTCGGCCAGCCGGTTCCGGTCGAAGCCGTGGTAGACGGCGTTGGTGCAGAGCACCACGTAGCGGCCGGTGTGCGGGGCGAGGAACAGGCTGGTGCCGGTGAAACCGTGATGGTAGGCCACCGAGTCGTCGGCGGTGACCAGCCAGGCGAGGCCGCGGTGCAGGCCGGGTTCGACGGCGGCGCAGGGGCGGCGGCTCTCGGTGAACCAGTCGGCCAGCGGGCTCGCCCCGGCCAGCAGGTGCTCGGCGTAGGCGGCGAGGTCGGCGGCGGTGGAGAACACCCCCGCGTGGCCGGCCACCCCGCCGAGCAGCGCGGCGCTCGGGTCGTGCGGCGCGCCCCAGGTGCGGGGTGCGTCGCGCAGGCGCTGTTCGGTCGGGGCGAGCTGCGGGTCGCGCGGCAGCGGTCCGTAGACGGTGGCGGTCAGGCCGAGGTCGCGCCAGAGTTCGTCGGCGAGCAGGTGCAGGGGGTTGCCCAGCAGGGCGGGCAGCAGCAGGCCGAGCAGGATGAAGCCGCGGTCGATGTAGCGGTACCGGCTGCCGGGCGGGCTGACCAGCGGCTCGGCGCACAGGTGCTCGATCAGCGGTCGGCCGGTGTGTTCGTAGCCGGCCAGGCCGGTCCACGGGAGCAGGCCGGAGGTGTGGCAGAGCAGCTGCCGGGCGGTCAAGTAGCCGCCGGGGGAGGGAAGTTCGGGCAGGTGTTCGCGCAGCGGGGCGTCCAGGTCGAGCCGGCCGGCGCGGACGGCGGCGCCGACCAGTGGCCAGGTGGCGAGCACCTTGGTGAGCGAGGCGAGGTCGTAGCGGGTGCCCGGGCCGGGCCGGGCGTCGCCGCACTCGGGGGCGACCAGGCCGTGCCCGACGGTGACCCGGCCGGCGCCCACCTCCCCGACGGTCAGCACCCCGCCGGGGAACAGCCCGGCGTCCACGGACCTGGCGAGGCCGGCGCCGAGGACGGCGGCGGTGTCGGCGCTCCACGTGGAGTTCTGCACGGCATCCCTCTCGTCCGGACAGGCCCTGGTCCGCATTCTCGCCCGCGCCGGACGGCGAAGACCAGGGGCCGTCAGGTGGGCTGCGGGGCCAGGGCGTCGAGGGCGGCCAGCGCGCGGTCGGCGTCGTCGGCGGGGACGAACAGGTGGTCGTGGTGGAAGCCGGCCACCACGTTGCAGCTGATCCCGTGCTCGGCGAGCGCGGCGGAGACCGCGGCGGTGAGGCCGACGGCGTCCAGCGCGGAGTGCACCCGCAGGGTGATCCAGGCGGCGGTGAACGCGTGCGGCAGGCCGAGCGAGTCGGCCTCCTCCTCGAGGACGACGAAGGTCACGCCCTCGGGTTCGGCCACCGTGACGACCGGCCGCAGCCCGGCGGGAACCCGGCCGGGCAGTGTGCAGTACACGTAGCGGCCGGGGTTGAGGACGGGGCTCAAGCCGGAGAGCAGCTGTCGAAGATCGCGTTCGCCTGACATGGCCGTCACCGTAGTGGCTGCGGGCGGCGGGGCGGGAGCGCTGCGGGGCGTGTCGGTGTCACTCGTAGACGCGGGCCTCGTCGAGCTGCCAGGCGACCGACGTCCAGGTCACCGGTTCGATCGGCGGGGCGTCGGAAAATCTCGGCGGCAGGCCGAGGGAGGAGTCGAGCCAGGACTCCCAGGACGTCAGGAACCCGGCCAGCGAGCCGCTCGCCCAGCCGCCGCCGTCGCCGGCCCACAGACCGCGGGCCACCCGGTCCGCCGTCCAGGCGCGGTCCCGCGCGTAGTCGGCGGCCAACGCGCGCAGCAGGATCCGCAGTTCGCCGGAGGTGGCCACGTCCAGCTCCTCGCCCAGCGGGGCGGGTTCGGCGGGCCCGGCCGGTGGTGCGGCGAGGGCGCCGAGCAACTGGTCGGCCAGGCCGGACCAGCCCGGGTCCGGGGCCTGCTCGGGGAGGGCGGCGGCCCAGCGGAGCAGGACGTCGTCCACGTCCGGGCCCTGGCCCGCGAAGTGCGCGGACAGGCGCCGCAGCAGGGCGAGGAAGTCCTCGGCGGTCTCGACCGGGTCCGTCGTCGTGTTCGTCACGGCGCGAGGTTAGGGCCGGGCAGGCGCTCGGTTCGACCGGTTATTTCGGCGGCCGGGTATCGGAAGGGGTTGTCGAACGACAGTTACCGATATATCGTCGAGTTATCGAGATGCTTCGCCGATGGAGCGTCCGACAGCCATGGGGAGTGGATCATGCGTTACGACAAGCGCTACGGCGGGGAGAGCCGGCGCCGCTGGGCCGAAGGGGCGCGGCGGGCCGGGGAGGGCGAGGAGTTCGAGGTGCGGGCCGCGTTCGGGCCGTTCGGGGCGCCGGGGCGGCCGATGCCGCCGTTCGGTCCGGGGTTCGGGCCGCGCGGGCGCGGCTTCGGCGGCCACGGGACGCGCGGGCACGGCGGCCGGCGCGGCGGGCGGGCCCGGCGGGGCGATGTGCGGGCCTCGCTGCTCGCGCTGCTGCGGGAGCGGCCGATGCACGGCTACGAGATGATCACCGAGATCGGCGAGCGCACCGGCGGAGTCTGGCGGCCCAGCCCGGGTTCGGTGTACCCGACGCTCCAGTTGCTGGAGGAGGAGGGGCTGATCAAGGCCAACGAGGAGTCCGGCAAGAAGCTGTTCGAGCTGACCGAGCAGGGCCGGGCCGAGGCCGAGCAGGGCCCCGAGTCCCCGTGGGACGAGGCCGGCCGGCAGGGCGACTGGGAGGCCGTGCAGGAGGTCGGCGCCGCGCTCGCGGCGGTGGACCACGCGGTGCGCCAGGTCATGATGACCGGCACCGAGGAGCAGCGCGCCAAGGGCCTGGCCGTGCTGGCCGAGACGAAGAAGAAGCTGTACCTGATCCTGGCCGAAGAGGCCTGAGAGCGAGCGGCGGGCGTCAGCCGCTGGCGGCCTCGTCGTACTCGTAGCGCCAGCGGAACCGGCCCTTGGCGTTGTACTCCTTGGCACGCCGGTAGACCAGCGTGACCGCCGGGGTGTCCCCGTGCGCGGGGACGGGCACCCGGTAGACCTTCGGGACGGACTGCAGCGGGCTCAGCAGGATCGGCAGCACCCTGCCGTCCAGCGGGCCGCCGAGGAATGCGGTGTCGGCGCTTCTCACCGCTCCAGGGTAGGGCGACGGGCGGGATGTCCGGTGCGGGCGGGTGTGTCCGCCGCGGCGGCGGAAGGTGTGACGGGGACGGCACTGCCAACGGTCATTCGGAGGGCTCCGGGACCCTTATCCTGCTACGTACGCCCCCGGGGGTTGCCCCGGGTCCGCGGGCCCGTACGGGCCGGGTGGGGCGCGCCGAGGTGCGCCCGCCCGCCGAGCGAGACTCTCGTACTCCGTACCCGCCCCCGGAACGTCGGCCGGCCGGAGAACCCGGCCCCGGTCGACGACAGACGCCCCCGCGCGTGGTGCACCGATGAGGGAAGCAGCGAGCGGCTCCGTGTGTTGGCGTCGTTTGTGGCGTAGGTGGTCGTGCCGTACCAGGCGCGGCAGCTCAGCGGGTGCGGAAGGGGCCAGATGGAAGCCAGCAGCAGGTGGACGTCCTGGTGGCGGCGGGACCGGAAGCAGGACGACCCGGGCGCCGAAGAGGACGCGGCTGCGAAGCTGGATCTGCTGCTGGGGGCGGTCCGGTCGGGGTTCCCGGTGGCGCCGGCGGCGCACCCGGAGGGGTACCGGTGTTCGTGCGACCGGGTCGGCTGTCCGGCCCCGGCCCAGCATCCGGTCTCCTTCGCCTGGCAGTCCCAGGCCACCACCGACGCCGAGCAGTTGGCGCACTGGCTGACCCGCGACCCGGAGGCGAACTTCGTCACCGCGACGGGCCGCGCGCACGACGTGCTGGACGTGCCGGCCGAGGCCGGGGTGCTGGCGCTGCGGCGGCTGGACGCGCTCGGCGTGGGCGGCCCGGTGGCGGCGGTCGGCAACGACCGGTACCTGTTCTTCACCGCGACCCGCGGCACCCCGCAGGACGAGGACGAGTGGTGGCCCAGCGCGCTGGACTCCACCCCCGAGACGGTCTCCGAGCACCCCGGGCTGCGCTGGCACTGCCGCGGCTCGTACACCCTGGTCCCGCCGGCCGCGCTGACCGACGGCTCCCGGGTGCGCTGGCTGCGCGGCCCCGACCAGCAGCTGCCGGACCCGCTGCGGGTGCTGGACGTGCTGACCGACGCGTGCACCGAGGTCGGCGCCGTCGCCGAGGAGCAGTGGCTGATCGGCTGAGCCGGGGCAGGACCTGAAGCCGGTCCCGAAGCAGGACCTGAAGCAGGAACGACAGAGCGGCCCGTCCCCCGACCGGGGTGGCGGGCCGCTTCGGCGTTCCGAGGCGTTCCGAGCGTTCCGGAAGGTCAGGGCAGGGTGAGGATCTCCGCGCCGTCGGCGGTGACCACCAGGGTGTGCTCGAACTGGGCGGTGCGCTTGCGGTCCTTGGTGACGACCGTCCAGCCGTCCGGCCAGATGTCGTAGTCGTAGCTGCCCAGGGTGAGCATCGGCTCGATGGTGAAGGTCATGCCCGGCTTGATCACCTGGGTGGCCCGCTCGCTGTCGTAGTGCGGGATGATCAGGCCGGAGTGGAACGAGGTGTTGATGCCGTGGCCGGTGAAGTCGCGGACCACGCCGTAGCCGAAGCGCTTGGCGTAGGACTCGATGACCCGCCCGATCACGTTGATCTGCCGGCCCGGCTTGACCGCCTTGATCGCCCGGTCGAGGGATTCCCGGGTGCGCTCCACCAGCAGCCGGGACTCCTCGTCCACGTCGCCGCACAGGTAGGTGGCGTTCAGGTCGCCGTGCACCCCGTGGATGTACGCGGTGGCGTCGATGTTGACGATGTCGCCGTCCTGCAGCACGGTCGAGTCCGGGATGCCGTGGCAGATCACCTCGTTGATCGAGGTGCAGACCGACTTCGGGAAGCCCCGGTAGCCGAGGTCGGACGGGTACGCGCCGTGGTCGCACATGTACTCGTGCGCGACGGCGTCGAGCGCGTCGGTGGTGACACCGGGTGCGATCAGCTTCGCGGCCTCCGCCATCGCCTGCGCCGCGATCCGGCCGGCGATCCGCATCTTCTCGACGGTCTCCGCGGTCTGCACCTCGGGGCCGGTGTACGGGGTCGGCGCGGGCTTGCCGACGTACTCCGGGCGCGCGATGTGCGCGGGGACCTTGCGGGTGGGGGACTGCGTGCCGGGTACCAGAGCCATGACCGCGAGTGTATCGGCCGCCATCCGCCCGCCCCGGGCCGTGTGCGCGGCCGGGCCACCGGGAATGATCACTGCTGACCGCCGCGGCCCTCGCCGCGGGGCCCACCAGGACGGGAGACGAGACGATGGTGTTCGGCCGCAGCAAGCCCACCGGGCAGCCGGGGGAGTGGTTCTACTGCATCAAGCACGGCAAGGTCGAGGAAGGCCCGGAGTGCCCCGCCAAGGACCGGCTCGGCCCCTACGCCAGCCGCGAGGAGGCCGCGCGCGCCCTGGAGACCGCCGCCGAGCGCAACCAGGAGTGGAAGCAGGACCCGCGCTGGAACGACGAGGACGAGCCGGGCACCGAAGGCTGACGGAGGCTCAGGACACGCCCTCGGAGACGCCCGCCGCCTTCGCCGCTTCCGCCGCCTGCCGCTCGTGCTGGGCCCGCACCGCCAGCGCGTGCGGGTCGGTGCGGGAGTCCCAGGCCAGCAGCTTGGGGATGGACGCCGTCAGCGCCAGCACGCCCAGCACGCACATCACGCCGCCGGTCCAGATCGAGGCCCGCGTCCCGATCATCGCGGCCATGCCGCCGGCCCGGACCTGGCCCAGCTGCGGGCCGACCGAGTACGACAGCACCTCCACCCCGGCGAGGCGGCCGCGCAGCTCGTCGGGGATGGACTGGTTCCAGATCGTCGACCGGGCCACCCCGCTGATGTCGTCGGCGGCGCCCGCCAGCGCCAGGCACACCAGCACCAGCCAGATGTTTCCGGCGAGGCCGGCCAGTGCCATCGACGCGCCCCAGCCGAGCGCCGCGAACAGCAGCATCCGGCCGTGCCGGTGGACGCGCGACATCCAGCCGCTGGTCGCCGACACCACCAGCGCGCCGGCCGCCATCGCCGAGTACAGCAGGCCCAGCGCCCACTCCGCATCCAGCGACGAGGCCAGGAACGGGAACACCGCGACGGGGAAGGCGAACAGCATCGCCACCGTGTCGATCGCGTAGGTGCCCAGCAGGTCCTTGCGGCTCCACGCGTAGCTCAGGCCCTGCCCGATGCTGCGCAGCGACGGGCGGTCGGCGCTCTCGGCGGGCGGCACCGGGCGCATCCGGACGATCAGCGTCAGCGAGACCAGGAAGGTCGTCAAGTCCAGCGCGTAGGCGACGCGCGCCCCCGCGAGCGTGACGATCACACCCGCCAGCGGCGGGCCGGCCACCGAAGCGACGTTGCGGTACAGCGAGTTGAGGGCGAACGCGGCGGGCAGCTGATCGTGCCCGACCACCCGCGGGATCATCGAGTCCAGCGCCGGACGCTGCATGCCGTCCAGTGCTGCCGTCAGCGCCGCCACCAGGTAGATCGGCCACAGCAGCGGATGCGGCAGCAGTGCGTTGGCAAGCATCAGCGCGGCCAGCAGCGCCAGGCCCGCCTCGGTGAGCAGCACCAGGCGGCGGCGGTCCAGCGCGTCCGCCAGCGCGCCGCCCCACAGGCCGAACACCACCAGCGGCACCAGCTCGAACGCGCCGACCAGGCCGACCGCGAGGGTCGAGTCGGTCAGCTGCTTGATCTGGATCGGCACCGCGACGTACGTGAGGAAGCTGCCGAAGCCGGTGATGCAGCCCGACGTCCAGAGCAGCCGGAAATCCCGGGAGGAGCGCCAGGGCGTCAGATCCGGGGCGAGCTTGCGGAAGAAACGGGCAGCAGACGTCACATGGTCAGATGCTGCGGTAGGCGGACGGAACGGGGCAACTGCTTTTCTGTCGGGCCGTCACCAGCGCAGCACCGGCGAGGCGGTCAGCCGCTCCGCCAGCCGGGCCAGCCGCGAGCGCGGCGGCACCGTCGAGGTGGCCGAGCTGACCAGGTGCTGGACCAGTTCGAACGGTTCGGGTTCGGCGTCCGGCACCGTCAGCCGCTCGTGCGCCAGCGCCGTCAGCTCGGGGTCGCCGCCGTCCAGGGCGAGCAGCACCGCGCCGGCCCGGCGGGCACCGTCGAGGCGCTCCAGCAGGGGCTCGTCGGCGGGCGCGGGGGCGATCAGCAGCACCGTTGCGCCGGTGCGTGCCTCCTCGAGCCGGGGCAGCCCGCACGCCAGATGGTTCGGCGCGCCCGTCGGCACGGTGTGCCGCAGCAGGGTCGGGACCAGCTCGGGAACCCCGCTGTACGCGGCCTCGTCGCTCAGGTGCGCGGCCAGGTGCCACGGCTCGTAGTGGGGGGTGCCGACCAGCAGCAGGCCGGTGGCGCGGCGCCGGGTGACCGAGCCGCGCAGTGCGGAGGCGAAGACGCCCGCCCGCTCGGGCCAGCCGGTGCCGGACAGTGACTGCCGGAGTGCGGAAACTCTCACCGCGTCCATGCGCGACAGCATGCTGCCCGGGCAGGCCGTTTGGCAGGATCTTCCGCATGACGCAACCCGATTCAGTGAACGCGACGGCCGGACCGGGCCGACAGCTGCCGGACGTCTCCGAGCTCGTGGTGGGAGTCCTCGGCGGCACCGGTGACCAGGGCCGCGGCCTCGCCTACCGGCTCGCCAAGGCCGGTCAGCAGGTGATCATCGGCTCCCGCAGCGCCGAGCGCGCCGAGGACTGCGCCTCGCAGCTCGGCCTGGGCATCCGTGGCACCGACAACGCGCGGTGCGCCCGGGAGAGCGACGTGGTGATCGTCGCGGTGCCGTGGGACGGCCACGCCGAGACGCTCACCTCGCTGCGCGCCGAACTCGCCGGGAAGATCGTGGTGGACTGCGTCAACCCGCTGGGCTTCGACAAGCAGGGCGCCTACGCGCTCCAGGTCCCCGAGGGTTCCGCCGCCCAGCAGGCCGCCGCGCTGCTGCCGGACTCCACCGTCACCGCCGCCTTCCACCACCTGTCGGCGGTGCTGCTGCAGGACGAAACGGTGGAGTCGATCGACACCGACGTGATGGTGCTCGGCGAGGACCGCGCCGCCACCGAGACCGTGCAGGCCCTGGCCGGCCGGATCCCCGGCATGCGCGGCATCTTCGCCGGGCGGCTGCGCAACGCCCACCAGGTGGAGGCGCTGGTGGCCAACCTGATCTCGGTCAACCGCCGCTACAAGGCGCACGCGGGCCTGCGGATCACCGACGTCTGAGCCGACGTCTGAGCCGGGCGCGCCGCGGTGTGACCCACGCCGCGGCGCGCACCGGCCACCCCCGGCCGGTGCGGGCTGTTCGGTCGGCGAGAATGGCGGAGCCACACCGCCCGCCCGAGGAGTCCCGCCATGCCCCGCAACGCCCTGTACGCCACGATCGTCCTGGCCCTGGCCGTGACCGCCGCGGTGGTCTCGTTCGTCGAGGGCAACTGGCTCGGCGTGGTGTGGGTGCTGATGGCCGGCGTGGCCAGCAACATCGCCTGGTACTACCTGCGCAAGGACCGCGCCGAGCGGGCCCGCGCGCAGCAGCCGCAGGCCCAGTAGAGCGGATGGCGCGGGCTCAGTAGGTCTTCCAGAAGCTGAACAGCAGCCGGCCGACCGCCGCGTAGTGCGAGTCCGCGCCGAACAGGTCGAAGATTCCCATGGTGAGGTCGTACAGCCACTGGCCGACCTGGCTCTGCCACACCAGCGCGAACAGCAGCAGCATGCCGTAGGGCGCGTACGGGGCGATCGCCCGACGGGTCTTGGGCGACAGCCAGGGCTCGATGATGCCGTAGCCGTCCAGGCCCGGCACCGGCAGCAGGTTCAGGATCGCCGCGGTGACCTGGAGGTAGGCGAGGAAGCCCAGGGCGGCCGGCAGCGGGGAGAACATCAGCTCCTCGCCGTCGTAGTGGGCCGGCACGTTCGGGTTGTCGAACCAGCCCTGGCTGACCGCCACCAGCAGCACGATGCCGAACAGCGCGTTCACCAGCGGGCCGGCCGCCGAGATCAGGCTGTGCTTGAGACGGCCGGAGATCCGGTCCCGCTCGATGTAGACCGCGCCGCCGGGCAGGCCGATGCCGCCCATCAGCACGAACACCACCGGCAGCACGAAGCTCATCACCACGTGCCCGTACTTCAGCGGGTTCAGCGTCAGGTAGCCCTTCATGCCGACCGTGATGTCGCCGCCCGCCAGCGCGGTGCGCGCGTGCGCGTACTCGTGCAGGCAGAGCGACACCATCCAGCCCGCCACCACGAACAGGAAGATTCCGAACCGGTCGTTGCCCCAGCCGGTGGCCAGCGCGAAGCCGGACGCGACGAAGGTGCCGGCCAGCGCCAGGAAGATCGGGCTGACCCGGCTCTCCGCGCTGCGCTGGCCGGTGCTGGCGTAGGTCATGACGAGAAGGCTCCGGAACATGGGGGTCGGGCGGACGTCCGATGATGCCGGGCACCGGGCGCACCCGACAAGCGGCCATGGATGAACGGACGGCGGCAGCCCAGCGTTCCGTACGGGTGTGCGCCCGGGGCGTCGGACGCGTCCCGCAGAATGGGCGGGTGCATTACGGCATCCTCGGCACCACCACCGCCCACCACGACGACGGCACGGCGATCGCGCTCGGCGGCGCCCGGCTGCGCGCCCTGCTCGCCGCGCTCGCGCTGCGCCAAGGCCGGCCCGTCCCGGCCGAGTTGCTCGCCGACGAGGTGTGGGCGGAGGAATCGCCGCAGGACGCCGCCGCCGCACTGCAGACGCTGGTCGGCCGGCTGCGCCGCACCGTCGGCCGGGACGAGATCGGCTCCGGGCCGGCCGGCTACTGGCTGACCGGCCCGCACACCGATGTCGCCGAATTCCAGCGGCTGGCCGCCGACGGCGTCCGCGCCCTCGCCGACGGCGACCCGGCGGCCGCCGCCGACCGGCTCACCGCCGCGCTCGCCCTGTGGCGCGGCCCCGCGCTCGCCGACCTGCCCGACCGCACCGCCCCCGCCGCCCGCCTGGAGGCCCAGCGCGAGGACGCCCGCCGGCACCGGCTGACCGCCCAGCTGGCCCTCGGCCGGGCCGCCGAGGTCACCGCCGAACTCGCCGAACTCTGCCGGGACCACCCGCTGGACGAGCAGCTCCAGGCCCTCCAGCTGCGCGCCCTGCGCGCGGCCGGCCGCACCGCCGAGGCGCTCTCCCGCTACGAGGAGATCCGCCACACCCTCGCCGACCGGCTCGGCACCGACCCCGGCCCCGAACTGCGCGCCCTGCACCGCGAGTTGCTCACCACCGCGCCCGAAACCGCTCCCGCTGCGCCGACCACTGCCGCCGGCAACCTGCGCCCCGGCCGCACCAGCTTCGTCGGCCGCGAGGGCGAACTCGCCACCGTGGCACGCGCGTTGACCGCCGGCCGGCTGACCACACTGACCGGCCCCGGCGGCTCCGGCAAGACCCGGCTGTCCGTCGAGGCCGGCCGCCGCGAACAGGGCACCGCCAACTGGCCCGGCGGCGTCTGGCAGGTCGAACTCGCCCCGCTGGACGACCCCGCCGCCGTCCCCGCCGCCGTCGCCGCCGCGCTCGGCCTGCGCGAGACCGTGCTGCACACCGGCGGCACCGTCGCCGAGGTGATCGAGGGCGGCCGCAAGGACCCGGTGAGCCGGGTCGTCGACCACCTCGGCCGCCGGCGCCTGCTGCTGCTGCTCGACAACTGCGAACACGTCGTCCAGGCCGCCGCCGACCTCGCCGACCGGCTGCTCGCCGACTGCCCGGGCGTCACCGTCCTCGCCACCAGCCGCGAACCGCTCGGCGTCCCCGGCGAGACCGTGCTGCCCGTCGAACCGCTGCCCGACCCGTCCGCGCTGCGGCTGCTCGCCGACCGCGGCGCCGCCGCCCGCCCCGGCTTCCGCACCGACCAGGACCCGGAGGCCTGCGCCGAACTCTGCCGCCGCCTGGACGGCCTGCCGCTGGCCATCGAACTCGCCGCCGCCCGGCTGCGCGGACTCACCCCCCGCCAGCTCGCCGACCGGCTGGACTCCAGGTTCGCGCTGCTCACCGCCGGCTCCCGCACCCTGCTGCCCCGCCAGCAGACCCTGCGCGCCGTCGTCGACTGGTCCTGGGACCTGCTCGGCCCGCGCGAACGCGCCGTGCTGCGACGGCTTTCGGTGTTCGCCGGCGGCTGCACCCTGGAGGCCGCCGAGGCCGTGCTCGCGGACGCCGAGGTGCCCCGGGTGGAGGTCGCCGACCTGCTGCTGTCGCTGGTCGACAAGTCCCTGCTGGTGGCCGGGCTCGGCGAACAGCCGCGCTACTGGATGCTGGAGACCATCCACGAGTACGCGGCCGAACGCCTCGCCGAGGCCGCCGAACCCGAGGTCGCCCACCGCCACACCAGGCACTACCGGGAAGTCGCCCGGACCGCCGCCCTCCGCCTGCGCGGCCCCGGCCAGCTCGACGAGCTCGCCCGGCTGGACCGCGAGCAGGAGAACGTCCGGGCCGCGCTGCGCCGCGCCGTCGACGCCGAGCAGGAACAGGAGGCCCTGGTGCTGGCGCTGTCGATGGCCGGCTACTGGGCGCTGCGCGACTACCGCGCCGAGTCCCGCGGTTGGTACGAAGCAGCCGCCGTGCTCGGCCCCGAGCCGTTCGCCGACGACGCCCCGATGCCCGTTCCGCTCACCGCCGGCCCGCTCGACCAGCCGCCGCCACTGCCGCCCGAGGTCCTCCAGGAGGCCCGCCGCCACCTCGGGCTGCACCGGCTGATCAGCATGTTCTCCGGCGACCTCGGGATGCTCGACGACGCCGCCGCGCTGAGAACCGCCCACCGGGTGCTGGAGGTCTACACCCCCGACCTGCCGCAGTCCTACCAGGCCCCGGTGCTCAGCCGGGTGTTCGCGGTCTTCCTCACCGGCGAGATGGACCGCACCCGGGCGGTGCTGGACGACGCGGTGGCCGGCGCCCGCCGCCACGGCGCCCCCGGCGACCTGGCGTTCGCCTTGCAAATGCGCGCCCGGCTGCTCAACGACCTGGCCGGGGGACTGGAGCAGGCGATCGCCGACAGTGAGGAGGCGCTCGCCCTGTACACCGCGCAGGGCGACCTGTGGGGCAGCTCCGACGCGCTGGCCGCGAAGGCGGAGAACGCCACCAAGTCCGGCGACCGCGCGCTCGCCGAACGGGCCTTCCGCGAGGCGATCGAGCTGGCCGTCCGGCTCGGCGCCCGCCAGGAGGTGCCGCTGCTGCGCGCCCGGCTCGGCGAGGTGATCGCCGAATCGGACCCGGCGGCCGGCGAGCGGATGGTCCGCGAGGCCGTCGCCGAGGCCGCCGTGGACAGCCGGGACGCCGAGGGCGCGCGGCTCTACGGCCGCCTGGTGCTGTGCAACCTGTGCGTGCAGCGCGGTGAGTACGCCGGGGCGCTGGCGGTGCTCGACGAACTGTCCGACGAAGTACCCACCCGCGGCCCGCTCCCCTGGGTGTTCCTCGGCATCACCACCTGCATCCGGGGCTGGGCGACCGCCCGCTCCGGCGACCCGCGGGCCGGACTGGCCCTGATGCGCGAGGGCCGCCGCGCGATGGCCGAGGTGGAGGGCCGGGCCACCGTCTTCGTCGAACACATGGCGATGATGCTGATGATCCCGCTGGCCGCCGTCCTCGCCGAACTGGCCCAGCAGGAGGGCAACTTGGCCGCCGCCCGGCGCGGCGCCGAACTGGTCGGCGCGCACGAGGGCCTCAGCGGCGCCTCCGGCTCCTTCATGGAGCGCGCCGAACGTGCCCGCTGCGAGGCGGTCCTGCGCGAACTGCTCGGCGAATCGGCGTACTCGACGGCACACGAGAAGGGCGGACGCCTCGACCTGCACGAGGCGTCCGCCCTGCTGAACGATCCCGGGGAGTTCTGAGACCGACCTCCCCAGCCCGGCGTTCAGGTGCGCTTGCGGAAGCGGGCCACCGCCAGCGGCGCCGTCACCGCGGTGATCGCCGCCGACCAGATCAGCACCGTCACCACCGAGTTGCCGACCGCGCCGCCGTTGATCAGCGCCCGGCAGGCATCCGCCAGCGCCGACAGCGGATTGTGCTTGGTGAACGCCTGCAACCAGCCCGGCATGGTGCTGGGATTGGCGAAGATCGAGCTGCCGAACTGCAGCGGCATCATCACCAGCATCGCCATGCCCTGCACCGCCTGCGCACTGCGCATCGCCATGCCCAGCAGCATCGACACCCACATCAGCGAGGCGCCGAACACCAGCGACAGACCGACCGCGGCCAGCAGCGCCAGCGGGCCGCCCTTGACCTCCAGGCCGAGGATCAGCGCGAAACCGATCAGCACCACGAACGCGACGACCGCCCGCAGCGTCTCCGCGATCATCTTCGACAGCAGCACCGCCGAACGCCCGATCGGCAGGGTGCGGAAACGGTCCATCACGCCGGTCTGGAAGTCGGTGTTCAGGCCGGTGCCCAGCGCCATCGCCAGACTCAGGCCGGTGGTGCCGAGCAGGCCGGGCACCATGTACTGCATGTACTCGTGCTGGTTGGAGGCCATCGCGCCGCCGAACACGTAGACGAACAGCAGGATCATGATGACCGGTACCAGCAGGGCGTCCAGCATGGACTCCGGGTCGGCCTTGATCCGCATCAGGTTCCGGCGGGTCAGCGCACCCAGGTGGCGCAGGTTCGAACGCAGGCCGATCCGGGTGTCGTCGGCGGACCGCACGGACGCGGCGGCCGGGGCGGGGCTCAGGGTGGCGGTGCTCATGCGACGGACTCCTTGTCACGGGCCGGGGCGGGGACGGACGGCTTGCCGGTGATGGACAGGAATACCTCGTCCAGGCTCGGCAGTTTGGTGTCGATGCTGGCGATCCCGAATCCCCGGGTGCCCAACACGCCTATCACGGTGGTCAGTTGGCCTTCGTCGGTGAGGTGCACCGCGAGCAGGCCGGACTCCTCGGAGCAGGTCGCCGGGATGCCGGCCCCGTGCAGCGACCGGGCCATCTCCGGCAGCTCCGCCGGCCGCAGCGGGCGCACCTGCAGGCTCTGACCGCCGACCTGGGTCTTCAGCTCCTGGATGCCGCCACTGGCGATCACCCGGCCCTTGTCGATCACGGTCAGCGCGTCGGCGAGCTGCTCCGCCTCCTCCATGTACTGGGTGGTCAGCAGCACCGTCGACCCCTCACCGACCATCCGCTGCACCTCGTCCCACACCTCGTTGCGGGTCCGCGGATCCAGGCCGGTGGTGGGCTCGTCCAGGTACAGCACCTTCGGGCGGCCGATCATCGACGCCGCGAGGTCGAGGCGGCGCCGCATCCCACCCGAATAGCCCTTCGCCGGGCGCTTGGCGGCCTCCGTGAGCGAGAACCGCTCCAGCAGCTCGGCCGCCCGGGCCTTGGCGTCCTTGGCGGACAGATCCAGCAGGCGCCCGATCAGGTACAGGTTCTCGTAGCCCGACAGCAGCTCGTCCACCGACGCGTACTGGCCGGTCAGCCCGATCGTCCGCCGCAACTGCTTCGGCTGCCGCAACACGTCGAACCCGCCCACGAACGCCGTGCCCGCGTCCGGCTTGATCAACGTCGACAGCACCCGCACCAGCGTGGTCTTCCCGGCCCCGTTCGGCCCGAGCAGCCCCAGCACCGTCCCCTCACGCACCGTCAGATCGACCCCGTCCAGGGCCTTCGTCTCCCCGTAGTGCTTCACAATGCCGTGGACCTCCACGGCGTTCCCCGTGTTTCGTGTCATGGGAACACCGTGCCGGGGCCGGCTGTCACGGGGCTGTCAGCCCGCTGTCAGGCAGACGGTTGCGATGACAGGGGCGCGAAAGTTGTGCGGGTGCGAAACCAGGGGCGCGTGGGGGCACCTCCCAGCCCCCTGGGGCTGGGGGAGAACTGCGCGAAACGGAAGGCACCCAACAGCAAGATCGCGACGCACGGCAATGACTTGCACGTGGTCGCGACCTCGCAGATGGGCTCCCGAGAACCGGCTACTGGAAGCTGTGCTCCGGCCCCGGGAAGGTGCCCTCGCGGACGTCCGAGGCGAACTCGCTCGCCGCCTGCGCCAGCGTCGCGCGCAGGTTGGCGTACTGCTTGACGAACTTGGGGACGCGGCCGGCCGTCATGCCGGCGAAGTCGGTCCAGACGAGGACCTGGGCGTCGGTGCCGGGGCCGCCGCCGATGCCGACGGTCGGGATCGCGGAGTGGGTGGTGACCTCGGCGGCGAGTTCGGCGGGGACGGCTTCGAGGACGACGGAGAACGCGCCGGCCTGCTGGACGGCCTTCGCGTCGCGGAGCAGCTGGTGGGCGGCCTCGTCGCCGCGGCCCTGGACGGGGTAGCCGCCATAGGCGTGCACGGACTGGGGGGTGAGGCCGATGTGGGCCATCACGGGGATGCCGGCCTCGACGAGGAGTTCGATGGTGCGGGCGCTGCGTTCGCCGCCTTCGAGCTTGACGGCGTGGACGCCGGCCTCCTTCATCAGGCGGGCCGCGTTGTGCATGGCCTGGGCGGGGGATTCCTGGTAGGAGCCGAAGGGCAGGTCGGCGACGATCAGGGCGCGCTGGGTGCCGCGGACGACGGCGGCGGAGAGCATCACCATCTGGTCCATGGTCACCGGCACGGTGGTCTCGTAGCCGAGGTGGCAGTTGCCGGCGGAGTCGCCGACGAGCAGGACGGGGATGCCGGCTTCGTCGAAGACGCCGGCGGTGAGGGCGTCGTAGGCGGTGAGCATGGCCCACCGTTCGCCGTTGCGCTTGGCCTTGGCGAGGTCCCGGACGGTGACCCGCCGGTTGGTGACCCCGCCGTAGAGGGTGGCGGGCGCGTCCTGCGGCTGGGCAGGCTGAAGCGGAGAGGCGTTCATTGAACAGACTCCTGGTGTGTGTCGTCTCGTGGCGCCGTGCGGCGTCCCCGGATCTGGCTCCATGCTTGCATGCCACGGGCCGTCAGCAAAGGGGCGGGAGTCCTGCCGTCCCCGGCCGTTCGGAGGGGTTCTTGGGGAGGTCTTTGCCGTACGGTGTCCCGACCGTTACGATACGGGACCGTCTCGTATCGAATAGGCGGCTAGTCTGCTCGTATGACCTCGCCGACCGCGCCGCCGGCACCTCGGGTGCCGGAAGCCGTACACCGCCGACGCTGGTGGATCCTGGGCACCCTGGTGCTCGCCCTGCTCGTCGTCGTGCTCGACAATTCGATCCTCAACGTGGCGATGAAGACCATCGCCACCCCCGCCCCGGTGGGCCTCGGCGCGAGCCAGAGCGACCTGGAATGGGCGATCAACTCCTACACGCTGGTCTTCGCCGGCCTGCTGTTCACCGCCGGCCTGCTGGGCGACCGGTTCGGCCGGAAGTGGACCCTGCTGTCCGGCATGGTGGTCTTCGGCCTCGGCTCGCTGCTGTCCGCGTTCGCCGCCAGCCCGGGCGAACTCATCGGCTACCGCGCGGTGATGGGCCTCGGCGGCGCGTTCGTGATGCCGGCGACGCTGGCCATCATCATGAACGTCTTCGAGCGGCACGAGCAGCCCAAGGCGATCGGCATCTGGGCCGGCGCGGTGGGCCTGGCGATCGCCATCGGCCCGATCACCGGCGGCCTGCTGATCGAGCACTTCTGGTGGGGCTCGGTGTTCCTGGTGAACGTCCCCATCGTGATCCTCGCGCTCGGCCTGATGGGCTGGCTGGTCCCGGACTCCAAGGACCCCAACCCGGGCAAGCTCGACCCGGTCGGCGTGCTGCTCTCGGTGATCGGCCTGGTGGCGCTGATCTACGGCATCATCAAGGGCGGCGAACTCGCCGACTTCACCGCCCCCGAGGCATGGGTGCCGACCCTGATCGGCGTGGTCGCGCTGGCCGCGTTCGTGCTGTTCGAGAAGCGCACCAGCCACCCCGCGCTGGACGTCACCTGGTTCCGCAACAAGGTGTTCTCCGCGTCGATCAGCGTGGTCGGCATCGTGTTCTTCGCGCTGATGGGCGTCTCGTTCTTCGGAGTGTTCTACATCCAGAGCGTGCGCGGCTACAGCGCCCTGCAGGCCGGTGAGCTGATGCTGCCGCTGGCCGTCGCCCAGCTGATCTTCGCGCCCCGGGCCCGGCTGGTGGTCGACCGGATCGGCATCCGGCTGACCTGCGCCGGCGGCATGCTGCTGGTCACCGTCGGCTTCCTCGGCTACGCGTTCCTGACCGCGACCAGCCCGATCTGGCTGCTGATCGTGCTCGGCTTCGTGATGGGCACCGGCATGGCGCACGTGATGCCGCCGGTGACGGTCGCCATCATGGGCGCGCTGCCGCGCGAGAAGGCCGGCGCGGGCTCCGCGCTGAACAACACCTTCCGCCAGGTCGGCGGCTCGCTGGGCATCGCGGTGCTCGGCGCGATGCTGTCCACCGTGTACCGCAACGGCATGGAGGACCACCTCGGCACCGTGCCGGAGCAGCTCCGCGACCGGGCCGGCGAGTCGATCGAGTCCACCCTCGGGACGGCCGAGAAGCTGCACCTGCCGGGCCTGGTCGACCCGGCCAAGGACGCGTTCATCCACGCCATGCACGTGGTCTCCGCCGTCTCGGCCGGCGTCACCGTGCTCGGCGCGGTGCTCGCGATGGCGCTGCTGCCCGGCAAGCTCCCCGCCGCCCCCGGCGGCCCGGCCGGCCGGGCCGACGCGCAGGGCAAGGCGGACTCCGACGCTAGTCCCGCCAAGGTCTGATCGGCAGGGTGGAGAATAAGGCCATGACAAGCGCCGACACTCCGCTCAAGCCGTGCCACGGCCCCGCCGCGGAGCAGGACGCTCCGCGGCGGGGCCGCCCGCGTAGTGAGGCCGCCGAGCAGGCGATCTACGGCGCCGTCGAGAAGCTGATGGAGGACGGCGTCGGCCTGGCCGAGCTGTCCATGGAGCGGATCGCCGCCGAGGCGGGCGTCGGAAAGGCCACCATCTACCGGCGCTGGCCCAACAAGGAAGCCCTGCTGGTGGACGTGGTCGCCCGGCTGGAGGAGCCGATGCCCCCGCTGGCCGGCCCCACCTACCGCGACGACCTGATCAGCGCCGTCGACTACATGCGCCGGCGCGGCCTGATCAAGCGCTCCCGGTGGATCGTCAAGTCCGCGCTCGGGCAGATGAACAGCTGGCCCGAACTCAAGCAGACGTACCACGAACGGGTGGTCCATCCGCGCCGCGAACTGATCCGGCAGATCGTCCGCCGCGGCGTCGAGGCGGGCGAACTCCGCTCCGACGTGGACGTCGAGCTGCTCTGCGAGATGCTCATCGGACCGATCCTGCTGCGCACCGTCCTGTGGGACGACGCACCGCTGGAGGACCCCGACCTGCCCCGCCAGATGATCGACGCCGTCCTGGAGGGCATCGCCGCCCGTTAGATCGGCCTGGGCGTGGAACTCCTCGCACACATTGTCGCGTCCCTCCCGTCATAGGCTGAGCCGAGAATCGGATCGGAGCAGGTCGGGCGGGTCGGCAGGGAGTCGACGGACACGGCGGCAAGGAGCGGGCATGGTGCGGGCGGACGGCCCGGCGGTTGTGGCGGACGAGCAGGCGCCGACCTGGCGCGGCCGGCTGCGGCGCTGGTTCGACTGGCGGCGCGCCTGGCTGCTCACCGCGCTCGGCGTACTGCTCACGGTGCTGCTGGTGACCCACGCCCAGCTGCCGAACCGGTTCGGCAACCTCGGCAGCCTGCTGGAGACCTTCCTGCCCTGGCTGGGCCTGGCGGTACCGGTGCTGCTGGTACTCGCCCTGTGGCGGCGCTCCGGCGTCGCCGTGGTGGCCGCGCTGCTGCCCGCCGCGGTGTGGCTGAACCTGTTCGGCGCGCTGCTGGTCGACAAGAGCAGCGGACCCGGCGACTTCACCGTGCTCACCCACAACGTGTCCGCCGCCAACGACGACACGCAGGGCACCATCCGGATGCTCAACGGCTCCGGCGCGCAGATCGTCGCCCTGCAGGAGATCTCCGGCGCCGTCGCGCCCGTCTACGCCGCCGGGCTGGAGCAGGCGTACCCGTACCACGTGGTCAAGGGCACCGTCGGCCTGTGGTCCAGCTACCCAATCGACGACGTCACCGTGGTCGACCTCAAAATGGGCTGGACCCGGGCCTTCCGCGCCCAGGTCACCACCCCCAAGGGCCCGCTCGCCGTATACGTCGCCCACCTGCCCTCGGTGCGGGTCAAGTTCGACAGCGGCTTCACCGCCGGCCGCCGCGACGTCAGCGCGCAGGCCCTCGGCGACGCCATCGAGCACGAGCCGCTGGGCAAGGTGCTGCTGCTCGGCGACCTCAACGGCACCATGAACGACCGCAGCCTCGCCCCCATCACCTCCCAGCTGCGCTCCGCCCAGGGCGCGGCCGGCGACGGCTTCGGCTTCTCCTGGCCGGCGTCCTTCCCGATGGCCCGGATCGACCAGATCCTCAGCAAGGGCGGGCTGGTCCCCACCGACTCCCGCACCCTGCCGGCGGACGCGAGCGATCACCTGGCGCTGACCGCCGCGTACAAGTACTAGGAGGGCCCGCCCGGACTGCTGCCGATCACCACGGTGGCGTCCCGCTCCTCGTCCTGCTCGATCCGGACCGTCAGGCCCTGGCGGGACATCAGTGCGGCCGTCGCCGGGGCCTGCCGTTCGCTGGTCTCGATCAGCAGGTGGCCGCCGGGCGCCAGCCAGCGCGGCGCGGCGGCCGCCACCCGGCGCTGCACTGCCAGGCCGTCGGCGCCGCCGTCCAGTGCCACCGGCGGCTCGTGGTCGCGGGCCTCCGGCGGGAGCAGCGGTATTTCGCCGGTCGGCACGTACGGGGCGTTGGCCACCAGCAGTCCGACCCGGGCGCGCAGGTCGGCGGGCAGCGGGGCGTCCAGGTCGCCCAGGTGCACCACGCCGCCGTACGGGGCGAGGTTGCGGCGGGCGCACGCGACGGCGGCCGGGTCGACGTCGGCGGCGTGCAGCTCGACCCCGCCGAGCCGGGCGGCCAGCGCCGCGCCGATCGCGCCGGAGCCGCAGCACAGGTCCAGCACCACCGCGCCGGGCGCGCCCAGTGCGACGGCCCGTTCGACCAGGAACTCGCTGCGCCGGCGCGGAACGAACACACCCGGGGTCAGCGCGATGCGCAGCCCGGCAAACTCGGCGAAGCCCACCACCTGCTCCAACGGGTGCCCCGCGCACCGCAGTTCGAGCATCTCGGCGAGCCGGTCGGGGCGGTCGGCGGCGGACAGCAGCAGCCGGGCCTCGTCCTCGGCGAAGACACAGCCGGCCGCCCGCAGCCGGTCGGTGACGTGGTCGGTCAGCTGGGCGGGGGAAAGGGGGAACGACACGGAGACCTCTCGGAAAGCCTTGCGGGCTCCCCGTCCGGTCAGGCCGCGGCCGGACGGCGGGGGAGCACCTCGACAACCTGCACGGTGATCTCTCCCACCTCCTTCGGCCGGCGCGCCGTCCATGATCGGGCGCGTATCGCGGCGCTCACCCTAACCCCTGCCGCCCGTCCTGTCAGCCCTTTGTCAGCCCTGTCGCCAGCGGTTGGTGATGGGCAGCCGGCGGTCGCGGCCGAAGTTCTTCGGCGAGACCTTCGGGCCCGGCGGGTACTGCCGGCGCTTGTACTCGGCCAGGTCGACCAGGCGCACCACCCGGTCCACCACCTCGGCCGGGAAGCCCTCGGCGACGATCGCGTCCCGCCCCTGGTCGCCCTCGACGTACCGGTCCAGGACGGCGTCCAGCAGGTCGTAGTCCGGCAGCGAGTCGGTGTCCACCTGGTCGGGGCGCAGCTCGGCGGACGGTGGCTTGCTGATGGTGTTCTCCGGGATCGGCGGCACCTCGCCGCGCGCCTCGGCCTGCGCGTTGCGCCAGCGGGCCAGCCGGAAGATCAGCGACTTGTAGACGTCCTTGATCGGGCCGTACGCGCCGACCGAGTCGCCGTACAACGTCGAGTAGCCGACCGCGAGTTCACTCTTGTTGCCCGGGGCGAGGACGATCTGCCCCTCCTGGTTGGAGATCGCCATCAGCAGGGTGCCGCGCAGCCGGGACTGCAGGTTCTCCTCCGCCAGGCCGGTCAGCTCGGTGGCGCCCATGTAGGCGTCGAACATCGGGGCGATCGGGACGGTGCGGAAGTGCAGCCCGGTGCGGCGGGCCAGCTCGGCGGCGTCGTCGCGGGAGTGCTGCGAGGAGTAGCGCGAGGGCATCGAGACGCCGTACACGTGCTCCGCGCCGATCGCGTCCACCGCGATCGCCGCCACCAGCGCCGAGTCGATGCCGCCGGACAGGCCGATCAGCACCGAGCGCATGCCGTTCTTGCGGACGTACGCCCGGGTGCCCTCGACCAGCGCCGCGTACACCTCGGCCTCGTCGTCCAGCCGCTGGTTGATGTGGGGGGACTCGATCTCGGCGGGCGCGGGCTTCGGATCGCCGCCCAGGTCGACCCGGGTCAGCCGCAGGCCGTCGGCGAGCACCGTGCCGTCGGGCAGGCCCGGCTCGGACGCGGCCGGCAGGTCGAGGTCCATGACCAGCAGCGCCTCCGCGAACTGCGGTCCGCGGGCCAGCAGTTCACCGTTCTCGTCGACCACCAGCGACTCGCCGTCGAAGACCAGCTCGTCCTGCGCGCCGACCATGTTCAGGTACACCAGCGGGCAACCGGCCTCGGCCGCACGGCGCTTGACCAGCTCCAGCCGGACGTCGTCCTTGTCCCGCTCGTACGGCGAACCGTTGATCGACAGCAGCAGCCCCGCGCCGGCCTGACCGGTCGCGGCGACCCGGCCGCCCTCCTGCCAGATGTCCTCGCAGATCGCCAGCGCGACGTCCACGCCGTGCAGCCGAAGGACCGTCAGCTGGTCGCCCGGCACGAAGTAGCGGTACTCGTCGAACACGCCGTAGTTCGGCAGGAAGTGCTTGGCGAACCTGGTCACCACCTCGCCGCCGCGCAGCACCGCCGCGCAGTTCTGCGGCTTGCCCGCGTACTTGCTGCCCGGCTCGCCCCGGCCCAGGTAGCCGACCAGCACCGGAGTTTCGCCCAGGCCCTCGGCCTGCAGCTTGGCCGCCAGGTCCACCAGGGCGGCGCGCGAGCCCTCCACGAAAGAGTCGCGGAACGCCAGGTCCTCGACCGGGTAGCCCGTGAGCACCATCTCCGGGAACGCGATCAGGTCCGCGCCGGACTCGGCGGCCCGCTTCGACCAGCGCAGCACCTCCTCGCTGTTGCGGGCGAGGTCACCGACCCAGGGGTCGATCTGGCACAGGGCGAGACGCAGATTCGGCATGCCCCTGAGTGTAATCGTCTAACTGACGTTATGTCGCGAGGGGTGGGTTGCCCGCACGGTCCGCGCGGTCGGCAAGCGGACCGGGATCCGCCATGATGGGTCACGGCGCGATGCGGTCCGACGCGGCGCGGTTCGGTGCGACGCATCCGGTTCGTCCGGTTCAGGGCGTGTCAGGCGTAACACGGGCGTAAAGAGCAGAGGTGAGACTGTCCCCATGGGCAAGCAGCAGGAGTTCGTGCTTCGCGCACTCGAAGAGCGTGACATCCGGTTCGTCCGGCTGTGGTTCACCGACGTCCTCGGTTTCCTCAAGTCCGTGGCGGTCGCCCCCGCGGAACTGGAGCAGGCCTTCGAGGAGGGCATCGGCTTCGACGGCTCCGCGATCGAGGGCTTCGCCCGGGTGTACGAGTCCGACATGATCGCCAAGCCGGACCCCACCACGTTCCAGATACTGCCGTGGCGCTCCGAGAACCCCGGAACCGCCCGAATGTTCTGCGACATCCGGATGCCCGACGGCTCCCCGTCCTACGCCGACCCGCGCTATGTCCTCAAGCGCACCCTGAAGAAGGCCTCCGACCAGGGGTTCACCTTCTACACCCACCCCGAGATCGAATTCTTCCTCCTCAAGGACCTCCCCGGCGACGGCACCCCGCCCACCCCCGCCGACCAGTCCGGCTACTTCGACCACACCCCGCGCGGCATCGGCCACGACTTCCGCCGCCAGGCCATCACCATGCTCGAATCCATGGGCATCTCGGTCGAGTTCAGCCACCACGAGGGCGCCCCCGGCCAGCAGGAGATCGACCTCCGCTACGCCGACGCGCTCTCCACCGCCGACAACATCATGACCTTCCGCCTGGTCATGAAGGAGGTCGCGCTCGAACAGGGCGTCCACGCCAGCT
Source organism: Kitasatospora sp. NPDC004615 (assembly GCF_042873545.1). Taxonomy (NCBI): domain Bacteria; kingdom Bacillati; phylum Actinomycetota; class Actinomycetes; order Kitasatosporales; family Streptomycetaceae; genus Kitasatospora; species Kitasatospora sp. NPDC004615. The sequence goes on from NZ_JBIALQ010000006.1 coordinate 349,836, forward strand.
TCATGCCCAAGCCGTTCTCCAACTTCCCCGGCTCCGGCATGCACACCCACGTCTCCCTCTTCGAGGGCGACCGCAACGCGTTCCACGAATCCGGCGCGGAGTACCAGCTCTCCAAGGTCGGCCGCTCCTTCATCGCCGGCCTGCTCAAGTACGCCGCCGAGACCGCCGCCGTCACCAACCAGTGGGTCAACTCCTACAAGCGCATCTGGGGCGGCTCCCAGCGCACCGCCGGCGCCGGCGGCGAAGCACCCTCCTACATCTGCTGGGGCCACAACAACCGCTCCGCCCTCATCCGCGTCCCCATGTACAAGCCCGGCAAGCAGGGCTCCACCCGCATCGAGGTCCGCTCCCTCGACACCGGCTGCAACCCCTACCTCGCCTACGCCGTCACCCTCGCCGCCGGCCTCAAGGGCATCGAGGACAACCTCGAACTCCCCCCCGGCGCCGACGACGACGTCTGGGCCCTGACGGATGGCGAACGCCGCGCCCTCGGCATCCAGCCCATGCCCCAGAACCTCGGCGAAGCGATCGACCTCATGCAGCGCAGCGAACTCGTCGCCGAGACGCTGGGCGAGCACGTCTTCGACTTCTTCCTGCGCAACAAGCGGCAGGAGTGGGAGGAGTACCGCTCGGAGGTCACGCCGTTCGAGCTGAAGAAGATCCTCCAGGTGCTGTAGCCCTGCGGGTCTTGGGGGTTCCGGGCCGGTGGCACGTACTGCCGCCCCGGGGCCCCGGGGGCCGGTGTCGCATCGGTACAGTGCGCGCCATGTCATCCGAGGAGAACCGGCCGGGCTGCCCCGAGTGCGATCGTCCGCTGTCGTTCGGCGCCATGGTGCTGTTCGAGCGCGAGGACGACGGCAAGCGGACCTGTCGCGGCGTGTGGGAGTGCGACCAGCGGCACGTCTGGTGGGGGTGGCTGGACCGGCCGGGTGAGCCGTTGGAGGCCTGCCCGTACCCCGACATCCTCCGTGAGTGGCCGCCGTCGACGGGGTAGTGGCGGGTTGTGTCGACAGTTGGTCGCGGGCGGTTCCAGTTGCTGGGCTGCCGCGCCGGGGAGCGATCTGGGGGCGGGCGTGGCCGGGGTGCGTGAATTGCGGGTGGTCGAGCAGGAGGCGATCGTGTTCCACGAATGCCGCGAGCCGCAGGCCGAGATGCAGCAGCGGGACGGCGGGTCGCCGAGGTGAGTGGCGGGCGGGGGCCTTCGCGGCAGGAGTTGATCCGGCGTCGGCGGCGGAGCGGGTTCGTCGGGCGGCGGAGTGAACTGGCTGTGTTCACCGAGGTGTTGGGGCAGGTGCCGGAGGACGCGGCACAGTTCCTGTTCCATGTGCACGGGCCCGGCGGGGTGGGGAAGTCCACGCTGGTGCGGCAGATGGAGACGGCGGCGCGGGACGCACGGGCCGCGACCGGGTACGTGGACGAGGCGGTGGCCGATCCCGTCGAGGCGATGAAGGCGCTCGCCGGGCAGTTCGGGCAGCAGGGTGCGCCGATGAAGGCGCTGGAGCGGCTGCTGAACACGTATCAGCAGCGGCGGCACGAGGCGGACGCCGGTCTGGTGGTGGCGGGGGAGAGCGCGTCCCCGTCTCCGGGAAGTGTGATCGCGTCGAGGGTCGGCCTGGTCGGGCTGGGGATGATCCCCGGGGTCGGAGCATTCACGGGGGCGTTGGACGCCAATCAAGTCGCTGCCGGCGCCGAGCAGTTGAAGGGCATGCTCAGCGCGCGGTTCCGTAGCCACGAGGACGTGCAGCTGGTGCTGTCGCCCGTCGAGGCGCTGGCGCCGGTATTCCTTCAGGAGCTGACGGAGATCGCGCAGCGGCGCAGCTGGGTGGTGTTGTTCTTCGACACCTACGAGCGCACCGGGCCGATGCTCGACACCTGGCTGCGGGACGTGCTGCTCAGCGACCGCTACGGCGAGTTGCCCGCGAACGTGCTGGTGGTGCTGGCCGGGCAGAGGCGGCTGGACGCGCAGTGCTGGGGGGACTGGCTGGACCTGGTCGCGGATCTGCCGCTGGACGTGTTCACCGAGACCGAGGCGCGCCAGCTGCTGGCCGCCAAGGGCGTCACGGACGAGCACGTGATCGAGGTGGTGCTGCGGCTGTCCGGTCGGCTGCCGCTGCTGGTCTCCACTCTCGCCGAGTCGCAGCCGAGTGCGGCGGCCGAGGTCGGCGACCCGGTCGGCACAGCGGTTGAACGCTTCCTGAAGTGGGAGACCCGGCCCGAGCGGCGGGCGGCCGCGTTGGCCTGTGCGCTGCCGCAGGAGTTGGACGAGGACGTGTACCGGGCGGCCGTTGAGGACGAGGAGGCTCGGGAGCTGTTCGAGTGGCTGCGGTCGATGCCGTTCGTCACCGACCGGTCGGGCCGTTGCCACTACCACGACGTGGTGCGGACGGCGATGCTGCGCTTGCAACGCCAGCAGTCGCCGGTGCGGTGGCGGCGGCAGCACGAGCGGCTGGCGACGACGTTCGGCGAGTGGCGGGCTCAACTCGCCTGCGACGCAGAGGAGACGGGAGGCCGCTGGCGGGACGAACGCTGGTGCGGGTACCGCCTCCAGGAGACGTACCACCGGCTGTGCGCCGACCCCGACCGGGCGCTGCCGCTCGCGTTGCGGGAGTTGCTCGACGCCTGGAGCCACAGCACTGCGACGCTGCTCCGCTGGGTGCAGATGCTCGCCCGGGCAGGTCGGGACACGGGCACGGGGGAGCTCCAGGAGTGGGGTGATCGGCTGGTGGCGGCGATGGCCGAACCGGAGCCGGGGATCGCCGCGACGACGCTGCTGCTGTCGGGCAGGGTCCTCGACCGCCCGGGTCGGGCCGTGGCGTACCGGCGGCGCGGCATCGGACACCACGGGCAGGGCCGGCACGACCTCGCGCTGGCGGACTTCGACCGGTCGGTGACGCTCGACCCCGACCGGCCGGAGGCGCTGCACAGTCGCGGGCGCGCCCTGATCACGGCGGAGCGGTACGAGGAGGCGCTGGCCGATCTCGACCGGGCCGTCGAGCTGGATCCCGACTACGCCGCGGCCTTTGCCACCCGGGGGGAGGCCCGGCGTCTGATGGGACAGTACGAGGAGGCGCTGGCCGACTTCGACCGGGCGGTCGAGCTCGACCCCGGCCACGGCTGGGCCCTCGGGCGTCGCGGCGACACCCATCAGGAGTTGGGACGGCACGAGGAGGCGCTGGCGGACTACGACCGGGCCGTCGAGCTCGATCCGGACGACCGCCGGGCTCTCATCGGCCAGGGGCAGACCTACTGGGGGAGAGGGCGAACCGAGGAGGCGCTGGCCAGTTTCGGTCGAGCGATCGAGGTCGATCCCGAGGACCTGTTCTCCCTCACCGTCCGGGGCGAGATCCACCGGCAGTCGGGGCGGCCCGAGGTGGCGCTGGCCGACCTCGACCGGGCGATCGAGCTCGACCCGGAGTACGTCCTGGCCCTCAGCTTCAGGAGCCACGCCAACCGGGACCTGGGGCGTCACCAGGAGTCACTGAGGGATCTCGACCGGGCGCTCGAGCTCGATCCGGACAATGCGCCGGCCTTGGTCCGCCGAGGTCTGACCTACCGGGAGCTGGGCCGGCTGGAGGAGGCGCTGGCCGACTTCGCCCGGGCGATCGAGATCGACGGCGAGTACGGGTGGGCCTTCCACGTACGGGGTGGGACCTACCGGGAGCTGGGCCGGTTCGAGGAGGCGTTGGCGGACTACGACCGGGCCGTCGAGCTCGATCCCGGGGACGTGGTGGCCCTCACCGCGCGCGGCGACACCTGCCGGGAGCTTGGGCGGCCCGAGGAGGCGCTGGCCTCGTACGACCGGGCAGTGGAACTCGACCCGCACTCCCAGTGGACGGTGCTGGCACGTACGTGGATGTACCGGGACCTGGGGCGTCATCAGGACGCGCTGGACGGTCTCGACCGGGCCATTCGGCTGATGCCCGAGGCGGCGACGCTGTTCGTCACCCGCGGCAGCCTTCACCAGGCGATGGGAGACCACCCGGAGGCGCTGGCCGACTTCGACCGGGCGCTCGCCCTCGAACCCGACGAGCCCAGGACTCTGGCGGCGCGTGGCCACCAGTACGTGGCGATGGGACAGCACACGGAAGCACTGGCCGACTTCGACCGGGCCGTGGAACTCGCCCCCGGAAGCGGCTGGGCGGTCGAGCAGCGGGGCAACGCCCACCTGGCGATGGGCAGGTACGACGAGGCGTTGGCAGACTACGACCGGGCGCTCGAACTCGGTCCCGACCATGCGTTGCTCGCCGGTTCGCAGGGCTTCGCCCACCGGATGGCGGGCAGATTCGCCGAGGCCCTGACGGCGTACGACCGCGCGGTGCGACTCGATCCGGCCCACGGTGTGCTCCGGGGCGTCGTGTACCGGCTCCTCGGCCGGTACGACGAAGCGTTGGCCGACTGCGACCGGGCCGTCGAGGCCAGTCCGGCGGCCTGGCTGGTGGCGGCGCGAGGGCTGACGTACCGCCTGCTGGGCAGATACGCGGAGGCGTTGGCGGACCTCGACCGGGCGATCGAGGAGGAGCCGGAGAAGGGCTGGGTCCACTACGAGAAGGGGGTGGTCCTGCACGCGCTCGGCCGGCCCGAGGGGGACGCCTGCTTCGCACGTGCCGTCGAACTCCTCCGACCGGGCGGCACTGTCGCGACCCTGAGCAACCTGGTGCTCGCCCACACCGCCGCGTCCGATCCGGCCGAAGCCGCTCATGTGCTGGACGCGTTCCTGCAGGCCGCGCCGTCCGCCGGGCAGCTCGCCGAACTGCACATCGAACTCGGCACCCTGGTCCAGGTCATGCCGTCCGTCGCCGAGCATGCGGCCGCCCTCCGGCAGCGGCTGCTGGAGGCACGGGCAGTGCCGGGCTGAGTGCGCTCAGCGGCGCAGCTGCTCGCGGCGCCGGGCGGGTGCGGGCCACGGGGCATGGCGGCGGCCCTCGTGGAACAGCAGGTTTTCGCGGGCCGGACTTGGTCGGACGAGCAGCGCGGGGGGACGGGCTGCCACGAGAGCGGCGAACGGTCCGGGGGCCCGCCTGGAACGTACGCTTCGGAGACGGGAGACGAACGGGAGGCGGAGCGGTGGAGGAACGGTCCGGGAGTCGGGTGAGTCGGTTGGAGACTCGGCTGGTGCGGCGGGGGTTCTCCGATCCGGATCAGGCGGTGCGGTTGTTGGACGAGCCGGAGTTGAGCGGGCTCGCTGCTGATCCGGTGCTGTTGGACGCGTTGGGGGCGGCGGCCGATCCGGATCAGGCGCTGTTCGGGTTGGCGCGGTTGCTGGAGGCGCTGGATCCGCATGAGCGGCACACCTTGCGCGACACGCTCACCACGTCGAAGCCGCTGCGTGACCGGTTGCTGGGGGTGCTGGGGGCGTCGACGGCGCTCGGTGATCATCTGGCCCGGCATCCGCGGGACTGGCACGCGCTGGTCACGTTCGAGTTGCGCGACATCCACCCGGGGCGTGGGGATTTTCTCGGCGAGCTGGCCCGTCGCGTTCAGCCGGGGGAGGCGGGGGCGGCCGATGCGCTGCGGGCCGCGTACCGGCGCTGCCTGCTGACGATCGCCGCCCGCGACCTGTCCGGCACCACCGACCTGCCGCAGGCCGCCGCCGAGCTGGCCGACCTGGCAGGTGCCACGTTGCAGACCGCGCTGGACATCGCCGCCGCCGAGGACCCGGCGGCGGCCGCCGCGTGCCGGCTGGCGGTGATCGGGATGGGGAAGTGCGGCGGCCGGGAGCTGAACTACGTCTCGGATGTGGACGTGATTTTCGTGGCGGAGCCGCGGGACGGGGTGGACGAGCAGCGCGCGATGCAGGCCGCCACCCGCCTCGCCGCGCGGCTGATGCGGCTGTGCTCGGACACCACCGGCGAGGGCGTGATTTGGCCGGTGGACGCCAATCTGCGCCCGGAGGGCCGCAACGGTCCGCTGGTGCGCACCCTGGCCAGCCACCTCGCGTACTACCGGCGGTGGGCCAAGACCTGGGAGTTCCAGGCGCTGCTGAAGGCCCGCCCGGTCGCCGGGGACGCCGAACTCGGCCGGGCGTACACCGAGGCGGTGGCCCCGCTGGTGTGGGAGGCCGCCGCCCGTGAGCACTTCGTCGCGGACGTCCAGCAGATGCGCCGCCGGGTGGTCGACACGATTCCGGCGGGCGAGCTGGAACGGCAGCTGAAGCTCGGCCCGGGCGGGCTGCGGGACGTCGAGTTCGCCGTCCAGCTGCTGCAACTCGTGCACGGCCGGACCGACGAGGGCCTGCGCAGCGGCAACACCCTGGAAGCGCTTTCCGCGCTCTCCTCCGGGGGTTACGTCGGCCGCGCCGACGCCGCCTCGCTGGACGGCGCGTACCGCTTCCTGCGCACCCTCGAACACCGCATCCAGCTGCACCGGCTGCGCCGCACCCACCTGATGCCCACCGACCCGGCCGACCTGCGCCGACTGGCCCGCACCATGGCCCCGCTGATCAACGGCGACACCAGGGACGACCCCGTCACCGCCCTGCAACGGGAGTGGAAGCGGCACGCCGTCGAGGTGCGGCGGCTGCACGAGCGGCTGTTCTACCGTCCGCTCCTCGACGCCGTCGCCGAACTGCCCGTCGCCGAACTGCGGGTCACCCGCTCCGGCGCCGCCGGGCTCACCGCCGAAGCCGCCCGGCAGCGCCTCGCCGCACTCGGCTACGCCGACCCGGCCGCCGCGCTGCGGCACATCTCCGCACTCGCCTCCGGCGTCAGCCGCAAGGCAGCCATCCAGCGCACCCTGCTGCCGGTGCTGCTCGGCTGGTTCGCCGACTCCGCCGACCCGGACGCCGGCCTGCTCAACTTCCGGCAGGTCTCCGACGCGCTCGGCGGCACCCCCTGGTACCTGCGGCTGCTGCGCGACGAGGGCGCGGCCGCCGAACACCTGGCCCGGGTGCTGTCGGCCGGGCGATTCGCCCCTGATCTGCTGCTGCGGGCACCAGAGGCGGTCGCGATGCTCGGGGACTCCAGCGGGTTGGCGCCGCGCGGCCGGGCCGCACTCGAGTCCGAGATCCTTGCCGCCGTCGGCCGCGCCGACAGCCCCTCGGCCGGGGTGGCGGCAGCACGGTCGGTGCGCCGCCGCGAACTGTTCCGCACCGCCGCCGCCGACCTGCTCGGACGACTCGACGACGACCCCGCACAGGCGCTGGACGCCGCCGGCGAAGCCCTCACCTCGATCAACGCCGCCACCCTGCAGGGCGCGCTGCGCGCCGCGACCGCCGGCTGGGAGGCCCGCAACGGCGAACTGCCCACCCGGATCGCGGTCATCGGCATGGGCCGGTTCGGCGGCCACGAACTCGGCTACGGCTCCGACGCGGACGTGCTGTTCGTCCACGAGCCGCGACTCGGCGTCCTGGACGACGACGCGGCGGGCGCGGCGAAAGCCGTGATCGGCGAGATGCGGACCCTGCTCGCCGCGCCCTCGGTCGAACCCCCACTGGAGGTCGACGCGGACCTCCGCCCCGAGGGCCGCAACGGCCCGCTGGTGCGGACCCTCGCCTCCTACGCCGGCTACTACGCGCGCTGGTCGCACGCCTGGGAGAGCCAGGCGCTGCTACGGGCCGAACCGATGGCCGGCGACCTCGAACTCGGCGCACGCTTTCGGGACCTCATCGACCCGCTGCGCTACCCCGGCGGGGGCGTCTCCGAACGCGACCTGACGGAGATCCGCCGCATCAAGGCCCGGATCGAGGCCGAACGACTGCCCCGCGGCGCCGACCCCACCACCCACACGAAGATCGGCCGCGGCGGGCTGGCGGATGTGGAGTGGACGGTCCAGCTTCTCCAACTCCGGCACGGCCACGAGATCCCGGACCTGCGCACCACCCGGACCCGAGCCGCGCTCTCGGCCGCGACGGCGGCCGGCCTGGTGGAGCGGGAGGACGCGGAGGTGCTGGACGCCGCGTGGGTCCTGGCCTCGCGGGTACGGGCCGCCGTGATGCTGGTCCGGGGCCGGGCCGGGGACAGCTTCCCGGGCGACGCGAGGGAACTGGCGGGCGTCGCGCGCTACCTCGGCTACGGGGTCGGGCACTCCGGCGAGCTGCTGGACGACTACCGTCGGGTCACGCGGCGGGCGCGACACGCTGTCGAGCGGCTGTTTTACGGGACGGAGTAGGGCGAACGCAGGCGGGCCGCTCGCGCAAGTCTTCCTGCGCCCCTGGTTTCCCTAGGCAGAGACCTTGGTTTCCCAGGAGACCGGAACCGTCAGGGCGTTCTCCGCCGGGTCGTCCGGGTCGCGGGGGAGGCGGTAGACCCAGTTGTGGTAGATGAACCGGGCCGCGACGAAGCCGATGATCAGGCAGATCTCGCCGCCGACGGCGTCCAGCCAGAAGTGGTTGGCGGTGGAGATGATCACGCTGAGGGTGACGAGGGGGTAGGCGAGGCCGAGGACGCGGACCCAGGTGCGGCGGGCCAGGAAGAAGATGGTGAGGCCGCACCACATGGACCAGCCGATGTGCATGGAGGGCATGGCCGCGAACTGGTTGGAGACGTGTGCGCCGGCGCCGGAGGCCATGGAGCCCCAGGTCTGGTGGACGGTGACGGTGTCGACGAAGCCGGCGTCCATCAGGCGGGGTGGGGCGAGGGGGAAGAAGTAGAAGCCGAGCAGGGCGATGCCGGTGGTGACGAAGAGCACCGTGCGGGCGGCTGCGTAGCGGCCGGGGTGGGAGCGGTAGAGCCAGACCAGTACGCCGATGGTGACGATGAAGTGCAGGGTGGCGTAGTAGTAGTTCATTCCGACGATCAGCCAGGTCACCGAGTTGACGGCGTGGTTGATCGAGCGCTCGACGGCGATGCCCAGGGTGTGTTCGAGGCCCCAGATCCAGTTGGCGTGCTTGTGCGCTATCGCGGCCTGCTCGGGAACCGCGTTGCGGACCAGCGAGTACAGCCAGTAGCTGATGCCGATCAGGGCGAGTTCGAAGAGCAGGTGCGGTCTGCGCGGGATGCGGCGCTGCTCGCGCAGGCGGGCGCGGAGGCCGGCGGCGGGTGGCTGGGCGACGCGGGTGGCTCCGCCGGGCTTGTGGGCGGTGTGGTCCGTGCCCGGGTCGGAACCGTCGCGTGCGCTCCGCTCGGCGCGGTCGGCGCCGGGTGCGTGGATCTCGGTCGGTTCCCCCATGGACGAGAAGTCTGCCAGAAGAGGTGTGGCCGCTTGCTCATCCTCTGGTCGGGGATTCTTCACCGACTGTCCCCCTACGGGGGTAGGGGTCGATCGGTTCTCGAGGCGCATGGGGTCCATTGTGGCGTGAGGGTTACCGGGGGTCGAGCCGGGGTCTCGTTCGTGCGCGGATCCCAAGCGGGGCAGGTCACGACTCGATATGACTCCCGGCCGGAAGGGCTTTCGCATCTTGCTGAAACATCTTGCAGAGCGCTAGGTTCCACGCCACCCACCCTGCCCGAGCGCCCCAGAGGGAGAGCCCTGTCGTGGCCGACGCCCAAGCCCGTTCCCCGCGCCGCACCACCCCGTACCGCCGTCCCGGACGGGCCTCCGTCCTGGTGGCGGCCTCGCTGATCGCCGCGACGCTGGGCGCCGTGCCGCTCGCGTCGGCCGCGCCGTCCGCCCCGCCGGCCGCGCCGTCGGATGCGTCGCTGGCTTCGACCGCGGCCCGGCACGACCTGACCCGGGAGCAGTTCTACTTCGTGCTGCCGGACCGGTTCGCCAACGGCAGCACCGGCAACGACACCGGTGGGGTCACCGGCGGGCGGCTGGACAACGGCTTCGACCCGGCCGACAAGGGCTTCTACCACGGTGGCGACCTGCAAGGGCTGATCGACAAGCTGGACTACATCCAGGACCTCGGCACCACCGCGATCTGGATGGCGCCGATCTTCAAGAACAAGCCGGTGCAGGGCGCGGGGGCGGACGCATCTGCGGGCTACCACGGCTACTGGATCACCGACTTCACCCAGGTCGACCCGCACTTCGGCACCAACGCGCAGCTCAAGGAGCTGATCGACAAGGCGCACAAGCGCGGCCTCAAGGTCTTCTTCGACGTCATCACCAACCACACCGCGGACGTCATCGACTACGCGGAGGGCTCGTACGACTACCGCTCGACGGGCGCCTACCCGACGCTGGACGCCGACGGGAACCCGGTGGACGAGACGGCGGTCGCCGACGCTCGGGCGCAGTGGCCGGGCATCTCGAAGGACTCCTTCCCCTATGCCCCGGTGTTCCGGGCGCCCGCGGACGCGAAGGCGAAGTCCCCGTCCTGGCTGAACGACCCGGCGCTCTACCACAACCGGGGCAACTCGACCTTCGTCGGCGAGTCCGCGACCGAGGGCGACTTCTCCGGCCTGGACGACCTGGACACCCAGAACCCGAAGGTCGTCGCGGGGATGGAGAAGATCTACCAGCAGTGGGTGGCCGACACCGGGGTGGACGGGTTCCGGATCGACACCGTCAAGCACGTGAACATGGCGTTCTGGGAGCAGTGGGCGCCGGCGCTGAAGCAGTTCGCGGCGCAGCAGGGGAACAAGAAGTTCTTCATGTTCGGCGAGGTGTACTCGGGTGACCCGGCGGTGACCTCGCCGTACGTCACCAAGGGCAAGCTGCAGGCGACGCTGGACTTCGCGTTCCAGGAGGCGGCCCGGAAGTACGTGTCGCAGAACGGTTCGGCGAAGGCGCTGAGCGAGCTGTACGCGCAGGACTACCGGTACACCACGGCCGACACCGACGCGTACGAGCTGCCGACCTTCCTCGGCAACCACGACATGGGCCGGTTCGGGTCGTTCCTGCGGAGCGACAACCCGGGGGCGTCGGACGAGGCGCTGCTGGGCAAGGACCGGCTGGCCAACGAGCTGCAGTTCCTGACCCGCGGGCAGCCGGTGGTCTACTACGGCGACGAGCAGGGCTTCACCGGCGCGGGCGGCGACAAGGACGCCCGGCAGGACATGTTCGCCTCGAAGACCCCCTCGTACAACAGCGACCCGGTGATCGGCGGCGACGCCGGTTCGAAGGACCGGTACGGCCGGGACGGGGCGCTGTACCGGGGGATCGCCGGGCTGGCGAAGCTGCGCAAGGACAACCCGGCGCTGGCCGACGGCGCGCAGGTGGAGCGGTACGCGGCGGACGGGCCGGGGGTGTACGCGTTCTCCCGGATCGACGCCAAGGACCAGGTGGAGTACCTGGTGGCGGTGAACAACGCGGCCGGGGCGAAGACCGTCACGCTGGACACCTTCTCGGCGGGCATGGACTTCGACGGCCTGTACGGGTTCCAGGGCAGGGTGAGCAGCGGCGCGGACGGCAAGGTGACGGTCACCGTCCCGGCGATGTCCTCGCTGGTGCTGAAGGCGAAGCACAAGCTGGCCAAGCCGGCGGCGGCTCCGTCGGTCACCGTGAACGCTCCGGCCGACGGTTCGTACGGGACGGTGGCGCTCGGCGCGAGCGTGCCCGGTGGCGGGTTCAACCGGGTGACGTTCGCCGCGCAGGTCGGCAACGGGCCGTGGCGGACGCTGGGCACCGCCGACAACGGGGTGTACCGCGTCACGCAGAACCTGGACGGCGTCGCGCCCGGCACCGTGGTGCGGTTCAAGGCCGTGGTGCAGGACTCGGCGGGCCGACTGGCCTCCGCGAGCGGGCAGTTCACCACCGGACAGCAGGCGCCGGTGCCCGCGCCGAGCGCGGTGACGCGGCCGTACGCGGTGGTGCACTACCAGCGCCAGGACGGCAACTACGACGGCTGGAACCTGTACACCTGGGGCGACATCGCCGACGGCGAGGGCACCACCTGGCCGGACGGGCACGGCTTCGTCGGGCGGGACGCGTACGGCGCGTTCGCGTACGTGAAGCTGAAGGGCGGGGCGTCCGACGTCGGGTTCGTGGTGGAGAAGAACGGCACCAAGGACGTCGAGCAGGACCGGCACATCGACATCTCCGCCACCGGCGAGGTGTGGATCAAGGAGGGCGACCCGGCCGTCCGCACGGCCAACCCGGACGGGGCGCAGCCGGTGCCGGAGGGCAAGGCGGTCATCCACTACCGGCGCGCCGACGGCAACTACGACGGCTGGGGCCTGCACGACTGGACGGGCGCGGCCACCCCGACCGACTGGGGCAACCCGCTGATGCCGGCCCGCAAGGACGCGTTCGGCGCGGTGTTCGAGGTGCCGCTGGCGGCCGGGGCGAGCAGCCTCAGCTACATCATCCACAACGGCAACGACAAGGACCTGCCGCAGGACCAGTCGCTGAACTTCGCCACCTCCGGCCGCGAGGTGTGGATCATCGGCGGCCAGGAGGGCTACCTGCTGCCGCAGACCGCCGGCGCCTCCTCGCAGCTCGACCTGGGCTCCGCGAAGGCCCAGTGGATCGACGCGAAGACCGTCGTGGTGCCCGCCAACTACGGTGCGGCGGACGCCCAGTTGAAGGGCGGCACCAGCGCCCAGCTGATCTACGACCCGGCCGGCGGGCTGAGCGTCGAGCAGGGCGTGCTGTCCAAGCCCGGCCACTGGATCCGGCTCACCCCGGCGGCCGGCCTGACGGACGCCCAGACGGCGAAGTTCCCGCACCTGGCGGGCTACCGGGCGTTCACCGTGGACGCGCGCGACGCCGGCCGGATCACCGCCGCGCTGCGCAGCCAGCTGGTCTTCGCCGAGCACCTGCCGAACGGCGCGGCGCTGGCCGCCACCGGCGTGCAGATCCCCGGCGTGCTGGACGACCTGTACGCCGGGAAAGCCGCGAAGGCCCAGCTCGGCCCGGTGTACACGGGCCCGGGCCGGGGCAACGGCAGCAACCGCCAGGTGACGCTCTCGCTGTGGGCGCCGACCGCGACCGAGGTGGCGGTGCAGCTCTTCGACAGGGCGAGCGGCGGCACCCCGAAGACCGTGCCGCTGAAGCGGGACGAGGCGTCGGGCGTGTGGTCGCTGACCAAGGACGCCAAGGAGCTGGACGGCAAGTACTACCTGTACCAGGTCAAGGTGTGGGCGCCCAGCGTGCAGAAGATGGTCACCAACACCGTCACCGACCCCTACTCGACCGCGCTGGCCACCGACTCGAAGCGCAGCCTGGTGGCCGACCTGTCGGCCGCCGCGACCAAGCCCAAGGGCTGGGACCAGCACCGCAGCCCGGCGGCGATCCCGGCCGTCAAGCAGCAGATCCAGGAACTGCACGTGCGGGACTTCTCGGCCGCCGACACCACCGTGCCGGCCGACGAGCGCGGCACCTACCTGGCGTTCACGCAGTCGAAGTCCGCGGGCATGCAGCACCTGAAGGAGCTCGCCGCGGCCGGGGTGACGACCATTCACCTGCTGCCGACCTTCGACATCGCCACCATCCGGGAGAACCGGGCCGACCAGAAGCTCCCCGCCTGCGACCTGGCCGCGCTGCCCGCCGATTCGGGCAAGCAGCAGGAGTGCGTGGCGGCGGTGAAGGCCGACGACGCCTACAACTGGGGCTACGACCCGCTGCACTACACCGTCCCCGAGGGCTCCTACGCCACTGATCCGAACGGGACGGCGCGCACCGTGCAGTTCCGCGAGATGGTGCAGGCGATGCACGACGCGGGCCTGCGGGTGGTGCTCGACGTGGTCTACAACCACACCGCGGCGGCCGGGCAGGACGAGCACTCGGTGCTGGACAAGGTCGTCCCCGGCTACTACCAGCGCCTCAGCGACAGCGGCAAGGTCACCACCGACTCGTGCTGCGCCGACACCGCGCCCGAACACGCCATGATGAACAAGCTGGTGGTCGACTCGGTGCTCACCTGGGCCAGGCAGTACCGGGTGGACGGCTTCCGGTTCGACCTGATGGGCCTGGACCCGAAGTCCACCATGCTGGACGTGCGGTCCGCGCTCGGCGGGCTCACCCCGCAGCGGGACGGCGTGGACGGGAAGAACATCTTCCTCTACGGCGAGGGCTGGAACTTCGGCACCGTCGCGAACGACGCCCGGTTCGTCCAGGCCACCCAGGCCAACATGGCCGGGACGGGCATCGCCACCTTCAACGACCGGATCCGGGACGCCGGGCGCGGCGGCAACTACATGCTGTCCTCGGCCCCGCAGCAGGGCTTCGCCTCCGGCCTGTACACCGACCCGAACGGCTCGGCCGACAACGGCAGTTCGGCGGACCAGAAGGCCCGGCTGCTGCACCAGATGGACCAGATCAAGGTCGGTCTGACCGGCAACCTGGCCGGCTACGCGTTCACCGACTCCGCCGGAAAGTCCGTCACCGGCAGGGGAGTCGACTACAACGGCGCCCCGACCGGCTACGCGGCCAACCCCGGCGAGGCGGTGGAGTACCTGGACGCGCACGACAACGCCGACCTGTACGACGCGCTGGCGTTCAAGCTGCCGCAGGGCACCTCGCCCGCCGACCGGGCCCGGATGCAGGCGCTCGGCCTGTCGCTGACCGCGCTCGCCCAGGGCCCGGGCTTCGCCCAGGCCGGCAGCGACCTGCTGCGCTCCAAGTCGCTGGACGCCAACTCGTACGACTCCGGCGACTGGTTCAACGCCGTCAACTGGGACTGCAAGCTGGGCAACGGCTGGGGCCGCGGCCTGCCGATGGCCGCCGACAACCAGGAGATGTGGGCCCGCGGCAAGCAGCTGCTGGCCGACCCGAAGCTGCGGATGGGCTGCAACGAGATGGGTGCCAGTACGGCGCTCTACCAGCAGTTCCTGAGGATCCGTCAGTCCTCGCCGCTGTTCTCGCTGGCGAGCACGGCCGAGGTGCAGCGCCGGCTGTCCTTCCCGCTGTCCGGCACCGCGGGGGAGAACCCGGGTGTGATCACCATGCACCTGGACGGGACGGGGCTGCAGGGCGCCGAGAAGGGCCTCACGGTGGTCTTCAACGCCACCCCGACCGCACAGACCCAGACGGTGGCAGGCCTGCGCGGCACGGCGCAGGCGCTGCACCAGGTGCAGGCCTCGGGCACCGATCCGGTGGTCAGGCAGGCAGCCTTCGACGCGGCCTCGGGGACCTTCACGGTGCCGGGCCGGACGGTGGCGGTGTTCGTCCAGAAGTAATGGTTCCCTGCCGGTAACAGGGGTCTCACCTCCGGGTGGGGCCCCTTGCGGGGTTGGCCGGAAAGCATCGGTGCGGTACGGTCAACCGCCATGTTTAGCTGACGGCATCCCAAATGCCGGACCATGGGGGGCTCTTGAGGGACTTGTAGGGCGGTCATAAATGAGTCAATCCGTGGCATGCATCTGTCATTCGACAGGTGTTTACTGCCACGATTCCCCTCGCTGCGAAGACAGGTAGCCCCAACTCTCGCCGGTGGAGCCCTCCCCAGGCCACCGGCAGCCCCGCAGCCCGCACCGCGCACGTGCACCGCACCCTCGCCGCGACAGGCGGCCGGGGCCCCCGCTGCGCCGCAACCGCGGCCAGATTCTCTTCACCGCTCGTGACCCCGCGACGGTCGGTAAAGGAGTCCCGAATGTCTCGCTACACGCATGCCCGCGTGAGCATGGCCGCCCTCGCGGCCACCACCGCCCTGCTGGTGACCGCGATCCCGTCGGTGGTGGCCCAGGCCGCCCCCGCCGGCCCGTCCGCGGCCTCGCAGGTCGCCGGCCAGCAGGTGGCCGCCGGGCGCGCCCAGTTGCTCTCGGACGCGGGCTCCCGCGCCCCCCAGGTCGCGCAGAACCTGGGCATGGGCTCCGCCGAGAAGCTGGTGGTCAAGGACGCGTTCAAGGACGCCGACGGCACCCAGCACTTCCGCTACGAGCGCACCTACAACGGACTCCCCGTCCTCGGTGGCGACATGGTCGTCCACCAGGCCGCGAACGGCACCACCAAGGGTGTCGACCGGGCCTCCACCGCGTCGCTGAACGGCCTGTCCACCACCCCGAAGCTGGCCGCCGCCAAGGGCCAGGCGACCGCGCTGGCCGCCGAGTCCGGCTCCGCGCTGGAGACCGCGCCCCGCCTGGTGGTGTGGGCCGCCGACAACAGCCCGCGGCTGGCCTGGGAGACCGTGGTCGCCGGCACTCAGAAGGACGGCACCCCGAGCAAGCTGCACGTGGTGACCGACGCCAACAGCGGCGACGTCATCCAGAAGTGGGAAGGCATCGAGACCGGCACCGGCACCGGCGTCTTCGTCGGCACCGTCAACGTCGGCACCACGCTGTCCGGTTCGACGTACCAGCTGAAGGACGCCACCCGCGGTGGGATGTACACCACCAACATGAACAACGGGACCAGCGGCAACGGCACCCTGTTCACCAAGGCCACCGACACCTGGGGCGACGGCACCGCCGCCAACAAGGAGTCCGCGGCCGTCGACGCCCACTACGGCGTCTCGATGACCTGGGACTACTTCAAGAACACCTTCGGCCGCAACGGCATCCGCAACGACGGTGTCGGCGCCTACAGCCGGGTCCACTACAGCAGCAACTACGTCAACGCCTTCTGGGACGACAGCTGCTTCTGCATGACCTACGGCGACGGCTCGGGCAACACCCACCCGCTGACCGAACTCGACGTCGCGGGCCACGAGATGACGCACGGCGTCACCTCCAACACGGCCGGCCTGATCTACTCCGGCGAGTCCGGCGGCCTGAACGAGTCCACCTCGGACGTGTTCGGCAACATGGTCGAGTGGTACGCCAACAACTCCAAGGACAACCCGGACTACCTGGTCGGCGAGCTGATCGACATCAACGGCAACGGCACGCCGCTGCGCTACATGGACCAGCCGTCCAAGGACGGCGCGTCCGCCGACTACTGGTCCTCCACGGTCGGCAACAAGGACGTCCACTACTCGTCCGGCGTCGGCAACCACGCCTTCTACCTGCTGTCCGAGGGCAGCGGCGCCAAGGTGGTCAACGGCGTGAGCTACAACTCGCCGACCTACAACAACATCCCGGTCACCGGCATCGGCCACGACAAGGCCGCCGCCATCTGGTTCCGGGCGCTGACCACCTACTGGACCTCGTCCACCAACTACGCGAGCGCGCGGGCCGGCATGCTGTCCGCCGCGACCGACCTGTACGGCGCCAACTCGGCCGAGTACAACGCCACCGCGACCGCCTGGGCGGCCGTCAACGTCGGCTCGGTGCCCAGCACCGGCGGCCCGACCGTGACCAGCCCCGGCAACCAGTCGACGGCGCTGAACTCCTCGGTCAGCCTGCAGATAAACGCCACCGGCGGCACCGCGCCGCTCACCTACACGGCCACCGGCCTGCCCACCGGCCTGTCGATCGACGCCGCCACCGGCAAGATCACCGGCACCGCCACCGCGGCCGGCACCTACAACGTGACCGTCACCGCGAAGGACGCCGCCGCCAAGACCGGCTCCGTCTCCTTCACCTGGACCGTCAGCGGTGGTGGCGGCGGCAGCTGCACCCCGGCCCAGCTGCTCGGCAACCCCGGCTTCGAGACCGGTAGCGCCGCGCCGTGGACCACCACCTCCGGTGTGGTCGACAACTCCGCCTCGCAGGCCGCGCACGGCGGCTCCTGGAAGGCGTGGATGGACGGCTACGGCTCCAGCCACACCGACAGCATCCAGCAGACCGTCACCATCCCGTCGGGCTGCAAGGCGTCGCTGAGCTTCTGGCTGCACATCGACACCGCCGAGACCACCACCAGCACGGCGTACGACAAGATGACCGTGACCGTCAACGGCACCTCGGTCGCCACGTACTCCAACCTGGACAAGAACACCGGCTACGCGCAGAAGACCATCGACCTGTCGGCCTACGCCGGTCAGACCGTCACGGTGAAGTTCAACGCCGTCGAGGACGTCTCGCTGCAGACCTCCTTCGTGGTCGACGACACCGCGATCCAGACCAGCTGACGCTCCTTCGGTAGTGCCGGTGCCCGGCAGCCGCTTCGGCTGCCGGGCACCGGCGCGTTCGCATGATGATCAGTCAATTACCTTTACCGGAGCCGGATTTAATTCGGATGCGTGCGACGGGCCGGGCGGGTTAGGGTCCCGGCATGTCCTTCTTCCACCAGATCTACGGCTGACGCGGCCGGGGCAGTGCCCCAAGCCACGCGTCCCGCACGCCACGGCGCCCCCTGACGGCGCGCCGGCGGTGCGGTGTTCCCTTCCCAGCCCCGTAGACCGGAAGCAGGTGCTTTCGCATGACCCGTCGTGCCCATATCGCCATGATCGGCATCCCGGCCGTCAGCCACGTCCGCCCGAGCCTCGAAGTGATCCGCGAACTCGTCGCCCGCGGCCACCGGGTGACGTACTTCAACGACCCGTCGGCGGCCGGGCTGATCACCCCGACCGGCGCCGAGCTCGTCCCGTACCCGTCCACCCTGCCGGTCGCCGACCACGACTGGCCGGACGACCCGATCGGCCAGATGCGGGTCTTCCTGGAGGACGCGATCGCGATGCTCCCCCGGCTGCACGCGCACTACGACGCCGACCCGGCCGACCTCTACCTGTACGACATCGGCGCGTACGCCGCCCGGGCGCTCGCCGAGGCGCAGGGCCGGCCGATCGTCCAGCTCTCGCCGACCCTGGTCGCCTGGGACGGCTACCAGGCGGAGGTGGGTGCCGCCATCCGCGAACTGCCGGGCGCGGACGGCTACTTCGGGCTCTTCGCCGAGTGGCTGGCCGGCTCCGGCGCCACCACGGTGGACGTGGACGCGTTCTCCGGGCGGCCGGCCCGGGCCGTCGCGATGATCACCGAGGCGATGCAGCCGCACGCCGACCGGGTGGACCGCAAGGCCGTGGAGTTCGTCGGGCCGTGCTTCGACCTGCGGGCGGAGCAGGGCGGTTGGCGGCGTCCGGCCGGGGCGGAGAAGGTGCTGCTGGTGTCGCTCGGTTCGGCGTTCACCCGGCAGCCCGAGTTCTACCGGAACTGCCTGGCGGCCTTCGGCGGCCGCCCCGGCTGGCACCTGGTGCTGCAGATCGGCAAGCACGTCGACCCGGCCGAGCTGGGGGAGATCCCGGCCAACGTCGAGGTGCACTCCTGGGTGCCGCAGCGGGCGGTCCTGGAGCAGGCCGACGCCTTCGTCACCCACGCCGGGATGGGCGGCTGCGGCGAAGGGCTGCTGGCAGGCGTGCCGATGATCGCGGTGCCGCAGGCCGCCGAGCAGTTCATGAACGCCGACCGGCTGGTCGAGCTCGGCGTGGCCCGCCGGCTGGACACCGCCGACGCCACGCCCGAGGCGCTGTGGTCGGCGCTCACCGAGCTGGTCGGGAGCGAGGAAGTGGCCGCCCGCCTGCGGGAGTTGAGCGCCCGCGCGAGGGGCGAGGGCGGCACCGCCCGGGCCTGTGACGTGATCGAGCAGCAGCTGGGCTGAGGCTCCTCCTCCGGATCCCGCCCGCAGAGCGCCGGTCCGCCGTTGACGAACTGTCAGCGGCGGGCCGGCGCTGCCGTTTTACCGGCCCCGGAGCGGGCCGCGGGCTCCCTTGACGGCCGTCCGGGCCGACCATATGGTCATGCCACTGCAAATTTCCTGCAAGTTTCACCCCGCCTTGCAGTCTCTTGCAGTGGCACCTCTCCCCTCCGCGCGGACGGCCCCAACACCCCAGCCGTCGCGGCCCCACCCAGCCGCCTCCCGGTCCGCGACCTGCGTCCGCGGACCGGGCCTCCCCCAGGAGCGCTCCCTTGCCCACCCTCGCCCCCGCCCGCAGGAAGCGTGCCGTCGCCGCCTGCACCGCCCTCGCGGCGTTCGGCCTCTCGGCCGGCGCCGGGCTCTCGCTGGCGCCCACCGCCGCCGCCACCCCGCCCGGCACCAAGGGCGTCACCGCCACCCTGTTCGAGTGGAAGTTCGACTCGGTGGCCAAGGCCTGCACCGACACCCTCGGCCCCAAGGGCTACGGCTTCGTCGAGGTCTCCCCGCCCCAGGAGCACATCCAGGGCGCCCAGTGGTGGACGTCCTACCAGCCCGTCAGCTACAAGATCGCCGGCCGGCTCGGCGACCGCACCGCGTTCAAGAACATGGTCACCACCTGCCACGCGGCGGGCGTCAAGGTGCTCGCCGACTCGGTGATCAACCACATGTCGGCCGGCAGCGGCACCGGCACCGGCGGCACCGTCTACACCAAGTACAACTACCCGGGCTACTACCAGGACCAGGACTTCCACTCCTGCCGGACGTCGATCACCAACTACGCCGACCGCGCCAACGTCCAGAACTGCGAGCTGGTCGGCCTCTCGGACCTCAACACCGGTTCCGCGTACGTCCAGCAGACCATCGCCAACTACCTCAGCGACCTGCTCTCGCTCGGCGTGGACGGCTTCCGGATCGACGCCGCCAAGCACATGGCCGCCACCGACCTGGCCGCCATCAAGGCCAAGATGAGCAACCCGAACGCCTACTGGGTGCAGGAGGTCATCTACGGCGCGGGCGAGCCGATCCAGCCCTCCGAGTACACCGGCACCGGCGACGTGGACGAGTTCCGCTCCGGCACCTGGCTGAAGAGCTCCTTCCAGGGCGGCAAGATATCCGACCTGCAGAGCTGGGGCAGCGGGCTGCTCGCCTCCGCCCAGGCCCGCACCTTCGTCGACAACTGGGACACCGAGCGCAACGGCTCCACCCTCACCTACAAGGACGGCTCCACCTACACGCTGGCCAACGTCTTCATGCTGGCCCACCCGTACGGCTCGCCGAACGTCTACTCCGGCTACGCGTTCAGCAGCAACGACGACGGCCCGCCGAACGCCGGCGCCGTCACCGCCTGCTACCAGAACGGCTGGAACTGCGTCCACGCATGGCGGCAGGTCGCCAACATGGTCGGCTTCCGCAACGCGGTGGCCGGTGCCGCGATGACCAACTGGTGGTCCAACGGCAACAACGCGATCGCCTTCGGCCGCGGCACCAAGGGCTACGTGGCGATCAACCGGGAGAGCTCGGCGATCACCCAGACCTTCCAGACCTCGCTGCCCGCCGGCGTCTACTGCGACGTCCAGCACGGCGACCCGGTGAGCGGCGGCTGCTCCGGCCCGACCTACACCGTCGGCGCGGACGGCAGGTTCACCGCCTCGGTCGGCGCCAACGACGCCGTCGCGCTGCACGTCGGCGCCACCGCCGCCGGCACCGCGCCGGGCGCCTCGTTCGCGGTCAACGGCACCACCTCGCCCGGCCAGAACCTCTACGTGGTCGGTGACGCGGCCGCGCTCGGCGGCTGGGACACCTCGAAGGCGCTGCTGCTCGGCTCCGCCTCCTACCCGGTGTGGAAGCTGGACGTGGCGCTGCCCGGGGGCACCGCGATCCAGTACAAGTACCTGCGCAAGGACGCCGCCGGCACCGTCACCTGGGAGAGCGGTACCAACCGCACCGCGACCGTCCCGGCGAGCGGAAGGATCACCCTGAACGACACCTGGCGTCCGTGACGCCGCTCCCGGAAACAGGCGGCCCCCGTCGAACGGCGGGGGCCGCCCCCGCCGTGCGGCGGGTTGTTCACCCCTCCGCAACCGGGGCCCGGGGCGGTACGTCATAGGATCTCGAACGGCCCAATCGCCGCACCTTTGTGCGGTCGCGGCCGTTCCCGGGGAGCGCCGGCCGTCACCAGCGCGCGGCGGCCCCGGCCAAGCCCAATGACCAGGGCCCCTCCCGGCTGCCGGGTCGGCCCCCGCCCGGAGAGACCGCCCCGTGCTGCCGCAGCCCCGTTCCGCCGCCCGCCGTCTGTTGACCGCCGCCGCCCTGCTCACCCTCGCCGCCCCGCTGGCCGCCTGCGGCAGCAACACCGGGACCTCCGGCGACGCCAAGGGCGCGAGCGCCGCAGGCCACTCGTCCCCGTCCGCCGCGCAGAGCAGCAGCGCCCCGCCCAAGCCGTCCAAGGTGCTGATGCCGACCGGCCCGGCCGCGCAGCTGTCCAAGGTCCGCGACACCGGCGCCGGGCCGATCATGATGACCACCCTGGCCGGCCCCAAGTCCGGTGTCAGCGGCAAGGTGTGGGTCTGGCTGCCGCCGCAGTACAACGACCCGAAGTACGCGAAGACCGGCTTCCCGGTGCTCACCCTGTACGCGGGCGGCCAGAGCGCCGGCTACAACACCTGGACCGACAACCAGCTGCCGATCCAGGAGATCGACGAGCAGATGGTCTCCCAGGGCAAGGCCCACCCGTTCATCATGATCATGCCGGTGCAGAACCTGGACTCCAACGAGTCCAAGGCCCTGGAGTGCGCCGACATCCCCGGCCAGCCGAAGATGGGCACCTGGATGGCCGAGGACATCCCGGACTTCATCCGCGCCAACTTCCGCACCGTCAAGGGCCGCGACGGCTGGGCCGTGATGGGCGCCTCCACCGGCGCGTTCTGCAGCGCCAAGCTCGCCCTGCAGCACCCCGACGTGTTCAAGGCCGCGGTGCCGATCGACGGCTACTGGAACCCGGACTCGCCGCTGTGGAAGGGCCACGACCAGGAGCGCCAGGCCAACAGCCCCGACAAGCTGATCGCCGAGGGCGCCGCCGACGTGCGGATGCTGGCCACCGCGGGCGGCGCCAACCCGTACGAGACCAAGCTGGTGAAGAACTGGGTGGAGAAGGCCAAGGCCCCCACCACTGTCGAGTACTACGAGCAGCCCGGCGGCAAGCACCTCACCTCCGACTTCAAGAAGATGATCCCGCACACCCTGGAATGGCTGACCGCCAACACCGCCGGACCCGAATCCGACTGACCGAGGTCGGAAACGGCTCCGAAAACGCGCTGACCTGCACATCAATCGGTCGTTCATTCGACCCTGATGCACTGCTCCCACCCTGGACCCCGTGGACCGGAGAACTGGACCGGGGCGCCGCAACCGCGGCCCCCGCTCCGGCCAGCCCCAGCCAGTCGTGAAGAGAGCGCCATGTCCCGTCACCTGCTGTCCGTCGGCCCGACGACCATTCCCGCCCCGTGCGAGGAGCTGCCCGCCGCGCCCGTGGCCGAACTCCTGCCGTTCGCCGGACTGCGCCTGGTGCACGCCGCCGTCCGCCGCGACCTCGCCCGGATCCCGCAGGCCCTGCGACTGCTCCAGCCCGACGACCACGAGAGCGCGCTCGCGCTCAAGCGGCACTGGGACTTCGTCACCGCCATGGTGACCTGCCACCACGAGCAGCAGGACACCCGGCTGTGGCCGCTGCTGCGCCGCTTCTCGCCCGAGCTGCGGCTGCTGCTCAACTGGCTGGAGTCCGACCACCACAACCTCGACCAGTGCTTCACCCGCACCACCACCCTGGTCGGCATCGCCACCCGCGACCCCGCCAGCTCCTGGCCGGTCTCCTACGCCGTCGAGGAACTCGCCGCCCGGGTGGAGACCCACCTGCGGATCGAGGAGCGCCAGCTGCTGCCGCGGATGGCCGACGTCTTCCAGCCCGGCTCCCGGATCGGCACCCTGCCCGAACTGCTCGACCTGCTGCGCCTCGCCGAGGGCCCGTCCGCGTCCGACGCCCTGGTCTGGCTGCTCGAAGGCGTCGACCCGATACAGATCGACCGCCTGCTGGCCGACTGCGACGACGAGACCGTCCGCCACTGGCCGCACTGGCGCGACACCTACGCCCGCTGCACCGACCGTCTCTGGGGCCCCGCCGGACAATGAGACCGTCCCGGATCCGTCCGGGACGTGAGCAGCGCGACCCGGGCCCGGATGTCCCGGCGGGACTCATGTCCCGCCGGGACATTTTCGGTAGTACGGTGATCACATGAGCACCGACCAGTGGCAGCCGCCGGTCTCGCTCGGGCGGCGCGACCGCAAGTCCCGCCGCACCCGCGAGGCGATGGCCGACGCCGCGCTGCGCCTCACCCTGGAACACGGCCTGGCCGCCCTCGCCGTCGAACACGTCACCGACGCCGCCGACGTCTCCCGGCGCACCTTCAGCCGCTACTTCCCGTCCCGCGAGGACGCCGTCCTCGACTCCCTGCGCACCGACTTCACCCGGATCAACGCGCAACTCGCCGCCCGGCCCGCCGCCGAGACCCCGGTCGCCGCCTACCGCGCCGCCGTCACCGCCTGGCTGCACGACGCCGACCACCCGGCCTGGCACCGCCGCCCCGGTATGCGGGCGCTGTTCGTGCTGATCGACGAGGAGCCCGCGCTGACCGCCGCCTACCGGCGGATCGCCGTCGCCGAGGAGGAGCAGTCGATCCGGCTGGTCGCCGCCCGGCTCGGCCTGCACCCGGAGACCGACCTGCGGCCCGCCGTCGCCGTCGGCCTCGGCGTCGCCGCCCTGCACGCCGCCACCCGCACCTGGGTGCGCGACCCGGCGGGCGACCTGCCCGCCCTGATCGACCGCGCCTTCGACCTGGCCGCGGTCGAACCCCCACGCTGACCCCCCTTGTCGGCGCACCCCGCACCACCCGCGTCCGCCCCTGGCGGCGCACGAAAGGACAGACCACCCATGACCACCCAGGAGTTCACCGGCCGCACCGCTCTCGTCACCGGCGCCGCCTCCGGCATCGGTCTGGCCGTCGCCACCATGCTCGCCGGGCGCGGTGCGAAGGTCGCCGTCGCCGACTTCCGCCTGGACGCCGCCCGGGAGGCCGTCGCCGCCCTCGAGGCGATCGGCGCCGAGGCCCTCGCCGTGCAGGTCGACGTCACCGACCCGGCCTCCGTCGAGGCCGCCGTCCGCACCACCGTGCAGGGCCTCGGCCCGCTCTCGCTGGCCGTCAACAACGCCGGCATCGGCGGCGCCGTCGCCCCCACCGGCGGCTACGACCCGCAGGACTGGCGGCGGGTGCTCGCCACCAACCTGGACGGCGTCTTCTACTCGATGCGCTACGAACTGCCGGAGATCCTCGCCGCCGGCGGCGGCGCGATCGTCAACATGTCCTCCATCCTCGGCACCAACGGCTTCGCCGGCTCGCCCGCGTACGTCGCCGCCAAGCACGGCGTGGTCGGCCTGACCAAGTCCACCGCGCTGGAGTACGCCGAGCAGGGCGTCCGGGTCAACGCGGTCGGCCCGGGCTTCGTCGACACCCCGCTGCTCAAGGACGCCGACCCGGCCGCGCGCGCGGCACTGATCGCGCTGCACCCCGCCGGGCGCCTCGGCCGCGCCGAGGAGGTCGCCGAACTCACCGCGTTCCTGCTCTCCGAGCGGGCGTCCTTCATCACCGGCAGCTACCACCTGGTCGACGGCGGCTACTCCGCCCGCTGACCGTCCGTCGCGGGCGGACCGCACGAGAGAGAGGGTTTTCCAGCCATGAAGGCAGTCCAGTACCGCACCGTCGGCAGCCACCCCGAGGTGGTCACCGTCCCCGACCCCGAACCCGGCCCCGGGCAGGTGCTGCTGAAGGTCACCGCCGCCGGTGTGTGCCACTCCGACATAGCCGTGATGAGCTGGCCCGCCGCGCAGCTGCCGTTCCCGCTGCCGCTCACCCTCGGCCACGAGGGCGTCGGCACGATTGCCGCGCTCGGCGCCGGAGTCACCGGCTTCACCGAGGGCGAGTCGGTCGCGGTGTACGGTCCGTGGGGCTGCGGCAGCTGCGCCAAGTGCGCCGAGGGCAAGGAGAATTACTGCCTGCGGGCGCACGAGCTGGGCATCCGGCCGCCCGGGCTGGGCGCGCCCGGTGCGATGGCCGAGTACATGGTGGTCGACGACCCGCGGCACCTGGTCCCGCTCGGCGACCTCGACCCGGTGCGGACCGTGCCGCTCACCGACGCCGGGCTGACGCCCTATCACGCGATCAAGGGTTCGCTGCCGAAGCTCGTCCCCGGCTCCACGGCGGTGGTGATCGGCACCGGCGGCCTCGGGCACGTCGCCGTCCAGCTGCTGCGCGCGATGACCGCGGCCCGGGTGATCGCCGTGGACGTCTCCGCGGAGAAGCTCGAACTGGCCCGCGCGGTCGGCGCGCACGAGGCGGTGCTCTCGGACGGCGCCGCCGCCGCGAAGGTCCGCGAACTGACCGCCGGGCTCGGCGCGCAGGCCGTCTTCGACTTCGTCGGCGCCCCGCCCACCACCGCGCTGGCCGGGCAGCTGGTCGCCGTTGAGGGCGACGTCAGCATCGTCGGCCTGGGCGGCGGCACGCTGGCCGTCGGCTTCGGCGCGCTGCCCTACGACGCCCGCGTCAGCTCCCCGTACTGGGGCAGCCGTTCCGAGCTGATCGAGGTCCTCGACCTGGCCCGGGCCGGCGCGATCGACGTGCACGTCGAGACGTACGGCATCGACGAGGCGCCGCTCGCCTACGAGCGCCTGCACGCCGGGAAGATCAACGGGCGCGCGGTGATCCTGCCGAACGGCTGAGGTTCCGTCGGGTGGCGGTCTCCTTCTCCGGCGAAGGGGGCCGCTACCGGCGTTGGATCACCTTGACGTTCCCGCCCGGCTGCCAGGTGCTGATCAGCAGGTGGTCCTCCGCCACCTCGGTCAGGGTGGCGCGGCGCAGCTCCAGCCGGAACGCGTGGAAGGGGCCGGGCGGCGGCTCGGGCAGCTCGGCGGCGTACGCGGCGAGCTCGTCCGGGTCGGTCAACTCGACGGCGTACAGGGCGAGTTTCGCGTCCCCGCCGGTCAGACTGGTGTCCGGCCCCGGGTTCGAGTGCAGGGCGCAGCGCGGGTCGCGGCGCAGGTCGAGCGCCTTGACCGCGCCCGCCATCGAACCGAGGTACAGGTCGGCGCCGAGGAAGTCCACCTCGATGCCGCTCACCCGGGGCGAACCGTCCCTGGTCAGCGTGGCGAGCACATGGTGCCGGTACGCCTCGAAGCGGGCGCGGATGCGCGGGGCGAGATCAGGAGCCTGCTGCTCGAAGTCCTGCCAGGTCGTCATGCGCGGAGTGTAGGCCGCCGGGTGGGGAGAACCGCTGATTGTCGGCGGCCCGTCCTAGACTCCGCGCATGGAGACCTACATCGCCTTCCTGCGGGCGATCAACGTCGGCGGCCGCACCGTGAAGATGGACCGGTTGCGGGAGTTGTTCGCGGGCCTCGGGCTGGAGGGCGTGCGGACGTACATCCAGAGCGGCAACGTGTTCTTCCGCAGCGCGGAGACCGACCGGGCGGCGCTGACGGCGCGGATCGAGGCGGGGCTGGCAGAGGGCCTGGGGTATCCGGTGCCGGTGATGCTGCGGACGGTCGAGGAGGTGGAGGCCGTGGTCGCGCTGGACCCGTTCGCGGGCGTGGAGGTCACCGAGAACGACCGCCTGTGCGTGCTGTTCCTCTCCGAGCCGCTGCCGCCCGAGCTGGCCCTGCCGGTGGCCTCACCGAAGGGCGATTGGGAGCTGATCGGCGCGAGTGCGGGCGCGGCGTTCGTGGTGATGCACCTGCGCGGCGGCCGGATGACCGGCAACCCGGCCACCGCCTTCCCCAAGTCCTACCAGGGGCAGGCGACTTCGCGGTTCTTCCACACCACCGCGAAGATCGCCGCCGCCGCCCGCAAGGGCTGATTACTCGCTAGTGCGGGTAGACGCGGGGCGGGCGCTGCCGGGGGAGGGAGTCCTGGAAGTCGCCGATGGCGGTGGCGACCTGGCGCATCAGCACGGTGTGCTCCAGCCGGTCGAGGTAGAGGTGGCGGGCGGCCAGCGCCTCCACCGTCACGCCGAAGTACATCGTCATCAGCGGGTTGATGAACAGCGCACTGTTGCCGGTGCGTTCGGTGAACCGGACGTCGCCGAACTCGCCGCGCAGGGCGGCGGCGATCGAGCCGTGGACGATGCTCGGATGCTCGGGGCACTCCTGGCGGGCGTGCGCGACGGCGTCCAGGTAGAGGGCGGCCTCGGGCGCGTCGGCGGGGAGCGAGAACGCGCCGAGGTGGCCGCCGTCGCGTTGCAGGGCGGCCAGGTTCTCCAGCACCAGCGCGTGGTTGACGCCGTGGTAGGCGTCGATGCCGAACCCGAGGCAGGCGACCAGCCGGGTGGGCACCTCGGTGAGGCCGGCCACGGCGGCGAGCGAGGCCATGTCCTCCTCGGGGGTGCCGAGTCCGGCCTCGTCGCCGCGCAGCAGGATGTCGGTGCCGCCGTCGACCAGCAGGATCGCGTCGATGCCGAGGTGCTCGACCAGCGCCCGGTACGCGGCCCGCAGCGGCTGCACGCCGGTGGACGGGAACGCCCAGACGGTGTCCGGCTGCTGGTGCGAGCGCAGCCAGCGTGCCAGCGAGCGTTCGGGGAAGTAGACGTCCGCGCTGCGCACGTCGGGGGTGATCCGGGCCAGCTCGGGGGCGTGCCAGACGTCCAGGTCGAGGCCGTACAGATTGCTGAACGAGAAGTTCGCCAGGTGCACTTCGCGCCCGGCGGCGCGCAACGCGAGGGCGAGCGGCAGCCCCGCATAGACGTCGAAGCCGCCGCCCGCGCCGGCGATCAGGATCCGCTCGGCGGCCAGCAGGCGGGTGAGCAGCGGCGGCTGAAACACACTGGTGGTCACCGGGCGGACGGTACCAGGCGGCCGGCTCCCGCCGTGCGCCCGTGGCCGGTGAAGTGGACGTGCTCGCGGTCCAGGTGACGCGTGTTCAGGCAAGGAGCCGAAGGCGAATGCGACGAGGGCCGGTTCCGCTGTCCTCGACGGCGAACCGGCCCTCACCCAGTCGCAGGTGGGGCGCTGACGAGGCCCCGTTCGGAAGATCGCCTGGTCCGAGATCGGAGCGAAGTGACTGCCGACCGCTCACCCCTTGCCGCTCGCTCCTGCACCGGATCGACGGCCGGCCCCGGAGCCTGGTCGTCCATCCGACCGGATTGTGCAGGCTGGAAGGTGCTGCTCCGATCCCATGTCGTCAGCTCGCCTTGAGACGGTCCGTGAGGTCGGAGACGCCATCGACCTGGCGGTAGGGCTGGAATGCCGGGGCGAGTTCGTGCACCAGGGTGATGCACCGTTCGGCGCCGATCCGGGTGGCGAGGTCGAGGGACTGGTTGGCAACGGCGAGGGCCTGTTCGACCTCGCGGGCTTGTAGGAGGCTGCGGGCCTCGTAGGTCAGGAAGATCCCTCGTGTCTTGTCGCGGGAGCGCGGCAGCAGGTTCATGCCTTCGTCGATACGAGCGTGGGCCTCGTCGGTGCGGCCGAGGTCGAGCATGCACTGGCCGGAGTCAACGGCGAGGTCCGCGGTGCTCATCCATCGGCACCAGGCCGGTGCCGGGTCGGGACTGTCGGTCAGGAGAGCGGTCTCGGCGGCGGCCAGGTCGTGATGGCAGGCGGAGGCGGCGCCGAGGGCGGCGTGTGCGCGGGCCCGGCGAAGATGAAGCAGGGACCGGGCGGTGGGGTGCCGGGTGTGGACGAGGGCTTGGCTGAGGGGCTCGACAGCGGCGTCGGGCTGGGTGAGCCAGATCGACTGGTAGGCGAAGTCGGAGAGGATGCCGGCGCCGAGGTCGCGGTCGCGGGCGGCGTGCGCGTTCGACAGGGCCGCGTTCCAGAGCTTGCCCGCCGCGTGGTGGTGCCCCTGGTCGAAGCGGTGCCAGCCGCAGGTGCTGGCCAGGGAGGCGGCCAGCTGGTGGAGTCGTCGGCCGACCGGTTCGGTGTACCGGCCCCGTGCCAGCAGGTCGGTGACCGTCTCCAGCTGGGCATTCATCAACTTCGCGGTGTGCTGGCGCTGTTCGGTGGGCATGGTGGTCAGCTTGGCGCTGGTGTCCTCCAGCCAGTCGACCAGTTCACCGTCGACGTACTTACCGTTCAGGGCGGTGGTGAGCCGGTCGGGTTCGAGGGTGGCCCACTGGGCGGAGAGCCCGGCCAGCGCGAGCGCGCTGAAGGCCATGAAGGTGCGGCGGCGGTGGTCCATGGTGGCTCTCTGTGCGTCTCGAAGTGCGTGGACGGTGAACGCCACCCCGAGCGGCACCGGTTGTTCCTGGCCGGGTAGCCAGTGCGGCCACTCGAAGGCCCCCAGGTCGCCGATCGGGACGTCGAAGGCTTCGGCGATCAGGAGCTGGGAATCGATGCTGGGCGTCTTGCGCCCGTTCTCCCACTTGCTGACGGCGGCCTTGTCGATGCCGGAGCGAAGACCCTCGGGCCGGTTCCTGGCAGCACGGTGGATTCGGGCCGCGAGGTCGGTCTGGGACCAGCCGCGCAGCGCGCGGGCGTACGCGAGGGGGTGCCGGATCTGGTCGTCCACGGGGTCAATCCCATCATCGACGGTGACAGTGAGCGTACTGCGTGTACGGGCGGGACTACCCCGGGACCACGGGCAACGCCTGGTTGATGAACGCGAGTTGGGCTCTACTCGTCGTGCACCGACAAGTTCCCGCAACTATGCGGAAGGAGTCCGCACATGAAACGACGCGCTGCGGTCATCGGCCTCGGCCACCAGGCGCTCGAAGACCACCTGCCCGGCCTGCTCGGCTCCAGCCGGGCCGAGCTCGTCGCGATCTGCGACAACAACCCCGACACCCTGCGGCAGCGGCAGGAGGCTCTCCAGGTCCCCGGATTCACCCGCGCCGGTGAGCTGCTGGACGCGGTGGCCCCGGACTTCGTGGTCGTCGCCGTCCCGCACCACGCCGGCCGGGAGGTCGTCCAGGAGTGCGCCGCCCGGGGCGTGCATGTTCTCAAGGAGAAGCCGTTCGCCACCTCGGTGTCGGAGGCCCAGGACCTCGCCCAGATCTGCCGAGCCGGGCGGATCGAGCTGATGGTCACCCTTCAGCGGCGGTTCAACCCGATCTACACCAGCGTCGCCGGATTGCTGGACCAGATCGGCACCCCGTTCCTCATCGACGGCCAGTACACCTTCCACACCGACGACCCCGGGGGCGGGTGGCGCGGAGACCTCCGCCAGGCCGGGGGCGGCTGCATCATCGACATGGGCTACCACCTGATCGACCTGCTGCTGTGGTACTTCGGCCTGCCCAGCCGGGTCATCGCCGAGTTCTCCACCACGGCCGTCCCCGGCGGCAGCTACGACGCCGAGGACACCGCTGTCATCCAACTCGGCTACGACAGCGACTTGTACGGCTCGGTGCTGCTGTCGCGGTGGGTGGCTCCGAAGACCGAACGCCTGCACGTGGTCGGCACCCGCGGCTCGGTGCTGCTGACCAAGGGCCAGGTCCAGCGACTCGACCTCGGCGGCACCGTCGTGGAGGAGCTGACCCGCCCCCACGCGCCGGCCTCGGCGTCGGCCGCGCAGATCGACTACTTCTGCCGGGTCCTGGACGGCGAGAGGCCCAACACCTCGGGCCCCGACCAGCACCTCGCACACGCCGCGTTCGTCGCCTCCTGCTACCAGTCCAAGGCAGCAGGGCGCTACATCGACCCGAAGGAGATGCTGTGACCAGCACCCTTGCCGTGTTCGGAGGCAAGCCCGCCGTCACTGCCGACGGCCCGCACTTCACCTGGCCGCCGATCGACGACACCACCCGCGCCAAGGTCGCCGCCCAGCTCGACGAAGCGATCTCCATCCCCGGCCGGTCCGGAATCGTCGCCGAACTGGAGGACGGCCTCCAGGAGTACTTCGGCGTCCGGCACGCGGTCACCACCAGCTCCGGCACCGCAGCCCTGCACGCCACCTACTGGGCCGCGAGGATCAAGCCCGGCGACGAAGTCATCGTCCCGGCCTGGACGTTCCACGCCACCGCCTCCCCACTGTTCCACCTCCGCGCGGTGCCGGTGCTGTGCGAGACCGGGCCGGACGGCAACATCGACCCGAACCGGATCGAGGAACTGATCACTCCCCGTACTCGGGCGGTAATGGTCACCCACCTGTGGGGCAAGCCCGCCGACATGACCGACCTCGTCGCCGTCGCCAATGCCCACGACCTGGTGGTGCTGGAGGACGGCTCCCACGCGCACGGCGCGAGCATCGCCGGGCAGAAGGTCGGCACGTTCGGCCTCGCCTCGGCCTTCTCCCTCAACGGTCCCAAGCCGCTGTCCGGTGGCGAGGGCGGCTTCGTCCTGACGGACGACGACGACACGTACCACCGGGTCATCACGCTCGCGCACTACAACAAGCGGGCCAAGACCGAGATCCCGGAAGGCCATCCGCTCGCGCGGTACGCGGTCACCGGCGCCGGTCTCAAGCTCCGCATCCATCCCCTTGCCGCAGCCATCGCCCACGACCAGCTGCGTCGACTGGATGGCTACCTCGCCGGTCGGGCGGAGATCGCACGCCACCTCACCGGACAGCTCGCCCGGGTCCCTGGTCTGGAGGTGGCCGAGCTGCCCGAAGGGGTGGTCTCCTCCTGGTACGGGTTGACGCTCACGTACAGGCCGGACGAGCTCGGCGGCCTGCCGATCGAGAGGTTCCACCAGGCACTGATCGCGGAGGGCGCCACCGAGTTCGACCGGCCCGGCTCCACCTGGCCGATGAATCAGCTGCCGCTGTACCAGCAGCCCGGCATGCTGTTCCCCGGTCACCCGCATTCCCACCGCCGGTACAAGGCGGGGGACTTCCCCGTTGCCGAGCGTGCCCACGCCAGCATGATCAAGCTCCCGGTCTGGCATCGTGAGCAGGATCTGGATCTGGCCGAGCAGTACGTTCGCGCGGCCATCAAGATCAGCGACCATCACAAGGAGCTGCTGTGACCGTCACCTCCCCCGAGTTCGCCGCCGGCCTGGCGGCCGAGGCCGAAGCCGCCGGCATCACCGGTTTTGTCGCCGCTGCTGTGATCAACCACGACGGCCGGGTCCTGCTCGTGCGCCGCAACCCGGACGACTACATGGGCGGCCTGTGGGAGATCCCCTCCGGAACGGTCGAGTCCGGGGAGACCGTCCTGGACGCTTTGCGTCGCGAGACCGGCGAGGAGACCGGCCTGACCATCGACCAGGTCACCGGTTACCTCGGGCACTTTGACTACCGGAACAGCCGTGGCGGCATCACCCGCCAGTTCAACTTCGCCGTCACCGTGGAGAAGACCGAACCGGTGGTCCTCACCGAGCACGACGCCCACCAGTGGGCACTCCCGAGTGGGCTGCCCGAGGTGAGTGACGCAGTTCGCGAGCTGATCGCACACTGAGGGGGTACGAGCGGGCGGGGCTCTCGGACTCCCCGAGGGCCCTGCCCGGCCGCGGTCGGGACGACATGCCGCCTTGCCTGTCGGACAGCCGTCGCGTTCGCGGGTGCGGCGCGTCCGCCGACTGTCGGTCAGTGCGGGTACGCCCGGGCGGGGCGCAGCCGGGGCAGGTCCTCGCGGAAGTCGGCGATGGCGGAGGCGATCTGGCGGGTCTGGGTGGTGCCCTCCAGGCGGTCGAGGTAGAGGTTGCGGGCGGCCAGGGCCTCGACGGTGACGCCGAAGTACAGCGTCATCAGCGGGTTGACGAACGGGTCGCTGCCGGGCACTCGCTCGGCGAGCCCGACGTCGCCGAACTCGCCGCGCAGCGCGGCCGCGACGCTGCCCTGCACGATGCTGGGACGGTCGGGCGCGGCGGCCCGGGCCTGCTCGACGGCGTCCAGGTACAGGGCGGCTTCGGGCGCGTCGGCGGGGAGCGAGAACGCGCCGAGGTAGCCGCCGTCGCGTTGCAGGGCGGCGAGGTTCTCCAGTACCAGGCCGTGGCTGACGCCGTGGTGGGCGTCGATGCCGAAACCGAGGCAGGCGACCAGGCGTTCGGGGACGGACCGCAGCCCGGCGACGGCGGCGAGCGAGGCCATGTCCTCCTCGGGGGTGCCGAGGCCCGCCTCGTCGCCGCGCAGCAGGATGTCGGTGCCGCCGTCGACCAGCAGGATCGCGTCGATGCCGAGCCGGCGCACCAGCGTCCGGTACGCGGCGCGCAGCGGCTTCACCCCGGTGGAGGCGAACGCCCAGACGGTGTCGGGCTGTTGGTGGGCGCGCAGCCAGCGGGCCAGGGCGCGTTCGGGGAACTTGGGTTCGGCGGAGCGGGTGTCGGGGGTGATCCGGGCCAGTTGCGGGCCCTCCCAGGCGGTGGCGTCCAGGCCGTAGTGGTGGGTGAACGCCAGGTTCGCCAGGTGCACTTCGCGTCCGGCGGCGCGCAGCGCGAGGGCGAGCGGCAGCCCGGCGTAGATGTCGAAGCCGCCGCCCGCGCCGGCGATCAGGATCCGCTCGGCGGCGAGCAGGCGGGTGAGCAGCGGCGGCTGAAACACACTGGTGGTCACCGGCCGGACGGTACCAGGCGGTTCGGCCCTCGTAGGGTGTCAGGGAACCTGAATGCGGACGCGACGTGGGCCGGTTCCTGCTTCGACGGGTGAACCGATCCCTGCTGCCCCGAAGACTGGGAAGCCGACCCGTGTCCGAGTGCTGATCCGAGTGCTCCGGTGCGTGCGAACCTGTGTGCACCACTCGGACTCAGTTGTCGTTCCGTGCGCTGCGAAGGTCAGCTTCGGTGCCGCTCACGCCCCGGCTTCCTTCGGGGCGTAGCGCAGCAGCACCACGTCGCCCACTGTCTCGGCGCCCAGCAGCTTCATCCGGCGAGTGCTGCCGCCCGGGAACTCGGCCGGGTGGACGAAGCGCGGTGCGCCGGCCTCGCCCACCAGCAACGGCGCCACGGCCAAGTGGATCTCGTCGGCCAGGCCGAGGCTCAGGAACTGCGTGTGGATCTGGCCGCCGCCTTCGACCATGAGTCGCTGCACGCCGCGCACTGCCAGGTCTTCGAGCA
Source organism: Kitasatospora sp. NPDC004615 (assembly GCF_042873545.1). Lineage (NCBI taxonomy): Bacteria > Bacillati > Actinomycetota > Actinomycetes > Kitasatosporales > Streptomycetaceae > Kitasatospora > Kitasatospora sp. NPDC004615. The sequence continues at coordinate 384,070 of NZ_JBIALQ010000006.1, forward strand.
TCAGGCCGAAGTCCACCGTGTCGCCGGTGCTCACCACGTCCGCCAAGCCGTCCAGGGTGTCGCGCAGCTTCAGCGCGCCGACGTCGGTCGTGTAGACCACCTTCTTGTCGCCGAAGTGCCAGAACTTCAGGTCGCGGTCCAGGTCGCCGCCGGCCGTGATCGTGACCTTGAGCGGGTACTCCGGCTTGCCGGCCTCAACCCGAGCTGCGCGACGCTGATCGCTGTTCACCAGGAGTCGCGGGTTGTCGGTGCGGAGGGTGTTGCCGCCGATGAGAATGGCGTCCGACTCGGCCCGCACTTGGTCCACGCGATCGAAGTCGTCCGAGTTCGACAGCAGCAGTCGCTGCGGCGAGGTGTCGTCGATGTACCCGTCCACCGAAGTGGCGACGCTCAGCAGGACGAAGGGGCGCTCGGCCATCGTGGCTCCGTTCTCGCTAGGGCGGCGTGGGTGCCGCCAGGGTGATCACACTTCATGGAGCATCACGCCGTCGAGGGCTTCGCGGAACTCCGCGACCTCGGACACCGCTGACCACGGTTGCAACTTGCCTTCCAGTGAGACCAGTTCAGCGAAGATCCGGGAGGACCCTGTGCTGGTCGCAATCGACAGGGCTTCAGATGCGGTGGCTGCGGCCCGCTCGGGACCGATGGCGCGGAGCTGGGCACCGGCGGACCGGGCCAGGTAGACACCACGGTCGCGTCGGAACGAGGCGGGCAGCGCCCGGATCGCCTGGTCGAAGCCGGCCACGGCGGCACCGTACCGGCCCAGCACCGCCCAGGACCGGGCCCGCTGGGCTTCGACGTAGGCCGCGTTGAGCCAATGACCGCGGTTCACGCCGGTCTCACTCGGCACACCGACCAGCTCCAGGGCCTGGTCGTACGCGCGCCGGCACGCCGGCTCGTCGCCGAGCAGCGCATGCCCATGCGCTCCGTAGACCGCACCGAGCGCCGTCAGCCGACTCCGAGGTGGGGCAATCCTCCGGGCTGCTTCGGCCAGGTCGACGGCATCGAGCGATTCCCGCATGTCGCCGGCCAGTTGCGCCTTGCGGGCGGTGATGTAGACGGTCAGGTCGTGATCACCAGCAGCGGTCGCCCAGTCGACAGCCCGGTCCGCCCAGTACTGAGCGGCTCGGTGGTCACCACTGTCCTGGAACAGCCAACTGCAGAACTCGGCGTACTCGGCTTGGACCTGCATGAGGTCGAGTCGGTCGCGGCCCGAGGCCTCGCGGCGGAGCTGTTGGATCAACCGGACGTGTTCCTGGGCGCTGGCTACGACCTGGCGCGGTCCGAGCACGTTGTCGCATGCGACCAGTGACTTCCGCAGCTGCCGCAGGTTCTCGACCGGATGCACGTCGGGCGACAGTACGAGCCGAGAGCCGGGCGCAGGTGCAACTGCCGCCGCTGGGAGTACTGCTGCTCCAGCCACGCCGGCAGCCGAGCGGAGCAGAGCGCGGCGCGGCATCGTCACGAAGATGATCCTTCCGTCCGAGGTCCGGCAGCCGACCCGGATCTCACCGTCGGAGAGCGTCATCGCCGAGCCGATTTCAGCCGGGTCCGGGACCGCCCCCGGTGACACCGGTTCTGCGTCGTGCAAGGCGACCGCTGTCTGCCGGGAGAGGAGCGGCACGCTGGTCGGTGGCGGGGCCAGCAGATCGCCGAGTTCTGTGGCGGTGACCTGGAGCAGTAGGGCCAGCCGTGGCATCTGGAACGGCTGAGGATCACCCCGGCCGCTCTCCCAGCGGACGACGGTGGACCGGTCAACCGTGAGAGCTTCAGCAAGCCCCTCCTGGGTGAAGCCCATGGCGCGGCGACGCTGGGCGAACTTGTCCCGTTTCGTCGTCACTCAGGTCTCCCTGCTCACCACGACTGATTCGTCCGTCCGGCATCCGCCCTGGTCATGCTCACCTGTGCCACATGGATGCCACATCGGTGCGCCAATTCTCCCCTGGTCCAAGCTTTCTGGCGGCGGTTTCGTAGAGCTCTGCCGGACAACGCTGATGATCCGGCACCGACTTCCAGCCCTGGGCTGCTGGGGCAGTCCAGGGCTGGAAGCTCCGACCGAGCCGGTTTCTGCCGACTCGGAAGTCGTTCCACTAGCGCGAGAGGGGTACAGCTCATGCCCGAGAACCTCACGTCCTCCACCGAGCTGGAGGAGGACGGCCTGCTGGTCGCCCGCCGTCAGGTCACCGCGGCGCGGTCCCGCTTCGAGGTGCCGTCGGACGGTGGCTCCACCGGCGTCACCGACACCAACGACTGACGGCTGACACCACTGTGACCACCGAGATCCTTTCGGTGGCCCAGCGTCTGGGCGGGGACCGGTTCCTCGCCCGGACGCTCGGCCGCAGCTACCACGTTGCGCGCGGCGACGCCGCGTCGGTCGCCGGACTGGTGAGCTGGGATGACCTCAACGACATCCTCACGCACCACCGGCTCGAAGCCCCCCGGTTCCGGCTGGCGATGGACGGCGACCCGGTACCGGCGTTTCGCTACTCGCGGCCGGTCGTCACCCGCCGCAGCACCATCTGGCACCGGCTTCAGCCCTCCTCGCTCCACGAGCAACTGGCCAGTGGCGCCACGTTGGTGGTCGACGCCGTAGATGAACTGCACCCCGGCATCGGGCGCCTGGCCAAGCATCTGGAGAGCTGGCTCCGCACTGCTGTGCAGGTCAATCTGTACGGCTCCTGGACCGGCACCGAGGGCTTCGGCACCCACTGGGACGACCACGACGTGATCGTGATCCAGCTCGACGGCGCGAAGCGCTGGAAGCTCTACGGTCCGACCCGTAACGCCCCGATGCACCGAGATGTCGCTGCGCCCGAGGAACCGCCGGAGCAGCCGGTGGCCGACCTGGTGCTCACGGCGGGCGACGTGCTCTACCTGCCCCGAGGCTGGTGGCACGCGGTCGCCGCGTCCGAGGGCCAGTACTCACTGCACGTGACCTGCGGGCTCCAGACCACCACCGGCGCCGACCTGATCACCTGGCTGTCCGAGGTGCTGCGCGGCCACGAGGTCGTCCGGACCGACGTACCGCGGTTCGGTACCGACACCGAGCAACGCGAGTTCCTGGACCGGATCGCCGAGCTGGTGGCCGACGAGCTGACCAGTTCCGACTTGATCAGCCGGTTCGGCCTGGCGCGCGATGCCACGGAGTCGGCCCGGCTGGCACCGTCGCTGCCGTACGTCACCGGTGTTCCGGTTCAGCCCGATCTGCTGGTGCAGTTGGTGGTCGCGCGGGCCAACCTGTCGACTCTGCCGGATGGCAGCGCCCAGCTGACAGCAGGCGGCGAGGAATGGACGTTTGCCGCGAAGGCGCTACCGCTGCTCCAACCACTGCTGGACGGCTCGACGCACAGTCTGGGCGAACTGGCGGTCGTGGCCGGCCTCACCATCGAGCAGGCCGCCGGAGCGGTGAACGAACTGGTCGCCGGCCAGGCGGCCGCGGTGAGGACCGCCCGGTGACGGTGCAGCTCGGCCTCGGCACCTACCGCTGTCCCGATGTGGAACGGGCCGCCGCCTTGGCGGCGGCCCACGCGGCCGACTGGATCGACACTGCACCCAACTACGACCGGGGCCGGGCCGAGGCCGCGCTGTTCCAGGTGCTCGGCGACAACCCGCAGATCAAGGTGTCGACCAAGGTCGGGTTCGTCCCCCGCCTGTTGCGGGATCGGGCGGTGAAGGACGGCGTACTCACCGGGGCTGAGGCCGACAGCGGCCACAACCTGACGGCCGCGTACGTCGCCTGGCAGATCGAGCGGAGCTGGCGCGCGCTGGGCCGCGTGCCCGACGTGGTGTTCCTGCACAACCCCGAGCACCACTGCGAGCCCCACCGGATCCGGGAACGCCTGTACATCGCCTTCGCGGCCCTGGAGGAGGCGTGTGCCCACCGGCTCATCCATGCGTACGGCGTGGCCACCTGGAACGGGTTCTCCCACGGAGTCTTCAACGTGCCGCTGCTGGTCGATCTGGCGACCAGGGCCGGCGGCCCGCAGCACCACCTGCGGGCCGTCCAACTCCCGCTGTCGGTGGTGAAGCTGAGCGCCATCGCGGAAGCGCTTGACGGCGGCGGCGTGCTGGCCGAGGCCCAGGCGGCCGGTTTGGACGTGTTCGCCTCGGCACCGCTGCACGGAGGTGAGGTGCCGAAGCTGGTCACTCCGGAGCTGGCCGAGCTGATCCGCCCGGGCAGTTCGCCGATGCAGGCCGGGCTGGCTGTCGTGGCGTCGGCCCCAGGTGTGCGGCGTGTGCTGCTGTCCACGGGCAACACGGGACACTGGACCGATGCTGCTGCCACCGTGAACGGGCAGCAGTTGTCCGAAGCCGTCATGCGGAGGGTTGTCGATGTACTCGGTACCTGAGCCCGAAGTCGTCGACCGGATGCGCCAGGCCCATGCCGAGGTAACTGTCCAACTCCAGGCCCAGGCCGTTGGCGGCGCCGAATCCTGGGGCTGGCGCGGTCGGACCCTGAGCCGGTTGGTCGCCGCCCCGACTGGCGATGGCTGGTTGCGGCTGGTCTCCGTGCCGGCCGACAAGGCCGACGGCAAGCTCTGGGAAGGCCCGATGGCGGCCGAGCTGTCGATGCCGTCGGACGTTCCGCGGCCCCGGCTGCGCCGCCGGTTGACCTGGGCCGACGGCGAGCACGGTTACCTGGCCGAGCTGTACGACCCGGTGCCGAACCGCACGGTCACAGTGGACGGACCGGTGCTCCGCGACAAGCCCGCCCTTGATGCCGCCTGGTGGGCTGGGCTGGCCGGCGCGCTCGACCTGGTGGCCGGCGTCTGGACCAGCCGGGTAGCCGTTCGGCAGGAGTACCTGGACCGGGCGATGCCGCAGTTCCTCGGCGTACCCGTCGACACGACGGTCCCGGCCTGGAGCACGGCTCACGGCGACTTGCACTGGGCCAACCTCACCGCGCCCTCTCTGTCGGTCCTCGACTGGGAAGGGTGGGGCGTCGCGCCGGTCGGTTTTGACGCCGCCATGCTGCACACCTACTCACTGCTGGTACCGGAGACCGCCGCCCAGCTGCGACGCCACCTCGGCCACGTGCTCACCACCCCGGCCGGCCGGTTCTCCGAGCTGGTCGTCATCACCATGCTGCTCCAGACCGTCCAGCGCGGAGACAACCTCGACCTGGAGGCGCCCCTGCGCGAGCGGGCCTCGGTCCTGCTCGGCACCACGATCTGACGTACTTCCCGTACTGGGCCGGACAGTATCAGCGGGGTCAGCCCCCGTACTGGGCCAGCAACTCCTGGGCGTCGGCGAGGTCTTCGGGGGTGGGGGCGTCGTCCTGGGTGAGGCGGTGGCGCCAGTAGCCGGTGAAGTGGATGTTCGCGCGGTCCAAGTGGCGCTCGGTCAGCAGGTGCTGGCGCAGGGCGCGGACGGTGCCGGCCTCGCCGGCCAGCCAGGCGTGCTCCAGGTCGGCGGGGAGTTCGGCGGTGCGGACGGCGGCGAGCAGACGTTCGCCGGGGGCGGCGCCGTCGCGGTGGACCCAGTGGGCGGTCAACTCGCCGAAGCCGCGCAGGGGTTGCTGTTCCTCGGGGCCGGCGGTCTCGATCCAGGCGTGGGCCCGGGCCCCGGCCGGCAGGGCCTCCACCAGGGTGGCGAGCGCGGGCAGCGCCGACTCGTCGCAGGCGAACAGCAGCGGGCGGCCGCCGTCCAGCGGGAACGGGCGGGCGAACTCGGGGGAGGGGCCGAACATGGCCAGCACCTGCCCGGGCCGGGCGCGGGCCGCCCAGTCGGCCGCCGGGCCGTCGCCGTGCAGCACGAAGTCGACGTCCACGGTGTGCAGTTCGGCGTCGTGGGCGCGGACGGTGAAGGACCGCATCCACGGGCGGCGGTGCTCCGGGACGGCGTGGCAGGCCCGGTACCAGTCCATCAGGTCCTGCCCGGGGGCGGCCGCGGGCAGCTCGGGGGAGTCCTGCCCGGGGCGCGGGAAGTACAGCTTGACCTGCTGGTCGGGCCCGGCCAGGGCGAACTCGCCGGGCGGCAGCGCGAAACTGGCCCGGACGGTGCGCGGGGTGGGGCGGCGGACGGCGGTGACGGTCAGGCGGCGGATCGGCAGGTCGGACACGGCGGGCTCCTGTCGGATCGGAGGTGGCCGGGCCAGCCTGCCGGGGCCCGCTCACAGCACGCTGTCAGCGGGCTGTCACCGCGCCCCGGCCGGCAAAACCCGTCAGTGCGAGAGCACGTCCTTCAGCGCCTCCTCGGTGCGGCCGATCACCGTGTAGCCGTCGTCGGCGGTGATGATCGGGCGCTGGATCAGCGCCGGGTGCGCGGCCATCGCCTCGACCCAGCGCGCCCGGTCGGCGTCCTCCCGGCCCCAGGAGCGCAGGCCGAGCTCCTTGCCGACCGGCTCGTCCAGCCGGGCCACGTCCCACGGCTCCAGGCCGAGGCGGCCCAGCACCTCGGTCAGTTCGGCGGCGGTCGGCGGCTCCTCCAGGTAGCGGCGCACCGTGTACTCGGCGCCCGCCGCGTCGAGTTCGCCCAGGGCGGTGCGGCACTTGCTGCACCGCGGGTTGATCCAGATCTCCATGACCGGCCACCCTACCGACCGGCCCCGCCCGGGCGGCGGGAACCCGGGCGCGCCGCCCGGCCGTTCCGCAGCGGACAGATAAGTACGACTGCTGACGGGGGAGTTGCATGGACGTCGCCACGATCGTCAACGAGCTGATGGGCCCGGAGGGCTCCCGCGACCCGTACCCGCTGTACGAGCGGCTGCGCGCGTTCGGGCCGACGGTGCGCAGCGACGAGTACATCGTGATGGTCACCGGCCACCAGGAGATCGACGAGATCCTGCGCAGCCCCGCCTTCGGCGTCATCGAGCCGGAGGTGAGCGTCCAGTTCCAACCCGACTACCTCGACCACCCGGGCCAGACCCTGCTGGGCGACTCGATCCTGGAACGGAACGCGCCCGCCCACGGCCGGATGCGCTCGCTGATCTCCTCGCTGTTCACCCCGCGCCGGGTCGCCGCCCTGGCGCCCGCCGTCACCGCCGCCGTCGAGCAGCTGCTCGACGAACTCGCCGAGCACGGCGACGGCCCGGTGGACTTCCTGGACGCCTTCGCGTTCCGGCTGCCGATCGGCGTGATCTGCGAACTGCTCGGCGTCCCCGAGCAGGACCGGCACCTGTTCCGCCCGCTGGCCTCCGACCTCACCGCCACCCTGGAGTTCCTGGTCGGGGACGAGGAGCTGGCCGCCGCCGACCGCGCCGCCGATGAACTCTCCCGGTACTTCACCGAGTTGGCCGCCCTCCGGCGCGCCGACCCGAAGGACGACCTGGTCAGCGCGCTGGTCGCGACCGCCGACGCCGACCAGCAGCGGCTGTCCGACACCGAACTGCTGGCCAACCTGGCGCTGCTGCTGGTGGCCGGCTTCGAGACCACCGGCAACCTGCTCGGCAACGCCCTCGCCCTGCTGTTCCAGCACCCCGGCACCGCCGCGCAGCTGCGCGACGGCACGCTCGACCCGGCCGCGCTGGTCGAGGAGGTGCTGCGGTTCGACTCGCCCGTCCAGCTCACCTCCCGGATCGCGCTCACCGGCACCGCCGTCGGCGGCGAGCCCGTCCCGCGGGACACCGGGCTGATGCTGCTGATCGGCGCCGCCAACCGCGACCCGCGACGCTTCCCCGACCCCGACCGCTTCGACCCGACCCGCGGCGGCGGCCGGCTGCTCAGCTTCGGCGGCGGCCCGCACTACTGCCTCGGCGCCCAGCTCGCCCGGCTGGAGGCCGTCACCGCGCTGCCCGCCCTGCTGCGCCGCTTCCCCGCGCTGGCCCCCGCCGGTCCGGCCGTCCGCCGCGAGCGGCTGGTGCTGCGGGGCTTCCGCACGCTGCCCGTCACGCTCACCGGCCGCTGACCACGTCGCTGACCTGTCGTCGGCGGTGACACAGGTCACGCAAGTGGTTGAAATATGATCGAATCGGGCCGAACGGCCCAACCCGTCGGGACCTTGGCAAGGGGTGGTCCCGACGGACGGCACGGGACGATGGTTGCGGAGACGCACCCACCCCGGGCGCCCGCCTGAGGAGGTCAGCATGCCCGCGCCCACCGCAACGCCCGTCCGCGTCGCCCTCGACGAGGACCGCGACGAGGACCGCGGCCACCAGCACGGCCGGGAGGCCACCGCCCGCTGGGAGGCCGCGATGGCCGAGGCGCTGCGCACCCCCACCTGGGCGCGCGCCCTGCCGGCCCTGCTGCTGGTCGCCGATCTGGCGCTGGAGGAGTCCGTCCCCCGGTCCGTCGCCGCGGGCTTCCTGCTGACCGTGCTGCCCGTGGTCGCCGCGTTCAGCGCCGGCCCCGTCATGGTGGCCCTCGCGACCGTCCTCACCGTCGGCCTGCAGGCGCTGCTCGCGCTGCGCTCCGGCCACCTGCACGAACAGCACCACCTGTGGACGTACCTGGCCACCGTGCTGGCGGGTGTGATGGGCACCGGGCTGGCCACCCAGCGCCGCCGCCAGGCCCGCGCCCTGGTCCGGATGCGGGCCGTCGCCGACACCCTCCAGCACACCGTGCTGCACCCCGTCCCCGCCCGGGTCGGGGGACTGCGGGCCGCCGGGCTGTACCGGCCCGCGGAGGCCGACTTCGGCATCGGCGGCGACCTGTATGACGTGTGCGAGACCCGGCACGGCACCCGGATCCTGCTGGGCGACGTGCGCGGCAAGGGCCTGGAGGCGGTGCGCACCGTCGCCGACGTCATCGGCGCGTTCCGGATCGCCGCCCACGAGACCGCCGACCTCGGCGAACTCGCCGCCCAACTCGACCGCCAGGTACGGCGGGCGGCCGAGCAGCGCGGCGACGGCGAGCTGTTCGTCACCGCCGTGCTGCTCCAGCACGACCGGCACACCGGGCGGCTCGACCTGGTCAACCGCGGCCACCTCGCGCCGCTGCTGGTCGCCCCTGGCACGGTCGCCGCCGTCCGCTGCGCCGAGGACCTCCCGCTCGGTCTCGGCCACCTCGCCCTCGGCCCGGCCGCCGAACCCACCACCGTGCCGCTGCCGTCCGGGCACAGCCTGCTGCTGTGCACCGACGGCGTCACCGAGGCCCGGGACCGCGACGGCGAGTTCTACCCGCTGGCGGCCCGGCTCGGCACCCTGCCCGGCACCGACCCGGACACCCTGGTCGCTTTCCTGGAGCGGGACGTCCGCCGCCACGCCGGCACCCTCACCGACGACGTCGCGGTGCTGGCCCTGCGCGCGGCCTGAGCCGCCCCGCACTCGCCCGCGCGGCCTGAGCCGCCCCGCACTCGCCCGCGCGGCCTGAGCCGCCCCGCACTCGCCCGCGCGGCCTGAGCCGCCCCGCACTCGCCCGCGCGGCC
>NZ_JBIALQ010000006.1:393470-497521 GCF_042873545.1 Kitasatospora sp. NPDC004615
CCTGAGCCGCCCCGCGCCCGCCCGCGCGGCCTGAGCGCCCGCACCCGCCCGCGCGGCCTGAGCCGCCCCGCACTCGCCCGTGCGGCCTGAGCCGCCCCGCGCCCGCCCGCGCGGCCTGAGGCGGGCGGTCAGGACGAGCCGTTGATCACCGAGTTCTGGATCGCCCCGACCGTCAGGTCGTGGTCGGACAGCACCTGGTCGTAGCCGCCCTCGGTGATCAGCCGGTTCATCGCCCGCATCAGCACGTCGCGCAGCGCCGAGTCCTCCTTGCGCACCGCGATGCCGAACGGCCGGGGCTGGATCTGCGGGCCGCCGATCTGGAAGGCGTTGCCGTTGTCCACGGTCTGCGCCGCGTACTGGGCCTTCGGGTAGTCGGTGACGAACGCGTCCGCCGTACCCTTCAGCTTGTCCAGCGCCGCGGTGTCGGTGTCGGTCTGCACCATCTTCAGCGGCTTCCCGTCGTGCTCGCAGACCTTCGCCTGACGCTGCACCAGGTCGTCGTGGGTGGTGCCCTTCTTGACCACGATGGTGCGCCCGCACAGGTGGTCGATGTCGGCGACGTTCTGCGTGGTGCCCTTCTTGACGGCGATGCCGATGCCCGCCATGAAGTAGTCGACGAAGTCGACGCCAGGGCCGGCCTGCTTGCCGTCCTTGTCGAGGCCTTCCTCGCGCTCGCGGGTGTCGGTGATGCCGGACATCGCGATGTCGTACTGGCGCTTCATCAGGCCCGGCAGCACGTTCGAGAACTGTCCGGCATCCTGGAACTCGACCCGGACGCCGAGCAGTTCGCCCAGCTTCTGGGCCAGGTGCGGGTCCAGGCCCTCCGGCTCGTTGCGGTCGTTGCGGTACACCACCGGCGCGGCGGTGAACGAGGCGCCCACCGTCAGCACCCCGGCCTTGCGGATCGACTCCGGCAGCATCGCGTGCAGGTCGTCCTTCTTGCCCTGAGAGCCTACGATGCCGCAGCCGCCCAGCAGCAGCGTTCCACCGATGACGGCGACGAGCGCGGTGCGCCCCCGCCCGGTCGTGTGTGCCATGGTCGTCGTCTCTCCCCGTGGTCAACGGCGGAACACGCGACGGCTTCGGGGCTCCGGACGGCACGGCGGCAGGCGGGCATGCCAATGCCGGGGAAACCCCTCGGCCGGCCGCCGTTCCGGCTAGATCACGGGCGACTATAGCCAGGTCAGGTCGGGTCTCCCTAGGGTGCCCCGGCAAATACCGCCCGGCTCACCCGCTCTGACGTCCGATCAGCACCGGTCCCGCCCGTTTCGTCCCGGCAGGTCAGGACCACCCGGGGTCATCGAAGCGGGGCAGGGTGTCGGGTCCGCCGTCGGCGCCGGTCGGCAGCGGGCTGGGGGCCGGGCCGAACGGCTCGGTGGCGCCCGGGTCGCGGACCCGGGCGGTGGCCGTCACCGTCACGTTGCCGGGGACGCCGATGCTGACCGTCACGCCGGTGCCGTCCGGGGTGCGCGCCCCCGCCTCGAAGGCCGTGTTCTCGGTGACGGTCCAGCCGCGGCCGGTCCAGTACGCCCGGACCTGCTCCAGCAGCCGGGGCCGGTTGGCCTCCGCGACCTTGGTCAGCACGTACCGGCGGAGCGTCAGCTGTGCGGTGCCGTCGTTGTCCCGGCGGGCGTTCTCGTGCGGCACCGAGCGGTAGGCGTCGTCGGCGAACCGCACCGCGGGGGTCAGCGCCGAGGTGGTGCCGTCCACCAGTTCCTGGATCCGGCCCCTGGCCAGGTCGGCGGCCGGCGCCGAGCCGCCCGCCGCCGCGCCGGACGAGCCGCAGCCCGCCAGCACCGGCCCCAGCAGCAGCGCGGCGACGGCGCCCGCCGCCCGTAGTCCCCTCCGGCTACCCATCGGAGGTCACACCGACCAGAACGGGTCGTGCCGGCGCGGCATGGTGTCCATCACGCCGTCCGGCCCGAGCGGGACGGTGCTGTCGCCGCCGAACGGGTACGAGGTGCCGCTCGGCGGCACGCCCTGCACCCGCGCCAGCAGCGTCGCGTTGCCGGGTATGCCGATCCTCAACTCGACCGTCCCGAGCGCCGATTCGGCCCGCAGCAGAGGCAGCACCGGGTCGTTCTCGCCGTCCACCCGCCAGCCGCGGGCCTGCCAGGCCCGGGCCAGCTGGGAGAGCAGTTCCGGATAGCGGTCCGCCGACAGCCGGGTCATCAGGTAGCGCCGCTTCTCCAGGTGCGCGGTGCCGTCCGGCTCCCGGGTGTACGGGTGCTCGTGCTCCACCGCCACGTACGGGCCGTCCGCCCAGTCGGCCGGCGGGTTCAGCGCCGCCGGGGCGGAGTCCAGCAGTTCGTCCACCGCCGCCTTCGCGGCCAGCAGCGCGGCCGACGGGTGGGGTGCCGCGAAGTCGTTCATCGCCGGTCCTGTCCGATCACCCGGTCACCGTGACCGGAGACGATCATGCCCATGTTGCGCAGCGAGTGGCCGTCCCGGCCGTCGCCCTGGTTCCAGTAGTCCGAGTGCGACTGGAAGCCCCGCGGGCCGTCGGCCACGTCGAAGCGGTGCGCGCCGAACTCGGAACTCGCCGGGTCCTGCCCGAACCACAGCTCGTGCGGATCACTGTGCCCTGCGATCTTGTCACCGATGAAGCCGCCGAGCACCGCGCCCGGCGGGCCGCCGAGCAGGCCGCCGATGCCCGCGCCGATGCCGATGCCCTTCGCCTCGGCGTGGCTCGGCAGGTGCGAGACCGGGTCGTGCTCGGCCGCGCCCACCCACACGTGCGAGCCGTCCACGCCCAGCTGGGACGCCTTCTGCGCGCCTGTGCCGGGGGAGCCCACCAGGATGATGTCGTCCGCCGGGATGCCGCCGGGCCGCTGCGCCGCCTGCCCGACCGTGAACGAGCCGTAGCTGTGGCCGAGCGCCGTCAGGTGCGCCGGCTGGCCCTCGTGCGAGGCCCGCAGGCCCTGCAGGAAGCCCTGGTAGGCCTCGCCGCCCTGCTTGGCCCGCGCGTCACCGGCCACCGCCAGCGCGTCCGGGCTGATCCCCTTGGCCTGCGGGGCGTCGTAGCCCAGCCAGGCGATCGAGGCGGTCTTGCGGGTCGGGTCGATGTCGTGCGCGGACTGCCACAGGTCGCGGGCCCGGTTGGCGTCACCGGCGCCCATGTTCTTGACCTCGGTGTTCAGGCCGGGCACGTACGCCACCACGTCGTCCGCGGTGTCCGGGTTGCCGTAGGCGATCGCGGCCCGGCCCTGGCCCTGGTCGCCGATCACCATCAGGTAGGACGGCGGCTGCTTGCCCTGGTCGTCGCGCAGGCGGCCCTGGATCGACCGGAAGCCTTCCAGCTTCTTCTTGTCCCAGTCCGACAGGTTCTGCCGGGACGACAGGTCGTTCACCATCTGGTCGAGGTGGATCCGGTTGGCCTGGTCGCGGGCCGGGGTGGGTATGCCGTCGCGGTTGCCGATCCGGTCCGGGTGCTCCTTGATCAGCCGCTGCTGCTCGTCCGCGGGCAGCCCCTTCCACCAGGAGTTCACCTCGGTCGGCGAGGCGTTCTGGCCCGGCATGCCCGACAGCACCAGGTCCTCGCCGGCGACCGCGCTCAGTACCGCGCTCAGTACCGCGCTGTTCAGCCGCATCGCGGAGCCGAACGGGTCGAGGCCGGCGCCGGTGCGGGCGTCGGTGGTGTACTGGCGCAGCCGCTGCGCCGTCACCTGGTCGGCGTGCGCGGCCTTGTTCAGCGCCTCGCCGATCCGGTCGCGCAGGTCGGTGCCCTGCCGGGTGCGGTCCGGCGCGTCCGGGTCGTGCCGCTCGCCCGGACTGGCCGGGGGCCAGGAGATCCCGCCGTCGTCGGCGACCTCGAAGCCGCCGGCCCGCGCCTCGTCCAGCGCCCGGCGCAGGTCCGCCTGGGCCAGCACGAAGGCCTCCGCGCCCTCCCGCAGGACGGGTGCGATCCGGGCCAACTCCAGGTGTGCGGCGGTCAGTTTGCCGGTGGTCCGGGCGAGCGACTGCCGGGCGTTGTCGGCCGCTTGGCCGGTCCACCCGGAGTCCCGCACCCGGTTGTCCACGCCGGCCCGCCACTGTTCGGTGTCGTCACCGATGGCGTCGGCGAGTGCGGCGTACGCGTCGGCGGCGCCGAACAGCCGCCGCGGGTCCGCGTCGCGGAGCATGGGGACGTCCATGCTCACCGCCCGGCCGAGGTGACGGTGCCGCTCGCGACCTGGTCGGCGTTGCGGTAGTTCGCCGCGGTCTGCCGGAGGTTGCCGCCCTGCTTGTCCATCTCCGCGGACAGCTTGTCCAGCATGCCCTTCCACTCCGCGGTGCAGGCGGTGAGCTCGCTGCCGGTCTGCCAGCCGCGCAGTCCGTCCGCCGCACTGTCCGACGGGCCGAGCACCCGCGTGGTGGCGGCCGGCACCCGCTCGGCGTCCACCGCCGCGGTCTGCCCCGCCGCCTCCAGCACGTCCGGGTCCACCTGGAACCCGCCGCCGCTCCCGCCTGGGCCCACGTCGCGCACGCCATCCCCCAACACCGGTGTCGGTCCGACCGCTTGAGCGGGTCATGCTAGCGAAGTACGGCCGCCGAACCCAGCGCCGTTCATCACATCTCCGCGCGATCCGCGTCCTGTCGCCGGTCACCCTACTTGGTCCCGACTTTGACGTTCCTTTACCGAACAGCACAGCGAACGGGACGTCAACCTCGTGGACACCGAGCGTTGTTGGTCATGCCACGGGTTCCGGCTGGGCGACCGGCGCCGGGGCCGGGTGCCGGACGGCGGAGCGGCGCAGCAGGACGGCGACCAGGACGGCGGTCACGGCCAGCGCTGCGGAGCCGCAGCGCAGGGCGAGATGCAGCGCGTCGACGAACGCGCTGTCGACGGCCGCCTGCACGGGCGCGGGCGTGGGAGCGGCGGCGGGGCCGGTGCCGTGGCCGGTGAGCGCGGAGACCGCGTGCGAGACCCCGTCGGTGGGCAGGTCGAGCCGGTGGAACGAGTCGGTGAGGGCGCCCGTCAGCCGGTTGGTGAGGACGGCGCCGAGGACCGCGATGCCGAGCACGCCGCCGAGTTCGCGCAGCGTGTTGATGGTGGCCGAGGCCATGCCGGTCTGCGCCGGGGCGACCCGCTGCAGCACCGCGATCGACACCGGCGTGAACGTCAGCCCCATGCCGAAGCCGAGCACCACCAGCGTCCACACGTACGACCAGTAGTGCGCGTGCCCGTCGTACAGCGACAGCCCGCCCAGGCCGACCGCGCACAGCGAGATGCCCAGCACCAGCGGCAGGCGCGTCCCGTGACGGGCGGTCAGCCGGCCGGAGAGCGGCGCGGCCAGCATGATCACGGCCGTCATCGGCAGCCCGGCGTACCCGGCGTCGGTGGGGGACCAGCGCATCACGCCCTGGAGCATCAGCGGCAGGAAGAACAGCGCGCCGAACATCCCGAAACTGACCATCAGGCCGCTCAACTGCGCCCCGGCGAGCACCCGGTCGCGGAACAGCCGCAGCTCCAACATCGGCTCCGCCGACCGCAGTTCGACCGCGACGAAGACCGCGAGCAGCACCATCGCGGCCGCCCCGCAGGCCAGCACGACGGGATCGGTCCAGCCCCGGCCGGGGCCCTCGATCAGGCCGTAGACCAGCGCGCCGAGACCGGCCGCCGACAGCGCGAGCCCGGTGAGGTCGATCCGGCGCTCACGCGGCGCGATCACCGGCAGCACCCGGAACGCCAGCACCAGCGCCACCAGCCCGACCGGGACGTTGATCCAGAACACGCTGGCCCAGCCGAACGCGTCCACCATCGGGCCACCGATCACCGGACCGATCGACAGGCCCAGCGCCGAGACCCCCGACCACAGGCCGATCGCCCGGGCCCGCTCCTTCTCGTCGGTGAACACCTGGCCCAGGATCGCCAGACTGCCCGGCGTCAGCAGCGCCGCGCCCACGCCCTGCAGCATCCGGGCGGCGACCAACACCCCGATGTCACCGGCCAGCGCGGCCGCCGCCGACCCGACCGTGAACAGCGCCAGCCCGACCCGGAACACCCTGGTCCGGCCGAACCGGTCGCCGAGCGTGCCGCCGGTGAGCAGCAGCGCCGCGTACACCAGGCTGTAGCCCTCGGCGACCCACTGGAGCCCGCTGATGCCGGTGTCCAGATCCCGGCCGATCCGGGGCAGCGCGATGTTGACGATGACGTTGTCCAGCATCGCCATGAACATCGTGACGCAGAGCGTGGCGAGCGCCTGCCACTTGTGCCGGGTGCCGACCGAACCTTCCACCGAAACCGTCCCCCTTCGGGTGTGCCGAGATAGCCCCTAACGGCGTTAGGGACTGCTGGTGCGCAGCCAGGATGTCTCTAACGGTGTTAGATTGCAAGTGCGATTCAGCGCCCCGGACCGCCCACCCAAGGAACCGCCATGGCCGAGCCCACCCCCGCCCTCACCCGGCAGAACCTGGCCGCCGCCGCCCTGCGCGTCCTCGAACGCGACGGCCTGGCCGGCCTCTCCATGCGCAAGGTCGCCGCCGAGGTCGGCGTCAAAGCCGCCTCGCTGTACTGGCACGTCCGCAACAAGGAAGAACTGCTCGACCTGCTCACCGACGCCCTCCTGGCCGGCGCCGAACTCCCACCCCGGGAAGGCAGTTGGCGCGAACAGTTCCTGGAATACGGCCGCCGCTACCGCGCCCTGCTGCTCGCCAAACGCGACGCCGCCAAGATCCTCTCCGGCCGCCTCACCACCGGCCCGCACACCCTCGCCATCCTGGAGGACCAACTCGACCGCCTCCGCAACGCCGGCTTCAGCGACGCCGACGCCGCAATGGCCTCCTACCTGCTGTCCGCGTACGTCCAGGGCTTCGTCCTCCAGGAACAGTCCCCCCTCTCCGCCGCCGAAGCCGCCGGCGCCGGCCGCGGCGAAGTCGCCCGCGCCGCGGGCGACGCCTTCCGCGCCCTCCCCGCCGAGACCTTCCCCAACCTGGTCGCCCTCGCCGACGACCTCACCAACCCCGACATGGAAACCCGCTTCGAATTCGGCCTCCAGCGCCTCGCGGACGGCCTTGCGGTCCTGCTGCCCCCGGAGAACGCTTTCGCGTAGCGGGCGCGAAGCCAGACAGAGCACAACCAGGGGTGCGAAACCAGGGGCGCGAAAACTGTGCGGGTGCGAAACCAGGGGCGCGGGGAACTGCGCGAAGGGGAACGCGCCCGTCAGCAAGATCGCGACGCAGGGCAATGACTTGCACCTGATCGCGACCTTGCGGACGCGGCTTGCGCTTGTCGCGCAGTTCCGCCCCCTCGCTTCGCTGGGGGTACCCCCAGCGCCCCTGACTTCGCGCCCACCAGCTCGCGCAAGTCTCCCCGCGCCCCTGACTTCGCGCCCACCAGCTCGCGCAAGTCTCCCCGCGCCCCCGGAAGCGCTCTCCCTACAGGTACGGGCTGTACAGCACCGACAGGAACCGCGTCGCCAACTGATCCCGCAGCTCCGGCGGCAGCGCGTCGAGCAGCCGGTTGACCCCGGCCATCCGGGAGGGCGCGAAGCCCGCCGCAGGCAGTAGCTCAGCGAACGTCGCGTCGTCGAGCTCCGCGAGGTCGAACTGCCCGAGCAGCTCCAACAGTTCACTCGGAGGAGCGACGGGCCCCCGCCCCCGAACGACCGCAACCGCCTCGCGGAGCGTCGAAAGCAACTCGTCCACGCCCTGCTCGCTGACCCCGGTGAGGGTGAGGTGCAGGCTGGCGGGCAGTCCGGCCACGCTCAACTGCGGTTGCAGGAAGAAGCCGCGGGCACGCGCCTCGTCGGCCAGCTCCCACAGATCCAGCGCCGCGTCGTCCGGATCCGCCCCGAGCGCGACCAGCGTCGCGTCGGGGGAGCCCAGCACCCGCAGCCCGTCGATCGCGTCGATGCCCGCGATCAGCCGCCGCGTCGCGGCCAGCGCCGCCCGCCCCAACTCCCGGTAACCGTCCGCCCCGAGGGCCTGCAAAGTGGCCCATGCGGCGGCGAGCGGGCCCGCGCCCTTGCTGCTCTGGACCGTCGAGTTGACGACCGGGTAGCCGGGCCACTGCGCGCAGGCGAAGTACGCGGCGAGCCGCATCGGCCGGTCGCGGAACAGCAGGACGGAGGCGCCCTTGGGCGTGTACCCGAATTTGTGCAGGTCGCAGGAGAGCGAGGTCACTCCGGGCACCGACAGGTCGAACTCCGGTACGGGGGCGCCCGCTTCGGCGAGCCAGGGGAGCAGCCAGCCGCCCACGCAGGCGTCCACGTGGCAGGGCAGTCCGCGTTCGGCCGCGTCGGCGGCGATCTCGTGGACGGGGTCGACCACGCCGTGCGCGTACGAGGGCGCGGAGGCCACCACCAGTACGGTGTTCGCCGTGCACGCGTCGGCCATCGCGGCGGGCACCGCCCGGAACGTCGCGGGGTCGACCGGCACGGCCACCACCTTGACCTTCAGGTAGCGTCCGGCCTTGAAGAACGCGGCGTGCGCGGTCGCGGGGACGACGATCTCCGGCTCGGCGATCCCGGGGCGGGAGTCCCTCGCGGCCTTCACGGCGAGCAGAATCGATTCGGTGCCGCCGCTGGTGAAGATCCCGGGCGTGGTGTCGTCCCCGCCGAGCCGGGCGGCGACCGCGCCGACCACCTGGCGTTCCAGCGCGACGATGCTCGGGAACGCCGTCGGGTCCAGGCCGTTGACCTCCAGCATCGCCAGGTACGCGCGTTCGGCGGCCTCCCGGACCTCGGGCCGGCCCGCGTCGTACGTGTACGCGGTGGTGCGCCCGCCCCGGGTGGGCAGGTCTCCGGCGGTCAGTGCGTGCAGCTCGGCCAGCAACTCCTCGGCGGGGCGCCCGGTTTGCGGCAGCCCGGGGTGAACGGTGGTCATGACTCAGCTCCAATGCGGGAGTTGGCGGCGCCGGCCGTACGCGCGCAGGGCGGGCAGCGAGAGCAGCATCAGCGCGGCCGGCACCAGGCTGAAGCCGAGCAGCACCCCGGCCCGGGCGGCGTCGGTCTGCGCCACGGGGTGGTCGGTGGTGGAGGAGACGAATCCGGCGGCGGCCAGCGCCAGCGAGAACAGGCCGGGTCCGGCGGCCAGTCCGGCGGTCTCCCCGGCGGTCCACAGGCCGGTGAACGCCCCCGACTGGAGGCGGCCGGTGCGCGCCGCGTCCGCGTGCACGGTGTCCGGCAGCAGCGACAGCGGCAGCACCTGCAACGCGGCGTACGCGACGCCCAGTAGCGCGCACAGCGCCAGCACCAGCCCGACCCGTCCGCCACCGGCGTGCGCCGCGGGCCAGAGCGCGGCCGAGGTGAGGGCGAACAGTCCGGTCGCGGCGGCCAGGCAGCGCAGCCGTCCCCAGCGGGCGGCGGCCCGGCCCCACAGCGGGACGGCGACGGCGCTCGGCGCGACCAGGCAGACGAACAGCACCGAGGTCAGCCCGTACCCGCCCAGCCAGTAGGTGGCGACGTACGGCGCGGCCGCCAGCATGATCGCCACCGCGGCGGCCTGCACCACGAACGCACCGAGCAGCGCGAAGAACGCCCGGTTGCCGCGCGCGGTGCGCAGCGCCGCCCGCAGCCCGAGCGGCTCCGCCCCCGGCCGGGCGGGCACCCGGCGGGCGCCGAGCGTCGGGATCAGCAGCGTCACCAGCAACAGCGCGGCGACCACCCCCGCCATCACGGCGTAGCCGCCGCGCCCGCCGCCGGCCAGCGACACCACGGCCGGGGCGAGGCCGCCCGCGACCAGGATGCCGACGGTCAGGCAGACGATCCGCCACACCATGATCCGGGTGCGGACGCGCGGCTGATCGGACATCTCGGCGGGCAGTGCCACGTACGGCACCTGGAACAGCGCGAACGCGCTGGAGGCGAGAACGAAGGTACCGGCCACCCAGGCGGCGGCGCCGGAGCCGGTGAGCGGCGAGAGGAACATCGCGGCGAACGCGACCGGCAGGGCGAGCGTGCCGGCCAGCAGGATCCGGGTGCGGCGCCCGGTGCGCAGCGCCTCCCGGTCGCTGGCCGCGCCGACCAGCGGGTTGAACAGCGCGTCCCAGGCCTTCGGCAGCGCGACCACCAGACCGGCCAGGCCGGCCGGGACGCCGAGCGCGTCGGTCATGAAGTAGAGCAGCAGCAGGCCGGGGACGGTGGAGTGGATGCCGGTGCCGATCGAGCCCACCGCGTACCCGGCGAGCTCCCGCCGCGACAGGCCCCGACCGGCCGTCATATCGCACCGTCGAGGCCGAGTTCGCGCAGCACCAGCGCCCGCAGGTGGGTGCGGAAGCGCGGCACCTGCGCGCGGATCATCGAGCGGCAGAAGCCGTGCGTGGTCCACAGCACCGTCCACACCGCGAACTCGACCCGGTCGCGCCCCAACTGTGGCAATGCGGAGGAGAGTTCACCTGCAACCGCCTCCAGCAGCGGCCGGGCGTACCGCTCCTCCAGGTCGGCGAACTCGGCGGCGTCGGCCATCCAGCGGCGCATCCACAGCGCGGGGACGTGCGGCTGCTCCAGGCAGAAGTCCAGGTACCGGTCGGCGAAGCGGGCCGCCGCCCGGGCCGGATCGTCCGGTGCGGCCACCGCGAATTCCGCCAACGCGGCGTCCACGGCGGCCCGTTCGGCCTGGTGGGCCCGCCGCATCACCTCGCGGTACAGGTCGGCCTTGGTGCCCACGTGGTAGGCGACGGTGGCGACGTTCAGCCCGGCCGCGCCGGCGATCGTCCGGGTGGTGGTGCCGTCGTAGCCGTGTTCGGCGAACAGGGCGGTGGCGGCCGTGAGGATCCGTTCCCGGCTCGCCTCGGCGGCCGTCCGGTGCTGGCTCATGGCGGGGAGCGTACGCGCGGCCCGGGTCACCGATCAAGCGCTTGATGGAGAGAATTTTCGGGCGCAGGAAACGGCCGCGGGCCCCGCCGCAGGTGCGACGGGGCCCGTGATGACGAATCGTCAGCAGTGCGCCAGGGTCTCGCAGTCCTCCCAGCGGGTGCCGGTGTACTCGTCACCGGAACCACCGGGCGCGACCAGCTTGTTGGACTTCAGCTGGGCCGTGGCGGCGGGGCCGGCGGCGAGCCGGACGGCGATCGCGTCGATCACCGGGCGCGGGCTGGTGCCGGCGAAGTTGTTGACCAGCACGACGAACGACAGCTTGCGGCCGTCGGGCGCGGTCGCGAAGCCGACCAGGTTGTCGACGCCGCCCATCGAACCGCTCTTGGCGTGCACGTTGTTCTCGGCCTTGGTGCCGCGCATCCGGGCGGCCAGGGTGCCGCCGGTCATCCGCTCCGGGTTGCCCGCCACCGGCAGCGCGTTGTACCAGGCGTCGAACCACGGCTTGGTGTGGGCGACCTTCAGCAGGTCGGCCATCTTCCCGGGGGTGATCAGGTCGTAGCGGGACAGGCCGGAGCCGTCCACCTGTCGGGTGGTCGGGCCGGTCACGCCGTTCGCCTTCAGGAAGGCGTTGACCTGGTTGATGCCGGTCGCCCAGTCACCGCGGCCGCCCTTGACCTTGCCGATCTCCTTGGTCAGGTGCTCGGCGATGCCGTTGTTGCTGATCTTCAGCATCGGGACGATCACCTCGGTGAGGGGCTTCGACTCGTGCGAGGCCATCGGCTCCGAGGTCTCCGAGCCGCTCGCGGTCTGCACCCCGCGCAGCACCTTCACGCCGTGCTTGGCCAGCGCGCCCGCGAACACCTTCCCGGCGTACGTGGTGGGGTCCTCGACCGTCACCCAGGAGGTCACCGGCGCCGCACCGGTCGGGATGCTGCCGGACAACGCCAGCTCGTTGCTGCCCCGGCGCCGCTGCACGCCGACGCTCGACCCGCTGCCCGTCGCGCCGGTGGCGACCGTGCCGGTGAACTTCATCGGCGCCTCGGCCGGGTTCAGCGTCACCTTGGCGTTCTCGCCCGCCGCACCCGGGGTGACGGTGACCTGCACGGTGTCCATCATGTACTCGGCGTCGTTGGCGACGGTCAGCCCGGATATCTGCGGGCTGTACGAGTACGCCTCGTCGTCCCAGGCCCAGCCCGGGCCGAGCGGCGTCGAGTCGTACCGGCTGCCGTCCGCCAGCACCCGGCCGGTGACGGTGGTGACGCCGGACGCCGCGACCTTCGCGGCCAGGTCGTCGAGGTCCTGCACCAGCAGGGTCGGGTCGCCGCCGCCGCGCAGCACCAGGTCGCCGGTCATGGTGTCGCCGTAGATCTTGCCGGTGGAGCGGACCTCGGTGGTGAACCGGTAGTCCGCGCCCAGCAGGTCGAGCGCCGCCGTCGAGGTCACGGTCTTCAGGGTGGACGCCGGGGTGAACAGCGCCTGCGGCTGCCGCGAGTACAGCACCTCGCCGGTGGTGGCGTCCTGCACCACGACGCCGGCCTGCGCGCTCGCCAGCCGGGGGTCGGCGAGCAGGGTGTTCAGGTCGGCGGTCAGCGTGGCGTCGGCCGGCGCCGGGTCGTCGGCCTGCGCCGAGACGGCGAGCAGGGAGGCGGCGAGGACCGCGGCCGCGAGCGGCAGGCTGCGGCGGTACGTGCGTGCGGACACGGGTGGCTCCAGAGTGCGGATCGGCCGGGGTGCGCGCGTCACCAACGCCCCCGTTTGTCCGGGACATTATCATCTGATGGCAAATCAGATGATCTTCCCCCTTGGTTCCTTGGGGTCCCTCCTTCTAGACGCGCCGACCTTCCGAAACGTCGCACCCCAAAAGCCGCCGGATCTGCCCGGATACACTGACGCGGGCTTCGGCAGGTCAACGTTCGGGACGGGAAACATGGGCGCGCACGCTGGACTGACGGTCGAACGGATCACCCGCGCCGCCGCCGAACTCGCCGACCAGGTCGGCATCGACAAGGTCACCGCCTCCGCCCTCGCCCGCGGCTTCGGCGTCAAGGACGCCAGCCTCTACTCGCACGTCAAGAGCCTCCACGAGATCCGCACCCGGGTCGCCCTGCTCGCCACCGAGGAGATCAACGACCGCATCGCGACCGCCGTCGCCGGCCGCTCCGGCGCCGACGCCCTGGCCGCCTTCGCCGACGCCCAGCGGACCTACGCCCAGCAGCACCCCGGCCGCTGGGCCGCCACCCAACTGCGCCTGGACCCGGCCGACTTCGCCGACACCGACGCCCTCGCCCGGTCCGTCGAACTCACCTACGCGATGATGCGCCACTACCGGCTGGACGAACCCGAACTGACCGACGCCGTCCGGCTGCTGCGCTCCACCTTCCACGGCTTCATCGCCATCGAGGCCAACGGCGGCTTCCACCACCCGCGCGGCATCGACGGCTCCTGGCAGCGGATCGTCACCGGCCTGCACCAACTGCTGGAGAACTGGCCCCGGGCCTAGGCTTTCTACCGCGTCGGCAGGGGCTGCTCAGGCCCGCTGCTTCGCCGGCAGGAACGCGGCCGGAACGGCCGTCAGCACCACGAACCCCAGCGCCACCGCGAACACCACGCGGAACGCCCCGACCGTCCCCGCGCCCCCGTGCGAGGCGTGCTGCAGCACCAGCGCCACCACCGCGGTGCCCACCGCCGCGCCCAGCTGCTGCGCGACCGCGTTCGCGGTGGTCGCGGCGGGCACCGAGGCCGGCGGCAGCGAGTGGTAGAGCGTCACCATCACCGGCGACGCTGCCAGCGCCAGACCCACCCCCTGCACGAACAGCGCGCCGAGCAGCAGTGGGCCCGGCTCCGCGCTGCCGGCCCGGGCGAACACCGCCAGGCCCGCGCCCACCAGCGCCAGCCCGGCCAGCACCAGCGCCCGCGGATTGCTCCGGGCGTCGATCACCCGCCCGACCAGCAGCACCGCCACGCCCGCGCCCGCCCCCTGCGCCGCCATCACCAGACCCGCCGCCAACGGGCCGCGCCCGCCCGCCTGTTGGAAGAACAGCGGCACCAGCACCACCGCCCCGTACAGGCCGAAACTGTTCAACAGTGAGACGGTGGTCGACGCGGCGAACGCGCGGTCCCGGAACAGCCCGAAGTCCAGCAGCGCCCGGCCCCGCCGGCGCCGCGCCAGCAGCCCGTGCGCCGCCAGCAGCACCATCGCCACCAGCAGCGGCAGCAGCACCCCGGGGTCGCCCGGCGCCCGGCCCCCGCCCAGCCGGACGCACCCGAGGACGGCCGCCGTCAGCCCGCCGCTCACCGTCACCAGCCCCGCCAGGTCCAACTCGTCCGGATCGCCCTCCCGTTGGTTGCGCATCAGCAGCGGCGACAGCACCACCACCGCCAGGCACACCGGCACGTTCAACAGGAACAGCCACCGCCACGAGTGGCCCTGGACGAGCGCCCCGCCCACCACCGGCCCCGCGACGGGCGCGAGCAGGATCGGCACGGCGATCAACGCCATCGTCCGCCCCATCCGCGCCGGGCCGGCCACCTGCACCACCAGGATCCGCATCAGCGGGAACAGCATCCCCGCGCCCAGCCCCTGCACCACCCGGAACGCCACCAGCGACCCCAGCGACCAGGCCAGCCCGCACAGCACCGACCCCAGCAGGAACACCGCCAGCGACGCCGTCCAGCACGCCACCGCCCCGAACCGCCGCGCCGCCCAGCCCGTCGCCGGGATCACCGCCGACATCGCCAGCAGGTACGCCGTCGCCACCCACTGCACCTGCGCCAGGCCCGCGTCGAAGCGCCGCGCGAACGACTCCAGTGCCACCCCCACCACCGTGGTGTCCAGAAGCGCGACGAACGCCCCCGCCGCCAGCACCAGCGCCGCCCGCACCACCGGCCCGCCGAGCGGCTCCCGGCCCTCGCGGCCTTCCCGGCCCGTCATCGGACGACCCGCCCGAGGAACCCGGCCAGGTTCGCCCGCATCCGGGCCACCCGCGCCTCCGCGTCCAGGCTCTCCGTCATCCGCGCCCCGCCGGCCGCCACCCGCCTGCGCCCCCGCACGTACAGCGGGCACGCCAGGTCGCCGCAGAAGTACTCGCTCGCCGACGCGTACTCCTCCGCCGACCCCCGACCCGCCCGGCGCGCCGTCATCAGCGCCACCCCCGAGGCCGGATGCGCCGTCAGGCAGATCGAACACATCGCCCCACCGCGCCCCGCTGCCGGCCGCTGCGCCAGGCGCAGGGCCACCCCGACCGTCCGCCCCTCGAACTCGGCGACCAAGTACCCCCGCTCGGGTGCCCCTGCCTCCCGCCATCCCAAAAAGTCGAGTCCGGCCCAGTCCAGCTCGCCGAGCCCGCGTGGCAGCCAGGCCCGACTCGCCTCCCCCTTCGTGCAGTTGACGAACGACGCCCGGATCTCCGCGTCGGTCAGTGCCCGCATGTCTTCCCCACCCATCCCTAGGAGTCCTAGTTTTGAGCCAAGGTATCCTAGGCTTGTCGACACGCCAACCGGTTTCCCCTCCGGGTCCGGACCGCGACGTGCGCCAACTCCCGTCCGGAGAAGCGGCCTTGAGGCTGGGGAGCGGGAGCGTCCGAGGCGCCTTCCGGCGGGCCGCGACGGGGGTGGGCGGGCCGGAAACCCCCAGATCGGGCTGCTCGGCCATGGGGAGCAATCGGACTCGTACCGACTGGCAGCCGCGGCCGCTGTCGTTTCTCTTTGAGTGCAGGGAAGCCCACTGCTTCCCGACTCAAGTTCCGTTCTCGGAAGGACTGTTTTCTGATGCGTGCTCTGACTCGTACTGTTGCCGCCCTCGGCCTCGCCGCCCCCGTCCTGCTCGGCTGCGCGGGCCTGGCCTTCGCCGGGGACGGCGGGGGCATCGACGAAATGGGCGACCGGCCCGAGGCGCACTTCGTCGACTTCGACTTCGCCGCCAACGAGGACGTTGCCGCCCTCGCCTTCACCGCCTCGTTCGTCACCCCGGACGGCGTGGAGCACGCCAGCGGCGTTGTCGTCGCGAGCGACGAGGGCGTCTTCGGTGGCGCCACTGACGCGGGCGCGAACTGGTAAGACCGACGCCTGACGCTTGAACGGGAGGAGGGCCGTCCCAGCCCTCCTCCCCGCACCACCTCAGCGCCGGCCACCTCGGCCGGCGCTTTGTCGTGCCCGGTCCTTAACCGACCGCACCGCCGGCGTTCGCCGGCTCGTCCAGCTGCGACGGTTCGTCGGTCCGCGCCGGTTCGTTCATCTGACCGATCGGGATGTGCACGCTCGGCGTGGTGCGCGCGGTGCTGTCGAGGTGGACGCGCTGGTCGTCGAAGAAGATGTGCGGACGCAGCACCTCCATGATCCGGCCCTTGTCGATACCGCCGAGGAAGAACGCGTCGTTGACCCGGACGCCCCAGCGCTTCAGGCTCTTCACGGCCCGCTCGTCGGCGGGGGAGTTGCGGGCGGTGACGATCGAGACGGACACCCGCAGGCGGTAGCGGGGGTCGGTGCGGCGCCGGTCCTCCTCGCGCTGCTGGATCCGGTTGATCCCGGCGAGGAAGTCCTTGAGCGGGCCCGCGTCGTGCGGGACGTCCGCGTGGGCCACCTCGTAGTCGCGGAACTTCTCGATGCCTTCGCGCTGGTAGACCTGCTCCGACTGGTCGGAGGCGAGTACGCCGTCGAAGTCGAACGCGATCCGCAGGTCGGTGTCGTCCTCGTCGTCCTGCCGCATCGGCCCGAGCACCCGCCCGGCCGGCAGCCCGGCCGCCACCGCCTCGCGGACGTCGTCCTCGTCGGCGGACAGGAACAGCGACATGTTGAGCACCGGCATGTAGCTGTACGGGGCGCGGCCCTGCTTGAAGATGGCCCGGGATATCGGCAGTTTATGCGCCCGGATGGACCGCATCACCCGCAGCCCGGTGTCCGGGTCGTTGCGCGACAGCACGATCACCTCGACGAGCGGATCGTCCTCCGGGCCCAGGTTGTTCAGGGACAGCAGTCGCTTGACGAACGGGAAGGCCACCCCGGGCGCCAGGGTGACGTCCAAGTGGCCTTCCTGGTGCGCCCGGTAGGCGTCCTCGCCGTCCTCGCGGAATACCCGGTCCGAGTCCGTCAGATCGAACAGCGCGCTGGAGGCGACGCCGACCACCAGCCGCCCGGCAAGCTCGTACGCCACCCCGACCCCTCCTGCGCACTCCCGCCCGGCACATCCAGGGCCCGGCCCATTGTCGCACTGGTGTTTCAACGATCGCTCGACCCCGAACCGCTCTGCCCGCAGGGCCCGGTTCCTCGCCGTCGAGGCCCCGACGATCAGGGCGCAGTACGAGAGTTGACGGTCGTCAGGCGGCTGCCCGGGCCCGCGGTGTCAGTGCGGCGAACTCCAGCGGCGCGGACGGGTCGATCGACACGTCCAGCGGCGCGGGCTCGGCACCGGCACGGACCAGCAGGTCGCCGATCGCGGCGACCATCGCGCCGTTGTCCGTGCACAGCCCCAGCGGCGGCACCCGCAGTGTGATCCCGGCGGCCGCGCAGCGCTGCTCGGTCAGCGCCCGGACCCGCGAGTTCGCGGCGACCCCGCCGACCACCACCAGCGTCCCGACGCCGTGGTCGACGCAGGCCCGGACGGCCTTGCGGGTCAGCGTGTCGGCGATCGCCTCCTGGAGCGACGCCGCCGCGTCCGCCACCGGCAGCTCGCGGCCGGCCGCGCGGTGGCCCTCCACCCAGCGGGCGGCGGCGGTCTTCAGCCCCGAGAACGAGAACGCGTACGGGTCATCGCCCGCCCCGGTGAGCGGACGCGGCAGCCGCACCGCGGCCGGATCGCCGTCCCGGGCGGCCCGGTCGATGGCCGGACCGCCCGGGTACGGCAGGCCGAGAATGCGGGCGCTCTTGTCGAAGCACTCGCCGGCCGCGTCGTCCAGGGTGTCGCCGAGATGCACGATCGGGTCGCGGGCCAGATCGCGGACCAGCAGCAGCGAGGTGTGCCCGCCGGAGACGATCAGCACCACGCACGGATCCGGCAGCGGCCCGCCCACCAGCCCGGCGGCGGCCACATGCCCGGCCAGGTGGTGCACGCCGTACAGCGGCACCCCGAGTGAGAACGCGTAGCTCTTGGCGGCGGCCACCCCCACCTGCAGCGCGCCCGACAGCCCCGGCCCCGTCGTCACCGCGACCGCCCCGACGTCCCCCAGTGTCAGCCCCGCCCGCCCCAGCGCCTCCCGCACCACCGGCGCCATCGCGTGCACATGCGCCCGCGCGGCGATCTCCGGCACCACCCCGCCGTACCGGGCGTGCTCGTCCATGCTCGACGCCACCGCCTGCCCGAGCAGCACCCCGTCCCGGACCAGCCCCGCCCCCGTCTCGTCGCACGACGACTCGATTCCCAGCACCACCGGCGACTCCGGCATCGGCCCGCACCACTCTCGCATCAGACTTGCAGTTGCACATAGTGTGCAACAGGCCGGGCGCGGGACCCGTTCGGGGTCGGCGTACCTCCACAGGAGGAGAGCGCGGACGAAGCCCTCACCCTGCGGATCGATCAAGATCACGACCTGGTGCCTACGGCCCGCGCCACCGCCCTCCATAGGCTCGGAGACGGCCACCTGGCGCCACATCACCACTGGTCAGGGGCGTGCGAACCGAGGAACGATGACGACCTACCGATACACCGTGGCCGAGCTGCGCGGGCAACTGCGGCAGCTGGTGCTGAGCGGAGCCGCGATCGCCCTGGGCGTGGCCTTCCTGATCGCCTCCGTCGGCGGAAGCGGCGCCCTGGTGGACTCCTTCAGCCAGACCGCCGCCACCGAGGTCGGCCCCGGCGACATCCAGGTCACCAGGCCCGCCACCAACGGCGGCCTGGACGCCACTGCGGCCGCCCACGCCCAACAGACCACCGGAGTCGCCGCCGTGGCGCTCCGACTGACCGGCCAGGGCGCACTGCAAGCCGCCGACGGGCAGCCCCTCGACGCCGCCACCGTGACCGCCGTCGCCGCCGACCCGGCCCTGCGCTGGCAACTGCTCAAGGACGGCCGATGGCCGGACGCCCCCGGCGAGGCACTGCTCGACAGCGACACCGCCCACCGCCTCGACGCCGCACCCGGCTCGGACATCCGACTCACCCGCCCCGACGGCACCACCGCCACCGCCCGCCTGGTCGGCACCCTCGACGGCCGCGGCGCACCCAGCCTCGCCGGGCACCCGATCATCGCCGTCCCGGCCGCTGCCGTCGGCGAGTACGCCGCCGCCGTCACCGCCGCCCAACTCGACGTCCGACTCCAGCCCGGCGCCTCCCGCACGCACACCACCGAGGCACTGCGCGCCGCCCTCGGCGACGCACCCGTGATCCGCACCCGGGCGGCCTCCGTGACCGAGGCGACCCGGCAGAGCACCACCCTCTACGGCGTGGTCCTGATCGCCGCACTGTCCTTCGTCCTGATCGCGCTCGCGGTGGCGCGCATGGTGGTCAGCAACACCTTCTCCGTCATGCTGGCGCAGCGCACCCGCCAACTCGCCCTGCTGCGCTGCGTGGGAGCCGACCGGGCCCAGATCCGCCGACTGATCCGCCGCCAGGGCCTGCTGCTCGGCATCGGCGCCTCGACCGTCGGCGTACTCCTCGGCGCCGGGCTCTGCGCCGCCGCGACCGGCCTGGCCCGGTACGCCGACCTCGGGCCGGTGCGCCTGGACCTGCTGCCCGCCCCGGCCACCTGCGCGCTCGCCGGCCTGTTCGGCGTGCTGCTCACCCTGCTGGCCGTCCGCGGACCGGCGAAGCAGGCCTCCGCGGTGCCGCCCGTGGCCGCACTCGGCGGCGCCGTCGCCATCGGCGGCACCGCAGCCCGGCTGCGCGCCGCGGTCTGGTCCGCGGCGCTGCTGCTGGCCGGCGCCGCCTCGCTGGTGCTGGGCGTGCTGACACCTCCGCCGCTGTCGCTGCTCGCCGTCACCCTCGGCGCGATCAGCAGCTTCTTCGGAGTGCTGCGACTCAGCCACCGACTGCTGCCCGCCGTGGTCGCCGCCCTCGGCGCCCCGGCCCGCCGACTCGGCGGCACCGCCGGACGGCTCGCCACCCGGCAACTGCGCCTCAACCCGGCCCGGACCGGCGCCACCGGATCCGCCCTGCTGCTCGGCGTCACCGTCATGGTCGGCGCCGTCACCGCCCTCGACATCACCTCCAACTCCCTGGTGCCGGTGGTCTCCGCCCGCCAGCCCGGTGTCTTCGCCGCCACCCCCGCGGCCGGCGGCGCCCTGCCCGCCGACACACTCGCCGCCCTCGGCCGACAGCCCGAACTCGCCGTCACCCGGGTCCGCTCCACCACCGTGGACGTCGACGGACACCCGACGCTGCTCGCGGCCGTCGACCCGACCGGCCTCAACCCCCGCGCCGACGGCGTCGACCGAGCGCGGACCCTGCCCGACGGAACGGCGCTCAGCGGCCTCGGCGGCGGACCGGAGGACATCCGCGTCACCGCCCCCGGGCAGCCCGCCACCGCCCTCCGCGCCGCCCCCGGACGCAGCAGCCTGCCCTTCACCCTGCAGAGCGGTGCCTACCTGCTGGTCACCCCCGCCACCCTCGACCGCATCGCCCCCGGCGCACCCACCACCACCGTCTGGATCAGCCCCGCCGAAGGCACCGACCACCTCACCACCCGCCGCGCCATGGACCGCGCACTGGCCGGCCACCCCGGGATCCAGGTCACCGACACCGCCGCCCAGGCCCAGACCCTCCGCACCCTCCTCGACCGGATGACCCAGGTCAGCATGGCCCTGCTCTCCTTCTCCGTCGCCATCGCCGGCCTCGGAGTCGCCGCCACCCTGATGCTCAGCGTCAGCGAACGCGCCCGCGAGATCGGCATGCTCCGCGCCATCGGCATGTCCCGCCGCCAACTGCGCCGCATGCTCACGCTGGAAGCCCTGCTCCTCTCCCTCGCCGCAGCCCTGGCCGGCACCACCCTCGGCCTGACCTACGGCTGGGCCGCCGCCCGCTCCGTCACCTCCACCGTCGGAACCGTCGGCGGCCCCCCGATCCCCCTCGTCCTCGCCTCCCTCGCCCTGACCGTCCTGATCGGCCTCGCCGCCGCCGTCCTCCCCGCCCGCCGCGTCGGCCGCATGACCGTGGTGGCCGCCCTGCACGCGAGGTAGCCCCGTCCGGTTCTCTGTTGTCAGGGCTGAAAGAATCCGTCGAGAACCTTCAACTCTCAAGGGGGAGGCCGTAAATGACCAAGGAACAGCACAGCAACGCGCAGGCCGGTGGGACGTCGCGGCGCAGCGCGCTGAAGGCGGCCGTGGCCGGCGCGGGGACGATCGCCGCCCTCGGCGCAGCCACCCCCGCCGCGCACGCGGACGGGCCCGGGCGCGGCGCCCCGACCTTCGTCCTCGTCCACGGCTCGGGCAGCAACTCCTTCGCCTGGCAGCCCCTGCTGCGCGAACTGGGACTGCGCGGACACCGCGCGATCGCGGTCGACCTGCCCGGACACGGCCTCGGCGCGTACCTCCCCGAGTCCTACCAGTCCCCGCAGGACCTCGACCGGCTGCGCACCGAGCCGTCCCCGCTGTCCAAGGTGACGCTGGCCGACTTCGCCGCCCACGTCATCGCCACGGTCCGGCGGGCGCGCCGCAACGGCCCCGTCGTGCTGGTCGGCGCAAGCCTCGGCGGCGCCACTCTCAACGCGGTCGCCAACCAGGTGCCCGAGCTGATCGCGCACCTGGTGTACACCTCCGCGTTCTGCCCGACCAAGCACCCCTCGGTGCTGCAACTGGTGCTGACCCCCGAGGGGGCCGGCAGCTCCATGTTCCGGATTCCCCCGGTCCGGACACCGCCGGAGCTGGGCGTCAACCGGGTCAACTGGCGCTCCGCCGACCCCGCCTTCTTCGCGATCGTCAAGGACTCCCTCGCCGCCGACCGCACGGACGCCGAAGTCCGAACCCTGATGAACATCCTGGAGCCGGACGAGTCCGCGTCCATCGGCCTGACCGAGGACGCCCGCGGCCTCCCGGCGACCTGGGGCCGCGTCCCCCGCACCTTCGTCCGCTACACCCAGGACCACACCATCCCCCTCTCCCTCCAGGACCTCATGATCCGCGAGGCCGACGAGGTCACCCCCCACAACCGCTTCCGCGTCCGCTCCCTGAGCGCCCCCCACCTCGGCCCCCGCGACCCGGCCCTCCTGGCGGACGAACTGGAACTCGTCGCCCGCCTCTCCCACTGATCCCGAGCCGCCACTCCCGTCACCGCCGCTGACACCGCGGCCCGGACCCGCGCTACGAGGCCAGATCGAGTCGGGCCATCACCTCCCGCAGCGCGGGCGCGCAGCGGTCGGTGTCGGCGGCGGTGAGCCAAGCCAGTTCCGCGATCTCCGCGCCGGGGGTGGGCATACCGTCGGCCGGGCCGGTGTAGCAGTGCATGCGCAGTCGGACGCCGGGGCGGCCGTGGGCGGGGGCCTCGACCGTGTGGGCGTGGGCGAGCCGCTCGGGTGCGCAGGTCAGGCCGAGTTCCTCGCGCAGCTCCCGGGCCAGCGCCCGGGCCGGGGTCTCTCCGGGCTCCAACTTGCCGCCGGGGAGGTAGAAGGCGTCCTTGCCGTGTGTCCGGACGGCCAGCAGCCGCCGGTCGCGGACGCAGATCCAGCCCACGGAGTCCAGCAGCGCGTCGTCCGCCGACGGGGTCTCCCACTTGGGCGTCGGCGGCTGCCACCGGGCCATGGCGTCGAGCAGGGCCCCGGGGTCCGTCCCGGTGATCAGGTTCCGGTACGTGGGGCGGACGAAGCCGGTGTCGACCAGGTGGTCGGCGAGCGCGGTCAGCGGCTGCCAGAAACCGGGCGGGCCGAGCAGTGCGACGGGCTTGGTGTGGAGCCCGAGCTGCTGCCAGGTCCACGCCTCGAACAGCTCCTCCAGGGTGCCGGCGCCACCGGGCAGTGCGATGAACCCGTCCGCCGCCTCGGCCATCGCGGCCTTGCGCCGGTGCATGTCCTCAACCACCCGCAGGCGGGTCAGGCCGCGGTGGGCGATCTCCTTGTCCACCAGGGCCTTCGGCATGATCCCGACGACCTCGCCGCCGGCGGCGAGCGCGGCGTCGGCCAGCGCGCCCATCAGCCCGACCTTTCCACCCCCGTAGACGATGCCGACGCCCCGGCGGGCCAGCGTGGTGCCCAGGGCGGCCGCCAGGGCGGCGTACTCGGTGCGGGTGCCGGTGGCGGATCCGGCGAACACTGCGAAGCGCATCAATCCTCCAAATGCGACGCGACGTCGCGTCGCATTATGGCAGGGTGGACCACATGACCCCACCGCCCACCCCCTCGCAGCCCAAAGGCCCCCGGAGCCGCGACCAGGTCCTCGACGCCACGCTCGCCCTGCTCAGCGAGACCGGCTACGCGCGACTCACCGTCGAAGGCGTGGCCACCACCTCCGGCGTCCACAAGAGCACCCTCTACCGCTGGTGGCCCGACAAGGCGGCCCTGGTGGCGGACGCCCTCGCCTCCCGGATGGACACCGGCCCGCTCCCGGACACCGGAAACACCCGCGACGACCTGACCACCTGGCTGCGCGGCACCATCGCCAACTACACCGCCACCCCCGCCGGTGCGACCATGCCCGCCCTGATCGCCGACCTGGCCGGCCGCCCCGGCGCCCTGGACGCCTTTCGCTCGGCCTTCCTCACCGAACGCCGCGCCAACTGCGCCACCGTCATCCACCGCGGCATCACCCGAGGCGACCTGCCCCCGGACACCGACGTCGAGCTCTTCATGGACGCCCTGGCCGGCGCGGTCTTCTACCGCCAACTCGTCACCGGCCTCCCCATCGACCCCGACCTTCCCGCCCGCCTCGTCCGCATCCTCGGCCTCTGACGGCCCTCCGCGTCAGGCGGGGAGGCCGACGGCGCGTTCCCTGGTGCGGCGTTGCTGGATGACGACCGCGACCACGAGCAGCGCGCCCTGGGCGACGTTCTGCCAGAAGGAGTTGATGCCCTGGACGGTGAGTCCGTTCTCGAGGGCGCCGAGGAGGGCGACGGCGAGGAGGGTGCCGCCGATGGTGCCCTTGCCGCCTTTGAGGGCGCAGCCGCCGAGGGCGGCGGCGGTGATGGCCTTGAGTTCGAGGCCTTCACTGCCGGAGGTGGGCTGGCCGCTGCCGGTGCGGGCGGTGAGCAGGATGCCGGCGATGGCGGCGACGGTGCCGATGAGGGCGTAGACGGCGACCAGGTACTTGTTGATGTTGATGCCGGCGAGGCGGGCGGCGGTGTCGTTGCCGCCGATGGCGTAGACGTTGCGGCCGATGTCGGTGTAGGTGAGCAGGACGTGGACGGCGAGGGCGACGGCGATGAGGATCCAGACCATGACGGGGAGTCCGGCGATCCTGCCCCGGCCGAGGAAGACGAAGAAGGCGTTGTTGAGGACGTAGCCCTGGGCCCGGCCGTCGGAGAGGAGTTGGGCGAGGCCCTTGTAGGCGGCGAGGCCGGCGAGGGTGGCGATGGTGGGGTTGACCCGGCCGTACACGATGACCGCGCCGTTGAGGATGCCGATCAGCAGGCCGACGGCGAGGGCGGCGGCCATGCCCGCGAAGGCGTTGGAGCCGGCGGAGGTGAAGGCCATGGCGCTGACGACGGAGGCGACGCCCGCCTGGGAGCCGACCGAGATGTCGAGTCCGCTACAGATGATGACGACGGTCTGGACGACGGCGAGCAGGCCGGTGATGGTGGCGGCCTCGGCGATCACCTGCATGTTGGTGAGGCTGAGGTAGTTGTCGTTGAGGAGGCCGAAGACGGTGAGGACCGCGGCCAGGGCGCCGATCAGGCTGAGGTTCTGCCCGCCGACGGCGCCCAGGACGGGAATCCTCGCGGCGGGCCGGCGCCGGCCTCCGTCGTCCGAGACGGCAGGCGGTGTGGTGGCGGTTGTCATGAGGCTGCTCCTGGGGCGCTTGTGCTGATGTCATCGGCCATCGCGAGGGCGAGGACGGCCTCCTCGGTGGCTTCCGCGCGGTTCAGCTCGCCGGTGGTGCGGCCGTTCTGCATGACGACGATCCGGTCGGCGAGGCCGAGCAGTTCGGGCAGTTCGGAGGAGATCACCAGCAGGGCGATGCCCTGTTCGGCGAGGTCGGCGATGATCCGGTAGATCTCGGCCTTGGCGCCGACGTCGATGCCGCGGGTGGGCTCGTCGAGGATCAGCAGCTTGGGTTTGCGGGCGAGCCAGCGGGCGAGGACGACCTTCTGCTGGTTGCCGCCGGAGAGCTTGCGGACCTCGTGCTCGACGGACGGTGCGCGGACCCGCAGGCGGTCGGTGTACTCCTGGGCGAGGTCGCGTTCCGCTCCTCGCCTGACGAAGCGGAAGCGGCGCAGTCGCTCCAGCACCGCGATGGAGGTGTTGTCCCGGATCGTGCGGTGCAGGGACAGCGCCTGCGCCTTCCGTTCCTCCGGGGCCAGGCCGAGGCCGGCGCGGATCACCGCTCCGGGGTTGCCGGACGGCAGCGGCTGCCCGTCCAGGGTGACGCTGCCGGAGCGGACGGGCAGGTCCCCGGCGAGAGCGAGGGCGAGTTCGGAGCGTCCGGCGCCGATCAGTCCGGCGAGGCCGACCACTTCGCCGGCGTGGATCCGCAGGTCGATGCCGTGGACCCGGTCCGTCGTCAGGTCACGGACGTCCAGGACGACCCGGTCGGTGACGACGGACCGGCGGACGGACATCGCCGACAGGTCGCGGCCGACCATCAGGCGTACCAGGTCGCCTTCGGTGGTGGTCCCGGCGTCCTGGACGCCGACCAGGGCTCCGTCGCGCAGGACGGCGATGCGGTCGGCGAGTTGGAAGATCTCCTGCATCCGGTGCGATACGTAGACGACGGCGACGCCCTGGTCGCGCAAGCGGTTGATCAGTGCGAACAGCGCGTCGACCTCGTGCTCGGACAGCGAGGAGGTCGGCTCGTCGAACGCGATGACCCGGGCGGCGGTTCCGCCGGTCAGCGCTCGCATGATCTCGACCAACTGGCGCTGGGCAGCCGTCAGTTGTGATCCGAGCAGATCGGGTTCCAGGACGTCGGCGAAACCGAACCGGGTGAGGTCCGCGGTGATCCGGCGGCGCAGCTCGGCCCGGTCGAGGCGGCGGCCGGCCCGGCGGGGCAGGGACCCGGCGTAGACGTTCTCGGCGACCGGGACGTGCGGGATGATCTCGGGTTCCTGCGGGATGATCCGGATGCCGGCGGCCCGTGCGTCGGCCGGGGAGCGCAGGTCGACCGGTCGCCCGTCCAGGAGGACGCGACCCTCGGTCGGCCGGTGGTCGCCGGCGAGGATCTTCAGAAGAGTGGACTTGCCGGCCCCGTTCTCACCCATGAGGGCGGTGACTCTGCCGCTGGGGAGGTCGAGGGTCACGTCGCTCAGGGCCTGCACCGCGCCGAATCGCTTGGTGATCCCCTCGACCCGCGCCCCGGCGATGGAGGGCGGTCGGGAGATCGGGGTCGAGGGGCGTGCTCTGTTCACTGGGTCACCTCAGGAATGGAGCGAAGGAGTGGAGCGGAGGAGTGGAGGCGGCCGCCGGCCCCACCGGCGACCGCGGGGAACGACGGTCAGTTGCAGGTGACGCCGGCGCCCTGCCAGGTGGCGGCGTCGACCATGGTGGTGCGGGCGAACGCCTCGGCGGGCATCTCCTTGTTGTTCTTCAGCCGGTCGTACATGGTCTGGACGGCGAGTGCGCCGACGTCCTTGCCGTTGATGAACAGTGCGGCCTTCATCCCGGAGGGCTTGCCGCCGGTCCAGCTCTTGCAGGCGAGGTAGGCGCCGAGGCCCACGCCGTCGATGTCGCCGGGGCTGACGCCGGCGTTCTGCAGGGCGGTGACGCCGCCCTGGACGTTCTCGTCGTTGCAGCCCCAGACCACCCAGTGCTTGACCCCGGCGTTGGCGGTGACCGTCGCAGCGACCTTGTCCTGGGCGCCGGTCGGGGTGTTGTCGGTGGCGACGTCGATGTTCCGGACCCCGGGGACGGCGGAGTCGAAGGCTTCCTTGGCGGCCTTGACCCGGTCGCCGCAGACGGTGACGTCCTGCTTCCAGGCGGAGATGATCCGGGTGTCGGCGGCGTTCCAGCCGGCCTTCTTGAACTCCTCGGCGGCGCGTTTGCCGACCTCGCCGCCCATCTGCGCGCCGGAGAAGCCGATCCGCGGCACCAGGTCGGACTTGGCGCACTTCGCCGGGTCCGGTCCGGTGGCGCAGACCTGGTCGTCCGAGGTGAGCAGGGCGATCTTCGCGTCCCGCGCGGTCTGCACGACCTGCGGGCCGACGGCCGGGTCGGGCACGACCACGATGACGCCGTTGGTCTTCTGCGCGATCGCGGACTGCACCTCGCTGATGGTCTTGTTGGCGTCGTTGCCGAGGTTCACCACCTTGATGTCGATGCCCAGTTCGGCGGCCTTCGCTCTCGCGCCGGCCGCCTCGCCGACGAAGTACTCCTGGTCGCCCTGCTTCTGCAGGTAGGTGATCGAGATCTTTCCGCCGACCGGGGCGACCGCGGGGGCGCCGGAGGTGGACTCCTGGCCGGTGGAGCAGGCGGTGGTGGTCAGGCCCAGGGCGAGCAGGAGTCCTGCGGCGGCACGGCAGTTGATGGCACGGGACATGAGGGGAGGCTCCTTTTCGTCGGACGCGAGAGGGGGAGGGGGCTCCTGACTCCGTCGCGCACAGGCTCCGGCGGCCCGTCAAACCACCAGAAACCAACATGCTCAAACGCGACCCGACATATCTCAGTGCCATTGCACGGGCATGTCAAGAGGGCGGGTGCGTGGACATCCGCCCGTGAGGTTATCCGTTGCATTCAACGGCAGTTCGGCCTGAAGCTTCCTGAAGACGGCGTGTTCGAGGTCTTGAGTGCTTGTTTCCGATCTGGCTACCATGCGTTGCTTTCTGTTTGAAAATTCCTCCAGCCGTCGATCTCTGGAGATGGATTCAACAGAACCCACCGGCATGTCACACCCCCGCAGGCTCACCTGGAGCGCCCCCATGCGTCCATCCATGCCCCGCACCCTGCTGCACGCCCTCGCGGCGTTGTCCCTCGCGGCATCCGGCCTCACGGCCGTCGTCGCCGGCTCCGCCCCCGCCGCGGCCCTCGACAACGGCAACGCCCTCACTCCGCCGATGGGGTGGAACTCCTGGAACATCCTGGGCACCGCGGTGACCCAGCAGCAGGTCGTCCAGACCATCGACTTCATGTCGTCCAAGGGCCTGGTGGCGGCCGGCTACGACACCGTCACCATCGACGACGGCTGGTCGCTGTCCCACCGCGACGGCCAGACCACCGACCTCGTCAAGAACTCCTACGGCGCGATGCAGCTGTACGACGCCAACCGCAACCCCGTCAGCGGTACCGACGGCAACGGCTTCGACCTGACGACGGGACACCTGATACCGGACCCGAACCACTTCCCGGCGCACACCGTCAACGGGCAGACCCTGAACGGCATCCAGTACCTGTCGTGGTACGCCCACAGCAAGGGCATGAAGTTCGGCCTCTACGCCACCGGCACCTACACCACCTGCCAGGGGCACCCGGGCAGTCTCGGGCACGAGTCGACCGACGCCGCCGACTTCGTCGCCTGGGGTGTCGACTTCGTCAAGTACGACGACTGCCCCTACGGCCCGCCGATCACCGGTCCGGACGGGTACAACTACGGAACCCAGGGCGAGGGCCGGGAGTTGACCCGCTCCATCTACGCCCGCACCCAGGACTTCCAGCGCGCCCTGGACGCGGCCTCCGCCGCCCGGGGCCGACCGCGCGTCACGCTGAGCGTGTCCGCGCAGCCCGTGCACACCGGCCTCCCGTACCTGCTGGCCGGTGACGACCCCGCCCGCACCGACCCGGTGATCCGGGCGGCCGGTACCCCCGCCCGGCAGGCCCCCGGCTACGCGCCGACCGGCATCTGGTGCGGTCAGGTCGCGAACCTCTGCCGGATCGGCGGCGACCGCGGTCCGGACCTGGAAGGCGTGCTCTACAACGGCCAGTTGCAGACCGCGCTGCAGTATCCGGGCAACGTCCGGCCGGGCAGCTGGAACGACATGGACATGATGTTCGCCGGCTGGCTCGACCCCTACGGCCTCTACGGCACCACCGACACCTGCACCTGCCACAAGCCGATGAACGACACCGAATCGCGCAGCGAGATGTCGATCCTCGCCATGGCGGCCGCCCCGCTGATCTCCGGCGCCGACCTGCGCACCGCCGCCGAATCCCAGCACAGCGACCGCGGCTACACCTGGTCCACGGGCATCAGCGACTCCGCGCTCGCCATCTACAAGAACGCCGACGTCATCGCCGTCGACCAGGACAGCCTCGCCAAGCCCGCCACCCTGGTCGGCAACCCGCCGAACAGCCCCACCGCCCCGCTGGTCCTCAAGCGGCAGCTGGCGAACGGCGACACCGCCGTCCTGCTGGTCAACCAGGACCCGAACTCCGCCCGGACCGTCTCCACCACCCTGAGCGCACTCGGACTGACGGGCCCCGGCTACTCCTCCAAGGAGCTGTGGACCGGCGCCACCGGCAACGTCACCGACACGCTCGGCGCCTCGGTCGCCCCGCACGGCGTGGCCATGTACCGGCTCAAGGCCCTGCCCGTCACCGTCCCCGCGACGGTGATCGGCGACGGCCGCTACCACGGCATCAGCGCCGGCGGCACCGGCGGCCAGGTCCTGGAGGTCCGGGGCACGTGCAGCGCCCCCGACGGCTCGACCACCGACATCAACACCTGGTGGGACTGGCACACCTCGGAGCGGTGGCGTTTCGACGCCAACGGTGACGGCACGGTGCACATCACCGACGACTGCTACACCGGCACCCAGGTCCACGGCACCCTGACCGGGCCGGCCACGCCCGGCAATCCGGCGTGGGTCCTGAACAGCTACGACCCCAACAGCCCCCACCAGAAGTGGCGCGTCGTCCAGAACACCGCCACCGGTGCGCTGACCATCACCAACGTGGCCACCGGCCTCGCACTGGACGCCCCGCAGTCCACACCCACGTCCGCCGTCGTCCTCGACCAGCCCGACGGATCGGCCGCAGGCCAGTCCTGGAGCCTGCTGTCCTGACGCGCCGGACCCACAGCGATCCACTTTCCGTGTGGTCGAGTCCCGCATGTCCGTTCCCGGGGAGGAACCTTGCAATCCGTACGCGCAAAACTGTCCCGCCGCATCAGCGCGGCGTTAACGTCCCTCACCCTGCTGACCGGTGGCGGCGCGCTCGTCGCCGGCGCCCAACTCGCCACCGCCCCACCGGCGATGGCGCTCGACAACGGCATCAACCTGACCCCCCAGATGGGCTTCAACAACTGGAACACCACCTGGTGCGGATCCCAGTTCAACGAGAACCTGGTCAAGGGCATGGCCGACCTGTTCGTCAGCAAGGGCCTCAAGGCGGCCGGCTACCAGTACATCAACCTCGACGACTGCTGGGCGATGCCCTCCCGGGACCTGTCCGGCAACCTGGTGCCCGACCCGGTCCGGTTCCCGCACGGCATCAAGGCGCTCGCGGACTACGTCCACGGCAAGGGCCTGAAGTTCGGCCTCTACTCGAGCGCCGGCATCCACACCTGCGACATCCAGGGCTTCCCGGGCGGCCTCGGCCACGAGCAGCAGGACGCCGACCTGTGGGCCTCCTGGGGCGTCGACTACCTCAAGTACGACAACTGCAACAACATGGGCGTCGACGCACAGACCCGCTACAAGGCCATGGGCGACGCGCTGAAGAAGACCGGCCGGCCGATCCTCTACAGCATCTGCGACTGGGGCTCCAGCGGCCCGTGGAACTGGGCTCAGCCGGTCGGCAACTCCTGGCGCACCACCGGCGACATCAGCGACACCTGGCAGAGCATGATCTCCATCGCGCACGCCAACCAGGGACTGTCCGCCTACGCCAAGCCCGGCGCCTTCAACGACCCGGACATGCTGGAGGTCGGCAACGGCGGCATGACCGGCACCGAGTACCGGACCCACTTCAGCCTCTGGGCCGAGATGGCCGCACCGCTGCTGATCGGCGCCGACCTGCGCACCGCCAAGCAGGAGACGTTCGACATCCTCACCAACGCCGACGTCATCGCGATCGACCAGGATCCGCTGGGCAAGCAGGGCTCGGTGGTCTCCAGCGACAACGGCCTGGTCGTCATGTCGAAGCCGCTGGCCGACGGCAGCCGCGCGGTCACCCTCACCAACGAGGGCTCCTACGACGCCACCATCACCACCACCGTGCAGGCCGTCGGTATCGCCGGCGCGCCCTCGTACACGGTCAAGGACCTGTGGGCGAAGAAGACCACCATCAGCACCGGGACGATCAGCGCCACGGTCCCCGGCCACGGCACCGCGATGTTCCGGGTCACCCCGAGCGTGCCCGTCCCGCCGCCCACCGGCATGAGCTACCTGAGCGACCTGCCGTTCCTCGCCCAGGCCAACGGCTGGGGCCCGGCCGAGCGCGACCACAGCAACGGCGACTGGGCCGCCGGTGACGGCCGCACCCTGGCCATCCGCGGCACCACGTACGCCAAGGGCATCGGTACGAACGCCGCCAGCGACATCAGCTTCAACCTCGGCGGTACCTGCAAGAACCTGGTGACCAGCGTCGGCATCGACGACGAGACGTCCGGCAACGGCTCCGCCGTCTTCCGGATATTCAAGGACGGAACCCTCGCCGCCGACAGCGGAAAGCTCACCGGCAAGGACCCGGCCAAGAAGCTCACCGTCGACCTCACCGGCGCCACCACCCTGCGCCTGGCGGTCACCGACGGCGGCGACGGCACCAGCTGGGACCACGCCGACTGGGCCGACGCCAAGATCGCCTGCGGCAACGGCCCCGCCGCCGGCGCCCACCAGCTCTCCGACCTCACCTGGACCTCCGCGAGCAACGGCTGGGGCCAGGTCGAGAAGGACATGAGCAACGGCGACAACCAGTCCGGCGACGGACACACCATCACCATCAACGGCGCGACCTACGCCAAGGGCCTGGGCACCAACGCGTTCAGCGAGATCGTCTACTACCTCGGCGGCACTTGCACCTCGCTGACCACCGACGTCGGCGTCGACGCCGAAGCCATGGGCCGCGGCACCGTCGCCTTCCAGATCTGGAAGGACGGCACCAAGGTCGCCGACAGCGGCGTACTGAACGCCACCGCCGGCGCCAAGCACCTCACCGCCGACCTCACCGGCGCCAACGAGCTCCACCTCGTCGTCACCGACGGCGGCGACGGCAACAACAGCGACCACGCCGACTGGGCGGGCCCGGTCCTCACCTGCTGACCGCTCTTCCGCGCGGGTGGGCCAGTGCCTTGCGCATTGGCCCCTACAGGTCACATTTCTGATCAAACATGCCTCTGGCCTGCGGAAACGACGAGAGACCGAACGGCGTTTCCGCAGGCCGGAGGCGCCCCTGTAGGTCGTGCCCGGTCGCCGGTGCGCCTCACGGCAAGCGGGAGTGCGGGGGCCAGGCGCCGTCCGGAGTGCCGTAGTCGCTGGAGACCAGGAGGAGGACGGTGGCGCGCCTGGTTCCCAGGGAGCGGAGCCGGTGGGGTGTGGTGGCCTTGAAGTAGGCGCAGTCGCCGGGGTCGAGCGTGATCGCGCGCGAGGGGAGGACCAGTTCGACCCGTCCCGCGTGGACGAAGACGAACTCCTCGCCGGGGTGGTCCCGGAAGACGGCGGGGCCGTCGTCGAGCGGCGGGTAGAGCATGAACGGGGTCATGCCCTTGGCGCCGGCGTCGAGTGCCATGCCCTCGTAGCGGGTGCCGGGCTCGTCCGGCGAGGTCAGGGCCTGGCGTTCCGCGGCCCGGGTGACGGTGACCTCGCTCAGCTCGTCGGCGTCGGCGAAGAGGCTGTCCAGGGGGACTTCGAGGGCCTTGGCCAGGGAGGCACACACGGCGATCGAGGGAACGCTCTGCCCGCGTTCAACCTTCGACAGGTAGCTCTTGGTGACGCCGGACCGCTCGGCCAGCGCCTCCAGGGTCATCAGCCGTTCCTTGCGCAGCCGGCGTACCCGGTTGATCACTGGCGTCTTCCTCTCCCGTGCCCCTGAATCGACGGGGCCGTGCGGTGTGGAGCGTGCAGTCCGCTCCCGATGACACGTTGTGTCCTATAGCGAACAATGCTACGCCGCGGCGCGACCGGCACACCCGGGAGGCGCGGCCCGCCGGCGTCTGTCGCGGGCTTCCCTTGGGGTGCCGGGCCTGCGGGCGCCTGCCCCGGGTGGGTGGTCGCTCTTGTCGCAGGAAACCTTGTGTCCTATCGTGAACAACGTTTCCCCCGGAGCTGCGGCTCCGGACGCAGGCCCTGCCACCGGGGCAGGGCCGGAGAACGGGAGCAGGGACACATGGCGAAAACGCTGCAGGACTCGAAGGACGTCCTCGTCGACCGCGCCGAGCGGCAGATGGACCG
Organism: Kitasatospora sp. NPDC004615; assembly: GCF_042873545.1. Classification (NCBI taxonomy): domain Bacteria; kingdom Bacillati; phylum Actinomycetota; class Actinomycetes; order Kitasatosporales; family Streptomycetaceae; genus Kitasatospora; species Kitasatospora sp. NPDC004615. The sequence continues at coordinate 426,528 of NZ_JBIALQ010000006.1, forward strand.
GCACTTCGGGGACTCGAAACTGACCACGCGCCAGAAGCTGGCGCTCACCTGCCGGATCGCCTACGACGGCGGCCACGACTCGGGCCTCGCCGGGCAGATCAGCTCCCGTGGGCGGGAGCCGGGCACCTACTACACCCAGCGGCTGGGGCTGGGCTTCGACGAGATCACCGAGGACAACCTGCTGCTGGTGAATGAGGACCTGGAAGTCCTGGAGGGGGAGGGCATGCCCAACCCCGCCAACCGCTTCCACTCCTGGATCTACCGGGAGCGCGCGGACGTCAACTGCATCATCCACACGCACCCGTTGCACACGGCCGCACTCGCCATGCTGGAAGTGCCGCTGGTGGTCTCCCAGATGGACACGACACCGCTGTACGACGACTGCGCCTTCCTCAAGGACTGGCCGGGCGTGCCGGTGGGCAACGAGGAGGGCAGGATCATCTCCGCCGCCCTCGGCGACAAGCGGGCCATCCTGCTGGCCCACCACGGCCAGCTGGTGACGGGCTCCACGGTCGAGGAGGCGTGCACCCTGGCGCTGCTCATCGAACGGGCCGCCCGCCTGCAGCTGCTGGCGATGTCGGCGGGGACCATCCGGCCCCTGGACCCGGCGCTGGCCCGTGAGGCCCACGACTGGACCTCCACCGACCGGCGCAGCAGGGCGAACTTCGAGTACTACGCGCGCAAGGCGCTGCGCAACCACCCCGACTGCGTGACCGGACAGGTGGAACTCTGATGGCCAACCCGCTCCTGACGGGCATCATTTCCTACCCGGTCACCCCCTTCGACGCCGTCACCGGCGAGGTCGACCTGCCCGCGCTGCGAAGCCTCACCGGCGACCTCGTCGCCGCCGGCAGCCACGCCGTCGCTCCGCTGGGCAGCACCGGCGAGAGCGCCTACCTGACGGACAAGGAGTGGGACGCGGTCTGTGAGACCACCCTCGGCACGGTGGCCGGGCAGGTGCCGACCCTCGTCGGCGTCTCCCACTGGAGCACCGGGGGCACGGTCCGCCGCGCCCGCGTGGCCGCCCGCCACGGCGCCACCGCGATCATGGTGCTGCCTCAGGTGTACTGGAAGCTGACCGAGGACGAACTCGCCCGCCACTACAGCGAGGTGGCCCGTGCCACCGACCTGCCGATGATGCTCTACAACAACCCCGGTACCAGCGGTGTGGACCTGCACCCGGAGGCGGTGGTCGCGCTCGCCCGGAAGATCCCCAACCTCACCATGGTCAAGGAGAGTTCGGGCGAGGTGTCCCGCTTCCGCGCCATCCGTGAGCTGTCCGACGGGGAGCTGTCCGTCTACAACGGCAGCAACCCGGTCGCCCTGGACGCCTTCCGCGCCGGAGCCGTCGGCTGGTGCACGGCCGCCCCCTGCCTCGTACCGGAGTGGGTGCTGGAGCTCCACGCCGCAGCCGTCGGCAGGCACGACGACCGCGCGGACGCGCTGTTGCGGGAGCTGCTGCCCTTCCTGCGGTTCATCGTCCACCACGGCCTTCCCCGGGCCATCAAGGCGGGCCTCGACATCCAGAACCGCCCGTCCGGGCCGCCACGACCGCCGCTGCTGCCCCTGCCCCAGGACGAGACGGCGCAGCTACGGGAGATGCTCGGCCGCCTCCTCCCCGACCGGCTCCCACCGTCCGCCGTCTGACGGCGCGAACTCCCCGCAGTCGGGCCTTCACGGGGTCAGGTGAACGCTTCCACGATGTGGGAGCAGCGCACCGGGTCCGCTTGAAGCCGCTCGCCGAACCGGCCAGCGTTTCCGCAGGTCAGCGAGGCGCTGACCTGCGGAAACAGGGGTCTCACCGCCGAGTTCGCGGCCGAGTTCGGCGGATCCCATGGTCGCTGCGCGCTCGCCGAATTCGATCTCCGTGCGCTCATTTCACACTCAGTTCACATCGCGAGTCTGCGACTGCGTCCAGCGCAGCCTCGACGGCCGTCTCGATCGCGGCACGAGGGGGACCGCACTGATGAGAGACCGCCGTCCGGCACCGGGCGCTTGAGGAGCAGCTTGCGTTGTCGCCTGCATGGACTGCCGAGAAAGTGAAGGCGATATTGGCTCTATTGGGAGAATCGACATGCGGACCAAGGGGACTCGGCGACGCAGCCTCACGCCATCTGCCGCGCGCTGTGGATAACTGAGTCAGTCAGACTCCCGGCGTAAGGCATTTACTGAAGCTGAGTGTTGAGGGCGCGTCCCACCCGCTGGTTTACGTGGACTGCTATTGGCGCCAGCGACTAACACAACCAGGTGGTCCTGACCTGGGGAGTTGCCAGCGCAGCGGGACTCTCCTCGGGGCGCCGTTCGTGCGGCAGGCGCTCGATCGACATGCAGCGGATGGCTGTGCCCCGGCCCGGCCCGCTCGTGAGTAAGGCGGACCTTGAAGCCGCCCGCCAGCAGGATCGGGTGTAGGGGAGATTTCTTCTTGTCCACGTGATGGCGCAGTGGTTGACGGTTCTGGCGAATCCGTCGCGCGGATTCATGGCTCCGAGGGGAGCCGTCCTTCTGGCATGGGTGTGCAACGCATGGTCGGGTCATCCGGGTTGTCTTGGTTGCTGAGCGGGGCCGTGGAGCTACCTGGGACAGTTCGCCGTATCAGCGCCGCTGCGGGCTGGGCGAGCCCCGGCGGGAGTTCGGCCGGGGAAGGAGCCTTGATGGACGGTGCTGGGTCGGTTCCGGCCTGCGGGGTGCAGTCCGCTGGGTCGGACGCGGTCACGCGGCGTCCGAGAGGTGCTCGCGGGGTGCGGGGTTGCGGGGCGGGTGACGGGGTCTGGTGTTTCAGTGGGTTGTCGTCTCGCGGAGGTGTTCCAGGTAGCGGTTCGGGTCGCTGCCGTGGGCCCGGTCCTGGGCTCCGTGGCGGATGTGGGCCAGGTCTCCGTCGGGGGTGATGCGCAGCATGGTGGTGGCGGCGTGGGGGGTGTCGGTGTTGCGCAGGGTGTCGGCGTCGGTGACGGGGGTGTCGGGGCCGAACATGGCGGCTGCCTGGGGGGCGGTGGCGGCCGGGGGGTGTCCGGTGCGGTTGGCGCTGCTGACGTACAGGCGGGGGAAGCGGTCGAGCAGTGGGGTGAGGGGTTGCCAGCGGGCGCCGAAGAGGAGGAGGTGGCCGTCGCGCAGGGCGGGGGTGGTCCAGGCCGGTGGCGGTGTGTGGGTGCGTACGGGGACGAGGAGGGTGACCAGGTGGTCGCGCAGCAGGGTGGTCGCGGTGTGCAGGGCGGTCGGTGTCAGGTCCAGGTGGGTGGTGAGGTCGGTCCATGTGGTGTCGTCGTGGACCCACAGGGCGACTTCCTGGTCGGCGGGGCGGCCTTTGGCGTTGTTGACGGCTTGGGGGTTGGTGGAGGTGACGACGTAGGTGAGGGGGCTGGGGTTGGGCAGGACGGCGGCCCGTCCGGCGGTCAGGGCGTGTGCGGCGGCGGTGGTGTCGAGCGGGGCGGTGGCCGGCATGGGGGCGGGTCCGTTCATGATCCGGGTGCGGTGGCGGTCAGGCCGTCGAGGTAGGCGGCGAAGTCGGCGTCGGCGATGACGGCTTGGTTCAGGCGGTAGGCGCGATCCTTGACCCAGGCCAGGGCGGCGCTGGTCTGGGCCGGGTCGAGTCGGTGGCCCAGCCGCTCGGCGACCGCGCACAGCACGCGCCGGCTGGCGAGGTGAGTGAGGACCACGGTCGGTGCCAGCCCGAGGTGCTGCTGGGGGTCGTAGGGCTGGAAGGTCTGCGGGTGGGTGAAAGGGGTGCCAGTGGAGATGGTGGCGACGCCGGTGCCCACGATGGGGGTGGTGACGGTGAGCGGGACCCCGGTCTCTGCGGACACCATCAGCGCGATCGTCGGAAGCCGGGTCAGGTCCGGCTGCGTCCACCACGGTTCGCAGCCGGCGCCGAGGACCTGTTCGGCCTTGGCGCGGTCGTGGGCGAGCAGGAAGAGCAGCTGCTCGGTGGCGGTCATGCCGCTGCGTTCGGCCATGCCCAGCCACGAGCACGCCGCCACCCGTACTCCGCTCTCCAGGGCGGCCAGAGTGTTGGCCAGGCCCAGGCCGAGGTCGTTGTGCAGGTGCGAGACCAGGACCGCCTCGGGCCCCGCGCCGGCCGCGACCCGCTGGAACAGGGTCCGGGTCCGGCCGGGCAGCAGGTCGCCGACCGTGTCGGCCAGCACGATCGTCCCCGCGCCCTGGGCCGTCATCGCCCCGGCGTACTCGGCGACCAGGCCGTGGTCCGCGCGGGGCGCGTCGGCCAGGCACACGTCCACCGCGATCCCGTCCGCCAGACCCACCGCCTCCTTCACCACGTCCAGACCCTGGCGCAGGGCCTGACGGGCGCCGCTGTGCACCAGGGCGCGGGCGGTCGCCTCGGAGGCGGCCACGATCACCATGACCCGCGCGTGCGCCGCACCCCGCACCGCGCTCAGCGCCAGCTGCACGTCCGCCACCGTGCTCCGGCAGATCGCGGACGGGCTCACCGAGCCCTGCGCCTCCAGCGCAACCTGCCGCGTCGCCTCGAACTCCTGCCCGCACACGGCGGGGAAGCCGGCTGCGAACACCACGTGCCGGGGCCCGTCCGCGCCGAACACCGCTCCCTGCTCGCGGGCCAGCCGGACCCGGAAGCCGGCACTCATCAAGGTCTTGGCCTGCGCACCGTCCCTCGCGGACTCCTCGAACAGCACGACCCGGCCTGCTCCGGCCGACTCCCGCACCACGTCCACCGATGACAATGCCCCACCCCTGTCCGGCACTTACGCGCATCGACGTGTCGAGATCTACTCACGCGGATCGTAGAGCAGCCCTGGGGCGACGAGGCCTGTGTTCGGCACACGGGGGCCGGTGTCACGGCTCCCGTGCCGCTTCGCCGGGTGGGTGGCCCAGTTCGTGGACTCGTCAGAGGCGGTGCCGGCGTCGAAGCCGGTGTCGCCAAGGTCCGGGCTCAGCGTGTACATCCACGACAACCGGTCCCGCACGGCATCCGCGGCCCGGCGGTCCGTCAGGCCCTTGGCCGGCTGGAACACCGTCACCAGCGCGCGCCTGCCCGGCGACCGGCCCGCCGGCCCCGTCTTCCCGAACACCCTGGCGAACTCCTCAGCCTGAGCGCCCCAGCCGGTCGCGCACTGCCACCGGCAACGGGACTTTCCGGCCGTAGCTCTTCGCCCGTACCGCCCACGCGCCTCCAGGCGCCGAAATCCGGCCACGGACTGCGGCTCCCTCGACACGGCCACTCCCACCCCGCGCCAGGGACGGAAGACGACCGGCCGCATCGGCAAGCCCGGCACCAGGGGCATCACGACGACCAGCCATCAACTCGCATGAGCAGCGGGATCACGGATTGTCCGGAACGGATCTTCAGGTGCGCGCACCCAGTCCGTACCGTGTACATCCGGATCGTTACGGACCGTGTTCGCCGGTGCTGCGGTGGAACCGGTTCATCCGTCATGCCCTGACGCCGCCTCGCACGCCCCTCGCCCGGGTCCTGCCGCGCGCCGTACCGGTCCCCTGCCCTGCTGACGAAAGGTGTGGAGCGCTCGTGGCTTTTCCCGATCTTGCCCAGACCCAGCCCGCCACCGCCCTGACGAGGGATCTGAACGCCGCCGTCCTGGTCCCCGACCCGAGCTCGGACACCGAAGCCTCCTTCGCCTCCCGCGGCCTGGTCGCCGCGCTGCCCGCCGACTTCACCGTCGAGAAGGAGGGTGGCGGTCCGCTGCCCGCCTGGTCGCTGGAACCGTTCAAGTTCCTCACCGGCCAGGCTCCGGACACCGTCAACCCGAGCCTGTGGCGCAACGCCGTGCTGAACATGAACGCGGGCCTGTTCGAGGTCGTCGAGAACGCCGTCTACCAGGTCCGGGGCATGGACCTGTCCAACATCACCTTCCTGGAGGACCCCACCGGCGCCTCCCGGGAGATCGTCGTCGTCGACCCCCTCATCAGCGAGGAGACCGCCGCCGCCGCACTCGCCCTCTACCGCGAGCACCGGGGCGACGACCGGGTCATCTGCGCGGTGATCTTCACCCACTCCCACATCGACCACTACGGCGGCGTCCTGGGCCTCTGGGCCGACAAGACCCTGCCCGACGGCGTCGAGATCATCGCCCCCGACGGCTTCCTGGAACACGCCGTCAGCGAGAACGTCTACGCGGGCAACGCCATGGCGCGCCGTGCCCAGTTCATGTACGGCTCCCTGCTGAAGCGTTCCCCGCAGGGGCAGGTGGACGCCGGCCTCGGCAAGTACAACTCCCTGGGCACCTCCGGGCTGCTGGCCCCGACCTTCACGGTCACCCCCCGTCGCGCCGGCCGCGGCAAGGTCCACGCCTTCGGACCGGTGAACATCGAGTTCCAGCTCACCCCCGGCACCGAGGCCCCGGCTGAGCTGAACTTCTACCTCCCCGACATCCGTTCGCTCTGCATGGCCGAGAACGCCACGCCCACCCTCCACAACCTCTACAGCCTGCGTGGCGCCCAGGTCCGCGACGCCAAGGCGTGGTCGCAGTTCCTCATCCAGTCCACCGACTGGTACGCCGACCGCTCCGACTCCCTCTTCGCCTCCCACTTCTGGCCCCGCTGGAACAGCGAGGAGGAACCGGAGACGATCCGCTCCTTCCTCACCTCGCAGGCCGACCTGTACCGCTACCTGCACGACCAGTCGCTGCGCCTGGCCAACCACGGCCAGACCATGACGGAGATCGGCGAGGAACTCGACGGCACCATACCGGAGTCGCTGGCCGGGCAGTGGTCCAACCGGGGGTACTACGGCACCGTCAACCACGACTCCAAGGCCGTCTACCAGCGCTACCTCGGCTGGTACGACGGCAACGCCGCCCACCTGCACACCCTGCCCCCGGAGGAGGCCGGCGCCCGCTACGTCGAGGCCTTCGGCGGCGCGGACAAGGTCGTGGACATCGCCCGGGTGACCTTCGAGACCGCCAAGACCGCCGAGGACTACCGGTTCGCCGCCGAACTCCTCACCCATGTGGTCTTCGCCGACCCGACGAACGCCGGCGCCCGCAGGCTCCAGGCCGACATCCTCGAACAGCTCGGCTACCAGGCCGAGAGCGGCCCCTGGCGCAACTTCTACCTCGCCGCCGCCCAGGAACTGCGGGTCCGCCCGGTGGACAGCCCCGTCCCCCTGCCCTCACCGAAGATCATCACCTCGCCGGTGCTCGCCGCGATGCCGCTGGAGATGCTCTTCGACTACCTCGGCATCCGCCTCAACGGGCCGAACGCCGCCGGACAGCCCCTGACCATCGGCCTCACCGTCACCGGCGGCATCCCGGACGACCCCACCACCTACACCCTGCGCGTGCGCAACGGCGTCCTCGTCCAGTACCCGGACACCCTCGAACCCGCCACCACCGACGCCGTCTACGGCATCACCCGCGACGGCCTCAACCGGCTCGCCATCGCCGCCGCCACCCCCGACCAGCTCCTCGCCGACGGCTCCCTCACCATCACCAGCGGCACCATCGACCCGATCAACACGTTCAACGCCCTCCTCGACACCTTCGAGTACTGGTTCGGCCTCACCACCCCCTGACGCCCCGTCCGCGGGTCCTGTCCCACCCCGCACCGAGGGAGGGACAGGACCCGCGCACGTGCCCCGCACCGCCCCCGGCCACCGGGCAGGGACGCCGGAAAGCGCTGCGCTGATCACCTCGGAGACAGGCAGATCGACTCGGGCGTCCCGGTGGTCCGTACCCCCGGCGTGCTGCCCGGCTCTGTGCGGTACGCATCCTGCCGTTGGTCAGCGCTTCTGACGATCGATCACTTGGTGCCACGTGATGGCACACAAGTGCACTGCCCCGGGGTTCTTCGGCCCAGGCGCGAGAGGCACTACACGGAACATGCACGTGCCCCTCCAACGCCTTCCTCGCCAAGGCGCTCGCCGCCACCGGGGAGGACGTCCTCTACGACACCTCCGCCAACCGCTCCCGGAAGCTGACCGAGGCCAGTGAGGAGCCGGCGCACTGGCGCGCCGACGCGCTCAAGGCCCAGTTCGACGGCGAACCGGGTATCACCTTCCTGGAACACGCGGACGAGGACATCGCGCGGCGCGGTTACCCGCCCTACGCCCCGATGTTCACCACCGTCCTGGCGTTCCACAAGACCAACGGAAGGGACGACGACGGCCGTGTGCGGCTGGTCGTCGAAAGGCACGGCTCGCTGCCCGCCGAAACTCCTCGGCCCTGCCGTGACTGCCCTGGGTTACGGCCTGAGCCTGTCCCCGGGTGCGGCCCGCAGGCTGTCGCAGCGGTCCTACGGCGATGGCCTTCACGTGGGCGACGGACCTCTCGGCCGGGACGTGGGCGGAGTCCGCGACCCAGGCCCGGTTCGGTGCCGGGGCCACGAAGTCGCGCTCGATCAGGTCGGACGTCCGCGCGGCGGCTGGAACCGGCATCGTGGTGGTGACCTTCCTGCCCGCACCGCGCCGGTGATGTCCAGCGCGCGCATCAGCCGTTTCCCATGCTGCTGTTCCGCATCACCCGGGTCTACCGGGTGGTCCACCCGGGCGGTCGCTGCCGCGTTTTCGGTGGCGCTGCTGATCCTTGCGCCGGCCGGAATCCCGATCGGCCGCCAGCCGGACCGGCGCGGCCCGAGGGCGGTTATGACGGTCGGCTCCGCTCTTGGTGAGCACGGGTGACGCATTGCCCGGGGGAGTGGCAGTGCTGGCAAGAGACCGAACCTTGTGAGTCGGTAGCCCATGAGCGATGACTACTGAAAGCAGCGAGATGGCATACTGCCCAGCGCTAGCAAGGGCAGCGGGGTGATCATCGCGAGTTCGATCTACGCGTGCTCATTTCACACTCATTTCACATCGCGAGTCCCAGAGGTGCTGCAGCCGACCCCTCTCCACGCGTTTCCGCAGGTCAGGACCCTGCCTGACCTGCGGAAACGATGAGAGATCAAACTGCATTTCCGCAGGTCAGAGCGGCTCCTACAGGTCGTAGTAGAGCTCGAACTCGTGCGGGTGCGGCCGCAGGGCGATCGGGGCGATTTCCTGGGTGCGCTTGTAGTCGATCCAGGTTTCGATCAGGTCGGTGGTGAAGACGCCGCCGGCCAGTAGGTATTCGTGGTCGGCTTCGAGGGCGTCGAGGACGGCGGGGAGGGAAGCGGGGACCTGGGGGACGGCGGCGTGTTCGTCGGGGGCGAGTTCGTAGAGGTCCTTGTCGACGGGCTCGGCGGGTTCGATCTTGTTCTTGATGCCGTCGAGGCCGGCCATCAGCATGGCGGAGAAGGCCAGGTAGGGGTTGGACGCCGGGTCGGGGGCGCGGAACTCGATGCGCTTGGCCTTGGCGTTGGAGCCGGTGATGGGGATGCGGATGGCGGCGGAGCGGTTGCGCTGCGAGTAGACCAGGTTGACGGGGGCCTCGAAGCCGGGGACCAGGCGGTGGTACGAGTTCACCGAGGGGTTGGTGAAGGCGAGCAGTGAGGGGGCGTGCCTGAGGATGCCGCCGATGTAGTGGCGGGCGATGTCGGACAGGCCCGCGTAGCCCTGCTCGTCGTAGAACAGCGGGGTGCCGGCCGTCCAGAGGGATTGGTGGACGTGCATGCCGGAGCCGTTGTCGCCGAAGATCGGCTTGGGCATGAAGGTGGCGGTTTTGCCGGCCCGCCAGGCGACGTTCTTGATGATGTATTTGAACAGCATCAGGTCGTCGGCGGCGTGCAGCAGGGTGTTGAACCGGTAGTTGATCTCGGCCTGCCCGGCGGTGCCGACCTCGTGGTGCTGGCGTTCCACGGTGAGCCCGGCGCGGCCGAGTTCGAGGGACATCTCGGCGCGCAGGTCGGCGAAGTGGTCGACCGGCGGGACGGGGAAGTAGCCGCCCTTGTACTTGACCTTGTAGCCGCGGACGTCGCCCTCGGCGGAGCCGGTGTTCCAGGCACCGGCCACCGAGTCGATGTGGTAGTAGGACGCGTTGGCGCTGGTCTCGAAGCGCACCGAGTCGAAGACGTAGAACTCGGCCTCGGGCCCGAAGTACGCGGTGTCGGCGATGCCGGAGGAGGCGAGGTAGGCCTCTGCCTTGCGGGCCACGTTCCGCGGGTCGCGGCTGTAGGCCTCGCCGGTGATCGGGTCCTGGATGAAGAAGTTGATGTTGAGGTGCTTCTCGGTGCGGAACGGGTCCAGCCGGGCGGTGGCGAGGTCCGGGACGAGGGCCATGTCGGACTCGTGGATGGCCTGGAATCCGTGGATCGAGGAGCCGTCGAACATCAGGGTCTCGGTCGGGTCGAAGGTGTCGGCGGGGACCGCGAGGTGCTGCAGCACGCCCGGCAAGTCGCAGAACCGGACGTCGACGAACTTGATGTCGTTGTCCGCGATGTACTGCTTGACCTCGTCGGCGTTGGTGAACATCCGTACTCCTCCTCGACGTGCGGTCCGAGCCTCCGTCAGGGGCGACGGGAGCCCCCGCGCAGGGGCTCACGATAGGAATCGACCGTTTCCCGATCGTGACTCGACTGTTTCCCACATGTTAACCAGGCCGCTCGAGCGGGCCGCAAAGCGGTACGGTCCCGGGCAAATCGCCGGTGTCAGCAGCGCCCGTGTACCCCGACATGTCGAGACCATTCACGGCAGTCGGCGGAATCCGTTTCACCCCGGCGGGAGCCCGCCCCGGCGCGTCCCGCCCGCGGGCCCGCCGCCGGATCGGCGGGTAAGCCCGGTTAGGGTGGGTCCGTGGACACCAGAGAAGCACTCGGATCGTGGATCGACGGCCCGAAAGCGGCCGCCGAGAAGATGGGCGCCGACTTCGGCTACCGCGGCGAGCGCCTCGGCCTGCCGCGCTCCGGCCCCGGCTCGATGGCCGGCCCCGGCCGCCGGATCGGTGCCCTGTTCGTGGACGGCTGGCTGGTCAGCCTGGTCGCCTACGGCCTGATCACGCACGGCGACCAGGGCTCGGCCAACCTGTGGACCACCCCGCTGTTCTATGCCGTCACCGTGCTGTTCCTGGCCACCACCGGCACCACCGTCGGCAAGCGCCTGTTCGGTCTGCGGGTGGTCCGGCTGGACGGCCGCCGCGCGACCATCCCGCAGGTGCTGCTTCGCACCTTCCTGCTGTGCCTGATCATTCCGGCCGCCGTCTGGGACCGCGACACCCGCGGCCTGCACGACAAGGCCGTCGGCACCGTCGAGGTTCGGATCTGACGCCGCCAGAGCGATAGAGCGTCGCCAAGGCCCGCCACAAGGCCCGCCAAGGTCATGGAACGTCGAACGGCCCCGCTCGCGGAGAGGAATCTCGCAAGCGGGGCCGTGGTGTCCTACGGGGGAGTGAACGCTAGCGCGCGCCGCCCTTGGGCATCCGGGCGCCCTTCGGCATCGGGCCCTTGGGGATCGGCGCCTTCGACAGCAGGTCGCCGAGCGCCCGCAGCCGGTCGTTGGTCTCGGTGACCTGGGCGGCGGAGATCGACCGCGGCAGTCGCATCAGGTGGATCTGCAGCTTCTTCAGCGGGATCTCGCCCTCGCCGTTGCCGACCATGATGTCGTGCACCGGGATGTCGCCGACGACGCGGGACATCTTCTTCTTCTCGGACGCCAGCAGCGGACGCACCCGGTTCGGGTTGCCCTCACCGATCAGCGCGATGCCGGCCCGGCCGACCGCGCGGTAGACCGCGTCCTGGCTGCGGGTGACCGCGACCGGGGTCTGGTTGGCGCTCCAGCCGCGGCGGATGTTGCCCAGCACCGCGGCGACCGCGCCCGGCTGGCCTTCCATCTGCCCGAACGCGGCCCGCTCGGCGCGACGGCCGAACACGATCGCGACTGCCAGCACCGCCACCACAAAGCCGAGAATGCCCAGGTAGACCGGGTGATCCAGGGCGAAGCCGATGGCGAGGAACACGCCGAAGGTCAGCAGGCCGACGCCGGCGATGATCAGGCCGATTTTGGAGTCGACCTGCTTGGTCATGACATATGCCTGGCGGATCTGTGCGAGCCGCCCAGGAGTATCGGATTTTTGCCTCGCCATACCGCTCATGGTACGTGGCATAAGGGGCGATCATCCAAGCGGTGCCGGTTCCGTGACCCTGGACTCTCCCGGATGCCGACCCCGGCGTCACCAGCGGTTCACGCGCTGCGTTCGGGCACCCGTTCGGACCGCTCGCGTTCGCCCGCCAGCCGGCGGTTCTCGCACACCGCCGCCCACGCGTTGCGGCGCGCGCCGCGGATCAGCAACAGCTGTTCGGCCCGCCGCAGGGCGGTCCTGAGTCCGGTACGCATGACCACACCAACTCCTCGACCCGGGTACCGCTCGAGCGTCCCGGACGTCCGTTACCGTACGGTGACCCGACCGTCAATGCCACGTGAAACGTCGGCGGTTAGTCCGGTCGGCCCCGCCCGCGTCCGGGCCCGCGGATACCTCCCCGTACGCCGAAGGGCGGGCCCGATCGGGCCCGCCCTCCAGAAGCACTGTGCTCAGACCGCCGCCTGCTCGCGACGCTCCAGCGCCTGCCGGTACAGCCGGCCGGCCCGGTACGAGGAGCGCACCAGCGGGCCGGACATCACACCGGCGAAGCCCAGTTCCTCGGCCTCCTCCTGGAGCTCGACGAACTCCTGCGGCTTCACCCAGCGCTCCACCGGGTGGTGGCGCAGCGAGGGCCGCAGGTACTGGGTGATGGTGATCAGCTCGCAGCCGGCGTCGACCAGGTCGGCCAGCGCCTCGCTGACCTCCTCGCGGGTCTCGCCCATGCCCAGGATCAGGTTGGACTTGGTGACCAGCCCGGCCGCCCGGGCCTGGGTGATGACGTCCAGCGAGCGCTCGTAGCGGAACGCGGGGCGGATCCGCTTGAAGATCCGCGGCACGGTCTCGACGTTGTGCGCGAGCACCTCGGGACGGGACGAGAACACCTCGGCGAGCTGCTCCGGCACCGCGTTGAAGTCCGGGATCAGCAGCTCGACGCCGGTACGGCCGGCCTCGCGGGCCGCCGTCATCGCGTGCACCTGGCGGACGGTCTCCGCGTACAGCCACGCGCCGCCGTCCTCCAGGTCGTCGCGGGCGACGCCGGTGATGGTGGCGTAGTTCAGGTCCATCGTGACGATGGACTCGGCGACCCGGCGCGGCTCGTCCCGGTCGAACTCGGCGGGCTTGCCGGTGTCGATCTGGCAGAAGTCGCAGCGGCGGGTGCACTGGTCGCCGCCGATCAGGAAGGTCGCCTCGCGGTCTTCCCAGCACTCGAAGATGTTGGGACAGCCCGCCTCCTGGCAGACCGTGTGCAGCCCCTCCTTCTTCACCAGGGACTGCAGGGCGTTGTACTCCGGCCCCATCTTCGCCCTGGTCTTGATCCACTCGGGCTTCCGCTCGATGGGGGTCTCGCTGTTGCGGACCTCCAGGCGGAGAAGCTTCCTGCCGTCGGGTGCGACAGCGGACACGTGCGACTCCTAGAACTAGACGGGGTACCCCAAAGGGTACGCCGTTGCTTCGATGGCCTGCGCCGGGCCCCGGGCCTTTATTCGGAAGGCAACACCGGGCGCGGCGCGCCGATTCCGCGACCGGCCCGCGATCAGACCTTGACGGCCGGCTCGGGCAGCTCGGCGAACACCTCGGTCAGCGTCCGCTCCACCGTCCCGACGGCGTCCGCGACCGCGAACGGACGGGCCAGCTCGCCGCTCAGCGAGGCCACGCCGGCGTCCCGGATGCCGCACGGGACGATCTTGTCGAAGTACGTCATGTCCGGGTCGCAGTTCAGCGCGAAGCCGTGCATGGTCACGCCGCGCGCCACCCGCACGCCGATCGCCGCGAGCTTGCGGTCGTCGCCGCGCTGGCCCGCGTTGGACGGGGCGTACTCGGGGCCCGCGAGACGCGGGTCGATGCCCAGCGGGAGGCCCATCCGCAGCGTCAGCTTGCCGATCTCCACCACCTGCGAGGGGTCCACCACCGCGCCCGGGATCTCCGCGCCCAGCTTCCACACCCCGCTGCGGCCCTCGATCCGGGTGGTCTCCACCCCGAACTCGGTGCACGCCCGGATCAGCGCCTCCTCCAGCCGCCGCACGTACGCCACCACGTCGATCGGGTCCGGCAGTTTCACGATCGGGTACCCCACCAGCTGGCCCGGGCCGTGCCAGGTGATCTCCCCACCACGGTTCACCTCCACCACCGGCGTCCCGTCCAGCGGCAGGTCCTCCGGGTTGGTGCGCTTGCCCATCGTGTACACCGGGTCGTGCTCCAGCAGCAGCACCGTGTCCGGAATCTCGTCCGCGACCCGCAACGCGTGCAGCCGCTGCTGCTCCGCCCACGCTTCCTGGTAGGGGACGGTCCGTTCGCCTATCCCCATCCGCACGAACCGCACGTTCTCGCTCACTGCATGCTCCCTGCCGGCCGGCTCAGCCCAACCTCGCCACTGTACGCCTGCGCTCGGGCGCGACCTTCCCGCACGTTGGTCGCGCCCGCGCGCAACTGGCCGTCGGAGGCGCGATCCTGCCGACGCTCGCCTTCCGCTTCGCACAGTTCTCCCCCAGCCCTGGCGGGCCGGGAGGTACCCCCACGCGCCCCCGGTTTCGCACCCTGATTACTCCCCGGCCAACAGCAAGAGCCTGAGCGCCAGTTGGAGCTCCAGCGCCCGCTCCGGCTGGTTCCAGTCGCGGCCGAGCAGCACCTCGACCCGGTCGAGCCGCTGGACGACCGTGTTCACGTGGACGTGTAGCAGGTCCTTGGCCCGGGTCAGGCTGCCGCCGCAGTCGAAGTAGGCGCGGAGGGTGCGGACGAGTTCGGTGCCGCGCTTGGCGTCGTAGTCGAGGAGCGGGGCGAGCGTCGCGCGGACGAAGCCCTCGACGTCGTGGCCGTCGCCGAGCAGGACGCCGAGGAAACCGAGGTCGGTCGCGCACGCGCCGTCGCCCTCGCGGCCGAGCACGCGCAGGGCCCGGACGCAGCGCACGCCCTCCGCGTAGGCCGCGGCCAGCGGGACGGGCCCGCTGGCGGCGCGGCCGGTGCCGACGGTGACGGGCACCCCTACCAGCCGGGCGAGGCGTTCCGCGGCGAGGGCGGCGACCGCGCCGTCGCCGGTGCCGTCGTGCGGGACGAGCAGCACCACGCCGTCGCCGAACTCGGCGCTGATGCCGCGCGAGCCGAACAGGTACCGGGCCGCGGCACCGGCCAGCCGTTCCCGGGCACTGACGTCCGCGGCGACCGCGACCAGCACCAGGTGCGGGCGGCCCAGGTCGACGCCGAGACGGCGGCCGCGGGCGGTGAGGCCGGCCGGGTCGCGGTCGGGGGCGGTGAGCAGGTCGGCCAGCAGTTCGCCGCGGACGCGGTTCTCGGTCTCGGCGACCGAGCGCCGCAGCAGGAGCAGCAGCGCGGTGACCACGCTCGCGCGTTCGAACACCCGCCGGTCGGCGTCGTCGAGTTCGGGTCTGCCGTGCAGGACGAGCGAGCCGAGCAGTTCCTGGCCGGCCAGCACCGCGCACACCCACTCGGCGCCGTGCCGCACGGCGTGGCCGCCGGCGCGGGAGGCGGCGACGGCGTCGGAGAGGCCGTCGGGGGCGCCGCCGGGGCCGGTGAGCGGGGCGCCCTCGGCGTCGTGGACGGAGGCCTCGCCGTCGAGCAGCGCGGCCACCTCGGCGGCCACGTCGCCGACCTCCGCGCCGCGCAGGACGAGGTCGGTGAGCCGGTCGTGGGCCTGTTCGGCGCGCTGGACGGAGCCCGCGTGGGCGCGGATGACGGCGTTGGCGGTGGCGAGTTCGGCGAGCGCGGCGCGGGTGTCGGCCAGCGATTTGGCGGTGTCCAGGGCGATCGCGGCGTGCGCGGCGAGGGTGCACAGCAGCGCGACCTCGTCGGGGGAGAAGGCCCGGGGGGTGCGGTCGGCGGCGAACAGCACGCCGATCACGGTGCCGCCGAGCAGCAGCGGCACGCCGATGATGGCGACCAGGCCCTCGTCGAGCACGCCCGCGTCGATCTGGCCGGTGTGCCGGAAGCGCTCGTCGATGCGGTAGTCGTGGCTGGCGTAGGGGCGGGCGGTCTGCGCGACCAGGCCGCCGAGGCCGTCGCCGAGGCTGAGCCGCAGGGTTTGGAAGAGCGGCGAGACGGAGCCGTCGGTGACCCGCATGTAGGTGTCGCCGGCCTGCTCGTCGGGGAGCGTGAGGTACGCGGTGTCGGTGCCGAGCAGCATCCGGGCGCGGCGGACGATGGCCTGCAGCACGGCGTCGAGGTCGCGGGAGGCGGCGAGGTCGCCGGCGGTGTCGAACAGCGCGGTCAGTTCGGCTTCGCGGCGGCGGTGCTGACGCATCGTCCGGTGCACCCGCAGGGCCTGCCAGGTGGCGTCGTCGATCTCGGTCAGGACCTGGGCGGGTGCGCCCTGCCGGCGGGCGTCGGCGAGGACTTCGCCGAAGTCCTCGGTGGCGGCGCCGGTCGCCAGCAGGTCGAGGAGTCGGCGCAGCGCCGGTGCGGCGGTGGTGTGGCGGTCCATTCGGTCTTCCCTGTCACTCGTGCCCCCCGTGGCCCCCGTTGCCCGCGGCCTGTCGCTGTCGCTGTCGCTGTCGCGAAACGGGCCGGGGCCGCGCCGCCGGGCGGATTGCCCGGTGACGCGGCCCTGATTTTGTCGGAAGTGCTCAGGCCGTCGTAGCGGCCTTCACGGAGTCCACCCGAGCGTCGTCCGCCTCGGCGAGGTCGGCGCCGCGGGTCTCCCGGCCGCACAGCACGGCGAGGACGGTGATCGCGGCGGCGATCGCCACGTACACGGCGATCGGGGTGGCGCTGTCGTAGTCCTTGAGCAGCGCGGTGGCGATCAGCGGGGCGGGGGCGCCGGCCGCGACGGAGGAGAACTGGGCGCCGATGGACGCGCCGGAATAGCGGGTGCGGGTGGCGAACAGTTCGGCGAAGAACGCGGCCTGCGGGGCGTACATCATGCTGTGGAAGAACAGGCCGACGGTGATGGCGGTGACCAGCGAGGTGAAGTCCTTCGTGTCGACCATGCCGAAGAACACGAAGGCCCAGATGCCGACGCCGACCGCGCCGACCAGGTAGACCGGCTTGCGGCCGACCCGGTCGGAGAGCGCCCCGAACAGCGGGATCAGCGCGAACTGGATCGCCGAGCCGATCAGTACGGCGTTCAGCGCGGTCTGCTTGGGCAGGTGGGCGTGGCCGACGGCGTACGCCAGGACGAAGGTGGTCATCACGTAGTACGAGATGTTCTCCGCCATCCGGGCGCCCATCGCGACCAGCACGTCCCGCCAGTGGTCGCGCAGCACCGCCACCAGCGGCGGCTTCTCCTTCTCGGCGCGCTGCTCGGCGGCCGCCAGCGCCGCCTTGAACAGCGGCGACTCGTCCACCGCCAGCCGGATCCACAGGCCCACCATCACCAGTACCGCCGACAGCAGGAACGGCACCCGCCAGCCCCAGGCCAGGAACGCCGCGTCCGACTGGACGGACGTCATCACCGACAGCACGCCGGCCGCCAGCAGGTTGCCCGCCGGCGCGCCGCCCTGCGGCCAGGACGCCCAGAAACCGCGCCGCTTCTGGTCGCCGTGCTCGGAGACCAGCAGCACCGCCCCGCCCCACTCGCCGCCCAGCGCGAAGCCCTGCACCAGCCGCAGCACCGTCAACAGCACCGGCGCCGCCACGCCGATCTGGTTGTACGTCGGCAGACAGCCGATCAGGGTGGTCGCGCCGCCCATCAGCAGCAGGGACAGCACCAGCAGCTTCTTGCGGCCTATTCGGTCGCCGAAGTGCCCGAACACCAGCGCGCCCAGCGGCCGGGCGGCGAACCCGATCGCGTAGGTGAGGAAGGACAGCAGAGTGCCCGTCAGCGGATCCGACTTCGGGAAGAACACGTGCCCGAAGACCAGCGCCGCCGCCGATCCGTACAAGAAATAGTCGTACCACTCGATCGTGGTGCCGATCAGCGAGGCGGCGACCACCCGGGGCAGGGAGGCGGGTCTCGCGACGTCGGGAGAGGCAGCCATCAGTGATGTCCCCTTGCAGGAGGTGGGGGGTGAGGGAGAGTCAGGACCCTATCGGCCCGTTTCGGCCGGACTCAGTGCGCGGTCCAGCCGCCGTCCACCGGCAGGCTCGCGCCGGTGATGTAGGAGGCGTTCGGCGTGCACAGCCACACCGCCAGCTGCGCCACCTCCTCCGGTTCGATCAGTCGCTTCACGGCGGTGCGGTCGAGCATGATCTGCTCCACCACCTCGTCCTCGTGGATGCCGTGCGCCAGCGCCTGCGCGGCGATCTGCTTCTCCACCAGCGCGGTGCGCACGTACGCCGGGTTGATGCAGTTGCTGGTCACCCCGTACGGGGCGCCCTCCAGCGCGACCGTCTTGCTCAGGCCCTCCAGCCCGTGCTTGGCCGTCACGTAGGCCGACTTGAAGGCGCTGGCGCGCAGGCCGTGCACCGAGGAGATGTTGACCACCCGGCCCCACTCGCGCGCGTACATGTGCGGCAGGGTGCGGCGCAGGATCCGGAACGGGGCCTCCACCATGACCCGCTGGATCAGCGTGAACCGCTCCATCGGGAACTCGTGCACCGGCGCGACGTGCTGCAGGCCGGCGTTGTTGACCACGATGTCCGCGTCGGCGGGCAGCGCGTCCACCGCCTCCGGGTCCGACAGGTCGGTCACGTGCGCGACCCCGCCGATCCGCTCCGCCAGCTCCTCGGCGGGCGCGGCGGCCAGGTCGACGACGTACACGCGCGCGCCGGCCGCGGCGAACGCCTCCGCGCAAGCCTTGCCGATGCCGGAGGCGGCGCCGGTGACCAGCGCGGTGCGGCCGAGCAGCGGGGGCTGGGGGAGGGAGGCAGAAGTGGTGTCCATGGCCGAGAACGGTAGGAATCCGCGGCCCCCGCAACGATGTGGGCGAACACCACAGCATCCCTGCCATGCATGGTGGCACGCGCCATGCCGTCCGAACGCGGGCAACGGCCCTCGAACTCAAACACGCGGCACCCGGGCTTCCTCAGAACGGGCGGGCCTGGTTCACCCGTTCGGAGGATCGATGGGCCGAATCCACCCATAGCGCCCCAATGCTCGCTACATTCGCGCCGATTCCCGATCAGGGGGCGCTGTCCCGGGCAGGAGGGGCCGGAACGGTGCCTGAGAGGTGTGGACTGCTATGCCCCAACGGCCAGTAATCGACAGCCCGGCGTACCGACCGCTCGACCCGCTCGACCCGCGTC
This sequence comes from Kitasatospora sp. NPDC004615, assembly GCF_042873545.1. Lineage (NCBI taxonomy): Bacteria > Bacillati > Actinomycetota > Actinomycetes > Kitasatosporales > Streptomycetaceae > Kitasatospora > Kitasatospora sp. NPDC004615. The sequence goes on from NZ_JBIALQ010000006.1 coordinate 445,577, forward strand.
AAACCGGAGCGGCCGAGACCCCTTCGCGCGCCGCCGAGCCGGCCGACGCAGCGTCGGGCGGGCGCGCCCAGAACCCCCAACTCGCGGCACTCATCGAGGAGTCCGGCTTCTCGCACGCCGGCCTCGCCCGCCGGGTCGACCAACTCGGCCTGGAACACGGCCTCGACCTGCGGTACGACAAGACCTCCGTGACGCGCTGGCTGCGCGGCCAGCAGCCGCGCGGCGCCACCCCGGCGCTGATCGCCGAGGTCTTCACCCGCCGCCTCGGCCGCCGCCTCACCGCCCAGGACGTCGGCCTGGACGCCTGCGCCCCGGTCTACGCCGGGCTGGAGTTCGCCGAGACCCCGCAGGAGGCCGTCGACATCGTCGCCTCCATGTGGCGCAAGGACAACGGCCCCTACGCCGAACTGCGCAAGATCGCCTTCACCCCCGCCGGACTGGTCGTCCCCAGCCGCGACTGGCTGATCGGCCGCACCGACGAACGCGTCGCCCGGGACGGCACCACCCTCAGCGCCGAGGAACTGCGCACACCCCCGCCGGGCCCCCGCGTCCCCCAGCAGGGCGCCCGCCGCCCCACCGGCGGCACCCTCGAACCCGCCGCCGCAGACCCCCGCGAGGCCCGTCCCCCCGTCCGGGTCGGCCGCGGCGACATCGCCGCCATCCGCGCCGTCGGAGACCTCTTCCGGGCCCTCGACCACGCCTACGGCGGCGGCCACGCCCGGCAGGCGCTGGTCCGCTACCTGGAGAGCGAGGCCGAACCCATGCTCCGCGGCCGCTACGGCGAACAGATCGGCCGCGCCCTGTTCGGCGCCGTCGCCGACCTGACCAGGCTGGCCGGCTGGACGTCCTTCGACATCGCCGCGCACGGCCTCGCCCAGCGCTACTTCGTCCAGGCCCTGCGCCTCTCCCAGGCGGCCGGAGACCGGATCCTCGGCGGCTTCGTCCTGACCACCATGAGCCAGCAGGCCGTCCACCTCGGCCACGCCCGGGAAGCCATCCAGCTCGCCCGGGTCGCCCAACAGGGCGTCGGCACCACCGCCGCACCCGTCGTCCAGGCCCTGATGCACGCCGCCGAGGCCCGCGGCCACGCCCTGGCCGGCGACGTCCGGGCCTGCACCACCGCCCTGGTCCGCTGCGAACGGGCCCTCGCCACCGCCCGCAGCGGCGACGACGTCCCGTCCTGGGCCCGCTACTTCGACGACGCCCAACTCGCCGACGAGTTCGCCCACTGCTACCGCGACCTCCAGCAGTGGCGCCCCGCCGCCCAGCACGCCGAGAAGTCCCTGCGCCTGCGCGCCCCCGCGTACGCCCGCAGCCGCATCCTGTGCCGCCTCGTCCTCGCCTCCGCCCGCCTCGGCATGGGAGACGTCGACGAGTCCTGCTCGATGGCCACCGACAGCCTCCGCGCCGCCGGCGAAATGCGCTCCGCCCGCACCGTCGAATACCTCCGAGACTTCCACCGCCGCCTGGCCCCCTACCGCACCACCCCCGCGGCCCGCGCCTTCGAGGAGGCGACCCGGCAGGCGGGAGTGATCTAGGGTCCCGCAGGGGCCAGGGGGACGAGCCATCAGGGGCCCGGGGAACGGCGGGGCCGAGTCTGCGGATGAGCAACGGGGCGCTGAGCGTTCCGCCGTTTCTGGTCCCCGCCTCGACCTCCAGTCCCCCGGGCCCCTGACTACGCTGCCGCCTCCACCACCGAGGGTTCCGCCCGTACCCCCAGGTCGCGCAGCACCGCGCTCGCGGCCCGCCGGCCAGAGGCAAGTGCGCCCTGGATGGTCCCGGTGTCCCGGTGGTCGCCGCACACGTAGAGGCCGGCCAGGAGCCGGACTGAGCGGCGGAAGTGGTGCGGCGGGGGCATCGAGACCACCGCGTCGGGGACGTGGCGGACGGTCAGGAACTCCCATCCGGCGGTGGAGGTGCCGTACAGCTCGGCCAGCCGTCGCCGCACCACCGGCTCGTCGCCGGACGGGCCGCCGGAGTCGAAGGCGCGGCGGCCGAGGACGGTGGTGGCGATCAGGGCCCGGCCGTCGGGGGCGTAGGACGGGTCGGCGTCGCTGAGGACCAGTGAGTGGGAGATGCCGGTGCGTTCGGCGTCCAACAGCAGCAGTGGTTCGCCCAGCGGCGAGCGGTTGGCGGCGTGGTAGTAGGTGGTGACGGGGTGGAACCCGGGCTGCCGCAGGCCGGGGAGGAACGTGGTGGCGGTCGCGGCGTCGGTGGCGACGATCACCGCGCGGGCCCGGATCCGGCCGTGCGCGGCGGTCTCCACGCCGTCCGTGCCGACCGAGGTGACGGTGACGCCGGTACGCAGGGTGCCCTCCGGGAGCCTCGCCGCCAACTCGGTGGCGACGGCGCCGATCCCGGCGGCGGGGACGCACAGCCGGCCGCGGGCGTAGGCGCGGAGCACCAGGTCGGCGACCCGGCTGGAGGTGCCGAGTGCCGGGTCGGAGAGCAGCGCGGCGAGCAGCGGCCGCAGGAAGCCGTCCACGGTGCGGCCGGGCAGGCCGCGGTCGGCCAGCGCCCGGGCGGCGGTGGTCTCGTGACGGGTCAGCAGCCGGGGGGTGGGGGTGGCGGCGAGCCGGGCGAGTGCGCCGGCCAGCCGGGCCCGGTCCAGTGGGGTGCCGAGCGGGCTGCGGGTGGCGGCCTGCCGGGCGGGGGTGAGCTGGGGGTCGCCGACCCGGTAGGTGCGGCCGCTGCTGTGCATCAGGACGCCGGGGGCGAGCGGGCGCAGGTCCAGCCGGTCGACGTCCAGGTGGCGGCCGAGTTCGGGGAACGCGGTGTTCAGCAGGTGGCCGCCGAGCTCGAGGCGGAAGCCGTCGAGTTCCCGGGTGGCCGTGCGGCCGCCGACGCGTTCGGTGGCCTCCAGGACCTGGACGTGCAGGCCCTGGGCGGTGAGCGCGGTGGCGGCGGTCAGCCCGGCGAGGCCTGCGCCGACCACGATCGCGTCGGGGTCGGTGGCGTGGACACGGCTGATGAAGTCATGTGCGGGCACGAGTGGGTGCTCCCTCCCTGGCGGAGCCCTCCGCTGCCGCCGCGCGCGGCAGCGCCCGCGAGTGAGCGGGTGGGTGCCGGGGCGGGCAGCGGGGAGCGAGGACAACTTGGTCCGTCGAAGGTGATGCCCCGTCACCCGGCCACCCAGACCGCCGGCCGCCACCCAATCGGTTCATACCACTGGCGGGGGAGACACGGTGGGGCGGCTCCGTCACCCACCGTGCGCCAAACGGGGCGCGCGAGGCGGGAGTGGGCGCGCACGGTCACCGTTCACGCCCCACGCGCCGTCCCTGTGCACCTGTGCGCCCCCTCGACGCTCCGTCAGTGCCCGGGCCGCCCGAGCGCCGCCGCCACGATCGACGCCAGATCCGGGTGACGGAACTCGAATCCCGCCTCCACCAGGGCTTTCGGTACCACCCGGTGACTGCCGACCACCTCGACCGCCATCTCCCCGAGCACTGCGCGCAGTGTCCACTCCGGCACCGCGAACACCGCGGGTCGCCCCAGTTGCCTGGCCAGCTCTGCGGTCAGCTCACCGTTGGTGACGGGATCGGGCCCGGCAAGGTTGACAGGGCCGCTGATGTCCTGGTGGTCGATCAGGAAACGGAGCGCGGCCACCTCGTCGGCCAGCGAGATCAGGCTCCAGTACTGCTTGCCGTTGCCGAGCCGACCGCCCAGGCCGAGTTTGAACAGCGGCAGCAGCCGGGCCCCCGCGCCGCCCTTCGGGTCGAGCACCAGCCCGGTGCGCGGGTGCACCACCCGGATCCCGGCCGCCGCGGCGGGCTGCGCGGCCCGCTCCCACTCCTGGCACACCTCGGACAGGAAGTCGCTGCCGCTGGGCGCCTGTTCGTCGATCAGCTGGTCCCCGGTCTGCCCGTACCAGCCGACCGCGGAGGCGCTGACCAGCACCTTCGGCGGGGTCTTCAGCCGGGCCAGCGCGGCGGCCAGCGTCTCGGTGCCGAGCACCCGGCTGTCCCGGATCTCCCGCCGGTAGGCGTCCGACCAGCGCCGGTCCCCGACGCCCGCCCCGGCCAGGTGCACCACCGCGTCGACGCCCTCCAGCGCGGCGTCGTCGATCTGCATCAGGAGCGGGTTCCACCCCACCCCGACCGTCCCGTCCGGCTGCGGGCCGGTGCGCGAACGCCGCCGCACCAGCCGCAGCACCTCGTGCCCGTCCCCGACCAAGGAGCCCACCAGCGCGGACCCGATCAACCCCGTGGAACCTGTCACCGCGATACGCATACCGGCCATCCTCGCAGCCCTTACCGGCCCGCCCGGGCAGCCGGGCCGCCCGCCCGCGAGCGGGGCGACAATTCCCGGCAGGATCCGCGGGCGAGCGCCTAGCATGGCCGCCATGCCATCGACCAATCCGATCATCCGACCCGCTGCGGAGCAGGACGAGCAGGCGATCCGCGCCCTCGACCACGCCACCTGGTCCACGCTCAGCGAGGTCGCCCCGAAGGGCGCCGCCGACGCGCCGGTCTTCGACCAGCAGCACCCGCCCGAGCAGTACCTGCTCGCCGAACTCGACGGCCGCATCGTCGGCTACATCCGTCAGTTGCAGGAGATCCCGCTGGCCTCCAGCGCCCACGTCCGCCAGATCCAGGGCCTGGCGGTGCACCCGGAGGCCCGCGGCCGGGGCATCGGCGACGCCCTGATCACCGCCGCCTGCGACGCCGCCCGCACCGCAGGCGCCCGCCGGATGACCCTGCGGGTGCTCAGCCACAACGCGCCCGCCCGCCGCCTGTACGAGCGCAACGGCTTCCAGGTGCTCGGCGTGCTGCCCGAGCACTTCCTGCTGGACGGCGCCTACGTGGACGACGTCTGGATGGGCCGCGCCCTGCACTGACCGCACGGAGCCGGTGGCGGGCCCGCACCCGGACGGCCGCCACCCGCCCCGCCCAACAGGCCGTCACCCGTCCCGCACCCGGACGGCCGCCACCCGCCCCGCCCAACAGGCCGTCAGTCCCCGTACAGCTCCCACAGCCGCGGGTAACGGGCCGCCATCGCCGCCTTGTCCGCGAAGTCGAACGGGACGCCCTGCGGCGCGGGGGGCTGACGCACCCCCAGGTCCGGCAGCGGCAGCCCGGTCAGCCGCTCGTACGCCTCGTCGGCGGCGTACCCGAGCTCCTCCGCGTCGCCGTCCTCCTCGTCGTCGAAGTCCGGTAGCAGGCCCGCGAGTTGGTCCGGCTCGTGCACCCCGCCCTCGAACACCTCCCGGCCCTGGCCGATCAGCCAGCAGCGGAAGTAGTCGAAGCTGTCCTCGGAGGCCCCGCCCAGCAGCAGGTACGCGGCGCCCCACAGCTCAACCGTGTACGCCCGCTGGAACCGCGCCTCGAACTGCCGGGCGAAGTCCAGCACATCGTCCGGGGTCAGCCCCATCAGCCGCTCCACCAGGGACTGCGCCTGCTCGTCCGGGTCACCCCCGGCCGCGTCCCGGGAGTCGTCGATCAGCTGCCAGAATGCCGTCTCGTCCATCACCGCTCCAGCATCCACAATCCGCACCGCGCCCGCACCCGATCGCACCGCTGACGGCACAGCCCGACAAGTGCCCGGACACGCCGAAGCCCCGCACCGTCCGGGGACGGTGCGGGGCTTCCGGACGAAACCGGGGATGCCTTACAGGCCGAGCTCGACCTCGAACTCGCCGGCCTCCAGGATCTCCTTGACCGCGACCAGGTAGCGGGCGGCGTCCGCGCCGTCCACCAGGCGGTGGTCGTAGGAGAGCGACAGGTAGGTCATGTCGCGGATGCCGATGGCGGTGCCGCCGTCGGCCTCGATCACCACGGGGCGCTTCACGGTCGCGCCGATGCCCAGGATGGCGGCCTGGTTCGGCGGAACGATGACGGTGTCGAACAGCGCACCGCGCGAACCGGTGTTGGAGATGGTGAAGGTCGCACCGGACAGCTCGTCCGGGGTGATCTTGTTGCCGCGGACCTTCGACGCCAGCTCCGCGGTCTTCTTCGAGATACCGGCGATGTTCAGGTCGCCCGCACCCTTGATGACCGGGGTCATCAGACCCTTCTCGGAGTCCACCGCGATACCGATGTTCTCGGTGTCGAAGTAGGTGATGGTGCCCTCGGCCTCGTTGATCCGGGCGTTGATGCCCGCGTGGGCCTTCAGCGCCTGGGCGGCGGCCTTCACGAAGAACGGCATCGGGGACAGCTTCACGCCCTCGCGGGCCAGGAAGGAGTCCTTCGCCTTCGCGCGCAGCGACATGATCTTGGTGACGTCCACCTCGACCACGCTGGTCAGCTGCGCCTGCTCGTGCAGGGCCTTCATCATGTTGTCGCCGATGACCTTGCGCATGCGGGTCATCTTGACGGTCTGGCCACGCAGCGCGGACGGCGCGGCGGCGGCCTTCGCCGGGGCAGCGGCGGCAGCGGGGGCGGCGGCGACCGGAGCCGGCGCTGCCTTCGCGGCCTCGGCGGCGGCGATCACGTCCTGCTTGCGGATGCGGCCACCGACGCCGGTACCGGCGACCGAGGCCAGCGCGACACCGTGCTCGGCGGCGAGCTTGCGCACCAGCGGGGTGACGTAGGCGTCACCGGCGTCCGCGACCGGAGCGGCAGCGGCCGGGGCGGCGGCAACCGGAGCCGGAGCGGCGACCGGAGCGGCCGGAGCCGGGGCGACCGGGGCGGCGGGCGCGACCGGCGCGGGGGCCGGGGCAGCGACCGGAGCCGGAGCAGCAGCCACCGGAGCCGGAGCGGCCGGAGCCGGAGCCGGAGCGGCCGGAGCGGCCGGAGTGGCGGCCGGGGCCGGAGCAGCGGGAGCGGCCGGAGCGGCGGCCGGGGCAGCGGCGACCGCACCCGCGGCGCCGATCAGCGCCAGCTGGGCGCCGACCTCGGCGGTCTCATCCTCGCCGACCAGGATCTTCACCAGGGTGCCCGCCACGGGGGAGGGGATCTCGGTGTCGACCTTGTCGGTGGAGACCTCGAGCAGCGGCTCGTCGACCTCGACGGTGTCACCCTCGGCCTTCAGCCAGCGGGTGACGGTGCCCTCGGTGACCGACTCGCCCAGCGCGGGCAGCACCACCGGGGTGGCGTCGGCGGCCGGAGCGGCGGCAACCGGAGCGGCGGCCGGGGCCTCGGCGACCGGCGCGGGAGCCGCGGGGGCCTCCGCAACCGGAGCAACCGGAGCGGCCTCGGCAACCGGCGCGGCCGGGGCCTCGGCGGCGGCCGGGGCCGGAGCGGCAGCCGGGGCGCCGGAGCCGTCGTCGATGACCGCCAGCTCGGCGCCCACCTCGACGGTCTCGTCCTCGCCGACCTTGATCGCGGCCAGGATGCCGGAGGCCGGCGCCGGGATCTCGGTGTCGACCTTGTCGGTGGAGACCTCGAGCAGCGGCTCGTCCATCTCCACGCGCTCACCCTCGGCCTTCAGCCAGCGGGTGACGGTGCCTTCGGTCACGCTCTCGCCCAGCGCGGGCAGTGTTACTGAGACCGCCATGGTTCCAGCGACTCCTATCAAGTCTTGCGTTCAGGAATGAAGGGGGACGGGGGCGCGATCAGTCGTGCGCGTGCAGCGGCTTGCCGGCCAGCGCGAGGTGGGCCTCGCCCAGGGCCTCGGACTGGCTCGGGTGCGCGTGGATCAGCTGCGCGACCTCGGCGGGCAGGGCCTCCCAGTTGTAGATCAGCTGGGCTTCGCCGACCTGCTCGCCCATGCGGGCGCCGACCATGTGGACACCCACGACGGCGCCGTCCTTGACCTGGACCAGCTTGATCTCGCCGGCGGTCTTGAGGATCTTGCTCTTGCCGTTGCCCGCCAGGTTGTACTTGAGGGTGACGACCTTCTCCTTGCCGTACTGCTCGACGGCCTTGGCCTCGGTCAGGCCGACGGAGGCGACCTCCGGGTTGGAGTACGTCACCCGCGGGATGCCGTCGTAGTCGATCGGGACGACCTTGAGGCCGGCGATCCGCTCGGCCACCAGGATGCCCTCGGCGAAGCCGACGTGGGCCAGCTGCAGGGTCGGGACCAGGTCGCCGACGGCGGAGATGGTCGGCACGTTGGTGCGCAGGTACTCGTCGACCAGGACGTAGCCGCGGTCCATCGCGACGCCCTGCTCCTCGTAGCCCAGGCCGGTCGAGACCGGGCCGCGGCCGATGGCGACGAGCAGCACGTCGGCCTCGATGGTCTTGCCGTTCTCGGTGGAGACCTTGACGCCCTCGGCGGTGTACTCCACGCCGGAGAAGCGGGACTTCAGCTCGAACTTGATGCCGCGCTTACGGAACGCGCGCTCCAGCAGCTTGGAGGAGTTCTCGTCCTCCAGCGGCACCAGGTGCGGCAGGCCCTCGACGATGGTGACGTCGACGCCGAAGGACTTCCAGACCGAGGCGAACTCGCAGCCGATGACGCCGCCGCCGAGGATGATCGCCGACTTCGGGATGTAGTCCAGCTTCAGCGCGTGGTCGGACGAGATGATCCGGTCGCCGTCGATGTCCAGGCCCGGGATCGAGCGCGGCACGGAGCCGGTGGCGAGGACGATGTGGCGGCCCTCGATGCGCTGGCCGTTGACGTCCACCGAGGTCTGCGAGGACAGCCGGCCCTCGCCCTGGATGAAGGTGACCTTGCGGGAGGCGACCAGGCCCTGCAGGCCCTTGTACAGGCCGGCGACGACGTCGTCCTTGTACTTGTGGACGCCCTTGATGTCGATGCCCTGGAAGGTGGCCAGGACGCCGAAGTCGGCGGCCTCGCGGGTCTCGTCGGCGACCTCGGCGGCGTGCAGCAGCGCCTTGGTCGGGATGCAGCCGCGGTGCAGGCAGGTGCCGCCCAGCTCACCCTTCTCGATCAGCGCGACGCTCAGGCCCAGCTGAGCGCCGCGGAGGGCCGCGGCGTAGCCGCCGCTTCCGCCGCCGAGAATGACTACGTCGAAAACGGTGCTGGCGTCGTTCGCCACGTCACGTCCTCCATGCAAAAGGTGCGGATCGCCGGGCCGGTCGCGGTCCGGTGGGTGAGAGCCCTTGTAAGGGCGCCCAGTCGTGCCGGAAATACATCTTTGCACTTGTTGGCGGCGGGTGGCGTCGGAGGGTGCCCCGGCCCGGGCCCGGTGCGGCGCGCGGAGCGGTGGGGTGACCCGCTCCCGGAGGTATCGTCCCAGCTCACGGGCGTGAAATCGGCAATCGGAGGTAGTCCGTTCGGGGGGCTTCGCCGTAGCAGTTCCGCTCTGCGGAATCAAGTTTCGCCGGAGGCGAACAGTCGGCCGGGTTGGCGCGGCTGCTACTGGCTGGTAATGCACGTGGGGCCCGGCACCATCGGTGCCGGGCCCCACGCGTCGATCAACGGGTCACTTGCCCGCGGCGGTGTCCTCCGCGAAGCGGACCAGGGTGCGCACCGCGCTGGCGGTGCCGCCCTTCGGGGTGTAGCCGGACGCGGCACCCTCGTTGAACGCCGGGCCGGCGATGTCCAGGTGCGCCCAGTCGATGCCCTCGGCGACGAACTCCTTCAGGAACAGACCGGCCACCAGGCCGCCGCCCATCCGCTCGCCCATGTTCGCCAGGTCCGCGACGGTCGACTCGACCATGCCCTTGCGCAGGTCGGCCGGCAGCGGCATCGGCCAGGAGGCCTCGCCCACCGCGCCCGCGGTCTCGTGCAGCTTGGTGCGCAGCTCGTCGTCGTTGGCCATCACACCGAAGGTGCGGCTGCCCAGCGCCACCATCATGGCGCCGGTCAGGGTCGCCACGTCGATGATCACGTCGGGCTGCTCCTCGCCGGCCCGGACGATCGCGTCGGCCAGCACCAGGCGGCCCTCGGCGTCGGTGTTCAGCACCTCGACGGTCTTGCCGCCGTACATCCGCAGCACGTCGCCGGGGCGGGTCGCGGTGCCGGACGGCATGTTCTCCGCCAGCGCCAGCCACGCCGTCACGTTGACCTGCAGACCCAGGCGCTTGGCGGCGACCACGGCGGCGAACACCGCGGCGGCACCGGCCATGTCGCACTTCATGGTCTCGTTGTGACCGGCCGGCTTCAGCGAGATGCCGCCCGAGTCGTAGGTGATGCCCTTGCCGACGAACGCCAGCGAGGCCTGCGCCTTCGGGTGGGTGTAGGCCACCTTCACCAGCCGCGGCGGGTTGGCCGAGCCGGTGCCGACGCCGAGGATGCCGCCGAAGCCGCCCTTGGTCAGCGCCTTCTCGTCCAGCACCTCGACCTTCAGGCCGTGCTCCTTGCCGGCCGCCTGGGCGATCGCGGCGAAGGACTTCGGGTTCAGGTCGTTCGGGGCGGTGTTGACCAGGTCACGGGCCCGGTTCATCTCCTCGCCGAGCGCCGTGGCGCGCTCGACGGCGGCCTTGGCGTCCTTCGAGCCCTTGCGGTCGGCCAGCACGACCAGCTCGGCGACGGGGGCCTTCGCCACCTCGGCCTTGTAGGTGCCGAACGCGTACGAGCCGAGCAGGGCGCCCAGCGCGACCGCCTCGACGTCCTCGGCGGAGGCGGCCGGCAGCGCCAGCGCGACCTTCTTCGAACCGGCCAGGGTGCGGGCGGCCGTACCGGCGGCCTTGCGCAGCTCCTCGGCGCCGAACGCGCCGTCGGCGGCGTCGCCCAGGCCGACGGCCAGCACCAGCGGCGCCTTCAGCCCGGCCGGAGCGGCAAGCTTGACCGCCTCACCCTCGGCACCGGTGGCGCCCAGGGTGGTGAGGACCTCGGCCAGCTTGCCCTCGAACGCCTCGACGACCGCCTCGGCGCCGGCTGCCACGATCAGGCCCTTGGGGCCCTTCGCGACACCGATCACCAGGGCATCCGCGCGCAGGCTCGCGGCGGAGGAGGTGCTCACAGACAGTGCAGTCACGGCAAATGCGTCCTGTTCTTTCGCGGTCCACGGCCGGTGACGGCTCCATTGCCGACCGGCAAACCCAGGCAGACTCCGCGGCAAAACGGGGCATGGGGCCAGGGTGCTCACCGCATGGTAGTCCGCATATTGGGATCTCGCCGCCCCGCCTACCCCCGTGCACGAACCGCCGCAACTCGTGACGGTGAGTGAGTTCCCGCGCGGACGCGCCGTCATGTCAGCGCGAGTGCCACCAGCGCCGCCGTCGCCGAGGTCTCCACCAGCGCCCCCAGCACGTCACCCGTCACCCCGCCGAAGCGCCGCACACACCGCCGCAGCAGGCCCGCCGCGACCACCGACCCGAGCAGCACGGCCACCCCGCACTGCCACCGCAACGCCGCCGCCGCACCCGCCACCAGCAGCGTCACGACGACCGCCGACACCGGACGCACCGTGCCGGCCACCATCGCCCCCAGCCCCCCGGGCCGGGCGGCCGGAACCGACCGCAGACACCCCCACGCCAGCGCGACCCGCCCCGCCGTCGCCGCGACGGCCGCGGCGAGCGCCCCGCGCCACAGCGAGACCCCGAACTGGCCTGCCAGCACAGCGACTTGAGCGAACATCAGCAGCACCAGCGTCAGCACGCCGAACGGGCCGATGTCCGACTGCTTCATGATCCGCAACGCGTCCTCGGCAGGCTTGCCACTCCCCAGCCCGTCCGCGACATCCGCGACCCCGTCCAGATGGAGCCCCCGCGTCACCACCGCCCCGACAGCCACCACCGCGACCGCCCCCGACAACGCCCCGCCCCGCCACGCGACCAGCGCCCCCACCGCGCCCGCCAACACCCCGACCACAACCCCGACCACCGGCGCCACCACCATGGCCACCCCACCGGCCGCCCGGTCCCACCGGTGCACCCGCACCCGAAACACCGTCAACGTCCCGAACGCGAACCTGAGCCCGTCAACTGCCCCCACACGCTCCACCGAGAGACTCTCCGCGCGCTCGGCCCCCGGCTGCGCGTTCTCGTTGCTCACCAGCCAGGCCTCTCACGTGCAAGTTCTCATCGGCGAAGGGCTCTTCGACGGCTCTCTCCCGCTTCGCGCAGTTCTCGCGCCCGCCCGCGCTAGTACCGGCCCAACAGCTCCGCCGCCGTAGGCAGCTTCGCCGGTGCCCGCGGCGGCAGCGGCTTCGCGCTCGGGACGGCCGTCGGCTCGGCGAGGGTGTCGGTCGCGGCCTGCAGGAGCGGCAGTGCCAGCACCGCGGAGATGCCCTCGCCCATGGTGACGCCGGTGTCCTGGAGCGGGGTCAGGGTGAGGCGGTCGTACGCCTTGGCCTGGGCGGGCTCGCCCGTGAGCGCGGCGGCCTGCCACCACTCGGGGGCGCGGAAGGCGATCCGCTGCGCGACCAGCGCGCAGGCCGCGGTGACCACCCCGTCGAGGACGATGGGGAGCTTGCGGACGGCGGCCTGCAGCAGGAACCCGGTGATCGCCGCGAAGTCCGCGCCGCCGGTCGCGGCGAGCAGCGCGAGCTGGTCGCCGAGTACGGGGCGGGCCCGGCGCAGCGCGTCGCGGATGGTGGCGCACTTGACCATCCAGACCCGGTCGTCGATGCCGGAGCCGCGGCCGGTGACGGCGGCGGCGTCGGTGCCGCAGAGGGCGCCGATCAGGACGGCGGCGACGGTGGTGGAGCCGACGCCGAGGTCGCCGAGCAGGACCAGGTCGGTTCCGGCGTCGGCCTCTTCGTCGGCGACGGCCATGCCGGCTCGGAAGGCCCGGGTGGCTTCGTCGAGGCTGAGCGCGTTCTCGATGTCGATCCGGCCGGAGCCGCGCCGGACGCGGTGGCGGACGACCTCTTCGGGGAACTCGGCGGGGTCGGCGTCCACCGCGATGTCGACCACCCGGACGTCCGCGCCGTAGCGGCGGGCCAGTACGGAGACCGGCGCGGTGCCGTCGAGCACGGCGCGGACCCGGTCGGCGGTGCCGCCGCGGGCGTCGAGGGTGGAGATGCCGAGCGAGGCGACGCCGTGGTCGGCGGCGAACAGCAGGACCCGGCTGTTGCGCAGCGGGCGGGTCGGTGCCTCGCCCTGCGCGGACGCCAGCCAGGCCGCCAGCTCCTGGAGCCGGCCCAGGCCGCCGCGCGGCATGGCCAACTGCTGCCAGCGCTCCTCGGCGCCGCGCCGCGCACTCTCGTCAGGCCGTTCGACGAGCGAGGAGAAAGTGTCGAGATCCACGGTGGTGTCCATCGCTCGGCAATCTACACGGCCACCGCTTTGATGGTCAGCACCTGTCCGGCGACCACCAGCAGCACCTGCTCGGAGGCGTCGGCGACGGCCATGTTGAGTCGTCCGAGGGTGTCCCGGAAGCGCCGCCCGGAGGCGGTGGCGGGGACGACGCCCATGCCGACCTCGTTGGAGACCGCGACGACGGTTCGCCGGGTGGCGGCCCAGGCCGCGGCCAGTGCCGCGCAGCGCGTTTCGACGGCCTCCCGGCCGCCGGCCGTCCACCGTTCGTCGTCCCAGGCGTCGTGCTCGTCCATCACGGCGGTCAGCCACAGCGCCAGGCAGTCGATCAGTACCGGTGCGGGGTCGGTGTCGTCGGCGAGCACGGCTTCCAGCTCGCAGGTCTCCGCGGTGCGCCAGCCGTCGGGTCGGCGGGAGCGGTGCAGTGCGACGCGGTGTGCCCAGTCGGTGTCGCCGTCGCGGGTGCCGGAGGTGGCGACGTACAGGACGTCGGGATGCGGGGCGAGCAGCTGTTCGGCGTGGGTGGACTTGCCGGAGCGGGCGCCGCCGAGCAGCAGGGTGCGGGGGAGTGCCATGCGATCATCCTGCCGGACGGCGCATGCCCGTATCCCAGCTGGGCACGCTACTGTCGCAACCCTTCAGCAGCAGCGTTGACCCGGAGGAGCCCGGCATGGTGTGGACCTGGCGGTACGAGAAGAGCGACGGCGCCGTGGTGGCCCAGGACGGCGCCGAGGAGTTCTCCAGCCAGGGCGACGCGGAGACCTGGATCGGCGAGGAGTGGAAGACGCTGCTGGACGACGGCGTCGACCGGGTGGTGCTGGTCGAGGACGGCCGCGACATCTACCCGATGAGCCTGCACGAAGGCTGACGCCCGTCGCGCTACTTGGCGCCGACCACGTGCAGCAGCGCCGCGACGTGCCGGTACGGGTCCTGCTTGCCGGCCCGTTCCTCGGCGTCGAGCAGCTGGCCGAGCTGGCGGCCGTCCACCGGGGCGGCCTCGTCCGGCATGGTGTCGGTGAACACCCGCACCCCGTACCAGTGGCGGACGGGGACGGCGAACTCGGCGAGCGTGGTGGAGAGTTCGGCGAGCCGGTCGGCGCGGGCGGGCAGGCCGAGGCGGTTGGTGTAGCGGGTGCTGTCGAAGGCTTCCTGGCAGGCCCGCCAGTCGCCGGTCAGCCCGGCCCGCATGGCCAGCGCGTCGCCGTTGCGGACCAGCAGGGAGAGCAGCCCGCCGGGGGCCAGGATGCGGGCCACCGAGGCGAGCATCGGGTCCGGGTCGGGCAGGTACATCAGGGTGCCGTGGCAGAGCACCAGGTCGAAGCTGCGCGGTCCGAACCAGCGGCCGACCTGGTGGCCGTCGCCGGTGAGCAGCTGGACCCGGTCGCGGACCTCGGGCGGTTCGGCGGCCAGCGCCTCGTGGACGACGGCGAGCATCTCCGGGTCCGGGTCGATGCCGGTGACGAAGTGCCCGGCGCGGGCCAGGCGCAGCGCCTGGGTGCCCTCGGCGCAGCCGACGTCCAGCACTCGCAGCGCGGTGCCGCGGGTGAGCTGTTCGGCGAGCTGACGGGTCACCAGTTCCTGGCGGACCAGGTTGTGCAGTCCGCCGTGCCGCTCCAGCCATTCGCCGGCCCCGCTGTGGTACGGCCCGCCGCGGGCGGGCAGCCGGCCGTGCCGGCCGCGCGGCAGCCCGTGCTGGGCGGGGATGCCCGGCGTGCCGAAGGCCCCGACCGGCTGCTGCGCCGGCGGGGCCCAGTACGGCGGAACCGCTTCCGCGGTCAGGGCCGCTCGCCCCGCTTGACCATGGGCTTGGGCAGCCGCAGGCGGCGCATCTGCAGGGTGCGCATCAGGCCGTACATCACGGCGCCGCCGGTGTTGTCGTTCGGGAAGCGCTCGGCGAGGCCCTTGCGCAGCGTGAAGCCGAGCCGGACGAAGTCGAGGATGACCACCACGAAGAAGATCATGAACAGCAGCGTGGACATCAGCTGCAGGGACTGCACCTTGGTGATGCTGAGCACCAGCACCACGACGGCGTACGGCAGGAAGAACTCGGCCGCGGCCCAGCGGGAGTCCACGAAGTCGCGGACGTAGCGCCGTACCGGGCCCTTGTCGCGGGCCGGCAGGGCGCGCTCGTCACCCTCGAGCAGCGCGGTGCGCTGCTTCTCGCGCTCGGCGCGCATCCGCTCGCGGGCCTGCCTGGCGGCCTCCTTGCGGTCCTTGGGAACGGAGACCCGGGTCTTCCGGTGGGCCTCGGCCTCACTGCGCTTGGGCGTGGGCCGGCCCTTCGGGGCCTGCGGGTCGCGGGGCAGCCGCTCTTCCTCCTTCGTCAACGTGACGGACGAGGAGGCGGCGGAGTCATCGGAGCGGCGTCGAAACACACTCCCAGCGTACGGGTTGACCGGCCGCTTTCCGGCCCGGCCCCGGATGCGAACCGATATCGATCGTGAGGACGATGCCGAACGGCCGCTCGCTGTAGCAGCATTGTTGCTGGCTGGTGGACTGCGCCGGGGACCCCGTCGCGCATACACTCGACCTGTCACGAGACGCAAACCCAGGCCCGAAGAAGGGGGCTATCGAGGCCCATGAGCGACGGAATCATGAAGCGTATGGGGCTGATCTTCCGCTCCAAGGCGAACAAGGCCTTGGACCGGGCGGAGGACCCGCGCGAAACGCTCGACTACTCCTACCAGAAGCAGCTGGAACTGCTGCAGAAGGTGCGCAGGGGCGTCGCCGACGTGGCCACCTCCCGCAAGCGCCTGGAGCTCCAGCTGACGCAGCTGCAGCAGCAGTCCTCCAAGTACGAGGACCAGGGCCGCAAGGCGCTGTCCCTCGGCCGTGAGGACCTGGCGCGCGAGGCGCTCAGCCGCAAGGCCAACCTGCAGTCCCAGATCACCGACCTGGAGACGCAGTACCAGGCCCTGCAGGCCGAGGAGGAGAAGCTCACGCTCGCCTCCCAGCGCCTCCAGGCCAAGGTGGACGCCTTCCGTACCAAGAAGGAGACCATCAAGGCCACCTACACCGCCGCCCAGGCGCAGACCCGGATCGCCGAGTCCTTCTCCGGCATCTCGGAGGAGATGGGCGATGTCGGCCTGGCGATCCAGCGGGCCGAGGACAAGACCGCGCAGATGCAGGCCCGCGCGGGCGCGATCGACGAGCTGCTGGCCTCCGGCGCGCTCGACGACGCCAGCGGCCTCGGCCGCAAGGACGACATCGAGGCCGAGCTGGAGCGGGTGGCCGGCGGCAGCGACGTCGAGCTGGAGCTGGCCCGGATGAAGGCCGAGCTGACGGGCGGCACCCCCGCCTCGCAGCCGCAGGCGATCGAGCAGGGGAAGAACGACACCCCGCCGCCGCCCACCATCAACTACCGCAAGTAAGCCCGCGAGCAGGGGAGACGCACCAGCATGATCATGCGGGTCTTGGGTGAGGGGCAGTTCGAGGTCGCGGAGGGCGACCTGAACCGGCTGAACCAGCTGGACGACGATCTGCTTCAGGCCGTCGAGGCGGGCGACGAGGAGGCCTTCAAGGCCGCTCTCGGCAGCCTGCTGGCGGCCGTCCGGGAGGTCGGTACGCCGGTGCCGGCGGAGTCGTTGGAGCCGTCGGACCTGATCCTGCCGGACGCCGAGGCGTCCCTGGAGCAGGTTCGCGAGCTGCTGCGTGCCGAGGGTGACGGTCTGATCCCGGGCATCCCGGAGTAGTTCGGGCGCCGTTCGTGACGAGAGGGCGGGCACCCCCCCAGGGGGTGCCCGCCCTCTCGCGTGCCCGAAGCCGGCTTGCGGCGAACCGTTACGGCAGGGCCAGCATGCGGTCCAGCGCGGCCTTGGCGTACTTCTCGGTCTCCGCGTCCACCGTGATCACGTTCGGGACCCGGCCCTCGGCGAGCGACTCCAGCGCCCACACCAGGTGCGGCAGGTCGATCCGGTTCATGGTGGAGCAGAAGCACACGGTGCGGTCGAGGAAGACGACCTCCTTGTCCGGGTGCGCCTTGGCCAGGCGGCGGACCAGGTTCAGCTCGGTGCCGATGGCCCACTTGGAGCCGGGCTCGGCGGCGTCCAGCGCCTTGATGATGTACTCGGTCGAGCCGACCTGGTCGGCGGCGGTGACCACCTCGTGCCGGCACTCGGGGTGCACCAGGACGTTGACGCCGGGGATCCGCTCGCGAACCTCGTTGACCGAGTCCAGGTTGAACCGGCCGTGCACCGAGCAGTGGCCGCGCCACAGGATCATCTTCGCGTCCCGCAGCTGCTCGGCGGTCAGGCCGCCGTTCGGCTTGTGCGGGTTGTAGAGGACGCAGTCCTCCAGCGCGAAGCCCATCTCCAGCACCGCGGTGTTGCGGCCCAGGTGCTGGTCCGGCAGGAACAGCACCTTCTCTCCCTGCTCGAACGCCCACTCCAGCGCCCGCTTGGCGTTGGAGGAGGTGCAGATGGTGCCGCCGTGCTTGCCGGTGAAGGCCTTGATGTCGGCGGAGGAGTTCATGTACGAGACCGGGACGGTGACGTCGGCGATGCCCGCGTCGGTGAGCACGTCCCAGCACTCGGCGACCTGCTCGGCGGTGGCCATGTCGGCCATCGAGCAGCCCGCGGCGAGGTCCGGCAGCACGACCTGCTGGCGCTCGGAGGTGAGGATGTCGGCGGACTCGGCCATGAAGTGCACGCCGCAGAAGACGATGTACTCGGCCTCCGGGCGGGCCGCGGCGTCCCGGGCCAGCTTGAAGGAGTCGCCGGTGACGTCGGCGAACTCGATGACCTCGTCGCGCTGGTAGTGGTGGCCCAGGATGAAGACCCGGTCGCCCAGCTTCTCCTTGGCGGCGCGGGCGCGCGCCACCAGGTCCGGGTCGGAGGCGGCGGGCAGATCGCCGGGGCACTCCACGCCGCGCTCGCTGTTCGGGTCGGCCTCCCGGCCGAGCAGCAGCAGGGCGAGCGGCGAGGCGGTGGGGTCGACGCCGTAGGTCTCGGTGGTGGTGGTCACGGGCGGCTGCCCTCCTGATGCGGCCGGATCGTTTTCGAACACAGCCTTCTCGTCTATCTGACGCTATCTATGATAACCGGTTCTCGTCAGCCTGACGATGGCCATTCTGTCGATGTGACGAGAACCGCTCACCGGGATGGATGCTTCCCGCGCGAGAACCTGCCGTGCCCCCGGTTGGCTGGACCCATGAAGGCAATCGCGATCAACCGCTACGGCGGACCCGACGTGGTCGAGTACACCGAACTCCCGGACCCCAAGGTCGGCCCCGACTCCGTACTCGTCCGCACCCGCGCGGTCGGCGTCAACCCCGTCGACTGGAAGATCCGCGAAGGGCACCTCGACGGCATCCTCGACGTGTGCTTCCCGCTGATCATGGGCTTCGACCTGGCCGGCGTGGTGCAGGCGGTCGGCGGGGCCGTCACCGAGTTCCGGCCCGGGGACGAGGTGATCGGCTACGTCCGAAAGGACGTCATCGGCTACGGCACCTACGCCGAACTCGTCGCCGCCCCCGTCCGCACGCTGGCCCGCAAACCCGCCGCGCTCGGCTGGGCCGAGGCCGGCGGCCTGCCCACTGCCGGGCTCACCGCGCAACAGGCGCTGGTGAACGCACTGCGGCTGCGCCGCGGCGAGAGCGTGCTGATCCACGCCGCGGCGGGCGGCGTCGGCTCGCTCGCCGTCCAGATCGCCACCGCCCTCGGGGCCCGGGTGATCGGCACCGCCGGGCCGCACAACCACACCTACCTGCGCGGCCTCGGCGCCGAACCCGTCGAGTACGGCCAGGGCCTGGCCGAACGCGTCCGCGCCCTCGCCCCCGATGGGGTGGACGCGGTGCTCGACCTGGTCGGCGGCGACGCCCTCGACGTCTCCACCGCCCTGGTCAAGGACCCGGCCCGGATCGCCTCCTCCGTCGATTACCGGGTCACCGGGCTCGGCGGCCACTACATCTGGACCCGCCCCGACCCCGACGACCTCGCCGCCGTCGCCCGGCTCGCCGACGACGGGCTGCTCACCGTCCCGGTCGCCTCCACCTTCCCGCTCGGCCAGGCCGCCTCCGCCCAGGCCCTCAACGCGGAAGGGCGCACCCGCGGCAAGATCGTTCTGCTGGTGGACTGAACGGACACCCGGCGTCGGCGAGAATGGGCCCGCAGAGTCCGCCCCTGTGCGGGGGCCGCGGCTCGAACCCTCACACCCGTACCACCCGTGGAGCCCCGCCATGAGCACCCACCGGCCGCCCGACCTCGGCCAGGCGGGTTTCGACGACACCGACCGCCTGCTGCTCGAGCACCTCAGCCGCGACGGCCGCGCCTCCTACGCCGAGATCGGGCTGCTCACCAACCTGTCCGCCACCGCCGTCCGCCGCCGCATCGACCGGCTGCGGGCGCGCGGCGTGGTCCGCGGCTTCACCGTGGTGCTCGACCCCGCGCTGCTCGGCTGGGGCACCGAGGCGTTCGTCGAGGTCTACTGCCGGGCCCGCACCTCGCCCGAGGAACTGCTCGCCTCGCTGCGCCAGTTCCCCGAGGTCGCCGCCGCCTGGACGGTCACCGGCGACCCCGACGCCCTGGTCCACCTGCGGGCCGCCGACACCCGCCACCTGGAAGCCGTCATCGAACGCATCCGCAAGGAGCCCGGCGTCCAGCGCAGCCGTTCCTCGGTCGTGCTCTCTCAGTTGATCTGACGCAGGAATCCTGCGCGGCCCCCCTCGAACACGCACGAAACCGGCCCTGACCGGCCCCGTTCCGACGCGCGCCCGCCCGGCACCGCTGCCTACGCTGATCATGACCCCCACGCACCGCAGCAGCGAAGAGGACACCCGTGTACGCAGCCCCCGACCGCATGCACAAGCCGGACGCCGAACTGGTCGAGCTGGTCTTCGACTACATGCGCGAACGGCTGCAGTACGACCCCGTGCCGCTCGACCACCCCGGCGACGGCGCCCACCTGCGGGAAGTCCTTGCCGGACTGCTCAACGACCACGGCAACAACCCCGCCGACGTGCTCAAGCTGTACGACCACGAGCTGTCCCGCGCCGTCATCTCCGCCGACAGCCCGCGCTACCTGTCCTTCATCCCGTGCGCCCCCACCAAGGCCGCCCTGCTGTTCGACATGGTGGTCTCCTGCGCCTCCCTGCAGGGCATCTCCTGGCTGGAGGCGGCCGGCGCGATCGCCGCCGAGAACCAGGTGCTGCGGCTGATAGCCGACCGGGCCGGCCTGCCCGCCACCGCCGGTGGCGTCTTCGTCTCCGGCGGCTCGGCCGGCAACCTGTCCGCGCTGGTGGTCGCCCGCGACACCGCCCGCCGCCGCTTGGGCGTCGGTCCGGACGCCCGGCTGCGGATTGCCGTCGCCGACCAGGTGCACTCCTCGGTCAAGAACACCTTCAACATCATCGGCGTCGAGGCCTTCCCCGTCCCCGCCGTCGACCGCCGCCTCACCGGCGCCGCCCTGCGCGCCGCCCTCGACGCCGACCCGCACCCCGAGACCGTCATCGCCGTGGTCGGCACCGCCGGCACCACCAACGAAGGCATCATCGACGACCTCGAGGGCATCGCCGAGGTCGCCCGCGAACGCGAGCTCTGGTTCCACGTGGACGGCGCGTACGGCGGCGCCGGACTGTTCGCCCCCTCGGTGCGCGAGCGCTACAACGGCATCGAGCACGCCGACTCCTTCGTGGTCGACCCGCACAAGTGGCTGTTCGCCCCGTTCGACTGCGCCGCGCTGCTCTACCGCGACCCGCGCCTGGCCCGCGCCGTGCACACCCAGGACGCCGGCTACCTGGACGTCCTGCACACCGAGGGCGACGAGTGGAACCCCACCGACTACGCCTACCACCTCACCCGGCGCGCCCGCGGCCTCCCGCTCTGGTTCTCGCTCGCCGTCCACGGCGTCCAGGCATACACCGACGCCATCGAGACCGGCCTGCGGCTGGCCCAGGACACCGCGCAGCTGATCCGCGACACCGAGCACCTCGAACTGCTCCACGACCCGCAGCTGTCCGCGGTCTGCTTCCGCCGCACCGGCTGGACCCACGACGACTACTACCGCTGGTCCCGGCAGCTGCTCGCCGACCAGATCGGCTTCGTCACCCCCACCGGCTGGGACGGCGAGACGGTCGCCCGGTTCGCCTTCCTGCACCCCGGCACCACCATGGAGATGGTCCAGGAGATCCTCGACACCATGCGCTGACCGGTCGGCGGACCGAACGGCGGCTACAGGTAGCCGCCGTTCGGGATGTACGGGGCCGGTGGGCGCATCCCGCGGACCGCCAGGTAGCCGCGGGTGGTCAGCGACAGCCCCAGGTCCAGGCCCACGTCCACCGCCCACTCCTGCTCGGCGGTCAGGAACTCCACGTCCGCGTCGGTGCCCTCCGGCACCCGGGCCAGTGCCTCCCGCAGCAGCCGGGCGGCGATCCGCTTCGAGGTGGCGGCCACCAGCTGGACGGTGCCGCCGTCCCGGTAGCAGTAGCCGGTGCCGGCCAGGGTGTCCGCGATCAGCAGCTCCTCGAAGTGCGCCAGCATGAACGCGTGGTCCGGGCCGTGCGCCGCGCCCCGCAGCCGCCGGTCCACCGAGTCCAGCAGGTGCAGGTGCGAGGCGTTGCCCGCGTGCACCGGAATGTCCCCCGGGTCCAGCAGCCGCTCCCGGTCCACCCGGCCGGTCAGCCGCATCGTCGGGTGCAGCGTGAACCCGGCCGCCCGGTAGCGGCGCGCGGCCGCGGGCGACGGCGAGGCGCACAGCATCCCGCGCAGACAGCCCCGCCCGTACGCGGCGGCCCGTTCCAGCAGCAGCCGCCCCACGCCCTGCCCCTGCGCGGACGGCAGCACCACGAACAGCGCCAGCACCCACACGCCCTCACGGCGCAGCGACAGCGCCGCCCCCACCGGCTCACCGTCCTGCTCGGCGATCCAGCACCCCTGCGGGTCGGTGACGGCCAGGTGCCGCGAACGCGCGAGCCGGCGGATCCGGGACGGCGCGTCCGCCGGCTCCGGCTCGGCGTCCGCCGGCCGGCCGTCCAGGTCGCGGAACGCCGCCCGGGAGACCCGGTTCACTGCTTCGGCGTCCTCGGCGGTGTCTCTCAGCTGACGAATGATCACCGTCACATCCTGCTGTGCCCGCCGTGCGGGCGGTAGCGGTTTGGCCGAGCGACCGGTGACCGCCCCCGCCCGGTGTGCGAGCATGGGATACGTGGGGGAGTGGGCGACGAAAAATGTCCCCCGAACGCACCACCTTCCGGAAATGAATCCGGGAGGCCGCTGGTTGGCACTGGCGGATCACAGTCGTCACAGACCGGGAGTAAGCATGACCGTCCAGGACGAGACCACCGTCGAGAGTGGCATCCTCCTCACCGATGCCGCCGCGGCCAAGGTCAAGGGCCTGCTGGAGCAGGAGGGCCGCGAGGACCTCGCTCTGCGCGTCGCCGTGCAGCCCGGCGGCTGCTCGGGCCTGCGTTACCAGCTGTTCTTCGACGAGCGTTCGCTGGACGGCGACGTCGTCAAGGACTTCAACGGTGTCAAGGTCGTCACCGACCGGATGAGCGCCCCGTACCTGGGCGGCGCCACCGTCGACTTCGTCGACACCATCGAGAAGCAGGGCTTCACCATCGACAACCCGAACGCCACCGGCTCCTGCGCCTGCGGCGACTCGTTCAGCTAAGCCCTATTACGGCGCGAACGACGAGGGCGGCTCCCCACCAGGGGGGCCGCCCTCGGGGCTTTCCGGGGTCAGCGCGGGCCGCCGGCTCCCACCCCGCCGGTCTGCGGCGGCACCTGGTCGCCGGTCGCGGTGTCCACCACGCCGCCGCCGTTCATCGGCCGGGGCAGGGTGACCGTCGCCTCCTGCTCCTTCATCAGCTGCGGGCAGGCCTTGCCGGGCTCGGCGGTCTTGGTGACCACGATCCGCAGCTTCACGGTCGGCGGGGCGTCCTCCTCCAGACGCACCCCGTACTTGTCGCACACCCCGGCGGTGTAGAACACCGTCAACTGGGTGGGGCTGTCCTGCCGGTAACCCGTCACAGGGATCTTCACCGCGGTCGGCGGGTGCTCGCCGACGGCGATCCCCGGGCTGGTCGGCGAGGACTGCGGGCTGCTGCCGGTACCGGCGGACGGGGTGGCGGACGGCGAGTCCGGGGCCGCGGTGCCCGGGCCGGGAGTCGCGTCGGTGGCCGCGGCCGGGCCGGATCCGGTCGCGATCGCCGGGGTGCCGGAACTGCCGCACGCGGTCAGCAGCCCGGCGGCGAGGGACGCGGCGGCCAGCGCCAGGACGGTCCGGCGCGCGTGCGAGGGCTTGGCGGAGACGGCTGCGGTCCTGTCGTCCATGATCTGCGTTCCTCCCGGGGGTCACGCGGCGCCGCTGGAGCGGCACCGCGTCGCTTTGACGTGCCCGGGAGGAAACCGGTTCCCGCTACTCGCCGAACTCCGGCATCCCCGCCACCACCCGGCGGGCCTCCACCGGTACCTCGACGCCCAACACCGTCGGCACCGACCGCACCGGACCCGGACCGGTGGCCGGCCAGAACCGGCCCAGCCGGCGCGAGGAGTCCAGCAGATCGGCCAGCGACTCGGCATCGACGTCGTACGCGCCGGTGAACAGCTGGCGGGGGGAGTGATCGATCACCATGCGGAACCAGCTCCGATCGCCGCGCCGCGGCCACGGCACCGCGGACTGGACGGGGGCCGCGTCCGGCCCCCGTACTCGCGACCCTAGGACGCTCCGGCCACCCGCAACAGGCCTACCCATGGGTAGTACCGGATCGGGCGGGTACCTTAGGTGAGTTGATGTCCGCCGCTCCGGCCACCGCCGGGCAGCCCGAGGAGAACCCCGTGCGCATCGCCGTCGCCGGCTCGATCGCCACCGAC
The DNA here is from genome assembly GCF_042873545.1 of Kitasatospora sp. NPDC004615. NCBI lineage: Bacteria > Bacillati > Actinomycetota > Actinomycetes > Kitasatosporales > Streptomycetaceae > Kitasatospora > Kitasatospora sp. NPDC004615. The sequence goes on from NZ_JBIALQ010000006.1 coordinate 469,374, forward strand.
CACCTGACGACCTTCCCCGGACGCTTCTCCGACCAGCTGGTCCCCGAACAGCTGCACACGGTGTCCCTGTCGTTCCTGGTCGACACCCTGGACATCCGGCGCGGCGGCGTCGGCCCGAACATCGCCTTCGGCATGGGCGTCCTCGGCCTGCACCCGATCCTGGTCGGCGCGGCCGGCGCGGACTTCACCGAGTACCGCAGCTGGCTCGACCGCCACGGCGTCGACACCGAGTCCGTGCACATCTCCGAGACCCGGCACACCGCCCGGTTCATGTGCACCACCGACCAGGACCACAACCAGATCGCGTCCTTCTACACCGGCGCGATGGCCGAGGCCCGCAACATCGAGCTCAAGCCGATCGCCGACCGGGTCGGCGGCCTCGACCTGGTCCTGATCGGCGCGGACGACCCCGCCGCGATGGTGCGGCACACCCAGGAGTGCCGCACCCGCGGCTACGCCTTCGCCGCCGACCCCTCCCAGCAGCTCGCCCGCCTCGAGGGCGACGACATCCGGGAGATCGTCAACGGCGCGGCCTACCTGTTCACGAACGAGTACGAAGCTGCGCTGATCGAGTCCAAGACCGGCTGGTCCTCGGACGAGATCCTGAGCCGCGTCGGCACCCGGGTCACCACCCTCGGCCCGAAGGGCGTCCGCATCCAGCGCGAGGGCGAGCCCGACATTGTGGTCGGCTGCGCCGCCGAGGAGCGCAAGGCCGACCCCACCGGCGTCGGCGACGGCTTCCGGGCCGGCTTCCTCGCGGGCCTCTCCTGGGGCCTCGGCCTCGAGCGCGCCGCGCAGGTCGGCTGCATGCTGGCGACCCTGGTCATCGAGACCGTCGGCACCCAGGAGTACGAGCTGCGCGGCGGCCACTTCTTGGAGCGCTTCGAGGCGGCCTACGGGGCGGACGCGGCGGCCGAGATCCGCGGCAACCTGTAAGTCTGTCTTTCAGGGGCCCGGGGAACGGCGGGGCCGAGACTGCTGGTGAGCAACGGGGCGTAGAGCGTCGGGTTGTTTCGGGTTCCTGTCTTTGACCCGACGCAGCACGACCTCCCGATGGGCTCCGACCGCCAGCAGTCATGGCCTCGCCGTTCCCCGAGCCCCTTTTTATGCCTCCGTCGCTTTGACCACCAGGTATGCGGTGCCGTGGTCGGCACCGTATTCGGTGGCCGGGGTTTCGCCCTCGTAGGTGTGGCCACACATGTCGCACCAGGCGGGGATGTCGTGGCGGGCCGCTTCGTCGTCGGAGAGGACGGCGATGCGGCCGCCGGGGGCGACGGCGGGGATGCGCTTGGCGAGTTCGATGATCGGCAGCGGGCAGCGCTTGCCGAGGGTGTCGAGGACCAGCGCGTCGCTGGTGGTGGCCGGGGCGGGGAGGTCCAGGCCGAGCGGGGCGCGGATGTCGGCGACGACGCGGGGGAGTACGTCGAGGAAGTGCTCCACGTCCGCGGTGGCGGTGCCGGGCGGGAGCGAGACGCGGACGTTGCCTTCGGTGAGGACGCCCATCGCGGCCAGGACGTGGCTGGGCGTCAGCGTGCTCGAGGTGCAGGAGGAGCCGGAGTTGACGGCGAAGCCGGCCCTGTCGAGTTCGCCGAGCAGCACCTCGCCGTCCACGTACAGGCAGGAGAAGGTGACCAGGTGGGGGAGGCGGAGTTCGGGGTGGCCGACCACCTCGACCTCGGGGATCAGCTGCGGGACCCGGTGCCGGATCAGTTCGACCAGGGCGCGCAGCCGGGCGTTCTCGGCCTCGGCCTCGGCCCGGACCGCCCGCAGCGACGCGGCGGCGGCCACGATCGCGGGGACGTTGACGTAGCCCGGCACCCGGCCGTTCTCCCGGTCGTCGGCGGGCAGCGGCGAGACGTACCGGACGCCCTTGCGGACGGCCAGCACCCCGACGCCGGCCGGGCCGCCCCACTTGTGGGCGCTGGCCGTCAGCACCGACCAGCCGGCGGGCACCGGCAGCCGGCCGGCGCTCTGCGCGGCGTCCACCAGCAGCGGGACGTCCCCGCTGAGTGCGGCGGTCTCGGCGACCGGCTGCAGGGTGCCGACCTCGTGGTTGGCGGACTGCAGGACGGCCAGCGCGGTGTCCGGCCGCAGCGCGGCGGCGAACTCGGCGGCGTCGACGCGGCCGTGACGGTCGACCGGGACGGCAGTGGCGCTGCCGCTGTCGGCCTCCCAGCGTTCGGCGGTGTGCAGCACGGCGGAGTGCTCGACCGCGGAGTGCACCAGGTGGGCGCCGCGACGGCGGTTGCCGCGCAGGGTCCCGAGGATGCCCAACTGGACGGCCTGGGTGCCGGATGCGGTGAAGACGATCTCGTCGGCCCGGGCGCCGAGGACCTCGGCGACGGTCTCCCGGGCGGCGTCGAGCAGCATGCGGGCCTGCCGGCCGGAGCGGTGCAGCCGGGCCGGGTCGGCCCAGCCTTCGTCGAGGGCGGCGAGCAGCGCCTGCCGGGCGACGGGGTGCGGCGGAGCGGTGGAAGCGGCGTCGAAGTAGGGCACGGGGCCACCGTAGACGACGCCCCTTACGGGGGGATTCCTCCCGGCTTCCGAGGGAGCCGACGGCCCGTCACCCGCGTGTCGCAGTGCGGTCGCCCGTTCGGTCGTGGGAGGCTCAGAAGTCCGCCATGACCTGCGACTCCGTCCGCCCTTCCGGGGCGCTTCACCCCTCGGGGGCTGATCGGGTAGCCGGGCGGCGCGTTAGCGGGGGCTGCCCGTGAGTGCCGCATAAGGATGGAGTAGCGTTTGGCCCGCATAAGCATTCAAACCGTGCCCGTGGCCGGACCGCCGGGGAGACCAGACAAGGACTCCTGAGGGTGGTGCGTTCGCGGGCGAGACTTCGGGAAGGCGCTACGTGAGTCCCAACGGCTCCGACCGCTCGCCGCGGCGCACGATGCGGCGGAAGCTGCCTCAGGCGCTGGCACTGGGCCTCGTCATCGCGACCGCCACCGGCTGCTCGGCCAACGACCTGCCCAGGCTTGGCCTCCCCAGTCCCGTCACCAAGGAAGGCCCGCTGGTCCTTCACATGTGGCAGGGCTCGTGGATCGCGGCTCTGGTTGTTGGTGCATTGATGTGGGGTCTGATCCTCTGGAGCGTGATCTTCCACCGGCGCAGCCGCACCAAGGTGGAGGTCCCTGCTCAGACCCGGTACAACGTGCCCATCGAGGCGCTGTACACCGCGGTCCCCCTCGTCATCGTCTCGGTGCTGTTCTACTTCGTCGCGCGCGACGAGTCCACCCTGACGAAGGTCTCCGAGAAGCCCCAGCACACCATCAACGTGGTGGGCTTCCAGTGGAGTTGGGCGTTCAACTACGAGAACAGCGAGATCCCTGACCCGTCGAGCACCACGGCGGCGTACGAGGTCGGCAGCACCAAGGAGGCTCCGACCCTCTACCTGCCGATCAACGAGTCGGTGAAGTTCAAGCTGACCTCCAACGACGTCATCCACGACTTCTGGCCCGTCAACTTCTTGATGAAGATGGACGTCGTCCCGGGTGTGGTCAACGAGTTCGAGGTGACCCCGACGGCGTACGGCACCTACCGCGGCAAGTGCGCCGAGCTCTGTGGTGTCGACCACTCGCGGATGCTCTTCAACGTGAAGGTCGTCTCGCACGACGCGTACGAGGCGCACCTGAAGGAACTCCGCGACAAGGGCCAGGCCGGCGCGGTTCCCGCAGGCATCCTCCCCACGGGAAGTAGTGAAGTGAAGTGACCATCCTCAACGAGCCCGCCGCGGCAGCTGGGGGAGCCGGGGCAGTCACCTCGGGGACTCCGCGTGTGCGCAAGCCGGGCAACACGATCATCAAGTGGCTCACCACCACTGACCACAAGACGATCGGCAGCCTGTACCTGCTGACCTCGTTCGCGTTCTTTCTGATCGGTGGCGTGCTCGCCCTGATCATGCGCGCCGAGCTCGCCCGGCCGGGTACCCAGATCCTGTCGAACGAGCAGTTCAATCAGGCGTTCACCATGCATGGCACGATCATGCTGCTGATGTTCGCCACCCCGCTGTTCTCGGGCTTCGCCAACTGGATCATGCCGCTCCAGATCGGCGCCCCCGACGTCGCGTTCCCGCGTCTGAACATGTTCGCCTACTGGCTGTACCTGTTCGGCTCGATCATCGCGGTGGCGGGCTTCCTGACCCCGCAGGGTGCCGCCGACTTCGGCTGGTTCGCCTACTCGCCGCTGTCGGACGCCGTCCGCTCGCCGGGCATCGGCGCCGACATGTGGATCATGGGCCTGGCCTTCTCCGGCTTCGGCACCATCCTCGGTGCGGTCAACTTCATCACCACCATCATCTGCATGCGCGCCCCCGGCATGACGATGTTCCGGATGTCGATCTTCGTCTGGAACACCCTGCTGACCGCCGTGCTGATCCTGCTGGCCTTCCCGGTGCTGGCCGCCGCGCTGTTCGCCCTGGAGGCGGACCGCAAGTTCGGGGCACATGTCTTCGACCCGACCAACGGTGGCGCCATGCTGTGGCAGCACCTGTTCTGGTTCTTCGGTCACCCCGAGGTCTACATCATCGCGCTGCCGTTCTTCGGCATCGTCTCGGAGATCATTCCGGTCTTCAGCCGCAAGCCGATGTTCGGCTACTCCGGCCTGATCGCCGCGACCATCGCCATCGCCGGCCTCTCGGTGACGGTGTGGGCGCACCACATGTACGTGACCGGCCAGGTTCTGTTGCCGTTCTTCTCGTTCATGACCTTCCTGATCGCGGTCCCGACCGGTGTGAAGTTCTTCAACTGGGTCGGCACCATGTGGAAGGGCTCGCTGAGCTTCGAGACCCCGATGCTCTGGACGGTCGGCTTCCTGGTCACCTTCCTGTTCGGTGGTCTGACGGGTGTGCTGCTCGCCTCCCCGCCGATCGACTTCCACGTCTCGGACTCGTACTTCGTCGTCGCGCACTTCCACTACGTGGTGTTCGGCACCGTCGTCTTCGCGATGTTCGCCGGCTTCCACTTCTGGTGGCCGAAGATGACCGGCAAGATGCTGGACGAGCGCCTCGGCAAGATCACCTTCTGGACGCTGTTCTTCGGCTTCCACACCACCTTCCTGGTCCAGCACTGGCTCGGCGCGGAGGGCATGCCCCGTCGCTACGCCGACTACCTGGCCTCGGACGGCTTCACCACGCTGAACACGGTGTCGACCGTCGGCTCGTTCCTGCTCGGCCTGTCGATGCTGCCGTTCCTCTACAACGTGTGGAAGACCGCCAAGTACGGCGAGAAGGTCACCACCGACGACCCGTGGGGCTACGGCCGTTCGCTGGAGTGGGCGACCTCCTGCCCGCCGCCGCGGCACAACTTCACCACGCTGCCGCGTGTCCGCTCGGAATCCCCGGCGTTCGACCTGCACCACCCGGAGATCGCCGCGCTGGACTACCTCGAGAACCACGGCGAGACGGCGAAGCACTTCGAGGGTGTCACGCCCGCGCAGTACGACCGCCCGTCCCTGGGCAAGGGCAAGGAGAGTGACGCCCGATGAAGGAACAGGGAAAGATCTTCGCGGGTCTGGCCGTCTTCACGCTGGCCATCGCCATCACGTACTTCGTGTGGACGACCAAGTCGGACCACGGCCTGGAGGCCGCCGGTACGACCGCGCTGTTCCTGGCCTTCGGCCTGTGCGCCTTCATCGGCTTCTACCTGGCGTTCACCGCCAAGCGGGTGGACACCGGTGCGGGTGACAACCCCGAGGCCGAGGTCTCGGACGACGCCGGCGAGCTGGGCTTCTTCGCCCCGCACAGCTGGCAGCCGCTCTCCCTGGCCCTCGGTGGCGCGCTGGCCTTCCTGGGCGTCATCTTCGGCTGGTGGCTGCTGTTCTGGTCGATCCCGGTCATCCTGATCGGCCTGTTCGGCTGGGTCTTCGAGTTCTACCGCGGCGAGAACCAGAACCAGTAAGGGTTCCGGATCGAGCAAGCCGTACGGCGGGCCGGGTACTCCCCTCGGGGAGTGCCCGGCCCGCCGGCGTTGGGGCGCCCTTCCTGAAATTCCCCCGCGCGGGTTACCCGGAGTGCCGCCGGGGTGACGCCTTCCTACGCTTCGAGGCAGGTTCCAACCTGGGAGGTTCCGTTGAAGGGCTCTCGGATAGTCAGTACCCGGACCACGCTGGTCGCCCTGCTGATGATCACACCGGCCGCGGCCTGTTCCACCAGCGGCTCGTCCGCGAAGCACTCGCCCCACCAGATCGACGTGGCACCGCTGATCCACACGTCGGCCGCCGGGGAGAAGGCCGACCCTGCGAAGGCGTTCAGCATCACCACGGAGGGCGCCGCCAAGCTCGGCGAGATCACCGTCACCGGCCCCGACGGAAAGCCCGTCGCCGGACAGCTCTCCGCCGACCAGCAGCACTGGGAGACCACCGATCCGCTCCGGGCCGGCGCCGGATACACCGTCAAGGTGACCGCCGAGGACGGCAAGGGTGGCCACGGCGAGGCGGACTCCACCTTCACCACCACGCCCGCGGAGCACGTCGTCAGCGCCGAACTCGGCCCCGACAGCTCCGGCAGCGGCGTCTACGGCGTCGGCCAGCCGCTCACCGTGACGCTGTCCGAGAAGGTCACCGACCCGGCGGCCCGGCAGCAGATAGAACGCGGTCTGACCGTCACCTCGCAGCCCGCCGTGACCGGCGCCTGGTACTGGGTGGACGACCAGAACCTGCACTTCCGCCCGGAGGACTACTGGCCGTCCAACACCACCGTCAAGCTCGCCTACGACCTGCCCGGCATCCGGATAGCCGACGGCATCTACGGCGGCGAGGAGAAGAGTCTGGCGCTGCGGACCGGCGACCGGATCGAGGCGGTCATCGACGCGGACAGCGACGAGCTGACGTACAAGCGCAACGGCGAGGTGGTCAGGACCATCCCGGTCACCACCGGCAAGCCGGGCTTCGACACCCGCAACGGCGTCAAGGTCGTGCTCGGACAGGAGGCCGACGTCCGGATGAGCGGCGAGACCATAGGCATACCGAACGGCAGCAGCGAGTCCTACGATCTGGACGTGAAGTGGGCGACCCGGGTCACCTGGAGCGGTGAGTACGTCCACGCGGCGCCCTGGTCGACCTGGGCGCAGGGCCGGGAGAACGTCAGCCACGGCTGCACCGGCATGAGCACCGACGACGCGAAGTGGTTCTTCGACAACACCCGGGTCGGCGACCTCGTACAGGTGGTCAACAGCATGGGCCACGAGATGGAGCCGTTCGGCAACGGCTTCGGCGACTGGAACGTGGACTGGGACGAGTGGGTCAAGCACAGCGCCCTCGGCAAGCCGGTGAACACGGCGGAGCCGGCGGGCGGGACGAACACCGCACCCGTCCCCGACCTCAGCGCCCCGGCCGCGGGGCGGTAGCGGCACCGCAGCGAGGTCCGCCCGGCAGGAGCACAGGCTCCTGCCGGGCGGACCTCGTTGTGCCCGTCAGCGGTGGACGGCGTCCAGCGCGGTCAGGACGGCGGCCAGCGCCTCGTCGCGGGTGAGGCCGAGGCGGGCGGTGCGGGCGGCGTACTCGGCGGCGGCGTCGGCCGCCAGGCGGTGCGAGGTGTCGCCGGTGGGGGCGATGGTGGTGCCGGCCCGGCCGCGGGTCTCGACCACGCCGTCCGCCTCGAGTTCGCGGTAGGCGCGGGCCACCGTGTTGGCGGCCAGGCCGAGTTGCTCGGCCAGCGCGCGGACGGTGGGGAGCTTCAGACCGGTCGGGAGTTCACCCGTACGGGCCTGGGCCGCGATCTGCGAGCGCACCTGCTCGTAGGGCGGCGTGGAGGAGAGAGGGTCGATCGCCACGTGCACCCGGTCAACATAACAGGGCGCCGGGCCGGTGCCGGAGAAATATGCCAGAACCCCCACCGGCCGAAGCCGATGGGGGTTCTGACGTGGCGTGACAGCTAGGGATCAGTGGTGGCCGTGGCCGCTGGTGATCTCCAGGTACTCCTCGGAGGTGGGCTTGGCGATCTGGTTGCCCTCGCCGTAGTAGCCCTCGGAGAGCTTCGTCCGGGTCTTGGCGACCAGGCCGGCCTTGCGGGCCACACCGTTCTCGTCGGTCTCGGCGGGCAGCTCCAGCGGCTGGGGCTGCTCGTGCGAGGTGAGGGTGTGCAGGTCCTTCTGCGACAGCGGCGTGTGGACCTCGACGAACTCACCGTGCGGCAGGCGCTTGATGATGCCCGACTCGCGGCCGTGCAGCACCTTCTCCTTGTCGCGGCGCTGCAGGCCGAGGCACCAGCGCTTGGTGACGAAGAAGGTGATGACCGGCACCACGAAGAAGCCGACACGGACCATGTAGGTGATCGTGTTGATCGACATGTGCAGGTGCGTGGCGAACAGGTCGTTGCCACCGCCGACCAGCAGGACCAGGTACAGCGAGATCCAGGCCGCGCCGAGCCCGGTACGGACCGGAGCGTTGCGCGGGCGGTCCAGGATGTGGTGCTCGCGCTTGTCGCCGGTGATCCAGGACTCGATGAACGGGTAGACCGCGATCGCGACCAGGACCAGCGGGAAGATCATCAGCGGGATGAACACACCCAGGTTCAGGGTGTGGCCGCCCCAGACGGAGATCTCCCAGCCCGGCATGAAGCGGATCAGGCCTTCGGCGAAGCCCATGTACCAGTCGGGCTGGGCGTCGGTCGACACCTGGTCCGGACGGTACGGGCCGTACGCCCACACCGGGTTGATGGTGGCGACCGCCGACATCACCGCGATGATGCCGAACACCAGGAAGAAGAAGCCACCGGCCTTGGCCATGTAGACCGGCATCAGCGGCATGCCGACGACGTTCTTCTCGGTCTTGCCCGGGCCCGCCCACTGGGTGTGCTTGTGGTAGAAGACCAGGATCAGGTGCGCGACCAGCAGGCCCAGCATGATGCCCGGGATGAGCAGCACGTGGATGGTGAAGAAGCGCGGGATGATGTCGGTGCCCGGGAACTCGCCGCCGAACAGGAACATCTGGATGTAGGTGCCGACGATCGGCACCGCCAGGATCGCGCCTTCCATGAAGCGGATACCGGTACCCGACAGCAGGTCGTCCGGCAGCGAGTAGCCGAAGAAGCCGTCGAAGAAGCCCAGGCACAGCAGCAGGAAGCCGAACAACCAGTTGATCTCACGGGGCTTGCGGAACGCGCCGGTGAAGAAGACGCGCATCATGTGCACGAACATCGCGGCGACGAAGACCAGCGCGGCCCAGTGGTGGATCTGGCGGATCAGCAGACCGCCGCGGATCTCGAAGCTGATGTCGACCGTGGAGGCGTAGGCCTCCGACATCCGGATGCCGTTCAGCGGCAGGTAGGAACCGTGGTAGACGGTCTCCGCCATGCTCGGCTTGAAGAACAGCGTCAGGTACACACCCGTGAGGATGATGATGATGAAGCTGTAGAGGCAGATCTCACCGAGCATGAAGGACCAGTGGTCCGGGAAGATCTTGCGCAGGTTGGCCTTGGCCAGGGAGTAGATCCCCAGCCGGCCGTCGACCCAGTCCGCAGTCGCCTCGGCCTTGTTGGCGGGCTTGGCGCGCGTGCTGGCCGGCTTGGAGGCACCAGTGGTGGTGCCGCTCGCGGTGCTCATCGCTTGCGCTCCCAGTAACTCGGGCCGACGGGCTCGTCGAAGTCGCCGGTGGCGATCAGGAAGCCCTGCTCATCGGTGGTGATCTTCAGCTGGGGCAGCGGGTGGCCGGCCGGGCCGAAGATGACGCGAGCGCCGTCCGCCAGGTCGAAGGTCGACTGGTGGCAGGGGCAGAGCGCGTGGTGGGTCTGCTGCTCGTACAGCGAGATCGGGCAGCCGACGTGGGTGCAGATCTTCGAGTAGGCGAGGATGCCCTCGAAGCCCAGGCCGGCGGACTTGGCGTCCTTGATGTCCTCCGGAGCGATCCGGACGAGCATCAGGGCGTCCTTGGCGATCTGCTGCTGGAAGGCCTCGTCCGACTCCTCCAGGCCGTGCGGCTTGGCGAAGGTCAGCGAGCCCTGAATGATGTCCTCGGGCTTCATCGGCTGGTCGGTGTTCATGTTGACCAGGCGGATCGGCTTGGCCGGGGTCGCCTCGACCCAGCCGGTGTCGAGGAGCTTCTTCTCCGGCAGCGGGCCGAGGTCGCGCAGCAGCACCACACCGGACAGCGGCACCAGGGCCATCGAGCCGATCAGGGTGTTGCGGATCATCTTGCGGCGGCCGAAGCCGGACTCCGCGGCACCGGTCTTGAACTGCTCGATGACGTCGTTGCGGACCTCGTCGGAGGCCTCGATCGGGTGACGCTCGGCCGGCAGCTCGTGGTCCGACATCAGGGTGCGGGCCCAGTGGACCGCGCCCGCGCCGATGCAGAACAGCGCCACGCCGAGGGTCATGCCCAGGGCGAAGTTGAGGGCGCTGACGTGACCCAGCGGGAAGATGTAGACGAGCTTGTCGGCGTCGATCGCGGCGTAGGACGCGATGAAGCCGATGGTCGCCAGCATCGACACCACGAACATCAGCGACACCTGGCGCTCGGCCCGCTTGGCGGCCCGCTCGTCGATGTCGGTCCGACGCGGCTCGTGGGCCGGCAGGCCCGGGTCGGCGAACGGGTCGTCGTGGGAGACGACCTCAGCGCCGTGGGAGGCGTCGTGCGCCTCCGGCAGGTTCTCTGACATGTCGTGGCTCATGACTTCTTGGCCTTGGTGGTGTGGGCGGCGACCCAGATCGCGATCGCGATCAGCACGCCGATACCGAAGATCCAGGCGAACAGGCCCTCGGTGAAGGGGCCGAGGCTACCCAGGGCCAGACCACCGGGGTTCGGCGCGTTGTTGGTGTTCTGGACGTACGCGATGATCTCGCGCTTCTGCTCCTCCGGCATGGTGGTGTCGGGGAACGAAGGCATGTTCTGCGGGCCGGTCTGCATGGCCTCGTAGATGTGCTTGGAGTCCACGCCCTCAAGGGACGGGGCGTACTTGCCCTCGCTCAGCGCGCCGCCCTTGCCGGCGAAGTTGTGGCACTGGGCGCAGTTGGTGCGGAACAGCTCGCCACCCTTGGCGACCTGCTCGGCGTTGGTGACCTTGTCCTCGGACGGCTGGTACTGCTCCGTGGTCGGAGTGACCGGGCCCGGGCCCAGCGACGCCACGTAGGCGGCCAGCTGGTCGATCTCGGACTGGGCGTAGACGGTCTTCTTGCGCGGGACCTGCGCGCCCGGCTGCTGGGCCGGCATGCGGCCGGTGCCGACCTGGAAGTCGACAGCAGCAGAGCCGACGCCGACCAGCGACGGACCGTCAGAAGTGCCCTGGCCGTTCAGGCCGTGGCAGGAGGAGCAGCCGACGGCGAAGAGCTTCTTGCCCTCGTCGATGGCGAGCGACTGCGAGGAGCTGTCGGCCTGCGCCTTCTCGGCGGGCGCGAAAGCGGCGTACAGCCCCCCGGTGGCCGCCAGGGCGAGAAGTAGAACGACGACCGCCGCCAGTGGGTGGCGCCGTCGTGCGGAGAGCTTTTTCACGGAATAACCCCGGTGTCAGGATCTGGTCGGCAGCAGCCTGCCCCCGACTCCCATGCGTCGGAACGACGCCGGGTCAGGGGCGGGGCGGCTGTTACTTGATCAGGTAGATGGTCGCGAACAGGCCGATCCACACAACGTCGACGAAGTGCCAGTAGTACGACACCACGATCGCCGCAGTGGCCTGCTCGTGGGTGAAGCGCCGCGCCGCGTAGGTCCGGCCGAGGACCAGCAGGAAGGCGATCAGACCACCCGTCACGTGGAGTCCGTGGAAGCCGGTGGTCAGGTAGAACACCGTGCCGTACGGGTCGGAGGACAGCGAAAGGCCGTCCTTCTTGACCAGCTCGGTGTACTCGAAGATCTGGCCGCCGATGAAGATGGCGCCCATCACGAAGGTGACCACGAACCAGGAACGCAGCTTCTTCACGTCACCGCGCTCGGCGGCGAACACGCCGAGCTGGCAGGTGAGCGAGGAGAGCACCAGGATCGTGGTGTTGACCGAGGAGAAGGGCACGTTGAGGGCATGGGCCTTCTCGTGCCAGAACTCGGCGCCCTTGACCGAGCGGAGGGTGAAGTACATCGCGAACAGGGCCGCGAAGAACATCAGCTCCGAGCTCAGCCAGACAATGGTTCCCACGCTGACCAGGTTCGGCCTGTTGACCGCTCCGTGCGCGTGTCCGGTTTCTGTTGCTGTTGCTGTCGCCACGACGGACATTATGTCGGTCCCTTATTCCGTCTTCACGCCGGGGGGTCTCCCTCGGAGTGTCCGGTGCGTGCGGTATGCCCGCCTCGACCCCGGTCCGTTTTCTGATGGTTGTTCGGGCCGGGTGAGCGAACTGGGCTGCCGGGGTGAGCCGGTGGCGCGGCGGCTTGAGCGAGATCGCGTCGGGGTCTCTTCAGGACGGGCCCGCCGGAGTAGCATCCGTCCCAGGACGTGGTCCGGGTCACACTGGGCCGTTCGGCCGGGGGCCGCGCGCAGTCGCGGTCCGCGCGAACACAGTGGACACATATAAGAGGACGAGCACCAGGAAGCAGGGGACATGGCGCAGCACTCCGACGAGACGCTCACCGTTCTCGTCTACAGCGACGACCGCAACACCCGTGAGCAGGTGACCCTCGCTCTCGGCCCCCGCCCCGCCGGGGACGTCCCCGCCCTGGAGTACGTGGAGTGCGCCACCGCCCCCGCGGTGCTCCGGGCCCTGGAGAAGGGCGGCGTCGACCTGTGCGTGCTGGACGGCGAGGCGGTGCCCGCGGGCGGACTCGGCCTCACCCGGCAGCTGAAGGACGAGATCTACGGCTGCCCGCCGGTGCTGGTGCTGATCGGCCGCCCGCAGGACTCCTGGCTGGCCGCCTGGTCCCGGGCCGACGCGGCGATCTCGCACCCCGTCGACCCGGTGGCGCTGGCCGACGCCGCGACCACGCTGCTGCGGGCCCGGGTGGCCCGGCGGGCACCGGCCGCGCGCTGACGCTTTCCGGCAGCTGTCTCAGCCGGCGTCTCAACTGGAGAGAAGGGGACGGCAAGTAAGGGCGGCCGTCCCCGCGCGCTCGATAGGCTGACTCCATTCCTCTGCGACAAGACGAGAGCTGGAGACGGCCATGGTGAACGTGCACTCTGCGAACGGCGGTAGCGACCCCGCGCAGGTGGTTCGCTCCTGGCCCGACCTCCTGATGGCCCTGGTGCGCGGCGAGGACCTCGCCCAGGCCGACACCGCCTGGGCGATGGACCGGATCATGAGCGGCGAGGCCAGCCCCGTGCAGGTGGCCGGCTTCCTGATCGCGCTGCGCGGCAAGGGCGAGACGGTCGAGGAGATCTCCGGCCTGGTCGAGGCGATGTACGCGCACGCCGTGCCGCTGGACATCCCCGGGCCGGCCGTCGACATCGTCGGCACCGGCGGCGACCGCGCCAAGACCGTCAACATCTCCACCATGTCGGCGGTGGTCGCCGCAGCGGCCGGCGCGAAGGTGGTCAAGCACGGCAACCGGGCCTCCTCCTCGGCGTCCGGCTCCTCGGACGTGCTCGGGCGGCTCGGCATCAACCTGGACCTGTCGGCCCCGCGGGTCGCGGCAGTGGCCGAGGAGGTCGGGCTGACCTTCTGCTTCGCCGCCAAGTTCCACCCCTCGATGCGGCACACCGCGCAGGCCCGCGCCGAACTCGCCGTCCCCACGGTGTTCAACATCCTCGGCCCGCTCACCAACCCCGCCAAGGTCGGCGCCCACGCGGTCGGCTGCTTCGACACCCGGCTGGCCGGACTGATCGCCGGCGTGCTGGCCCGGCGCGGCGGGCAGGGACTGGTGTTCCGGGGTGACGACGGGCTCGACGAGCTGACGATCACCACCACGTCGCACGTCTGGGTGATCCGGGACGGGCAGGTGACGGAGACCCAGTTCGACCCGCGCGAGGTCGGGATCGAGCTGGTCGGGATCGAGGCGCTGCGAGGCGCCGACGCGGAGTTCAACGCGGCGGTCGCGCGGCGGGTGCTGAACGGGGAGCGCGGGCCGGTGCGGGACGCGGTGCTGCTCAACAGCGCGGCCGCGCTGGTGGCGCTGGAGCTGACGGACGCGCCGCTGAGTGAGCAGCTCGCGGCGGGGATGGTGCGGACGGCTGCGGCGATTGATTCCGGGGCGGCGGGGGAGTTGCTGAAGCGGTGGGCGGAGGCTACGCAGTAGCGGGGCCTTGAGCCAACGGTCCGTCCGGGGAGGGGAGTTGCTCCTGCCCGGGCGGATCTTTCCGCTTGTGGGGGGCTGGTCGCGCAGTTCCCCGCGCCCCTGATGGGGCCAATGTGACTGGGTGTCAGGGGTGGGGCGTCCACGTTCTGGACGGGGGTTGAGGTCGTGGGCTGCTCGTGTATGGTCTTGCGCAGGTCATGAGTGGCAGCGCCAAGCCCCAGCTTGCTGTCCGGCAACCCTCCGTCCGTGGCGGGGTGCCCTGGGTGAGGACCGGGCTGCGTGGCGATCCGTCTGCGCGGCAAGCGCGGACTTCCGGTTGATGCACCCCGGGGTCCTTACCCTGTGGAGGAGTGCATCCATGTCTGTGACCGCCGAGATCTGTGAGCCGCTGGCCGTGCTGGGCCAGGACGTCGAGGTGCCGTTGGCGTCGGGCGAGAAGGTCGGGTACGCGGCGCTGGACTACGCGGCGAGCGCGCCGGCGCTGGCCCGGGTGTGGGAGGACGTGGCGGCGTACGCGCCGTACTACGGGTCGGTGCACCGGGGGGCCGGATACCTGTCGCAGCTGTCGACGGACCTGTTCGAGCAGAGCCGCCGGACCGTCGAGGAGTTCCTGGACCTGCGGGACGGCGACCAGGTGGTGTTCACCCGGGCGACCACCGACTCGTTGAACCTGCTGGCCGGTGCGGTGCCCGTCGGGACCGAGGTGTTCGCGTTCGAGACCGAGCACCACGCTTCGCTGCTGCCGTGGCGGCGTGAGGGATTGACGGTGCGTTACCTGCGGGCGCCGCGTTCGCACGGCGAGGCGGTGGCCGCGCTGGAGGAGGCGCTGCTGGGGGCGGCCGGGGGGCCGAAGCTGTTCTGCGTGACCGGGGCGTCGAACGTCACCGGCGAGCTGTGGCCGGTCAAGGAGCTGACCGAGGTCGCGCACCGGTACGGCGCCCGGGTGGTGCTGGACGCGGCCCAGCTGGCGCCGCACCACCGGGTCTCGGTACGGGAGCTGGACGTCGACTGGATCGCGTTCTCCGGCCACAAGCTGTACGCGCCGTTCGGTGCCGGCGTGCTGGCCGGGCGGTCGGACTGGCTGGACGCGGCGGAGCCGTACCTGGCCGGTGGCGGGGCGAGCCGGACGGTGGCCCGGGAGCTGGACGGTTCGGTGGCGGTGGAGTGGCACACCGGCCCGGCCCGGCACGAGGCCGGTTCGCCGAACGTGATCGGCGCGTACGCGATCGCCTCGGCCTGCCGGGCGCTCACCGAGGCGGGCTTCGAGGAGCTGGAGGCCCGGGAGCGGGCGCTGGTGGCGAAGCTGACCGAGGGCCTGGCGGCGATCCCCGAGGTGCGGGTGCTCAGCCTGTTCGGTGAGGGCTCCGACCGGGTCGGCGTGGTGTCCTTCGTGGTGCGCGGCTGGAACAGCTCGCACTTCTCGGCCGCGCTGTCCGCCGAGTACGGCATCGGCGTGCGGGACGGGCTGTTCTGCGCGCACCCGCTGGTGCGGACGCTGCTGGGCGGGGAGGACGCCGCGCCCAGCCAGTGCGGGGCGCCCGAGCCGTCGCTGCCCGGGGAGCGCAGCCTGAACGCGATCCGGGTCAGCTTCGGCGCCGGCACCCCCGTCGAGCACCTGGACCGGTTCCTGACGGCCGTTCGGGACCTGGTGACCGACGGCGCGCGGTGGAGCTACCGCAACGAGGGCGGGCGCTGCGTCGCGGACACGCGGCAGCGCTGAGCGGCTACTCGCCCAGGCCGAGCGAGAACGCGGCCTCCAGGTCGTGCTGCGAGTAGGTGCGGAAGGCGATGTGGGTCTCGGTGTTGGAGACGCCCGGGACCTTGTTGAGACGGCCGGGGATCACGTCGGCCAGATCCTCGTGGCCCCGGACCCGCACCATCGCGACCAGGTCGTAGGTGCCGGTGACGGAGTAGACCTCGCTGACGCCCTCGATGGCCGCGATCGCCTCGGCGATCTCGGGGATCCGGTCGACGCTGGTGTTGATGAGGACGATCGCGGTGATCACTGAGCAACTCCTGTTCGAGAAGGTGCGCCAAGGGTATCGCCCGCCGGACGGGCGGCCCAGGCGAACAGCCAGCCCGTCACGAAGCCGATCACATGCACCAGATAGGCCACCCCGCTGCCGCCCGAACTGACGGACCAGCCCTGCAGCGCGAACCACAGGCCGAGCACCAGCCAGGCCGGGAAACGCAGTGGCAGGAACAGCAGGACCGGCACCAGCACCGTCACGCGGGCTCTCGGCCACAGCCGCAGGTACGCGCCCAGCACCCCCGCGATCGCGCCGGACGCGCCGACCAGGGCGCGCATGCCGTCCGCGGTGTGCGCCTCGGCCACCGCGTAGCCGTAGGTGGCCAGGTAGCCGATCGCCAGGTAGCCGACCAGGAAGCGCACCCGGCCCAGCCGGGCCTCCACGGCCGGGCCGAAGACGAACAGGAACAGCAGGTTGCCCAGCAGGTGCAGCCACCCCGCGTGGACGAACAGTGAAGTGAGGACGGAGAGTTCGGGGATCTTGGAGGGGGTCGGCGGCAGCGTGCAGCCCGGGGTCGCCGGGGCGAGTGAGGACAGCTGGGAGGCCGTCAGGGGGTGGCTGCTCAGCAGCTCGGCGGGCACCGCGCCCCAGCGGTGCTCGTAGCGCTGCTCGGCGCAGATCCGGGCGTCGCCGCTGCCGTACACCGGGTTCAGACCGGCCGGGCCGGCCACCAGGACCAGCGCGGACAGCGCGATCAGGAGGTGGGCGACGACCGGGGTGCGGGCGGTTCCCCCGGCCGTCGGCGAACCGGCCCGGGCGGGGGCGGAGAGCACCATGCCGGTGAGCATTCCTCGGGGGCGCACTCGCGACACCGGGCGCTGCTCCGGACGGGTGAGCGTCCGGGCTGTGGACCGGTGATCCGGCCGCCGCGGCACAGGCAATAGGGTGGAGGCCCGTAAACGGGGACCAGCCGAGAGGGACCACTGATGACCATTGCCGCGCCGACCGCCGAGACCCGCTGGCGCTGCACCCTGTGCGGCAACCTCACCCGCTTCGACGTCACCCGGTCCTCCCGCGTGATCGACTTCGTGCACTTCGACCTGTCCGGCGACTCCAAGGTGGAGGAGACCCAGGTGCTCTCCGAGACCATCGAGTCGGTGCGCTGCCGCTGGTGCAACGCCGTGGACCAGGTCGAGCTGGTCGCCCGCCCGGGCGCCGAGGAGCCCGAGGACGGCGGCCCCGCGCAGGGCTGACACGCTTCCACCGCCCCGCGTCCCCGTCCGCGCCCCGGACCGGGGCGCGGGGCGGACTCGTCGGCGGGGTGCTGTCGGTGCGGCACGGTAGACGGGACAATTGCAAGCAGCGGCGGACACCAACGCCCCCGGCACCCGCCGGGGCCCGCCCGGATCAGGATCGGAGCCGAGAACAGTGGCGGAGGCAGCGAACGCGCCCGCGGGCACGGACGGGACCGCGCACGCTCCGGTCCATGAGGAAATCGGCCCGGTCGAGGCAGGGTCGGTCACCGAGGCCGGTTCGGTCACCGAGGCCGGCGGCGACATGGCCGGCCGGGCGCTGCCCGAGGGAGTGCGCCGCCGGGTGGTGGGCATCGCCTCCGACGCGCTCGGCGGCATCGCCGCCGGCGAACTGCCCGCCGCGCTGCGCCCG
This sequence comes from Kitasatospora sp. NPDC004615, assembly GCF_042873545.1. Lineage (NCBI taxonomy): Bacteria > Bacillati > Actinomycetota > Actinomycetes > Kitasatosporales > Streptomycetaceae > Kitasatospora > Kitasatospora sp. NPDC004615. The sequence goes on from NZ_JBIALQ010000006.1 coordinate 487,088, forward strand.
TACGCCAAGTTCACCGCCGCCCGGCGGGCCAAGTACGCGGCCACCGCGCTGGCCGCCGCGCTGGAGTCCGACCCCGCGTTCCGGGTGCGGATAGCCGAGCGGCTGCGGCTCGGCCAGCCGGACCTGGTGCGTGCCCTGGAGGCGGGCACCGTGCCGGCCGCCGCCGACCCGATGGACGTGGCCGCCGCCGCCTACCTGGTGCGGCCCACCGGCTGGGCCCGGCTGGTCGAGGAGGCCGGCGAACAGGCCGAACGGGTCGACGCCGAGGGCGTCGCCGCCGAGGCCGCCCGGCTGGCCGAGAAGCTCCACGAGGAGCTGGCCGAGGCCCGCACCACCGCCCGCGCCGAACTGGAGCGCCACCGCGCCGAGTCCGAAGGGGTACGCCGGGAGGCGGACTCGCTGCGCAAGAAGGTCCGCTCGCTGGAGGCCGACACCCGCCGCGCGCAGGCCGAGAGCCGCCGACTGGCCGCCGAACTGGAGGCCGCCCGGGCCGCCGCCGCCGCCGAGCGCGGCGCCGCCGAGATCGAGGCCCGCCGGCTGCGGCACCGGGTCGCCGAACTGGAGGCGGCCGTGGAGACCGGCCGGCGCACCGCCCGGGAGGGCCGCAGCGTCGAGGACATGCGGCTGCGGCTGCTGCTGGACACCGTGCTGCAGTCCGCGCAGGGCCTGCAGCGGGAGCTGGCGCTGCCGGTGACGGCGCTGCGCCCGGCCGACCTGGTGGAGGCGGTGGAGCCCGGTTCGGCCTCGCCGCACGACGTGGCCCGACGCGGGCTGGCCGAGGACGACCCGGCGCTGCTGGACCAGCTGCTGGCCATCCCGCAGGTCCACCTGGTGGTGGACGGCTACAACGTGACCAAGACCGGCTACCCGCAACTGCCGCTGGAGCAGCAGCGGTTGAGGCTGCTGGGCGGTCTGGCGATGCTGGCCCAGCGGACCCAGGCCGAGGTGACCTGCGTGTTCGACGGCCAGGACCTGGACGTGCCGGTGATCATGGCCCCGCCGCGTGGCGTCCGGGTCCGGTTCAGCCGGACCGGGGAGACCGCGGACGAGCTGATCCGCCGCCTGGTGCGGGCCGAGCCGCAGGGCCGGCCGGTGGTGGTGGTGTCCGCCGACAAGGAGGTCGCGGACGGGGTGCGCAAGGCCGGCGCCCGCCCGGTGGCCTCGGTTCTGCTGCTGAACCGCCTGTCGCGCAGTTGACGGGCGCTCAGCGGTGTTGGGGCGTCCGGAGTGTGTCGGTGTGGTGAAGAGGGGCGGAGAAGTGAATCCGGGAGCCCCCCGGGAGTGGACGCGGAGGCAGGGACTTCACTAGGGTCTGGCGTCAAACCTATATTCCGGACTATCGCTCTAACGGGTGAGTCCAGAGGAAGAAGGAGCACCGCCTTGGCCTCCCACCGCCGTCCCAAGCAGCCGAGTCGCGCCCGGGTGACCGTGCTCACCGCTGCCGCCGCGACCGCGGTCGCCCTGTCGGCCCAGGTGAGTGCGCACGCCGCGCCGGCTCAGCCGAACAAGGACGAAGTCAAGGCGCAGGTCGACAAGCTCATGGAGGAGCAGGAGCAGGCGGCCGAGAAGTACAACGGCGCCAAGGAGCAGGCCGACCAGCTCCGCAAGCAGGCCGACCAGCTGCAGGACCAGCTGGCCCGCAGCCAGGACCAGCTGAACGAGCTGTCCTCCGGGCTCGCGGCGGTGGCCGGCGACCAGTACCGGCACGCGGGCGTCGACCCGTCGATGCAGCTGATGCTCTCCGCCGACCCGGACAAGTACCTGGACAAGGCGTCCTCCTTCGACCAGGCGGCCAGCACCCAGGCCGAGACCCTGAAGTCACTGCAGGACCAGCAGCGCCGGCTGAACCAGCAGAAGCAGGAAGCGGCGGACGTCCTGAAGGAGCTGGACAACTCCACCCAGGCGCTCAACGACGCCAAGAACGAGGTCAGGACCAAGCTGGAGCAGGCGCAGAACCTGCTCAACCAGCTCTCCGCCGCCGACCGTGCCTCGATCGTGCGCGGCGACGGCGCCGCCTCGCGCAGTGCCGACCGGGTCGACCCGGCCACCCTGCCGAAGGCCGCCGGCTACGCCGGGGTCGCGGTGCAGCGGGCGCTCGACAAGCGCGGTGCGCCGTACGTGTGGGGTGCGACCGGCCCGAGCACCTTCGACTGCTCCGGCCTGATGGTGTGGGCGTACGCGCAGGCCGGCGTGTCGCTGCCGCGCACCTCGCAGGCGCAGGGCAGCTACGGCGCCAGCGTCGGCACCGACTGGCACAACGCCCAGCCCGGTGACCTGGTGGTCTACTACGGCGACCGGCACCACGTCGGCATGTACATCGGCAACGGCATGGTGGTGCACGCGCCGCACACCGGTGACGTGGTGAAGACCATGAAGGTCGACGCGATGCCGATCTCGACCATCCGTCGGGTCTGACAGTCCGGCAAACCGGACATACGCCCGCCAGGGCGACAATTGACACGCCGTGACACGCCCGGGCGGGTCGAGATCCTGCTGTGATCTCGAACACGTCCGGGCGTCGCGTTTCCCTGGCGAACGGCGGGAAATGCTACGCACTGCGCAACGGATCCCTTACGTTCGGTCAGTTTCGTAATCGAAATTGACTCAGATTCAGATTTTTTTCCGACAAGGATTTGAACGGATCACGGATCGGTTACTAGGGTCATAGTTCGACCACCGCAGAGTCGATCGCCCAAGGGGGGCGACGGCGGAGGTCGCCGCCGAGTCCGTGACGCAGCGGGTGGATCGTCAGAACGAGATCCGCCGACGGGGATACCCCTGTGGGGGTTGCTGTCGAACGGAGCCGGGGAACCACGTTCCCCCGGGGTGAATCGGCGCCAGGTCGGCCGCGAGAGCGGCCGGTGAGGCGCTGTAGGGCGTCTCTTCCGGCCCGAACCCGTCAGCTCACCCGGTAGGCGGTGTGAGGAAGAAGGAGTCCGCCTTCGTGGCGTCCCATCGCCGTCCCAAGCCCGTCGGCCGTGCCCGGGTCTCGATTCTCACTGCCGCTGCCGCCACCGCCGTCGCGCTGTCCGCCCAGACCGGCGCGCACGCCGACCCGGCGCCCACCAAGGACCAGGTCAAGGCGCAGGTCGACCAGCTCAACGAGCAGGCCGAGGTGAAGACCGAGGCGCTCAACGCCTCCGTCGAGAAGCAGCAGAACCTGCAGAAGCAGGTCACCCAACTGCAGGACCAGCTGGCCCGCCAGCAGGAGCAGGTCACCACCGTTCAGGACAGCCTGGCGACGATCGCCGCCGAGCAGTACCGCAACGGCGGCATGCCGCAGACCATGCAGCTGATGCTCTCCAGCAACCCGGACAGCTTCCTCGGGCAGGCCGGAACGCTGAACACGGTCGGCGCCACCCAGGCCGACCTGCTCAAGAGCTTCAAGGCCGAGCAGGCCAAGCTCGACGGGCAGCGCGAGGAGGCCGCGCAGAAGCTCGCCGAACTGGACACCACCACGAAGGCCCTCAAGGCCGACAAGGAAGACGTCCAGTCCAAGCTGGCCAAGGCGCAGGAGCTGCTCAACACGCTCACCCAGAAGGAGCGCGACGATCTCGCGGCGGCCGAGGCCAAGGCCGCCAGCGACTCCCGCACCCAGGCCGAGCGCGCCTCCCGCGACAACACCCGCACCGACCTCGGCGCCCCGCCGGCGCAGGCACCGGCCGGCTACGCGGGTGCCGCGATGAACGCCGCGCTGTCCAAGCTGGGCAGCTGGTACTCCTACGGCGCGGCCGGCCCGAGCACCTTCGACTGCTCCGGTCTGATGCAGTGGGCGTACGCCCAGGCGGGTGTCTCCATCCCGCGCACCTCGCAGGCCCAGGCGGGCGCCGGCACCAGCATCGGCACCAACATCGCCAACGCCCGTCCGGGTGACCTGATCATCTACTACGGCGACCAGCACCACGTCGGCATGTACGTCGGAAACGGGCAGATCGTGCACGCCCCGCACACCGGCGCGCAGGTCCGCTACGAGTCGGCGACCGTCATGCCGATCACCAAGATCGTCCGGATCTGACGGCCGCGCGGAGCCTTCGGCCCGGCACCCCGCACAGGGGGTGCCGGGCCGCTCTCGTTCCGGTGTCCGATTCGCGGTCGAATATTCGAAGTTGTCAGGGTTTGGACTGGATCCGTCCGACTCGCTAACCTCTGCCCCGGCCCCCCGTGCGGACGGCCGTCCGATCCGCGGGCGGCGGCGGAGGCCGGAGCGCAGGAACGGAGTCGTCGCACGTGCCAGTGCACCGTCGCCCCCCACTGCCCGGCGTCCAACGCCTCGCCCGAGCCCTGGCGCTCACCGCCGCCGCGACGGGCGTGATCCATCTCGGCGTCGCCCCGGCCGCCGCCACTCCGGCCGACCCGCCGGACCGCGCCGACGTCAAGGCGCAGGTCGACCAGCTGTACGACGAGGCCGAGCAGGCCTCCGAGAAGTACAACGCCGCCCAGGAACAGCAGAAACGGCTGCAGCGCGAGGCCGGCGTCCTGCTGACCCAGGTCGCCGCCGGGCAGGACGACCTCAACCGGCTGCGCGCCGACCTCGGGGCGGTGGTCGCCGCCCAGTACCGCGCCCAGGGCCTCGACCCCACGCTGCGGCTGATGCTCGACAACGACCCGGCGTCCTACCTGGCCGGCGCCCGCTCGCTCGGCCAGGCCACCGCCCGGCAGAACGAGACCCTGCGCGACCTGCGCGAACGACAACGCCGGCTGGACCAGCGCCGTCAGGAGACCGCGGCCAAACTCGACGAACTGGAACAGGCCCGGCACCGCCTGGCCGCCGCCAAGGACGAAGTCCGCACCCGCCTCGCCCGGGCCCGGCAGCTGCTCGGCGACCTCACCGCCGCCGAGCGCGACCGGCTCGCCTACGACGACGACGCCCGGGCCGCCCGCGGCGCCGACCGCTTCGACCTCGGCAACGAGCCCGCCGCGTCCGACCGCGCCGCCGCCGCGCTGAACGCGGCCGTCTCGAAGATCGGCTCCTCGTACGTGTACGGATCCACCGGGCCCAGCACGTTCGACTGCTCCGGTCTGATGTACTGGGCGTGGCGGCAGGCCGGAGTGACCCTGCCGCGGACCTCGCAGGGGCAGGCCTCGGCCGGCCGGCGGGTGAGCCTCGCCGAAGCCCGGCCCGGAGACCTGGTGATCTTCTTCAAGGACAGGCACCACGTCGGCATGTACGCCGGCGGCGGTGTCGTCGTGCACGCGCCGCACCCCGGCGCCCGGGTCCGCTACGAGAGCGTCAGCGCGATGCCGGTCAACTCGGTGGTGCGGGTCTGAGCCAGCACGAGCCCCTGGTCACCGACCTGCCGCAGGCGCCGGCGCCGCGGCAGGCCGGTGCTTCGCCGTCCCGGCGGGCCGCACTGCTGGTCGCCGCCGGGTGCGCGGCCCAGCTCTCGCTGCCCCGGGTGCTCCCCGCCGGGCCCGCCGGACCGGCCGCCGCCCCGCCCGGGCCGGGCGCGCCGTCCGGGGCCCGGGACGCCGTCGCGCAGGTGCTGTCGCGGCGGGCGGGCGCGATCCTGCGGCGCGACCCCGCCGGGCTGCCGACGGCGGCGGGCGCCGAGGAGGCCGACCGGGACCTGCTCACCCGCACCGCCGCGATCCGGTTCACCGAGTACACGCTGCGGCTGACCACCTTCACCGAACCCGCGCCCGGCGCCGAACGGTTGACCGTCGGCGCCGAACTCGGCTACCGGATCTCCGGCGTGGACGACTACCCGGCGCTGCTGGAACGGCAGATCGACCTGCAGCGCGAGCCGGCCGGCTGGCGGGTGCTCCGGGAGGTGCCCACCGGCGCGGTGGCGCCCTGGGACCTGGGCACCGTCCGGACCGCGACCGGGCGGCACAGCCTGGCGCTGGGCCTCGGCGAGGACGGCGAACTCGCCGACCTGGCCGCCCTCGCCGACCGTGCGGTGCCCACCGTCGAAGGCGTCTGGGGTCCCTGGAAGCCCGGCCGGCTGCTGCTCGAACTGCCGCTCACCGTCCAGCAGTTCGCCCGCCGGATGGACGTATCCGCGGACGCGTACCAGGGGATAGCCGCAGTCACCCTGGCGGTCGGCGGCGCGCCGACGCACACCCCCGCGGACCGGATCGTGGTCAACCCCGACGCGTACCGGCAGCTCAGCGAGCTCGGCCGCCGGGTGGTGGTGACCCACGAGGCCACCCACGTCGCCACCCGGGCCGACACCAAAGCGTGCACCCCGCTGTGGCTGTCCGAGGGCGTCGCCGACTACACCGGCTACCAGGGCACCGGGCGGACCACCCGGCAGATCGTCCCCGAACTCGCCAAGGACGTCCGGGCCGGGCGGATGCCCACCGGGCTGCCCACCGACGACGCGTTCACCGCCGGCTCGGCCGGCATCTCGCAGGCCTACGAACTGTCCTGGCTGGCCTGCGACTTGATCGCCCACCGGTACGGGCCGGACCGGCTGGTGGCGCTCTACCGGGCCGTCGGGCAGAACGGCGCCGGCGGCCTGGAACGCGCCTTCCGGGCGGAACTCGGCCTCGGCGTCGCCGAGTTCACCAAGGACTGGACGGCCGCGGTGGCCACCCTGCGGGACTGACCTCAGCCGGCCAGTGCCCGCTCCAGGCCGGCCGCGTCCAGGAACGCGGTGTGGGTGCCCGCCGTGGTGCAGGCGAACGCGCCGGCCGCCGCACCGGCCCGCATGCACTCCTCGACCGGGCGGCCCGCCAGCCGCCGCTGCAGGAAGCCGGAGACGAACGCGTCGCCCGCGCCGTTGCTGTCCACGATCGGCGCGCCCGGGTCCACCGCCGGGAAGTGCCGGGGCGCCTCGTCCTCGCGGGTGAGCAGGAACGTGCCGTGCGCGCCCGCGGTGGCCACCACCAGCTCGGCCCGGCCCTGCGCCAGGATCGAACGCATCGCCGCCTCCGGGCGGTTGCCGAGGCCGGCCGCGGACAGGAACACCACGTCCGAGCGGAGTGCGTAGAACCGGTGGTGCTCGTTCTCGCCGTCCCAGGCGTGCAGGTCGGTGGAGCTGGGGCAGCCCAGCCGTTCGACGTCCGGGTACATGTCGCGGTTGACGCCCGTGATCGACAGGTGGACGTGCTGCGAGCGCTCCAGCAGCGGCAGCCAGAACTCGCGCGGCAGCCGGGCGTCCGCCGGGTGGCGGCCGTCGTAGAAGGAGAACCGCAGGCCGTCCGCGTCCACCAGGTTGACGCTGCGCGGGGTGCCGGCGGGGGCGGGCAGGTGGCTGAAGTCCAGGCCGCGGCGGGCGTATTCGGCCAGCACCAGGGCGCCCTGCGGGTCCTCGCCGAGGAAGTCGGCGAGCTTGGTGCGCAGGCCCAGCGCGTGGCAGGCCAGCGCGACGCCGTTCCCGGTGTGCGCCGGGTAGTCGCGCACCGGGGGGACGTGCACCGAGTCGACGCCGGGCGGGATCTCCAGGCGGTCCACCCGGACGATGGTGTCCACGCCGACGCCGCCGACGATCAGGATGTCGTAGTCGATCATTCGGCGATGGTGGCAGCGAAAAGCCTTGCCCTGCAAGCGCTTTCAGAAACTTGCAGGGCGGCGACGGGGTGTCAGGCGCGGTCCGCCGGAGTGAGGTCGTCCAGCAGATCCTGCTCGTAGGCGATACCCGGCCGCACCGGGTACTGCGGGCCCAGCTGACCGGCCGGCAGCACCAGCGTGGTCAGCACCTCGCGCCGCCGGGTGGAGCGCCAGAGCCGGTACGCCGACAGCACGGTGGCCGCCAGCAGCACCAGGTTGCGGGCCGTCAGCACCAGCACGCCGGACAGCTCGCTGCGGTTCACGGTGCCGAACATCACCGGGAACTCGATCGTGGTCAGCACCGTGGCCACCAGCACCACCACCGCCACCGGACGCTGGCTGCTGCCTCGCACCGTCAGGCACACCGCCGCCAGGCCGACCACCCAGATCATGTACTGCGGGCTGATCACCCGACTGGTCGCGGTGAAGATCAGCAGCGCGCACAGCGCCGCGTCGAAGGTGGTCGCCGAAGTCCAACGGGTCGCCCGCAGACGCCAGATGAGCAGCCAGCCGAAACCGGCCACCGTCATGCCCACCATCACCTTGGAGATCACCGGCACCCACGGGCCGAGGAACTCCACCGAGCCGTAGTTCATCGTCACGGTGCCGTGCCACGACCCCGCCAGCTTCGCGAAGTGCAGCGGCAGCGCACCCAGCGACTCGATCTCGATGCCCCGCTCCGACTGGAACTTCAGGAACTCGAACGCCCCGTTCATGCCCGCCGTCAGCAGGAAACCCAGCGCCCCCGCGAACGTCGCCGCCGAGGTCCAGGCCCGCCGGGTGCGCCGGCCGCGCGGCGTGCCGATCAGCGCCAGCAGCGGCCAGATCTTCAACAGCCCGCCCAGCCCCAGCAGCACCCCGCCCAGCGCCGGGCGGCGCAGCACCACCAGCAGACCCGCCACCGCCAGCGCCGTCACGATGATGTCGTACCGGCAGTACACCGTCGGCCCGAGCAGCGGAACGCCCACCACCCAGTACCAGGCACCCAGATAGCTGCGGCCCTTGCGGACACCCGCGCGCATCAGCAGCGCCATCGCCGCCGCGTCCACCACGACGCAGATCACGAAGAACGACACCAGGTACGACCACGGCAACAGGCCCGGCAGCAGGATCACCAGCGCCGCGCCCGGCGGGTACTGCCAGGTCACGTCGTCCAGCGGGAAGGTGCCGGTGCGCAGCACCTCGTACCAGCTGTGGTAGATCACCGAGACGTCCGCTGTCACGTCCGTGTTGGCGATCCGCAGCACCCCCGCGACCACCAGGACCAGCAGGGTCCGGGAGACCGTCCAGCCGGCCGCCAGGGCCCACAGCGGACGACGACTCGGTGCGGAACCGGACGGGGCAGGCAGCGCCGGGGCCTCCGAGCTGCCGGGCCGTTCGGCCTGGGCTGACTCCACTACGCTCCTTCGGGTCGTCGCGTACGCACCGGGACCGGGCTTGCGCGCCGGGGTACCGGTAAGGACCACCAGCACACAGCATCAGTTGCGGCGGTGTCCTCCAACTTCTCCGAACCGTGTCCGAACCGTCCGGGCCCGCGCGCACCGCCACCGCGGGCGGCACGGGCCGCGTTCCCGGCGGACTGGTGCGGTGACCTATCGTACGGACCACTCACGGGTACTCCGAGCACCCCCTGACCGAGCGAGCCGCGGCACATGAACAGAACCCTCATCGTCACCAACGACTTTCCGCCCAGGCCAGGCGGCATCCAGGCGTTCGTCCACAACATGGCGGTGCGCCAGCCGGCCGGGTCGATCGTCGTGTACGCCTCCACCTGGCGGGACGGCCGGGAAGTCGCCAAGTTCGACGCGGAACAGCCCTTTCCGGTGATCCGCGACCGCACCAAAATGATGATCCCCACCACCCGGGTCACCAGGCGGGCCGCGGAGATCATGCGCGCCGAGAGCTGCACCTCCGTCTGGTTCGGTGCCGCCGCGCCGCTCGGCCTGATGGCCCCGCACCTGCGCCGGGCCGGCGCCGAGCGGATGATCGGCATGACCCACGGCCACGAGGCCGCGTGGGCCCAACTGCCCGGCTCCGCGCAGCTGCTGCGCCGGATCGGCGGCAACACCGACGTGCTGACGTACCTCGGCGAGTACACGCGTTCGCGGATCGCCCGTGCCGTCGGGCCTCGGGTCGCCTCGCGGATGGTCCAACTGCCGCCCGGCGTCGACGAGTCCACCTTCCGGCCGGACTCCGGCGGCGACGCGGTCCGGGCGCGGCTCGGGCTCACCGAACGGCCGGTCGTGGTGTGCGTGTCGCGGCTGGTGCCGCGGAAGGGGCAGGACACGCTGATCCGCTCCTTCCCGCGGGTCCTCGCCGCGCATCCTGATGCCGTGCTGCTGATCGTCGGGGGCGGGCCGTACCGGGCGGACCTGGAGAAGCTCGTGGACCAGGTCGGGGTGCGCTCGTCGGTGGTGTTCACCGGCGCCGTGCCGTGGGAGGAACTCCCCGCCCACTACGGGGCCGGGGACGTCTTCGCGATGCCGTGCCGGACGCGGCGCGGGGGGCTGGACGTGGAGGGGCTCGGGATCGTCTACCTGGAGGCTTCGGCGACCGGGCTGCCCGTCGTCGCCGGGGACTCCGGGGGTGCGCCGGACGCGGTCCGCGAGGGGGAGACCGGGTTCGTGGTGCCCGGGAAGAACGGGGAGACGGTGCTCGCGGAGCGGCTGGTGCGGCTCCTCGGGGACGCGGAGCTGCGACGCGAGATGGGTGAGGCCGGCCGCAAGTGGGTCTACGACGCTTGGCGTTGGGACATGCTGGCGGAGCGGCTCACCGGGTTGCTCGAGGCTCGCTGAGAGGGCGCGAAGCGCGGGAGAGTGCGAAACCTGGGGCGGGGGGGGGGGGGGCCCCCCCACCCACCCCCCCCCCCCCCCCGGGAGCCCCCCCCGCCGGCCCCCCCCCCCACACCCCCCCCCCAACACAACAACGACCAGTGGCGG
>NZ_JBIALQ010000006.1:497531-562753 GCF_042873545.1 Kitasatospora sp. NPDC004615
GACCCGCGGGTGGGGGGTGGGTATGGGGGGGGGGGGGGCCCCGGGGGGGGGGGGGGGGGGGGGGGGGGGGGGCCCGGGGGGGGGGCGGCCCCCCGGGGGGGGGGGGCCCCGGCCCCCACACCCCCCGCCCCCCCCGCCCCAGGTTTCCCTTACCGGGCGTACAGCGCCTCGATGTCGGCCGCGAAGTCCTTCAGGACGACGTTGCGCTTGAGCTTGAGGGACGGGGTGAGGTGGCCGCTGGCTTCGGTGAAGGTGGTGGTGAGGAGGCGGAACTTCTTGACGGCCTCGGCGTGGGAGACGGCCAGGTTGCCGTCGTCGACGGCGGCCTGGATCGCGGCGAGGAGGTCGGGGTCCTCGCGGAGGTCGGAGACCGTCGCGTCGGCGGGCTTGTTGTTGAGGGCCTTCCAGCGGGGGAAGAACTCGTCGTCGACCGTGACGAGGCAGGCGATGAAGGGCTTGCGGTCGCCGACGACCATGACCTCGCCGACGATCGCGTGGGCGCGGATGCGGTCCTCGATCACGGCGGGGGCGACGTTCTTGCCGCCGGCGGTGACGATGATTTCCTTCTTGCGGCCGGTGATGGTGAGGTAACCGTCGTCGTCGAGGGTGCCGATGTCGCCGGTGGCGAACCAGCCGTCCCGGAGGGCCTCGGCGGTGGCGGTGGGGTTGTTCCAGTAGCCGGTGAAGATGTTCGGGCCCTTGAGCAGGACCTCGCCGTCCTCGGCGATGCGGACCGCGGAGCCGGGGAGCGGCTGGCCGACGGTGCCGATCTTGGCCCGGTCGTTGGGGTTGAAGGTGGTGGCGGCGCAGGACTCGGTGAGGCCGTAGCCCTCCAGGACGGAGAAGCCGATGCCGCGGTAGAAGTGGCCGAGCCGTTCGCCGAGCGGGGCGCCGCCGGAGATGGCGGTCTTGCAGCGGCCGCCGAGCGCGTTGCGGAGCTTGACGTAGACCAGCTTGTCGAAGATCGCGTGCTTGATCCGCAGCATCAGCGAGGGGCCGCCGGCGTCCAGGGCACGGCTGTAGGCGATGGCGGTGTCGGCGGCGCGGTCGAAGATCTTGCCCTTGCCGTCGGCCTGGGCCTTGGCGCGGGCGGTGTTGTAGACCTTCTCGAAGACCCGGGGGACGCCGAGGATCAGCGTCGGCTGGAAGGAGCCGAGTTCCTCGGTGACGTTCCGGATGTCGGAGACGTGGCCGAGCTTGACCGGGACGATGGCGGCGGCGATCTCGGCGATCCGGCCGAGCACGTGGGCCAGCGGCAGGAACAGCAGGACCGAGGACTCGCCGGTGACGAACAGCTCGGGCATCCGGGCGGTGACGTTGCCCAGTTCGGCGAGGAAGTTGCCGTGGGTGAGCTGACAGCCCTTGGGGCGGCCGGTGGTGCCCGAGGTGTAGACGATGGTGGAGATCGAGTCGGGGTTCGCGATGACGCGGCGTTCGGCGATCACCTGGTCGGCGACGTCCTGGCCGGCCCGGGTCAGTTCGGCGATGCCGTCGCGTTCGATCTGCCAGGTGTGCTTGAGCCCGGGCACGGCCTCGCGGATCTCGGTGATCACGGCGGCGTGCTTGTCGGTCTCGGTGATCACGACGAGTGCGCCGGAGTCGCCGAGGATCCACTGCACCTGCTCGGCGGAGGAGGTCTCGTAGACGGGGACGGTGATCGCGCCGGCGGTCCAGATCGCGAAGTCCAGCAGCGTCCACTCGTAGCGGGTGCGGGACATCACGGCGACCCGGTCGCCCGGGCCGACGCCGGACGCGATCAGGCCCTTGGCTACGGCGTGCACCTCGGCGAGGAACTGGACGGCAGTGAGGTCCTGCCAGTGCCCGTCCGCCTTGCGGCTGAGCACAGCGACGCCCGGGTGCCGCTCCGCGTTCTGGTGGACCAGGTCGGCGAGGTTGCCGTCGCTCGGTACCTGGTAGCGGGCCGGAAGGCTGAACTCCTCGAGCAAGACTGCTCCTCGTCTGCGACGCTGCGGGACGACTGGACGTTACTGCTGGGTAGGTGAGTTCGACCAGAGGGGTCGGCCTCGGTGTTCCGATCGTCACATCGCAGGTCGGACGTGGGATGGATCGATGCGAACCCTACGGCAGACGCAATGTGACCCGCCGGTAAGGTGCCCGGGCGGAAAGTAGCCGGGCCCGCCCGCGATAGCCTCTGGTGGGCGCACAGCAGCACAGGGAGATCGCGGAGGCCGCAATGGCGGAGCACACCAGGTCGAGCATTGTCATCGACGCCACCCCGGCCGAGGTCATGGCGGTGATCGCCGATTTCGCCGCCTACCCGGAGTGGACCGACGAACTGAAGGAGATCGAGGTCCTGCAGACCGGACCGGACGGCCGCGCCGCCGAGGTGCGGCTGCTGCTGGACGCCGGCGCGATCCGCGACGAGCACTCCCTCGCCTACACCTGGGACGGCGACCGCGAGGTCAGCTGGACCCTGGTCCGGAGCCAGATGCTGCGCTCCCTGGACGGCTCCTACCGGCTCACCCCCGCCGGCCAGGGCCGCACCGAGGTCACCTACCAGCTGGCCGTGGACGTCAAGATCCCGATGCTCGGCATGATCAAGCGCAAGGCCGAGAAGGTCATCATCGACCGGGCGCTGGCCGGCCTGAAGAAGCGCGTCGAGGGCTGACCGGGTCCGTGGCCACCCGCACCGTACTCGTCAGCGGCCCCGAATCCGCCAGGATCGCCGCCGCCACCGCCCTGCACCACGCCCGGCAGGGCAGCGAAACCCTGCTGCTGGCCGCCGACGACCCGCACCGGGCCGTCGACGACCTGCTCGGCGTCCGGCTCGGGCCCGAAGCCGTCGAGCTGGAGCGCTTCCTGAGCGCCGCCAGGGTCGACGAACAGGCCGCGTTCCGCTCCGCCCTGGACGGCTACCGCGAGCGGCTCGCCCCCGCGCTCGACCTGATCGGCGCCCAGCCGCTCGATCCCGACGAGCTCGCCCCGCTGCCCGGCACCCGCGCCCTCGCCCTGCTGCGCGCGCTGCCCCGGGCCAAGGCCGAGGTCCTGGTGGTCGCCGCCCCGCCGCCCGCCGAACTGATCGCCACCCTCGCGCTGCCCGACCAGCTGGAGCGCTACCTGACCCGGCTGCTCCCCGAACAGCGCCAGGCCGCCCGCGCGCTGCGCCCGCTGCTGGCCGGACTGGCGGGCGTCCCAATGCCCACCGACAAGCTGTTCGAGGCCCGGGCCGCCGCGTCCGCCGCGCTCGCCGAGGCCGCCGCCGTGATCACCGCGCCCGGCACCACCGTCCGCCTGGTGCTGGACGCCGCCCGCCCCGCGCCGCGCGCCCTCGCCCGGATCCGGGCCGGACTCGCCCTGCACGGCCTGCCGCTGGACGCGGTGGTCGCGCACGGCGCGCACCCCGCCGAAGCCGTCGACTCCCCGGACCCGTGGCTGGCCCGCACCGCCGCCCGGCAGCGCGAACAACTCGACACGCTGGCAGAGGCGTTGGACGTCCCACTGCTGACCGCCCGGCAGCCGGACAGCACCCTGGAAGCGCTCGCCGAGCAGCTGTACCGGGCCGGCGCCCCGCGCATCCCCGCGCCCGCCGAGCCCTGGACCGAGGACCGGCTGGCCGCCGAGAACCTGCTGATCTGGCACCTGCCGCTGCCCGGCGCGGACCGCGAGGACCTCGAACTGCTGCGCCGCGGCGACGAATTGGTCCTCGGCGCCGGAACCTACCGGCGAGTCGTGGCACTCCCGTCCGCGCTGCGCCGTTGCACCGTCAGCGGGGCCGGCCTGGTCGACGGGACGCTGTCGGTGCGGTTCACCCCCGATCCCGCACTGTGGCCGCGCGGGTAGCGGAATCCGACGGACGGGAGCGTGTGATGAGTACGGAACAGCCGGGCGGGACGGGCGAGTTCGCGCCGCTGGTGGAAGAGGTGCGGAAGTTCGCGACCGCGCTCGGCGGCAAGGCCGTGGAGATCGGCGGCAAGCTGCGTGAGTCCAACCCCGAGGTGTACGGCCACCTGGCCGCCGCCGGCGGCGAGCTGCTGGCCGCGTACCGCGCCGCGGTGGCCGGTCACGAGCGGCGCTGGTCGGCGCCCCAACACGCCGAGACCGAGCGGGTGGACCTGGACGGGCCCCAAGAGGCCTCCGACAAGTAGTTAAGCCGGAAGTTCGTCAGCGTCACTTTGCGGTTTCGAGCCATCACCGAACGGGACAGTCGATATGACTCCTGAAGGCAGTTTGCCCGATGGGTCGAGGGTTGCCTTCGGATAATGTAGGCCGAACTGTGTACGTGGGCACCCCTCAGCCGGTACCGTTCCGCCTGAGCGGGAACGAGTGAATAGCTGAGGGACACATGGCTCTGACCATCGGCGTGGACGTCGGCGGTACCAAGATCGCAGCAGGTGTGGTCGACGAGTCCGGCGAGATTCTGGCCAAGACCCGGGTGCCCACCCCGGCCGACCCCCAGTGGGCGGTCGACGCCATCGCCCAGGGCGTACGGGAGTTGAAGGAGCAGTACCCCGGCGTCGCCGCCGTCGGCGTCGGCGCGCCCGGCTTCGTCAGCCGGGACCGCTCCACCGTCCTGATGGCGCCCAACATCGCCTGGGAGAACGAGCCCCTCAAGCAGCGCGTCGAGGAACTCACCGGCCTGCCCACCGTGATCGAGAACGACGCCAACTGCGCCGCCTGGGCCGAGTTCCGGTTCGGCGCCGCGGCCGATTACGAGGACATGCTGCTGATCACCGTCGGCACCGGCATCGGCGGCGGCATCGTCCTCGACGGCCGCCTGCACCGCGGACGGTTCGGCGTCGCCGGCGAGATCGGCCACCTCAACATGGTCCCCGACGGCCTGCCCTGCGGCTGCGGCGGCCACGGCTGCTGGGAACAGTACGGCTCCGGGCGCGCGCTGCGACGCTACGGCCGCGAGAAGGCCGCCGCCGACCCGATCGCCGGCAAGCGGATGCTCGAACTCAACGAGGGCCTCGCCGAGACCATTCGCGGTATCCACATCACCCAGGCCGCGGAGGAGGGCGACCCGCTGGCCCTCGCCTGCTACGCGGAGGTCGCCGACTGGCTCGGCCGCGGCATGGCCGACCTCGCCGCGCTCTTCGACCCGGCCGTCTTCGTCCTCGGCGGCGGCGTCTCGGACTCCGGCCGTCTGCTGCTCGACCCTGTCTCGGTCGCCTTCGAGAAGTACCTGACGGGCGGGCCGGCCCGGCCGCGCGCGAACGTCGTGCTGGCGTCGATGGGGTCGGCGGCGGGGATCGCCGGGGCGGCGGACCTGGCGCGCAGCTGAGAGAGCTGGCGGGCGCGGGGAGACTGGCGCGAGCTGGCGGGTGACCGAATCAGGGGCGCGTGGGGGCACCTCCCAGCCCCCTAGGGCTGGGGGAGAACTGCGCGACAAGCGCACACCACGTCCGCGAGGTCGCGATCAAGTGCAGGTCATTGTCCCGCGTCGCGATCTTGCGGGTGGGTGCCTTCCGCTTCGCGCAGTTCCCCGCGCCCCTGGTTTCGCACCCACTCGCGCCCCCGGCTGTGCTCTCCCTGTTACTGTCGGTCAGGTGACGGACACTGATGTTGCGTTGGCGTCCTCCGGGGTGGAGCCGGACGGGGCGCGGCGGGTGCGGGTGATGAGTTACAACGTGCGGTCGTTGCGTGATGACCGGGCGGCGGTGGCTCGGGTGATCCGGGCGTGCGATCCGGACGTGGTGTGTGTGCAGGAGTCGCCGCGGTACTGGAAGAGCGAGAAGGCCGCGGCGTGGCTGGCGCACCGGACCGGCATGGTGATTCTGGCCGGCGGCGGCCGCGTCGCGGCGGGGCCGTTGTTGCTCGGCAGGTTGCGGGTGGACGTGCTGGAGCTGCGGGACACGCTGTTGCCGAAGGCGCGGGGGCTGCATGCGCGGGGGTTCGCGAGTGCGTTGCTGCGGATCGGCGGGTCGCGGCCGTTCTCGGTGACGAGTTGCCATCTGAGTCTTCAACCGGAGGAGCGGCTGCGGCAGTTCGAGCTGTTGCGGCGTCAACTTCGGCCGGGGGAGCCGGGCGTGGTGGCCGGGGATTTCAACGAGCCGCCGGAGGGCCCGGGTTGGCGGGCGTTCGCGGAGGAGTTGACGGACGCTCACGCGAAGGCGCCGTGGGGCGGGACGTTCACTTCGGTGCCGGCGCAGCCGTACCAGCGGATCGACGGGGTGTTCGCGACGCCGGACATCGATGTGCTGGGCTGCGGGGTGCCGTATCCGCTGCCGGGTGTCTCGGCGGAGGACCTGCGGGCGGCGACGGATCATCTGCCGGTGCTGGCGGCACTGCGGGTGCCCGCTCCGTGACGGAACGGTCGCGCCGGGGCTGAGCGGTCTTCGGCCCCGGCGCGGGCGGGGTCAGACGACGGCGCCGCCGTTCGGGTCGTCGGGCTCGTCGTCGTTGCGGTCCTTCATGCGGGCCACCAGGGTGGCGAAGCCGCCGAGGAAGGCGATGCCGCCGACCCAGGCGGGCCAGCCGGAGACCTCGCGCCACACCAGGGCGTCGAACATGATCAGTGCCGGTCCGCCGAGGACGGCCAGCCAGGCGAACTTGGCGGTGGTTTCGGCCGGGGGCAGCGGCGGGGGCTCCGGCGGGACGAAGTGGCCCTCGTCCTCGTCCTCGGCGACGGTGTAGTCGCGGGGGCCGCCCTCGGCGGGGCGGGGGACCGGGCGGGGGGTGAAGTCGCCGAGGCCGGTGGGGCCGGTGGGCGCGCTGGGCCGCCGGGGGCGCTCGGTGACGTTCTCCGCGTCGGGCCAGGCGTGCTCGGTGGCGTCCACGGGTTCGTCGAACCGGCCGACCAGCTCGGCGAAGATCGCGTCCTGTTCGGCCTGGCTGCCGGCGGCGGGGCGCCGCGGGGCGGGCTCGGGCGCGGCTTCTTCGGCGGGTTCGGCCGCCTTCGGGTCGTCGCGGGGCAGGTCGTCGTCGTTCGCTTTGCTGGTCTCGTTCACTATCGGCCTTTCAGCCCGAGTGGTTCCCGGCATCGACCGCCGCTGCCGGGGCCAGCCGCCGGACGAAGTCGAGGCTCGCCCCGAAGATCAGACCGGCGTCGTGGTCCAGCGTGGCCACGTGGAAGCTGCGGTCGAGCAGCAGCTCCGTCACATCGGTCGAGGATATCCGGGCGAGCACCATCGCCGAGTTGTGCGGCGAGACCACGTGGTCCTGCGGACTGTGCAACAGCAGAACGGGCTGGGTCACCCTCGGCATTCCCGCCTGGACGCTCTTCCACAGCCGGGCCAGTGACCAGGCGGCGTGCAGCGGCAACCGGTCGTAGCCGACCTCGGTCGTGCCGGGCTTCGCGATGTCCGAGGCGATGCCGGGCAGCGACGGCAGCAGGTGGCGCAGGACCGGAAGAAGCACCGTCGCGGGGTTGTCGGAGCGCACCGACGGGTTGACGAGCACCAGCCCGGAGATCCGGTCGCCGTGCTTCTCGGCGAGCTTGAGGGCGAGTGCCCCGCCCATCGACAGCGCGCAGACGAAGACCTGCTCGCACCGGTCGGCGAGCTCGAGGAGGGCGGTCTCCGCGGTGGCGTACCAGTCCTCCCAGCGGGTCGGCTGGAGGTCCTGCCAGCGGGTTCCGTGGCCGGGCAGCAGCGGGACGCTGACGGTGAGTCCGGCGTCGGCCAGATGTTCGGCCCACGGCCGCATGGACTGCGGGGAACCGGTGAAACCGTGAACGAGCAGCACGCCGACCGGCCCGCCGTCGTGGCGGTAGGGCTCGGCTCCCGGCATCAGCGGCATCGGCGGAACTCCTGGAGGTGTGGGGGGTTTTCCCCGATCGTCCCACGGGCGGGTTGCCCCGTACAGAGGTGCGCGGCGGCCCTGGAACGGGTCGCCGGTGCACGGGCGGGCGAGCACAAGCATTAGGATCGTCCGGTCCGCACAACAGGAGGCCCCGGTTGTTCTACCGACTGATGAAGATGATCGTCGCGCCGCTGCTGCGGATCTTCTTCCGGCCGTGGATGGAGGGCGAGGAGAACATTCCGGACGAAGGCCCGGCCATCCTCGCCAGCAACCACCTGTCCTTCTCGGACTCGTTCTTCCTACCCGCGCTGCTCAAGCGGCGGGTGACGTTCATCGCGAAGGCCGAGTACTTCACCACGCCCGGCATCAAGGGCCGGCTGACCGCGGCGTTCTTCAAGGGCGTCGGCCAGCTGCCGGTGGACCGCTCGGGCGCCCGCGGCGCCGGCGAGGCGGCGATCCGCAGCGGCATCGCGGTGATCGAGCGCGGCGAGGTGTTCGGCGTCTACCCGGAGGGCACCCGCTCGCCCGACGGCAAGCTGTACCGCGGCAAGGTCGGCGGCCTGGCCCGCGTCGCGCTGGCCACCGGTGCGCCGGTGATCCCGGTCGCGATGATCGACACCGAGAAGGTGCAGCCGCCCGGCCAGGTGATCCCCAACTTCGGCGTCCGCCCCGGCATCCGGATCGGCCGTCCGCTGGACTTCTCCCGCTACCAGGGCATGGAGAACGACCGGTTCATCCTGCGCTCGGTCACCGACGAGGTGATGTACGAGATCATGCGGCTGTCCGGCCAGGAGTACGTGGACATCTACGCGACCGCCGCCAAGCGGCAGCTGGCCGAGGAGAAGAAGGCCGCCGACGCGGACCGCAAGGCGCAGCAGAAGGCCGAGAAGGCCGCCTCCGCCGAGCAGGAGAAGGCCGAGCAGGAGACGGCCGCAGGTCGGGAAAAGGCAGAGCAGGAGAAGGACGCCGGGGCCTGACCGGCCGTCAGGGGGGCTTGCCGTGGGGGAGCACAGACCCGCCGTGCCGCAGCCGGGGCCGTCAGGTCCGGCCGCGGCCGTGGTGGCCGGCGGGATGTCGGTGGAACTGCCGCTGTGGCGTGCCATGGGGTACTTCCGGGTGCTGGCACTCGCGTACGCGGTGCTGCGGTTCTTCACCGCGTACCGGGAGTTCCTGCACCCGGTGTCCGGCTGGATCTACCTGGGCGCGCTGACCCTGTGGACGCTGGCCAGCACCCGGGCGTTCGCCGGGCCGAAGCGGTGCACCTGGGCGGTGCTCGGCACCGACCTGCTGTTCGCGGTGTTCGGCATCGTGCAGAGCGGCTTCATCGACACCCCCGCCCGGATCCACGCCGGCGCGCCGACGCTGCCCACCATCTGGGCGGCCGGCACCGTGCTCGGCTTCGCCGGCAAGGGCGGCTGGCGGCCCGCCGCGTTCGCCGGAGCGGTGATCGGCGCCGCCAACATCTTCGGCCACGGCGGGGTCAGCCCCGACAACCTGCACAACATCGTGCTGCTGCTGGTCGCGGGCTGCGCGATCGGCTACGTCATCGAACTCGCCCGGGCCAGCGAGGCCGTGCTCACCCGGGCACTCCAGGTGGAGGCCGCCACCCGGGAACGCGAACGGCTGTCCCGGGACATCCACGACGGGGTGCTCCAGGTGCTCGCCCTGGTGCACCGTCAGCAGGGCGACGCCGCCGAGCTGGGACGACTGGCGGGGGAACAGGAACGCGCGCTGCGGGCCCTGATGACAGGCGCCCAGCAGCCGGAACTCGAGGACGGCGAGGCGGACCTGCGCCCGCTGGTCTCCCGGCACGCGGACGAGCGGATCACCGTTGCCGCGCCCGCCACCCCGGTGCTGATGCCCGCGCCGGTGGCCGCCGAACTGGCCGCCGCGGTCGCGGCCGCGCTGGACAACGTACGGACGCACGCGGGTGAGGGCGCCCGCGCCTGGATCCTGCTGGAGGACGAGCCGCAGGCCGTCACGGTCTCGGTCCGCGACGACGGCCCCGGCTTCCCGGCCGGACGGCTGGCCCAGGCGCAGCGCGACGGCCGGCTGGGCGTGTCGCAGTCGATCCGCGGCCGGATGCTGGACCTCGGCGGCAGCGCCGAGCTGTACTCGGTGCCCGGAGAGGGCGTCGAGGTGGAACTGCGGTGGCCGAGGAGGGGTGGCGATGTCTGATCAGCCGGTGCGGGTGATGGTGGTGGACGACCACCCGATGTGGCGCGACGGGGTGGCCCGGGACCTGGCGGAGGCCGGGTTCGCGGTGGTCGCCACCGCCGGGGACGGCGAGGAGGCGGTGCGCCGGGCCAGGGCCAGCGCCCCGCAGGTGGTGGTACTCGACCTCAACCTGCCCGCGCTGCCCGGCGTCGAGGTGTGCCGCCAGGTGGTGGCCGCCGACCCGGCGGTGCGGGTGCTGGTGCTGTCCGCGAGCGGCGAGCACGCCGACGTGCTGGAGGCGGTGAAGTCCGGAGCGACCGGCTACCTGGTGAAGTCGGCCGGCCGCGAGGAACTGATCGACGCGGTGAGCCGCACCGCCGTCGGCGACCCGGTTTTCACCCCCGGCCTGGCCGGGCTGGTGCTCGGCGAGTTCCGCCGCCTGGCCACCGAGCCCGGCACCCCCGCCCAGCCGGCCGTGCCGCAGCTGACCCCCCGGGAGACGGAGGTGCTGCGGCTGGTCGCCAAGGGCCTGTCGTACCGCCAGATCGCCGACCGGCTGGTGCTCTCGCACCGCACCGTGCAGAACCACGTGCAGAACACCCTCGGCAAGCTGCAACTGCACAACCGGGTCGAGCTGGTGCGGTACGCGATCGAGCAGGGGCTGGACGAGGAGCTGGGCTAGGCCGAGCAGTCCTCACCGACGGCGTTGGTGACGGGCTGGAAGGTGTCGCGGATCTCCTCGTTGGTGAAGTCGTCGAGCCCGAGGTCCTGCTTCAGGGTGGTCGTCCAGTCGGTGTCCTGGAGGTAGTCGGCGATCGCCTTGCGGAGCAGCTCGCAGGCCTTCTGGTGGCCCTTGGGCAGCATCATCATCAGGTACTGCGGCCTGCCGATCCGGGCGTTCCGGGGGACCCGGTAGGTGTGCTCGGTACCGGAACCGGAGTTGATCGCGATGCCCTGCAGGACCACGTAGTCGGCGAGCACCGCCTCGGCGGTGCCGTCGTTGAGCCGGTCGATGCACCCGCCGAGGTCCGTGGCGCTGACGGGGGGCCGACCGCCGTTCTGCTCCAGGGTGCTGTAGGCGGTGGTCTTCTCCTGCGCGCAGACGGCGAGCGGCCGGAGGTCCTCGGCTTTGTTGATCTCCCGGGTGTCCGAGGCCTTCAGCAGGACGCCGAGCGGGGTCTGCAGGTAGGGGCCGGCCATGTCGAAGTCGTGCTTCAGATCGTCCCGTTCGGAGATGTCGGCTATCACCAGGTCGACCTTGTTGTGGTTGGTCTTGCCGTCGAGGAGGGCTTCCTTCCAGTTGGCCGTGGTCACCGGCAGCGAGGTGAAGTCGCGGTGCAGTAGACCCTGCACCACCTTCTGCGCCACGTGCGGCTCGAAGCCGTCGTAGTTGCCCTTGCCGGTGAGGACCGACATGCCTGGGCGGCCGTCCTTGAAGCCGATCTTGATCGGATCGCTGTCGAACGGATTCGGCTTGCTGTCGTCGGAGCAGCCGAATGCGGCGGCGGCCAGCAGGAGCAGACAGGCCGCCAGACGGACGGTGCGTGGTGCGTGCACGGGAACCTCCTATCGCTCGAACTCGACGCGCTGGGTGTCTATCTTTCGTACGCAGCCGGGCGAGGCATTCATGCGCAGGGTGACGCGCAGGCCGTTGTGGCCGGGTGGGACGGCGACGGACAGCGGCTTGTCCGGCGGCTGCCAGCCGGTGCTCCCGCCCGGTTCGGCGGAGAGGGCGATCTGGATCCCACGGCAGCTGCCTTGGTCGGGATGCTCGTCCGTCAACTCGATGTGTGCCACCAGACGCTTCGCCTCGGGCGGGACGTTCACCAGGGCGAAGGACGCGTTGCCCGGATCCACCGACCCCGGTTGCCAGGTCACCGCCTGGTCGGGCAGCGGCGCCGGCCCCTTGTCGAGCACCAGGGCCGCCAGCCCGCCCGCCAGGGCCAGCAGCGCGACGGCGACCGCCACCGCCCGCCAGACCGGGGGTGGCGGGGACGGCACACGCTGGACGTAGCTGCGCGAGCGGTCCACCGCGACTCGGGCCTGCTGGGCCAACTGCTCCTCGACGCGGTCGATTTCGAGCAGCAGCAGGGCGGGGCTGCCGCCGGCCAGGGACCGTTCGGCCAGGCCGAGCAGCTCCAGGCCGGAGGCGCGCTCCGGCAGCGGCGCCGGGAAGCACAGCACCTGGGCGATCACCACGAAGTCGGCCCGCTGGTCCATCGTCAGCCCCCGGGCGTCCTGCACCCGGCCGAGGAACCCGACCCAGTCGCCGCGCAGTTGGGAACCGAAGGCGTCGGTCAGCCAGTCGTACAGGTGGCTGATCGCGGCGGCGGGCTGGGGGTGGTCCTCGGCCAGGTATTTGGCGATCCGCTGGGCGGCCTGCGGGAGGCCGGCGAAGTTCACCTGGACGACGTAGTCGGTCTGTTCGGCGAGGTGCTGCTCCAACTGGGGCAGCGGTACGGCCAGTTCGAACCAGCCCGACAGGATGCGCTGCAGCATGTGCCGGGTCTCCCTGGTGCAGCGGTCCATCCCTTAGCCCTCCGGGTCGATGTGCAGCAGTCTTCTGAGTTCGTCGAGCGCCTGGTCCGGTCCGGACAAGGCGAAGGCGCAGTCCAGCAGGGCGTGCAGGGCGCTGGTCGGGTCGCGGTGCTTGAGGCAGGCGGCGGCGATGCCGCTCAGGTGCAGGAATGCATGCCCGTGGTAGGGCACCTTGATCCCCGCGCCCGGGCCGAGTTGCTCGTTCATGAACTGGATCAGTTGCAGTCGCGCCGGCGGGTCCTGCAGCAGCGCGACCTCGGCCAGCAGCCGGGCGCACGCCTGGGCGGTGACCTTCCGTTCCGGCGCGGCCGGGCGTTCGCCGAGCAGCGGCAGCAGGTCGGACAGCGGGGTGATCCAGCCGCCCAGCGTGCCGACGCTGTCCGCGGTGGCCTTCAGCATGCCGATCACCCGGCCGTCGCCGTCGATCGCCATGCTGCCGCTCAACCCGAACGGGACCGCACCCAGTTGCACCCGCAGGCCGAGCCCGGAGGGGCCCGCCACGGTCAACCGGGCGGATTCCGGGCCGACTTCGCGGGTCAGCTTGTTCTCCGCGAAGCCGTGCACCAGCACGGCGGCGCCGTTGGCGACGTCCCGCCCGGCGAGCGGCACCGCGGGTGCGCCCGCCAGGCCCGGGACGTCCAGCACCGCCAGGTCCGGCGGCGGGTGCACGGCCGCGCCCGGCGGGCGTTCGGGCGGGGCCAGCAGCACCACCCGGGCCGGATGCGCCGTGCCGGAGTGGTGGGCCGTGACCGACGGGTGTCCGGCCACCACGTGGGCGCAGCTGACCACCCGGCCCGCGCCCAGGTGGAAGCCGCTGCCGAGGAACTCCCCGTCGGGTCCGGCCAGCCAGAGCGCGGCGGCCGGCGCGCCGTGCGGCGTCACTCGGCGTCGGCGGGGCGGCCGTCGGGGCGCGACCAGCCCAGCCGTACCACCAGGCTCGCCTCGCCGGACGCCTCCGCCAGCACGCTGATCAACTGGCCTGATTTCACACCCAGGTTGAGGCCGAACTCCACCTCGAAGGAGTCCGGGTCGCCGGCCTCCCGCGCGGTGTCCCGGGCCCAGCGGCCCACCGCGCGGACCGTCCGCCGCACCTCGCCCAGGCTGTGCGTCACCGCCCTGGAGACCGCCCCCGCGTCCCCGGCCGTCGGTTCCGAGCCCGCGCGGACGGCCGCGTGCAGGACGGTGCCGTCGTCGAGGACGATCTCCACCGTGTCGTGTTCCGTTGAATGCGCCATGTCCCCCTCCATTCCCGCTCGCGAAGCAGGATATGAATATCAGTCAACTCCACTCCGTACTACGCGTTTTAAGGGTTCGTTGCGGGTGTGGCGGGTGGGTCAGCTGCGTACTGCCGGGACGGCGTTCAACAGTTCGGCGACGATCTCCACGCCGTCCCTG
The DNA here is from genome assembly GCF_042873545.1 of Kitasatospora sp. NPDC004615. Taxonomy (NCBI): domain Bacteria; kingdom Bacillati; phylum Actinomycetota; class Actinomycetes; order Kitasatosporales; family Streptomycetaceae; genus Kitasatospora; species Kitasatospora sp. NPDC004615. Next base: position 511,326 of record NZ_JBIALQ010000006.1, read on the forward strand.
GTGAGCACCGACTCGGGGTGGAACTGGAGGCCCGCGAAGCCCGGTCCGCGCAGCGCGTGCACGTCCCCGCTGCGCGGGTCGCGGGCCACCTCGATGCCGTCGGCGGCCAGGCGCCGCGCCGCGTCGTCGTCGCAGCGGGCGGTGAAGGTGTTGTAGAAGCCCACGGTGCGGCGGACGCCGAACAGGTCGACGCTCTCCTGCGCGCCCTGGTACGGCACGGCCTTGCGGGCCAGCGGCAGGCCGAGCTGCGCGGACAGCAGCTGGTGGCTGAGGCAGACCGCCAGCAGCGGGGCGGTCCGGGAGCCGTCCCGGGCGGCGGCCAGGGCGTCGGCGACGACCGGGCGCAGCAGTGCCATCTTCGGGTCGTCCGGGTCGGCGGGGTCGCCGGGGCCGGGGCCGAGCACCAGCGGGCCGGGGTGGGCGGCGGCCTGTTCGCGCAGCGACGGGGCGTCGTAGCGCAGCACGGTGACGGTGTGGCCGAGCGAGCGCAGCAGGTGGGCGAGCATCGCGGTGAAGGTGTCCTCGCCGTCGACCACCAGCGCGTGGGCGCCCGGGCGGGGCTCGGCGGGCTGCTGCATCCGCAGCCAGAACGGGGCGAGGCCGGCCCGCCGGGAGCCCAGCGCGGACTGCACCCGGTGGTCCTCGGCGAGCCGGGGCCGGGCGGCGGCGGCCTTCGCCGACCGGGCCGGGCGGGCGCCGATCGCGGAGAGCACGCCGGCGGCCTTGGCATGCGTCTCGGCGACCTCCGAGTACGGGTCGGAGTGCCGGACCAGGGTGGCGCCGACCCGGACCACCAGCGAGCCGTCGGCGGGGTCGATGTCGGCGGCCCGGATGCAGATCGGCGAGTCCAGCTGCTGGCCGCCGCCGGCGGAGCGCCCGATCAGCGCCAGCGCGCCCGAGTAGTAGCCGCGCCCGCCGCGTTCGTACCGGTCGATGACCCGGGTGGCGTTCTGCACGGGGCTGCCGGTGACGGTGGCGGCGAACATGGTCTCCCGCAGCACCTCCCGGACGTCCAGCGAGGTGCGGCCGCGCAGCTCGTACTCGGTGTGCGCGAGGTGCGACATCTCCTTCAGCCGGGGCCCGAGCACCTGCCCGCCAAGGTCGCCGACCGCGCACATCATCTTCAGTTCCTCGTCGACCACCATGGTGAGCTCCTCCAACTCCTTCGGGTCGCGCAGGAATTCGAGGAGGGATTCGGCGGTGGGCCCGCTCGACGGATAGCGGTAGGTGCCGGAGATCGGGTTCATCACCACGGTGCCGCCGGACTGCCGGACGTGGACCTCGGGGGACGCGCCGACCAGCACCCGGTCGCCGGTGTGCACCAGGAACGTCCAGTAGGCGCCGCGCTCGTGCTCCAGCAGCCGCCGGAACAGGGTCAGCGCGGTGGCGGTGGAGAAGCCCGCCAGCTCGGCCCGGAAATCGCGCCGGATGACGAAGTTGGCGCCCTCGCCGCGCCCGATCTCGTCCTCGATCACCCGCCGGACGATCCCGGCGTACTCCTCGTCCGCGATGTCGAACTCCCCGCCGCGCAGCTCCACCGGCGCGTCCGGCAGCGCCGCCAGCAGCTCGGCCAGCGGCAGCGCGTGCTGCTCCTCGACGGCCAGGGCGCGCAGCGGGGTGCCGTCCTGGCGGGCGGCGAAGCCGCGTTCGCGCAGCTGGGCGTAGGGGACGAGGGCGAGCAGGTCGTGCCGGGGCCCGTCGGCGGGCACGCCGTGCCGAACCGGCAGTTCGGCCAGCGTGTCGTGCTCGGAGACGGTGCCGAGCAGCAGCTCTACGGTGTCGGGGGCGAGCCGGGGCGCGCGGCGGTGCAGCAGGGCGAAGGCGGGGGCGCCGGGCGCGGTGAGCCGGGCGAGCAGGTCGGCTGCGGTGGTGGTCACGACTGCGGTGTTCCCTTCCGGGGGTTGGCTGCGGGCTTCTGCCGCCGCCTCCGGGGAGGGCCGTGACGCTGGACACAGACGCCGACGGCCGCCCCGAAGGGCGGCCGTCGTTCGTCTCTAGGGACGCGCGATCCGTGGGCCGCCCAACGGGCAGGCCCACCACCAGGAGAAGGTGTGCGTCGCGGTCATGGAGCAGACCATAGCCCACCGGCCGGACGCCCGGGGCGATGTCCACGAGCTGTCTCACCCACCGGGCGGCGTCCCCAAGCTGCCGGGGCGAACCCGTAGCCTTGCTTCTGTGACCGTGACTAACCACTCCTGGCAGTCCCTGCCCGCGGCGCAGCAGCCTGAATGGCCGGACCAAGAGGCTCTGCGCAAGACCCTTGCTGAGCTCGCCTCCTATCCGCCGCTCGTCTTCGCCGGCGAGTGCGACCAGCTGCGCGCCCGGCTCGGCGCCGTCGCGCGTGGTGAGGCGTTCCTGCTGCAGGGCGGTGACTGCGCCGAGGCGTTCGACGCCGTGTCGGCCGACCAGATCCGCAACAAGCTGAAGACCCTGCTCCAGATGGCGGCGGTGCTCACCTACGCCGCCTCCGTCCCGGTGGTGAAGGTCGGCCGGATCGCCGGCCAGTACTCCAAGCCGCGTTCGAAGAACACCGAGACCCGTGACGGCGTGACGCTGCCGGTGTACCGCGGTGACTCGGTGAACGGCTTCGAGTTCACCCCCGAGTCCCGGATCCCGGACCCGGAGCGCCTGAAGCGGATGTACAACGCCTCCGCGTCGACGCTGAACCTGGTGCGCGCCTTCACCACCGGTGGTTACGCCGACCTGCGCCAGGTGCACGCCTGGAACCAGGACTTCGTGCGCAACTCCCCGGCCGGTCAGCGCTACGAGCAGCTGGCCCGGGAGATCGATCAGGCGCTGGCTTTCATGAACGCCTGTGGGGTGGCCCCCGAGGAGTTCAAGACGGTCGAGTTCTTCTCCTCGCACGAGGCGCTGATCCTGGACTACGAGACGGCGCTGACCCGCACCGACTCGCGCACCGGCGACCTGTACGACGTCTCCGGCCACATGGTGTGGATCGGTGAGCGCACCCGCCAGCTGGACCACGCGCATATCGAGTTCGCCTCGAAGATCCGCAACCCGATCGGCGTGAAGCTCGGCCCGACCACCACGGTCGACGAGGCGCTCACCCTGATCGACCGGCTGGACCCGGACCGCGAGCCCGGCCGACTCACCTTCATCACCCGGATGGGCGCGGGCAAGATCCGCGACCACCTGCCCACCCTGGTGGAGAAGGTCACCGCGTCCGGCGCCCAGGTGGTGTGGATCAGTGACCCGATGCACGGCAACACCTTCGAGGCGTCCAGCGGCCACAAGACCCGCAACTTCGACGACGTGCTCGACGAGGTCAAGGGCTTCTTCGAGGTGCACCGCGCGCTCGGCACCCACCCGGGCGGCATCCACATGGAGCTGACCGGCGACGACGTCACCGAGTGTGTCGGCGGCGGCGACGAGGTGCTGGTCGACGACCTGCACCAGCGCTACGAGACGGCCTGTGACCCGCGGCTCAACCGCAGCCAGTCGCTGGACCTGGCGTTCCTGGTCGCGGAGATGTACCGCAACCAGTAGCCCCGGCCAGGTGTGACGAAGGCCCCTCCGTTTTCGGGTGATCCGAGGCGGAGGGGCCTTCTTCGTGCCCGAAGCATCAAGTAAGGTAAGGCTCAGTAAACAACGCCGAGCACGGAAGGGGCCGCACATGTACGTGTGCATGTGCCACGCGGTCACCGAGGCCCGGGTCAAGCAGGAGATCGACGAGGGTGCCACCACCCCGCGTCAGATAGCCCGGGGCTGCAAGGCCGGCACCGACTGCGGTTCCTGCGTGCGGCGCATCCAGGCGCTGCTCGGCGAGCACGGCGCCCGCCCGTGTCCGACGGCCCGGTTGGCCGAGCGCCTGGGCCTGGCCGGGCCGGCCGCCCCGCAGGCCGCCTGACCGGCGCCGCGGCTCAGGTCTCCGGCTGTTCGATCAGCTGCGCCAGGTAGAGCGCCTCGCCGAGCTTGTCCAGCAGTTCCAGCTGGGTGTCCAGGTAGTCGATGTGGTGTTCCTCGTCGGCCAGGATGTCCTCGAAGATGTTCGCCGAGGTGACGTCGTTCTTGGCGCGCATCACCACGATCCCGCGCTTGAGGCGGTCGATCGCCTCCACCTCGACCTGCCGGTCGGCCTCGAACATCTCCTTGACGGTCTGCCCGATCCGGACGTGGAACAGCCGCTGGTAGTTCGGCAGGCCCTCCAGGAACAGGATCCGGTCGGTGAGTGTCTCGGCGTGCTTCATCTCGTCGAAGGACTCGTGCCGGGTGTACTTGGCGAGCTTGGTCCAGCCGTTGTTCTCCTGCATCTTGGCGTGCAGGAAGTACTGGTTGATCGCGGTGAGTTCGGCGGTCAACTGCTCGTTGAGGAACTCGACGACCTCGGGATCTCCCTGCATGGCCTGCCTTCCTGACGTGGTCAATTCCGGCCGGTGCCGGTTTGCCCGCATCGTGGCAGCCGGTCGGGTTCACTTCCAGTAAGTTCACGCTTACCGGGCGGCCGGGAATCGGCGTTTCTGCCGGTACGGAAATTCGCTGACCTGCGCGAACGTCGCACGGATTGGGCCGTACGGAGGTATCTGGCCCGAACGCCTGAACGGAGGTCCGGGCGGATTTGCCTCGTGTTGCCCCCCTCCGTCGGAATGCGTTCCGGAAGGGGCGCGCGGCGGGGGCGCGCACGGTTCGCCGGGCGCCGTCTGTCACCATGGAGCCATGGGTCAGCACCAATCGGAACAGCCGCCGCCGTCTGACCCGAGGCTTCCGCCCGGCCAGCGCCGGCAGCGCGGCTGGCCCGTTCTGCACTACGGTCCGGTGCCCAGATTCAAACCGGACAGCTGGGACTTCCAGGTGTTCGGGGCGACCGCCGACGCGGAGAAGGCCAGGTGGGACTTCGCCGCCTTCCACGCGCTGCCCAAGGTGACCGTCCGCGGCGACTTCCACTGCGTCACCAAGTTCTCCATGCTCGACAACGAGTGGTGCGGCGTCGCCGCCCGGACAGTGCTCGACCTGGTCCCGCCCGACCCGGGCGTCACCCACGTCATGGTGTGGGCCGAGTTCGGCTACAGCGCCAACCTGCGGCTCGCCGACTTCGCGGATCCGGCGACGGTCTTCGCCACCCACCACGACGGGCAGCCGCTCACCCTCGAACACGGCTTCCCGGTCCGCCTGGTGGTGCCGCACCTGTACGCCTGGAAGGGCCCCAAGTGGGTGCGCGCCGTCGAGTACATGCGCGCCGACCGCCGCGGCTTCTGGGAGGAACGCGGCTACCACAACCGGGCCGACCCCTGGCAGGAGCAGCGCTACTCCTACCAGGAGCAGGACGGCGACGGCCCGATGCGCTGAACCCCGGCGGGGCGAGGCTCAGAAGAGGCTGATGGTGATGGTCACCGTCGACCCCTGCGGGCGCGGCGTCCCCGCCGCCGGGGACTGCTCCGTCACCTTGCCGAACGGCAGCAGACCGGAGACCTGAGCGGTGAAGCCCGCGTCCTGCAGGGCCTTCGCCGCGTCGTCCTTGCTCATCCCGGAGACGTTCGGCACCAGGTGCATGCCCTTGGAGACCGTCAGCGCCACCGGCGAGTTCGGGGACAGCGCCGTGCCGGGCGCCGGGTCGGTGGAGATCACCGCGCCCTTCGGCACCGAGTCGCTGAACTGCTCGGTGGTGGTGCCCGCCGTCAGCCTGGCGCCGGACAGCGCCTTGGACGCCTCGGCCAGCGGACGGTTCGCCACCTCCGGCACCGGCACCCGCTCCGGGCCGCGCGAGACGACCACCTTCACCGCGTCGCTCTTGCGGACCTTGGCGCCCACCCCCGGGTCGGTGGAGATCACCTGGCCGGCCTGCACCGACTCGCTGAACTGCTCGCTGAACGTGCCGTGCAGGCCCTGCTTGTCCAGCACCGTGACGGCCTGCTGCCGGCTCTGCCCCAGCACGCTCGGCACCGTCGCGTACACCGCGCTGGACAGCGTGTACGTCACGCCGCCGACCAGCAGCACCACCACGAGCACCACCGCCGACCAGATCAGCGGGGTGCGGCTGCGCCGGGGCGCGCCGCGGCGGCGGCGCGGCGGCGGGTCCTCGTTCACCGGGCGGATCGGCGGCAGCAGGTCCGGCGGGACGTCCAGCACGCTGGTGCGCTCCAGGCCGGGCGGGGCGCTGATCACCGCGGTCGCCTCGCCCGGGCCGAACTGCGGGGTGGGCCGGTGCGAGGCCGGCGGCTCCGCGTCCAACTGCCCGTCCGGCAGGGCCCGGCGCACCCGTTGCACGGCCGCCAGCAGCTCCACCGCGTCCCACGGCCGGGCCTGCGGGTCGCGGGCGGTGGCGGCGGCGACCAGCGCGTCCAGCTCCGGGCCCACGGCCGGGGCGGTGCGGGACGGCGCCGGGACGTCCTCGTGCAGGTGGCGGTACATCACCTGGGCGGCGTTCTCGCCGGTGTGCGGCTTGGTGCCGGTCAGCATCTCGTACAGCAGGATGCCCGCCGCGTAGACGTCCACCCGCTGGTCGGTGGCCGCGTCCTGGCGGATCTGCTCCGGAGCCAGGTACGAGACGGTGCCGAGCAGTTGGCCCGCCTCGGTGGCGGCGGTGGTGTTCGAATCGGCGGCGCCCATGATCCGGACCAGGCCGAAGTCCGCGACCTTCACCATGCCGTTGTCGGTGATCAGCACGTTCTCCGGCTTCACGTCCCGGTGCACCAGGCCCGCCCGGTGCGCCGCGCCGAGCGCCGCCAGCACCGGCTCCAGGACGTCCAGCGCGGCCCGCACCGAGAGCGCGCCGCGATCGCGCAGCAGGTCGCGCAGGGTGTGGCCGGGGACGTACTCCATCGCCATGAACACCGCGCGCGGATCCGCGCCCTGGTCCAGCACGTTGACCACATTGGGGTGCGCGAGCCGGGCCACCGCCTTCGCCTCACGGATGAACCGCGCCGTGAAGTCGGCGTCGCCCGCCAGCGAAGGATGCATCACCTTCAGCGCGACGGCCCGGTCGAGCCGGGTGTCGGTGCCGCGGTAGACGGTCGACATGCCGCCGACGGCGATCCGCTGCTCGACCCGGTAGCGCCCGTCGAGCAGCACGCCGAGCAGAGGGTCACCTATGGTCATGTCCACCCGAGGAGTCTAGGGGCCGAACCGGGTACGGTCCGGCCAGCCGGTCGCCGCGGTGCCCGGCTCGTCCCATGGAAGCCTCCTCCCGGAGGGGGACGCGCGGGGGTGCCCGGCGGTTCGGGCGCGCCGTCAGAACGCGGGGCGCTCCCGGGTGTCGGCCAGGCCGGTGGTGGGGGAGGAGGCCTCGGCGTAGTAGCGGCGCGGGATCCGGCCGGCCCGGTGGGCGAGGCGGCCGGCCTCGACGGCGCGGCGCATCGCGTCGGCCATCAGGACGGGCTCCTGGGCGCGGGTCACGGCGGAGGCCAGCATGACGGCGGAGCAGCCGAGTTCCATCGCCAGGGCGACGTCGCTGGCGGTGCCGGCGCCCGCGTCGAGGACGACCGGGACGTTCGCGGACTCCACGATCAGCTGGAAGTTGTGCGGGTTGCGGATGCCCAGGCCGGAGCCGATCGGCGAGCCCAGCGGCATGATCGCCGCGCAGCCGACGTCCTCCAGCTTGCGGGCCAGCACCGGGTCGTCGTTGGTGTACGGCAGCACGGTGAAGCCGTCGTCGACCAAGGTCTCGGCGGCGTCCAGGAGTTCGATCGGGTCGGGCAGCAGGGTGCGCTCGTCGGCGATCACCTCGAGCTTCACCCAGTCGGTGCCGAGCGCCTCGCGGGCCAGGCGGGCGGTGAGCACGGCCTCGCCCGCGGTGTAGCAGCCGGCCGTGTTCGGGAGGATCCGGATGCCGTTGCGGGCCAGCACCTCCAGCACCGAGCCCTGGGTGGCGGTGTTGACCCGGCGCATCGCCACCGTGGTCAGTTCGGTGCCGGAGACCCGCAGCGCCTGCTCCAGCACATCCAGGCTGGGGGCGCCGCCGGTGCCCATGATCAGGCGGGAGGTGAAGGTGGTGTCGCCGATGGTCAGCAGGTCGTCGGCCATCTCAGCCTCCCTGCACGGCGGTGAGGATCTCCACCCGGTCGCCGTCGCCGAGCGCCGTGGCGGGCCACGAACTGCGCGGCACCACGGCCTCGTTGACGGCGGCGGCGACGCCGGTGTTGGCGGCGGACACCTCGGCGACCAGCACGTCCAGCGTGGTGGCGGCGGGCAGCGTGCGGGGTTCGCCGTTGACGGTCAGGGCGACGGTGTTCATGCGGGCACCTCGGTGCGGAAGCGGTCGGGGGTGAAGTCCGCGGCCAGCGGGTGGAGTTCGCCGGTGGCCAGGTAGTCGGCGAGCAGGTCGGCGGTGACGGGGGTGAGCAGCACGCCGTTGCGGTAGTGCCCGGTGGCGGCGACCAGGCCGGGCAGCGCGGTCGGGCCGAGCAGCGGCGCGTTGTCGGGGGAACCGGGCCGCAGCCCCGCGCCCGTCTCCACCAGCGGCAACTCGGTGATGCCGGGGACGAGTTCGTGCGCATCCCGGAGCAGCTCGTACACGCCGCCCGCGGTGACGGTGGTGTCGTGGCCCATCTCCTCGGTGGTCGCGCCGATCACCAACTCGCCGTCGGCGCGCGGCACCAGGTACAGGTGCTGGCCGCGCACCACGGCGCGCACATTGCGGGACAGGAACGGCGCGTACAGCTTCGGGACGCGCAGCCGCAGCACCTGCCCCTTGACCGGGCGGATGGCCGGCAGCACCCCGTCCGGAAGGCCCGGCAGCAGGTGGCTGCGCGAGCCGGCCGCCAGCACCGTCCGGTCGGCCGTCAGCTGCTCGCCGCTCAACAGGCGGACGCCGAGCGCCCGTTCGCCGTCCGTCACCAGTTCGGCGGCCTGGGTGCGGTGGAAGGCGACGCCGAGCAGCTTGCAGGCCGCGACCAGCGCGGCGGCGAGGCGGCGGCCGTCCACCTGGTGGTCCTCGGCGACGTGCAGGCCGCCGCGTATGCCCGGGGCCAGCATCGGCTCCAGCCGGCGGCACTCCCGGCCGGTCAGCCACGTGGACTCCAGGCCCAGCCGGCCGTGGAAGGCGTGCAGTTCGCGCAGTTCCTCGCGGTCGTCGGAGTCCAGCGCGACGGCCAGCGTGCCGGTGCGGCGGTAGCCGGTGTCCAGGCCGGTCAGCTCGGTCAGCTCGGCGGCGAACGCCCCGTAGCGCTCGTTGGACGCCATGCCCAGGCGCAGCAACGGCTCCTCGCCGTACTGGAGTTCGGTGACCGGCGCGAGCATGCCCGCGGCGACCTGGGCCGCGCCGCCGCCCGGCGACGGGTCCACCACCGCGACGCTCAGCCCGCGCTGCGCGGTACGCCAGGCGACGCCGAGGCCGATGATGCCCCCGCCGATCACCAGCACGTCGGAATGTGCCACAGCGCTTCTTCTCCCTTCGCCGGCATGACCCGGATCAGGTTCGGACGGTCGCGGGCCGCCACAGCCCGCCTCTCAGCCCGGTGCGCCGGGCTCCCGTGATAGTTCAGTCCCTCCACTTTAACGCCGGTGCCCCTGCCGACATCAGGCCGGTTAGGGTGGACGCCGTGGCTGAACTGAGGGCAACGGACCGGGTCGTCGTGGTCGGGGCGGGCATGGCGGGCGCACAGGCCGCCCTGAACCTGCGACAGGGTGGCTGGCAGGGCGCGATCACCCTGGTCGGCGAGGAACTCCACCTCCCGTACGACCGGCCGCCGCTGTCCAAGGACGTGCTGCTCGGCAAGACCGACGCCACCGCCTTCGAGATCGACTGGACCGACCTCGGCGTCGAATTGCGCACCGGCCACCGCGCCACCAGCCTGAACGCCGGCGTGCTGCACACCGACCGCGGCGAACTCCCGTACGGTGCCCTGGTGATCGCCACCGGCGCCGACCCGCGCACGCTGCCCGGTCTGCCCGACGCCCGCACCTTGCGCACCGTCGACGACGCGCACGCGCTGCGCGCCGCGCTCACCCCCGACAAGCGGATCGTGCTGGTCGGCGCGGGCTGGATCGGCGCCGAGACCGCCACCGTCGCCCGCGCCCTGGGCTGCCACGTCACCGTCGTCGAGGCCGCCGCCACCCCGCTGGCCGGGGCGCTGCCCGCCGAACTCGGCACCCTGATGACCGAGTGGTACGCCGCCGCCGGCGTCGAACTGCGCTGCGGCGTCGGCGTTGCCGGGGCCGCCGACGGCGGGGTGCTGCTCGCCGACGGCACCCACCTGCCCGCCGACGAGGTGGTGGTCGGCATCGGCGCCCGCCCCGCCACCGGCTGGCTCGCCGGCAGCCCGCTCGCCCTCGACCCCGACGGCACCGTCCCGGTGGACGACCGGCTGCGCACCGCGCTGCCCGGCGTCTGGGCGGTCGGCGACTGCGTCTCCTACCCGTCCGCCCGGTTCGGCACCCGGCTCGCCGTCCAGCACTGGGACCACGCCCTGCACTCCGGCGGCGCCGTCGCCGCCTCGGTGCTCGGCACCCTGGACGCGCCCTACGACCCCGTCCCGTACTTCTGGTCCGAGCAGTTCGACCGCATGGTGCAGTACGCGGGCCGGCACGCCGGCGCCGACCACCTGCTGTGGCGCGGCTCCCCGTCCGAGCGCGACTGGACGGTGCTCTGGCTGCGCGACGGCAAGCTGGTCGCGCTGCTCGCCGTGGACCGGCCGCGCGACCTCGCGCAGGGCCGCCGCCTGATCGAACGCGGCACGGTGCTCGATCCGGCGCTCGCCGCCGACCCGGCCGTCCAGCTGAAGGCCGCCGCCGGGTAGCGGGTGGGTAGGCTGGGTGCCGTGAGCAAGATTGATCCCAAGATTGACGCCCTGGTCCCCGCGTGGCTGTACCTGCCCGACATCTCGGAGCGGTGGGGCGTGGTGATCACCGAGGTCCGCGACATGGTGAAGAACCGCACCCTGCTGGCCGTCCGCCGCGGCGCGAACAACTCCCTCCAGGTGCCCGCCGACTTCATCGAGGACGACGGCCCGGTCAAGCACCTGGTCGGCACCCTCACGGTGCTCCGCGACTGCGGCTTCTCCGACGAGGAGATCCTCGAGTGGATGTTCACCGAGGACCCGTCCCTCCCCGGCAGCCCGATCCAGGCCCTGCGCGAGAACCGCGGCACCGAGGTCAAGCGCCGCGCCCAGGCCATGGCACTGTGACGCCCCGGCAGCAGCTCGCCGACGCCAGGCTCTACCTCTGCACCGACGCCCGGCGCGAGCAGGGCGACCTGGCCGACTTCCTGGACGCCGTGCTGGCCGGTGGCGTCGACATCGTCCAGCTCCGGGACAAGAACCTGGAGGCCCGCCAGGAACTCGAGTACCTCGAGGTCTTCGCGGACGCGGCCAAGCGCCACGGCAAACTGCTGGCCGTCAACGACCGCGCCGACGTCGCCTTCGGCGCCCGCCCCGACGTGCTGCACCTCGGGCAGGACGACCTGCCGGTGGCCATGGCCCGCGCCATCCTCGGCGAGGACGTGCTGATCGGGCGCTCCTGCCACTCCGAGGCCGAGGTGGACGCGGCGATCACCGAGCCCGGCGTCGACTACTTCTGCACCGGCCCGGTCTGGCCCACCCCCACCAAGCCCGGCCGCCACGCCCCCGGCCTCGACCTGGTCCGCCACGCGGCTGCCGTGAGGCCTGTCCGGCCGTGGTTCGCGATCGGCGGCATCGACCAGGACAACCTCGACCAGGTCCTGGCTGCCGGCGCCACCCGCATCGTGGTCGTCCGCGCCCTCACCGCCGCGGAGGACCCGGGCGCGGCGGCGGCACAACTGGCTGCCAGGCTGCGGTAGGTGGGCAGGGAGGGGGGCGCGAAACTGGGGGCGCGGGGAACTGCGCGACAAGCGCTCACCATGTCCGCAAGGTCGCGATCAAGTGCAGGTCATTGTCCTGCGTCGCGATCTTGCGGTTGGGTGCCTTCCGCTTCGCGCAGTTCCGCCCCCTCGGCTTCGCCTGGGGGTACCCCCAGCGCCCCTGGTTTCGCACCCGTTCGCGCCTCCCTGGAACCGCGGCACGGCTCGGCGGCCTCCGTGCAGTCGTGAATCCCATATCCCCGGCCCGCCGGGCCGTGCTGCTCGCCCCGGTCGCCGTTCTCGCCGCGGCAGTGGCTTTCGTCGCGCAGCGGCCGTTGCATCACCGTGCCGGGTGGCAGCCGTGGCTCGGGACGGTCAATGCGGCGGTGTTCTGGTCGTTGGCCGCGTTGCCGCTGTCGGCCGTGCTGATGCGGGTGCTCTCCCGGCGCCGAGCCGCCTTCGCCGAGGTCGCCATGGTGCACGGGACGGTGCCGTGGGTCTGGATGATCCTGCTGCCGGGCCCGGGGGCGGGTGTCGCGCCCCGACGGGTAAGCCTGGTGCCGTTTCGGGACCTGTACGAGGTCCTCTCCCAGGGCACGCCGGTGACTGCGACGGTGCAGATCGGCGGCAACCTGCTGGTGTTCGCGGCGCTCGGCTTCTTCGCGCCGATCCGGTTCCGATCGCTCACGGTGCCGCGGGTGCTGGCGCTGGGTGCGGCCTGCTCGGTGCTGGTGGAGACGGCCCAGTACGTGCTGTGGCTGGACCGGGTCTCCTCGGTGGACGACGTCCTGCTGAACGCCGCCGGCGCCGGGCTGGCCGCACTTGCCTCCCGGCGGTGGCGGGACCGCTGATCAGTACTTGCGCACCGTCGCCGCGTCCGCCAGGGCCTGGAGCACCTCGCGGGTCGGGCCGTCGGCGATCGGGGCGTTGTGCAGGGCGGTCAGTGCCTCGGTGAGCAGCTGGTCGATGCGGGCCTCGACGATCGCCGGGGCGCCGCTGGCGGAGATCAGCTCGCGCAGCTCGGCCACCTCGTCCGGGGTGAGGTCGGGCGCACCGAGCCGGGTGTCCAGGGTCTTGGCGTCGACCTCCGAGAGGCCGCGCATCGCGTGGGCGACGAGCAGGGTGCGCTTGCCCTCGCGCAGGTCGTCGCCGGCCGGCTTGCCGGTGACCGCCGGGTCGCCGAACACGCCGAGCAGGTCGTCGCGCAGCTGGAAGGCCTCGCCGAGCGGCAGGCCGAAGTTGCCGAGCGCCTCGACCAGGTCGGGGCCGGCGCCGGCCAGCAGTGCGCCGACCTGCAGCGGGCGCTCGATGGTGTACTTCGCGGACTTGTAGTGCAGTACCGTCCGCGCCCGGTCCAGCGCGTCGGCGTCGGTGGAGTCGCCGGCCACCGGCTCCAGCACGTCCAGGTACTGGCCGAGCATGACCTCGGTGCGCATCAGGTCGAACGCGGGCTTGGCGGCGGACACCGCAGGGGCGGGCAGGCCCGAGCGCTGGAACAGCTCGTCGCACCAGATCAGCAGCAGGTCGCCGAGCAGTACCGCGGCGGACGCGCCGTACTGTTCGCGGTCGCCGCGCCAGCCGTTGGCCCGGTGCATGCCCTCGAAGCGGCGGTGCACGGACGGCAGGCCGCGGCGGGTGTCGCTGCGGTCCATCAGGTCGTCGTGCACCAGGGCGCTGGCCTGGAGCAGTTCCAGGGCGGCCGCGGCGCGTTCGATGCCGGGTTCCTCGGCGCAGCCGCCGGCCGCGCGCCAGCCCCAGTAGCAGAACGCCGGGCGCAGCCGCTTGCCGCCGTCGAGCAGGAACTCGCGCAGCGCGCCGGCGACCGGACCGAGCTGGTCGGAGATGCCGGAGAGCAGGGCGGTCCGTTCGGCCATGAACGCGCTGAGCGCGGCGTTGACGCGGTCGCGCACGTCCTCCGCATCGACGGGGTTGCGGGGAAGACGGATGGAGGAGGGCACCTGGAACTCCGGATAGATTGGTCTGACAGTCAGACTAACGCCCCCGCCTGGGTGCACTCGTCCGCCGACGCCCGGGCCGGACCGCCGGGACGCGCCCGGGGGAATCTCGATTACTGTCTCAACCCCTGGACTCGGTTTGTCCGGGCCGCGCCGCCGAAGGCTAACCTGCCTTCATGGCACTCGGGATTCCCTCCACCAGAAGCGACCGCGCCCAGACCGTGCGCGACCTGCTGGCGGCAGGCGACCGCTCCTTCTCCTTCGAGTTCATGCCGCCCCGCAACGAAGAGGGCGAGCGCAAACTCTGGGACGCGATCCGCCGCGTCGAGGCGCTCGACCCGAACTTCGTCTGCATGACCTACGGCGCCGGCGGATCCTCCCGAGGCCGCACCGTCAACCTGGTCGGCCGGATCGCCACCGAAACCACCCTGACCCCCGTCGCGCACCTCACCGCCGTCGACCATTCGGTGGCCGAACTGCGCAACATCATCGGCCAGTACGCCGACGAGGGCGTGCGCAACGTGCTCGCCGTCCGCGGCGACCCGCCCGGCGACCCGATGGGCGAGTGGGTCCGTCACCCCGACGGCGTCAGCTACGCCTACGAACTGGTCGAACTCATCAAGGGCATCGGCGACTTCTGCGTCGGCGTGGCCGCGTTCCCGCAGATGCACCCGCGCTCCAGCGAGTGGGACGAGGACATCAAGCACTTCGTCGCCAAGTGCCGGGCCGGCGCGGACTACGCGATCACCCAGATGTTCTTCGAGGTCGAGGACTACCTGCGGCTGCGCGACCGGGTCGCCGCGGCCGGCTGCGAGACGCCGATCATCCCGGAGATCATGCCGGTCACCAACATCCGCCAGCTGGTCCGCTTCCCCCAGCTGTCCGGCTCCGACTTCCCGCCCGACTTCCGCCGCCGCCTGGAGGCCGCCGCCGACAACCCGGCCGAAGTCCGCGCCGTCGGCCTCGAACACGCCACCGTCATGGCCGAGAGGCTCCTCGCGGAGGGCGCCCCCGGCCTGCACTTCATCACCCTCAACCACAGCACCTCGACGCTGGAGATCTACCAGAACCTGGGCCTCCACAAGCACTGACCGCCGTCCGGGTGGACGGGATGCTGTGGTGTTTGCCCGGAGGCGGTACAGTCGCCCGCAATCGCGCGGTGATGGTGGCGTCTGGAGGTTGCGGGGATGGGCATCGGAAACCTGTTCCTCTATGGCGCGTTGGCGCTGGTCGCGGTCTGGCTGACGGCCGAACTGCTGCTGCAGAACCGGGCCGCGCTGCACTGGCGGGCGCTGGCCCTGGTGGGCTTCCTCGGGGTGGTCGCGGGGATGACGCAGTCCTCCGTTCCGGTGATAGTCGCGGGCGCCGCGGCCTTCGCGGCCGGGCAGGCGATGGTCACCCTCTCGGTCAAGCGCGGCCGCCCGGTGGGCTGGTCGCTGCGCCGCGCGGACGGCACCCTCCCCGGCCCGCTGGCCAAGGTCCCGCTGCTTGCCGCGGCCACCGGCGGGGCGACCGCCGCGGCGGTGGTGGCCGCGGCGGCCCCGAAGGTCGGCGAGGTCGGCCCGGTCGAGGACGAGCCGGTGGACGAACAGCCGTACGCGTACGAGGAGTTCCAGGAGATCGACGCGGGCATCTACACCGACGAACCGGTCGCCTACCAGCAGCAGCCCGACCAGCAGCAGTACTACTACCAGCAGCCGGAACCGCAGTTCGGCCACCAGCAGCAGGCCTACCAGGACCCGTACGCCCAGCAGCCGCAGCTGATCGGCTACGACGAGTACGGCCAGCCGGTCTACCAGTACCCGCAACAGCAGCAGTACCAGCCGGAGCAGTACCAGCAGCAGCCGTACATCCCGCAGCAGCCGGGCGAGCAGCAGCACAACTGGGGCTACCAGCAGCAGTACTGAGCCGCCGTCAGGCCGGACCGACCAGCCCGGCCGTGATCGAGGCGGACATCCCGACCCGGGCCAGCCCGCCGCCGGGATGGGCGTACGCGCCGATCAGGTACAGGCCGGGCTCGCCCGCCTCGTTGGCCTGGCCGAGCCGCCCGCCGGCCAGCGCGGGTGCCGGGACGGAGGCGGTCAGCCGGGTCTCCCGCCAGCGCAGCCGCGCACGCAGGTCGACGCCCGCGGCGGCCAGCCGGGCCAGCAACTCGTCGGCGTAGGCGTCCTGCTGAGCGTCGGTCAACTCCAGCCCGGCCGGGACGGTGACGGTCAGCACGGCCGCCTCGGAGTCGGGCCCGGGCACCAGCAACGGGTCGTCCGGGCGCAGCAGTTGGACGGTGGGACGCTCGGGCAGGGTGCGGTCGGCGAAGACCGCGCGGGCCTCGGCGGCGACGTCCGCGCCGTGCAGCACGGTGCGGTGCGCGGTGCCGGCCGGGCGGGCACCGTTCAGCGCGAGCAGCACCGTGAAACGGCCGGGCGCGGGCTCGGCGGGCGCGGCGACACCCAGCCCGGGAACGGCCGACAGCACCAGGTCGGCGGCCAGCGTCCCGTCGTCGGTGCGGACACCGGTGACCCGGCCGCCCGAACGCTCCAACTCCCGTACGGGCGTGCCGAAACGGAACTCGACCCCGCGCTTCTCGCAGCGCTCGAACACCGCGTCGGCGAGCGCCCGCAGACCGCCGTCCACGTACCAGACGCCGAACGACTGCTCCATGTACGGCAGGACGGTCGCCGAGGCGGGCGCGGTCAACGGGTTCAGGCCGTACCGCAACGCGTACTCGGCGAGCAGCGCCGACGGGCCGGGCGCACCCGCCAACTCCTGGGCGGCGACATCGGCCAGCGTGTGGCGCCCGCGCGGCAGCAGCCGGGACAGCCCGCGGCGCGGCGGCACCGGGTACGGATCGGCCGGGTCGACCGCCGGACGGGGCTCCTCCAGCAGCGGACGGCGGGTGGCCTCCCACACCGTGCGGCCCCGGTTGACCATGTCGTTCCACCGCGCACCCGCGCCCGCGCCGAAAGCCCCGTCCAGGGCCTCGCCGACCCCGCCCCGCGACGCGTTCGGCAGCACCAGCTCGGTGCCGTCCGCGAACAGGTGCCGGCTCTCCGGATCCACCGGCCGCAACCCGACCAGCTGCTCCAGCGGCTCCCGGCCGGTCTTCAGCGCGAGGTCCCGGTACACCGCGGGCAGCGCGAGCAGACCCGGCCCGGTGTCGAACCCGAACCCCTCCCGCCGGTACGCCCCCACCTGCCCGCCGTACGTCCCGGCCGCCTCCAGCACCGTCACCCGGTGCCCGAGAGTGGCCAGCCTGGACGCGGCGGCCAGACCGCCCATACCTGCGCCGACGACGAGAATGCGAGCCATGGCAGGAGATCTTATGCGGCCTTCACGTGGCGCTGCCGGGGAGTGCCCGCCTGCGAGGGCGCGTCCACGTTCAGGTCACTGTGCGGGGTCGCGATCTTGCTGCCGGGTGCCTTCCGCCTCGCGCAGTTCTCCCCCAGCCCTGGCGGGCTGGGAGGTGCCCCCACGCGGCCCCTCGTTGCGCTCTCCCTGGTTTCGCACCCTTGCCTTCGCCTGCCGGCGCTCCTTGCGGCGCAGCCAGAAGCGTCGGATCCGGGACACCGCGAACCACACCAGCAGCACGCCGAGCAGCAGCAGGACCGCCGCCGCCGAGGCGGCGAGCCAGGGGTGGAAGACCGCGAGGGTCACCAGGCCCGCCACGGAGAGGTCTTCGGCGAGGCTGACCAGGATGTTGGTGGCGGGTTCCGGGGAGGTGTTCACGGCCATTCGCAGGCCCGCCTTGACGCCGTGGCTGAGCAGGGCCGTCGTTCCGCCGATCGCGCCGGCGGCGACTTCGCCGAGGGAGCCGGGGTCGTGGGCCGCCATCAGGGCGCCGACGGTGGCGCCGGCGATGGGGCGGACGAAGGTGTGCAGGACGTCCCAGACGCTGTCGACGTAGGGGATCTTGTCCAGCACGGCCTCGCAGAGGAAGAGCGCCGCGGCGGCGATCAGCACGTCGGTGCGTTCCAGCACCGGCGGTACCGTCTCGGCGCCGCCGAAGCGGCCGAACAGGCCCAGCAGCAGCACCACGGCGTAGGCGTTGATCCCGCTCGCCCAGCCACTGGTGAAGATCAGCGGAACGGCTCCCACCACAGCCCCCCTTCGCTCGCCCGGCTCTCGGGCGGAAATCCGGCCCACCGTACCCGCCCCCGCCGACCGCCGGGGGTGTCTGAGTACGCGTACTCAGATCACCGGTTGAGTACTCGGGCGGGTTCCCGCTGTGACGCCGCGACGGCACAGTAGTGGGCAACGGGAAGGCCGCCGCCGGGTGAGCCGCCCGAAGCGCCCGGGGCAGGCCACCGTCAACGGGGGACAGCTGGCCCGCACCACAGGCCCTGGGCGCGACCAAACGGCCGCCCGACGGGGCCGGGCACCGCCGACACGGGGCGGCGGAGCCCGGCTTCGACCGGGGGAGCGGCCGTGGGGACGACCGGCCGGGCACGAACGGTCCGGAGTTGTCAGACCCCCCGTTCACGATGGATGCATGACCGGGCCGACCGGCCCGGGCAAGGTCCGGAGTGAACGGGGGAGACCCATGACCATCAGCCGTCCTGAGCCTGTCGCCCGCCCTGCCGTCGATCAACCCACCGTCGACCAGCCCACCCTGCCCGCCGCGCGCGGAGCCGACGTCCACCCGGTGCTGCGGCGGGTTCCCGTCTCGCCGGCCGCGCTCGAACTGCTCCGGCACGCGCACCGCACCCTGGTGCACGCCCGCGGCCGGCAGGATCCGCTGGAGCGCTACGCCACCGCCCATCTCGCCGCGCTGCGCGCCACCGCCGCCGTGCTCGCGGTCCGCGGCCGTCCGGAGCGCAGCCCGCGCCGCCGGCACGCGATCCGTCCGGCCTGGGAGCTGCTGTCCGAGGTCGCTCCCGAACTCACCGAGTGGGCCGCCTACTTCGCCGCCGGCGCCCGCCGCCGCGCCGCCGCCGAGGCCGGCATCGCCGGTGCCGCCGGGGAACGCGACGCGGACGACCTGATCCGCAACACCGCCCTCTACCTGCGCATCGTGGAGCGGATCCTGGCCGTGCACCCCTGAGCCCGGCACCGGCGCCGTACCGGAGGCGCCCTCTCCGGCCGGATAGGGTGAGGGCGTTCCCGCCGTGGAAGTCCTGCCTATGAGGGGTGCCGCCTTGTATCCGACTCGTCCCCGCAGTGCGCTGCGTACCGCCGTGGTGTGGGAGGTGCTGCGGTCGGCGCTGGAGCGGCGCTCCGCCGAGCTCGGACGGCCGGTCCTGGAGGTCGTCGACACCGGCGGCGGCACCGGCAACTTCGCCGTGCCGGTGGCCCGGCTGGGCCACCGGGTCACCGTGGTCGACCCCAGCCCCGACGCGCTGTTCGCCCTGGAACGGCGGGCCGCCGAGGCCGGGGTCACCGACCTGGTGCGCGCCGTTCAGGGCGACACCCAGACGCTGCCCGAGCTGGTTCCGGCCGGCTCGGTCGACGCGGTGCTCTGCCACGGCGTGCTGGAGGTCGTCGACGACCCGGCCGAGGCGCTCGGCAACCTGGTCGGCACGCTCGGCAAGGGCGGCTTGGTCAGCCTGCTCGCCGCCAACCGCAACGGTGCCGTGCTGGCCCGCGCGGTGGCCGGCCAGTTCGCCGACGCCCGCGCCGTGCTGGACGCCCCCGACGGCCGCTGGGGCGCCGGAGACCCGATGCCCCGCCGCTTCACCGGCGACCAGCTCGGCACCCTCGCCACCGACGCCGGCCTGAAGGTCACCTCGGTGCACGGTGTCCGGGTCTTCGCCGACCTGGTCCCCGGCGTCCTGGTCGACACCGAGCCCGGCGCGTTCGACGCCCTGCTCAAGCTGGAGCTGGCCGCCGCCGAGCAGCCCGCCTTCCACGCTGTCGCCACTCAGCTCCACCTGCTCGCCGAAGCGGTCTGACCGCCCGGAGACGCGTACCGGGGCACCAAGTTGCGGGTCCGCTCGTTGCAGAGGTGCGGGCCCTGCGTCGCAGTGGCCCGACCCACGCCTGATTGACCACGCCGAACAGGGCCGGTGGACCGTATGATCTGGGTAAAGCCGGTAAGCATGACGGCCAGACCGGTGGGGCATATGGACCACACAGGCCCGAGCCAGGGGTGGCGGACCGGTCGCCCCGCGACCGACGAGTAGGAGGACTCCGTGCCGCTCTCGGAGCACGAGCAGCGACTGCTCGAGCAGATGGAGCGAGCGCTGTACGCCGAAGATCCCAAGTTCGCGTCAGCGCTTGAGGGAACCGGCCTGCGCACCTACACCCGTCGGCGGGTCTACCTGGCCGCGGCGGGGTTCGTGGCGGGCATCGCGCTGCTCATGGGCGGCCTGGTCGCGCAGGTCATCTGGGTCAGCGTGGTCGGGTTCCTGGTAATGCTGGGCTGTGCGGTCCTCGCGGTCACCGCGTGGCGTCGAGGCCCGGCCGGACACGGTCCACGGCAGGCGGCAGCGCCTCGCCGGAAGACCGGTGTCGTGGACCGAATGGAACAGCGCTGGCAGCGGCGCCGCGATGAGCAGAGCGGGCTGTAGCGCAACCGGAACCAATACAGAGATCCGCCCGAGGAGGGAGTTTTCCTCCTCGGGCGGATCTCTTTTTGCACTGCCGGGGCGGTCAGTCCTTCGGCGCCCGCCGGAACGGCCGGGGCAGCCGGTCGCGGACCGCTGCGCGGACCCTGGCCGTGCGTTCGGCGGTGCGTTCGCGGAGGGCGGCCACGCGGTCCTGGGTGCGCCACCAGAAACGGACGGTGGAGGCGGGCAGCAGCAGGGCGCGCAGCCGCCGGCGGCGGGTGGCCTGGGTGAGCAGGCCCGTACGGACGGTGTGGACATCGCTGCCGAGTTGCGGGGACGGGTCGGACTCGCGGGCGTACATGACGCGTTCGGTGGCGAGCGCGACCCGGCCGGCGGCCTCGGCGGCGGCGGGGGCGAGGTGGGCGTCCTCGGCGAGCCGGCGGGCGGCGTTCCGGGGAGTGCGTGCCTCGTCCGGGGGCAGGCCCAGGTCCCAGGCGGAGTCGACGAGTTCGGCCCAGGCGGCGAGCACCTGCTCGTCGCTGAGCCGGGGCCCGTCGGCGCCGGGCGCGTGCCGTCCGACGCCGAGGCGGCGCTTGCGGAGCCGTCGCCGCAGCACCATGGGCGTGGCCGCCAGGACGAGCAGCAGGAGCAGGCCGGCCGCGGCGAGCAGGGCGGGCCAGGTCTGCCACCACGGGGTGCTGGTGGTCCGGTGCTCGGCGAGCACGGCCTCGTCGGCGCAGTCGCCGATCCGGTGCTGCTGCTGCGTGACGCAGGAGCTGGACGCGGACGGCCCGGCGGAGGGCTGGTCAGCGGACGCGGAGGCGCTGGGCTGGGTGCTGGGCTGGGCCGAGTTGGCGGTCTTCGGGAGCGAGTACAGCGGGACGGTGCCCCGGCCGGGGGTGGGCTCGAAGCGCATCCAGCCGAGGCCGGAGAAGTACAGCTCGGGCCACGCGTGGTAGTTGGAGCTGCGCACGATCCGGTTGGAGGCGTCGCCGGTGCCGGGGGTGAAGCCGATGGCGACCCGGGACGGGATGCCGAGCTCGCGGGACATCGCGGCCATGGTGGCGGCGAAGTGCACGCAGAAGCCCTCCTTGTCCTGGAGGAACTTGGCGATGGCGTCCGGCCCGGTACGCGGTTCGATCTTGGTGTTGTAGGTGAAGTCGCCCTTGGTGAAGTACTGCTGGAGGGCGACGGCCTTGTCGTACGGGTTGTCGGCGCCCTGGGTGATCTTCTTGGCGGTCTCGCCGACCACGGAGGGCAGGTTGTTCGGCAGCCCCAGGTAGCGCCGGGTGATGTCCTCGGGCGGCGGGGCGGCCGCGCGCAGTTGGGTGGCGTCGGCGGCGACGCTGTACGAGCCGACCTTGTACGACAGACCGTTGGTCTTCTGGCCGTTGACGGCGGCCACGGTGCGGGAGGTCTTGTCGAAGCGCCAGTTGCTGGTGGACGGCAGTTCCATCCAGGACACCGGGTACGGCATCGGCAGCCAGGTGGTGCCGAGCCGGTCGGAGATCTTGATGTTGGTGTTGACCGTGGTGTTGGAGATGCCGGGGCCCTGGCCCTCGGGCTGGGGCAGCGTGGTCGGCAGCGGCTCGGCGGACTGCTCGCCGGCCTTCCACTCCGCGCCGTCGAACTCGCTGAGCGCGGCGACCCGCAGGTAGAGCTGGTCGGCGTCGGTGGCGTTGGTGGAGAAGCGCAGCAGTTCGGTGTCGTCGTTGGCGCGCAGGTTGGCGGTGAGGGCGACCACCAGGTTGAGCGAGCGTTCGTCGCCCGCCCCGGTGCCGCTCCCGTTGCCGTTGCCCTGGCCGCCGAAGCCGCTGAACAGTCCGGCGCCGGTCGCGGGTGCGAGGGCCGGCAGCAGGACGGCGGCGGCCAGCGCGATCAGACCGACCCGGCGGCCGCCGTTGGACATCGCCACGGCGGAGCGGCCGGTGCCGTGGAAGACCCGGCCCCAGCGGGTGAGCCGGTCCTGACCCTCGGTGTACAGCAGGACCAGGTAGCCGGCCGCGGCGAACAGGAACCACAGCCACATGCCGCCGGGCGAGTCGGCCAGGCCGCAGCCCACCGAGTACAGGGCCAGCAGCGGCAGGCCCGCGGCGGCGGCCCGGCGGTAGGTGACGGCCAGGGCGTCGACCAGGACGGCGACCAGGGTGACCGAGCCGACCACGACCAGCCGCAGGCCGTCGGTGGTCGGGGCGGGGATCGCGTACTCCTGGATGTCGCTTCCGCCGGAGGCCAGCAGCGTGGAGACGGCGTCCAGCGCGCCCGGGCCGGGCAGCACGCCGAAGCTCATCGCGGACTGCACGGTGGACAGCATCAGCACGTACAGCACCGCGAGCAGCTGGAGCGGCAGCACCAGGGCCCGGGGCAGCGGCAGGGCGCGCAGGCCGGAGCCGACGGCGGCCGCGGCGACGATCATCAGCAGGCCGTGCGGGGCCAGTGCGAAGGAGTCCTTGAACAACGGGGACAGGGACAGCGCCGCCAGGGCGGTCGCCAAGGCAGCGCAGAGCGTCAACTTGGCCCGGGTGGTCACGCGCCGACCTCGTCTCGGTAGGGAACGGAGTTCTGGGTGCGGTCGGCGGCCCGCCACAGCGCGGGCAGCGAGTCGCCGGCCCGCACCGGGAGGACGGTCCAGCCGGCCGCGCGCAGCCGGCCGACCGCCGAGTCGGTCTGCTCGTCGGAGGCGTCCGGGAAGAGGTGCCGCAGGCCCGCCCAGGTGCCGGTGTCCAGCAGCAGGGCGACCGCGCCGCCCACGCGGCGGCGCAGCCGGGACAGGCGCTCGATCTGCTCGTCGTCGAGGTCGCCGACGATCGCCACCAGCAGGCCCTCGCCGCCCAGCCGCAGCACCTCCTCGGCGCGGGCCAGGCCGGTGCCGTCGGAGTGCTCGACCACGGCGAGGGCGTCCAGCAGCACGCCGACGCTCTCGGCGGCGGTGGTGGCGGAGGCGCCCTGCTGCGGGTGGGCCCGGCCGGTGTCGGTGAGCAGCCGGGTCTGGTAGCCGCGCTGCACCAGGTCGACGGTGACCGAGGCCGCGCAGGACACCGCCCACTCGAACGAGGAGGCCGGGCCGGAGCCGCGGTGCGCGATCTCCCGGGTGTCCAGCAGCACGGTGGCGCGGGCCCTGAGCGGCTGCTCCTCCCGGCGGACCATCAGCTCGCCGTAGCGGGCGGTGGACTTCCAGTGCACCCGGCGCAGGTCGTCGCCGTGCCGGTACTCGCGCGGGATCACGTCGTCGTCGCCGGCCAGCGCCAGCGTGTGCGTGTTGGACTCGCCCTGCCCGGCGGACTCACCGGGCAGCCGCACCGGCGGCAGGTCCTGGACCTGCGGGACCACGGTGAGCACATCGGCGGCGCTGAACGCGCGGGTCAGCTCGCACATCCCGAACGGGTCGGACAGCCGCAGCTGCAGCGGGCCGAGCGGGTAGCGGCCGCGCAGGTCGGAGCGGACCCGGTAGGACACCTCTCGGAAGCCGCGCGGCTCGACCCGGTCCAGCACGAAGCGCGGACGGGGCCCCAGCACGTACGGGACCTTGTCCTCCAGCAGCAGCAGGCCGGTGGGCACCCGGGAGATGTTGTCCAGCCGCAGGTGCACCCGGGCCTCCTGCCCGGCCGCCGCACGCTGCGGGCTGAGCCGGCGGCCGGAGGCGACCCGGTAACGGGTGCGCACCAGCAGCAGCGCGGAGGCCAGCGGCAGCATCGCGAGCAGCACGCCGACCTGGAACAGCGCGCTCTGCCCGAACAGGTACGCGCAGAGCGCGGCGGTCAGGCCCGCGGCCAGGAAGGAACGCCCGCGGGTGGTGAGCCCGCTCAGGGCGGCGCGCAGCCCGGAGGGCCGGGTGGGGCCCGCCACCTCAGCGGCCCTGCGGACGCGGGAGCGGCAGTCGGGACACCAGGTCGAGCACCACGTTCTCCACGGTGCGGCGGCTCAGCTGGGTCTCCGAGGTGGGCAGCAGACGGTGCGCCAGCACCGGCACGGCCAGCGCCTGGATGTCGTCCGGCAGCACGTAGTCGCGGCCGTCCAGGGCGGCGTGCGCGCGGGCCGCGCGGACCAGGTGCAGGGTGGCCCGGGGGGAGGCGCCGAGCCGCAGCTCGGGGGTGTTGCGGGTGGCGGCGACCAGGTCGACGGCGTACCGGCGGACCGGGTCGGAGACGTACACGCCCTTGACCACGTTGATCAGCTTGAGCAGGTCGGAGGCGTGCGCGACCGGCTGCAGCTTGTCCAGCGGGTTGGCGGCCGAGTGCAGGTCGAGCATCGCGTACTCGGCCTCGGGGCTCGGGTAGCCGATCGAGATGCGGGCCATGAAGCGGTCGCGCTGGGCCTCCGGCAGGGCGTAGGTGCCCTCCATCTCGACCGGGTTCTGGGTGGCGATCACCATGAACGGCGAGGGCAGCTCGTAGGAGGTGCCGTCGATGGTGACCTGACGCTCCTCCATCGACTCCAGCAGCGCCGACTGGGTCTTCGGCGAGGCCCGGTTGATCTCGTCGCCGACCACGATCTGCGCGAAGATCGCGCCGGGCCGGAACTCGAAGTCCCGCTGGTGCTGGTCGAAGACGTTGGTGCCGGTGACGTCGGACGGCAGCAGGTCCGGGGTGAACTGGATCCGGCGGACCGTGCAGTCCACCGAGCGGGCCAGCGCCTTGGCGAGCATGGTCTTGCCGACGCCGGGCACGTCCTCCAGCAGCAGGTGGCCCTCGGCGAGCAGCACGGTCAGCGCGATCCGGACCGCCTCGGGCTTGCCCTCGATCACGCTCTCGACGGACGCCCGGACCCGGTCGACCACCGCCGTCAACTCCGCCAGCCCGGCAGGCTCCCGGCGCTCGTGCCGGTCCGCCGTCGGCTGCTCCGAGCCCTGCCCGTTGATGGTCGTCACCCGTACGCTCCCATGTGCAGCAGTCACCGGGCGGCTGGTTCGACCTCCGCCCACCCCGAATACTTGGCGCATTCTTCCCTGTCCCCCGGCCAGAAGTCACCCGGCCGGGCGACTCGCGAAGGCTGTCCCGGTTTGGGACGAGGGTGCGGGCCGAACGGTTTCAGCGGATTTCGCGGAGCAGCCCGGTGTGCACGTCGAAGACGAATCCGCGCACGTCGTCGCGGTGCGGCAGGAACGGCGAGGTCCGTACCCGCTGCATGGACTGGCGGACGTCGCCGTCCAGATCGCTGAAGGCCTCCACCGCCCACTGCGGGCGCTGGCCGACCTCGCGCTCGAGTTCGTGTCGGAAGTCCTCGGTCAGGCCGAGCAGTCCGCAGCCGGTGTGGTGGATCAGCACCACCGTGCGGGTGCCCAGGGCGCGCTGGCTGATGGTCAGGGAACGGATGGTGTCGTCGGTGACCACGCCACCCGCGTTGCGGATGATGTGGGCGTCACCGAGTTCCAGGCCGAGTGCGGCGAACAGGTCGAGCCGGGCGTCCATGCACGCCACCACGGCGACCTTGCGCACCGGACGGGCGTCCATGCCGCCGTCCCGGAAGGTCTCGGCGTAGGAGCGGTTGGCTGCCACGAAGCGGTCGGTCTCGGACGGCCGGTCGGTGCCGGGAGCAGGTGCCATGGCGACGACGGTAGTGGGGTCGCGCGGGCGGCGGGGCCCACCTGCGAAAGCCTTTACCAGCCCTCTTCGGACGGCTTCGACCCGGTTCGACCGGCGCACCCGGAGCGTTCCGCGCCCCGTCCGGTCGGGGGCCCTCAGGACTGGTCCGACCTGCGCAAACCGATACGGCCGGGCGGGTGGTGCGCCGTCGCGGAGCGTTGACTGGCGAGGCGTGGGCGATAGTCTGGCGGCGCAGTGGAGCACGGCGGAAGGCACCCGGCAACCGGGCGCCCGGCCGCTCTCCGCACCGGGCCCACCGGCCCGTACGCAGCCCGCGGCCTCCTCCCGCTCCGTGCCCACCTGGCGCACCTTCCCCGGCGCCGGGCGGTCGCTCCTTCCCCCGAGCGAGCGGGCGGGGACCACGGGTGGCGTGCGGAACCGGCGGGCCGGTAGGCGAGAATGGCGGGGCCACACCTGCACCTGAGGAAGGGCCCCGCCCCCGTATGAGTACCGACAGCCCCAACCCCCGGCACATTCCGGTGATGCTGGAGCGCTGCCTGGACGCGCTCGCCCCGGCGATCTCCGCGCCCGGCGCCGTGGTGGTGGACGCCACCCTGGGCCTGGGCGGCCACAGCGAGGCACTGCTGACCCGCTTCCCCGAGGTCCGGCTGGTCGCCGTGGACCGCGACCCGCAGGCACTGAAGCTGTCCGGCGAGCGGCTGGCCCGCTTCGGCGAGCGCGCCACCCTGGTGCACGCGGTCTACGACGAGATCCCGCAGGTGCTGGCCGACCTCGGCATCCCCGCTGTGCAGGGCGTGCTGTTCGACCTCGGCGTGTCCTCGATGCAGCTGGACGAGGCCGACCGCGGCTTCGCCTACGCCCAGGACGCGCCGCTGGACATGCGGATGGACCAGACCCGCGGCATCTCCGCCGCCGAGGTCCTCAACACCTACAGCCACGGCGACCTGGCCCGGATCCTGAAGGTGTACGGCGAGGAGCGGTTCGCCGGGAAGATCGCCTCCGCGGTGCTGCGGGAACGCGAGAAGGAACCGTTCACCACCAGTGCTCGTCTGGTGGAGTTGGTGCGGAATGCCATTCCGGCCGCCACCCGGCGGACCGGCGGCAACCCGGCCAAGCGGACCTTCCAGGCGCTGCGGATCGAGGTCAACGGCGAACTGGAGGTGCTGGACCGGGCCATTCCCGGCGCACTGGACGCCCTCGCGATGGGCGGTCGGATCGTCGTGATGTCCTACCAGTCATTGGAGGACCGCCTGGTCAAGCAATACCTCCAGGCCGGGGCCACCTCGACCGCCCCGCCGGGCCTGCCGGTGATCCCCGAGGAGCTCCAGCCCTGGCTGAAGTTGCTCACCCGAGGAGCCGAACTGGCGACCGAGGAGGAGATCGAGGAGAACCGGCGCGCCGCACCCGTTCGGCTGCGCGTGGCGGAGAGGATCAGGGAGACCCGGAGGTAGCCAGCCGCCGGGAGCAGCGGAACGAAGGGGAGTGGAGCGGTGCCGGTGGCCGGCGAGCGGACCCGGGGGCGCGTCCCCGGGCAGGGGGGCAGGGCACGGATCACCGTCCGGCCCGGGGCGCGCTCGATGCGGGGGCGCGCCCCGTTCGCGGTGCTGGTGGTGACTCTGCTGTCGGCCGGGCTGCTCGGCCTGCTGATGCTCAACACCGCCCTCAACGAGGGCTCGTTCACGATGTCCCGGCTGAAGAAGCAGACCACCGAGGCCACCGACCAGCAGCAGTCCCTCCAGCAGGAGATCGCCGCCCAGTCCGCGCCCGACGCGCTGGAGCAGCGCGCCCGCGAGCTCGGCATGGTCCCCGGCGGCGCCCCGGTCTTCCTCGGCGCCGACGGCAGCGTCACCGGCAAGCCCAAGGCCGCCGAGGACAACCCGCCGGTGCCGCGCAGCAGTTCCGATCCCTGGCAGCGCCCCGGCGGCGCCTCCGGCTCGCCGTCGCCCTCGGCGGCGCCGAGCTCCGGCGACCCGGGCATCGAGCTGGCCCCCGCGCCGCCCGCCAGTGCCCCGGCCGGGGCCCAGCGGTGAGCCGTCCGCCAGGCGACGCCGACCGCCCGCGCCGCACCCCGCCGGCCGGCGGCCGCCCCGCCGCGCCCCGCCGCCGGGTCGGCGAGCCGCGCCGTTCCGCCGACGGCGCCCCGCCGCGCCCGGCCCGTCCGGCCCGCCCGCGGCCGTCCGACGGGGAGCGCCGGCCCGCCGCCCGGCCCCGGCCGCGCCCCGACGTCCGCCGCCCCGCCCCGGGCCGCCGCCCGGCGTCCGCCCCGCGGGCCATCAAGCTGGCCGATCCGAAGCGCCGGCTGCGGCTGGTGACGGTCAGTCTGGGCCTGGTGTTCGCGATCTTCGCGGGCCGGCTGGTGCAGCTCCAGCTGCTGGACTCCGACGCGCTGGCGGCCGGCGCGGGCGCCAACAAGTACGTGCGGGTGAAGCTGCCCGCCGAGCGCGGCTCGATCACCGCCGCCGACGGCACCGTGCTGGCCACCACCGTGGACGCGTACGACATCACCGCCGACCCGACCATGTTCACCCCCGAGGCGACCCACCTTCCGGACGCCCCGGAGCAGGCCGCGGGGCTGCTCGCGCCGATCCTCGGCGTGTCGAAGGAGAAACTGGCGGGCTCGCTGCACCCGAACGCGAAGAACCCGAAGAGCCAGTACGCCCTGCTGACCTCCCGTCAGACCCCGCAGGCCAAGGCGCAGATCGCCGACCTGAAGTCCTCGCTGGCCAGGCAGACCGACACGGCCAACTGCCGGGGCCAGCGCGAACTGCTCGGCAAGCCCGCCGAGAAGGGCGGCCGGCAGTTCCTCGACAACGCCTGCGTGAACCCGCTGGCCGGGGTGTTCTGGGAGCAGTCGACCAAGCGCAGCTACCCGGCGAACGGCCTGGCCGCCAACCTGGTCGGCTTCGTCAACGCCGAGGGCACCGGCACCGGCGGCCTGGAACTCCAGTACCAGCAGCAGCTGGCCGGCGAGGACGGCTACTCCACCTACGCCTCGGCCGGGGGCCGCCGGGTCGCCACCGCCGGCGGCAGCCGGCAGGACGCGGTGCCCGGCAACGACCTGCGGCTGACGGTGAACCCGGACATCCAGTGGGCGGCGCAGCGTGCCATCACCGACCAGGTGTCCAACTCCGGTGCGGAGAAGGGCTATGTGATCGTCCAGGACGTGAAGACCGGTCAGGTGCTGGCGATGGCGTCATCCCCGGGCTTCAACCCGAACGACCTGTCCTCGGCCCGCGCCGACCAGCTCGGCAACCCGGCCCTGCAGGACGCCTACGAGCCGGGCTCCACCGCGAAGCTGATGACTATGGCCGCGGTGCTGGACACCGGCTCGGCGAACTGGGACACCCACGTCACCGTGCCGAACACCCTGCAGCGCTCCGACCGGGTGTTCCACGACGACATCGACCACGAGACCTGGTACCTGACGCTGGCCGGCGTGCTCGCCAAGTCGTCCAACATCGGCACCATCGAGGCCGCCGAACACCTGGGCGCCACCCAGGCCGAGTCCAACAAGGTGCTCGCCGGGTACCTCGACAAGTTCGGCATCGGCAAGCCCACCGGGCTGGGATTCCCCGGGGAGACCCGCGGCATCCTGGCCAAGCCGGAGGACTGGAACGGCTCGCAGCAGTACACCATCCCGTTCGGCCAGGGCCTCTCGGTGAACGCCCTGCAGGCCACCTCGGTGTTCTCCACCATTGCCAACGGCGGCGTACGGGTCGCGCCCAGTCTGCTGGCCGGCACCACCGGCCCGGACGGGCGGTTCACGCCCGCGCCGGCCGGGGCGCAGAGCCGGGTGGTGACGGAAGCGACCGCGAAGACGCTGACCGAGATGCTGGAGTCCGTCGTCACCGACGAGCAGGGCACCGGCAACAAGGCGCAGATCCCGGGCTACCGGGTGGCCGGAAAGACCGGCACCGCCGACCGGGTGGACCCGAAGACCGGCAAGTACTCCGGGTACACCGCCTCCTTCATCGGCTTCGCGCCCGCCGACCAGCCCCGGGTGACGGTCTCCTGCGTCATCCAGCACCCGGTCAACGGGCACTTCGGCGGGCAGCTGTGCGGGCCCGTGTTCAAGCAGGTGATGGAGTTCACCCTCAAGACCCTCCAGGTTCCGCCGAGCGGCAGCGAGGCGCCGAACCTGCCCGTCGACTGGAAGCCCTGAGATGAGCGACACCCCCGACACTTCGCGGCGCGCCGAGCGCGATGTGAGCAGCGTCACGACCGGGGCCCGGTTTGGCCCAGGGGGGCATGGGGCCGATAGCCTTCCGGCCGTGCCGAAATCCGATCAAATCTCCGCGAGTCCCCCTCGTCCGAGCCGCGCCGCGGCGCTGCCCCTCGCCGAGGCGGCCCGGCTGCTCGGGCTGCCGCCCGTTGACGGGCCCGCCGTCACCGGCATCACCCACGACTCCCGGGCGGTGCGTCCGGGCGACGTGTACGTCGCCTTCCCCGGCGCCAACCACCACGGTGCGGCGTTCGCCGCCGGTGCGGTGGCGTCCGGCGCGGTCGCGGTGCTCACCGACGCCGCCGGCGCGGAGCTGGCCGCCGGCGCGGGCGTGCCGCTGCTGGTGGTGGACAGCCCGCGAGCGGTGATGGGCGAGCTTGCCGCGGCGGTCTACGGGGCCGCCGCCGAGCGGATGCTGATGATCGGCCTGACCGGCACCAACGGCAAGACCACCACCTCGTACCTGGTCGAGGGCGGCCTGCGCGGGGCCGGCCGGCTGCCCGGCGTGATCGGCACCGTCGAGATGCGGGTCGGCACCGAGCGGATCAAGTCCGAGCGCACCACCCCCGAGGCCACCGACCTGCACGCGGTGCTCGCCGTGATGAACGAGTCCGGCGCCGACTCGGTGGTCATGGAGGTCTCCAGCCACGCGCTGGTGTACGGCCGCACCGACGGCGTGGCCTACGACGTCGCGCTGTTCAACAACCTGACGCCGGAACACCTCGACTTCCACCCCGACATGGAGGACTACTACCGGGCCAAGGCCCGGCTGTTCGAGCCCGGCAAGGCCCGGCTCGGCGTCGCCAACCGCGACGACTCCTACGGCCGCCGGCTGGCCGGCGAGGCCCGGATCCCGATGGTGACGTTCTCCGCCGCGGGCGACCCGGCAGCCGACTGGCGCGCCGTCGACGTCCAGCTCGGCCCGGCCGGCTCCACCTTCACCGTGCTCGGCCCGGACGGCGCCCGCGCCGAGGCCTCGGTGCCGCTGCCCGGCCCGTTCAACGTCTCCAACGCGCTCGGCGCGATCACCGCGCTGGTCACCGCCGGCATCGAGCTGGACGCCGCGGTCGCCGGGGTGGCCCAGGTCCCGGGCGTGCCCGGCCGGCTGGAGAAGGTCGACGCCGGGCAGGCGTACGTCGCCGTGGTCGACTACGCGCACAAGCCGGACGCGCTCAGCGCCGTGCTCGCCTCGCTGCGCGAGGTCACCAAGGGCCGGCTGCACGTCGTCGTCGGCTGCGGCGGCGACCGCGACCCGTACAAGCGCGCCCCGATGGGCGCGATCGCCGCGCGGCTCGCCGACACCGCCGTCCTCACCAGCGACAACCCGCGTTCCGAGGACGCGCTGGCGATCCTCGCCACCATGCTGAGCGGCGCCGCCGAGGTGCCCGAGGACGAGCGCGCCGAGGTGCTCGCCGTCCCCGACCGCGCCGAGGCGATCGCGCTGGCCGTCGCCCGGGCGCACGCCGGGGACACCGTCCTGGTGGCGGGCAAGGGCCACGAGCTCGGGCAGTACGTCAAGGGCGAGGTCCGCCCGTTCGACGACCGCGAGGTACTGCGGGTCGCGATGGAGCAGTTGATGGAGGCAGACCGGTGATCGCACTTTCCCTGGCCGAGGCCGCGAAGGCGGTCGACGGCACCCTGGACGCGGCCGACCCGGACGCGCTGATCACCGGCGCGGTGGTCACCGACAACCGGAAGATCGAGCCCGGCGGCCTGTTCGTGTGCGTGCTCGGCGAACGCGTCGACGGCCACGACTTCGCCGCCAAGGCGGTCGCCGACGGCGCGGTCGCGGTGCTCGCCACCCGCCCGGTCGGCGTGCCCGCGATCCTGGTCGACGACGTGGTCGTCGCGCTCGGCCGGCTCGCCCGCGCCGTGGTCGCCCGCGCCCCGCAGGCCGCGCTGGTGGGCCTTACCGGATCCTCCGGCAAGACCTCCACCAAGGACCTGATCGCCCAGGTGCTGTCCGTTGCCGGTGAGACGGTGTACGCCACCGGCAACGCCAACAACGAGATCGGCCACCCGCTGACGGCCCTGCGGATCACTCCGACCACCCGTCACCTGGTGATGGAGATGGGCGCCCGGCACAAGGGCGACATCGAGTACCTGACCGGCATCACCCCGCCCACCGTCGGCCTGGTGCTGAACATCGGCACCGCGCACGTCGGCGAGTTCGGCTCCAAGGAGGGCATCGCCGAGGCCAAGGGCGAGATGGTGGAGGCGCTGTCGGCCGACGGCGTCGCCGTGCTGAACGCCGACGACCCGCTGGTGCGTGCCATGAGCAGCCGCACCAAGGCCCGCGTCGTGCTGTTCGGCGAATCCTCGGACGCACACATCCGTGCCACCGATGTTCGCCTGGACGCCACCGGGCGGCCACAGTTCACGCTCAGCACCCCGGCCGGTTCCGCACCCGTGCAGCTGCGC
Source organism: Kitasatospora sp. NPDC004615 (assembly GCF_042873545.1). Classification (NCBI taxonomy): domain Bacteria; kingdom Bacillati; phylum Actinomycetota; class Actinomycetes; order Kitasatosporales; family Streptomycetaceae; genus Kitasatospora; species Kitasatospora sp. NPDC004615. The sequence goes on from NZ_JBIALQ010000006.1 coordinate 543,659, forward strand.
CTGTACGGTGAGCACCACGTCTCGAACGCCCTCGCCGCCGCTGCGGTGGCGGTGGAGCTCGGGATGCCCGTCGACCGCGTCGCCGAGGCACTCGGCGAAGCCGGTGCGCTGTCCCGTTGGCGCATGGAGGTGGTCGACCGGGCCGATGGCCTGACCGTCGTCAACGACGCCTACAACGCGAACCCGGAGTCCATGCGGGCCGCGCTGCGGGCACTGGCGACGATGGCGGGCAAGGGCCCGGAGCGCCGCCGCACCTGGGCGGTGCTCGGTGAGATGCGGGAGCTCGGCGAGGACAGCTTCGACGAGCACGACGCCATCGGACGGCTCGCCGTCCGGCTCGACATCACCAAGCTGGTGGCGGTCGGCGGACGCGAGGCGGCCCGGATGGAACTGGGCGCGAGAAACGAAGGTTCGTGGGGTGAGGAGTCGGTGCTGGTGTCCGACGCGGACGCGGCGATCGAGCTGCTGCGCAGTCAGGTGCGGCCGGGGGACGTGGTCCTGGTGAAGGCATCCCGTTCGGTCGGCCTCGAGAAGGTCGCCGAGGCACTGCTCGCGGACGGTGCCGCGAAGTGAAGCAGATCCTCTTCTCCGGCCTGATCGGCCTGGTGCTGACGCTGCTCGGCACCCCCGCCCTGATCAAGCTGCTCGCCAAGCACGGGTACGGCCAGTACATCCGTGACGACGGCCCCAAGGCGCACCACAGCAAGAAGGGCACGCCCACCATGGGCGGCATCGCCTTCATCCTGGCCACCCTGATCGCCTACTTCGCCACCAAGGCGATAACGGGCGAGTCGCCCACTGCCTCCGGTCTGCTGGTGCTGTTCCTGACCACCGGACTGGGCCTGGTCGGCTTCCTGGACGACTACATCAAGGTGGTCAAGCGCCGCTCGCTGGGCCTGCGGGCCAAGGCGAAGCTGCTCGGCCAGTCCTTCGTGGCGCTCGCCTTCGCCATCCTGGCGCTCCAGTTCAGCGACAGCCGCGGCCTGACCCCGGCGTCCACGCACCTGTCGTTCGCGCAGGACTTCAAGTGGGCCGTCGGCCCGGTGCTGTTCGTCCTCTTCGCCTACTTCATGATCGCCGCGATGTCGAACGGCGTGAACCTGACGGACGGTCTGGACGGCCTCGCCACCGGCGCCTCGGTGATGGTCTTCGGCGCCTACACCTTCATCGGCCTGTGGGAGCACACCCAGAACTGCGCCTACGCGATCAAGGCCACCGCGTCCTGCTTCGAGGTCCGCGACCCGCTGGACCTCGCCGTGGTCGCCGCCGCCCTGATGGGTTCCTGCTTCGGCTTCCTGTGGTGGAACACCTCGCCCGCGAAGATCTTCATGGGTGACACCGGCTCGCTCGCCCTCGGCGGCGCCCTGGCCGGCCTGGCCATCGTCTCCCGCACCGAGCTGCTGCTCGCCGTCCTCGGCGGCCTGTTCGTGATCATCACCCTTTCGGTGATCATCCAGGTCGGCTCGTTCCGGATGACCGGCAAGCGCGTTTTCAAGATGGCGCCACTCCAGCACCACTTCGAACTCAAGGGCTGGAGCGAAGTCCTGATCGTGGTCCGGTTCTGGATCATCCAGGGCCTGTGCGTCGCCGTCGGACTCGGACTCTTCTACGCGGGATGGGTGACCGGATGATCAACCCGGAGTGGGCCGGCCTGCCGGTCGTCGTCGCGGGACTCGGCCTCTCCGGGGTCAGCGCCGCCCGAGTCCTGCACGGGCTCGGCGCGCACGTCACCGTCGTGGACGGCGGCACCGGCCCCGCGCTGGACGCCAAGGCCGCCGCCCTCACCGAACAGGGCATCGCCGTCCGCCTCGGCGACGGCACCACCCTGCCCGAGGGCACCCGGCTGATCGTCACCTCGCCCGGCTGGGCCCCCGACAGCCCGCTGTTCGGCGCCGCCGAGCAGGCCGGCGTCCCGGTCTGGGGCGACGTCGAACTCGCCTGGCGGCTGCGCACCCCGCACCCCGCCACCGGCGAGCCGGCCCCCTGGCTGGCCGTCACCGGCACCAACGGCAAGACCACCACCGTCCAGATGCTGGCGTCCATCCTCACCGCCGCCGGCAAGCGCACCGCCGCCGTCGGCAACGTGGGCGTCTCGGTGCTGGACGCGGTCCTCGCCGAGGAGCCCTACGACGTCCTCGCCGTCGAACTCTCCAGCTACCAGCTGCACTGGGCGCCCTCGCTGCGCGTCCACTCCGGCGCGGTGCTCAACCTGGCCCCCGACCACCTCGACTGGCACGGCTCGATGGAGGCCTACGCCGCCGACAAGGGCCGGATCTACCAGGGCAACCAGGTCGCCTGCGTCTACAACCTCGCCGACCCCGCCACCGAGGCACTGGTCCGCGAGGCCGACGTCGAGGAGGGCTGCCGCGCGATCGGCTTCGGCCTCGACGCCCCCAGCATCTCCAACCTCGGCGTCGTGGACGGCCTGCTGGTCGACCGCGCCTTCGTCCCCGACCGGGACCGGGCCGCCGCGGAGATCGGCGCCGTCGCCGACATCCACCCGCCGGCGCCGCACAACATCGCCAACGCGCTCGCCGCCGCCGCGCTCGCCCGGGCGTACGGCGTGGACGCCAAGGCCGTCCGCGACGGGCTGCGCGCCTTCCGGCCCGACGCCCACCGCATCGCGCACGTCGCCGAGGTCGACGGCGTGACCTACGTGGACGACTCCAAGGCCACCAACACCCACGCGACGGCCGCCTCGCTGGCCGCCTACAGCCCCGTGGTGTGGATCGCCGGCGGCCTCGCCAAGGGCGCGACGTTCGACCAGCTGGTCGCCGACGCGGCCCCCCGGCTGCGGGCCGCCGTGCTGATCGGCCAGGACCGGCAGCTGATCCGCGAGGCGCTGGCGCGACACGCCCCGGAAGTCCCGGTGTTCGAACCCGCGCCCGGGAAGACTGGCGCCGAGGCGATGGCCGAGATCGTCCGCGTGGCGGCCGCCGCCGCGCAGAAGGGCGACACCGTCCTGCTCGCACCCGCCTGCGCGTCGATGGACATGTTCACCAACTACGGTGAGCGCGGGGACATGTTCGCGGCGGCGGTTCGAAGCATCTAGGGACGTGTGGGGGCACCTCTCAGCCCTAGCGGGCCGGGAGGTGCCCCCACGCGCCCCTGTCCAGTGGCCCCGAAATGATGAAGGAGACGGACGTGCCGCCCAGCGAGAAGCAGCCGCGTCTGCGACTGGTCTCGGCGACCACGACCACCTTCAAGTCCGCAGGACCCGTCGCGCGGGTGCGCGCAGCGCGTGAGCGGTTCGGGTACTTGATGGCCCGTCCGTTGACGCCCTACTACCTGATCCTGGGTTCGGCGGCGCTGCTGGTGGTGCTCGGGCTGGTGATGGTGTTCTCCGCCTCGCAGAGCGTGGTGGTGGACTTCGGGCTGCCGATGACGTTCTTCTTCCGCAAGCAGCTGATCGCCGTGCTGCTGGGCGGGGCGATCGCCGTCGCGCTCACCCGGGCGCCGGTGAAGGTGCTGCGCACCGCCGTGTACCCGCTGCTGTTCGGGGTGGTGGCCGCGCTGGTGCTGGTGGCGATCCCGGGCATCGGGGTGCGGATCAACGGCAACCGGAACTGGATCAGCCTGGGCTTCTTCCAGATCCAGCCGTCCGAGTTCGCCAAGCTCGCGCTGCTGCTGTGGGCGGCCGACCTGCTGGCCCGCAAGCAGCGCACCCACATGCTCAACCAGTGGAAGCACCTGCTGGTCCCGCTGGTGCCCGGCACCGTCGTGCTGATGATGCTGATCATGCTGGGCGGCGACATGGGCACCACGATGGTGCTGGTCGCGATGCTGTTCGGCCTGCTCTGGATGGTCGGCGCGCCGCTGCGGCTGTTCGCGGCCACCCTGGGCATCGCGGTGGTCGCGTGCACCGCGCTGATCATCACGGTGCCGCACCGCCTGGGCCGGCTGGCCTGCGTCGGCGTCACCAAGCCGGACCCCAACCTGGACTGCTTCCAGGCACTGCACGGACTGTACGCGCTGGCCGCCGGCGGGCCGTTTGGATCCGGACTGGGTGCGGGCGTCGAGAAATGGGGGCAACTCCCAGAGGCGCACACCGACTTCATCTTCGCGGCGACCGGCGAGGAGCTCGGCCTGGTGGGGACGCTGTCCGTGCTCGCGCTCTTCGCGGCACTAGGCTACGCGGGTATCCGTGTGGCTCTCAGCACCACGGACCCGTTCGTCCGGTACGCGGCGGGCGCCGCCACCACGTGGATCATGGCTCAGGCCGTGGTCAACCTGGGGTCGGCGCTGGGACTCCTGCCCATCGCGGGCGTCCCGCTGCCGCTGTTCTCGTACGGTGGTTCCGCGATGCTGTCGGCCATGTGCGCCATCGGGCTGCTGCTGTGCTTCGCGCGCAGCACCCCGGCGGCGAAGGCAGCGCTGGCTGCCCGGCCCCGCCGATGGCGTAAAGGGGCCAACTCCCGGTTCGGGTCCGTCCTGGACCGGGTGGTGCCAGGTAGGAAAACCACAGCGCGGAAGGTCCCCGGGCCAACGCGCAGGGAGCGGTGAATTTCGGTGCATGTCGTACTCGCCGGCGGCGGGACCGCCGGCCACATCGAGCCGGCCATGGCGCTCGCGGACGCGCTGCGCAGGCACGACCCGTCCGTCGGAATCACCGCCCTCGGCACCGAGCGCGGCCTGGAGACCCGGCTGGTCCCGGAGCGCGGCTACGAGCTGGCGCTGATCCCGGCGGTGCCGCTGCCCCGTAAGCCCACCCCCGAGCTGATCACCGTCCCGGGCCGGCTGCGCGGCACCGTGCGGGCCGCCCAGGAGGTCATCGAGCGGGTCAACGCCGACGCGGTGGTCGGCTTCGGCGGCTACGTGGCGATGCCCGCCTACCTGGCCGCCAAGCGCGCCGGGGTGCCGATCGTGGTGCACGAGGCGAACGCCCGTCCGGGCCTGGCCAACAAGATCGGCGCCCGCTACAGCGACTTCGTGGCGGTCTCCACCCCGGACTCCAAGCTGCGCGACTCCCGCTACATCGGCATCCCGCTGCGCCGCACCATCGCCACCCTGGACCGCGGCACGGTGCGCGCGGAGGCCCGGCACTACTTCGGCCTGGACCAGCGCCTGCCCACCCTGCTGGTGTCCGGCGGCTCGCAGGGCGCCCGCCGGCTGAACGAGACGGTGCAGGCGATCGCGCCCCGGCTCCAGCAGTACGGCGTGCAGATCCTGCACGCGGTCGGCCCGAAGAACGAGCTGCCGACCATCGACGACATCCCGGGCATGCCGCCGTACCGCGCGGTGCCGTACGTGGACCGGATGGACCTGGCGTACGCGGCGGCCGACATGATGCTCTGCCGGGCCGGCGCGATGACGGTGGCCGAGCTGGCCGCGGTCGGCCTGCCGGCCGCGTTCGTGCCGCTGCCGATCGGCAACGGCGAGCAGCGGCTGAACGCCCAGCCGATGGTGAAGGCCGGCGGCGGCCTGCTGGTGGACGACGCCGACCTGACCACGGACTGGGTCCTGAAGAACGTGCTGCCGGTGCTCACCGACCCGGCGAAGCTGTGGGAGATGTCGCGCTCCGCCGCCGAGTTCGGCCGCCGGGACGCCGACGACCTGCTGGTGCAGATGGTGTACGAGGCGATCGAGGCCGGCCGCGGCGGCCGCCGCCGTGGCTGACGAGGACTACGAGGAGGAGTTCGGGGAGGACGGCGACGAGGCCCGTCCGCCCCGGCTCCGACTGTCCCGCCGGGGCGTGCTGGTGCTGGCGGTGCTCGGCGCCCTGGTGCTCGGCGCGCTCGGCTGGACGGTGTTCCTCTCCTCCGCGCTGGAGGTCCGCCGGGTGGCCGTCCAGGGCCTGGACTCCGGTAAGTTGAGCCAGGACGAGGTGGAGCGGGCGCTCGGCTCCACCGCCCGCGGCCCGCTGGCCCGGGTGGACCTGGGCCGGGCCGAGCAACTGGTGGGCAAGGTGCCCCGGGTGGCCCGGGTCGAGGTGTGGCGCGGCTGGCCGCACACGCTGCGGGTGAAGGTGACGGAGCGTCAACCGGTGGCGGCGATCCGTGCCGAGGACGGCCGGTTCGTCCAGGTCGACGCGCTGGGTGTGGAATTCGCCACCGAGCCGCAGCCGCCGAGCGGCGTACCGCTGGTGGCGCTCGAACTCGGCCAGCCGGCCAACGACGCACTGGCCGTCATCGACCGCCCCACGCTGGTCCGTTCGGCGATCACGGTCGCCGCCGGCCTCCCGTCGGAGGTGGCGAAGCAGGCCGGTTCGCTCACGGTCTATTCGTACGACGACATCCGCCTCCAACTCGCCTCCGGCGCAACGGTTCGCTGGGGCAGCGCGGAGGACACCGCCCGCAAGGCACGGGTGTTGACGGCCCTGCTCGGCCGGAAGGCGTCGAATTACGACGTGAGTGCGCCGGATGCCCCGGCGGTGTCCGGCTGATCCGGTAAGTTCATTGCCCGGGGGAGGTATTGACGGAGCCGAGGCTCCGGTCCGACCCTTGGTGGTCACCCCGGTTTCACCGGGGGGTCGATGATCACATAGGCTCAAAAGAAAAAGGGAAGCTCGGCGTGTTCGTTGGAACACGCGTTGGTTGCGACCTACTGTCCTGTGTCAACGAGCTGTGCTTGACAACGAACTGACACCGGCACAGCGATAACCCTCAACCTCAAGTTTAGGGTTCGGGTTGGAACCACGTGCTTCCCACCCATCGACATCCGTCGGCCTTCGTATCCAGGGGAGCCGACCCGGAAATTCGAGGCGAGAGGCCCCGACGTGGCAGCACCCCAGAATTACCTCGCGGTCATCAAGGTCGTCGGCATCGGTGGCGGAGGCGTCAACGCCATCAACCGGATGATCGAGGTCGGGCTCAAGGGCGTCGAGTTCATCGCGATCAACACCGATGCGCAGGCCCTCCTGATGAGCGACGCCGACGTGAAGCTCGACGTCGGCCGTGAGCTCACCCGCGGCCTCGGCGCCGGCGCCAACCCGGAGGTCGGCCGGAAGGCCGCGGAGGACCACCGCGAGGAGATCGAGGAGGTCCTCAAGGGGGCCGACATGGTCTTCGTGACGGCCGGCGAGGGCGGCGGCACCGGCACCGGCGGCGCGCCCGTGGTGGCCAACATCGCCCGCTCGCTCGGCGCGCTGACCATCGGTGTGGTCACCCGCCCGTTCACCTTCGAGGGCCGCCGTCGCGCCAACCAGGCCGAGGACGGCATCGCCTCGCTGCGCGAGCAGGTCGACACCCTGATCGTGATCCCCAACGACCGGCTGCTGTCGATCTCCGACCGCCAGGTCTCGGTGCTGGACGCGTTCCGCTCCGCCGACCAGGTGCTGCTCTCCGGTGTCCAGGGCATCACCGACCTGATCACCACCCCCGGTCTGATCAACCTGGACTTCGCCGACGTCAAGTCGGTGATGTCGGACGCCGGTTCGGCGCTGATGGGGATCGGCTCGGCGCGCGGTGAGGACCGCGCCAAGGCCGCCGCCGTGATGGCGATCTCCTCGCCGCTGCTGGAGGCCTCGATCGACGGCGCCCGCGGTGTGCTGCTGTCCATCTCCGGCGGCTCCGACCTCGGCCTGTTCGAGATCAACGAGGCGGCCCAGCTGGTCAGCGAGGCCGCCCATCCCGAGGCGAACATCATCTTCGGTGCGGTCATCGACGACGCGCTCGGCGACGAGGTCCGGGTCACCGTGATCGCGGCCGGCTTCGACGGCGGGCAGCCGCCGGCCATCGTCCGCGAGCCGGTGGTCAAGTCGGCCTCCAGCTCGGCGTCGAGCAGCAGCTCCCCGGCCGCCCCGGAGCGTCCGGCCACCCGCCCGTCCTACGGTTCGATCGGTTCGGTCACCCGCTCCGACGAGCCGACCCGTCCGTCCGAGGCCCCGGTGCCGGTGACCACCGCCGCGCCGGTGCCGCCGCAGGTGCAGCCGGTGCGCCAGCCGTACGTCGAGAGCCCCGCCGAGGAGCTCGACGTGCCGGACTTCCTGAAGTGATCCAAGCGGCCTTTCGCAACGGTGCTCACTTCGCCTCCACCACCCGGTGGGGCGGGGTGAGCACCGCGCCGTACGGGGAGCTCAACCTCGGCGGTGCGGTGGGCGACTCGCCCGAAGCCGTAGTGCAGAACCGTTTCTTCGCAGCCCGCGAACTGGGACTGGATCCGGCCGATGTGGTCTGGATGAACCAGGTGCACGGCGCCGACGTCGCGGTGGTGACGGACCGCCAGCCCGCCGGGTACGCCCCGACGGTGGACGCGGTGGTCACCGACCGTCCGCTGGCCCTCGCGGTGCTCACCGCCGACTGCGTGCCGGTGCTGCTGGCCGACCCCGAGGCCGGCGTGACCGGCGCGGCGCACGCCGGGCGACCGGGCCTGGCGGCCGGGGTCGTGCCCGCGGTGGTCGCCGCGATGCGTGAACTCGGGGCCCGCCCCGAGCGGATCCTCGCCGCCACCGGCCCCGCCGTGTGCGGCCGTTGCTACGAAGTGCCGGAGGCGATGCGCGCCGAGGTGGCCGCGCTCGTCCCGGCCGCCCGGTCGGAAACCTCCTGGGGCACTCCCGCCCTGGACGTGCCGGCCGGCGTCGCCGCCCAACTCGCCGAGGCGGGCGTGCGCGATGTGGTGCGATCTTCTGTCTGCACCATGGAATCCCCGGACCACTACTCCTACCGTCGGGAGCAGCGGACCGGCCGACTCGCAAGCTACGTCTGGCTGGGGCCTGCACTCTCATGACGAACGACATCTTCGGTCCGTTCCCCGGTGGCGCCGACTTCGCGGCCGCCCTGACGGACGCTCAGCGCGCCCGCTTCGACCAACTCGGCGCCAACCTCGACGTGGTCGAGCGGCGGATCGCCGACGCCTGTGCCGCGGCCGGGCGCCCGCGCGAGGAGGTCACGCTGATCGTGGTGACCAAGACCTACCCCGCCGAGGACACCGCGCTGCTCGCCGGACTCGGCGTCACCGACGTTGCGGAGAACCGCGACCAGGACGCCGCCCCGAAGGCCGAACGCTGCGTCAACCTCCCGTTGACCTGGCACTTCGTCGGCCAGCTGCAGACCAACAAGGCCCGTTCGGTGGTCCGTTACGCCGATCTGGTGCATTCGGTGGACCGCGACCGTCTGGTCGACTCGCTCGCCGCGGCCGTCCGCAACGCCGAACGGCCGCCGCTGGGCTGCCTGGTGCAGGTCGCTCTTGACAAGGAGTCGGGCGAGGGCGAGCACCGTGCGGGCGTGGCGCCCGCTGACGTGCTCGCGCTGGCCGGGAAGATCGCCGACACGCCCGGGCTGCGAATGGACGGTGTGATGACGGTCGCACCGCTCGCGGGTCCCCTGGCGGGCGACCCCGCGCGCTCCTTCGCGCGCCTTGCGGAAATCGCAAGCGCCGTACGCGCCGAGCATCCGACTGCCACGATGGTTTCGGCAGGGATGAGCGGAGATTTGGAGCAGGCGATCGCCGCCGGAGCGACACATGTACGCGTCGGTACGGCGGTACTCGGAGTGCGGTCACCGCTCGGGTAACGTCACCGAGTAAGTAGATCAGACTGCAGGACAAAATAGGACAGAACCTAGCAGATGATCAGTCTGCTGGGCAACCGTGGATCGCATCCGAGCGCACACCTCCGCGGTCTGACGGACCGTCGGCCTGACCGGCCGTGACCATCACGGCGTCCGCAGGTGAACGGTGGGCGCATGAGCGGAGGAGACAGCAGCATGGCCGGCGCGATGCGCAAAATGGCGGTCTATCTCGGCCTGGTCGAGGACGAGACCTACGACAGCCAGGGGTACGACCCCGACGACGACTACGACACGGACCCGGAGCCGATCCGCACCGGTCGCACCGAGGACCTGCGGGCCGCGGCCCCCGCCGCGGCGGCCGCCGCGCAGCCGGCGCCCGTGGCCCAGATCGCGCCCCAGCCGGTGCCCGCCGCGGTGCCGATCCGTCAGGAGCAGCCGCGCATGGCTCCCGTGTCGTCCATCACATCCGAGCGCCACCGCAACCTGGAGAAGAGCACCCCGGTGATCATGCCCAAGGTCGTCAACGAACGAGAGCCCTACCGCATCACCACGCTGCACCCCCGGACCTACAACGAGGCCCGTACGATCGGGGAGCAGTTCCGTGGCGGCACGCCCGTGATCATGAATTTGACCGAGATGGACGACACGGATGCCAAGCGGCTCGTAGACTTCGCGGCTGGACTGGTCTTCGGTCTGCACGGCAGTATCGAGCGCGTGACACAGAAGGTGTTCCTCCTGTCGCCTGCTAACGTCGATGTCACGGCGGAGGACAAGGCTCGGATCGCCGAGGGTGGGTTCTTCAACCAGAGCTGACCCGGCCACGACTTTCTGTGTGGATCAGTTTGACAGTGCGTCACTGACGGACTGCCGGTCAGGGAGAGGGAGAAGTGATGGGGATCTTCGGTTCGGTGCTCTATTGGGTGCTGACCGTGTTCCTGTTGATCCTGCTCTTCAGGCTGGTGATGGACTGGGTGTTCCAGTTCGCTCGATCGTGGCGTCCTGGGAAGGCCATGGTCGTGGTGCTGGAGGCCACGTACACTGTCACGGATCCGCCACTCAAGCTTCTTCGGCGATTCATCCCGCCGTTGCGTCTCGGGGGCGTGGCGCTCGACCTGTCCTTCTTCGTACTGATGATCATTGTGTATGTCCTGATCTCGCTCGTGCAGCGCCTGTCGTTCTGAACGATGCGACAGGATGCCGGTCCGACGATCACGTTGAGGTGAAGAGATGCCATTGACCCCCGAGGACGTTCGGAACAAGCAGTTCACGACCGTCCGGCTGCGCGAAGGCTATGACGAGGACGAGGTCGATGCCTTCCTCGACGAGGTCGAAGCCGAGCTGACCCGCCTGCTGCGCGAGAACGAGGACCTGCGCGCCAAGCTGGCGGCCGCCACCCGTGCTGCCGCGCAGAACCAGGCGAACATGCGCAAGGAGCAGCAGGCTCCGCAGGACGGCGGACGCCCCGGCGCTCCCGTGCCCGCCGCCATATCCGGCCCCCCGGTGCCCGGCCAGCAGCAGGGCCCCGGTCCGCAGCAGCTCGGTGGCCCGCAGCAGCTCGCCGGCCCCCAGCAGGGGATGGGCAACCAGCCGCTCGGCCTGCCGTCCGGCGCGCCGCAGCTGCCTGCCGGTCAGGGCGGCCCGATGGGCGGTCCGATGGGCAACCCGATGCAGCAGCAGCAGATGGGCCAGACCATGGGCGGCCAGCAGCAGCTGGTCCAGCCGATGGGCGGTCAGATGCTGCAGCCGATGGGCAACCCGATGCAGCAGCAGATGGGTCAGACCATGGGCGGGCAGCAGCTCGGCGGGCAGCAGCTCGGTGGGCAGCAGCTCCAGCCGATGGGTGGCCAGCAGCTGCAGCCGATGGGTGGCCCGATGGGCAACCCGATGCAGCAGCAGCAGGGTCCCGGTGGCGACAGCGCCGCCCGGGTGCTCGCGCTCGCCCAGCAGACTGCCGACCAGGCCATCTCCGAGGCCCGTTCCGAGGCCAACAAGATTGTCGGCGAGGCCCGCAGCCGCGCCGAGGGTCTGGAGCGCGACGCCCGTGCCAAGGCTGACGCGCTGGAGCGGGACGCGCAGGAGAAGCACCGCGTCGCGATGGGCTCGCTGGAGTCCGCCCGCGCCACGCTGGAGCGCAAGGTCGAGGACCTGCGTGCCTTCGAGCGCGAGTACCGCACGCGACTGAAGTCCTACCTGGAGACCCAGCTGCGTCAGCTGGAGTCGCAGGCGGACGACTCGCTCGCCCCGCCGCGGATCCCCGCCACCGCGTCGCTGCCGCCGGCCGCGTCGTCGATGGCGCCCGCCGGTGCCGGCGCGATGTCCTCCTCGGCACCGTCGTTCGGGTCCACCCCGTCCTTCGGCGGCAACCAGTCCTTCGGTGGCAGCTCCTTCGGCAGTTCGGCCGGCACCCCGTCGTTCGGTGGCGCCTCCGCGAGCTCCAACGGGGCGATGGCGCCGGCGGGCATGACCCAGCCGATGGCGGCCGTGCGGCCGCAGCCTCCGCAGCCGATGCAGCAGGCTCCCGCTCCGATGCGAGGGTTCCTGATCGACGAGGACGGCGACAACTAGCGGTCCCGCAACGCGTAATCGAAAGGGCGCCCTTGGCCACGACGGCCGGGGGCGCCCTTCGCGTTTGCGCGTGGAGTCGGTGGGTCGGGCGCACAGAGATCCGCCCGGGGACGGGAGTTCGGTCCTCGGGCGGATCTTGCGGTTCGTGCGAGGTTGCTCGCGCGAGCGGGTGGGTGCGAGAAGGGGCGTTGGGGGTACCCCCAGGCGAAGCCGAGGGGGCGGAACTGCGCGACAAGCGCAGGCCCGTCCGCAAGGTCGCGATCACGTGCAAGTCATTGCTCGCGTCGCGATCTTGCGGTTGGGGCCTTCCGCTTCGCGCAGTTCCACGCGCCCCTGACTGCTAGGCCCGTCGCAGCGTGAACTCCAGCGAGAGATTCTCGTCGGAGAAGCGGGGGGCGTCGGGGTCGGTGATGGTGAGGCCGAGGGACTCGGCCAGGACCTCGGCGGCGACCAGGGACTGGTGCTCGGTCAGCGCGGCGAGGGTGTCCTCGTCGGTGGTGGCGAGCTGGAGGTGGATGCGGTCGGCGACGTCCAGGCCGGAGTTCTTGCGGGCCTCCTGGATCTGGCGGATCGCGTCGCGGACCACGCCGAGGCGCTTGAGCTCGGGGGTGATCGCCAGGTCGAGGGCGACGGTCGCGCCGGACTCGTTGGCGACGGCCCAACCCTCGCGCGGGGTCTCGGTGATGATGACCTCGTCGGGGGAGAGGGCCACCGTCTCGCCGTTCAGTTCGACCGAGGTCTCGCCAGTGGCGCGCAGCTCCGCGGCGAGGCGGGCGGCGTCGGCCGCGGCGACGGCCTTGGCGACGTCCTGGACGCCCTTGCCGAAACGCTTGCCGAGGGCACGGAAGTTGGCCTTGGCGGAGGTGTCGACGAGGGAGCCGCCGACCGCAGCGAGGGACTCCAGGACGGAGACGTTGAGCTCTTCGGCGATCTGGGCGCGCAGGTCGGCGGGGAGTTCCTCCCAGCCCTGGGCGGCGATCAGCGCGCGGGACAGCGGCTGACGCGTCTTGACGCCGCTCTCGGCGCGGGTGGCGCGGCCGAGTTCGACCAGGCGGCGGACCAGTGCCATGTGCTTGGAGAGCTCGGTGTCGATGAGCGTCTCGTCGGCGACCGGCCAGCTGCTGAGGTGGACGGAGAGCGGGGCATCCGGGGTGACCGGGACGACCAGGTCCTGCCAGACCCGCTCGGTGATGAACGGGGTCAGCGGGGCCATCAGGCGGGTGACGGTCTCCAGCGCCTCGTGCAGGGTGGCGAGCGCGGCGGCGTCGCCCTGCCAGAAGCGGCGGCGGCCACGGCGGACGTACCAGTTGGAGAGGTCGTCGACGAAGCCGGACAGCAGCTTGCCGGCCCGCTGGGTGTCGTACGCCTCGTAGGAGGCGTCCACCTCGCGCACCAGGGTGTGCAGTTCGGACAGCACCCAGCGGTCGAGCTGCGGGCGCTCGGCGGCGGACGGGTCGTTGGCCGAGGGGGCCCAGCCGGCGGTGCGGGCGTACAGGGCCTGGAAGGCGACGGTGTTCCAGTAGGTGAGGAGGGTCTTGCGGACCACCTCCTGGATCGTTCCGTGGCCGACCCGGCGGGCCGACCAGGGGGAGCCGCCGGCGGCCATGAACCAGCGGATCGCGTCGGCGCCGTGCTGGTCCATCAGCGGGATCGGCTGGAGGATGTTGCCCAGGTGCTTGGACATCTTCCGGCCGTCCTCGGCCAGGATGTGGCCCAGGCAGACGACGTTCTCGTAGCTGTTCTTGTCGAACACCAGGGTGCCGACGGCCATCAGCGTGTAGAACCAGCCGCGGGTCTGGTCGATCGCCTCGGAGATGAACTGCGCCGGGTAGCGCTGCTCGAACAGCTCCTTGTTGCGGTACGGGTAGCCGTACTGCGCGAACGGCATGGAACCCGAGTCGTACCAGGCGTCGATCACCTCGGGCACCCGGACCGCGGTGGTGGAGCACTGCGGGCAGGGGAAGGTGACCTCGTCGATGAACGGGCGGTGCGGGTCGAGGGCCGACTGGTCGGTGCCGGTCAGCTCGGAGAGCTGGGCGAGCGAGCCGACACAGGTCAGGTGGTCGTCCGCGCAGCGCCAGATCGGCAGCGGGGTGCCCCAGTAGCGGTTGCGGGACAGCGCCCAGTCGATGTTGTTGTTCAGCCAGTCGCCGAAGCGGCCGTGCTTGACCGTCTCCGGGTACCAGTTGGTGGCCTCGTTCTCACGGATCATCGCGTCCTTGACGGCGGTGGTCCGGATGTACCAGGACGGCTGCGCGTAGTACAGCAGCGCGGTGTGGCAGCGCCAGCAGTGCGGGTAGCTGTGCTCGTACGGGAGGTGACGGAACAGGAGGTCGCGGGCCTTCAGGTCGGCGACCAGGGTCTCGTCGGCCTTCTTGAAGAACACGCCGCCGACCAGCGGGACGTCCGCGGCGAAGGTGCCGTCGGTCTCCACCGGGTTGACCACGGGCAGGCCGTAGCGGCGGCAGGTCGCGAGGTCGTCGGCGCCGAAGGCGGGCGACTGGTGGACGATGCCGGTGCCGTCCTCGGTGGTGACGTAGTCGGCCGTCAGCACGTAGTGGGCGTCCGGGATCTCGACCAGCTCGAACGGGCGCTGGTAGGCCCAGCGCTCCATCTCGGCACCGGTGAAGGACTCGCCGGTGGTCTCCCAGCCTTCGCCGAGGGCCTTGGCGACCAGCGGCTCGGCGACCACCAGGCGCTCGTTGCCGTCGGTGGCGACCACGTAGGTCACCTCCGGGTGGACGGCTGCGGCGGTGTTGGAGACCAGGGTCCACGGGGTGGTGGTCCACACCAGCAGGGCGGCGTTGCCGGCCAGCGGGCCGGAGGTGAGCGGGAAGCGCACGAACACCGACGGGTCGACCACGGTCTCGTAGCCCTGGGCCAGCTCGTGGTCCGAGAGGCCGGTGCCGCAGCGCGGGCACCACGGGGCGACGCGGTGGTCCTGGACCAGCAGGCCCTTGTCGAAGATCTGCTGGAGCGACCACCAGACCGACTCGATGTAGGACGGGTCCATGGTGCGGTAGGCCTGGTCCATGTCGACCCAGTAGCCCATCCGCTCGGTGAGCTCGGCGAACGCGTCGGTGTACTGGGTGACCGACTCGCGGCACTTGGCGTTGAACTCGGCGATGCCGTACTTCTCGATGTCCGGCTTGCCGGAGAAGCCCAGCTCCTTCTCCACCGCGAGCTCCACCGGCAGGCCGTGGCAGTCCCAGCCGGCCTTGCGGGCCACGTGGTAGCCCTTCATGGTGCGGTAGCGCGGGAAGACGTCCTTGAAGACGCGGGCCTCGATGTGGTGGGCGCCCGGCATGCCGTTGGCGGTGGGCGGGCCCTCGTAGAACACCCACTCGGGGCGGCCCTCGGACTGCTCCAGGCTGCGCTGGAAGACCTTCTGGTCACGCCAGAAGGAAAGGATCTGGTGTTCGAGCACAGGCAGGTCGACCTGCGCGGGCACGGTGTTGTAGGTGGGCGACATGGGGTGCGTCTACCTCCGGCGGATGCGTGGACTGGCTCCGACGGAGGGACGAGACGGCGAGCCGCCCCGCGGTACCACCCTCCTTGACCGCGCGCGCTGCGGCCCTCTCTTTGGGTTTGCTGCCGGGTCTAGTAGGCCCTGTGAACTGGGCCGTTCTTCCGGCGGCTCCGGGGTGATCTTCCCGCCGTGCACGCCCCCGGGCTCGCACCGTCCCCGGGTCGCTCATGGCTGCGTACGTCGGTACTCGTCCCATCTGCGCCTTGCACGGCCCAGTGTATCGGCCCCCGCAAGCCGTTTCGCGCACCCGTGAGCCGGGTCCCGGGTGGTTAGCCGGAGGCGATCTGGGCACAACTTGTGCAGCGTCGGGACAGGCGGAGGCTGGGCGAGTGGGATCGCAGAAACGCTTCGGTATGTCCCGTTGTGGGGCGATTCGATGAGGTTTATCGTTCCGGGACCGGCAAGATCGTCGGGAACCGACGCATCTGATCATTCGTGAATGAGGTCGAAAGCCATGGCTGAGAAGGCGACAGGAACCGTGACCGCGAGGTCGCGCAAGGCCGTGGCGAGCGACCCAGGGGAGGGGACCGTGAGTACTGCGCGGCGAAAGACCGGCACCACCGGACACACCGCAGCCAGCAGCCGCACCCACGCACCGGCCGGCTCCGGCGCGCGCGGCGCCGAGGCGGTGGACCCGGCCGAGCTGCCGGTCCGGCCCGGGGAGGAGCCGTGGACGGCCGCCGAAGTCGCCGAACTGCACGACGAACTGGCGGCCGACCTGCTGCGGCTGCGCTCCGAGATCGAGGCCTCCGAGGCCGCCATCGCCGGCCTGATGCGGGACTCCAACGACGGCGCGGGCGACGACCAGGTCGACGCCGGCACCAAGAACATCAACCGGGAGAGCGAGCTCTCGCTCGCCAACAACGCGCGCGACAGCCTCGCCCAGACCGAACGCGCGCTGGGCCGCCTCGAAGGCACCGGCTTCGGCCTGTGCGAGTCCTGCGGCCAGCCGGTCGGCAAGGCCCGCCTGCAGGCCTTCCCGCGCGCCACCCTCTGCGTCAGCTGCAAGGCGAAGCAGGAGCGCCGCTGACCGTCGTCGCGACCCTAGGCCGCCCCGCACGCTGCACATTGTCGTACAGGGCGGCCAACGGGCCTACGGGTGTCGTACTCTCGTCCCCGTAACGACGACCGGCTTTTCCCACGGCAGCGGAGCGGATCATCAGTACGCCAGATTCCCACCAGACCCAGGACGACGCCGTCCCCACCTCTGCCACCGGGGCGGGTGACCGGGTGAGCTCCGCCGCGCCCGAGGAGCGCCGGGGCGAGGGTGGCGCGACTGCCGCCGACGGGGCACGTGCGGTGGTTCGCCGGCGTCGGATCAGCGTGCTGTTGGTCGTCGCGCTGCTCGTTTATCTGATCGACCTCGGCTCCAAGCTGCTGGTCGTCGCCAACCTGGAGGACCGCACCGCGCCGATCCGGGTGATCGGCGACTGGATGACCCTCCAGGTGATCCGCAACGGCGGCGCCGCGTTCGGCATGGGCGAGGCGCTGACCGTGCTGTTCACCGCCATCGCCACCGGCGTCATCGTGGTGATCTGGCGGATCGCCCGCCGCCTGTACAGCCTGCCCTGGGCGATCGCCCTCGGCCTGCTGCTCGGCGGGGCGTTCGGCAACCTCACCGACCGGCTGTTCCGCTCGCCGTCGGTGTTCCGCGGCCACGTGGTCGACTTCATCTCGGTCCAGCACTTCGCGGTCTTCAACCTCGCGGACTCGGCGATCGTGTGCGGCGGGATCCTGGTGGTGCTGCTGTCGTTCCGCGGCTCCAACCCGGACGGGACCACGCACGGGGCGCCGACCTCGGAGAAGTCCGAGGGCGAGGGCGGGGACGGGGAGTCCAAGGCCTGACTTCGGGCTTGCGGGGCGTTGAGGGCCCCACTGGCGGGAGAGGGGCCCGTGCGGGTCGGGCATACTCGGGTGGGTGAGTATCGCAGCGCAGACCCGTAGCCTCCCCGTACCCGACGGCCTGGAGGGCGAGCGGCTGGACGCCGCCCTGGCCCGGATGTTCGGGTTCTCCCGCACCAAGGCCGCCGAGCTCGCCGCCGAGGGCAAGGTCACCCTGGATGGCGCGGTCGCCGGGAAGTCGGACCGGGTCACCGCCGGATCCTGGCTGGAGGTCGAGATCCCCGCTCCCGCCGCGCCGGTGCAGATCGTCGCCGAGGCCGTCGAAGGCATGCGGATCATTCATGATGATGATCATGTCGTCGTCATCGATAAGCCCGTCGGCGTCGCCGCACACCCCAGCCCCGGCTGGACCGGCCCGACCGTGATCGGCGGCCTGGCCGCCGCCGGCTACCGGATCTCCACCTCCGGCGCCGCCGAGCGCCAGGGCGTCGTGCACCGCCTCGACGTCGGCACCTCCGGGATCATGGTGGTCGCCAAGTCCGAGCGCGCCTACACCGACCTGAAGCGGCAGTTCCACGACCGGGTCACCGAGAAGAAGTACAACGCGCTCGTCCAGGGCCACCCCGACCCGATGTCCGGCACGGTGGACGCGCCGATCGGCCGGCACCCCAGCAGTGACTGGAAGTGGGCGGTCACCCGCGACGGCAAGCCGTCGGTCACGCACTACGACCTGATCGAGGCGTACCGGGCCGCCTCCCTGCTCGACATCAAGCTGGAGACCGGCCGCACCCACCAGATCCGGGTCCACATGTCCGCGCTGCGCCACCCCTGCGTCGGCGACCTCACCTACGGTGCGGACCCGACGCTCGCCAAGCGGCTCGGCCTGACCCGGCAGTGGCTGCACGCCGTCTCGCTCGGCTTCGAACACCCCGAGGACGGGCGCTGGGTCGAGTTCACCTCCGCCTACCCCGACGACCTGCAGCACGCGCTGGACGTCATCGCGGCGGAGAGCTGAGATGGCCGTCGTCATCCGGGTCGCGGTCGGGGAGGACGACCTCGCGGCGGTTTGGGCGGTGCGGCGGGCGGTGTTCGTCGAGGAGCAGGAGATTCCTGCCGAGCTGGAGTACGACGAATACGACGCGACGTCGGTGCATGTGCTGGCGGTCGGGGAGGACGGCGCTGCGCTGGGCACTGCGCGGCTGATCTGCGGCGCGCAGGCGCTGGGCCTTACCGGCGGGATCCAGGACCGGGTGCTGCTCGGGCGGCTTGCTGTGGTGCAGGCTGCTCGGGGTACCGGCTTGGGGGCTGGGCTGGTGCGGGCCGTTGAGGAGTTGGGGCGGGAGCGCGGCGCGAAGGAGCTCGAGCTTCACGCGCAGGTGCAGGCGCTGGGCTTCTACGAGCGGCTCGGGTATGCGGCTGAGGGGCCCGAGTACGACGATGCCGGGATTCCGCATCGGACGATGACGCGGGTGCTGTAGGTCGTAGGTCGTAGGTCGGTAGGTTCGGTAGGTGATGAGGGGCTGCGGTCGAGGGTGGACCGCGGTCCCTCGTTGTTTTTGGCGCATTTGGGGTGGCGGGGGTGGGGTGGGCCGGGGTGCGAGGGGTGCTGTGCGGGTGGGGGGTGGTTGGGGTTCTTTGGCCCCCCCCCCCCCCCCCCACACCCAGCCGTGGGGGGGGGGGGAGGCAAGCATCCCCCGGGGGGGAAACCCCACC
>NZ_JBIALQ010000007.1:0-196081 GCF_042873545.1 Kitasatospora sp. NPDC004615
GGGGGGGGGGGGGGGGGGGCGGGGGGGGGCGGGGGGGGGGGGGCGGGGGGGGGGGTTGGGGGGGGGGGGGGGGGGGGGGGGGGGGGCGCCGCGGGGGGGGGGGGGGGGGGGGGGGGGGGGGGGGGGGGGGGGCCCCCCCCCCGGGGGGGGGGGGGGGGGCGCCCCCGGGGGGGGGCCCCCCCCCCCCCCACGTCCTGACTACAGGCCGAGCGACTTCGCGATGATGGTGCGCATGACCTCGCTGGTGCCGCCGTAGATCCGGAACACCCGGTTGTCGGTGTAGAGGCGGGCGATCGGGTACTCCAGGATGTAGCCGTAACCGCCGTGCAGCTGGAGGCACTTGTCGATCACCTCGGAGGCCGACTCGGTGCAGAACAGCTTGGCCGCGGCGGCGTCCGCGACCGTCAGCTCGCCGTTCTGGTACAGCTCCAGCGCCTGGTCGACCATGGCCTGCTGGGCGAGCACCTGGGCCTGGCAGTCGGCCAGCGAGAACTTGGTGTTCTGGAACTCGGCGACGGCCTTGCCGAACACCTTGCGCTCCTTGACGTACTTCACCGCGAACTGCACCGCGGCGGCGGCCGAGGCGTACGCGCCGACCGCGATCGCCAGGCGCTCCTGCACCAGGTTGTGGGTCAGGTAGGAGAACGCCTTGCCCTCCTCGCCGAGCAGGTTCTCCACCGGGACCTTGACGTCGGTGAAGGCCAGTTCGGCGGTGTCCGAGGTGCGCAGGCCGATCTTCTGCAGCTTGCGGCCGACCGAGTAGCCCTCGGAGGTGGTGTCCACGCACAGGATGGACAGGCCCGCGCGGCGGTCCGCCGGGTCGTACGGCGCGGTGCGGCAGACCACCAGGACCAGGTCGGCCAGCACGCCGCCGGTGATGAAGGTCTTGGCGCCGTTGAGCACATAGTGGGTGCCGTCGGCGGACAGCTTCGCGGTGGTGGCGATGCCCGCCAGGTCGGAGCCCGCGCCCGGCTCGGTCATCGCGATCGCGGTCATGATGTCGCCCGAGACGAAGCCCGGCAGCCAGCGCTGCTTCTGCTCCTCGGACGCGTACTCCATCAGGTACGGCAGCACCAGGCCGGTGTGCACGCCGGAGGAGCCGAAGGTGACGCCCGCGCGGGCGGTCTCCTCGTAGATCACCGCCTGGTACTTGAAGCCGGTCTCGCCGGCGCCGCCGTACTCCTCCGGGACCTCGATGCCGTAGACGCCGAGCTCGCCCAGCTTGCGGTAGAAGTCGCGCGGCGGGTGGCCGGCCTCCTCCCAGCTCTCGTAGACCGGGACGACCTCGTTCGCGATGAAGTCCCGGATGGTCTCCCGGAACGCCTCGTGGTCCTCGTTGTACACGGTGCGGCGCACGGTGCGCTCCCTTCGGCGGCCGGCCGGCTGGTGCCCGGCTGGTTGGTCGGCGCAGCCAAGTTAATCGCCGGTAGCTTGCGGTGTCCAGGGTCGGCGGACGCCCGTTGGACGGCGCATCGGCCGAGGTCAGCCGAACCGTCGACGGACCTCCGGGCGCACGCGTCGGAAGGGTCTGCTGGGATGGGCTCCGGGGCACGCGTGCCTCGGCCGATCGCGACGGGAGCCGCATGAACAACGAGAACACCGCGAAGCTGGCGGTGCTGATCGACGCCGACAACGCCCAGGCGTCGATCGTCGAGCACCTGCTGGCGGAGGTCGCCAAGTACGGGACGGCGCACGTCAAGCGGGCCTACGGGGACTGGACCGGCACCGCGCTGAAGGGCTGGAAGGCGCAGCTGCTGGAGCACTCGATCCAGCCGATGCAGCAGTTCGCGTACACCACCGGCAAGAACGCGACCGACGCCGCGATGGTGATCGACGCGATGGACCTGCTGTACACCGGCCGGTTCGACGGCTTCTGCCTGGTCTCCAGCGACAGCGACTTCACCAGGCTGGCCTCCCGGATCCGCGAGTCCGGGCTGACGGTGTACGGGTTCGGGGAGCGCAAGACGCCCCGGGCCTTCGTCGCCGCCTGCGACAAGTTCATCTACGCCGAGAACCTGACCCCGATCGCGCATGCCGTCGCGCTGGCCGAGCCGATCGAGCCCGGGCAGTTGGACGGGGCGATGGCCGCCCTGCTGCACAGCGTGCTGGAGTCGGCGTCCGGGGACGACGGCTGGGCGCACCTCGGTGAGGTCGGCAACCAGATCCGCAAGCGCAAGCCGGACTTCGACCCGCGCACCTACGGGTTCCCCAAGCTGATGCCGCTGCTGGAGGCGAACGGCCAGTTCGAGGTGGTCAAGCGCGACCACGGCGAAGGCAACCCGCCGGTGGCCTATGCGCGGACCCGCCGCCAGAGCTGAAATTCGGGGCCGTGGTGGTCTCTCTGCAAACTGGTGCGAAAGTCGTACCGGGGGCGGCCGCACGTTTCCCCGGCGCCCGTAAATGGCTTGTGATTTCGGCCGGTTGGCGGGATCCGGGGTGATCACCCGTGTGGTGGCCGGGAGTTGACCGAGTATCGACAGAAATCGAGGAAATCCGAAAACAGTGGTCGCCTGATTGTCGTACTGGCACACTGGGGCCTCATGTCTGATGGCCTTCCCCCCGTTTCCGGCGCCGACGGAAGTGGCGTCGAATTCCCCGCGTCCGAGAACTCCGAGAATCTCCGCACCACGGAGGTCGACCTCGGTGGCCTGGTCGGCGTGCTCGCCACGCACCTCTACTCGACACCACTGGTGGCGCTGCGCGAACTGGTGCAGAACGCCCACGACTCGCACACCCGGCGCAGGCTGGAGGACCCGGAGAGCACCTACCGGCCACTGATCCGGGTCACCGGCGACCCGGCGGCCCGGACGGTGGCGATCGAGGACAACGGGGCCGGGCTCACCGAACCGGAGATCCACGCCTACCTGGCCACCGTCGGCACCGGCTACACCCGGATGCTGCGCGACCTGACGGGCAACCAGGAACTCATCGGCGCTTTCGGACTGGGCTTCCTGTCGGCGTTCTCGGTCGCCGAGGAAGTGACCGTCACCACCGCCTCGCACCGCGAACCGCACGCCGCGCACACCTACCGCAGCCGCGGCGGCGAGCAGTACAGCGTCGAGCCCGCCGCACCCCGCCCCGCGGCCGGCACCGTGGTGACCCTGCGGCTCAAGCCCGAGCACGCCCACCTCGCCGACCAGGAGGCGCTGCGCGAAGTCCTCGCCCGGTACTGCGTGCTGCTGCCCATCGACGTGTTCGTCGGCGACGACGACGAGGCCGTCAACAACGTCGCGGTGCCGTGGCGGCAGGACCTGCCAGGCTCGCCCTACCTGCACCGGATGCGCTTCGCCACCGCCTTCGCCCGCAGCTTCGAACCGCTGACCGCGTTCCCCGTCCAGCCCGCCGACGACCGCACCGACGCCGTCGGCCTGCTCTGGGTCCAGGACGGCGGCACCTACGGCTCCAGCGACAACCGCGACCTCGCGGTCTACCTGCGCGGCATGCTGCTCGCCGACGACGCCCGCGACCTGCTGCCCAGCTGGGCCGGCTTCATCGGCGGCGTGGTCGAGTCCAGCCGGCTCACCCCCACCGCCAGCCGCGAGGACCTCCAGCGCGACGAGCACTACCGGGCCCTCCAGCAGGCCCTCACCGACGCCATCGTCGACGGCCTGTACGAGACCGCCCGGCTGCACCCCGCCGCCTGGCGGCGGATCCTCGCCCGGCACGGCCAGGAACTGCTCGGCGCCGCCCTCTGCGACGACCGGCTGTTCACCCTGCTCGCCGACGACGTCCCCGTCCCCACCTCGCAGGGCGAACTCACCGCCGGCGCCCTGCGCGCCGCCGGCTCCGGCGCCGTGCACGTAGCCCTCGGCAGCGGCGGCGGCTTCGAGGAGATGCTGTACCGCGCGATGCAGGTACCGATCGCCCGCGGCGACCGGTACGCCGTCCTGCCGTTCCTGCGCCGCTACGCGCAGCTGCGGGACTGCCGGATCGTCGAACTCGGCAGCGAGAGCGGCAACCGCGAACTGTTCCGCGCCCCCGACCTGCCGCTGCCCGCCGAACAGCACGCCTGGCTGAGCGCCGCACTCACCGACGACGGCGAACAGCTCGTCCCGGCCCGCTTCGACCCGCCCGGGCTGCCACTGGTGCTGGTGCCCGACCGCGAGGCCGAACTCAAGGCCCGGATCGAGGACGACCAGGCGGACGCCCGCATCCCGTCCGCCGCGCTGCGCCTCGCCCGGGCGTTCACCGCGCGCACCGACGGCACCGTCAAGGCCCGGCTCTACCTCAACCTGGCCTCGCCCGCCGTGCACGACCTGCTGGCCGCCTACCGCGCCGGACACACCGGGGCGGCCACCGCCGCCGCGCTGCTGCGCTCGCTGAAGGTGATCATGGCGGCGGCCTCCGGCTCGACGGGCGGCTCGGGCGGCTCGGGCGGCGACCTGACCGCCGCCCTCGGCGGCATCTCCACGGCGGTCGCCGCGCTCACCGCCGACGTCCCCGCCGACGGCCTGTCGGCGGTGCCCGACACCATCTCCGCAGACACTCCGCAGGGGGACGAGGAACGATGACCACCGACATCTGGTCCTGGGTGCACGACACCCACCGCCAGCTCGCCGAATCCGGCCAGCACCGGCTCGCCGACGCACTCGCCGAGATCGCCGGCCACGCCGTCGAGGGCCGCAACGAGCAGCTCGACGCGATGTACCCCGAGGCGCTCGCCTCGGCCCGGGCCCTCGGCCTGCCCTGGGTGGAGGTCTTCCTGCGGCACTGGCGGCTGCAGAACCTGCTCAACAAGCGCTACCAGGGCGAGGCCGCGATGTCCGAGGCGGTGTCGCTGCTGGAGTTCGCGCACCGCGAGGAGACCGCCTCCTGCCCGCAATCGGTGTGCGCCGTCCAGGACTTCACCATCTGCCACGCCAACATCGACGGCCCCGGCTACGTGCCCGAGCGGCTCGCCGTGCTCGAGGAGACCCTGGAACGGGTCGAACCCGCCCGGGCCTGCTTCGACTGCCTCTCCCGCGAATACGCCGACACCCTGGAGGACGACGGCCGCCCCGCCGACGCCCTCGGCTACCTAGACCGCGCGCAGACCCGGATCCAGGCCGCCGGCGAGAACGTCTCGCTGTCCTTCGCGCACAGCCGGGTATCCGCCCTGCACCGCCTCGGCCGGCACCAGGACGCCCTGGACGCCTACGACACCGCCGAACACGCCTACGTCGCCGCCGGGAACCGCCTCGACGACGACGACCGCCGCAAGCTCGCCGTCGGCCGCGCCCTCCAGCACGCCGCCCTCGGCCGCACCGCGACCGCCCTCGAACTGCTGCCCGACGCCGAAGAGGCCGACCGCTACCCCGACATCCGGCACCGCTGGACCGCCGCCGTCGAACTGCTCACCGCCGCGGGCGAGTTCCCCAACGACGCCGCCCTCGGCGCCCGGCTGGCCGGCTGGGCCGGCGAACTCGACGCCGCCGGCTCCCACCGCCCCTGCCTCGACCTGGTGCTGACGGCCGGCCGGCTCGCTCTCGCCCGCGGCGCCCGCGAAGTGGCCCTCACGCTGGCCCGCACCGGCACCCGCAAGCTCGGCCGGCTGCGCCGCACCGACGGCGTCGCCGAACAGGTGGCCGCTCTGCGGGCCGCCGCCGAAGCCCTGCCCCACCCCGAACTGCCCGTTCCTGCCGACGAGTTGCCGCAGTGGCTGGCCGAGCACCGCCCCGAGCCGGAGACCGGCGCCGACCTGCTGGCCGCCGCCCTCGCCGGCGACGACGCACCCGACACCGTCCTGGTGCTCAACCTGGCCGGCGCGCTCGGCGCCCTCGGCCACGCCCGCGCCGTCACCGAACTGCTCTGGGCCCAGCTCGAACTCGACCCCGACAGCGACTACCTCACCGGCATGCTCGGCCAGCTGCTGATCGACGCCGAGGACGGCGACGGCATCGACCGGCTCGCCGACCGGCTGTCCGCCGACCCCGCCGACGCGCACTGGCTGCGCGCCCGCTGGGCCGCCGCCCAGGGCCGCTGGGCGGAGGTCGGCGAGCAGTGCGCCGCCGTCCTCGGGCACGAACCGGACGCCCTCAACACCCGTCGGCTGGCCGCCTCCGCCGCCACCCGCCGCGGCGACCACGCCGAGGCCCAGCGGCTCTACGAGGAGCTGCTGGAGCACGCCCTCGACCCCGCCGAGGCCGGCGAGGACGAGGAACACCGCACCGTTCAGCCCCCCGACCTCTGGCACCTCGCCACCGCCGCCACCGCCAACCGCGACTGGCCGGCCGTCCGCGCCGCCGGTGCCCGCCTCGGCATCGAGTTCGACACCGACAGCGGCCCGATCGACGAGGAGTGGCAGCTGATCGAACTCCGCGCCCCCCGCCTGGGCGGCACCACCGTCGACCTGCCCGCCCTGCGCACCGGCCCCGCCACCGCCCGGGTGCTGCCGGTCCTCGGCGACGACCACGACCTCAACCACGGCGATGTCGTGGTGTTCTCCCCCGCCGTTCTCAACGACCGCCCCGAACCCGGCGAGGAGGACGACTGGCACCCGGTCTTCGAATACCTCACCCTGCTCGACCCGGCCGGCTACACCACCTACTGGATCGACGGCGCCCGCCCCGACGACGACACCTGGTACGCCCTGCGCGGCGCCCTCCAGGAAGCCGGCTACGCGGTCTGGGCCTACAGCGGCGACCAGTACCGCATCACCGACCCGCACCACGACGGCGAAACCCTCCCCGGCGTCTACGCCGCCCTCGGCGTCCCGCCCACCGCCTCCGCCAAGGAAGCCGACATCCTCCTCACCGACCTCACCGCCTCCTGGCCCCACCCCCTCGCCTGGCCCGCCCTCGCCGAAGCCGCCGGCGCCGGCCTCGAGCGCCACCGCACGATCGTCGACGACTACGACCTGTAGGCCCTCCCGCCGACGGCCCGCGGTCCGGTCATCTCCGGGCCGCGGGCCGTCGGAGCCGGGTACCGTGAGACGTGCAGGCATCGGGGCGGACACCGCGCGTGGATCGAGAGGGAGCCGGGCATGAGCGCACAGCCGATCGCGTACGGCGACGTGGACCACGAGGCGGCACTGAAGTACGCGGTGCAGCTCATCGACCACCGGTGGGCCGAGGTCATCGAGGGGCGGATCGTTCTGGTGTCACCGATGTGGGATCACGAACGCCTCGTCGCCCGGATCCGTCGGCAGCTCGACGCCCGGATCGACGAACTCGGGTGCGTCAGCGGGTCCGGCAACCTCGACCTGCCCGGTTCCCCGAACTGGTACCTGGCCGACATCGCCGTGGTCCCGGACGACCTTGCCGACGGGGCCGGCGCGCTCACCCCCGACCAGACCCTGCTGGTCGTCGAGGTCACCTCCGAGTCCAACGGCGACACCGACCGCGTCACCAAGCGCAAGCGCTACGCCCAGTACGGGGCGCCGCTTTACCTGCTCGCCGACCGGCAGAGCCGCGAGTGCACCCTGTTCTCCGAGCCGCACGACCTGGGCTACGCGGTGGTGGACGGCCCGCATCCGTTCGGCACGCCGATCCGCCTGCCGAAGCCGTTCGACCTGGTCCTGGACACCACGCGTTTCTGAGTGCGCTGTCGTGAGTCCGACGGCAGTGGCCACCCCTTGTTCGCACCGGCGAGGGGGATCGGGCAAGGTGGGAGCCAGTAGGCAGCCCGACCGGGCGGCTGCCGGGGTGGCGGAGGAAGTGTCGTGTCCGAACGCAAGCCGGAGGGCGCACCGGCGCAGGAGGCGCCGCCCACCGAAGGGCTGCTCGGGCCGGATGTGCCGCCCATCGAACGGACCGTCAGCGTTCCGCACGCGCCGGAGCCCGCGCAGACCGAGGGGTTGCTCGGGCACACCGAGACGGCGGAGGCCGCCGTCCGGGCGCGGAACCCGCTCGCGCAGGACACCCTCACGCCCGAGGAGTGGAACGCGGCCGGGTACACCCCGGCGTACGGGCTGGACCTGACCGAGCTGCACAAGGGCGCGCCCGGTGACGCCCCCTGGCCGGACCGGATGCGTACCCTGCTGCGCACCCCCATGGCCGAGCGGCCCGCGTTCGAGCGGACCCCGCGCGAGCTGCACCCGGCCGCCGGGGCGCAGGCCCAGCGCAACGTGCCCCGGGTGCTGGACCTGTCGCTGCGGATCGGCGAGCTGCTGCTGGCCAGCGGCGAGGCCGCCGAGGACGTGGAGGCCGCGATGCTCGGCATCGCGCACGCCTACCGGCTCGACCACTGCGAACCGCAGGTCACCTTCACGCTGATCTCGATCTCCCACCAGCCTTCGCTGATCGACCCGCCGGTCACCGCGGACCGGGTGGTGCGCCGCCGCACCTCGGACTACACCCGGCTGGCCGCCGTGTACGAGCTGGTCGCGGACATCACGGCGGAGAAGGTCACCGTCAACGACGCCTACCGGCGCCTCGCCGGGATCCGCCGCAACCGGCACCCGTACCCGGCGTGGCTGCTGTCGCTGGCCACCGGGCTGCTGGCCGGCGCGGCGTCCTTCCTGGTCGGCGGGAAGCTCGACGGCAAGGCCTGGCTGGTGTTCGCGGCGGCCTTCGTCGCCGCCGTGGTCGGCGACCGGCTGGCCTCGTTCATCGCCCGCCGCGGGCTGCCGGAGTTCTACCAGTTCGTGATCGCCGCGATGCCCGCCGCGCTCTGCGGCATCCTGCTGTCCTTCAACGAGCTGCACCTGCGCGGCTCGGTGGTGATCACCGGTGGACTGTTCGCGCTGCTGCCCGGACGGGCCATGGTCGCCGCCGTGCAGGACGGCCTGACCGGTTTCTACATCACCGCCGCCGCCCGGCTGCTGGAAGTCGTGTACCTGGTCGCGGGCATCGTCATCGGCGTGATGCTGGTGCTGTACGTCGGCGTCAACTACAACGCCAAACTGCGGCCCGACGAGTCGATCGGCGGCACCAGCGCCTCCCCGCCGGTCCAGCTGATCGCCGCGATGGTGCTGGCGCTGGCCTTCGCGATGCTGCTGCAGACCGACCGGCGCTCGCTGCCGATGGTGGTGCTGAACGCGGGCATCGGCTGGTCCACGTACGGCGTGCTGGTCTACAACGCCGGGATCTCGGCGATCGTCGCGACCGGCCTGGCCGCCGGTCTGGTCGGCCTGTTCGGCCAGCTGCTGGCCCGCTTCGAGGCGTCCTCCGCGCTGCCGTACGTGACGGCCGCGATGGGCCCGCTGATGCCCGGTTCGGCGCTGTACCTGGGCATGCTGGCGTTCGCCCAGGGCCACCCGTCGAACGGGCTGGTGTCGGCGAGCCGGGCCGTGGCGCTCGCGATGGCGCTGGCCATCGGCGTCAACCTCGGTGGCGAGGTGGCCCGGCTGTTCCTGAAGAACCCGGGCGCCAGCGACCGCGAAGCCCCGCACCTGCTGATCCCGCGCCGGGCCGCGAAGCGCACCCGCGGCTTCTGACCCGGCCCGGCCGACCGTACCGAACCGAAGGCACCACCCGATGCTCAGTGCACTGCTCGACGGCTACCACCAGCACATCGTGGAGGCCCACAAGCAGCCGCTGTTCCTGCTGCTGGTCGGGTTCATCACCTCCTTCGTGTGCATCCGCTTCAGCACCCGGATGATCCGCGCCCAGGTCCGCTGGTGGCCCGGCAACATCACCCCCGGCGGGCTGCACATCCACCACATGGTGTTCGGCCTGGGCTTCCTGCTGCTCGGCGGCATCGGCGTGTTCGCCACCGGCGGCGGCCACCCGTGGATCGACTGGTTCGGCCTGTCCTTCGGCATCGGCTGCGGCCTGGTGCTGGACGAGTTCGCGCTGATCCTGCACCTGGACGACGTGTACTGGAGCGAACAGGGCCGCAAGTCCGTGGACGCGGTGATCCTCGGCATCCTGCTCACCGCGCTGCTGCTCACCGGGTACGTGCCGCTCGGCCTGGTGCCCGGGCAGAGCACCCGGTGGGGGGTGGTCGCGGTGATCGCGGGCAACGCGCTGATGAGCGTGGTCGCGCTGCTCAAGGGCAAGGTGTGGACGGGGCTGCTGGGCATCATGGTGCCCGGCCTGTCCTGGATCGGCGCGGTCCGGCTGGCCCGCCCGTCCAGCCCGTGGGCGCGCTGGCGGTACGTCGGCCGCCCCCGGCGGATGGCCCGGGCGAACCGGCGCGAACGGCGGCTGCACGCTCGTACGGACCGGGCGCGCACCTGGCTGTTCGACCTGATCGCCGGGGCGCCCGACAAGGTGCCGGCCGGGCATCCCAAGGCGCACGCGGTGGCCGAGCGGATGGCCGCCAAGGCGCTGGCCCACCGCGACCAGCCGCGGCCGACGGGCGGGCGGCGGGCCGTTGCCGCGGCCACCGACCCGGCCCGCCGGGCCCGCGCCCAGCGCCGCCGCCGCACCGTCCGGGCCGGGCGGCCGCGCACCACCGCGACCGGTAAGCCGCCGCAGCGGGCACGCTGACGGACTGCCGGATGCCGGGCCCCGGGGACGCCGGCCGGTAGGGTTCGTGGGCGACCCACCCCCTTCGCGTAGGCATCGGTTCCGACAATCGGACATCTCACCCGGGTGGCCGCATTGCGGTGGCGTCGACGCTCCGTCAGGTCTGAGAATCTGGCGGTGCGTGACCGAATTGTCACGTGATGGGACAGTCGGTCGATTCCTTTGGCCGATCACCAGAACGCGCCGAGGAAGGACCCTCATGCCCCGCAGGCTCCTCCCCGCCCTCCTCCTCGCCACCGCCGCACTGCTCACCCTGCTGCCCGCCGCGAGCGCCCCCGCCGCCCCCGTCCCCGCCGTCCGGCCCGCCGACGACCCCGACGACGAGGCG
Organism: Kitasatospora sp. NPDC004615; assembly: GCF_042873545.1. NCBI lineage: Bacteria > Bacillati > Actinomycetota > Actinomycetes > Kitasatosporales > Streptomycetaceae > Kitasatospora > Kitasatospora sp. NPDC004615. The sequence goes on from NZ_JBIALQ010000007.1 coordinate 10,720, forward strand.
TACCCGTCCGCCGAGGACGTCGCCCGGGCCAAGGCCGAGGCCGACGGCAAGGCCGCCGACGCCACCGACCTCGAAGCCCGGCTCGCCGCCGCCCGCACCGAACTCGACCGGATCGGGCAGGCCGCCGAACAGGCCGTCGAGGCGTACAACGGCGCCCTCGCCCGGCTCGCCAAGGCCCAGCAGGCGGCAACGGCCGCCGCCGCCCGCGCCGCCATCGCGGAGGCCACCCGGGCCCGGGCCGCCGACCGGGCCGCCGGGCTCGCCGCCGAGATGTACCGGCAGGGCGCCTCCCCCCAACTTGCCGCGCTGGACGCCTTGCTGGGCTCCCGCGGCCCGAGCGAACTGTCCGTCCAGGCCGCCGCGGTCGGCGTCGCCGGCGCCCAGACCCGGCAGATCCTCGACGACGCCACCAGCACCGCGAAGGCCGCCGCCCGCGCCGCCGCCGACACCCGCCGCGCCGAGACCGCGGCCCGCACCGCCGCCGACACCGTCCGCACCGCCAAGGACGCCGCCCAGCAGCGGCTCGCCGACCAGCAGCGCCAGGTCACCGAGATCGGCCAACGCCAGAACACCCTGCTCGCCGAACTCGCCGCCGCCCGCGACACCAGCGTCGACCTCGAACGCCAACGCCAGGACGCGCTCGACGAGATCGCCCAGCGCGAGGCCGAGGAGGCCGCCCGCCAGGCCGAGACCGACCACGCCGGCACCGGCCGGCTCCACCCCGCCCCCGAACGCGAACAGCCCTGGTCCGCCGAGGGCGCCGCGTCCGCCCTCGCCTTCGCCCGCTCCGTCATCGGCCTGCCCTACATCTGGGGCGGCGAAGGCCCCCAGGGCTACGACTGCTCCGGCCTGACCATGATGGCCTGGCGCCAGGGCGGCAAGAACCTCACCCACTTCGCCGCCGACCAGTACGCCGAATCCACCCCCGTCACCTACGACCGGCTCCGCCCCGGCGACCTGATCTTCTGGACCAAGACCGGCCGCGCTGCCGACATCTACCACGTCGCCATCTACCTCGGCGACGACCAGATGATCGAAGCCCCCCGCCCCGGCACCGCCATCAAGCAGGCCAGCCTCTGGATCATGGGACGCCCCGACTTCTACGCCCGTCCCTGACGCCCTATTTCCCGTTGATTCTGCGCCTACCTTGCGCGTTCGCAAGATCGATGGGAGGGCGAGTAGGCAGTTCGACGGCAGCGCCTACCGATTCCTCGATTCTTCACCATCACGGGTGATCTGACGCTGCTTCACCCCGCCCAGGCTCGGCGGGAGGGCGATGGTCGCGCCATGACTGACAGCTCTGATGTTCTAATCACCGAGGCCGTGTCCGTGCCGTCGGCTTCTGATGTGAGGGTGCGTTACCGCAGTAAGAGCGGCGCCTTCGTGGACACCTCGTTGGACCGGGTGTCGGTCGACGATGTGCTGCTCGCCCTGCTCAAGGACCTCATGACCCACAGCGACGAAGACTGCCACGGGGCCCTCATCATCACGCGACCCGGAAGAGACCCCGGCAACATCTACGACCAACTGCACCGACTTCAAACCGTCGACTGGATCACGAGCCGACAGGAGGATGACGACTCCTGGAACGCCAGGGCCACCCCAGGACGCGGCCCCGGGCGCCGCCGGACCTATTATCAACTCACCCCGGCCGGACGGAACGCGGCCTCCCACGAGGCCGCCCGTTGGGCGCCGCGCCGGCGTACACGCGAACGCGCCCAACCGCGTACGGATGAGTGGCTCCGGAGCTGATCTTGTGGCAGACAGGGCCTACGCGGACCAGATTCTAGGGCTGCCACTCTTCCCGGTAACAAGGGTGCTCGGTGCACGACTGTGCGAGTGCGCGAAGCACATGGTCAAGGCAGGCGAAGTACACGTTGGAAAGATCCGTTCCCGCCATAGGCATGGGTTAGCGTGTCGACGATGTCGAACATTGGCAGGTGACCGCCATGTAGAGCGCCAAATCCGAAGTGGGAAGGACTGCCAAACATATGTGATGGGCTCCAGGTCTCTTGGCACTCAACCTTGGGTGGACTACGCTGCGAGCCAACCGTTCAGCATCGCTCCCAAGCTGACCTGAGGCTGCGGTGCGCGAGAGATGGTCCCAGTGGCACCGCAGGTTTTCGGCAGAAAGACCTAGGGTCCATCTGACGTGGCGATAGGATCACAGCGTGACCACAGCGAGGTACGCACCCAGATTCCTTAGATGGATGCTCGATGGCACCGCAGCAAGCCCGCTGAATACGTACATGCCAAGCTCGGACTTCTGCGAGTTGGAGCAGATCCCTCGCCCCCTGATGGATGAGATCCTAGGCGTGCTTGGCGGGGCGGGAGATATCGAAGTCGCACGCAGGACTGGTGGTGGCTTGCCTTTGGTCAGGTTTACTGCCCAAGGTCTCGGAAAAGCGCGTTACCACGATATCTTGCGATCGGATCGCGTGGCTCGCGCACTGCACGCACGAGAAGAAATTCTTGATTGGGCATTCAAGGGTGGTGATGCCGGAAATAGTCCCAGTGTTCAGGGATTTCGATTGTCAGATGCATCCTTCTATTACGGGGATGCGCTCTCGGTGCAAGAAATTGAGTTCGCGCTCGAATGTCTCGAAAGCAAGGGTCTTGTCAAGCCTGGCTGGAATGAGCGACTATCTCTCACTCCGGGCGGGTTCGATTGCGTGATAGGTGGAGGAAACATGGCTCAAAATGCTGATCGATCGCGCGACCGTGGCGATTCATACAACTTTCACGGGCCGGTTCATGGTGCTCAAATCGGCGGCATGAACAATACGCAGACTAATAATTTCGGTGTCGAGCCGGAAGCCTTGGTTACGTGGGCGCAGCAGCTGCGGCAGCTCTCTCCTCAGGTCGGACTCGACGAGATCCTGGAAGCTGAGCTGGTCTCAGAGGTCGAGATTTTGGAATCGGCAAATTCGGTCTCCCCGCCGCAGCCAAGTAGGTTGCGGCGCGCAGGAAATCGCATTATGGAAATCCTGCAATCCTCACCGGATTCCCCGATTGGGCAGCTACTTATCACCGGCGGGACAGCGGCCATCTCCGCCGCTTTCGCCGGCTGAGGTTGATCCTGAGTACAGAGTGAGGAGTGAGGTGCCGTGGCATCGAATAGCATGGAAGCTCCAGATATCCGCGAAAGCATCTATGTGGACATCCCGCGAGTCCGGACGCTTCTTGCCCAGCTATCTGCAAGGCTCCCTCCGAAGCATGTTTCTAGACGCCTTAGTCGGTGGGTTGATTCATTTACGGATGTTGTGGGATTCGGGCCCGAACAGGACTCTCCCGGGCGAGAGTCTCGATCCCTTGCTGACCTTCATGTGGCGATGCTTGAAGAGAACGCGCAGACCCTCGGCCTCATCGCCGACATCTCGGATTTGGCTAACCGCCCCAAAAACTGGCTTCGTGGTCGGCTTCATCGCGCTCTAGTCCCGGGATCTCTGATAAGGGTAACGGCCCCAACGCAAATAATCGAATTTTCGTCGTTTGTCAAATCGATCGAGAGCGTGGGGATTGCCGCGGGCGACGATGGAGAGTTTTCGGGAATGATTGCAAAGGTCGTCCGCGCAATGTATGGAGAGCAGCCGGTAATCCGCTCGCTCCCATGTGGACTTGATCAGCCAGAGTACCGCTTTACTGGAATTGTGACCGATCCGGCTGGGTATATCTCAAAAGAGCGAGAAGCGCTTTTCTCGCGCCTTGGCGCAGATGCCCAGGCCTGGACAATGGTTGCTTCAGTGAGTAGAATTCCCGACAAGCATGCAGTTGTTGGAATCGACGGGATCCAGCGTGCTGTCGAGTCGCTGAAGGCGCAACTCGCCCTCAGTCCTGATAAAATCGATCGCGGATCTTTCGAGTCGATGGTTCAGGAGACCGGTCGAGCGCTTGAAAGTATGGGAATTTCAGAGGCTCCTAGCTGGCCTGCTATCTCAGTGATTCCTCTGGCGGTTTACCGTTCAGTCCTTCCCGTGGTGCTCGATGATTCTCTGACGGCTGAAGACTGATCTTTAATGTGCAAGGCAAATGGCCCGATCTGATCTGAAAGCGCTTCGCACGTACTGCCGAGCGCCGCAGCAACGTGTCCGGCTGTTTGCCAGCATGGTTGAGCCTCTCCGCTTGTTCTGGGAGGTCGGCCAGAAGGCCAAGTGGTGAAGCAGTCGTGGCCGCCTGCTCGTCTCGGAGCCCTACCCTGGGGCGGGCAGGCGGCCAGGGCTTGGAGGGAACCAGGCTGAGCAGGGGACAATGAGTACCTATGAGCGAGATCCGGGTTGAGGCCGTCTTCCAAGCCTCCGGCGAGGCAACCGTGGGACGCATGTGCGAGATTGATCCCGCTCTTGCGGGTTTTCCCCTCACAACTGAAGTGGATGTTCTTCAAGTCGTACTTGAGTTCCCGAAATTCGATGGCCGCTTTCCGGCGGCAGGGTACTTCGGCTGGTCGGGTGACGATGCCAGTGCGCCCGTCGCACTGCTCCCGGCGCACTTCTTGGTACACACACAGTTTGCTGTTGCCTCAGGTCTTGGCGAACCAGAACTGCAAGTTGAACTGAAGGCCGCCGTCGAGGCCATCCGGTTCGCAGCCGCGCGCCTGTCTGATGCGCTTCGTGTCGAGCAGCCGAACGTGGGCCTGGTGGGGGAGATCCCGAAGATGCTCTCTCTGAAGGCTACGGACACCACCGATGGACGCGAGCTGAGGGTGGGCCAGCCGCTTGTCCCGGGGTATCCCATCGTCGTTGGCTTGCCCCCACTGACCGTAGATGCAGCCATGAGTTCCCTGAGGGACGGTGTCTCGCCGGCGCGCGCAGCGCTTTCGCAAGCCAGGCATCTGACCCAGTCGACCAACAGCCCGCAGCCGGGCCTCGCGACACTGCTCGCCCTTGTGGCAGCCGAGAGCTTCGCCAAGGAACATCTGGCGACTCGTCAGGCCGCTGATCGGCCGAGCCTGCGGAACCTCCAGCAGAAACACGGAAGTTCAGTCGTCAAGCACTACGACCAGATCGCCGAGGCGCTGATCGGCAGCTCGCTCAAGGACGATGATCCGATGCTCTACGAGGATCTCGGCTCAGCCTTCAATGCCCGGAACAGGATGGCCCACAAGCTCGAAGCCCCGACGCATCAGGAAGTCAAGAAGCTAGTCGTTACGGCTATGAAGGCCATGGACTGGCTCAGGACTCGTCCCTGAGGGGCGGTTCGCCGGTGGCGTGAGTTTCAATCCGGCAGTTGCAGCCAGTCCGTCGACGTGTCCAGTATGCCTACTGCTGGTGAACCGGTACCGGCTGCTCAACGTCATCTAACCCCAGACGGGCGAGACGCCGCCACCCGCACGAGGTTCTTCCGCTTGCCAGTCCCGCCCATCCTGGCGCGAGGGAAACGCAAAGAAGATGAGACAAAAGCTCCGCGAGATCGCTGAGACAACCCACAACAGTCCAGCTCATCTTGAAGCCGAATGAAGATCGCGAGTGGAACCTACAAGGTGGTGCACGGTGGCCGCTTTGTCCGCCTGGAGCCAATCGGTGACGGGCGGCAGAGTCATGACGGCATTGTTCCGGGCGCCACGGACAGGTTCTGACGCGCTGTCGGCGACCGGGCGGAAAACCGGATGACGCGGTTCGGGGCCCGTCATACCGTGGCCGGATGGGCAACGACACGCAGCAGCACCGCGCCGACCAGGGCGTCGAGATCCGGCCGATCACCCGTGACGAACTCGCCGTGTGGGACCGGGCGGTAGCCCGCGGCTTCCTGCGGCCGCACGTCGCCCCGGCGAAGGAGTGGCGGGAGGTGCTGTTCGAGCCGGGGCGGATGCAGGGCGCGTTCGACCACACCGACCCGACGCCGGACGGTCCGCGCTGCGTGGCCACCTTCCGCAGCTTCGACACCGAACTGACCGTCCCCGGCGGGGCCCGGCTGACGGTGGACGCGATCACCGCCGTCACCGTCAACTCCACCCACCGCCGGCGCGGGCTGCTCAGCGGCATGATGCGCTACGACCTGGCCGCCGCCCGCGAGCGCGGCCTGTCCGCGGCGATCCTGATCGCCGCCGAGTACAACATCTACGGCCGCTTCGGCTTCGGCCCGGCCACCTACGCCACCGGCTGGCGGGTGGACGTGCTGCGGGCCGGCGGCCTGCGGGCCGGGCTGCCCGTGCATGAGGGGCACCGGATCGACTTCGTCACGCTGGAGGAGGTCCGCAAGCTCGGCCCCGGGTTCTACGAGCGCTGGCGGCTCACCCAGCCCGGTGCGATCGAGCGCCCGGAGCACTGGTGGCGGCTGCGCACCGGTGACATCGAGCTGCCCGGTTTCGACTGGAAGGAGGGCTTCACCGCCCTCCACCGCACGGCCGACGGCACCGTCACCGGCCTGATCAATTACACCGTGGACGAGAAGTTCGACGGCGCCTACCCCAATTGCCCGCTGAACGTCCGGGACTTCCTGGCGCTCGACCAGCAGACCGCCAACGCGCTCTGGGAGTTCGCGTTCTCGGTCGACTGGGTGCGCCACGTGATCGTTGACGGCCTGCGGCCCGACGATCCGCTGCCGCTGCTGCTGAACGACCCGCGCGCCGCCGTCCCGCACGAGGAGGACTCCGACTTCACCTGGCTGCGCCTGCTCGACCTGCCCGCCGCGTTCGCCGCCCGCCAGTACACCGCCCCCGGCCGCCTGGTGCTGGACGTCACCGACCCCGAGGGCTGGACGGCCGGCCGCTGGGCGCTGGAGACGGCCGCCGACGGCACCGGCCGGATCGTCCCCACCGAGGACGCGGCGGACCTCGCCCTCGGCGTCGGCGCGCTCGGCACCCTCTACCTGGGCGCCGACACCGCCACCCGCCTGGCCGCGGCCGCCGTGGTCTCCGAACTCACCCCCGGAGCCGCCACGTTGGCCGACACCCTGCTCCGTCCCGCCCGCACCCCCTGGAACCCCGACAGTTTCTGACGCCGCCTCAGGCGGTGGGTGGCTTGACGGCGGTCTTTCCTATGGTGGGCAGGATGAAGTCCTGAATGAGCCCCTTGGCGTCCCGGACAATCGGTCGGAATATCCGATAGCGCGACAGGTTGATCAACCGGGCCGCCATGGGGGTGGACCGCCGGACGAACTCGCGGGTGCGCTCGGTGTCCTCGGTGCGGTCGAAGACCCAGTAGAGGACGACGACCATCAGGTGCAACCACAGGACGTCGGGCAGGAGTTCGACCAGCTCGGCGTCCAGCTTGGGGGCCAGCTCGGAGCCCTGCAGGACGTCGCGGAACAGCTCCACCGCGGTGGCCCGGGCCGGGTGCGACTCGTTCGAGAACGGGCTGAGCGAGCTGGTCGGGTCGGCGGCCGTGCGGAAGAATTGCGCGGAGAACTCGTGGTACGGGGCGGCCGTGTCCAGCCAGGAGTTCAAGGCGATCTCCAGGCGCTCGGAGAAGTCCTTGGTGCCGGCCATCCGCCGACGGGCATCGGCGGCGTGGTCGTACGTCATCCGGTCGTAGAACCCCTGGATCAGGAATTCCTTCGCGGAGAAGTAGTAGTAGGCGTTGCCGACCGAGACACCCGCCTCGGCGGCGATCGCCCGCATCGTGGTCTTCTCGTAGCCGCGCTCCTGGAACATCCGCATCGCGGTCTCCAGGATCAGGGCCCGGGTGGCCTCGCTCTTGTCCGTCTTCGGCTGGGCCCGGCCGCCCGGAAGTTCACCGCCGGACACAGTGGTGCCCGGCTCGTTCCGGTCGCTCGCGTTTTCCGGTTCCACAGGGCCCCGCTGGGGTCGTTCCCGGTCGTTCTCTGGCACCTTCGCCCCGCCTGCCGTTCGCTTCGCCCCAGTCGCCTGTGGACCAGTCACCTGTGGAACCGAGCCTAGCCCGGACCCGGACAACTCCGGACCGGGAGGGCGAAACGCCGCCCGGCGGGCAGCCCCGGTGCCCCCCGGCACCGGGCGCGTCATCTCCCCGCTCCGGCCATCCCCTCCTCGGCCGGGGCGCGCAGTTTCGAACGCGTTCAAAACTGTTCGGGACGACTCTAGGGCACCGGCTGAACGCGTTCAACCCTCGGCGTGTGGAAGGCTGGTGACATGCCCGCCACCCTGCGCGAAGGCGGCGCACCCGACGCCGCCGCCGTCGCCGCCCTGCTCACCGCCAGCCGCCGCAGCGCCTACGCCGGACTCGTCCCGGACGCGGCGCTCGCCGCCGACAGCTCGCAGCAAGTCCTGTGGGAACTGCGGCTGAGCGCGGACTACGGCCCGCCTGCCGACACCCCCACCCTGCTGCTCGCCGAAGACCCCGACGGCACCCTGGCCGGCTTCGCCTACCTGGTGCCCGACGGCGCCGTCGTCCGCCTGGAACAACTGCACGTCCGCCCCGACCGCACCGGCACCGGCCTCGGCACCCGCCTGCTGCACGCCGCACTCGCCTGCCACCCGGACCGGCCCGTCCGCCTCGAGGTGCTGGCCGCGAACCGCCGCGCGATCCGCTTCTACGAGCGCCACGGCGCGAGCCGCGTCGGGCGCGGTGTCGCGCATTTCCCGGACGGGACGGTGCTGCCCGAGTACGAATACGGCTGGCGGTAGTCGGGGCCTGCGGTCGCGCCCCCGTCAGGACTTTCGGATCGCGGCGGGCAGGGCTGCCAGCAGGGCAAGTGTCGCCGCGGCGAGTGGCAGGAGGTACCCGGTGCCGGGGGAGGTGTGCTGGGCGACGGCGCCGCCGAGTGTCGCGCCGGTGGAGATGCCGATCAGGATCGCGGAGACGGCCAGGGCCATGGCCTCGTTCAGGCGGTGTGCGGGGAGAAGCTCCTGAACCATCGTCATGCCGGTGATCATGGTCGGTGCGGTGCCCGAACCGGCGGCCAGTAGCGCCGCGCCCAGGAGTGTCACGCCCGCCCCGGCCCGGCCGGCCGTGAGGGGTAGCAGCATCAGGGCGGCCATCGCGCCCGCGCCGAAGGCGAGTCGCACTGCGGCCGGGCGTCGCGGGCGGATCGCGCCGAACGCCAGCCCGGAGGCGCAGGATCCGGCCGCGACCAGCGCCAGCAGCACGCCGCCGGCCGACTGCCGGCCGAGCGCGTCGGTGTAGGCGAGGGTGGTGACCTCCAGCGAGCCGAACAGCACGCCGGCCGCCAGGAAGCCGGCCAGTAGCGGGAGGAAGCCCCGGGTGCGGAGCAACCCCCTTGGGGCGGTGGCCTGTTGGGCGACTTCGGGCAGCGGCGGTTCGGTGCCGCGCTGGGCGGCGAACAGCAGGGTGCCGACGGTGCCCAGGGCCCAGGCGGCGAGCAGTCCGGCTTCGGGGGCGAGCGCCGTGCACAGGGCCATGCCGAGGACGGGCCCGGCCATGAAGCACAGCTCGTCCAGCGACTGTTCGAGCGCGTTGGCCCGGTGCAGCACGGCGGCGTCGGCGCGGTGCAGGTGCGCCCAGCGGGCCCGGGCCATGCCGCCCAGGTTGGGGCTGGTGCCGGACAGCGCCCAGCACGGGAAGAGCGTCCAGTCGGGTGCGCCGGAGCGGACGCAGAGCAGCAGCGCGCCCGTCGGCAGTGCGGTGGCGAGGACGGCGGGGACGGCGACCCGGGCCTGTCCGAGCCGGTCGACCAGCCGCCCGAGCGGCGGCAGCAGTGCTGCCCCGGCCAGCACCCCGACCGCCGAGACCGCGCCGGCCAGCGCGTACGAGCCGCGACGGTCGGCGATCAGCACCACGACGGAGACGCCGTACATCGCCAGGGCGAGCCGGCCGAGCAGGCCGGCCAGGGTGAACGTGAGACTGCCCGGCACGGCGAACACCGGGCGGTAGCGGGCGAGTGGCAGGGACAACGCACAACTCCGGGGAAGAAGAGGGGGATTGCTCCACCCTCGGGCCGGGCCCGGGGCGCCGTCCAACACTTAATTCGTCCGATCCACCGGATCCTGTTGTTAATCTCCCGCCGTGCCCCGTGACGTCCACCCCCGCCTGCTGCGCAGCTTCGCCGCCGTCGCCGAGACCCTCCACTTCGGCCGCGCCGCCGAACGCCTGCACCTGGCCCAGCAGGCCGTCAGCCGGGACGTGCAGGCGCTGGAGCGGGAGCTCGGCTGTGCGCTGTTCCAACGCTCCACCCGCAGCGTCGAGTTGACCGAAACGGGGGCGGCGCTGCTGCCGAAGGCCCGCCAACTGCTGGAACTCCAGGGCGAGATCACCGCGCTCGGCGACACCCGGACGCTGCTGGTGGACGTCAACAGCCCCGGCGGCAACCGCGAACTCACCGCCGAGCGGGTTCTCGCCGCCGCCCGCCGACGCCGTCCGGAGGCCGAGCTGCTGGCCCGCTACTGCGGTGGACTCACCGCTGCCGCACGGGAGTTGGCGGCGCACCGGCTGGACGCCTCGTTCGGGCGGTACGCCGGACTGCCGGCCGCCGTGCGGTCCCGGCTGGCGCACCTGCCGGTGCGGCTGGAGCCGATGGCGGTGTTCCTGCCGCTCGGCCATCCGCTGGCCGCGCTGCCCGCCGTGCCGCTGGCCGCGCTGGCCGGGCATCCGGTGGACGTGTTCGCGGGGCAGCCGGACACCGCCGAGTGGACCGACCTGGGCCTGCGGCTGCTCGCCGAGCACGGCCTGGCCGCCGCACCCAGCCGTACTCCGCCGGTCGGTGCCGCCGAGTTCGCCCGCTACCTGACCCGGCACGGCAGCCCGATCCTCACCACCACGGACGGGCCGGACATCCCTGGCGGGGTGGCGCGGCCGCTGGTCGATCCGGTGCCGCTCAGCCTGGTCGGCCTGGTGCACCGGCCCGAACCGCGCCACCCCGGGCTGGCCGCACTGCGCGAATCGGCGGCCGAACTCGCCGCCGCGGAAGGCTGGTTGGCGAGGCCGCCGGGGAGCTGGCTGCCGGCCGAGGACGCCGCGCTGCTGCGGTAGCGCAGGCCGCGGAAACGGCTGCGGAAAGCGCTGCGGAAACGGCGGCGCCCCCGCCGTGGGGGACGGCAGGGGCGGTACCGGGGGCCGCGGGGCGGCCGGGACAGACGGTCTCAGGAGGCTCGCACGGCGGAGATGTCCAGCGTCAGCTTGACCTTCTCGCCGATCAGCACGCCGCCGGTCTCCAGCGCGGCGTTGTAGGTCAGGCCCCAGTCGGTGCGGTCCACGGAGGTGCCGCCCTCGAAGCCGACCCGGTTGGCGCCGTAGATGTCGGTGGCCGCGCCGGTGAACTCCAGGTCGAGGATGACCGGACGGCTGGTGCCCTTGATGGTCAGGTTGCCGTGCATCCGGTAGGTGTCGCCGTGGATGCGCTCGGCGGAGGTCGACTTGAAGGTGATCTCCGGGAAGGTGGCGGCGTCGAAGAAGTCGCCGGTGCGCAGGTGCTCGTCGCGCTGGGCCTGGTTGGTGTGGATCGAGGCGACCTTGATCACCAGGTCGGCGCGGGAGTTGGCCGGGTGGGCGCCGTCCAGGTGCAGCTTGCCCTCGTACTCGGTGAACTCGCCGCGGACGTTGGTGACCATCGCGTGGCGGACCGCGAAGCCGATCTTCGAGTGGGTGGAGTCGATCGTGTAGTCGCCGGTGAGGTGCGCCAGGTCCGGGCCCTGGACGGCGGCCGGGGCGATGGTGGCGGTGTTCTTGCTGCGGTTGAAGATGCCCATGGCTTCTCTCCTTCGGGAGGGTCGAAGCCGTTTGTTGAGGCTTCAACTTGTTGATGGCTCCACCATAGCCCGATCTGGTTCAACGTTCAACCATGAAGTCCAAATTTGAACCATCCGAGGGGAACCCTTGGTTTTCCCCAGCCTGTGGAGGGCGGTGGAAAACCGGATGCGCCGGGCGGATCCGGCGGTTCACACTGGCCGCCGACCCCCCGTTACTCCCCGAGGAGACTCGTGCAGTCAGCCGTCACCGTGTCGCCGTCCCAGGTCCCCGAGCTGCTGCTCGGACTCGCCACCGTGCGGCCGGTGTTCCTGTGGGGAGCACCCGGTATCGGCAAGTCCTCGCTGGTCAACCAGTTCGCCGAGTCGCTCGGCCTGGAGTGCGTCTCGCTGCTCGGCACCCAGCTCGCCCCCGAGGACCTGATCGGCGTCCCGCAGATCACCCCCGAGGGCCGCTCCCGGTTCTGCCCGCCCGAGATCATCGCCCGCGACCAGCCCTACTGCCTGTTCCTGGACGAGCTCAACGCCGCCACACCGGACGTGCAGAAAGCCTTCTACTCGCTGATCCTGGACCGCCGGATCGGGAACTACGAGCTCCCGGCCGGCTCCATCGTGATCGGCGCCGGCAACCGCGCCACCGACGGCGCCCTCGCCCGCCCGATGCCGTCCGCGCTGCTCAACCGCCTGGTCCACGTCCACCTGCGGGCCAGCTCCGACGACTGGCTCGGCTGGGCCGGCGCCCACGGCATCCACCCGTGGATCACCGACCACCTCACCGACCGGCCCGACCACCTGTGGTCCAACCCGCCCAAGACCGAGGAACCGTTCTCCACCCCGCGCGCCTGGCACATGCTCTCCGACGCGCTGCACTCCTTCGGCACCGGCCTGGACGAGGAGACCCTCAAGGTCCTCGCACACGGACTGCTCACCCCCGCGCACGCCGTCGCCTTCTGCGGCTACGTGAAGATCGTCCGCAACGCGTACGGGCTGGAGGCCATCCTCAAGGGCGACGCCTCCTGGCCGAAGCGGGTCGAGGACCGCGACCTGCTCTACTACCTCGCCGACAGCTTCCGTGGCCGACTGGTCAAGGAACTGCCCGCCCGCAAGGAACACGCCTCGCCGACCGTCCGCCAGCACGCCTACCGCTCCAAGTCACTGCTGGTGCAACTCGCCGAGATCTCCGTCGAAGTCGCCCAGACCGTCATCGCCGACGGCCCCGACGGCAACCCCGTGCTGCCGTCCTGGTTCCTCATCGAAGCCGCCCGCGACCTGCCCCGCCTGGTCGAGGCCCGCCGGTGAGCACCCGCCGCCCCGCCGACAAACCCGAACAGGACCCGGCCAAGGCCGCGTTCGCCGCCGGACTCGCCACGGTCAAGGCCAACCCGGCACTCCGCGCTGTCCCCGCCACCCTCTGCACTCTCGAGCCGGAACACTGCGACCTGCACCCCACCACCGGCTGGGCCGTCGTCACTTCCAACGGCACCGTGCACGCCCACCGCACCCGCCGCGCCGAACCCGAGGAATGGGCCTGGGCCCTCGCCCACGCCCTGCTCCACCTCGGCTTCGGCCACCTCCCCGCCGCCCGCGGCCCCCGCACCCAGCCCGACGCGCCCGAACTCGCCGCCCGCTGCACCGTCGTCAACCGCTACCTCGCCACCTTCCACATCGGCCGCGCCCCCGACGACCTGCCCGCCGCCTGGCCGGGCGGCGACGAAGAGACACTCGCCGCCCGCTGGCGCCGCGACGGCATCCCCGCCGAATACCGGGCCTGCGGCACCGGCGGCGACCGGCCCGACCAACTCCTGCGCGCCTGGTACTCCACCGACGACCCCGAGGACTGGACGCTCGCCTTCGCCCACGCCCTCACCCGCACCGTCTCCGCCGCGATGGACCTCGCCGCCGGCCGCCGCGAACACCTCGGCGGGCCCCGCCTCCCGCAGGGACCGTGGGAACGGGCGCTCAGCTGGTTCGTGGCCAACTACCCGCTGCTCGGCGGCCTCGCCGCCGGTCTCACCCTGGTCGCCGACGCCGAACTCGCCCGCGCGCACGGCATCTCGATCGCCGCCGTCAACGCCGACGCCGGCGAGATCTACCTCAACCCGCTGCGCCGCCAGACCGACGAGGAATGGCGCTTCATCCTCGCCCACGAAATGCTGCACGCCGCCCTCCGCCACGGCGACCGGGCCGGCGGCCGCGACCCCTACCTCTTCAACGTCGCCGCCGACTACGTCATCAACGGCTGGCTGCTCGAAATGGGCGTCGGCGACATGCCCGAAGGACTGCTCCACGACCCCGAGTTGAAGGGCCTCTCGGCAGAAGAGGTCTACGACCGGATCGTCCGCGACCAGCGCCGCATGCGCCGCCTCGCCACCCTGCGCGGCAAGGGCCTCGGCGACATCCTCGGCGAACCCCTGCCCCGGCCTGGCCACGGCGGCTACGTCGACCTGGACGAGTTCTACCGGCGCGGCCTGCTCCAGGGCTTCGACCTGCACACCCGCGAACGCGGCCTGCTCCCCGCCGGACTGGTCGAGGAAATCCGCGCCCTCGCCCACCCGCCACTGCCCTGGGACGCACAACTCGCCCGCTGGTTCGACGAGTTCGTCCCCCGACCGGAACCCCTCCGCTCCTACGCGAGACCCTCCCGACGGCAGTCCGCCAGCCCCGACATCCCCCGGGCCGGCCGCTACCACCCGCCCGAGGAGACCCCGCGCTGCACCTTCGGCGTCGTCCTCGACACCTCCGGCTCCATGAGCCGCACCCTCCTCGGCAAGGCCCTCGGCGCGATTGCCTCCTATGCCGCCGCCCGCGACGTCCCCGCCGCCCGCCTCATCTGCTGCGACGCCGCCCCGCACGACTCCGGCTACCTCCCCGTCGCCGAACTCGCCTCACGCGTACGGCTCCACGGCCGCGGCGGGACGGTACTCCAGCCCGGCATCGACCTGCTCACCCGAGCCCAGGACTTCCCGCCGACGGCGCCGGTACTGATCATCACGGACACGGAGTGCGACGTGCTGCGCGTGCCTCGGCGAGAGCACGCGTACCTGATCCCGCGCGGTGCGACGTTGCCGTTCACGCCACGGGGGCCGGTGTTCCACATGAGCTGAGCAACCAGGGAGAGCACCACCAGGGGCGCGGGGAGACTTGCGCGAGCTGGTGGGCGCGAAGTCAGGGGCGCGGGGAGACTCGCGCGAGCTGGTGGGCGACCAACCAGGGGCGCGGGGAACTGCGCGAAGGGGAACGCACCCGCCGGCAAGATCGCGACGCAGGACAGTGACCTGCACTTGATCGCGACCTTGCGGACGGGCGTGCGCTTGTCGCGCAGTTCCCCGCGCCCCCTGGTTGGTCGCCCGCCTGCGTTCGCGCAGCTCTCCCCGCGCCCCTGGTTGGTCACTCACCAGCTCTATGGTGGAAGCCCCAGCCACTCACGTTCTCGGAGGCCCCGACCCCATGTACGTCCTGCACGCGCTCTGGCGGGCCGGCGGCCGCCTCGCGGTGTGGGCGGAGGATGCGGCGGCGTTCACGGGGCGGGCCGTACAAGGGTCGCGGCACCCGTACGCGTGCTCGGCAGGTGAGGTCGCGGGGCTGCTCGCGGCTACTGGCGCGGGGCCCGCGTGGCTCGCGGAGCGGGGGGCCGAGCGGTGGGTGAGTCTGCGGTTGCCGACGCTGGGCTCGCGGCCGACGCCGTCGCCGGATCTGCCGGTGGGGTCGACCGCGAAGGGGCTGGTGCTGCAGGCGTGGCGGGTGCCGGCGTTGGTGTTCGAGCGGGCCGAGGCGGCGCAGCTGCTGGGTGAACTGTTCGATCCGTACTGGCCGGGGACGACCGTCGAGCTGCCCGGTGGGCGGGCGGCGGAGCTTGCGTACGGGGCGTCGTTGCGGTGGTTGACGGCGGTGCACGACCTGGCGTGGCGGCTGGTCGGGCGGGGGCGGGTGCTGCCCGCGCTGGTGGAGGAGGCGGACGGGTGGGCGGCGCGCTGGCGTCCCGCGCTCGATGGTCCGGCCCGCCGCGAGAGCAGCGGCCTGGCGGCGGGTTGCCCGCCGATCGCCCGCGCGGAGGACGGCGCCGAGCGCACCGGTGCGGCCCTGTTCACCGCCGTCCTGGACGCCCTCACCGACCACGAGACCCGCACCGCGCTCGAGGCACCGCCGGCAGCCGCGGCGCCGCAGGACTGGCTGGAAGCCCTCCGCGGCGCCGACCCCCGCCTCCCTGCCGCGCCCGACTCCGACGTCGCGGAGCGCCTCGCGGCGTGGAGCGTGGGGACGGAGCCCGCCGGTGAAGTCCGGCTCGCGTTCCGGCTGGCGGAGCCGCTGGGCAGTGCGCCGGACAACCCGGATGCGGAAGTCCCGGACGAGAACTGGCGGCTGGACGTGCTGGCCGGCCCGGCGGACCGGCCTTCGCTGCTGCTTCCCGCGGCCGAACTCTGGTCGGACGGGCCGGGGTTGGCGGCGTTGGGCCGCACTCTCGGCGACCCGGTGGAGGCGTACCTCGCCGAACTGGACCGCGCCGCCCGACTCTGCCCGGACCTGCGCGCGGCCCTGCACCGTACCCGGCCCACCGGCGTCGATCTGGACCGGGCCGGCGCGCTCGCGTTCCTGCGCGACACCGCTCCGTTGCTGACCGCCGCCGGGTACGGCGTGCTGCTGCCCGCGTGGTGGCGCCGGCGGCCGCGTCTCGGCCTGGCGGCAAGCGCGCACAGCGGTCCGGCGCCCGGTGCGGTGAAGCGCGCGGCGCAGGCCGACCGGGACGCCGTGGTGGACTTCCGCTGGCAGCTCGCGGTGGGCGAACAGCCGCTCACCCAGGAGGAGTTGGACGAGCTGGCCGGCGCCCAGCAGGGCCTGGTCCGGCTGCGCGGCCAGTGGGTGGAGGTGGACGCGGCCCAACTCGCCGCCGCCCTGCGGTTCCTGGCCGCCCGCCGGGACGATCCGCAACTGGACGCCGCGACGCTGCTGCGGCTCGCCCTGGACGACGGCGCGGTGGTCGACGGCCTGCCGGTCACCGTGGTGCACGCCGACGGCCCGCTCGGCGACCTGCTCGCGGGCCGCCTCGGCCGGCTCCCCGGCGCTCACCGCACCCCGCCCCCGCCCGGCTTCGCCGGTGCTCTGCGCCCGTACCAGGAACGGGGGTTGGCCTGGCTGGACGCCCTCGGCCGGCTCGGGCTGGGCGCGGTGCTGGCCGACGACATGGGCCTCGGCAAGACCGTCCAGACGCTCGCCCTGCTGGCCCTGGAGCACGCCCGCGGCGCCCGCGGCCCCGTCCTGCTGGTCTGCCCGACCTCGCTGGTCGGCAACTGGCAGCGCGAGGCGGCCCGGTTCGCTCCCGCCCTGCGCGTCCAGCTGCACCACGGTCCCGACCGTACCGCCCCCGATCCGGCCGCCGACCTGGTGATCACCACCTACGGGGTGCTCCAGCGCGACGCCGCGGCACTGCGCGCGATCCGCTGGCGGCGGGTGGTCGCGGACGAGGCCCAGCACATCAAGAACCGCTCCGCCCGGCAGTCCCGGGCGATCCGCTCGCTGCGCTCCGGCCCGCGGATCGCGCTCACCGGCACGCCGGTGGAGAACCGCCTTGCCGAACTGCACACCGTCCTGGACTTCGCCAACCCCGGCCTGTTCGGCACGGCCGAGTCGTTCAAGGAGCGCTACGCCGTCCCGGTCGAGCAGTCCGGCAACCGGGAGGTCGCCGCCCAGCTCCAGCGGCTCACCGGCCCGTTCCTGCTGCGCCGCCTGAAGAGCGACCCCGAGATCGGCGAACAGCTGCCCGCCAAGCAGGAGTTCACCGTCCGCTGCAACCTGACGCCGGAGCAGGCCGGGCTCTACCAGGCGGTGGTCGCCGAACTGCTGCGCCGCCTGAGCGGGGTGCGCGGGGTGGAGCGCAAGGGTGCAGTGTTGGCGGCCCTCGGCCGGCTCAAGCAGGTCTGCAACCATCCGGCCCAACTCCTGCACGACAACTCGCCGTTGGGCGGACGCTCGGGCAAGGTCGAGCGGCTGGTCGCGCTGCTCCGGGAGGCCCTGGCGGAGGGCGACCGGACGCTGGTGTTCACCCAGTACGCCGAGTTCGGCGCGCTGCTCCAGCCGCACCTGCGCCACCGGCTCGGCACCCAGGTGCTCCACCTGCACGGCGGGCTGTCCGCGCCGCGCCGCCAGGAGCTCGTCGACCGTTTTCAATCCCCGGACGGGCCAGGGGTGTTCGTGCTGTCGCTGAAGGCGGGCGGGACGGGGCTCAACCTGACCGCCGCCAACCAGGTGATCCACCTCGACCGCTGGTGGAACCCCGCCGTCGAGGACCAGGCCACCGACCGCGCCCACCGGATCGGCCAGCACCGCGAGGTCCAGGTCCGCCGCCTGGTCTGCGTCGGCACCGTGGAGGAACGGATCGCCGAACTCCTCCAGGCCAAGCGCGAGTTGGCGGACGCCGTGGTCGGCGCCGGCGAACAGTGGCTGACCGAACTGCCCACCGAGCAGCTGCGCGAACTGCTCACCCTGTCCGCAGACGCCGTGGGGGAGTGACCGCCATGACCAAACGCCCCGACTCCGATCGCCCCCTCGACCAGTGCCTGGACGCCTTCTGGCAGGGCGAGTTCACCCTCCGCCCGCCCGACGCGCCGCCCGAACGCCCCGACCCGGCCCTCGACCACCTCGGCCCGAGCGGCCTGACCGTCCGCGGCCGCGACCTCGCCGAACTGCTGGCCCCCGACTATCGCCGCCTGGTGGACGGAAGTTGACGGCCTATCCCAGGAGGAACTCGCCCACCAGTCGGGCGAATTCGGCCGGCTTCTCGACCCAGGGCCGGTGCCCCACGCCCTCCAGCACCTCCAGCCGGGCCCCCGGATGGAGCGCGGCCGCCAGCCGGGCCGGAGCGGTGCCGATCATCCCGTCCAACTGCCCCGCCACCACCAGCACCGGCACGGCGACGGGTGCGGCCTCGCCCGCGCCCGCGTAGAACGCCGCCCGCATCCACAGCGCGATCGGCACCAGCTCCGGATCGAAGGACGCGGCGCGCGCCCGGTCGTCCCAACTGCCCCAGAAAAACGGGGTGATGCGCTCGGTCAGCTCCGCCGGATCGCCCTGCCCGGCGGCCAGCAGCGCCGCCGCCCGCGCCGCGTCCGGGTACCAGGGCTGGTCGGCGCGGGCGGCCCGGAGCGCCGCCAGCTCCGCCTCGTCCGGCTCGCGCGAGCCCCGTCCGACCGGCGTCACCAGCACCAACGACCGCACCCGGTGCGGGAATTCGGCGGCGTAGCGCTGGGCGGTGAGGGCGCCCGCGGAGTGGCCGAGCAGGTCGAAGGAGTCGAGCCCGAGGTGCTCGCGCAGCGCCTCCAGGTCCTTCACCTGCTCGGTGAACGAGCAACTCGCCCGGTCGGCGGGCTCGGTGGAGCGGCCACTGCCGCGCGGGTCGAGCCGGATCAGCCGCCGGTGCGCGTCCAGGCCGCCGAGGTCGCCCAGGTATCGGGCGTCCGCGCCCGGGCCGCCCGGGATCGCCAACAGTGGGGCGCCGTCGCCGAGTTGCTCGTAATGCAGGGCCGTTCCGTCGTGGGCCTGAAAGGTCGTCATGCGGCGGATCGTGCCACGCGTCGGACCGGGCCCGCCCGGAATTCCGCGCCTCGGTCAGATCAGCCCGTGACCGCGTAGCGCCGCCCGCAGCCCTGCCGCACCCAGATAGTGGTGGCCGTGCATCCCGAGCGCCTCGGCGGCGGCCACATTCCCGGCGCTGTCATCCACGAACAAGCAGGCTGTGACCGGCATTTGGGCCCACTCGGCCGCTGCCAGGTAGACCCGCTCGTCAGGCTTGGCGACCCCCAGGCGCGCGGTATTGACCACCGCGTCGAAGACGGCGTCCAACCCGAGCGCAGCCAGGTCGGCTTCCAGCCGGGTGGTCCCGTTGGAGACCAGCACCACCGGCACGCTCCGGCGCACCTCGCCGAGCAACCCCAGCACCTCCGCATCCACCCAGGACGCCTGCCGCCCCCAACCCGCAACCACCTCGCGCGCCCGCGCCGCCGACCCGCACACCACACCCAGATCCTCCGCGACGGCGCCCCGCCACTGCTCATCGGTGACCAGCCCGGTGACAGCAGGCACCAGCCGCTCCGCCCGGAACGCCGCCCCTGCGACGGTGCCCGGCGGCAGCCCGTGCGCCGCGTCCACCTCGGCCAGATCGGCCCAGATCCGCAGCACCCCGTCCAGATCGCACAGCACGGCGCCGATCGTTCGTTCCGCCATCACGCCACCCCTCAACCCTCGCTCCGCGCACGGACGTTACCCGACCGGCCGGACCACCATGGCGCGTGCGCCCGCTAGCAATGTGCTTGCAATAGCAAGCAGGCGGGTGCAGACTGCCGGTATGGCATCACTGAACGTGGGCTCGCTCGGCGAGTACATCCGGGAGCAGCGGCGGAACGCGCAGTACTCACTGCGGCAGTTGGCCGAGGTCGCCGGGGTGTCCAACCCGTACCTGAGCCAGATCGAGCGCGGGCTGCGCAAGCCCAGCGCGGAGATCCTTCAGCAGATCGCCAAGGCATTGCGGATCTCGGCGGAGACGCTGTACGTACAGGCCGGGATTCTGGAGGAGCGGGACGAGCAGGGGCCGGGGCTGCGGGCCGCGATCCTCGCCGACCCGCAGATCAACGAGCGGCAGAAGCAGGCCCTGCTGGCGGTGTACGAGGCCTTCCTCAAGGAGAACCAGGCCGCCCGCCCGGCCGCCGCCCACCCGACCGACCCCGCGTGACCCGACCGCACGGGCGCACCCGACCTGAAGGACTCGACATGCCGATCAGCGACGAACTCAAGAAGACCCTCACCGACCCCACCCCGCTGTACGCCCTGGCCGGCGCCGGCGACCTGGCCTACGAGAAGCTGCGCGAGGTCCCCGGGCAGCTGGAGGCGCTCGCCGCCGACCGCAAGGGCACCCAGGACAAGGCCACCGCCGCCCTGCAGGACGCCGGCACCAAGCTGGTCGAGGCGCAGGCGAAGGTCACCGAGGCGGTCAACGCACTGCCCACCGACGTGAAGGAACTCCAGGCCAAGGCGCAGGAGTTCGCGATGCAGCAGGTCGGCCGGGCGCTGGAGTTCGCGGTCAAGGCCAAGGAGGTCTACGACGAGCTCGCGGTCCGCGGCCGCACCGTGGTGGACGCCGCCAGCACCCGCGGGCAGGACGACGCCCCGGTCGTCGAGGCCGACGTCGAGGAGGTCGTGCTGGCCGAGGTCGTGGTGGACGAGCCCGCCGTCGAGTCGAAGCCCGAGGCGAAGAAGCCCGCCCGCGCCCGGAAGACCACCGCCGCCAACGGCTCCGAGTGACCGGCGCCGCGTGACAGGTGCGGGGAACGGCACACCGCCTAGGGCCGTTGATCCGGGCAGTGTCCGTGCCAGGATGGAATTGAGAGAGTGAGGAGCACCAGGTGCAGATCCTGCATTACAACCTCCTGAACCCGTTCTGGTGGCTGGCCACGGCGATCATCGGCTACAAGATCTTCGCGTTCGTGGACGCGGCGATCCGCCGCGACGACGCGTACCGCGCCGCCGACAAGAAGACCAAGGGGTTCTGGCTGGTCGTGCTCGGCCTGGCCCTGGGCGCGGACCTGCTGTTCGGCGCCAACCCGGTGTCCGGCCTGCTGACGCTGGCCGGCCTGGTCGCGGCGATCGTCTACGTGGTGGACGTCCGCCCCGCGATCAAGCTGCTCACCGACGGCCGCGGCCGGGGCCGCAACGCCGGGCCCTACGGCCCCTGGTGAGACACCCGCACGAACGGAAGGGGCGGCCCCGCACGGGGCCGCCCCTTTTGCGTGTCCGGCGGGCCGTTTGCGTGTTCGGCGGGCCGTCAGCCCATGATCACCGGGACGGGGTTGCGCTCCAGCAGCAGCACCGCGACATCGTCGGTCAGCGCCCCGCCGTTCAGCTCCTCGACCTCGGCGATCGCCGAGTCCACCAGCCGGCCCCGGGTCAGCCCGGCGGCCTGGTGGTCGGCGATCAGCTCGATCAGGCCCTCCTGGCCCAGCCGCGGCGAACCCGCCCCGACCTTCCCCTCGACCAGCCCGTCGGTGTACAGCAGCAGCCGCCAGCCCGGGCCCAGCTCCAGCCGCAGGGCCGGCCAGCTGGACAGGGTGGCGTCGCACGGCAGCAGGCCCAGCGCCGGGCCGGCCTGCTCGGACGGCAGCAGCACGGGGACGGCGTCCGGCCCGAGCAGCAGCGGCGCGGGGTGCCCGGCCAGGAACAGCTCGGCGGACTCCGGCGCGCCGTCCGCGCGGGGCGCGTCCAGCACCACCATGCAGAGCGTCGCGAAGATCTCGTCGCTGCGCCGCTCGTGCTCCAGCACGTGCTGCAGCGTGGTCAGCAGGTGCTGGCCGCTGAGCCCGGCGAACACCAGGGTCCGCCACGCTATCCGCAGCGCCACGCCGAGGGCGGCCTCGTCGGGACCGTGGCCGCAGACGTCGCCGATGACCACGTGCACCCGGCCGTCCTTGGTGCGGACGGCGTCGTAGAAGTCGCCGCCGAGCAGGGCGCGGCGGCGGCCCGGCCGGTAGCGGCGGGTGAAGGCCAGTCCGGCGCCGTCGAGCAGCGGGGTGGGCAGCAGGTGGCGCTGCAGGCGGGCGTTCTCCTGGCCGCGGATCTCGGCCTCCACCAGGCGGCGCTGCGACTCGTCGGCGCGCTTGCGTTCCACCGCGTAGCGCAGCGCGCGGGCCAGTAGCGGTCCGGCGGTGTCCTGCCGGAGCAGGAAGTCCTGGGCGCCGGCGGCCACCGCGGCCGCGCCGAGTTCGGCGCCGGCGGTGTCGGTGAGCACCACCACGGCGGTGTGCGGGGCGCGCTGCAGCAGTTCGCGCAGTGCGTCCAGGCCGTCGCCGTCGGACGGCCGTTCGGTGGGCGCGCCGAGGTCGAGCAGCACGCACTGGAAGTCGGGGTACCGGGCGCCGCGCCGGCCGTTGCCGGGCAGTGGCGGCAGCAGGGCCAGTGCCTCGTGGATGCCGTCCACCCGGTGCAGTTCGGCGTGCGCGCCGAGCTCCTCGGCCAGCGACTCGAACAGCCGGTGCTCCGGCCCGTCGCCCTCGATCACCAGCACCCGGAAGTCCGCGGCCGCGGCCCGGGCCGGCTCGCCGCCGCCCTGCGCGGTGCCACGCGGATGCGGTATCGGCGCGGACCCGGTGGCCCGGGTGCGGCGCTGCTGCGTGCCGCGCCGGCTCTGACTGCGCTCGGCGGCCCCCGCGTCGTTGGTCGCGTCGGGTGCCCGCCCGTCTCCCGTAGCGGGCATCGGTCGGTCCTTCCTTTCCCCGACAGGCCAACGGCCGGTGTCCGTCCACGGTGCCCGTGTGGCACCGGGCATCGGGGAGCTTCCCGCGACCATAACGTGATCTCCGAGGATTTCTTTGCCTGAGCGGCGCCGATGTGGTTATTGCCACGCTTCCGGTGGCCTTGTTCCGTAGGGTTTCCGCCACCACAGAACCGGAGTTGACGGGAGTTGAGCAGCGGTGACGCGGATCACGCTGGTGCAGGGTGACATCACGGATCAGCGGGTGGACGCGGTGGTGAACGCCGCCAACAGTTCACTGCTGGGCGGCGGCGGGGTGGACGGGGCGATCCACCGCAGGGGCGGGCCGGAGATCCTCGCCGAGTGCCGGAAGCTGCGCGCCTCGCACTACGGAAAGGGCCTGGCGACCGGACGGGCGGTGGCGACCACGGCGGGCCGGCTCCCGGCGCGCTGGGTGGTGCACACGGTGGGGCCGGTGTTCCGGGCGGAGGACCGCGAGCAGCGCACCGAGCTGCTGGCCTCGTGCTATCGGGAATCCCTTCGGGTGGCGACGGAACTGGGGGCGCGGACGGTGGCCTTCCCGGCGATCTCCGCCGGGATTTTCGGCTGGCCGCTCGACGATGCCGCTCGGATCGCCCTGACGACCGTGGCCGAGCAGGAGCCCGACCTGGACGAGGTGCGTTTCGTGCTGTTCGGGGCCGAGACGTACGAGGTGTTCGCGCGAGTGCGGGACGAGCTGGTGGGGTAGTTCGGAGCAGGGGGCGCTGATGGGCGCTCAGGGGGGCGCACGACGGCGCATTCGGGCGCTCCCATGGTGACCCGCCCGGCCGTCAACACGCCAGGGGTAATCGATAACTCGTTCGAGTGAACTGCTGAACTGATGATCGGGCCGGGCCGGTCGAGCGGGTGGAGCCGGGCTCAGCGCGGCGCCAGCGCCGCCCAGTCCACCGTCAGCTCGCCCTGCCGCCGTCGGGCCGGCGCGTCCCGCAGCGGCCAGTCCGCGGCCAGCGCCGCGCAGGTCGCCGCCCAGCGCTGCCGCGCCCCGAACGCCCCCAGCGGCGCGGCCGCCGCCCACGCCCGGTCGAAGTCCCGCAGGAAGGCGTGCACCGGCCGCCCCGGTACGTTGTGGTGGATCAGCGCCTTCGGCAGCCGCTCCGCCAGGTCCGACGGCCGCTCCAGGCTCCCCAGCCGGGCCGCGAAGGTCACCGTCCGCGGCCCCTCCGGGCCCAGCGCCACCCACACGTGCCGCCGCCCGATCTCGTCGCAGGTGCCCTCCACCAGCAGCCCGTCCGGCGCCAGCCGCCCGCACAGCCGCGACCACACCTCGGCGACCTGGTCCTCGTCGTACTGCCGCAGCACGTTCGCCGCCCGGATCAGCTGGGCCCGCGCCCCGCCGGGCAGTGGCACCTCGAAGCCGCCGCGCCGGAACTCCAGCAGCGGCGGGTCGGCCATCGGCAGCGCCGCCGCCACCCGCGCCGGGTCGATCTCGATGCCCACCACCCGGACGTCCGCCCGCACCGCCCGCAGCCGGGCCGCCAGCTCCACCGCCGTCCACGGCGCCGCCCCGTACCCGAGGTCCACGGCGACCGGCGGGTGCACGGCCGCGCGCAGCGCCCGGCCCATCGAGTACGCGATCCAGCGGTCCATCCGCCGCAGCCGGTTGGTGTTCGTCGTCCCCCGAGTGATCGTCCCCACCGGCCGGCTCGACCGGCCCCGGGACAACGGCATGTCGCTTGCGGCCATGGTCACCAAGCGTACGCAGCGCCCGCGCGCGCCGGGAAAGCACGTCCGAAGGGATCGTCCGCCACCGGGAATACGGGGGCACGACGACGCGGTTGGCACCCTTGACGTCCTACCGCCCGCAGCTTCCGGCCGCGGGCGGCGGCGCGTGAACAGACCGAAACCGGTACAGACGCAGTGACGGGCAGTGCCCCAGGGAGGCTTCCGCAGGTGACCCACCACCTCGTCCGCATGCCCCGCGGGGAGTCGCGGTCGGCCGCAGTCCCTCCGCGCCAGCGCCGTCCCCGCCGGATCGCGATGCTGAGCGTCCACACCTCGCCGCTGCACCAGCCGGGCACCGGCGACGCCGGCGGGATGAACGTGTACATCGTCGAGCTGGCCAAGCGCCTCGCCGACCTCGACATCGAGGTCGAGGTGTTCACCCGGGCGATCAGCTCGGACGACGCGCCGACCGTGCAGCTCGCCCCCGGCGTGCTGGTGCGGCACGTCACGGCCGGCCCGTTCGAGGGCCTGCTCAAGGAAGACCTGCCGGCCCAGCTGTGCGCGTTCACCCACGGCGTGCTGCGCACCGAGGCCGGCCACCGCCCCGGCTACTACGACCTGGTGCACTCGCACTACTGGCTGTCCGGCCAGGTCGGCTGGCTGGCCGCCGAGCGCTGGGGCGTGCCGCTGGTGCACACCATGCACACCATGGCGAAGGTGAAGAACGCGGCGCTCGCCCAGGGCGACACCCCGGAGCCGGCCGCGCGGGTGATCGGCGAGACCCAGGTGGTCGGCGCGGCCGACCGGCTGATCGCCAACACCGCGGAGGAGGCCGCCGAGCTCGCCCACCACTACGCGGCGCGCCCCGAGCAGCTGGCCGTGGTGCACCCGGGCGTGAACCTGGAGGTGTTCCGGCCCGGCGACCGCGAGGCGGCCCGCCACCGGCTCGGCCTGCCGCAGGACGCCGCGGTACTGCTGTTCGCCGGCCGGATACAGCCGCTGAAGGCGCCGGACGTGCTGCTCAAGGCGGTCGCCCGGCTGCTGGAGCGCCGCCCGGACCTGCGCGAGCGGCTGGTGGTGCCGGTGGTCGGAGGCCCGTCCGGCACCGGCCTGGCCCGCCCCGAGAGCCTGCACAAGCTGGCCGCCCAACTCGGCATCAACGACGTGGTGCGGTTCTGCCCGCCGGTCGGCCAGCGGCAGCTCGCCGACTGGTACCGCGCGGCGACCGCCCTGGTGATGCCCTCATACAGCGAGTCGTTCGGCCTGGTCGCGCTGGAGGCGCAGGCCTGCGGCACCCCCGTGGTGGCGGCCGCGGTCGGCGGCCTGCCGGTCGCCGTCCGCGACGGCCTGACGGGCACCCTGGTGCCCGGCCACGACCCGGACGCCTGGGCGCAGGCCCTGCTGCCCTACGTCACCGACCCGGTGCTCGCCCGCATCCGCGGCGCGGAGGCCGCCCGGCACGCGGCGGCGTTCGGCTGGCTGACTGCGGCCGGCTCCACCGCCGAGGTGTACGCGGGCGCGATGGCCGCAGCCCGCCAGGTGCACCGCCCCTGACGGAAGCTCACCCCGGAGCGCACCGTGACCGGCGCGACACCCCACGGCGGTCGACGGCCGGTTAGCGTGGGGGCATGGCCGCCAAGGACGACGCACTCCCCCTCCTCCGTGCCGCGCTCGACGAGGCCGGTGTGGCCTGGGAGCCGGCCGCCACCGACCCGTACACGCTGGTCGCCTCGCTGCCCGGCACCCGCAAGCTGTCCACCGCCTGCGCGCTGCGGATCGGCGACCACACGCTGTCGGTGAACGCCTTCGTGATCCGCCGCCCGGACGAGAACCACGAGGGCGTGTACCGCTGGCTGCTGGAGCGCAACACCCGGCTGTACGGGGTGGCGTACGCGATCGACCGGCTCGGCGACGTCTACCTGGTGGGCCGGCTGCCGCTGGAGGCGCTGACCGCCGATTCCGTGGACCGGCTGCTGGGCACCGTGCTGGAGAACGCCGACGAGCCGTTCAACACCCTGCTGGAGCTCGGCTTCGCCACCGCGATCCGCCGCGAGTGGGAATGGCGCACCAAGCGCGGCGAGTCCACCCGCAACCTCACCGCCTTCGCGCACCTGGCGAGCGAGAACCCGCCCGCCGACAGCTGAGCCCGGTATCCTCCCGCCCGGGGAGGAAACGATGGATGCTGAACATGCCGCCGCACAACGGAAGTTGGAGTGGCTGGGGGCCGAACTCGACAACGAACTGGTGGAGCGCCGACGCCGCCGGGACTGGGACCGACGGCGGGCGCTGACCCTGCAACTGGCCACCGTCAGCCTGTCCGCGCTGGTCACCGTGCTGCTCGGCCTCAAGGTCGGCGAACCGCTGGCCAGCGAACTGGCCGACGTGGCACTGGCGTGCGGCGCACTGGTGACGGTGCTGGCCGCCTGGGCGGCCTTCTTCGGCTACCGGACGCTGTGGATCCAGCGCTCCGACACCGTCCACCGGCTGACCTCGCTGCGCCGCCGCCTCGCCCTGATGAAGGCCGAGTACGGCGACGCCGTCCCCGTGCCGGAGCAGGTGGGGCTGCTGGTGGACGAGTACCAGCGGATCCTCGAGGACGACCACGACTCCTGGGTGCGGCTGCGGCGGAACAGCGGCGGCGACCTGGCGAACTGACCGGCCGCCGAGCCGGTCAGGCCTCCGCGCCGACCGGCTCGACGGCGGGCGCCGCCGCAGGCTCGGCCGCGGGCTGCGGCCGTTGCCGGCCGATCGGCACGAACGCCACGGCCGCCAGCGTCCCTGCCGCCGCACACGCGCCCCACAGCGCCGCGCTGCCCGCGTACTGCAGCAGCAGCCCGCCCGCCATCGGGCCGACGAAGGACGCCAGCGACCAGGACAGCGAGTACACGCCCTGGTAGCGGCCGCGGGCCCGGGCCGGCGAGTGCTCGGCGACCAGCGCCATCATGGTCGGCGCGTTCACGATCTCGCCGATCGTCCAGATCGCCACCGTCAGCGCGTACAGCCCGGCGGACGAGCCGGCCACCGCCGTCAGGCCGAAGCCCCAGCCGATCAGCAGCGTGCTCACCATCAGCAGCGCGGTGCGGTTGCGGCCCTCCATCAGCCTGGTCAGCGGCAGTTGGAGCACCACGATCAGCACCCCGTTGAGGCTGGCCACCAGGCCGTACTGGGCGGTCGTGATGCCGTGCTCGCCCATGTCCATCGCCAGCGTGGTGGAGCCCTGCTGGAAGACCATCGCCAGCAGCAGGTTCACCCCGACCACCGCCATGAACGGCCCGTCCCGGAACACCGCGCCCAGGCCGATCGCCGGGCCCGACGGCTCGTCGGCCGCCTCCGCCATCGCCTGCGACAGCGTCTCGGGGACCTTCACGAACACCACCACCGCGCACAGCAGGGTGGTCAGCGCGTCCAGCAGGAACAGCGGCAGGTAGCCGTACACCGCGATCAGACCGGCCACCGCGGCGGAGGCGCCGAAACCGATGTTGATCGCCCAGTAGTTCAGCGCGTACGCCCGCACCCGGTCGGCGGGCGGCACCAGGTCGGCGATCATCGCGGACACCGCCGGGCGGGAGGCGTTGTTCGCCAGACCCACCAGGAACGCCACCGCGGCGATCGCCACCGGCCCGTCCATGAAGCCCAGCACCGCCGTGAACACCGCCGTCGACACCTGCGCCACCAGCAGCGTGGGCCGCCGCCCGAGCCGGTCGGTCAGCACCCCCGCACCGATCGCCGCGACCGCCGAACCCAGCCCGAACAGGCCCGCCACCAGGCCCGCGTAGGCCTCCGAATACCCCCGGTCGACCGTCAGATAGAGCGCCAGGAACGTGACGACGAAGCCGCCGAGCCGGTTCACCAGCGTGGACGTCCACAACCACCAGAACTGCCGCGGCAGCCCGCCCGCCGCCCTGCGCGCTTCGGAGACCAGACGGGCTGAGAGGGGCATGGGGGCTCCCGGAGCGGCGAAAACGGTAAGCGGCAAAACTGCTGATGGCACATTACGTCCGACGTGGACAGCCCGGCCACCGAATTTCCCCCTCTATTAAGCTGGCCCCATGGCTGACACGACCTACCGCTTGATCCTGCTCCGCCACGGCGAGAGCCAGTGGAACCAGAAGAACCTGTTCACGGGATGGGTCGACGTCGACCTCAACGAGAAGGGCGAGAAGGAGGCGGCCCGTGGCGGCGAACTGATGCTCGCCGAGGACCTGCTGCCGGACGTGCTGCACACCTCGCTGCTGCGCCGCGCCATCCGCACCTCGCAGATCGCCCTCGACAAGGCCGACCGCCACTGGATTCCGGTCCGCCGCAGCTGGCGCCTGAACGAGCGCCACTACGGCGCCCTGCAGGGCAAGGACAAGGCCCAGACCCTCGCCGAGTTCGGCGAGGAGCAGTTCCAGCTCTGGCGCCGCTCCTACGACACCCCGCCGCCGGCCCTGTCCGACGACTCCGAGTACTCCCAGGCCGGCGACGCGCGCTACGCGGAGATCCCGTCCGAGCTGCGCCCGCGCACCGAGTGCCTGCAGGACGTCGTCCGCCGCATGCTCCCCTACTGGTACGACGCCATCGTGCCGGACCTCGCCGCCGGCAATACCGTCCTGGTCACCGCCCACGGCAACAGCCTGCGCGCCCTGGTCAAGCACCTCGACGGCATCTCCGACGAGGCCATCGCCGGCCTCAACATCCCCACCGGCATCCCGCTCGTCTACGAGCTCGACGCCGACTTCAAGCCGGTCACCCCCGGTGGCCGCTACCTCGACCCCGAGGCCGCCGCCGCCGCGATCGAGGCCGTCAAGAACCAGGGCAAGAAGTAAGACCTCCTTTCCCGCTCAGCCCCCTGCCCGGTGCGACGAAGCTCCGGGCCCAGGGGGCTGTTCCGTGTCCGGGTGCCGGGGCGTCAACCGATTGGTGGCGGCGGGTGGTTCAGATCACTCGGGGTGGTTCAGACCATTGACGGCGGTCGGTCGGGCTTCTAGCGTGGGGGCCAATGTCGGCGCGGGCATGCCAATGCTGGCCGCACCCCCACGCGGCCCCGCGCGTGCCCGCGTTCATGTACTCCATCCACCCCCACGGAGGAGCACCATGCGCAAGCGCAACATCCTGGCGGTCGGCTTCGCGGCCGCCGCGGCAGTCCTGGCGACGGCGATCCCCGCCAGCTCGCACGGATACATCACCACCCCGCCGAGCCGGGCCGGCCTGTGCGGGGCGGGCGTGGTGAAGAAGTGCGGCCAGATCCAGTGGGAGCCGCAGAGCGTCGAGGGCCCGAAGGGCTTCCCGGCGGCCGGGCCGGCCGACGGCACGCTGTGCGCGGGCGCGGACCCGCGCTGGGCGCCGCTCGACGACCCGCGGGCCGGCGCCTGGCCGACCACCAAGGTCACGGCCGGCCAGCAGCTGACGCTGACCTGGAGCATCGAGGCGCGGCACGCCACCACGTCGTTCCGGTACTTCATCACCAAGCCGGGCTACGACGCCACCACGAAGATCACCCGGGCGAACCTCAACCCGACCCCGTTCCTGACCGTGCCGATGGGCGGCAAGCAGCCCCCGGCCACGCTCAGCCACACCGCGACGCTGCCCTCCGGCCTGACCGGCCACCAGGTGATCCTGGCGGTCTGGGACATCGCGGACACCGGCAACGCGTTCTACCAGTGCATGGACGTCACCTTCTGAACCATCTGAGGCGCCGTACGACGAGGGCCGGGCACCATCGGTGCCCGGCCCTCGCTCATGCCGTCAGTGGCCGCCCCCGCAGCAGCCGCCGGTCGCGCCGCCGCACTGGCACGGCGCGCCGGACTGGCAGCCGCAGCCGCAGCCCGGGCCGCAGCCGCAGCCCGCGGCGAGGACCGGCAGCAGCTTCGCCGCGGCCGGGGCGAGTGGGCTCGGCGGGGGAGTGGTCGGGTTGCCGGTCGTCTTCATCGCGCTGAAGCCTCCTCGTCCGGGCGGAGCCGGGCAGCCCGGTGGACGCCCGTCCCTTCGAGTGAAACGCCGTCCTGACGCGCCGTCAACGGGCGTGCGGAGGTGGGAGGTTCACGCGGCGTGCGCCCCCGGAGGGGCGCACTGCGAAAACGTTTACTCGGCCGAGTCCGCGGTGGCCATGAACTCGTCCACGTGCTCGCCGGTGACCAGGAACACCACGCGCTTGGCGACCGAGACCGCGTGGTCGGCGAAGCGCTCGTAGTAGCGGCCGACCAGGGTGACGTCCACCGCGGTCTCGATGCCGTGGTGCCAGCGGTCGTCCAGCAGGTGCGAGAACAGTTCGCGGTGCAGCGCGTCGATCGCGTCGTCGTCCGCCTCCAGCTCCAGCGCCTTGTCCACGTCCTTGGTGGCGATCACCAGGCCGGCCTTGGCCACCAGGCGCTGCGCGAGCTGCCCCATCTCCAGCACAATCGGGTGCAGGTCGTTCGGGACGGCGGTCTCCGGGTAGCGCAGCCGGGCCACCTTGGCGACGTGCCGGGCCAGGTCGCCGCAGCGCTCCAGGTCGGAGCTCATCCGCAGCGAGGTGACCACGATCCGCAGGTCGGTGGCGACCGGCTGCTGGCGGGCCAGCAGGTCGATGGCCCGGTTCTCCAGGTCGTGGTGCAGGTTGTTGACCTTCTCGTCGGCGGCGATCACGCTCTCCGCCAGCTCCAGATCCGCGTCCAGCAGTGCGGTGGTGGCCCGTCCCATCGCCGAGCCGACCAGGCGGGCCATCTCGACCAGACCGTCGCTGATCGAGTCGAGTTCCTCGTGGTACGCGTCGCGCATTGCTGTTCTCCTCCAGTACCGGTGTCGGTGGCGGTGCCGACCGGACGCCCCGTACCGGGCGGCCCGGTGCGGGGCCGACCGAACGGACGGCCGCTGCTGGTGGCGCGAATGGTAGCCGCGTCACCGCCCACACGGGCTTGCACGGCCCACACTGATCCGTTCGGGCGACCCCCCGCGGCATCAGCGGTGAATCGGCAGCATCGTGAAGGTGAATTCTCGGCAACGCCCGGCCGATGCCTTGATCGCACCCTTACGGAGCGCGCCCGGCCACCATTTACGCTGGCAAGCATGGACGTGAACGTGGCCGCCGCCGCTGCCAGCGCCATAGCCGGGCTCGGCGTCGGTCTCACCGCATCCATCGCCTTCCGCTGGAGCGAGCGCGAGCAGGGCCGGAGCAAGGGCAGCAGCAGTAGCGGCGGCAAGAAGCCGGGGCCGGAACCCCTCCAGGAACCGGCCCTGCCGCCCGGCGTGGACACCGTGCTCTCGGTGCTGCGCTCCTGCGCGATCGTGCTCGGCGACGGCGACGAGGTGGTCAAGGCCTCCTCCGCCGCCTACTCGATGGGCCTGGTCCGCGGCGGCCGGGTGGCGGTGGACCCGATGCTCGCGCTGGCCCGCTCCACCCGCCGGGACGGCGAGATCCGGCAGATCGAACTGGAACTCACCCGCCCCGGGGCCGTCGCCCGGGCCGCCGAACCGCTGGCGGTCTCGGTCCGGGTCGCCCCGCTGGGCTCCCGGCTGGTGCTGGTGCTGGTCGAGGACCGCACCGAGCGCCGCCGGATCGAGGCGATCCGCCGCGACTTCGTGGCCAACGTCTCGCACGAGCTGAAGACCCCGGTCGGCGCGCTCTCGCTGCTCTCCGAGGCGGTCGCGGACGCCTCCGACGACCCGGAGGCGGTGCAGCGCTTCGCCGGCCGGATGCAGGTCGAGGCCACCCGGCTGGCCAGCCTGGTCCAGGAGATCATCGACCTCTCCCGGGTCCAGGACGACCAGCTGAAGGTCGACCCGGAGCCGGTCGCGGTGGACGAACTGATCGCCGAGGCGATCGACCGCTGCCGGCAGACCGCCGCCGCCAAGCAGATCGTCATCGCCGCGGGCGGCACCACCGGCCTGTACCTGGTCGGCAACCGCGGCCAACTGGCCGCCGCACTCGGCAACCTGGTGGAGAACGCGGTGAACTACAGCCCGCCGCGCACCAGGGTGGCGATCGCCACCCGCCGGATCTCCAGCGCCGCGGCGCTGGGCGAGGCGGACGGCGAACTGATCGAGATCTCGGTGACCGACCAGGGCATCGGCATCTCGGAGAAGGACCGCGAGCGGATCTTCGAACGCTTCTACCGGGTGGACCCCGCCCGCTCCCGCCTCACCGGTGGCACCGGCCTCGGCCTGTCCATCGTCAAGCACGTCGCCGCCTCGCACCGCGGAACCGTGTCGGTGTGGAGCGTCGAGGGCCAGGGTTCCACCTTCACACTGCGACTCCCCGCCGGGCAGGCCCCGGTCGAGGACCGCGCATCCTCAGCAGCACCCACACTTCCTGCCCCGGAGGCCCGATCGTGACCCGTGTACTGGTGGTCGAGGACGAGGAGTCGTTCAGCGACGCCCTGTCGTACATGCTCCGCAAGGAAGGCTTCGAGGTGGCGGTCGCCGCCACCGGGCCCGACGCGCTGGAGCAGTTCGAGCGCAACGGAGCCGACCTCGTCCTGCTCGACCTGATGCTGCCCGGCCTGCCCGGAACCGAGGTCTGCCGCCAGCTGCGCGTCCGCTCCAACGTCCCGGTGATCATGGTCACCGCCAAGGACAGCGAGATCGACAAGGTCGTCGGGCTGGAGATAGGAGCCGATGACTACGTCACCAAGCCCTACTCCACCCGCGAGCTGGTCGCCCGGATCCGCGCGGTGCTCCGCCGCCGCGGCGAGGACGCGAACGGAGACGGCGCCGCCGCCCCCGGCGCGCTGGAGGCCGGCCCGGTCCGGATGGACGTCGACCGGCACGTGGTGACGGTGGACGGCGCCAAGGTCGACCTGCCGCTCAAGGAGTTCGACCTGCTGGAGATGCTGCTGCGCAACGCCGGCCGGGTGCTCACCCGGATGCAGCTGATCGACCGGGTGTGGGGCGCGGACTACGTCGGCGACACCAAGACCCTGGACGTCCACGTCAAGCGCCTGCGGGCGAAGATCGAGCCCGACCCGGGCGCGCCGCGCTACCTGGTCACCGTGCGTGGCCTGGGCTACAAGTTCGAGCCGTAAACCGCAGGTACGACAGACCGACGAAGGGGCCCCGCCGCGGCGGGGCCCCTTCGTGTGTGCCTGGTGTCAGTGCGTGGCGGGAGCCGACGGGCTGCCGGCCGGGGCGCTCGGCGAACCGCTCGCGCCGGCGCCGGCGGCCGGGGACGAGGCCGCACCCGGGGAGGCGGTGACGCCCGCCGACGGCGTGGCCTTGGCCGCCGGGCCGAAGCCCTGGTAGTAGCCGACGGCCGGCTGCACGTTGGCGTTGGCGGAGACGTCGCCGGCGCTCTTGAAGGTGAAGGTGGTGTCGTTGTAGCCGCCGACCGTGACCTTGGCGTTCGGCACCTGGGCCAGCGCGGCGCCGCCCTTGCCGCCGATCAGCACCGACTCACCGGCGTGGATGACGATCTGCGAGACCTGCGCGCCGTTCTCGTCGGTCAGCGTCGCGGCGGAGCCACCGACCTTGACCCCGGTCAGCACCAGGTCGTCCTTCGGCGCGGTGTTGGCGATGTTCGCGGTGACGGCGACCGGGCCCGCATACTCGCCGGCCGAACCCGCGGGGGCGACCACGACGATGTTGTTGAGCTTGACCGAGTTGTCGATCGAGGTCGCCGCGTTGTCCGGCTTGATCTGCAGCGTGTCGGCGTCGTTGCCCGCCGCGCAGGCGGACAGCGGGACGATCGCGGCGAGGACGAGGGCGGCGGCAGCGCCGCGTCGAAGGCTCCGGCTCACGGCGGCGACTTCTCCTTGGTGGGGACGATCCCACGGAAAAGGGATCACGGTCGGTGGTCGAGGGCCACACTACCGACCACACATATCCGGGAATCACGGGGTGGCCCCGTGTCGCAGTCCGATCACGATCCCGGCCGCTCGGCGAGTCGGAGGCAAAAACTCAAGATCCAACCATGGTTTCGGGAGCGTGACCAGAGGTTTCGCCGCCCAGGTCAGACCGCCTCCGACCTGCGAGAAGCCCCCGTCGAACACCGGTCGCAGCATGCGACGGGGGTGGTTGTCAAGCCCTGGAACCCGCCCTGACCTGCGAAAACGCCCTTCGGGTCAGCCGAAAAGCGTGTTATTCTGGAAAGCCACGGAAGGGGTCCTGTCACATGACGTTCAAGGTTGGCGACACGGTGGTCTACCCCCATCACGGGGCTGCGCTGATCGAGGCCATCGAAACTCGCCAGATCAAGGGTGTGGACAAGACCTACCTGGTGCTGAAGGTGCAGCAGGGAGATCTGACCCTCCGCGTTCCGGCGGAGAACGCCGAGTTCGTCGGTGTCCGCGATGTGGTGGGCCAGGAAGGCCTGGACCGCGTCTTCGAGGTGCTTCGCGCGCCCTACACCGAAGAACCCACCAACTGGTCGCGCCGTTACAAGGCAAACCTGGAGAAGCTCGCCTCCGGCGACGTGATCAAGGTCGCCGAGGTGGTCCGCGACCTGTGGCGCCGCGAGCGTGAGCGCGGCCTGTCGGCCGGCGAGAAGCGCATGCTCGCCAAGGCCCGCCAGATCCTGGTGAGCGAGCTCGCGCTCGCCGAGAACACCAACGAGGACAAGGCCGAGACGCTGCTCGACGAGGTCCTCGCCTCCTGAGGCAGGACAGCGCCTGGCTTGGCTTGACGTAGCGCCCGATGGTGCCCGAAAGGGCGCCTCGGGCGCTTCGCCATGCTCGGACGCAGGGCGGTACAGCGCGCCGTGAACGTGCCTGGAAGGGGGAGGCACGGTTGGGCGATGGCGGAAGGGGCGGCGCGGTTCCACTAACGTGCAGTCAGGAAGGGGGCCTGCCCGCTCGCGAATCCGCGTTCGGCACGGCCATACCCATCGCGACCAAGGAGCCAAACCTGAACGCCTCAGCACAGCTCGCGGCAGCGGTCGTCCCGGCTGCCGGCCGCGGCGAGCGACTCGGCCCCGGCGCCCCCAAGGCGCTGCGCGAACTCGGTGGCGTCCCGCTGCTGGTGCACGCGGTCCGGGCGCTGGCCCGCAGCCGGGCGGTCGGCCTGGTGGTGGTGTGCGCGCCGCCGGACGGCGTGGCGGAGGTCGTCGCGCTGCTGGACAGCCACGGCCTGGACGGCAAGGACGTCCGGGTGGTGCCCGGCGGCGCCAGCCGGCAGGAGTCGGTGCGGCTCGGCCTGGCCGCGATCCCGGCCGGCACCCCGGTGGTGCTGGTGCACGACGCGGCCCGCCCGCTGGTGCCTGTCGAGGTGGTGGACGCGGTGGCCGCCGCCGTCCGGGCCGGCGCCGAGGCGGTGGTGCCGGCGGTGCCGCTTGCCGACACCGTCAAGCGGGTCGAACCGCAGCCGTCCGGCCCCGAGCCGGTGCTGGACACCCCCGACCGCTCCACGCTGCGCGCCGTGCAGACCCCGCAGGGCTTCGACCTGGCGGGCCTGGCCGCGGCGCACGAGAAGGCCGTCGCCGAGGGCATCGAGGTGACCGACGACGCCGGGCTGATCGAGCGCTTCGGCGGCCGGGTCGTCGTGGTGCCCGGCCACGAAGAGGCGTTCAAGGTCACCCGCCCGCTGGACCTCGTACTCGCCGAGGCCGTACTCGCCCGCCGGAGGGCCACCGATGCCTACTGAGAAGACCGCCCCGATCCTGCCGCGGATCGGCATCGGCACCGACGTGCACGCCTTCGAGGACGGCCGGCCGCTGCGGGTGGCCGGGCTGGACTGGCCGGGCGAGACCGGCCTGGCCGGGCACTCGGACGCCGACGTGGCCGCGCACGCCGCCTGCGACGCGCTGTTCTCCGCCGCCGGGATCGGCGACCTGGGCGCGCACTTCGGCACCGACCGCCCCGAGTGGGCGGGCGCGGCCGGGGTGGCGCTGCTCGGCGAGGCCGCCCGGCTGGTGCGGGAGGCCGGGTTCGAGATCGGCAACGTGGCGATCCAGGTGATCGGCGTCCGCCCGAAGATCGGCAAGCGCCGCACCGAGGCGCAGGCCGCGCTGTCCGCGGCGGTCGGCGCGCCGGTGTCGGTCTCCGGCACCACCACCGACGGCCTGGGCCTGACCGGCCGGGCCGAGGGACTCGCCGCGATCGCCACGGCGCTGGTCTGGGAACGGCCCGCCCCCTAGCCTGACATGACAGGCAGTCAAGTCTCTGGTGCGGGAGGAAACATGGGCGTCGAACTCGACGACAACGTGCGGAAGCTGCTGGACGAGAAGAGCTTCGCGGTGGTGTCCACCGTGCAGCCCGACGGCAGCCCGCAGGCCTCGGTGGTGTGGATCAAGCGGGACGGCGACGACATCCTGTTCTCCACCGTGCAGGGGCGGCGCAAGCACCTGAACCTGGTGCGGGATCCGCGGATCAGCGTGCTGATCAACCCGGCGGAGAGCCCGTACCAGTACTTCGAGGCGCGCGGCGAGGTCACCATGACCACCGAGGGCGGCCGGGAGCTGATCGACGAGCTGTCCCGCAAGTACCGCGGCCAGGACTACGCGTGGGACGGTCCGGACGCGGTGCGGGTGGTGGTGCGGCTCAGCCCGCGCAAGGTGGTCGCCAACTTCTGAGTGGGGCGCGCCAAGTGGCCGGAAGGTGGCGGGGCACCCCCCGCCGCCCACTACTCTGGACGCTGTGAGCCTTCGCCTGTACGACACCATGACCCGCCAGGTACGCGACTTCGTCCCGCTGGTGCCGGGCTGTGTCTCGATCTACCTGTGCGGTGCCACCGTTCAGGCGCCCCCGCACATCGGGCACATCCGGTCGGGACTCAACTTCGACGTGATGCAGCGGTGGTTCCGCTACCGCGGCTACGAGGTCACCTTCGTCCGCAATGTCACCGACATCGACGACAAGGTGATCGCCAAGGGGCGCGAGCAGTCCATCGAGTGGTGGAAGATCGCGCACGCCAACGAGCGTGCGTTCAACGAGGGTTATGACGCCCTCGGCTGCCTCCCGCCGAGCGCGGAGCCGCGGGCCACCGGCCACGTGCCGGAGATGATCGAGATGATGCAGGGGCTGATCGAGCGCGGCCACGCGTACGAGGCCGACGGCAACGTCTACTTCGCGGTCACCACCTACTCCGACTACCTGGCGCTCTCCAACCAGGAGTTGGAGAACCTGCGGCAGCCCTCCGGCGACAACGAGACCGGCAAGCGGGACCCGCGTGACTTCGCGATGTGGAAGGCCGCCAAGCCCGGCGAGCCGAGCTGGGACACCCCGTGGGGCCGCGGCCGCCCGGGCTGGCACCTGGAGTGCTCGGCGATGGTGCACAAGTACCTGGGCAGCTCGTTCGACATCCACGGCGGCGGGCTGGACCTGATCTTCCCGCACCACGAGAACGAGATCGCCCAGTCCAAGGCGTACGGCGACGACTTCGCCAACTTCTGGGTGCACAACGCCTGGGTCACCATGAGCGGCGAGAAGATGTCCAAGTCGCTGGGCAACTCGGTGCTGGTCTCCGAGATGGTGCAGCGCTGGCGGCCGATCGTGCTGCGCTACTACCTGGCCGGCCCGCACTACCGCTCGATGATCGAGTACAGCGAGGAGTCGCTGCGCGACGCCGAGACGGCGTTCGCCCGGATCGAGGGCTTCATCGAGCGCGCCGTCGAGCGCTGCGGCATGGTCGACGCGGCGCCCGAGGTGCCGCTGGCGTTCGCCGAGGCGATGGACGACGACCTGGGCGTGCCGCAGGCGCTGGCCGTGGTGCACACCGCCGTCCGGCAGGGCAACAGCGCGCTCGGCGCGGACGACAAGGAGTCCACCGCGGCCCGCCTCGCCGAGGTCCGGGCGATGCTCGGCGTGCTCGGCCTGGACCCGCTGGACGACTTCTGGGCCGGCGGCCGCAGCCAGGGCGAGGAGCTCACCGGCGTCGTCGACTCGCTGGTCAAGCTGGTGCTGGAGCAGCGCCAGGCGGCCCGCACCCGCAAGGACTTCGCCACCGCGGACGCCATCCGCGACCAGCTCGGCCAGGCCGGGCTGGCGATCGAGGACACCCCGTCCGGCCCGCGCTGGACGATCAACCAGTAGCCCCTCGGGGCGCATGGGGGCCGTACCTTTGTATGGGTGCGGCCCCCACGCACGAAGCAGACGCAGAGACAGGAAGTACAGCCATGGCCGGCAACAGCCAGCGCAGGAACCGCCGCAACCCCGGGTCGAAGAAGGGCGCGAGTGTCGGTACCGGCGGCCACAGCCGGAAGGCGCTCCAGGGCAAGGGCCCGACGCCGCGCGGCGAGGAGCGCAAGGGACACCCCAAGCAGCGCGCCGCCAACGCGGCACTGAAGCGTGAGCGCGACGCCAAGTCCCGGGCCGGCATGCGCCGGTCCGGCGGCCCGCGCAGCGGCCGCGGTGGCGCGGGCGCGGCCGAGCTGGTGGTGGGCCGCAACTCGGTGGTCGAGGCGCTGCAGGGCGGCGTGCCGGCGAACACACTGTACGTTCAGCAGTTCATCGACACCGACGACCGCGTCCGCGAGGCCTTCCAGGCCGCCAACGAGCGCGGCGTCCCGCTGATGGAGGCCCCGCGCGCCCAGCTGGACCAGATGACCGGCGGCCTGAACCACCAGGGCCTGGTGCTCCAGGTCCCGCCGTACGAGTACGCGCACCCCGACGACCTGCTGGAGGAGGCCGCCAACACCGGCCAGGACGCGCTGATCATGGCGCTGGACGGCGTCACCGACTCCCGCAACCTGGGCGCCGTGGTCCGTTCCGCCGCCGCGTTCGGCGCGCACGGCGTGGTGATCCCCGAGCGCCGCGCGGCCGGCATGACCGCCGGTGCCTGGAAGACCTCCTCCGGTGCGGCCGCCCGGCTGCCCGTGGCCCGCGCCACCAACCTGACCCGCGCGCTGGAGGCCTACCAGAAGGCCGGCCTGATGGTGGTCGGCCTGGCCGCCGACGGCGAGGCCGAGATCGGCGACCTCGACGCGCTGAACGGCCCCGTGGTGATCGTGGCCGGCTCCGAGGGCAAGGGCCTGTCCCGCCTGGTGTCGGAGACCTGCGACCTGCGGGTGCGGATCCCGATGCCCGGCCACACCGAGTCGCTGAACGCCGGTGTCGCCGCCGGCATCGTGCTGTACGAAGCGGCCCGCATGCGCGCCAAGCGCTGACCGCCTGGGAGTAAGGCGCCCACTGCGGCACTGACGCACCGTCATGACACGTGACGGTGCGTCGTTTTTGTGCGTCAACCGGTCGGGTCCGGTCGGGCCCGATCGGATTTCTCGTGATCACTTCAAAGCCCCGCCCGGAATCCACCCGGGAGAGTGTCCTCCGGGCCCGTCACCCGGTTAGAGGGGTGTGGACACCAGAACACCTCGGCGTTTCGGGCAGCGCTCCGCGGGGATAGACGACGGCCCGGGCCTCAACACGGTCCGGGTTCCGTCCGACCCGGCGAAGCTCAGCAGCACCCAGGCCAGTTTCCGGGTCAGGCTCTCCGGCCCGGTGACCGCATTGATCGACCGCCCCACCGGTGCCGCCTTCGGCGACCCCTACAACCTGCAGCACGGCACCCGTCCGCTGGTCACCCCGCAGGTCGTGGTGCCCGCAGCGACGGTGCCCACGCTCGCCGGGATCACCGCCGCCTCCGTCACCGGCACCACGCCCCGCCGCAAGCCCCGGGTGGTCACCTGGAGCGGCCAGGCCGCGCCCGGCGACACCGCCGCCACCCAACTGCTCGAAGCCGTCCGGCTGAACACCGTGCCCGCCCCGGCGAAGGCCTTCTCCGAGCAGGACACCCAGCAACTGCAGGCCGTTCCCCGGCAGTACGGGACGGGCTCCGGCGCGGGCCCGGGCTCGGGTTCGGCTTCGGGTTCGGCTTCGGGTTCGGGTTCGGACGAATCGTCGCGGGTCGGCGTCGCCGAACTGCTGGACGAGTCGGTGCGGGTCGGCGGGCACAGCTGGCACCCCGAGGGCGAGCTGCCCGAGACGCCGTCGCTCGGCGAGGGCTCCAGGCACGCCTGGTACCCCGGCCGCCGGGTCGACCTCGGCCTGGTCCTGCTGCCGCTGCGGGTGCTGCTCGGCTCGCTGTCCGTCTACGCCGGGTTCAGCAAACTCTGCGACCCGGTGTACTTCGACGGTGGCGAGCGCGGCTCGATGATGCGCTGGCTGTCCTCGCTGCACCCCTGGAAGGTCGCCCAGCCGCTGCTGGACTTCGCGATGGCCCACCCGGTCGGCGCGGGCCTCGCGGTCTCCTTCGCGGAGATCGTGATCGGCGTGCTGTCCATCCTGGGCCTGTGGCAGCGGCTCGCCGCCGGCGGCGCGATGGCGCTGTCCGCCGCGCTGCTGTTCACCGTCAGCTGGAAGGCGGTGCCGGCCTACGACACCCCCGACCTGATCTTCCTCGCGGCCTGGAGCCCGCTGCTGATGGCCGGCGCCCCGTTCGCCTCGCTGGACGGCCGGATCGCCCTCGAGGCGTTCCGCCGCCACGGGCCCGCCGAACCCGGCGCGGTCCGGCGACGGATGCTGCGCCGCCGCTCGGTCGTCACCGCCGTGGTCGTCGGTCTGACCCTGCTCACCGGCTCGCTGCTCGGCGCCGCCGTTCGCACCGGCCGCACACAGACACCGGTGCACCCGCCGACGGAGTACGGCACCCCGGTCTGGCCGAGCAGCGGCCCGTCGCCCTCCCCGTCCGCACCGACCACCCCGCCGTCCCAGGGCCCCACCAAGGTCGCGCCCTCCCCCTCACCCAGCCGCAGTGGCAGCGGCAAGCCCAAGCCCAGCACCGGCCCGTCCGGCGGCACCAGCCCCGCGCCGCACGCCGGGGGTGGCAGCAGCGCCGGTACGGGCGGCTCCGCAGGCGGCACGGGCACCGGCGGTGCCGGGACGGGCGGCGCACCCAGCAGCCCGCGCTCCCAGCCCTCGCACGGGGTGATCGGCGGGCTGCTGGGCAGCGGGCCGCCGCTGCTGGAGCTCGGCATGCGGCCGGCGGCCGTGAGCGAGACGGCCTGACGGCCGGTCGACGTACGGCAGGGCCCCTTCCGGGAGATCTCCTCCTGGAAGGGGCCCTTCGGTTCGGTCGGGCAGGTGGGCGAGAAACCGGGGGCGTGGGGAGCTGCGCGAAACGGAAGGCACCCGTCAGCAAGATCGCGAGCACGTGCAGGTCATTGCCCTGCGTCGCGATCTTGCTGACGGGTGCCTGGTTTCTCGCGCGGTTCCCGGTGGCGGCTGCTGTCTAGCCGACCACTCCGGCGGCGAAGGAGCCGTCGCAGACCGGGCGGGCGAAGGAGCGGGCGCGCTGGACGTCGCCCTGGTACTTCTTCACCGCGGCGCGGCCGAGGTCGCCGGCCAGGGCGCTGCAGTACGGGGTAAGGGAGGGCTTCTCGCGCATGGTGCGCTCCAGCAGGTCGAGCGCGGTGCCGGGGTTGTGGTTCTTCAGCTCCTCCATCAGGTCGACCCGGAGCGCGTCCTGCGCGGCCAGGCCCTGGGTGTTGGGAGAGGTGGAGGTCCGGCCGATGGTGCCGTCCCCGCTGGAGGCCGCGACCACCTGCTGGTCCAGGGCCGTTGGCGGGGCCCATGGGACGCGGGTGACGGCGAGGGTGCCGGTGGTCACCAGGATCACCGGCAGGGTGAGGGCAACGGTCTGGCCGATTCGGCGAACGAGCTGTTTCACGCACAGGAGAGTAGCGGTGCGTGGCGGAATGGGCGCGCCGCGTTACCCCAACGAGTGATCGCTGTCCTGTTTTGTTCCGCCATCAGGTTGACGCGAGGGGCTGAAACGGCGGAACCCCCTGCCGACGGCCGTCGGCAGGGGGTTCCGGTGCGTTGGTCGGCGCGCCGCGTCAGCGGCCGGCGGTCAGCGGCTGAGGCGCTCGCCGGTGGTGGCGAAGACGTGGGTCTCGTTGCCGACCGGGACGACGTGGATGGTCTCGCCGCGCTGCGGGATCTCCCGGCTGTGCACGCGGACCACGATGTCCTTGTCCTGGCCCGACACCTGGGTGGTGCCGTACACGAAGCCGTCCGCGCCGAGCTCCTCGACCACGTTGACGGTGACCGCGACGCCCTCGACACCGCCGGCCGGGACGATCTGGAAGTGCTCGGGGCGGATGCCCACCACGACGTTCTTCGCGGAGCCGGCCTTCGAGAGGTCCTCACGGTCGATGTTGATCACCGAGCCGCCGAACTTCACGCCGCCGTCCACCAGCGGAACCTCGACCAGGTTCATCGCCGGGGAGCCGATGAAGCCGGCCACGAACAGGTTGGCGGGCTTGTCGTACATGGCGCGCGGGGCGTCGACCTGCTGGAGCACGCCCTTGTCGAGCACCGCGACGCGGTCACCCATGGTCATGGCCTCGGTCTGGTCGTGGGTGACGTAGACCGTGGTGATGCCCAGGCGGCGCTGCAGGCCGGCGATCTGGGTGCGGGTGGAGACGCGGAGCTTGGCGTCCAGGTTCGACAGCGGCTCGTCCATCAGGAAGACCTGCGGCTGGCGGACGATCGCGCGGCCCATCGCGACACGCTGACGCTGACCACCGGAGAGCGCCTTCGGCTTGCGGTCCAGGTACTCGGTCAGGTCGAGGATCTTGGCGGCCTCTTCGACCTTGGTGCGGATGTCCGCCTTGTTGACGCCGGCGATCTTCAGGGCGAAGCCCATGTTCTCGGCGACGGTCATGTGCGGGTACAGCGCGTAGTTCTGGAACACCATCGCGATGTCCCGGTCCTTCGGCGGCAGGTGGGTCACGTCGCGGTCGCCGATGCGGATGGCGCCGCCGTTCACGTCCTCCAGGCCGGCCAGCATGCGCAGGGAGGTGGACTTGCCACAGCCGGAGGGGCCGACCAGGACGAGGAACTCGCCGTCGCCGATCTCCAGGTCGAGCGCGTCGACCGACGGCTTGTCGGCACCCGGGTAGACGCGGGTGGCCTTGTCGTACGTCACAGAAGCCATGCTGCTTCGCTCCTTCACCGGCAGGAACGTGCCGGACGATCCGAGTAAAGGTTGGGTGGTCTCCACCGCCCCGAATGGTCTGGACCACCGACCCCGGCGCGGCTCCTCGTGACGGTACCCGCCGACCCGTTCTTTTGTCAGCCCTCGCCCGCCCCCGACTTCCGCATCGATCCGATCACGGCCCACCCCCCGCCCGTCCCCTCAACCGCCCGCATCGCCCCGCCCCCGCCCGGTACACTGCCCACTGGTGCCGACGCGGATCCCGCGGACGGCTACCGCGCCTCCTTAGCTCAGCTGGCCAGAGCACCGCTCTTGTAAAGCGGGGGTCGTCGGTTCGAACCCGACAGGGGGCTCCAGGTACAGAGGTTGACGGAGGGCCGGTCGCCGGGAGGGATCCCGGGGCCGGTCCTTCGGCGTTGGTGGGGTCAGGCGCTTTCGGTGGCGGCGATGAGGGCGTGGATTTCGGCGATCTGTTGGACGTCGGCGTTGGCGAGGCTGGCCAGGGCGGTGTGCCAGGCGGCGACGGCCTCGCGGGGGCGGTCGAGGTCGCGCAGGACGAGGCCGTGGATGTGCTCGGTGAGGCCGGTGCCGTAGCCCTCGGCGACGGAGGTGGTCCAGGCGAGGAGTTCGTGGCAGGCCGTCAGGGCTTCGGCGAGGCGGCCTTGTCGGCGGAGGGCCTCGATCCGGCCCTTGTGGGCTTCGAGTCGGAAGTCCCAGGGGGCGGTGCCGGGCGGGAAGGCGAGGGCGGCGTCGAAGTGGTGGATGGCGTCGTCGGGGGCGTCGAGTCGGAGGTAGGCGTAGCCGATGTTGCAGAGGCCGGAGACTTCGGCCGCGGTCATGCCGGCGCTGCGGCCGGCCTCGATGCTGCGGCGGTGGTGGGCGATGGCGAGGTGCGGGTCGGTGGCTTCGATCAGGTTGCCGAGGTTGCAGTGGACGGTGGCCGCGCTGAAGGCGTCGCCGTACTCCTCGGCGAGTTCGGCGGCTCGTTCCAGGACGGCCCGGGCCTCCTCGGT
Source organism: Kitasatospora sp. NPDC004615 (assembly GCF_042873545.1). Classification (NCBI taxonomy): domain Bacteria; kingdom Bacillati; phylum Actinomycetota; class Actinomycetes; order Kitasatosporales; family Streptomycetaceae; genus Kitasatospora; species Kitasatospora sp. NPDC004615. The sequence continues at coordinate 55,001 of NZ_JBIALQ010000007.1, forward strand.
GCGGCCCAGGGAGGACAGCAGCATGCCGCGGTTGCCGGCGGCGTAGCGTTCCCGCTGCTGGTCGCCGAGCTGTCGCCACAGTGCCTCGCTCTGCTCGATCAGGTCGAGCGCGGGAAGGTAGCGGCCGACATCGAAGTGCGCGGCGGCCAGGTCGCCGAGTGCGTACGCCTCGGCGGTGGAGTCGGCCGCCTGCCGGGCCACTCGCAGGGCGGTCTGGTTGAGCTGGGTGAGTTCCGGGTGGCGGCCGCGGGCGCGGAGATAGGGGAAGAGCCCCCGCACCACCGGGAGCAGGTACTCGGCAGCCCACGGTTCGGCGGCTAGCCGGTCCACCAGGACCAGCAGGTTGCCGTACTCGGCGTCTCCGAAGGCCAGCGCGGCGTCCCGGTCGAGTTCGCGGCCGGGGGCGACAGCGGGCAAGTGCCGGTCCGGGTGCTTGGCCGCGTCCAGGGCCAGTGCCACGGCGGACGCGGCGCCCAGGTACCACTCGAGCGCCGCGCGGGTGAGCCGGACGCGCTGCTCCGCGTCGGCGGTGAGTTCGCGGGCGTAGTCGCGGACCAGGTCGTGCGGGACGTAGCGGTCGAGTCGCGGTTCGTCGAGGAGGGCGACCTCGGTGAGGCGGTCGAGGGCGGCGGCGGCCTGGGTGGGGGTGAGGTCGAGGACGCCGGCCAGCAGGGGGGCGGTGTATTCGGGGAGGTCGAGGGCGCCGACGGCGAGGAGGGCGTCGGCGGCGCGTTGGTCGGGGCGGCGGGTGGAGTCGCGGAGTGAGTCGTAGGTGAGGGCGAGCGACTGGCGGATGCTCAGGTCGTCGAGTTCGAGTTCGTCGAGGCGGTCGGTGCCCTCTTCCAGTCGGCCGACCAGGCCGCGGACCGGCAGGGTGTGGCGGGCGGCCAGGCGGGCGCCGACGATGCGCAGGGCGAGCGGGAGGCGGCCGCAGAGGTGGACGAGCCGGGCGAGGTCGGCCTGTTCGATGGCGACGACGGTGCGGTCGGCGGTGGCGCGGCCCGCGGTGCGTTCGACCAGGGCGATGCTTTCGCGTTCGGAGAGGGTGTCGAGGCGCAGGTGGAGTGCGCCGTCGAGGGCGAGCATCGGGGTGCGGCCGGTGATCAGTACGGCGCAGCCCGGTCCGGCGGGCAGCAGGGGGCGGACCTGGGCGAGGTCGGCGGCGTCGTCGAGGAGCAGCAGGGTGCGGGTGCCGGAGAGGGTGGTGCGCAGCAGGGCGGCGGCGGTGTCGGGGTCGTCGGGCAGTGCGGACGATTCGATGCCGAGGCCGCGGAGCAGGGCGGTGAGTGCGGGCAGGGCGCCGAGTGGGGTGAGGCCGGGGGTGGCGCCGCGCAGGTTCAGGAACAGTTGTCCGTCGGGGAATTCTTCGCGCAGCGCGTTGGCGCAGGTCAGGGCGAGGGCGGATTTGCCTACGCCGGCCATGCCGCTCAGTACGGCCGTGGCGGGCCGGTCGGTGCGGGTCAGCAGGGCGGTGCGCAGGGTGTCGAGCTGGTCCTCGCGGCCGAGGAAGTGGGCGGGCGGGGAGGGGAGTTGGGCCGGTCTGGGGCGGGTGTTGGAGGTTTCGGCGGCGGGGGTCTGCGGGTCGGCGAGAATGCGCCGGTGCACTTCCTGGACGGCGGGGCCGGGTTCGATGCCGAGTTCGTCGACCAGGGTGCGGCGCAGTCGCTGGTACACGGCGAGGGCCTGGGCGCGGCGCCCGGTCAGGTCGAGGGCCTGCATGAGCTGGCCGTGGAAGGCCTCGCGCAGGGGGAGTTCGCCGACCAGGCCGGTGAGTTCGGCGATCAGGCCGTGCGGGCGGCCCTGGCGCAGTTCGGCGTCGAAGCGCCATTCCAGGGCCTGCAGCCGCTTCTCGCGCCACTGTTCGAGTTGGGCGGCGTGGTCGGCGGCCGGTTCGGGGACGTCGGCGAGCGGTTCGCCGCGCCAGAGTTCGAGAGCGGCGGCGGTTTCGGCCAGTACCTGCGGGAGGTCCCCGGCCTGGTGGGCGGCGTGGGCCCGGTGCACGGCCTGTTCGAAGCGGAGGGTGTCCAGCTCGTCGTCGGCGACGTCAAGCCGGTAGCCGCCGGGGACGGCCCGCAGGCGCTGGCCGGGTTCGTCGCGGAGTGCGCGGCGCAGCCGGGCGACCAGGTTGCGCAGTGAGGCTTCGGCGGTGGCGGGGGCGTGGGCGCCCCACAGAGTGTCGATCAGGCGGTCGAGCGAGACCGGCCGGTTGGCGTGCAGCAGCAGGACGGCGAGCAGGGCGCGGGCCTTCGGGCCGCGGACCGGGCAGTCCTGCCCGCCGTCCTGCGCCAGCAGACTGCCGAGCAATCCGAACCGCACCCGTGTGCTCCCCGTGCCGCGTGCAGGTCTCCGCCGGCTCCCACCGGTGCACGTGAGGGAGATGTTAGCTGCCGGTTATCGGCCCACCGCAGGCTGTGCTCATCGGAACGCGACCGGGTCGAGGTACTCGGACCGACGACCGAGTCGTGGACCGTCCACCCGCCGGCGGCCGGCCCACGGGCCCGCCGTTTCCCCGGCTGTACCGAGCTGCTCCGGTACCGCAGGGGGTCGACGGAGGGGGGTAGCGCACGGCGGCGACGGGGGGATCGCCGTGCTGGGGGGCGCTGGAGTGGTACCCGCGGGGGGCGGGTACCACTCCGAAGCGCGTTGCCGGTGCTCAGCTTTGCCGGCGTTCAGCGTTGGTCGGCGCTCAGCTTTGCCGGCGTTCAGCGTTGGCCGGCGCTCAGCCTTGTCGGCGTTCAGGAGAGCAGCAGCGGCATGTCCCAGTCGTGCGGGGTGCCGCCGGACGCGTAGGAGTCCAGGGCGAGCGCGACGCCGGCGGCGCCGTCCAGGTAGCCGGAGACGTCGGACGCGAACGGCTTGGCGGTCATGCTGAAGCGCAGGCCGAACGGGGCGTCCGGGTCGAACGAGTCGATCAGCCGGGCGGCGATCAGGTCGCGCCGCTGCTCGATCCGCGGATCGGCGAAGTGTTCGTTCAGGCGGCCCAGTTGGTGCAGGGCGCCGGCCCAGCCGTGGCAGAGCGCGTGGTCGGTCATGCCCCAGTCGTCGAGCGGCCGGGTGAGCAGCCGCTCGACCGAGTCGCGGGCCGTCGCGGTCCAGTCGGGGCGGTCGAGGACCGCGCCGGCGACCTGCAGGGCGCGGGAGACGCCGGGCGCCCCGTAGCACCAGGACGGCCAGCTGGGGGGCTTCCGGTAGGCGTCGGGGCCGGCCAGGTACTCGGTGAGGTCCAGGAAGCCCGGCCAGTACGGGCCGTGTTCGTCGCGCACCGCCCAGCGGACCATCAGCTCGGCGGCGCTCTCCAGCGCCTCCTGGTGGCCGGGCAGCCGGATGCCGTCCCGCCAGGCCAGCGCGAGCAGCATCAGCGGGCCCGGGACGCCGTGCGACAGGCCGAGGTTGAGGTGGCCGTCGGGCAGTAGGTGTTCGGAGCCGATCCGCGGCGCGTCCAGTGCCCACCAGCGCGGGACGCGTACGCCGCGGTGCTCGGTCTCGCCGCGGGCCAGTTCGATCAGGTAGCCGAGGACGGTCTCCAGTTCCTCGCCGCAGGTCTCGGCGCGGGCCAGCAGGTACCGGCCGACGCCGGTCATGCCGCGCACCACCTCGTAGTGGCCGATGGTGGCGAGCGGCCCGTCCGGTACGGCGGGCATCGCGGTGTGCACCAACTGCCGCTGGTAGGCGTCGAGTCGGTGCAGGGCGGTGGTGTAGCCGCCGGTGGCCCGGTTGGCGATCAGTACGGCGAACGCCAGTGCCCCGGGGCCCTTGAAGATCCCGCTGGGGGTGGTCTTCCCGTCGGCGGCGGCCCGGGTGGCGACGGCGAGCCAGCCGTGCGCCCGCGCCGTCCGGTCGGTGCCGGGCCGGGCGCCGCCGCTGAACGCCAGCGACAGGCCCGGGCTGCCGCTGCCGAGCGTCAGTTCCGCCCACACGCCCTCCGCGACCCCGTCGTCGGCGGCCTCGGCGGGGATCCGGGTGGCGGCCATGGTGGCGGCGGGGTCGGCGAGCCTGTCGAGGATCCGGTCGGACATCACCCCGGCCGCTTCGCGCAGTTCGGCCCGGTGTGAGGGCGCGGCGGTGGGTTCGGTGACGGTCATGAGGAGCTCCGGGTGGCGAAGAGAACGGTGGCAGAGCAGAGGCGGCGTGCCGTCATGAGCGGCTCCGGGGACGTCCGGGCGAGGCAGGCCGAAGGCGCGTCGCCGGGCGGCGCAACGGGCCGGCGCCGCTTCTGGCCCCGCGCAACTCCGCCGGCTCCGTGTACAACGCCGCCGAATCCCGGTGGCTGGCGCCATGTCACTGCGCGCCGCCCGCGTGGGCCCGGCGGCCGAGCAGGGAGCGCGCCGCGCCGCGCAGGACGGCGTAGCCGCGGGCCTCGGCGGCCGGGTCGCTGCCGAACAGCCGGTTGTGACGCATGTGCAGCAGCGACATCAGGGCCTCGTCGCGGTCGGCCTCGGGCGCGGCCAGCAGCAGCCGGCCGAAGGCGCGCGGCGCGGGGGAGTCCGTCCAGAGGGTGGCCAGGGCGGGGACGCCGAGCAGTTCGGCGGCGTGCCGGGCGGCGTCGCCGGGGCGGATCAGCCGGTCGGTGAGGGCGCGGTGGCGCTGGTAGACCTGGTGGTCGGGGCCCTTGCTGAACAGGTGGTCGGCCCAGCCGCACCAGTCCCAGTCGCCGAGCGAGTCCAGCAGCACGGCGTGGCCGACGGCGGCCAGCACCTCGTCCGGCACAGCGGCCGCCCCGGCGCGGCGGGCCTGCAACTGGAGGACCGCGGACTGGCTGTCCGTCAGGAACAGTTCCTCGGCGGCCTGCTGGGCGTCCGGACCGAGGTAGCGGTCGGTCTCCGGCCGGTACACGTCGAGCGCCATGGTGCGCAACGCGCCGGTGCCGATCAGCTGCCGGACGCGCGCGCCGAGCGCGGGCAGCACCCGGGCGTTCAGGACGGCGGGGTCGCCGTGCAGGCGCAGCCGCAGGTGCGGTTCGGGGTCGCGGTAGCGGAGGAAGAACCAGCGGTCGATGTCGTCGCCGAGGTCGGTGAGCAGCGCGGGCAGGTGGTCGGCGAGCAGCGTCTCGTGCGCGGACGGGTCGGCGTACAGCTTGACGAACAGCCAGTCCTCGCCGGGCAGATGGACGGCGGTCGGGGCGATGCGCAGCGCCGACCTGGCGAGCGGTGGGCGGCCGTCGGCGGCGGGCTCCGGCGTGGGGGCGCGGAACAGCGGGACGACGATCTCGGTGCTGTGGCCGTGGTTCCAGCCGAGGCCGGCGCCGTCCGCGGTGAGGTCCTGGTAGAGCTGGAACCGCGGTTCGGGGGCGGTGAGTTCGGCGCGCAGCAGGTCGGTGTCCCAGGTTTCGCGCAGGTCGATCGGGAACATCCGGTCGTTGCTGGCGATCTGCAGCCGGTCGGGCACCCGGAAGCGTTCGCGCCACTCGCGCAGGCCCTCCGCCCAGGCGGCCGGCCCGGCGGTGCGGGCGGCGTCGCGCAGGCGGCGGCCGGGCAGCCAGCGGCGCGGGGTGGTGAGGACCCGGCCGTAGCGGACGGCGGGCAGGTAGGGCAGCGTGTCCAGGCCCGCCCAGTCCCAGCCGGACCACACCCGGGGGCGGGCGGCGGCCAGCTCGGACAGGAAGCGGGCGACCGGCGGGGCCTGCGCGTCCAGGGCGAGCATGTGCGGGAAGACCGGGACGATCTGGCGGCCGGTCTCCGGGTGCAGCAGGCGCAGCCCGTCCTCGCCGGCGGCGACCAGCAGGGTGCGCCAGTCCAGGCAGTGCGGGTCGCCGCGGTCGGCGGGCACCCCGATCGGCAGGCGGTGCGGCAGCAGCTGCGGCACCTGGACGATGTTCAGCGAGCGCGGGTCGCGCGGGGCCAGCTCGACCTGGACGGGCAGTGCAGCGTTCTCGGTGGACTCGTCCGGCCCGGCGGCGAGCGCGGCGAGGCCGTCGGTCAGGCCGGCCAGGTCGGCGAACCGGCCGGCGGTGGCGCCGGCCGTCCAGGAGCCGATGTGCGGGCTGCCGAGCAGCAGGAACTCGCCGCGGTCGAGGGCGGCGGTGGAGTCGGCGAGCAGCTGGAAGCAGAGTTCCAGGGTGCGCGGCGGGCGGCTGCTGCCCGGGGTGTGGCCGGCGGCGTCGGCGAGCCGGGCGATGTCGGCGTCGTCCAGTTCCAGGTCGCGGCCGGACATGACGGCCTGCTGGACGAGCTCGGCGACGGCGTTGCGACGGGAGCGGTCGGCGTCGTCGCCGGGCCCGGAGCGCGCGTGCGTGGGCAGTGCGCCGCCGTACTCGGCGGGCAGGCCGAGGCCGCGGTGCGGGTCGGCGAGGTCTCCCAGCGGGACGGCGCTCGCGGTGCCGTAGCGCTCGACGAACCGCTCCCGGTAGTCGCGCAGGTGCTCGAGCGTGGTCCACTCGGGCGTGATCGCCCAGATCGCGGCGGCGTACCGGCGCACCTCCTCGCCGATCGCCTCGGGCAGCACCAGGTCGGCGGGCATCCGCAGGTCGACCTGGACGGGCGGCCGCTCCCCGGCCCGGTCGGCCGGGTCGAGCGCCCGGACCTCGTCCAGCAGGGCCCGCCAGGACTCCAGCCCCTCGCCGGGCCGGTCGCGTTCGTGGGCGGCCGCGGCGGCGCGGACGGCGCGCAGCCCCTCGGCCGCGCCCGGCACCACGCCGTCGACGGCGGACTCGATCCGGGTCAGCAGCGCGTCGTCGATCCGGTGCGGGGTCAGCGAGGTGAGCAGGAAACCGTGCTGGACGAGGCCGGCCAGCAGCGCGTCGATCCGCTCGGCGGGCAGCTGCGGGAAGCGCCCGGCCAGGTCGTCCAGCAGCGCCGCGTACCCGACCGGCCGGGCCGCCAGCTCGCGCACCCGGGCCACCAGCGCGTTGTCGCGCACCGAGAGCTCGCGCTCGCCGGTGTGCCGCAGCAGGCGGCCGTCGCGCAGCACGGACAGATCGTCCAGCACCACCTCGACCCGGCGGCGGACCGCCGGCACGGCCAGCCAGGCCAGCACCCGGCGGTGCAGCCAGCCGCCGTCCAGGCGCACCCGGACCTGGCCGGCCCCGGCGGGCGAGGACTTCGCGGCGGCCCCGAAGCTCGCCCGGCCGACACCCGCGAACAGGCCGAACGGCGTGGGCCGGCCGCCCGAACGGCGGGCGTAGCGGGTCAGTGTGCGGGCGGCGCTGACGGTCCGCTTCCGGCCGAGCGCGGCCGCGCCGTCGGGCTCGCCGAGACGCTGCAGGCTGAGCGCGAGGCTGCCGCTGGCGACCTCGACGGCCTGCCGCAGCAGCGGGTTCGCGGCCAGCCGGCGCACCCCCGGGACAGGGTCGTCCGGGTCGATCCGGGCCTCGGCACCGGTCCGGGGCGTGCTGGCCATCCGCACCAGCACCGGCTCGCGGATCTCGAACAGGTCCTGCTCAGGTCGCACGTTCGTGGTGTCCCTCACGGTCGGAAACGGCGGGCAACTGCGGCTGCGGGAGACTGCGGAGAACGAAGAACGCGGGGCGGGCCGCAGCCCGCCCCGCGCACGTGGTCTACCGACGTGACGTCAGCAGCACTTCGGGCAGCGGGTGCCGATGGCGTAGCTGCTCGGAGAGGTGAAGGTGCCCTGGCCGAACGCCTGGGTCTCGTCCGAGACCTCCGCGATGCGAAGGTCGAGGTCGAGGTCGCTGTCCTGCTGCACGAGGATCTCGTTACGCATGTTCCCCTCCAGAGGGCTCGTCGGTTCGGCCGCAACGGTGTCCCGGCCGGAGCGCCGGCTGCGAACGGGGGTTCGCTTTCGGCGCCGAGGTCAACTTTTCCCGGCTTCCCACCATGTGGTGAGTGCTCTCCTGGCCAACCTGCCGGCGCCTGCCCGCCGGGCGGCCGCCGACTGCCCCGACGGCCCCTGCCACCTGCGGTTCCTCGGTGATCGCCAGGTCGGCCGGGCCCGACCGGGTGGGTGCGCACCCTGTCCAGTTCCGACTTGTCCGCGAGCGGTCAGGTTTCAGTAGTGAAAACGATGAACACTCCTGCTCCCGGGTGGTGGGAAGGGGAGTGGTGTGGCCGGTGCGACAGGAGTCCACGACCGGTTCAACGGAGGTTCACCGTTTTGACTCAAACTTTGCCGGCCGACGGCTGGCAACCGATCAGTCGGCCGCCCCGCCGGCCGCCCGCGACGAGTCCGACCGCCCGTGCGAAGCGTCCGCCGCCACCCGGTGCACGAACGTCGCGGTGAGGAACGACACCACCACGCAGACGATCACCAACGGCAGCGAATCCGCCGCCTGATCACCCAGCAGCGCCGCCGCCAGCACCGTGCTCGTCACCGGCAACCGGGTCACCGCCGCAGTGCTCGCCGCCAACCCCGCCGCCAGGCCCGCCGCCACCCCCAGCCCCGGCAACCCGCCCACCGCCACCCCGAGCGCCGCACCCAGCAGCACCGCCGGAAAGATCGGCCCACCCCGCAGCGACCCCAGCGCCACCCCCCAGCCCAACCCCTTGAACACCACCAGCGCCAGCAACGCCCCCACCGACCACGCCTGCGGATCCGCCGCCAACTGCCCCAGCGTCGCCTGCCCCGACAGCGCCGCCTCCTCCGGCGACCGGCCCGTCGTCACCGCGTACCCCGTCACACACAGACCCACCAGCACCGCACAGATCACCGTCCGCACCGCCGTGCGCTGCGCCGTGAACGCCGCGAACCGCTGGCCCAGCGTCTGCCCCGCGACCATCAGCACCGCGATCACCATCGCCAGCGGCACCCCCCACAGGAAGTCCGCCGCATCCGGCAGCGCCGCCTTCGGTACCTCCGGCAGCCGCAACGCCCCGATCGTCAGCCCCGTCCAGTGCCCGAATCCGGTGAACACCAGCGCGCCCACCCCCGACGACAGCAGACACGGCAACAGCAGCAAGGTCAGCTGCGGCCCGCCCAGACCCGCCGCCTCGATCATCAGCACCGCCGCCACCAGCGGACTTCCGAAGATCGTCGAGATCGCCGCGGTTGATCCGGCCGCACCCAGCATCGGCACCAGCAACGGACTGGCCTCCGGCCGCGCCCGGCCCACCGCCAGCAGCGCCAGGCCACTGCCCAGCGCCATCAACGGCGCCTCCGGACCCAGCACCGCGCCCAGCGGCAGCGCCGCCAGCGCCGCCAGCACCACCGAGGGCACCTCCACCGGCAGCGTCGGCGGCCCGCCCAGCCCGTGCACCGGCACGTGCCCGCCCCGCCCCGGCATCCGGGTCACGATCGGTGCCAGCAACAGACCCGCCAACGCCAACGCCGGCAACGGCCACCACCACGGCGCCCGCCCGTACCCCAAGGCCTCCGGCGCCGACTCCCACACCCAGTGCTGCAACTCGTGCTCCAGGCTCACGAACCCGAAGGCCGCCAGCGAGACCGGCACACCCACCAGCGCGGACACCAGCAGCAACCGCAGGTAACCGGGACTGTGGAGCAACTCACGAATCCCGGGCGCCGCCTGCTCTGCCATCTGCGCTCCCCTGCTCACCCGCTCGCCCGCACACACCTCCTCCGACCGTCCTGCCGCCCGCCACCCCCGGCCATCCGGGCGCGCCGAACGGGCGAGCGGCGCTCGCGCGGGCCCACCGCACCGGTCGTACCGTGGACAAAAGGGGGCCCAGCCACCCGGGGGGACCGACCCGACCCGGGGGGACCGACCCGAGGAGAACCCGATGCCCGGCTCCATGACCATCGGCCACACCGACGCACTCGTGATGCTCAGCCACACCGACGCCGAACGGCTCGCCGGCGTCCTCTCCGGCCTCTCCCGCCTCGCCGCGACCGGCCAGCTCCCCGCCGCCGCGACCGCCGCCCTCTCCGGCGGCGACCCCCCGGACCGCGCCGAGCTCGCCACCTGGTGCCACCACCTGTCGGACTACCTCCGCGACCACCTCTGAGCGACAGCAGGCGGGCGCGAGAACAGGGGCGCTGGGGGTACCCCCAGCGAAGCGAGGGGGCGGAACTGCGCGAAGCGGAAGGCACTCGCCGGAAAGATCGCGACGCAGGACAACGACTTGCACGTGCTCGCGACCTCACGGACCGGTGTGCGCTTGTCGCGCAGTTCCCCGCACCCGCCCTCCCCCGAAGCCGCTAGGTTGAAGGCATGGAGCTGTCGTGGGTGACCGTGGCCACGCCGCTGCCCAGTGGCCCGATGAAGTTCGGCGTGACGGCGGACGGGGTGGCGGCGGCGACGTACGCGGGGGAGACGTTCGCGGGACGGCCGGTGGGCGTGCCGGAGTGCGGGGACGCGCGCAAGCGGTCGCTGGTGGAGGCCCGGGTCGGCGAGTACTTCGCCGGGCGGCGAACGGAGTTGGAGCTGCCGATCGACTGGCGCTTCACGACCGGACCCCAACTGGCGGTGCTGCGCTGCCTGTTGACCGAGGTGCCGTACGGCCGCACCACCACCTACGGCGAACTCGCCACCCGCAGCGGAGTGTTCGACGACCTGCCCGAGCCGGGGCTGCCGGCCCGGACGGTCGGGCAGATGATGGGGGCCAATCCGCTGCCGTTGCTGGTGCCGTGCCATCGGGTGGTGGCGGCCGACGGGCTGGGCGGGTTCGGTGGCGCCTGGCACGGGGTGGAGGTCAAGCGCTGGCTGCTCACCCTGGAAGGCGTACTGCCGCCGACCCTGGACTGGTCCGGGCCGACGGACTGACCGCAAGGGGGGAGCTACAGCAGCGCCCCGTCCAGCCGCTCCAGCGCGGGGGCCGCGGCCTGGCGCGGCAGGACTGCCTGGACGCCGGACACCAAGGTGTATTCGCCGAGCGCGAGTTCGTCCACCTCGGGCAGCAACGGCCGTGCGCCGAGCGCCAGGTCAAGAGCAGCGACAGGCAAGTTGAGCCCGCAGAGCCGGAGTTGGTGCAGTCCGCCGGACGGCCGGGTGTTGATGTCGAGCACGACGGGACGGCCGTCCGCCTCGTGCCGGAACTGGACGTTGGAGAGGTGCCCGACGCCGAACTGCTCGACCAGCCGGCGGGCGGGTTCCAGGTAGCGGGGGTCGACGGTGAAGCTGCGGCGGCGGCCCTGCTTGGTGCGGCCGACGGCGGCGAGCAGTCGCCCGTCCTGGTCGGCGAGGCAGTCCACCGACACCTCGGGGCCGTTCAGGTAGGGCATCACCAGCAGGTCGGCGGGCGCGGTGGAGGACCTCAACGCGCCCATTACCTGGTCGAGTTGGACCCGCGCGTCGACGTACCCGGCGAGCCGGCGGAGGCTGAACGGTTCGCGGGTGAGGATCCGGAAGCCCTCGCCGCCGGCGCCGCTCGCGGGCTTCAGGCAGGCGGGGGCGCCGGTGGCCTCGATCTCCTCGACAGCGACCAGCAGTTGGGCCGCGGTGTCGGCGTGCCGCCACAGCGGGGTGGGCAGGCCGGCGGCGTCGAGGGCGCGGTAGCCCTCCGCCTTGCTGGTGAACAGCGCGATCGCGGGCGCGGGCGGGCAGATCAGCGCGGTGCCGAGTACCTCGAATTCGCGGCGGCGCAGCGATATCGCCAACTGGTGCAGGCGGGGCAGGAATACGTCGATCCGGTGGCGGGCGCAGAATTCCAGCGCGAATTCCACGTAACTCTCGGCGGAGAGCCGGTCCGGTTCCAGAAACCCGAGGTCGGCGGCGGCGAGCACCGGCGAGTCCGGGTCGACGTGGGTGGCCAGGACGTGCACCGGGCGCGGCGCGGACCGCAGCAGCTCGATGAAGAAGACGTTCTCGGCGTAGGTGCGGTTCAGCCAGACGCGGACGGGCGCGGTCACGGAAGTCTCCCCGGAGGAGGGCGTGCCAATGGGAGGTCATCACCGACCGGTTCGCCTGCGCTGTGGCGGCGGTCACCATGCGGTGTGGGGGCCACCTTAGCGCTGTTCCGGAGCGATTCGAACAACGGGCCGGTGAGCTGTGCGGACGCTTCGAAATCCGCTGTCCGGCAGGGCCTTTCGGGGCGTGCGGGAAGGCGTCGGGGGGCTCGCGCGGATCGAACGATGATCGATCCAGTGCGCTGGTCGCACCATTCGCCTCGCACACCTGATTCACTCGCACGAGTGATTGCCGCGCTACCTGGCCGGGCGTCAGCATGGTTGCCGAAAACCGCCGTCGACGCGATCACGAGGCCCTCGGACATGACGACCGAAACCACCGCCGGAACCGCCCAGTCGAGGCCGCAGAGCAGCCTCTCGGTGGCGGCGGCCAAGAACCTCGCGTCGACCACCAAGTCGGCCCCGCAGATGCAGGAGATCAGCAACCGCTGGCTGCTGCGCGCGCTGCCCTGGGTGGAGGTCTCCGGCGGCACCTACCGGGTGAACCGGCGGCTGTCGTACGCGGTGGGCCGGGGCCGGGTCGGCTTCGCGCAGACCGGCCGACAGGTCTCCGTCGTGCCGCCCACGCTCCGCGAGGTGCCGGTGCTGCGCGGCTTCGAGGACGACGAGCTGCTCGTCGAGCTGGCCGGCCGGTTCGTCCAACGGGACTTCGCGGCAGGCGAGTTGCTGATCGAGCAGGGCCGCGAGATCGACGAGGTCTACCTGGTCGCGCACGGCAAGGTCGACAAGATCGGCACCGGCCGGTACGGCGACGCCACCGTGCTCGGCACCTTCGCCGACGGCGACCACATCGGCGACGAGGCACTCACCGTCGCCGACCGCCGCTGGCCCTACAGCGTCAAGGCGACCACCGCCGGAACGGTGATGGTGCTGTCCTGGCCGGCCTTCCAGGAGCTCGCGGACCGCTCCGAGGCGCTGCGTGACCAGATCCTCGCCTTCGTCGCGGACTCCCAGCTGCCGCAGAACCGCAAGGGCGAGGCGGAGATCGGCATGTCGGCCGGCCACGAGGGCGAGTACGGCCTGCCCACCGCCTTCGTCGACTACGAACTCACGCCCCGCGAGTACGAGTTGAGCGTCGCCCAGACGGTCCTGCGGGTGCACAGCCGGGTCGCCGACCTCTACAACAAGCCGATGGACCAGACCGAGCACCAGCTGCGGCTGACCATCGAGGCGCTGCGCGAACGCCAGGAGCACGAGCTGGTCAACAACCCGGAGTTCGGCCTGCTGGCCAACGCCGAGTACAGCCAGCGGATCCAGACCCACTCCGGCCCGCCCACCCCCGACGACATGGACGAACTGCTCTGCCGTCGCCGCAGCACCAAGTTCTACCTCGCCCACCCGAAGGCCATCGCCGCCTTCGGCCGGGAGTGCAACCGCCGCGGCCTGTACCCGGAGACCGTGCAGGTGGACGGCAAGACGGTCCCCACCTGGCGCGGCGTCCCGATCTACACCTGCAACAAGATCCCGGTGGTGAACGGCTCCACCTCGATCCTGGCGATGCGCGTCGGCGCCGACAACCAGGGCGTGGTCGGCCTGCACCCCGGCAAGCTGCCCGACGAGGTCGAGCCCGGGCTGAACGTCCGCTTCATGGGGATCGACGAGAAGGCGGTCATCTCCTACCTGGTCAGCGCCTACTACTCCGCCGCGATCCTCGTCCCGGACGCCATCGGCGTGCTGGAGAACGTGGACGTCGCCAACTGGCACGACTGACCGGCACGACCGACCGCGCGGCGGGCCCGCCGTCCCGGGCCCGCCCGCCGACCGCGCCGGCACTCGGCCGACGCGGAGATCCGCCGCGCCCCGCACCCGGGGCGGGCCCAGGGGGAGGACTCACCATGGCCATCACCGTGTCCGAACGCGGACAGCACAGCGAGAACACCACCCCCGTCGAGGGCGCCCGCGACACCGCCGAGGCGCTCGCCCTGCTCGGCCGGGCCCGCACCGTGGTCGACCCGGCGCTGCGCGCCGCCGTGGACACCCTCCCGGACTCGATGCGGCAGATCGCCGGCTACCACTTCGGCTGGCTGGAGTCCGACGGCACCCCGAGCGCGGCCGGCGCCGGCAAGGCGATCCGCCCCGCCCTGGTGCTCGCCGCGACCCAGGCCGTCGGCGGCCGCCCGCAGGACGCCGTCCGGGCCGCCGCCGCCGTCGAACTCGTCCACAACTTCACCCTGCTGCACGACGACGTCCTCGACCGCGACCACACCCGCCGCCACCGCCCCACCGCCTGGCGGGTGTTCGGCACCACTGGCGCGATCCTGGCCGGCGACGCCATGCACTCCCTCGCCCTCCGGGTACTCGCCGAGGACCCCCACCCCGCCGCCGCGGCCGCCGTTCGTCGCCTCGCCGACTGCGTGGTCGAACTCTGCGCCGGCCAGCAGGCCGACTGCTCCTTCGAACAGCGCTCCGACGTCACCCTCGCCGAGTGCCTCGCCATGGCGGAGAGCAAGACCGGCGCCCTCCTCGGCTGCGCGTGCGCCCTCGGCGCGCTGTACGCCGGCGCGGACGCCGCCACCGCCGACGCGATGGACGCCTTCGGCCGCGAGATCGGCCTCGCCTTCCAGCTGATCGACGACCTGATCGGCATCTGGGGCGACCCCGCGGTCACCGGCAAGCCGGTCGGCGCGGACCTCGCCGCCCGCAAGAAGTCCCTCCCGGTCGTCCACGCGCTCTCCTCCACCACCCCCGCCGGCGCGGAACTCGCCACGCTCTACGCCTCCGGCCGCCCCCTCAGCCCCGCAGACCTCGCCGCCGCCGCCACCGCGGTCGACCGCGCCGGCGGCCGCGCCTGGGCCCAGGGCGAGAGCTGCGAACGCATGGCCACCGCCATCAGCCACCTCGCGGTGGCAGTCCCGGACCCGACCCGCACCGACGAACTGCTCGCCCTGGCGGAGCTGGTCACCCGCCGCAGCTACTGATTGGGGAAGCACAAACAGGGGCGCGGGGAACTGCCCCGCGCCCCCGGTTTCGCCCCGCCTGCCGTCACCCCCCGAGCAGCGCCTCTTCCTTCTCCGGCTCGATCCCCAACGGAGTGTCCAGCTGCCGGTAGCTGACCTCCGCACGCCCACCCGACTCCAGCCACTCCCACGTGTCCCGGACGGTCTCCGCGAGCGGCCGGATCCGCAGCCCGGCCGCCAGCGCGGGCGCACTGTCCGCGTGCCAGGTCCCGTGCCACCCCTCCACGACCGGTGCCCAGAGCGGGAGTTCGACCCAGGGCGCGACCTCGGCGGCGAGCAGCGTCGCGTCGGGGGTCCAGACGAACTCCGCGTCGGACCCGGTCGCGGAGCGACACGCCTCCAGGAACTCGCCCATCGTCGCCGACCGGATCGGCGAGGTGGTGACGAACCGCCCGGTCGCGCGCTGTTCGGCGAGGTCGAGGCCGAACGCGGCGAAGTCCCGGGCGTCGATCAGACTGAGCGGGTTCTCGGGGGCGCCGGGTGCGAGCACGCGGCCGCCGCGGGCGATCCGGTCGAGCCACCAGGGGAGGCGGCCGATCGGTTCGTGGGGGCCGATCAGCAGGCCGCAGTTGAGGATCGTCGCGGGGCCGAAGTTGTCGAGCAGGGCGCGTTCGCAGCCGGCCTTGAGGGCGTTGGCGAACGGCTGGTCCGGCCCGACGTCGCCGGCGCATTCGAGGGTGGGGGAGTCGGCGTCGACCGGGAGGGCGGGCCAGTCGGCGAAGGCGTGGACGGAGGAGACGAAGCCGTAGTGGCCGGCCCGGTCGCGGAGCAGCCGGGCGGTGGTGGCGACGTCGTGCGGCTGCTGTCCGGAGGTGTCGATCACGGCGTCCCACTGCCGGCCGTCGACGAGCCGGTGCAGGTCGTCGAGCGAGGTGCGGTCGCCGTGGACGGCCTCCACGCCGGGCAGGTCGGTGCGGCTGACACCGCGGTTGAAGGTGGTGACGCGGTGGCCGCGGGCGAGTGCCTCGGCGGCGTAGGCGCGCCCGAGGAACTTGGAGCCGCCGAGCAGAAGGATGTCCATGGCCTCAGGGTGTCCGTTCCGGCGGCCGGTCATCCGCACTCTTAGCTACGGGCAGAGCGGGAACGTCCGCCGACGGGGGAGGTCCCCTGACGGCCGGTCGGAGGGTCGGGGCGCCGGACGGGCCGTGGGCGGCATAGCATCCCCGGTGTACCGGTATGTCTGAATGATCCCTTTCGTGGGGAGATGGGTGGACGGCATGGGCGGCCCGGCCAGGGTGGATCCGGCGGCGGTCCGGCGGACGGCGGCGCAGGCGTGGATCCGGGGCTACCCGATGCTGGCGAACTACGGGACGCTGCACCCGCAGGCGATCGACGACGCGGACCCCCGGTACATCGGGGGTTTCGGGGTGTTCCGGCACTTCTCGCGCCCGTTCACCCCCGCCGACACGGACGTGGTGACGCCGAACAACGACACGCCGTACTCGTGGGCATGGCTCGACCTGCGGGCCGAACCCTGGGTGCTGGAGGTGCCCGCCACCGACCGGTACCACGTGCTGCCGGTGCACGATCTGGACACCGCGTACGCGGGCTTCGTCGGCACCCGGACCACCGGCAACGGCGGCGGCCGCTACCTGATCGCCGGCCCCGGCCACCGGGCCGATCCGCCGGCCGGCTTCGACGGCGTGGTGCGGACGGACACCAACCTGGCGGGCATCGTCGGCCGGACGTACCTGGCCGGGCCGGCCGACGAGCCGGAGCTGCGACGGGTGCAGGCCGGGTACCGGCTGATGCCGCTCAGCGAGCACCTGGGCACCCCGCGGCCGGTGGCGTCCGAGCCGGTGTGGCCGGTGTGGCGCGGCGAAGAGGTGCTCGGAACGCTGGAGTTCTTCACCTTCCTGGACTTCCTGCTGGGCTTCGTCCCGGTGCTGCCCGCCGACGCCGAACTGCGCGAGCAGCTGGCCGAACTCGGCGTGGGATCAGGGGACTTCGAGCCCGCCGCGCTGTCCGCCGAGGCCCGGGCGGCGATGCTGGAGGGAGTGGCGGACGGCCGCGGGCAACTGGCCGGGGCGGCGCGGGGCGCGGCCGACGGCACCGCGCTGTTCGGCACCCGGGAGCAGCTCGGCACCCGGTACCTGGACCGTGCGTGCGGCGCGCTTACCGGCCTGTACGGGCTGCCCACCGATGAGGCCTGGTATGGGGGTTGGGAGTCCGAGGCGGGCGGCCGGCTGCCGGCCGTGCTGCGCTTCGGGCCCGGGCAGCTCCCGCCGGCCCGGTACTTCTGGTCGGCGACCATGTACCGCTTCCCGGAACGGCAGTTGGCGCCCAACGAGATCGACCGGTACTCGATCGGCGACCGCACCCCCGGCCTGGTGTACGGCCCCGACGGCTCGCTGACGCTCTACCTCCAGCACGAACGCCCCACCGACCCCGCCGAGTTGGCGAACTGGCTACCCGCCCCGGCCGGCCCGTACCAGGTCGTGGTGCGCGCGTACGGGCCGGAACCCGCGCTGCTGAACGGCAGCTGGCAGCTGCCGACGCCCACCCCCCGCTGAACCCGCCGAGCAGAAAAGGACGTTCGCCATGGTTGACGCCACGCCCGAGATGCTGGCCGCCGAGGCCTTCGTGTACGGCTACCCGCTGGTCGCCGACCTGACCATGGTGGACACCATCCACCGGCGGGGCATGGGTTCGATCCCCCCGACCGCCTGGAACACCTTCGGGCACGGCACCGAACTGGCCACCCCCGACTCGCACTTCGTGTCGGTCAACAACGACACGGTGTACTCGGTGGCCCCGCTCGACCTGTCCGGCGGCCCGCTGCTGCTGCACGTCCCGGACTCCGCCGGGGCCTACTACGTGCTCCAGTTCATCGACGCCTGGACCAACAACTTCGCCTACCTGGGCCGCCGTTCGTCCGGCACCGCCGAGCAGACCTGGCTGATCGCCCCGCCGCACTGGCGCGGCACCCCGCCCGAAGGCGTACCGGTGATCACCGCACCGACCACCGTCGCGGCCGTCGCGGCGCGCCACGCCTGCGCCGGACCCGAGGATCTGCCCCGAGTGCGGGCGCTGCAGCGGGAGTTGACGCTCACCCCGCTCGAAACGGGCGCGGAACTTGCCGGGCTGCCCGAGCCGACCGCCGGCATCCCCGAGGAACTGGGGTTCCTGGAACGGCTGCGGGTGTGGGCGGCGGCGTTCCCGCCCGCCCCCGCCGACGTCGAGTTCCAGCACCGCTTCGCCCCGATCGGAATTCTCGACCGGGGCCGCTCCCCGTACCTCGACGGCCCCGCCGAGTGGGCGCAGGCGCTCGCCAAGGGCCTGGCCGCAGGCCGCGAACGAGTGGAGGCGGCGAGCACCGGCACCGTCGAACCCACCGGCGAATGGACCGTCAACCTCCACCTGTTCGACTACAACCTCGACCACCTCGGCCCCGGCACCCGTGACGAACCACAGTGGAAGGTCGCCGACCGCCGCGCCACCTACCTCACCCGCGCCGTCGCCGCCCGCACCGCCCTGTGGGGCAACCACGCCTACGAAGCCGCCTACGCCACCACCTACCACGACTCCGACGGCCACCCACTGGACGGCGCCCGCTCCTACACCCTGCGCTTCGAACAGCCGCCGCCGGTAAGCGCGTTCTGGTCGGTCACCATGTACGACACCCCCGAATACCTGCTGGTCCCCAACGACATCGACCGCTTCTCCATCGGCGACCGCACCCCCGGCCTGGTCCACGCCCCCGACGGCTCACTCACCCTCTACCTCCAGCACCGCCAGCCCACCGACCCCGACGAGTTCGCCAACTGGCTGCCCACCCCGTCCTCCGGCTTCCGCCCGATGGTGCGGATGTACCAGCCACAGGACGCCATCCTCGACGGCACCTACCGCCTCCCGCCGATCCACCCACGCTGACAACCAGGGGCGCGAGCGGGTGCGAAAACAGGGGCGCTGGGGGTACCCCCAGCGAAGCGAGGGGGCGGAACTGCGCGAAGGGGAACGCATTCGTGGGCAAGATCGCGGCGCAGGACAGTGACTTGCACGTGATTGCGACCTGGCGGACAGGGCTTGCGCTTGTCGCGCAGTCCCCCGCGCCCGCCCGCGCCGTCAGGACGGCGACGCGCTGGGTGTTGCCGACGGACTCGGGCTCTCCGTGGGAGACGGCGTGGCGTCGGGCGAAGGCGTCGGCGTCGGCGTCGGCACCCCACGATGCTCGGTGCCGCCGCCTTCCAGGGTGACCACGGCAGTGGACGGCGGCAACGCCAGTCGCGCCGTCCACCGGGTCTGCGGGGCGCGCGTCTCGTCCACCGTCACGGTGACGGTGATCCGCTGGCCCGGCGCGAGGGTGCCGTCGTCCCGGCTGAGCCGCAGCCAGTCGACGTCCAGCACGGCATGCCAGGTCAGCGCGGTGTCGCCGGAGTTGGTCAGCGTGAGCACCGTGCGGCTGCCGTACGCGCGGGCCTCGACGGTCAGCTGCTCCCGGGTGGCGTCCGGCGTGGGCGCAGGTGTCGGCGTCGGGCCGGACAGCCGGGACGCGCCGTGCGCGGGCATCGTCACCGCCGGACTTGGAGCCGTAGGCAGGGACGTTTCTGCGGCCACCGCGCCGGCCAACTGCAGGGAACTCATCGCGGGCGGCAGCACCACGGCCGGCTGCGCCTCCTGAACCGGCGCGTCCACCCGCACCGAGGACACCGCCGCCGCCCGTCCCTCCCGGTCGCCGCCCTGGTGCGCGCTCCACAGCGCCACCACCGGCGCGGCCAGCACCGCCGCCAGCACACCCGTGGTCACCACCCGCTGGCGCACCGCCGAGCCGCGCGACGGCACCACCACCCGGTGGCGGGGGAAGCCGCGCCGGTCGAACTGCGGCTCGCCGCCGGCCAGCCCCCGCACGGCCCGCCGACCGGCCGCCGCGCCGGACAGGAACGCGGTGCCGCCCGTCGCCGGAGCGGGGCGCAGGCGGGCCGGCGCCGTCAGCAGCGGCAGGCCGGGCAGCCCGGCCAGGCCCTGCCCGAGCTGCCCGGCCACCCGCTCGGCGGTGCCGCGGCAGGTCGGGCACTCCTCCAGGTGCAGCACCAGCTCCCGGCGCAGCGCCGCGCCGAGCACCCAGCCCGGCCCGGACTCCGCACCGACCCCGCCGACCCCGCCGAGCTGCGCCAGTTGCGGGCAGGAGCCCACGCCGAGCACCAGCAGTGCCGTCCTGGTCCTGCCGGTCTCGGCGCCCGCGGCGTCCAGCAGCGCGGCCGCGGCCTCGGGGGTGAGTCCGAGCACCGCCGCGACCTCCCCGGCGTCCAGCCGGTGCCGGACCGCCAGTTCCAGTGCCTCGCGCTGCTCCGGGTCGGTGCCGGCCGCCTCCGGCCAGGCCAGCGAGGCGAGTTCGCGGCGCCGCTCGCGGAGGACGTCGGGTGCGGGCGCCGCCTCCGCGGCGGGGGTGCTGGTGCCGCTCAGCCGGGTCAGGCAGCGGTTCCGGGCCAGCGCGTACAGCCAGGCGCGCAGCAGCGCCGGTTCGGTGAGCCGGTCGCCGTGGCGGCGGGCCAGGTCGCGGACCTCCAGCACGGCTGCGGTGGCGGCGTCGTGGTCGCAGAGTACGGACAGGCAGTAGGTGAACAGCCCGTCGACGCAGGCGCCGTACGCCCGCAGGGCCGGGGACGGGTCGACGGGGTGGAGCTGGCCGGTGGTCACGTCATCGACCGTAGGCAGGCCAAACCCTCCGCCCGGTGGGTTTGGACCGCTTGTCCTTCTTTCGGGTAACACCACCGCTCCCGTGTTCGCCCGGTTGACGCCGGCCGTTGACACCCCACGTTGACACCCCGGCGGGTTGACGCCCGGCCCGCCGTCCACCCGCCTTCCGACCGCCGTCCACCCGCCGTCCGATCGCCGTCCTCCGCCGCCCGCCGGGCACTGTCGGTGCGAGGCGCTACCGTGGCGCGCATGGCTGCCCGTACCAAGACCTCCGCCAAGCCGCGCCCGGCGTACCGCTGCACCGAGTGCGGCCACCAGCTGCCCAAGTGGGTCGGCCGCTGCCCCGAGTGCAACGCGTGGGGGACGGTCGAGGAGTACGGCGCGGTGCCGATCCGCACCACGGCGGCGGGGCCGGTCTCCGCGCCCGCCAAGCCGATCGCGCAGGTCGACGGCCAGGTGGCTACCGCCCGCTCCACCGGCGTCCCGGAGCTGGACCGGGTGCTCGGCGGCGGCCTGGTGCCGGGCGCGGTGGTGCTGCTCGCGGGCGAGCCGGGCGTCGGCAAGTCCACCCTGCTGCTGGACGTCGCGGCGAAGGCCGCCACCGACCGGCACCGCACCCTGTACGTCACCGGCGAGGAGTCCGCCGGGCAGGTCCGGCTGCGCGCCGACCGGATCAACGCGCTCTCCGAGCACCTGTACCTGGCCGCCGAGCAGGATCTCGGCGCGGTGCTGGGCCACATCGAGGCGGTCAACCCGGGCCTGCTGATCCTGGACTCGGTGCAGACCATCGCCTCCGCCGAACTCGACGGCGCTCCAGGCGGTCCCGCGCAGGTCCGAGAGGTGGCGGGCGCGCTGATCCGGGAGTCCAAGCAGCGCGGCATGGCGACGCTGCTGGTCGGCCACGTCACCAAGGACGGCCAGATCGCCGGCCCCCGCCTGCTGGAGCACCTGGTGGACGTGGTGCTGTCCTTCGAGGGCGACCGGCACGCCCGGCTGCGGCTGATCCGCGGTGTGAAGAACCGCTACGGGGCGACCGACGAGGTCGGCTGCTTCGAGCTGCACGACGAGGGCATCGTCGGCCTCGCCGACCCGTCCGGCCTGTTCCTGACCCGCCGTGACAAGCCGGTGGCCGGCACTTGCCTGACCGTCACCCTGGAGGGCAAGCGCCCGCTGGTGGCGGAGGTGCAGGCGCTGATGGTCGACTCGCAGATCCCGTCGCCGCGGCGCACCACCTCGGGCCTGGAGTCGCCGCGGATCGCGATGATCCTGGCGGTGGTGGAGCGGCACGGCGGTGTGAAGCTCGGCAAGCAGGACATCTACACCGCCACCGTCGGCGGCGTGAAGCTCACCGAGCCGTCGGCGGACCTGGCGATCGCCCTCGCGGTGGCGTCCTCCTCGACCGACACGCCGCTGCCGAACAACCTGGTGGCGATCGGCGAGGTCGGCCTGGCCGGCGAGGTGCGCCGGGTGACGGGCGTTCAGCGTCGGCTCGCCGAGGCGCACCGGCTCGGGTTCACGCACGCCCTGGTGCCGCCGGACCCGGGCAAGGTGCCGCCGGGCATGAAGGTGGTGGAGGTCTCCGACATCGGCGAGGCACTGCGCGCGATCCCCGGCCGCCGCTCCCGTTCGAAGCCCCGTCAGGATGCCGCGCCGCAGGGCGTTCCGGCCGGCCGGGCCCCCGCCCGGGAGCGCGCCGCCGCACCGGTTCCGGCGTACGCGGACGAGATGATGGCGGGCTGGGAGCCGCTCGACTCGGACGAACTGGCCTGACCCTCGTCCCGCCGCTGCCGCACGCAGTTAGACTGCACCTGCTAATTGCCGTCAAGTGCAGTAATAACAGACAGACCGTCGGGCATCGTGGCCACACGGTCCGGGTCGGCCCAAGGAGTCACGTGGCAGCCATCGACCGGGCGGACAAGTCCCCCCGCGAGGAGGCCCTGCTGCGGGCTTCCCTGAGTGCGGTCGCGCCGGGCACGGCGCTGCGGGACGGCTTGGAGCGGGTGCTCCGGGCCAACACCGGAGGCCTGATCGTCCTCGGCTTCGACAAGAGCGTCGACGCGCTGTGCACCGGCGGTTTCGTGCTGGACGTCGAGTTCACCGCCACCCGGCTGCGCGAACTGTGCAAGCTGGACGGCGCGGTGATCCTCGACAAGGACATCACCAAGATCCTGCGGGCCGGCGTGCACCTGATGCCGGACGCCAACATCCCCACCGACGAGACCGGCACCCGCCACCGCACCGCCGAGCGGGTCAACCGGCAGACCGGCTTCCCGGTGGTCGCGGTCTCGCACTCGATGCGGCTGATCGCGATGTACGTGAACGGCACCCGCCGGGTGCTGGAGGACTCCACCACCGTGCTGTCCCGCGCCAACCAGGCGCTGGCCACCCTGGAGCGCTACAAGCTGCGCCTCGACGAGGTGGCCGGCACGCTGTCCGCGCTGGAGATCGAGGACCTGGTCACCGTCCGGGACGTCTCCGCCGTGGTGCAGCGCCTGGAGATGGTCCGGCTGATCGCCGGCGAGATCGCCGGCTACGTGCTGGAGCTCGGCACCGACGGCCGCCTGCTGTCGCTCCAGCTGGACGAGCTGATCGCCGGCGTCGAGCCGGAGCGCGAACTCGTGGTCCGCGACTACTTCCCGGACCGCGCCGCCAAGAAGGGCCGCACCGTCGCCGAGGTGCTGGACGACCTGGAGGCGCTCACCCACGCCGAGCTGCTGGACCTGCAGACCGTCGCCAAGGCGCTCGGCTACACCGGCACCCCCGAGTCGCTGGACTCCGCGGTCTCCCCGCGCGGCTACCGGCTGCTCGCCAAGGTGCCGCGGCTGCCGAACACCGTCATCGAGCGGCTGGTCGACCACTTCGGCGGCCTGCAGAAGCTGCTGGCCGCGTCCATCGACGACCTGCAGACCGTGGAGGGCGTCGGCGAGACCCGGGCCCGCTCGGTGCGCGAGGGGCTGTCCCGGCTCGCCGAGTCCTCCATCCTGGAACGCTACGTCTGAGCGGCCGTCAGCCCTCGTCGGGCGGCTGCACCGCGTACATCAGCGCGAACAGGGTCACCTCGACGGCGTCCGGCCCGGTGGACTCCGGCTCCGAGAACAGCTCGTCCAGTACCTCGTCCAGCCGGCCGCGCAGCTTCCGCAGCCGCTCCGGGGTGAGCCGGGTCGTGGTGTGCGCGAACTTGCTCGGCAGCTGGTTGCCCTGCGCCGCCGGGGTCAGGTCGATCCGGCCGGCCAGGAAGTTGCGCCGGAAGTCGGTCCGCACCAGGTCCATCGCTGCCAGCATCGCGTCCAGCGCGGCCGGCGGCTGGTCGCCCTCCGCGTAGACCTGCGGCGACAGCCGCAGTGACTGCTGGGCGCAGCGGTAGCGGCTCTCCACGATCCCGGACACCAGCCGGGTCTCCGCGACGAACACCAGCCCGGTCTGCTCCAGCTGCTTGACGTGCCGGTACAGCTTGGTCGGCGCCTCTTCGAGCTCGGCCGCGATCTCCTTCACCGACATCGGCTCCGGATCCCGCTTCATCAGCGCGCCGAGCACCGCCAGCCGGAGCGGATCGGCCAGTGCCTTCAGCGTCGCGACGTCCGTGACCTCGCGTTCCTTCATCTGATCAACCACGTTCACATTCAGCCACAGCGTTCATCCCTTGTGCAATCATTCGCGCCCGTGCAACCATTCACGCAAGCGTGAATGGTTGCACGATGCGTGAACGGGGTGGAGAGATGACGGTGGCCGAGAGCCCGACGAAGACCGTGTCCGAGGCGGTGCCGCTGCGCCGCAACCGGCGGTTCCAGACGCTGTGGGCCGGATCCGCGGCCGCGATGCTCGGCACCTGCGTCGCCGACACCGCGTACCCGCTGCTGCTGCTCGCCATGACCGGATCGCCCACCCTCGCCGGGGCGTTCGGCGCCGTCCAGTTCGGCGCGTCCGTGGTGTTCGGCCTGCACGGCGGCGCGGTCGCCGACCGGCACGACAAGCGGCGGGTGCTGATCGTCGCCGACACCGTCCGCCTGCTCACCGCGCTCAGCGTCGCCGTCGCCCTGTTCGCCCACCGGCTGACCGTCCCGCACACCCTGCTGGCCGCCGCCGCCATTGGCGCCACCATGGCCTACGGCGGCCCCGCCCGGATGCTCGCGCTGCGCGCCGTCGTTCCGCCCGAGCAGCTGCGCCAGGCGCTGTCCCAGGACGAACTGCGGGTCAACGGCGCGGCGCTGGCCGGACCGCCGCTGGCGGGCTTCCTGCTCGGCCTCGGCCGGGCCGTCCCGTTCCTCGCCACCGTGCTGGCCTCCGCGGCCGCGCTCGGCGCGTCGATGGCCGTCCGGTTCGACACCGAGCCGGCCGACGGGCAGGCGGCGGACGGGGCGAAGGAGAAGGGCGCGGTCTTCGCCGGGCTGCGGTACCTGTTCGGCGACCCGACGCTGCGCGCCACCGTGCTGGTCACCGTCGCACTCAACCTGGCCGGCTCCGCGATGCTGCTGGCCGTCATGGTGCTGCTGCGCGACCACGGCACCTCCGAGGCCGGTACCGGCCTCGCCCTCACCGGCGAAGCCGTCGGCGGCCTGCTCGGCGCCCCGCTGGTCACCCGCCTGCACCGCACCCTCGCCCCCGGCACGCTGCTGCTCGCCGTCGCCTGGATCGCCGCGCTGCTGTTCCTCGTCCCCGCCTTCGCCGCCGGCCCGGTGGTGGTGTTCGCCGCGCTCGCCGCGATGTCGGTGGGCGTGCCCGCCCTGCGGGTCATGCTCGACGTGCTGGTCTTCCAGCAGGTCCCCGAGGCGATGCGCGGCCGCGCGGTGGCCGCCACCATGACCCTGCTGATGGCCGGCCTGCCCGTCGGCACCATGACGGCGGGCCTGCTGCTCGACCACCTCCCCGCCACCACCGTCCTGCCGCTGCTGGCCGCCCTGCTGGCCGCCGGCCTGCTCCCGCTCACCCTCGGCCGCTCGCTGCGCGGCACGAGCTGGCCGAAGGCCTAGCCGGCACCGGCCCCGGGCGTTCACGACGCCCGGGGCCCTTGGCCGTTCAGTACCCGGCGGTGAAGCGGCGCTGCACGTGACGGGGCAGTTCGGCCTCGTCGACCAGGGCGATGGCGGCGTCCTCGGCGGAGATCCGGCTGCGGCCCTCCGCGTCCAGAACGGGCTGGTCGCCGCCGAGGCGGAAGCGGCCGGTGCGCTCGCCGGGGCCGATCTGCTCGGCGGGGCTGAAGTACGTCCACAGCCGGTTGGAGGTGCGCAGCACGTCGAGCGCGTCCCGGTGGCCGCGGACCGCGGCGGCGTACTCGCGCGGCAGGCCGAGTTCGTCGAGGGCGGCGTGCAGGAGCTCGTCGTGGTCGGCGCGCACCACGCCCGGTGCGAGTTCCAGGCTGCCGGCCCCGCCGATCACGATCAGCCGGAGCCGGGGGCGGCCGTCCAGGGCGGTGAGCAGCGACCGGGCGGCCTGCGCGTAGACGCCCGGGTCGGCGATCGAGCGCCGGACGGTGTCGGTGAAGTCGAGCGCCGCGTTACCGGGCTGGAAGCCGCTGATCAGCACGTCCAGGCCTGGCGGCAGGGCGGCGGTGACGCTCGCCGGGTCCAGGACGTCGATGCTCGCCCAGTCGAGGTTCTCCCGCCGGTCGGTGATCGCGGACGCGTCCCGGCTGAACGCCGTGACCCGGTGGCCGCGGCCGAGGGCCTCGGTGACGATCCGGCTGCCGATGGTGCCGGTGGCTCCGATGACGCCGATGTGCATGGTTCTCCCCTGATGTCATGCGTGCGGTCGGAGGCGGGCAGCCACGTTCGCTGCACGCCGTGCAGTGACTATACGGCGTGAAGTTTTCGCACGGCAATCAGGACGGTGACGCTGTAGATTCGACCCGTGGCAGCCACCTCCAGCACCGGACGACGCGAACGACTGCGCGCCGAGACCACCGCCGAGATCAAGCGCACCGCCCTGGAGCTGATGCGCTCCGGCGGCCCCGACGCGATCACCCTGCGGGCGATCGCCCGCGAAATGGGCATGACCGCCAACGCCATCTACGGCTACTTCGCGACCCGCGACGACCTGGTCACCGCCCTGATCGCCGACGTCTACACGGCGCTGGCCGATGCCGTGGACGCCGCCTGGGCCGACTCCGCGGCGGACACCCCGGCGGCCCGGATCCGGGCCTGGGCATGCGCGTTCCGGGCCTGGGCGCTCGCCAACCCCGAAGGCTTCCGGCTGATCTACGGCGACCCCGTCCCCGGCTACCGGGCCCCCGACGGCGGCGCCGCGCCGGACGCCGCCCGGCGGGTCTGCGTCGGCATCGCGGCACTCGCGGACGCCGCCGGTCCGGGCGCCGAACCGGCCGAGGAGGGTGCGGACTTCGACTGGGACGACTTCGACCCCGGCCTGCTCGCCAAGGTCCGCCCGGCCTTCCCCGCGCTGACCCCGGCCGGCGTCGCCCTGGCGCTGCGGATCTGGGGCCACCTGCACGGCCTGGTCGCACTGGAGGTCTACGGCCACCTGGGCGCGCAGACCGCCTCGCCCGAGAAGCTGTTCCGCCTCGAACTCGCCCAGCTGGTCAGGTCGCTGGGCCTGGCCGGCTGAGCGGTCAGCCCTCCAGGCGGACCGAGGTGCGGGCCGACAGCGGGCCGCCGGCCGGGCCGGTCAGGTCGGCCTGGACCAGGTAGTTGCCGGGCTGGGCCGGCGTCGGGTCGGCGCTGGCGCACTGCGGCTTGGAGCGGCTGCGGTCCCAGCCGAAGGTCTCGGTGACGCCGCTGTTCCCGGCGATCTGCGCCCAGGCGTCGACCTTCTCCGGGATGCAGTCGGCGGACGACCAGATCCGCTCGTTGGTGCTCGAGGTGATGGTGAGCGCCGAGTTCTCGTGCGAGAGGTTGACCCGGCAGCCGGAGCCCGAGGAGTTGCGGATGGTCAGCGCGAGACGCGGCTTGTCCTTGGCGGCGAACGGGTTCTGCGCGGGTGCCAGCTCCAGCGACAGCTGCGAGGTGGCGCAGACCGGGAGGGCCATCACCTCGGGCGTGTTGACGGCCGGCGAGGGGCCGGGCGAGGCGGCGTGCCCGCCGCTGCCGCCGTTCGAACCGTTGCCGCCGCCGCTGCCGTTGCCCGAGCCGCCACTGCCGCCGTTGCCCGAACCGCCGCTGCTGCCGCCCGTCACGTTCAGCTCGCCGGCCGCGCCGCCGCCCGAACCGCCGCCGTTGCCGCCGGGGCGGGTGGTGATGGCGGGCCCGCTGGGCGAGGCGCCGGGGGTGATGGACTGCGCGGGCGCGGGCTGCGGATTGGTGGTCTCGGCGGCCTTCTGCTGCTTTCCGCCGTCCCCGCCGGTGCCGAACGCGAGCCAGCCGACCAGCAGCAGAACGACGGCGAGGGCAACGAGGACCGCGACGCGGCGCCGCCAGTAGATCGAGGCGGGCAGCGGTCCGACGGGCTGGCGCAGAGAAGGCACGGGCAAACTCTACGAGACCTTGTGCGTCTGTTGACGCATCAACACCTCAGCGAGGGCACTTCTTTCACATGATCCGCCATTTGCTCCGGTAGAGGGACTCGACACGACGGTGCGCCGCCCTATAGTCGCCCTCATGGCCTCCCTGCACGACTCCGCTCCCGGCACCGCGACCCTCGACCCCGCGCAGCTGATCGCCGAGGCGCGCAGGGCGTTCTTCACCATGTTCGGCTTCCTCTGCCTGATCTGGGTCGTGCAGGTGGCGAACTGGCTCATGGACGAGCAGATCGCGCTCCAGCACGGCATCCGCTCGCACCAGCTGGACAGCCTGCCGAACCTGTTGACCGCACCGTTCCTGCACCTGAACTGGCAGCACCTGGAAGGCAATTCGGGCCCGCTGTTCGTATTCGGCTTCCTCGCCGCCTACCGCGGCGTGCGCAAGTTCCTCGCCCTGACGGCGCTGCTGGTGGTGACCAGCGGCATGGCGGTCTGGCTGTTCGAGCGGAACGACGTGGTGACGGTCGGCGCCAGCGGCGTGATCTTCGGGTACTTCGGTTACGTGGTGCTGCGCGGCCTGTTCGACCGCAACCTGATCGACTCGCTGATCGGCCTGGTGATGGGCGCGTCCTTCGCGTACCTGCTGACCACGGCGATCCCGGGCACCCCCGGGGTGTCCTGGCTGGGACACCTGGGCGGCCTGGTCGGCGGCCTGGCCGGCGCCTGGATATTCCGCACCCGCGACCCGAAGCCGACGGCGGCCCCGGCCGCAGACGTCGTTCCGGCCGCCGGGCCCGCCGCCGCCCCGGCCAGCTCGCGGGCCGACCTGCTGAAGGAGCTCGACGACCTGGGGCTTTAAGCCCGCGCGGCACCTCGTGGCAGGATCGAGGGGCCATGGTTGCCACTGCTTCGACTCTCGCCCCCGCCGCCGTACAGGCGCTGCACTCCACCGTCATCGGCTGGTACGAGGCCCACGCCCGCGACCTGCCCTGGCGGACTCCGGACGCCTCGCCCTGGGCGGTGATGGTCAGCGAGTTCATGCTCCAGCAGACGCCCGTGAAGCGGGTGCTGCCCGCGTACGCGGCCTGGCTGGAGCGCTGGCCCACCCCCGCCGATCTGGCCGCGGACGCGCCCGGCGAGGCGGTGCGGATGTGGGGCCGGCTCGGCTACCCGCGCCGCGCGCTGCGGCTGCACGCGGCGGCCACCGCGATCACCGAGCAGCACGGCGGCGTGGTGCCGGACGACCACGCGGCGCTGCTGGCCCTGCCCGGGGTGGGTGAGTACACGGCGGCCGCGGTCGCCTCGTTCGCGTTCCGGCAGCGCCACGCGGTGCTGGACACCAACGTGCGCCGGGTGTTCGCCCGCGCCGTCACCGGCGTCGAGTACCCGGCGAACGCCACCACCGCCGCCGAGCGCCGCACCGCGCACGAGCTGCTGCCGGCCACCGACGAGCGGGCCGCGACCTGGGCGGTCGCGGTGATGGAGCTGGGCGCCCTGGTGTGCACCGCGCGCGGCCCCGAGTGCGGGTCCTGCCCACTGCTGGCCGAGTGCGCCTGGCAGCGGGCCGGCCGCCCGCCGTACCAGGGCCCGGTCCGGCGCGGCCAGACCTACGAGGGCACCGACCGGCAGGTGCGCGGCAAGCTGCTGGCGGTGCTGCGGGACGCCCACGGCCTGGTCACCCAGGGCCAGCTGGACGTGGTGTGGCCGGACGCGATCCAGCGCGCCCGGGCCCTGGACGGCCTGGTCGCCGACGGCCTGGTGGAACCCGTCGGGCCCGGCACCTACCGACTGCCGCAGTAACGGACGAGAACGGCCCGGGACCAGTCGGTCCCGGGCCGTCGTCATGCCTGGACGGGCGTCACATCGCGCCTTCCAGCGCGGCGTCGGCCTTCGCCTCGGCGGCGTCCGCGCCACCGCGCAGCTTGACCTCGCGGAGGAACAGCGAGGCGATGACGGCGACCAGGCTGATCACCGCGCCCCACAGGAAGACGGTGTGCATGCCGTTGGAGATGCCGTGCTGGTAGGCGTCCAGCACGTTGGCCGGGAGCTTGCTCAGGGTGGCCGGGTTCATCGCCGACATGCCCTCGCCGCCACCACCCTGCTGCATGTGCTGCAGGACCTCCGGCGGGAGCTTCTTGATGGCGTCGTTGACCTGGTTGATGTACAGGGTGCCGAACAGGGCCACACCGAAGGAGCCGCCGATGGTGCGGAACAGGGTGGCGGAGGACGAGGCGACGCCCATGTCCTTCATCTCCACGCTGTTCTGCGCGACCAGCATGGTGACCTGCATCAGGAAGCCCATGCCGGCGCCGAGCACCACCATGTAGCAGGACGAGGCGAAGCTGGAGGTGTCCACGGACAGCGTGGACAGCAGCAGCGAGCCGCCACCCATCACCACGGTGCCGATGATCGGGTAGATCCGGTACTTGCCGGTCTTGGTGATGGCCTGGCCGACCACCAGCGAGATCACCAGCATGCCGAACATCATCGGCATCAGCAGCAGGCCGGAGTTGGTCGCCGAGGCGCCCTGGACGATCTGCTGGTAGGTGGGCAGGAAGGTGACCGCGCCGAACATCGCGAAACCGACGATGAAGCCGATGATCGAGACCATGGTGAAGTTGCGGTTGCGGAACAGCGCCAGCGGGATGATCGGCTCGGCGACCCGCTGCTCGACGTAGCAGAAGCCGATGATCGAGGCGACGGACAGCGCGCCCAGGCCGAGGATCTGCTTGGAGCTCCAGGCGTACTCGTGGCCGCCCCAGGTGGTGATCAGCACCATCGAGACGATGCCGATGGTGAGCAGCGCCGCGCCGAGGTAGTCGATCTTGGCGTTGGAGCGGACCTTGGGCAGCTTCAGCACCACGACGATGAAGACCAGCGCGATCGCGCCCAGCGGCAGGTTGACGTAGAACGTCCAGCGCCAGTTCAGGTGGTCGGTGATGAAGCCGCCGATCAGCGGGCCACCGATGGTGGCCAGCGCCATGACGGCGGCGAACATGCCCTGGTACTTGCCGCGGTCGCGGGGGAGCACCAGCGCGCCCATGATCGACATCACGCCGACCATCAGACCGCCGGCGCCCAGGCCCTGGACGGCGCGGAAGGCGATCAGCTGGGTCATGGTCTGCGACATGCCGGACAGCGCCGAGCCGAGCAGGAAGATCGCGATCGAGACCAGGAACGAACCCTTGCGGCCGTACAGATCGCCGACCTTGCCCCAGATCGGGGTGGAGGCGGCGGTCGCCAGGGTGTAGGCCGTGACCACCCAGGACATGTGCTCCGCGCCGTTCAGCTCACCGACGATGGTGGGCATCGCGGTGCCGACGATCAGGTTGTCGAGCATGGCGAGCAGCATGGTGATCACCAGGCCGATCATCACCAGGCGCACCTCACGGTGCGGCCGCTGCTCGAATCCGTCGTCCTTGCCGAGGGCGACGGCAGGCTCCTCCGGAGCCGCCTCGGACTGCTGCGTTGTCATGGTGCGTCTCTCCCGGGGCGCAGTGCCGCGGTGCTGTCCGCGACGGTACTTACTTGACGACCGGCTAGTTAATTGCCGTTCGGCACGGTAAGTTGTTCCCTAGCCGGTCGTCAAGCCAGTTTCGATGCATCCCCCCTGGGCAGGGAGAATGCGAACAAGAAACGGACTTTGACACCCGTCCGCACCGCTTCATGAGGCAGGCCGCCAGCGATGACCACACCCCAGAGCCCCCGCAGCGACACCAGAGCGCGGATCATCGACGTGGCGCTGGAGCTGTTCGCCGAGCACGGCTACGAGAAGACCTCGCTGCGCGAGATCGCCGACCGCCTCGGCGTCACCAAGGCCGCCCTGTACTACCACTTCAAGACGAAGGACGACATCGTCCGCGGCATCGTCGAGAAGATGGCCGCCCCGCTGGACGACGCCATCGCGTTCGGCGAGGACAAGGACTGGTCGCCCGAGCTGCGCGACGAACTGATCCGCCGGTTCGCCGCCGGCATGGGCGAGCGGGCGCCGCTGCTGCGCTTCTTCCACGAGAACCAGCCCGCGCTGCGGGAGTCCGAGGCCGGGCTGGCGTTCAAGGAGCGGATGATCAAGATGATCACCCTGCTGCACGGGCCGGAGCCGAGCTTCCGCGACAAGCTGCGCGCCACCGTCGCGCTGACCGCCATGCACTCGGCGATGTTCCTGCTCAGGACCGACCTGTGCGAGCGCGGCCAGGAGCCGGCCGAGCCGACCACCAGCCTGGAGGAGGCGACGGAGGCGGCCCTGGAGGTCGCCCTGGAGGTCGCCGCACACATCGAGCCGCCCGCGCACTGACGCGGACGGCTCGAGGGGCCCCGGCGACGGGGCGGGGGTGCGGCGGATCAGAAGTTGTTCGCGCCGTGGCCCTTCAGGTAACCGATCGGGTCGGTCACCTTCGCGTACTGGTTGACGGTACGGATCTCGAAGTGCAGGTGCGGGCCGGTCGAGTTGCCGGTGTTGCCGGACTTGCCGATCTGGTCACCGGCATTCACGTGCTGCCCGGCCTTCACCTCGAGCTGCGACAGGTGCGCGTACTGGGCGAAGCGGCCGTCGGACAGCTTCAGCACGACCTGGTTGCCGTATGCGCCGGCCCAGCCGGACGACACCACGGTCGAGTTGCCGACCGCCACCAGCGGGGTGCCCACGGACACCGCGAAGTCGGTGCCGGTGTGGTAGCCGGCCGCGTACGACGGGTTGGTCTTGTGGTACGGGTTGCTGATCGGCGCGCCCGGGGCCGGGGAGGACCAGTCGACCTTGGCCGGCGCGGGGGCCGGGGCGGGCTCGGGCGCGGGGGCCGGGGCGGGCTCCGGCGCGGGAGCGGGCTCCGGCGCGGGCTGCTCGGCCGGGGCGGCGGGCTGCTCGGCCTGCGGCGCCTGGTCCTGGTGCCCGTCGGCGGGGTGCTCGTCCGCGGCGTGCTCGTCGGCGGGGTGCTCGTTCGCGGCGTGCTCGTCGGCGGGGTGCTCGCCGGTCGGGATCGCGAGGTGTTCCAGGTTGTTGGCCACCACGGCCAGCGGGCTGGCGTCGTCCTGGTGGGCCACCGGCGCGGACAGATCGAGGGCGCCGCCCTCCAGGTGGGTGTCCGCCGCGAACGGAGAGCTGGCGAGGGTGTCCGGCACGGTCTGCGCGGAGGCGTGTCCGGCGGGGATCAGCATGGCGCCGAAGGCGACCACGGCGATGCCGGCGGCGGCCTTGGCGGGGGTCCGGCGGGCCGGGGCCGCAGCGGCGGTGGAGTCGGAAGCGGTGACGGCGTGGACGTGGCGGGTGCTGATCGCCTGGAGAATCCGGCGGCCGGTGGCGGGGAAAGAACGCATCGGGAGTCGGTACCTCACGGACGGGGCCAGAGCGGGGCCGAGCCGGTGTGGCTCGCCGAACTGGTGGAACGACTCCAGGTGTAAACGAGCCCCGGGGGCAGGCCCAAAGGTGTGACGTACGACGATGGGTAGTGGGTGAAGCTCACGAAATAGCGACCTCGGGTGTCGGACAAACAGGCAGATACGCCCGTAAACCTCCTACTGTCGGTCGTAGGTCGTCGAAGCCCTGTGAGCATCGCCACCGGCAAGCGGCCGGTTTGATCCCGAACCGCCCCGGGTAGAACCGGCTTTCGAACCAGCTGCACCATCCGATCCACCCAGCCGTCGGAGATGATCAGCTGATGAACGACACCCCGGTGCAGGATCGCCGCTTCGCCGCCCGCCGCCAGGCCCACCGCCTGCTGTCCGGCGGCCGCCCGCAGACCGTCCGCGAATCGCTCGCCGAACTCGCCGCACTGGCCGACGGCCCCTACCCGCTGGACGAGCCCACCGACCTGTACGGCGACGGCATCGTCCGCACCCTGGAGCGCCGCACCGCAGACCTGCTCGGCAAGCCCGACGCCGCCTACTTCCCCACCGGCACGATGGCCCAGCAGGCCGCCCTGAAGACCTGGGCCGACACCCACGGACCGGTGGTCGCGATGCACCCGCTCGCCCACCCCGAAGTGCACGAACGCCGGGCCCACCAGGTGCTCAGCGGCCTGCGCTCCGTCCCGCAGGCCACCGGCCCGCGCCAGCCCACCGCTGCGGGCCTGGCCGCCCTGGACGAGCCGTTCGACGTACTGATGCTGGAACTCCCGCTGCGCGACGCTGGCTTCCTGCTGCCCAGCTGGGAGGAGCTGTCCGCGCTCTACGACTTCGCCGCCGACCGCGGCCTGCCCGTCCACCTGGACGGCGCCCGGCTGTGGGAGTCCGCCCCACACCTGGGCCGGAGCCTGCCGGAGATCTGCGCCCGCGCCGGGTCGGTGTACGTCTCCTGCTACAAGTCGCTGGGCGGACACAGCGGCGCCCTGGT
Organism: Kitasatospora sp. NPDC004615; assembly: GCF_042873545.1. Lineage (NCBI taxonomy): Bacteria > Bacillati > Actinomycetota > Actinomycetes > Kitasatosporales > Streptomycetaceae > Kitasatospora > Kitasatospora sp. NPDC004615. The sequence continues at coordinate 89,082 of NZ_JBIALQ010000007.1, forward strand.
CGCCGGCGAGGAGGAGTTCGTCCGCCGGATCAAGGTCTGGCGGCACCGCTACGGCGGCAAGCTGTGGCAGCAGTGGCCCGCGGTGCTGTCCGCCCTGGCCGGCCTGGACCGCGAGCTGCCCCGACTGCCCGACTACGTGGCGCACGCCAAGGTGGTCGCCGCCGCGCTTGCCGAGATCCCCGGCGCCCGGATCAACCCGGAGCCGCCGCACACCCACCAGTTCCAGCTCTGGCTGCCGCACCCGGCCGAACAGCTGATCGAGGCCGGCCACCGGCAGGCCGAGGAGCAGGGCGTGTCGCTGTTCGGCGGCTGGTTCGAGCCCGGCCCGCAGCCCGGCGCGGCGATGACCGAGGTGACGGTGGCCGCCGCCGCCCTGGAGTGGAGCGCCAAGGAAATCACCGAGGCGATGACGGATTTCCTCGCCCTGCTCCGATAACGCCCTCCGACAACGCCCTCCGACAACGCCCTCCGACAACGACGAAGAGCCCCGGCGGTCCGAAAACCGCCGGGGCTCTTCGTTCAGTCCTGCTGTTCAGCCGTCCTCAGGCAAGCGTCACTTGGAGCGCTTGACCTGGATCAGGGCCTCCAGCTCGTTGTGCGACTGCCACAGCACCTCGATCTGGGTACCGGTGTTCGGCACCTGGACGGAGCTGTACTTGTTGCTCTCGTCCCAGTACTTGTTGGTGCGGTCGTTGAAGACCGTCACGCCGCGCTCGCTGGGGATCTTGGTGAGCGCGTCGGCCCGGTGCAGCTGCAGACCGGTGGTGCGGTCGAAGCGGAAGGTGGAGTCGTAGCCCTGGAAGCGCGGGCGCATCAGGGTGCCGTCGTTCCACTTCAGCGGGGCCGGGTGGGCGTCGATCGGGAGGATCAGGCCCTGGCCGGGGTGGTTGGCGACGTTGTTGTCGGACTGCGAGGAGTCCCACAGCCAGATCAGGATGCCGTTCTGGTTGGCGTAGTGCTCGACCCAGTCCGGGCGGGCGGCCGAACCGAAGTTGTACGGGCCGGTCTTCAGCGTGCTGTCGAAGGACACGTACTGACGGTTCTCGACCAGGTAGTGCTGGTCGTAGTCCTTGTTGAACTTGCCGGAGATCCGGGAGAAGCCCGACGCGGTCCAGCCGTTGTCACCGTTCTCGGCACCGTCGGTGAAGACCGTCGCACCGTTCGCGGTGATCGCGATCTCGTCCAGGGCCAGGCCCTTCATGTGGACGCCCGGGTCGGTGGTGTTGTGGAAGCGCAGCTTGATCGCCTTGCCGGCGTACGCGTCCAGCGAGAACGCCAGGTCGCCCCAGCCGGCCGAGTTGCCGGTGATGGAGTTCTCCGGCAGCGCCTTGCCGTTGAAGGTGCCGGCCAGCGAGGACCAGTTCTTGCCGCCGTCGGTGGAGACCTCGGCGTACGCGAAGTCGTAGTCCTGCTCCAGGTCGTACCAGGCCTTCGCGGTGAGCGAGGCCGAGGTCTTCCCGGTGAGGTCGACATCACGGGTCAGGGTGACGTTCAGGTTGTCGGCGCTGCCGCTCCACCACTCGTTGCCACCCGCGAACGGGGTGTTGATCTCGGTGGTGACGGTCTTCGCCGGCAGGTCGACGACCAGACCCTGCTTGCGCTTGTTGTTGTACTCGGCCGGGCCGAGCAGGCTGACAGCGTTCTTGCCGGCCTTGGCGGTGTCGTAGTCCAGCCAGCCGAGCTTCAGCTTCGACCAGATGTCCAGGTCGTTCGGCATGTCGCCGATCTCGTTGCGGCCCTCGCCCAGCCAGGAGCCCGAGGACATCAGGGACCAGAAGCCGACCGAGTTGTCGATGCCGGTGCCGGAGGTGTCGTACAGGTCCGGCAGGCCCAGGTCGTGGCCGTACTCGTGGGCGAACACGCCCAGGCCGCCGTTCTCCGGCTGCATGGTGTAGTCGCCGACCCACAGGCCGGTGTCGCCGATCGGGGTGCCGCCGAGCTTGTTGTTCGCCGGACCGGTCTTGCCGGCCTGGTTGGCGTACACGTACGAGCGGTGCGCCCACAGCGCGTCCGTGCCCTGGACGCCGCCGCCGGCCGACTGGTCCTCACCGGCGTGGACGATCTGGAAGTGGTCCAGGTAGCCGTCGGGCTCGTTGAAGTTGCCGTTGCCGTTGTAGTCGTAACGGTCCCACTGGTCGTACTGCGCCAGGTCGGCCTTGATGTCCGCGTCGGTGCGGCCCTTGGCCTTCTGGTCGGCGACCCAGGCGTTGATGCCGTCGCGGATCAGGTCCTGCGCGTTGGCGCAGATGTGCTGGCCGCAGTAGTCCGAGCCGTAGCGGGCCTCGTTCCACGGGACCCGCACCCAGTCGGTGACCAGGCCGTCGACCGAGTAGCGGCCCGAGGACTGCTTCTCGTAGTAGGTCTTCAGCGACGGCTTGTTCGCCGCGAAGTACAGGTCCTGGTAGTGGGCCTGGTTGTAATCCGCCTGCCAGGCAGTGGAGTTGTCCTTGGTGCGGTCCGGGGATTCGATCTTGTTGTGCGCCGGGCCGGGGGTACCGCCGTACTTCACCTTGCCGTCGGCGGTCTTGGTGGTGTTGTCCACCTGGTCGCCGAAGTCGACCAGAATGGTGAAGATCCGGTCGGTGCGCTCACGGGAGAGCTCGACGTACTTGTCGCGGCCGAGCTTCACCGCGCTGCTGTTGCCGTGCTTCTCGATCTTGGCGGTGCCGTTGATCAGCTGCTCTATCGCAGCCTTCTGCTCGCCCTCAACCTTGTCGATCAGCGGGCTCTGCAGTTCGCGCGGCACCGTGTCGTTCTGAATGGCGTCGGCCGGGTCCTTCAGGACCGGCGTCGCCGGCGCGGCGGTAGCCGTGCCCGGCAGCATGCCGACACCAAGCGCGGCGGTCACCGCGATGGCGGCGGAGGCCGCGGCGACCTTCTTGGTCATCTTCAACTGGGACGTCCTCCCCTTACCGGGTGCGGCGGATGGCCGATCCGGTGAACCAATGCAAGACAGGTGGACGACATTTGACCCAAGGTCGGGTAAAAAAGAAAGACCTTGACCTTGCCATGGCCACGCCGCTATGCTCCGGCAACTCAAATGATCTGACGATCCGTCAATCTACCTACGGCGCTGGCAGGAGGCGGGTCGGTCGCACTCGCACCGCGCCGGAACCCACCCGTTCGGCCTTCCAAACGTCCGCATTCACAGCGCACGGAAACCTAAACAGTTTTTCAACTGAAAACCCGAACGCAGAAAAGCCTCCGCCCCCGACCTGACCAGGTCGGGGGCGGAGGCTTGGAAGGCGCTTTGTGGCGCTATTACTTCGTCAGATCCGGACCGGTCGCCGAGACCGCCGCCGGAGTGTCCGCCACCGGGGACTTCTCCTCGCCGCGGAAGGTGAACTTGGCAGCCTTGCCCTCACCCTCCACGCCGACCACCACGATGTGGCCGGCCCGCAGCTCGCCGAACAGGATCTTCTCGGACAGGTGGTCCTCGATCTCCCGCTGGATCGTGCGACGCAGCGGACGGGCGCCCAGGATCGGGTCGTAACCGCGCTTCGCCAGCAGGCTCTTCGCCTCGGCGCTGAGCTCGATGGCCATGTCGCGGTCCTTCATCCGCTGGTCCACCTTCGCGATCATCAGGTCGACGATCTCGATGATGTTCGCCTCGGACAGCTGGTGGAACACCACGATGTCGTCGACACGGTTCAGGAACTCGGGACGGAAGTGCTGCTTGAGCTCCTCGCCGACCTTCGCCTTCATCCGCTCGTAGCCGGTCTGGACGTCACCCGTGGCCGCGAAGCCCAGGTTGAAGCCCTTGGAGATGTCCCGGGTGCCGAGGTTGGTGGTCATGATGATGACCGTGTTCTTGAAGTCCACGACCCGGCCCTGGGAGTCGGTCAGGCGACCGTCCTCCAGGATCTGCAGCAGCGAGTTGAAGATGTCCGGGTGGGCCTTCTCGACCTCGTCGAACAGCACGACCGAGAACGGCTTGCGGCGCACCTTCTCGGTGAGCTGGCCACCCTCTTCGTAACCCACGTATCCGGGCGGGGAGCCGAACAGCCGCGACACGGTGTGCTTCTCCGAGAACTCGGACATGTCGAGCGCGATCAGCGCGTCCTCGTCCCCGAACAGGAACTCCGCCAGGGTCTTGGACAGCTCGGTCTTACCGACACCCGAGGGGCCGGCGAAGATGAACGAACCGCCGGGGCGCTTCGGGTCCTTCAGGCCGGCACGGGTACGGCGGATCGCCTGGGAGAGCGCCTTGATGGCGTCCTCCTGGCCGATGACCCGCTTGTGCAGCTCGTCCTCCATGCGCAGCAGACGCGAGGACTCCTCCTCGGTCAGCTTGAAGACCGGGATGCCGGTGGCGGTGGCCAGGACCTCGGCGATGAGCTCCTCGTCCACCTCGGCCACGACATCCATGTCGCCGGCCTTCCACTCCTTCTCCCGCTTGGCCTTCGCCTGGAGCAGCTGCTTCTCGTTGTCACGAAGCGACGCGGCCTTCTCGAAGTCCTGCGCGTCGATCGCGGACTCCTTCTCCCGGCGAACCTCGGCGATCTTCTCGTCGAACTCGCGCAGGTCCGGCGGCGCGGTCATCCGGCGGATGCGCATCCGGGAACCGGCCTCGTCGATCAGGTCGATCGCCTTGTCCGGCAGGAAGCGGTCCGAGATGTACCGGTCGGCCAGGGTGGCGGCGGCGACCAGGGCGGCGTCGGTGATCGAGACGCGGTGGTGCGCCTCGTACCGGTCGCGCAGGCCCTTGAGGATCTCGATGGTGTGCGGGAGCGAGGGCTCGGCGACCTGGATCGGCTGGAAGCGGCGCTCCAGCGCGGCGTCCTTCTCCAGGTGCTTGCGGTACTCGTCCAGCGTGGTGGCACCGATGGTCTGCAGCTCACCGCGGGCCAGCATCGGCTTCAGGATGGAGGCGGCGTCGATCGCGCCCTCGGCGGCGCCCGCACCGACCAGGGTGTGCAGCTCGTCGATGAACAGGATGATGTCGCCGCGGGTGCGGATCTCCTTGAGCACCTTCTTCAGGCGCTCCTCGAAGTCACCGCGGTAGCGCGAGCCGGCCACCAGGGCGCCGAGGTCCAGCGTGTAGAGCTGCTTGTCCTTCAGCGTCTCCGGGACCTCGCCCTTGACGATCGCCTGGGCCAGGCCCTCGACGACGGCGGTCTTGCCGACGCCGGGCTCGCCGATCAGCACCGGGTTGTTCTTGGTGCGGCGGGACAGCACCTGCATGACCCGCTCGATCTCCTTCTCGCGCCCGATCACCGGGTCGAGCTTGGCCTCGCGGGCGGCCTGCGTCAGGTTGCGGCCGAACTGGTCGAGCACCAGGGAGGTGGACGGGGTGCCCTCGGCGGGGCCACCGGCGGTGGCGGACTCCTTGCCGCCGCTGGTGGAGTAGCCGGACAGCAGCTGGATCACCTGCTGGCGCACCCGGTTCAGGTCGGCGCCGAGCTTCACCAGGACCTGGGCGGCGACGCCCTCGCCCTCGCGGATCAGGCCGAGCAGGATGTGCTCGGTGCCGATGTAGTTGTGGCCGAGCTGAAGGGCCTCGCGGAGCGACAGCTCCAGCACCTTCTTCGCCCGGGGAGTGAAGGGGATGTGGCCGGACGGGGCCTGCTGGCCCTGGCCGATAATCTCCTCGACCTGCTGGCGGACCGCCTCGAGCGAGATGCCGAGGCTCTCCAGCGCCTTGGCGGCGACACCCTCGCCCTCGTGGATCAGGCCCAGGAGGATGTGCTCGGTGCCGATGTAGTTGTGGTTGAGCATCCGGGCTTCTTCCTGTGCCAGGACGACAACCCGCCGCGCGCGGTCGGTGAACCTCTCGAACATCGTTAATCGCTCCTCAGAGCGGTCGGTCAGTTCGGGGGCCGTCCCCGCCCTGTCCTTCCGCATGCTAGTCCCGCTCAGCGGCGCGGCTACGGAACTCCCACCGGAGCGGGAGAAACATGCTGCGCGACCAGCCGACACCTTTCCCAACCTGATGCTGGGAGACGGTGTTCCCAGCGGCGGGCCCGATGCACCGGATACCGCTACGCCAACGGCGAACACAGTCCGGTGGAACCGGTGGACCGGCCCCGCGCAGTGCTGCGGCCGGGCTCCTGCGACCCCGTCCACCTGCATTCATACCCGGTTGGGCGGCGGGTTTCGCGCGGTTTACGGGGGGTGCTTGTTCGCCTGGCGAGAAGTCGGCCGACCGGGCACCCGGAGTGACGACCGGTCAGGTCGGCCGCGCGTGACGTACTGCCACACCGGTGGCGGTCGTGACCGGGTCGCTCACTCCAGCGTTGCACAGGTCGTGACCAGTCCGCCGCCGGCCGCCGCCTGCACCTCGAAGGCACCTCGGACGGCCGTCCCCGGCCGGGCCGGAACGGACCTGGTGATCGCACCGCTGCGGCCCGCACTGGCCGCCCTCGGCCGCCTCGACCGGCTCGGCCGCACCACCGGACCGGTGCTGCGGCGCGGCGGCCGGGCCGCTTTCCTGCTCGCCCCCGGAGCCGCCGAGCCGGTGCCCGACCTGTTGGGCTGGCTCGGCTGGGGCCCCGAACTGCGGCTGCCGATCGACGCCGTCACGGCGCACCCGGGAGAGCCCCGGGTGCCCGAACCGCGGACCGCCGACTGGCTGCGGGTCGGCTCCGAGCGGCCCGCACTGGACCTGCGCTCGCCCGACCTGCTCTGCCTGCTGGACGCCCTGGCGGACGCCTGTGCGCGGGAGCGGCTGGGGTTGCCGCCCGCGCGGTGGTGAGCCGGACGCCTCAGGAGGCGTTGGCCTTCTCGTACGCCTCGCGCACGTTGCTCGGGACGCGGCCGCGGTCGTTGACCGGGTAGCCGTTCTCCTTCGCCCAGTTACGGATCTTGGCGGTGTCGGCCTGTCCGGTCGAGGCGGCGGAGCGACCGGCGCCCCGGGTGCTGCCGCCGCGACGCGGGGCGGTCAGCCGACCGCTCTGCTTGCGGCCCTTCTCGACGTACGGGGCAAGCAGACCGCGGAGCTTGTCCGCGTTGTCGCTCTTCAGGTCGATCTCGTAGGCCACGCCGTCCAGGGCGAACGTCACCGTCTCGTCCGCGGAGCCACCGTCGAGATCGTCTTCCAGAATGACCTGAACCCTCTGTGCCACGGGCTTCCCTTTCCGCGATAACGGTCCATTGCCTAGTGAAAGGAAAGCGCCTTTTCCCGGAAAACACAAACCCCTGTGCCGCTCGCCGTGCCCGCAGAGCCGGATCAGAGGTGCAGCAGCATGCGCGAGTTGCCCAGCGTGTTCGGCTTCACCCGCTCCAGGTCGAGGAACTCGGCGACACCTTCGTCGTACGAGCGCAGAAGTTCTTCATAGACTTCTGTGGCCACGACCGCCGGGTCTGCCGTACGATCGTCGTTTTCGCCGATCTCGACGAAGCCGTGTTTCGAGAAGAACGGCACCTCGAACGTCAGGCAGAAAATCCGACGGACGCCGAGCCAGCGCGCCGTCTCCAGCAGCTTGTCCAGTAGCTGGTGGCCGATGCCGAGGCCTTTGCAGATCGGATCGACCGCGAGGGTGCGCACCTCGGCCAGGTCCTCCCACATCACGTGCAGCGCGCCGCAGGCCACCACGCGGCCGTCCTCGTCGCGTTCGGCGACCCAGAACTCCTGGACGGATTCGAACAGCGTGACGGTCGGCTTGTCGAGCAGAATGCCGTTGCGGGCGTACGTGTCGATGAGCCGACGAACGGCGCGTACGTCGGTGGTCCGCGCACGGCGGATGGTGACCTCCATGCCTGGGAACGTTATCGTGCCTCGGGCGGGCGGGTCTCCTCGGTATCGGCCCCGGCCACTCGGAGAGCGTCCCGCAGCCACTCGCGCTGTTCCGGCGACATCATCCCGAAGAAGTGCACCAGAGCCGCGGCCGGATTGTCACTCGTCGCCCAGGCGTCGTTCATCAGCGCGGCGGTGTAAGCCTCGCGTGAGGACACTGGCTCATATCGGTATGCGCGCCCGGCGCGCTCCCGGCGCACCCAGCCCTTTCGATAGAGCTTGTCGAGCACCGTCATCACTGTTGTGTACGCGATTTCACGTTCCGAACGCAGATCCTGCAGAACCTCCCGAACGGTGACCGGGCGGTTCCACTGCCACACCCGGGTCATGATGTCGTTCTCGAGTTCTCCGAGTTGCCGCACCATAGTGCGGCCCAGGATAGGACCGAATCGGACAAAGGGCGGCAAATGGCAAACAGACCGGCGCGCCGCTCCCCGAAAGAGGGAACGGCGCGCCGGTCTGCGGTCGGACTATTCGGCGGAGGAACGCGACACCATCGCCTCGGCGGCGGCGTCCTCCTTGGCCTTCTGGGCGCCGCCCTGGCTGCGGATGATGGCCCGCACCAGGAAGGCGAAACCGATCGCCATGACCAGTGGCGGCACGATCGCGCTGACGTACTCCATGGTTTTACTCCTCGGTGTCCTCGTCGGCTTCGGCGGCCTTGTCACTCTTACCGGCCTTCTCCGGCTTCACCAGCGGGAACAGCACCGTCTCGCGGATGTTCTTGCCGGTCAGCAGCATGATCAGGCGGTCCACACCCAGGCCGAGGCCGCCGGTGGGCGGCATCGCGTACTCCAGGGCGCGCAGGAAGTCCTCGTCCAGCTGCATCGCCTCGACGTCGCCACCGGCCGCCAGCAGCGACTGCGCGGTCAGGCGGGCGCGCTGCTCGACCGGGTCGATCAGCTCGGAGTAGGCGGTGCCGATCTCGGTACCGAAGATCACCAGGTCCCACTTCTCCGCGACACCCTCGATCGAGCGGTGCTGGCGGGTCAGCGGGGACACCTCGGTCGGGTAGTCCTTGATGAAGGTCGGCTTGATCGCGTGGTGCTCCAGCAGGCGCTCGACCATCTCCAGGACGATCTGGCCGTGGCCCCACTCCTTCTCGTACGGGATGCCGGCTTCGTCGGCGAGCTTGCGCAGCTCGTCCACCGTGGTGGCCGGGGTGACCTCGGTGCCCAGGTGGGCGGAGATGCCCGGGTAGACCGAGACCTCCTGCCAGGGCTCGGCGAGGTCGATCTCGTGCTCGACGCCGTCCGGGCCGAGACCCTTGACCACGGTGGTGCCCAGCGCGTCCTGCGCGGCGTTCACGATGATCGCCCGGATCAGCTCGGCCTGGGTGTCGTAGTCGCCGTACGCCTCGTACGACTCCAGGGCGGTGAACTCCGGGTTGTGGGTGGCGTCCGCGCCCTCGTTGCGGAAGTTCCGGTTGATCTCGAAGACCTTCTCGGCGCCGCCGACCACCAGCCGCTTCAGGTACAGCTCGGTCGCGATCCGCAGGTACAGCTCGATGTCGTACGCGTTGATGTGCGTCCTGAACGGACGGGCGTTGGCGCCGCCGTGGATCGGCTGCAGCATCGGGGTCTCGACCTCGAGGTAGCCGCGGTCCTCGTAGGTGCGGCGGATCGAGCGGATCACCCGGGTGCGCAGGTGCAGCATCTCGCGCGCCTCGGGGTTCACGATCAGGTCCACGTAGCGCTGGCGGACCCGGGCCTCCGGGTCGGTCAGGCCCTTGTGCTTGTCCGGCAGCGGGCGCAGGCACTTGGCGGTGAGCTCCCATCGGTCCACCATCACGCTCAGCTCGCCGCGGCGGGAGGTGATCACCTCGCCCTCGACGCCGACCTGGTCGCCGAGGTCGATGTCGGCCTTCCAGGCGGCCAGCCGCTCCTCGCCCAGCTTGTCCAGGGACAGCATCACCTGGAGGTCGCCGGAGCCGTCGCGCAGGGTGGCGAAGCAGAGCTTGCCGCCGGTGCGGGCCAGGATGACCCGGCCGGTGATGCCCGCCCGCTCGCCGGTCGCGGTGTCCGGCGCCAGGTCCGGGTGCTTGTCGCGCAGCTCGGCGATGGTCGAGGTGCGGGGGAAACCGACCGGGTACGGGTCGATGCCGGCGGCCCGCAGCCGGTCCAGCTTCTCGCGCCGGACGCGCATCTGCTCGGGAAGGTCGTCGGTCGCGGGGAGAGTGCTCTGATCGCTCACCCCACCAGGGTAGCCAGGCTCACGGGCTGTTCCGCCACGGGATATCGCCCCACGCACCCGACAACGCCGGAACCCCGGACCGCCGACGGGCGGCCCGGGGCGTCCTGGCGTCCGGTCAGCTCTGGGTGGCGGTGGTGCCGAGCGCCAGCGACGTGGTGTTGTTGGCGTCCACGTCGTCGTACGGCAGCGGCTGGACGGCGTTCTCGTACAGGCCCTGCTCGGTGGTCACCCCGATGGTGACCGTCGGGCCGGCGGCCGGGTCGGCGACCGCGAGCGGCAGGTCGAAGGTCCGGTCCGCGCCGTTCAGCAGGAAGGTCGGCAGGTAACAGTGGACGAGGCCCGGGTTGATCTTCCCGCAATCGGCGGGCAGCTTGCCGGAGACACTGGGGCCACGCGAAAAGCCCCCTCCGGGGAGGGGGCTCGGGCGAGTTGACGGTGGATCAGCCGTCGGTGCCGGTGGCGAGTTCCGGGTGTTCGGTGTCGGTGGGGGGTTCGGGGGCGGGGCGGGTGCGGCGGCCGAAGAGTTCGGCGGGGGTGGGCATCCGGCGCGGCCGGGGGCGATCGGCGGGGGGCTGCGGGTGCTGGTCGCTCATCGGGAACCGTCCTCCAACTGGGATGGCGGGCTGGGGTTCGGGCGCGGGGCTCGGTACGGCGGCGAGGTGCCGCTGTCCGGAGCCGAGGGAGAGGCGCTCGCGGACCTCCGCCTCGGCGAGTGCGTGGCAGCGTCCGGCGAGCCGGGAGCGGCGGGCGTGTTCGGGCGGGCCGCACGGCTGGCGGGACAGGGCGCGAAGGGCGGAGAGGTCTTCGGCGGTGGGCAGGTAGCCGTCGGTGACGGCTTCCTCCAGGCGTTCCAGGTAGCCGCCCGCGCTGCCGGGCAGGGCGGCGCGGTAGCGGCCCAGGTCGGCCAGCAGGAAGGTGCGCAGCCGGCCGCCTTCCTGGACCGCTTCGTCGATGGCCTCGGTGAGTCGAAGCGCTTCCTGGACGTCCTCGGCCCACAGTTCGCCGGTGGCGGTGGGCAGCGGGAGCCGGTCGGGCGCGGCCGGATAAAGGGCTTGGGCGAGGGCACGGCGCAGCACCCGGACTTCGTCGGCGCTGAAGGCCATACCGCCGCGCGATCCGTGAGGCGTTGGCATGGCTCGACAGTACGTGCCGTACGTCCGACTTATGGCGATTGAGGACGTGTTTGTCCCGATTGGCCTATGAGATGGTGCATCTGACGCCCGGTCGGCCGTCCAATAGCGGCCGGCCGGGCGTCAGGGGCCGTCAGGCGGTGGCGGGGCGGTTGCGTTCGAAGATCAGGCGGAGGCCGATCAGGGTCAGCCACGGCTCGTGCACGTCGATCGAGTCGGCCTCGCCGAGGACCAGCGGGGCCAGGCCGCCGGTGGCGATCACCTGGACGTCGTTCGGGTCCTTGGCCAGTTCCTTGGCCATCCGGTTGACCAGGCCGTCGACCTGTCCGGCGAAGCCGTACAGGATGCCCGACTGCATGCCCTCGACGGTGTTCTTGCCGATCACGTTGCGCGGGCGGGCCAGTTCGATCTTGCGGAGCATCGCGGTGCGGCCGCCCAGGGCGTCGACCGAGATCTCGATGCCCGGGGCGATCGCGCCGCCCACGTAGTCGCCGCGCGCGTTGATCGCGTCGAAGGTGGTGGCGGTGCCGAAGTCGACCACGATGCACGGCCCGCCGTAGAGGTGGTTGGCGGCCAGCGCGTTGACGATCCGGTCCGCGCCGACCTCCTTCGGGTTGTCCATCAGCACGTGCACGCCGGTCTTCACACCCGGCTCCACGATCACCGCCGGCACGTCCCCGTAGTACCGGCGGGTCACCTCGCGCAGTTCGTGCAGCACCGCCGGCACCGAGGAGCAGATCGCCAGGCCGGCCACCCGGTCGTCCGCCGAGACGATCGGGTGGGCGCCCATCAACCCCTGGAGCAGCACCGCCATTTCGTCGGCGGTGCGGCGCGGGTCGGTGGAGATCCGCCAGTGCTCGACGATCTCCTCGCCGTCGAACAGGCCGAGCGTGGTCTGGGTGTTGCCGACGTCGATGGTGAGGAGCATGGGGCGCTTTCTGCTTGGAAGGGTCAGGAACTGCGGAGGTCCAGGCCGATGTCCAGGATCGGCGAGGAGTGCGTCAGGGCGCCGACGGCCAGGAAGTCGACACCAGTCTCCGCGACCTCGCGCGCCGTGGCCAGGGTCAGGCCACCGGAAGCCTCCAGCTTCGCCCGGCCCGCGACCAGGGCGACCGCCTCGCGCAGCTGCTCGGTGCTGAAGTTGTCCAGCAGGATCAGGTCCGCGCCGGCCTCCAGCACGGGGGTGATCTGGTCGATGGTGTCCACCTCGACCTCGATCGGCAGCTCCGGGAACGCGGCCCGGACGGCGGTGAACGCCTCGGCGACGCCGCCGGCCGCGACCACGTGGTTGTCCTTCACCAGGGCCGCGTCCGAGAGCGCCATCCGGTGGTTGGCGCCGCCGCCCGCGCGGACCGCGAACTTCTCCAGCGCGCGCAGGCCCGGGGTGGTCTTGCGGGTGTCGCGGACGACCGCCTTGGTGCCCTCCAGGGCGTCCGCCCAGGCACGGGTCGCGGTGGCGATGCCGGACAGGTGGCAGAGCAGGTTCAGCGCCGAACGCTCGGCGGTGAGCAGGTCGCGGGTGCGGCTGCGCACCGAGAGCAGCACCTGGCCGGCCTCGACCGCCGCGCCGTCCTCGACGTGCCGCTCGACCTCGAACTCGTCCTCGCACACCAGCGAGACGACCGCCTCGGCGACCCGCAGGCCCGCGACGACGCCCGCCTGACGGGCCGTGAAGTCCGCGGTCGCGACGGCTTCGGCGGGGACGGTCGCCACCGAGGTGACGTCCTCGCCGCCGGCCAGGTCCTCGGACAGGGCCATCATCGCCACGTCCTCGACCTCGACCGGGTCCAGGCCGGCCTCCTCCAGCAGCTCGGCCAGCGCCGGGTCGAGCCCGGTCTCGTACACCTCGCCGTCACCGCACGCGCAGCCGTCACCACAGCCGCCTTCGGCGGATTCGGCGGAGAGGAGGGGGAGTTCGTCGTGGGACATGAAGAGGGCTCCAAAGGGGGATGCGGGCGCGAAGAGCGGGATGCGGAAGACGTCAGCTGCTGAGCGGGTGGGTCACGTGGCGGTGCCAGGTGGTGTCGTCGCGGTCGGGGAAGTCCTCGCGCCAGTGGCAGCCGCGGGTCTCCTCGCGGAGGGTGGCGGCGGCGGTGAGGGCGGTGGCGACCTGGTGGAGGTTGGTGGCTTCCCAGGTCTCGACGGACGGGGAGGCGGGGTGGGCCGGTTCGGGCAGGGCCTCCAGGCCCTTCGCGGTGGCGGCCAGCGAGTCCGCGGAGCGGATCACGCCCGCGCCGGTGGACATCAGGTGCTGGATCGCGCCGCGGCTCTCCGCGGGCAGCAGCGGCACCGGCGCGGCGGCCTGGGCGGCGTCCGCGTCCACGGTGCGGGCGGGGAGCCGGCCGGCCTCGGCGAGCTCGGCGAGGTCGGCGGCGATCCGTTCGGCGAACACCAGGCCTTCGAGCAGCGAGTTGGAGGCGAGGCGGTTGGCCCCGTGCACGCCGGTGCAGGCGACCTCGCCGCAGGCGTACAGGCCGGGGACGGTGGTGCGGCCGTGCAGGTCGGTGCGGATGCCGCCGGAGGCGTAGTGCGCGGCGGGGGCGACCGGTATCGGCTCGGTGACCGGGTCGATGCCGTGGCTGCGGCAGGCGGCCAGGATGGTCGGGAAGCGGTTCTCCCACATCTCGGCGCCGAAGTGTCGCCCGTCCAGGTACATGTGCCGGGTGCCGTGCTCGTGCATCCGGCGGGTGATGGCCTTGGCGACGATGTCGCGCGGGGCGAGCTCGGCGAGTTCGTGCTGACCGGTCATGAAACGCACGCCGTCGGCGTCCACCAGGTACGCGCCCTCGCCGCGGACGGCCTCGGAGACCAGTGGCTGCTGGCCCTGCGCGTCCGCGCCGAGGAACAGCACGGTGGGGTGGAACTGGACGAACTCCAGGTCGGTGACCTCGGCGCCGGCCCGCAGGGCGAGCGCGACGCCGTCGCCGGTGGAGACCGCCGGGTTGGTGGTGGCCGAGAAGATCTGGCCCATGCCGCCGGACGCCAGCACCACGGCGCGGGCCAGGATCGCGCCGACGCCGTCCCGCTGGCCCTCGCCCATCACGTGCAGGGTGACGCCGGAGGCGTGGCCGCCGGCGTCGGTGAGCAGGTCCAGGACGAGGGCGTGCTCGATGAGTTCGAGGCCAGGGTCGGCCTCGACGGCGGCGACCAGGGCGCGCTCGATCTCGGCGCCGGTGGCGTCGCCGCCGGCGTGCGCGATCCGGCGCCGGTGGTGGCCGCCCTCGCGGGTGAGGACGATCTCGCCGTCCTCGTCCAGGTCGAACTCGGCACCCACCTCGATGAGCCGGCGCACCGCGTCCGGCCCCTCGGTGACCAGGGTGCGGACCGCCTCCTCGTCGCACAGCCCGGCGCCCGCGACCAGGGTGTCCTGGAGGTGCTGCTCCGGGGTGTCGCCCTCGCCCAGGGCGGCGGCGATGCCGCCCTGGGCCCAGCGGGTGGAGCCGTCGTCGAGCATCGCCTTGGTGACCACCATGGCCCGCAGACCGGCCTTGCGGACATTGAGCGCGACGGTGAGTCCGGCCACGCCGGAGCCGACCACGACCACGTCGGTGCTCGTGGTCCAGCCGGGGGCAGGGGCGGTCAGGCGGTGCGACATGGCTTCAGCTGCTCCTTCAGTGCGCGGCGGCGACGGCCACGCCGTCCGCCCCACCGTACGCGGCGTCGCCGCGCAGCAGTCCGCTGCCCTCGGGGGCGTCCGCGGGGTCGCCGCCCAGGCCGGTGACCCGGTTGTGCTCGTCCACGAACACCACCTTCGGCAGGTACGCCTTGGCCTCGGCGGTGTCCATCTGCCCGTAGGCGATCAGGATCACCAGGTCGCCGGGGTGGACCAGCCGGGCGGCCGCGCCGTTGATGCCGATGATGCCGGAGCCGCGCGGGCCCGCGATGGTGTAGGTCTCCAGCCGGGCGCCGTTGTTGATGTCGACGATGTGGACCAGCTCGCCGGGGAGCAGGTCCGCGGCGTCGAGCAGGTCCTCGTCGACCGTCACCGATCCCACGTAGTGCAGGTCGGCCTGGGTGACGGTGGCTCGGTGGATCTTGGACTTGAGCATGGTGCGGAGCATGTGGTCACGCCTCTCTGAGTGCATGCCTGGGCTACAGCCGTACTTATCGGACGATGATGCTCACGTTGTCGATCAGCCGGGTCGGACCGACCTTGGCCGCCAGCGCGAGCACCGCCTCGCCCCGGTAGTCGTCCGGCGCCTCGGTGAAGGACATCGGATCGATCAGGGCGAGGTAGTCGAGGGAGATGCCGTCCGCGCCGTCCAGCGCGGCGGCAGCCGCCTCACGGACGGCCTTGGCACCCTGGGCGCCGGCGTCGCGGCCGGCGAACAGGGCGCGGGAGAGGGCGAGCGCCTGGGTGCGCTCGTCGTCGGAGAGGAAGCGGTTGCGGGAGGACAGCGCCAGGCCGTCCTCCTCGCGGACGGTCGGGACGCCGACGATCTCCACGTCGAAGTCCAGGTCCGCGACCATCCGGCGGATGATCGCCAGCTGCTGGGCGTCCTTCTCGCCGAAGACCGCGAAGTCCGGGTCGGTGATGTGCAGCAGCTTGGCGACGACGGTCAGCATGCCGTCGAAGTGGCCGGGGCGGGACGCGCCCTCGAAGCCCGCGCCCATCGGGCCCGCCGAGAGGCGCACCAGCGGCTCGCCGTTCGGGTACACCTCGTCCACGGACGGGGCGAACACCACGTCCGCGCCCATCTCCTCGGCGAGCGCGACGTCCGCGTCCAGGGTGCGCGGGTAGCTGTCCAGGTCCTCGCCGGCGCCGAACTGCAGCGGGTTCACGAACACCGTGACGGCCACCCGGCCGTCCTTGCCGACCTGGCGGCGGGCCTCCCGGACCAGCGCCGCGTGGCCCTGGTGCAGGGCGCCCATGGTCATCACCACGGCGTTGTCCACCGGCTGCTCGTCCGGCCAGAACGCGGCCTCGAACTCCTCAACGGTGCGGGTCAGCACCGCCTTGCGGACCTTCGCCGCCTTCGGGGCCTTCGCCGGGCGCCTGTCGCGTGCCATCAGTGGTTCTCCTCGTTCAGTACGTCCAGCAGTGCTGCCGCCGGTTCCGGCTTCAGCGATCCGTTGGCGACCGCCCGTTGCGCGGTCGCCTTCGCCATCGCCCGGTACGCCTGGCCGATGTCCGGGGTCACCGTAGCGAGTCGGTCCAGGTGCTTGCGCACCGTTCCCACATCACCCCGGGCGACCGGGCCGGTCAGGGCCAGATCGCCGGAGCGCAGGGCGTTGTCCAGGGCCGCGCCGAGCAGCGGGCCGAGCATCTGGCCGGGCTCGGCGACACCCGCGGTGCGCAGCAGCTCCATCGCCTGCGCGACCAGCGTGACCAGGTGATTCGCGCCGTGCGCGAGAGCCGTGTGGTACAGCGGCCGGACGTCCTCCGGGATCCACGACGGCTCGCCGCCCATCTCCACCACCAGCGCCTCGGCGACCGGACGCAATTCCTCGGGCGCGGTCACACCGAACGGGCAGCCGGCCAGCCGGGCCACATCCACCGAGGTGCCGGTGAACGTCATCGCCGGGTGCAGCGCCAGCGGCAACGCGCCCTTGCGGGTCGCGGGCTCCAGCACGGCCACGCCGTGCGCGCCCGAAGTGTGGACGAGTATCTGGCCGGGACGGACGGCGTCGGTCGCGGCCAGACCGCTCACCAGATCCGGCAGGGCATCGTCCGGGACGGTCAGCAGCACCAGATCGGCCGCCGCCATCACCTGCGGCGGCGTCACCAGGCGGACACCGGGCAGCAGGGCCTCGGCGCGACGCCGCGAGGCGGCGGAGACGCCGGACGCGGCAACCACGCGATGGCCGGCCAGTTGCAGGGCCGCACCCAGGGCAGGACCGACCCGGCCGGCCCCGACCACACCGACAGCGAGCCGGGCCGGGCGGTTACCGGGGTCGGAGGGGTCTCCGAAGTCGTGCAGCACTCTTCCGTTCCAGTCCTCGGCGGGTACCAGACGTACCGCTCAATGGTACGGGCTGCGGGGGTGCACGTTACTGCGCCCACCCACCCGCCCGAGCACCCACCAAGGAAGGGGGAGGGGCGGGATCGGGGTGGGCGAGCGAGCACAGCGGAACGGAGACGGGCGGGGTGTGCGCTGCTGCGGCCGGCCGCGGCGCGGCGGCTGCGCCGTTGGCCAGGTGGGTGCTCGGGTGGGTGGGCGCAGCCGGGGTCAGGGGGTTTCGCCGGCGCGGACCAGGCCGTTCTCGTAGGCGAGGACGACGGCCTGGACGCGGTCGCGGAGGCTGAGTTTGGCGAGGATGCGGCCGACGTGGGTTTTGACGGTGGCTTCGGAGAGGACCAGCCGGCGGGCGATCTCGCCGTTGGAGAGGCCCTGGGCGACCAGCAGGAAGACCTCGCGTTCGCGTTCGGTGAGCGGGGCGAGGACTGCGGAGCCGGGCGTCGCGGTGGGAGTGGGCAGAACCTCGGCGAAGCGGTCGATCATGCGGCGGGTGGTGGTGGGTGCGACCACCGCGTCGCCGCCGTTGACGGCGCGGATCGCGGCGACCAGTTCGGCCGGCGGTACGTCCTTGAGCAGGAAGCCGGACGCGCCGGCCTTGAGCGCGGCGAAGGCGTATTCGTCGAGGTCGAAGGTGGTGAGGATGAGGACGCGGGGGGCGCCCTCGATCGGGGTGCCGCGGTCGTCGAGGCAGATGCGGCGGGTGGCCTGGACGCCGTCGAGGCGGGGCATCCGGACGTCCATCAGGATCACGTCGACGTCGGCGGTGCGCAGGACGTCGAGTGCCTGCTGGCCGTCACCGGCCTCGGCGGCGATCTCGATGTCGCCCTGCGATTGCAGGACCATCCGGAAGCCGGTTCGCAGCAGTTCCTGGTCGTCGACCAGCATTACGCGGATCGGCATCGGTCGGGTCTCCTTCACTTGGACACTTTGAGGGGGAGGACGGCTCGGATCCGGAAGCCGCCGCCGGGCCGGGGCCCGACGTCCAGGCTTCCGCTGACCATGCCGACCCGTTCGCGCATGCCGATCAGACCGTGGCCGAGGCCGTCGGTGCCACCGGTGGCGAGCTGTTCGCGGGTGCTGCCGCGGCCGTCGTCCTCGACCAGGACCTCCAGGTCGCCGTCCCGGAAGTCGACGGCGACGGTGGCGTGGGCGTCGGGGCCGCCGTGCTTGCGGACGTTGGTGAGGGCTTCCTGGACGATCCGGTAGACCGTGAGCTCCAGGCCGCGGGGCAGTTCGCGGACCTCGCCGGTGGCGGTGAACTCGACCGGCAGGCCGGCCGTGCGGACCTGTTCGAGCAGTTCGGGGAGTTCCTCGACGCCGGGCTGCGGCACGTACTCGCCGGTGGTGTCGGCGGTGCGCAGCACGCCGAGCAGGCGGCGCATTTCGGCGAGCGCCTGGCGGCCGGTGGAGGCGATGGTGCCGAGCGCTTCCTTGGTCTGCTGCGGGGAGGAGTCCATGACGTACGCGGCGCCGTCGGCCTGGACGATCATCACGGAGACGTTGTGCGCCACCACGTCGTGCAGTTCGCGGGCGATCCGGGCGCGTTCGGCGGCGACCGCGACCTGCGACTGGGCGTCCCGTTCGCGCTCCAGTCGGGAGGCCCGGTCCTCCAGCTCGATCAGGTAGGCGCGGCGGACCCGGGTCAGCCGGCCCCACGCCCAGCACAGTACGAACGGGGTGGTCATCAGCGCGGCCACCAGGACCCGCTTGGCGAAGGTGTCGTTCGGGGCATCGGGCGACGTCGGCATCAGCCGCCAGACGGTGAGCGGCCCGGCGGCCAGGCTGGCGACCAGTGCCAGCCAGGGCGTCCAGCGTCTGCCGAAGGCCGCGCCGGTGTAGGCGAACACCAGGTAGCCGATGCTGGCCGCGCCGGGTTCGATCACGAGGGCGATCTGGCCGATGCCGAGGACGACGGCCACTGCGGTGGTGATGTCGGGCCAGCGCCGCCGGACGACCATTAGTCCGGGCAGGATCACGGCGACCGCGACGGCCAGGAACCTCGCGGCGCCGGAGAGCCGATATCCGTCGGGCGTGGCCTGGTCCAGCGCGACGAGCACGCCCGGGAACAGCACCATCAGTGCCCAGGCGGAGTCGACCACCATGGGGTGTCGGCGGAGCCAGGCGTTGAGTCGATGCACAGGTCCAGCCTAGGGAGTCGGATGGCGTGTTCAGGTCCGTCGGGAGAGCGATCCGGTGCTACTCCCCAAGGTGGAGATCCCCTCCTCCCGGTAACGTCGCCCGCTATGACATGGATGCGGTGGCGGCCCGCGATCGAACACGCGCTGTACCGGCCCGACGGCGGCTTCTACCGCAGGCCGGAGGGCCCGGCCGGGCACTTCCGCACCTCCGTGCACGCCTCCGCCCGGTTCGCCGGCGCGGTGGCCCGCCTGTTGGCAGGGGTCGACGCCGCGCTCGGCTCGCCGGACCGGCTGGCCTTCGTGGACGTCGGCGCCGGCCGCGGCGAACTCACCGTCGCCGTCCGTGACGCACTGCCCGCCGAACTGCGCGCCCGGGTCGCGTTCCACGCCGTCGAACTCGCCGACCGCCCCGCCGGCCTGCCCGACGGGATCGGCTGGGGCCCCGAGCTGCCGTCCGGCGTCACCGGCCTGCTGTTCGCCAACGAGTGGCTCGACAACGTCCCCCTCGACCTCGCCGAACGCGACGAGGACGGGCAGCTGCGGTACCTCGAGGTCGCCCCCGACGGCTACGAACGGCTGGGTGAACCGCTCGATGCGGACGACGCGGCCTGGGCCGCACACTGGTGGCCCGGGGAACGGGTGGAGCTGGGCGGCCCCCGGGACGCCGCCTGGGCCGGGGCGGTCGGCGCCCTGGAACGCGGCCTCGCGGTGGCCGTCGACTACGCACACACCCGCGACACCCGCCCCCCGTTCGGCACCCTCACCGGCTTCCGGGACGGCCGGGAGACCGCACCCGTCCCCGACGGCAGCTGCGACCTGACCGCGCACGTCGCCCTCGATGCCGCCGCGGTCCCGGCTCATCCGGTGCTGCTGACCACCCAGCGCACCGCCCTGCGCGCGCTCGGCGTCAGCGGCGCCCGCCCGCCACTAGCCCTCGCCACCACCGACCCGGCCGGCTACCTGCGGGCCCTGGGCGGGGCCGGCGAGGCCGCCGAACTCACCGACCCGGCCGGGCTCGGAGCATTCCACTGGCTGGTCCAGGCCGTCCGCATGCCGGTACCGGACGACCTCGCGGGCCTGCCGGGATGGCAGACTCTCCCCTCATGAAGGAGTCGACGGGCATGACGGAGACCACGGTCGGCATCGGCCCGGGCGCGCAGACGCTCCCCGGGGAGCCCGGCAGCACCGACATGGTGCTCAACATCGGCCCCCAGCACCCGTCCACGCACGGCGTGCTGCGCCTGAAGCTGGTCCTCGACGGCGAGCGGATCATCTCCGCCGAACCCGTGATCGGCTACATGCACCGCGGCGCGGAGAAGCTCTTCGAGGCCCGTGACTACCGGCAGATCATCATGCTGGCCAACCGGCACGACTGGCTGTCCGCCTTCGCCAACGAACTCGGCGTGGTCCTCGCCGTCGAGCGGATGCTCGGCATGGAGGTCCCCGAGCGCGCCGTCTGGCTGCGGACGCTGCTGGCCGAGCTGAACCGGGTGCTCAACCACCTGATGTTCCTCGGCTCGTACCCCCTGGAACTGGGCGGCATCACACCGATCTTCCACTCCTTCAACGGCCGCGAAGAACTCCAGCACGTCCTGGAGGAAGCCTCCGGCGGACGCATGCACTACATGTTCAACCGGGTCGGCGGCCTCAAGGAGGACCTCCCGGCCGGCTGGCTCGGCCGGGTCCGCGCGGCCATCGGCGTCGTCCGCTCGCAGCTGCCGGTCTTCGAGAACCTGGTCCTCGGCAACGAGATCTTCCGCGGCCGGACGGCCGGCATCGGCGTCCTCTCCCGCGAACACGTGCACGCGTACGGCGTCACCGGGCCGATCGCCCGGGCCAGCGGCGTCGACTTCGACCTGCGACGCGACGAGCCGTACCTCGCGTACGGCGAACTGCAGGACGTACTGCGGGTGCCGGTGCGGGAGGAGGGGGACTGTCTGGCCCGGTTCGAGTGCCTGCTCGAACAGACCGAGAACTCGCTCGCGCTGGCGGACGCGTGCCTGGACCGGCTGGTGGAGATGCCGGCCGGGCCGATCAACCTGCGGCTGCCCAAGGTGCTCAAGGCGCCGGAGGGTGAGACGTACGCGTGGACGGAGAACCCGCTCGGGGTGAACGGGTACTACCTGGTGTCGCGCGGGGAGAAGACGCCCTGGCGGCTGAAGCTTCGGTCCGCGTCGTTCAACAACATTCAGGCGCTGACGGAATTGCTGCCGGGGACGCTGGTGGCGGACATGGTGGCGATTCTGGGGTCGATGTTCTTCGTGGTGGGGGACATCGACAAGTAGGGAAGGCGGACGGGAGGCTGCGGCGGGTCAAGGGCGGGGACCAGAAACTACGGGGCCTTTTCGCGCCCCGTTGATCCTCCGCAGACTTGGCCCCGCCGTTCCCCGGGCCCCTGAATGCACGCCCCCGGGCCCCTGAATGCGTACCCCCGGCCCCCTGGATGCACGCCCCCCTAGATGCCTGCGGGGTGCGGCGCCAGCTTGGGGTTGTGGGCTTCGCAGAGGGTGACGAGTGTCGCGTACGCCTCGGGGCCCATGAGTTCGATGAGTTCGGGGCGGTAGGAGACGTAGACGGGCTTGGCGGCGTTGTGGGCCTCGGGGGAGCTGGTGCACCACCAGTGGAGGTCGTGGCCGCCGGGGCCCCAGCCGCGGCGGTCGTATTCGCCGATGGAGACCTGGAGGTAGCGGGTGTCGTCGGGGCGGTCGATCCAGTCGTAGGTGCGGCGGATCGGGAGTTGCCAGCAGACGTCGGGCTTGGTTTCCAGGGGTTCGAGGCCCTCGCGGAGGGCGAGGACGTGCAGGGCGCAGCCGGCGCCGCCGGGGAAGCCGGGGCTGTTCAGGAAGAGGCAAGCGCCGTTGACGCGGCGGGTCTGGCGGTCGCCGTCCTCGTCCAGCATGGTGATGCCGCCGTCGCGGCGGATCCAGCCCTTGGCGTCGGTGCCTTCGGCGTGGTGTTCCCAGATGTCGGGGGTGAGGCGGGCGGCGTGTCCGGTGACGCGCTGTTCGTCGTCCTCGTCGGAGTAGTGGGCGCCGAGGGTGCAGCAGCCGTCGGAGGCGCCGCGGCCGGGCTGGATGCCGTGGCAGCCCTTGCCGAAGATGCAGCCCCAGTTGGAGGTGAGCCAGGTGAGGTCGCAGCGGAACACCTGGTCCTCGTCGGCGGGGTCGGTGAACTCGACCCAGGCGCGCGGGAAGTCGAGGGCGACTTCGCGGACGGTGGGCATCGCCAGGTCGACGACCGGGGCCTTGGCCGCGCCGCCGGCCTTGCCTGCCTTGCCGGACTTCTTGGACTTCTTGTTCTCAGCTGGTGCCACCCGGCAAGGGTATGGCCTGGCGGGGCGAGGGCGGAGGGGCATCGCGGCTTTTGGTCTGGTTTGCCGGGATTGGGGGGTTTTCCGGGGCTGCCCGTGGGCGGCGTAGGTGAAACGGCTGTGAAAAGGGCCGCAGCCCGGGCGGCGGCGGCCGTGCGCGGCCCTAGGATGGCCCAGCCGGGGGTAGGTCGGGCGCATGAGCGCCCTTGCACGGGGGAGTGCACATGGGCGACAAGGTCGTCATCCGGTCGTGGGAACTCCACGGCGAGGCAAAGGAGTTCGAGACAGTCTCGAACGAGTTCGGCAGTGCGGCGAAGCAGTTGGAGAGCGGGCTGGCGGCGCTGGGTGCGCCGTGGGGCGGTGACGCTCCGGGCAAGCCGTTCGGTACCGCGTACGGCGAGGCCCGGGAGGGCGTGCTGGCCGGGCTGCAGGGTCTGTCGGAGCGGCTGGGCCGGATCGGCCGGGGGCTGCACAGCATGGCGGACAACATGGAGCGCACCGACAGCGAGGTCAGCGCGGACTTCAACGCGCCGTCGTCGAACCACCCGACCGCAACCGGCCGGGCCTGAACCGCAGTCAGAGCACGCGGCGGGCGGCTGTGCACGCCGAACCGCACCACCCGAAGGGGGAGCACGTGTCCAGGAACCTGCCGGAGGAACTCGCCCCCGCGCTGGCACGGACCGGCCACGCGTGGCCACAGGCGGACGAGGACGGGCTGCGCCGGGCGGCCGGCCTGTGGCGGGAGTTCGGTTCGGAGGCGGACGCCCTGGTGCGGCGCGGCAACACGGCCGCGCAGCGGGTGTCCGGGGAGAACGAGGGCCCCGCGGTGGACGCGTTCACCACGCACTGGCAGCAGTTCAGCGGCGGCGGCCGCGGCCAGCTGGACGACGCCTCGGCGGCGGCGGGCCTGGTGGCCGGCGCGCTGGACAAGGCGGCCGGCGTGGTCGACCACAGCAAGGCCGAGATCATCGCGGTGCTGCAGGAGCTGACCGAGAAGATCCGGGCGGCGGACGCGGCCGAGGCGAAGGCCAAGGCGCAGATCGCCCAGGCCGGCAAGGACATCGTCTCCGGCGGCCTGATCTCCGGGCTGGTGTCCGGCGCGGCCGGCCTGGTGAAGGAGGGCGTCGCCGAGGCCGAGGAACTGGCCGCCGTCGAGCACGCCAAGCTGAAGATCGGACAGCTGCTGGAGCAGCTCGAGCGGGACATGGCGGAGGCGGCGAAGTCGCTCGCCAAGGAGCCCCCACTGATAGCCCTGGAGCGGATCGCCCAGGCCGACGGCCGCGGCCTGCACGGCGAGAAGCGCGAGAGCTCGATGGCCGCCCGGTCCGGGCAGGTCACCGGCGTCCTGGCGAAGTCCGGCGTGGCCCGCTCGGTGGAGGTCGCCGGCGTGGCCGGCGTGCACGCCGAGCTGAAGGCCGACGGCACCGTCAAGACCGACCGGCACGGCAACCCGATCCTGGTCGGCGACGACGGCCAGCGAGTCAAGGGCGTCGAGGGCCTGAAGGTCACCCAGGGCACCGACGGCACCCAGCAGCTGGTCGGCCCGGACGGCACCCCGGTCGGCGGCGTGGCGATGGGCGAGGACGGCAAGCCGCTGCTCGGCAAGGACGGCAAGCCGGTGCTGGTCGGCCTGACCGGCGCGCTGGTCGGCACCGGCATCGTGCTGGCCCTCGGCCTGGACGGCCACCCCAAGCTCGACGACGACGGCCACCCGGTGATGATGGCCGCCAACGGCACCCCGGTCTCCGGCCTGGTCGCCGACCAGAAGGGCCACCTGCTGATCGGCAGCAACGGCCAGGCCGTCACCGTCAACGCGGACATGCAGGCGGTCGGCCCGAACGGGCAGATCGTGCAGTTCGGCGCCGACGGCCGCCCGCTCGACGTGCTCGGCAAGGACGGGCAGCCGCTGCCGATCGGCGACGGTCAGAACAACAGCCCGTACGGGGACGGTACGCGCGGCCACAACGGCCAGGGCGGCCACAACGGCCACAACGGCCACGACGGCCACGACGGCCAGGGCAACGGCAACGGCAACGGCCAGGGCAACGGCCGCGGCAACGGACCCGGCAGCAACATGTCCGGTGGCAACTCCCCGCTGAACGGGCTCCCGGGCAAGCTCGACGGCGCGATCTTCGACCAGCAGGGCGGCCAGGACCAGGGCGGCGGCCAGCCGCAGTCCGCTCCGGCAGGCGGCGGTGGGCACCGCGGTGGCGGCAACTCCGGCGGCTACCAGAACAACTCGGCTCCGGTGTACGGCAATTCGCACAGCGGCTCGTCCGGTGGTGGCGGCGGTGGCGGTGGCGGTTCGTACGGCGGCGGTGGCGGTGGCGGCGGTTCCTACGGCGGCGGTGGCGGCTGGTCCCCGAGCGACTCGCCCTCGCCCTCCTCGTCGCACGGGCCGGTGTCGGTGCACGTCGACTCGGTGCTGACGCCGCCCGCGCCGCACCTCCCGCCGTCGGTGGACAGCAGTGACATCTGGTCGTCCGGCGGTAGCGGTGGCGGTGGCGGTGGTGTGCACCGCGGCGACCCCGGTTCGGTGTTCGGCGGTTCGGGCGGTTCGGGTGGCGGCTCGTCCATCCAGCTCGGCCCGGTCGGCGGCGGTTCCGCCCCGGCCGCCGGCGGCGGCGTGCCGGTCGGCGGTTCGGTCGGCGGTTCGGTCGGCGCCGGCCCGGTGGCCGGTGCGGGCCCGGTCGGCGGTGCCTCCGGCGGCACTCCCGGCGCGGCCGGTACCCCCGGTGCCCCGGGCGCGGCGGCCGGTGCCGCCGGCGCCCCCGGTGCTGCGGCCGGTGCGGCAGCCGGCACCCCGGGTGCTCCCGGCGCTGCGGCCGGTACCCTCGGCGCCCCCGGCGCGGGTGGGCAGGGCGGCGGTGCGGCCGCGGTGGTCGGTGTCGGCCAGCACGCGGCGGACGGCCGTCCGGTGGCGGCCCGTCCGGTGACCGGCCCGGTCCCGCCCACGGGCGGCGGCGGCATCGGTCAGCAGGCCCCCGGTGGTCCCGTCCGGCACGACCCGCTGCCGGACGTCCGGCGGCACAGCCCCGCCGACGAGTCCGGCGCGCCGCTGCACCAGGCGTCCGCGGCCTGGCTGGTGCTCTCCGGCGGCGGGCAGGGCGGCGTGGTGCGGCCCGGCTCCGCCGAGCAGGTGGTGCGCACCCTCGCCGACAGCCGCCCGTACGGGCTGCCCGGCGGGCTCGGACCGGTCGATCCCGCGCACCAGGCCGAGGTGGTGCGGCGCACCCCCGCGCCGTTCCCGGACCCGATGGTCGGCGAGTGGATCGAGGTCCTCAACGGCGGCGGCCCGACCGAGAGCGGACGCGCCAACAACTGTGTGGACGTGGCACTTTCGGCCGTCGACACGCTCGGCACCGCACCCACCTGCGCCGCGCCGCGACTGCCCGACGGCCCGGCCGGCGAGCGCGGCGGCCGCGACCGCGCCGAGCTCGAACTCGGCACCCGCTTCCTCGACCTGGGCGACGGCGCCGAGGCGCACGGCAAGCTCGGCCAGGCACTGCTCGCGCACGGCACCGGCACCCGCGCGGTGCTGCTCACCGTCGACGGCTTCGGCCGCTCGCACACCTGGAACGCCGTCAACCACAAGGGCGTGCTCAGCTACCTCGACCACCAGACCGGCTACGCCGCGCCGACCCCGCTCTACCCGGCCGACCACGGCCTGTGGGCGATCGCGGTGGACGCCGCCGACCGGCCGATCGACCTGTCCGCTCCGCTGCCCGTCACCGTCGCCGTCCCCACCGGGGACCGCGACGACGCGGTGGCCGAGCCGGTGCCCGCCATGGCCGGCGCCCCCGCCGAGGAACCGGCCGCGGACGTCCCGCCCGCGGCAGCGCCGCCGCGCTCCCGTCTCACCATCCACCGCACCGCCGGGAGCACCAACCGATGATCAGCCGTGAACAGGCCCTCGCCACCGCCCACCGCTGGGTCAACGGCGACCTCCCGCAGGAGGCTTCGCGGCCTGTCAGGTGCCACGAGTTCGACCTCGGCTGGGTGCTCTGGCCGGAGCCCGCGCCGATCCTCACCGACCCGCTCACCGGGGTGCGCCGCGCCCCGGAGGAGATCGGCGCGGCCTGTGCCGTGGTCGACCGGGTCAGCGGCGAACTCACCGTCTTCCCGTCCGTCCCGGTGCCCGAGGTGGAGCGGCTCTACCGCGACCGCCTCGGCGCCGGGAGCCACCACCCGGCGCTGCCGCCCGTCACCGGCCCCGGCACCCGGGCCGCGCTCAGCTACCGGGACGGCAAGGGCGTCACTCAGTCGCTCACCGTGCACTCCGCGCACGGCCACCCGCACCCCGCGCTGCGCGCCTGGCAGCAGCTGTCCGCGCAGGGCGTCGCCCTCGACGACCTGATCGCGCTCCGCACCGACCTGCGGCTGTCGATGCTCCCCGGCGGCTACTGGGAGCACGTCATCGCGGCCCGGCTGCCCGGCGTCCGGATCGAGTTCGAGCAGCCGTACGGCCCGCGCCACGACCACCGGGCGGCCGCCGTCCGGGCGCTGGCCGCCCGCACCGGCCGGCACTGGAACCGGATGCCGTTCCCGCTCGCCGTGCCGCCCGCCCAGCCCGAGGACGAGAACGGCCTCGGGCAGCGGTTGGCCGCGCTGTTCGGCGAGGACGGCGCACACCGCTTCGAGCAGACCGCGGTGCTCGCCGCCGACCTGCCCGAGGCCGCCGCCCGCGCCCTGCAGCGCACCGGCCTGCCGCGGGTGGTGGCCGGGTTCTTCACCCTCCACCTCCCCGAGAGCGACGGCATCGCCGGGCAGGCCGGACCCGTCCTGCCCGACCTCACCGAACACCTCGGCGCGCTCGGCCGCGGCCGCCGCGCCACCGCCGCGGCCCGCGCCGCGCTGATCGGCCAGCGGCTGCTCGGCACCGACGGCTGGGCGCTGTTCACCGTCGACACCGCGCAGGGCCGGATCCGCGCCGTCGACCCCGACACCTGCGAGGCCCGCTACACCAACGCCGACCTGACCGCCTTCACCCGCTGCCTCGCGCTGCTCGCCGAGCGCTACCCGCGCCTGCGCGACCTGCCGCCCGAGCAGGCCGGCCCGGCCGTCGCCGAGTTCCAGTGGGCGCTGGCCGCACTCGACCGGACCGCGCTGCGGAACCCCGAGAACTGGTGGGCGGTCATCGTCGAACAGCTCTGGGACGGGCTGCTGTGACCCCACCGGTACCCCGGGAGGTCACCGGTCTGGGCTAAGTTGGACGGTCATGCGACTCGGTGTGCTCGACGTAGGCTCCAACACCGTCCACTTCCTCGTGGTGGACGCCCACCCCGGTGCGGCCCCCCTGCCCGCCTACTCCCACAAGGCCGACCTGCGCCTCGCCGAGCTGCTGGACGCGGACGGCGCGATCAGCCCGATCGGCATCGAACGGCTGGTCTCGATGGTCGCCTCCTCGCTGCGGGTCGCCGAGGACAAGGGCGTCGTCGACCTGCTGCCGTTCGCCACCTCCGCCGTCCGGGAGGCCAGCAACGGCGAGGAGGTGCTGCGCCGGGTCGAGGACGAGACCGGCGTCGCGCTCACCGTGCTGTCCGGCCAGGACGAGGCCCGGCTGACCTTCCTCGCCGTCCGCCGCTGGTTCGGCTGGTCCTCCGGCCGGCTGCTCAACCTCGACATCGGCGGCGGCTCCCTGGAGATCGCCTGCGGCCTCGACGAACAGCCCGACGTCGCCACCTCCCTGCCGCTCGGCGCCGGACGCCTCACCTCCCGGCTCCCCGGCGACGTCGCCGACCCCGGCGACATCCGCGAACTGCGGCGGCACATCCGCGCCGAGATCGCCGGCGCGGTCGGCGAGATCGCCCGCCTCGGCGCGCCCGACCACTCGGTGGCCACCTCCAAGACCTTCAAGCAGCTCGCCCGGATGACCGGCGCCGCCCCCGAGGGCGCCGGCGTCCGCGTCCCCCGCAAGCTCACCCGGGCCGGCCTCTCCGCCTGGCTGCCCCGCCTCGCCGCCATGACCCCCGCCGAACGCGCCCGCATCCCCGGCGTCTCGCTCGGCCGCGCCCGTCAGCTGCTGGCCGGCGCGCTGGTCGCCGACGCCGCGATGGACCTGTTCGGCCTGGACGAGCTGGACATCTGCCCATGGGCGCTGCGGGAGGGCATCATCCTGCGCCGCCTCGACACCATGGACGGCCAGGACAGTCGGGTCGCAATCGAAGCGTGACCCGGAGACCGGCCGCAACTCGCCTTTTTCCCTAGGGAATTCGTGTGCGAGCGGCTAGGATCCCGGTGGTTTTCAGGGGAGCGCTCACCGGGGGGATTGCGATGTCCGTGCCGTCTTTTGCCGACCGCCGAAGAGGGAGGCGCCGGTTCGCCGCGATCGGTGGCCTGCCACTGGTCGCCATGCTGCTGTCGCTGGCCGCACTGCTGCCGGGCAACGACCCGCAGCCGACCGTGGCCGGGGCCGTTCCGGTCGCCGCGCAGGCGGGCGCTCCGGTGTCCGGTACCTCGGCGCCGACGCCGACGCCCGGTGCATCGCCGAGTGCGAACAGCCTCGGCAGCTCCGGCAACTCCGCCAACTCCGTCAGCGGCGGCGCGGCTCCGTCCGCCGCCCAGAACCAGTTGGGGGGCGGCGTCCCGAGCCGGCCTCCGCGGCCGGTCTCGTATCCCAGCGGGACGCCCAACCCCATGCCCACGGACGGCCCGTGCCCGTTCGTTCTGCAGGCCCACACGGTGGTGCGCTGCGGCGCCGAGTCGGGCCAGCGGACGCTGTTCAAGCTCGACGTGTCGGCGGGCCGGGACATGGTGATGATCCAGGTGGTCAGCACGCTGTACGGCATGGCGCCGCGGCTGTTCGACCCGGACGGCCAGCAGGTGCAGTGCAACATCGCGCCCGACGACTACGTCGGCGGCCCGGTCCGGTGCGTCACCAACAAGGCCGGCACGTACACGTTGCAGCTGATCAACTACGGTTCGGGGACCCTGCCGATCGCGCTGTCGTACCTGCCGGTGTTCTCCACCGACAAGTGCGTGACCATGCGGGGCACCGACACGTCGCTGGGCAACCCCACCCTCTACCGGGGCACCGTGCCGCAGGGCATGGCGGGTGACTGCTGGGTGACCGACTTCGCCGCCGGTGACGTGGTGCGGCAGCTCGGCACCAACCTGGAGCAGATCCTGTTCGACGCGACCGGCCAGCAGGTCTGTGTCCCCGGCACCCCGCCGGTGTCCGGGACCGACTGCAAGCTGACCGGCACCGCCCCCTACCGGCTGGTCGTCCAGTACGGGCACGACTACAACCCCGCCGACCCCGGCACCCCGGCCTACCTGATGGCCATGTCGCGGATGTCGCGGCCGGAGGGCTGCCTGACGGTCGAGCCGCAGACGTACGGGGCGGCCCTCGACCTGACGGACATCACCCGCTGCCGGATCCTGCGGGTGCCCACCGACGGCCGTTACTCGTTCCGCGGGACCCACGACACCGGCAACATCGGCGGCACCCTCTACCGGTCCGACCTCAGCCCGATCTGCCCGTCCGGGACCTGTGACCTCACCGCCGGCGACTACCTGTACACGATCCCGCCGCCCATCTACCAGCCGTCGCCGTTCGCGATGGTCTTCCGCGCCGACACCGAGACCCGCGGCTGCACCGCCGGCCGCGACGACCAGATGGATTCCGGCGCGCCCGTCGAGACCTTCCCCTCGGCCGGGCAGGACATCTGCCGCACCCTGCCGACCGCGTCCGGCCAGTCCGTCTACGTGCTGAACGGGACGGACAAGGGCGAGACGGCGCGCTACCGCGTGCTGGACGCCGCCGGCACCGAACAGTGCCACGGCTTCACCGTGTACGACACCTACCAGGTGTGCCGGCTGACCGGCACCGCGCCGTTCCGGCTGACGGCGGAGGCCCAGGGCCCGTTCAACTACCGTCTTCTGGTGCAGCGGGTCGGTGAGACCGCCGGCTGCACGCCGTGGGCCGCCGCCGAGTACGGCACCGGCAGCGGCGCCCGCACCGGCCTGACCGGGAAGCCCGCCAACGGGGCCCTGGAGAGCTGCTTCGCCGTCCCGGCCGACCACCCGGCCGCCGAACTGATCGGCTACCGCGTCACCGGGAACCGGTTCAAGTCCGTGCTGCACGTGGTCGATTCGTCCGGTACGGAGGTCTGCCGGATCAACACCGGGATCGCCGACGTCTGCCGCGCTCCCGCCGGCCGGCCCTACACGGCCGTGCTGACCTACGACAGCAGCGTGAGCGACTTCACCGCCGTCCGCCGCGACGCCACCGTGTCCGCGCCCTGCGACCTGCCCGCGGCGACCGGCCAGGTCGGCGGGCCGTCCGCCGGTATCGCCGTCGACAGCTCCACCGACGCGCACTGCACCACGGTCGGCGCCGCTGCGGCGGACCTGCTGCAGATGAACTCCCGCACCTCCGGTGGTCGGTCCGCCCAGCTGACCGTGCTGGACGCCGACGGCCGGACCCGGTGCAACGCCTGGGAGACCAGCTGCCGGGTCACCGGCTCGACCCGCTACGTCACGCTGGTGGCCGCCCGCGACTCGGTCGACACGGGGCCGCTCCCGGGTGCGCTGGACGTCTGGCGGCTGGCCACCGCCGCCGGCTGGGCGCCCGAGTGCGCCGCCCACCCGGTCTCCGCCGACGGCTTCGACCAGCGCAGCGGGGTGCTGAGCGACGACGCCCCGCTGTACTGCGCGGTGCTGGACATGAAGCCCGGGCAGAGCGTGGACATCGCCACCGCCACCGACGACTACCGCAACTGGTCGCTGCTGAGCATGGCCGGCCGGGAGAACTGGGCCGACGAGGACACCGCCTACAAGTGCGTGAAGCAGCTGGGCGAAGTCCCGACGGGCTTCAACCAGTGCACGTACAACGGCACCACCACCGGGCACGCCGTACTGCTGTTCAGCCCGGGCCAGGCCCACACGCCGCTCGCCTACACCCTGCAGGGGGCCAAGCCGGGCACCGGCACCGCGTACTCGGGCATTCCGCAGTCGCTGACCCCGGCGGTGGCCGTCGAGGGCGGCTACGCCGAGGTGACCGTCCACGGCACCGGGCTGAGCCTCAACAGCAGGCTGACGCTGGTCCCCGAGAACACCCGGGTGGACCCGAACCTGTCCATGCGGCCGCTGTGGGTGAGCGCGGACGGCACCGAACTGCGGCTCCGGGTCGAGCTCGGGGGCGCGTCCACCGTCCGCTACGACCTGCTGGTCGTGGGCGCCGACCACACCGACGGCGTTCCCTCGCCGGGCTACCTGCCCAAGGCGTTCCAGGTGGTCAAGAAGAGCGCCTGAGACAGAGCGACTGAGACAGCCGGCGGGGCCGCCCATGGCGGCCCCGCCGTGCGTTGCGCTTAACCTGGTTCGCGTGGCGGATTCAGCGGATCAGCGAAAGCCGAGGCGCGGCCCCCTGCCGTTGAAGGCGGCGCGGGCCGCCCGTGCGGCGCGGCGGAAGCTGGAGCGGCCGCCGCTGCTGCGCACCACGGACCGGCTGGTGCTGCCGCCGCACCCGGCGCTGCACGTGCCGGACACCAAGGTCGCGCTGTCGACGGCGTCGGTGTACCCGTCGACCACCGAGACGGCGTTCGAGCTGGCCTCCCGGCTGGGCTACGACGGCGTCGAGGTGATGGTCTGGAACGACCCGGTGAGCCAGGACGTGGAGGCGCTGCGGCGGCTCTCCGACACCTACGAGGTGCCGATCCTCGCGGTGCACGCCCCGTGCCTGCTGATCACCCAGCGGGTCTGGAGCACCGACCCGTGGACCAAGCTGGTGCGGGCCCGGAAGGCGGCCGAGCGGCTGGGCGCGGACACCGTGGTGGTGCACCCGCCGTTCCGCTGGCAGCGGCAGTACGCCAAGGAGTTCGTGGCGGGCATCGACCGGATGGCGGGGGAGACGCCGGTCCGGTTCGCGGTGGAGAACATGTACCCGTGGCGCTACCGGGATCGCGAGATGCTGGCGTACGCGCCCGGCTGGGACGTCACCGACGAGGAGTACCGGCACTTCACCGTCGACCTGTCGCACGCGGCGACCTCGCGGGTGGACGCGCTGGAACTGGCCGCCCGGATGGGGGACCGGCTGGCGCACGTGCACCTGGCGGACGGGTCCGGGTCCGGCAAGGACGAGCACCTGATCCCGGGGCGCGGCAAGCAGCCGTGCGCGGAGCTGCTGGAGCGGCTGGCCCGGACCGGCTTCGACGGGCACGTGGTGCTGGAGGTCAACACCCGCAAGTCCGGCTCCCCGGCCGACCGGGAGGCCGACCTGGCGGAGGCGCTGGCCTTCACCCGGCTGCACCTGGCGGCGGTCCGGCCCATGATGTGACGGATCGTCAGTTCACGGATCACCGGACAGCCCGGCGGGCCCGCGCCTAGAGTCGCCAGCATGATCAACCACCGAACGGCGGTCCCGGCGTGATCGGCCCCGGCACCCACGTCCGGCTGGCCCGCCCGTCCCTGGACCTGGCGGCCGCCGAACGCTTCTACGTCGAGGGCCTCGGCCTGTCCGTGCTGTGGCGCAGCACCGTGCGGGTGTCCGGGCAGCACGACCTGCTGATGGTCGGATTCCCGGGCGGCACCTGGCACTTCGAGCTGGCCCTCGACCCGGAGCGCCCGGTCGCGCCGGCCCCGACGGTCGAGGACCTGTTCGTGCTGTACCTGGGCGAGCCCGTCGACGAGGCGCTGGTCGAGCGCCTGGTAGCGGCGGGCGGCCGCCAGGTGCCCGCGCACAACCCGTACTGGGACGAGTTCGGGGTGACGGTGCTGGATCCGGACGGGTACGGCCTGGTGCTGTGCTCGCGCACCTGGGGATGACGGGAGACGAATCGATGAGTGACATGCAGGCCCACGCGAACTCCTTCGGCGCGGTCGCCGCCGAGTACAACGCGGCCCGGCCGTCCTACCCGGACGAGCTGTTCGACGAGCTGGAGCGGCTGTCCGGCCGCCCGCTGAAGGGCGCGGACGTCCTGGACGTCGGCGCCGGCACGGGCATCGCCACCCGGCTGCTGGCCGACCGCGGCGCCCGGGTGGTCGCGGTGGAGCCCAGCGACGGCATGGCCGCGGTGCTCCGCGAGGTCAGTCCCGGACTGCCGGTGGTGAAGGCCGGCGGCGACGAACTGCCGTTCCACGACGCCTCGGTGGACCTCGTCACCTACGCGCAGGCGTTCCACTGGACCGACCCCGAGCGGTCCGTCCCGGAGGCGCTGCGGGTGCTGCGCCCGGGCGGGGCGCTGGCGGTGTGGTGGAACATCAAGGACTACGAGACGCCCTGGCTGGCCGCCCACCAGGAGCGGATGGCGGCCACCCTGCCCGGCTACCACTACTACGGCGGGGTGATCGCCGGGCACGAGAAGTTGACCGAGGCCGGCTTGGAGGTCCGCGAGGCCACGGTGCGCTGGGAACGGCAGGTGACGGTCGACCAGCTGATCACCGACCTGACCTCCCGCTCGTACGTCGCGGTGCTGGACCCGGAGCTGCGGGCCCCGATCCTGGCCGCCGAACGGGAGGCACTGCTCGCCGAGTTCCCGGACGGGCAGCTGGTCGAGCCGTACCGGCTGGAGCTGTTCGTCGCCCCGAAGCCTTAGTACTGCAACGGTGCTTATCCTGGCGAGGCTTCGGCTCTTGGGCTGTGGCCTCGTCTCTTGTAGTGGCTGGTCCGGGCCTGCTGTTGGCGTCGGCGGCGCCATCGGGACCAGTGCAGGACGTGGTCGGTTCTGTGGTGAGCAGGCCGGGTGAGGTGGGCGATAAGCCGACGTATCTCGGGGAGGGTAAGCGGGATCAGGTCTGACGTTCGAGCGGGTCTTGCCCCTTTTCGAGGTGCTGGGCCCGCAGGACGGTCAGGTAGGCGTGGGCGGCCATGGCGAGGGTGATGTGCCGATACCAGCCCGGGTGGCGGCGGACCTGGTAGTCGTCCAGGCCGCACTGGCCTTTCGCGGTCTGGAAGCACTCCTCGATCGCCCAGCGGGCGCCCGCGACGGCGATCAGCTCGTTCAGTGTGGCGACGGCAGGCGCGTAGGCGATGTAGTAGGCGATCTTCGTGGGATCGGTGATGCTGCGGCGGGCCAGGACCCAGTGCTTGCGGTCGGGGCGGTGCCAGGGCCGAACCTCCACGCGCGCCCAGTCGTAGATCCGCGGGCCGTGGGCGCCCTCCCCGCAGGAGCGGCGCTTCCACTTCTGCCGGGGCAGGTCGGCGACCAGGTCGTGCAGCCGGCGGTCCAAGGCTCGTCGGGTGACGACGGTGTCATGACTGGTGGTGGCAACCACGTGGAAGACGTCGGCCTGCTCCAACTCGGTCCGCCAGCCCTTGCTGTAGCCGTATCCGGCATCCGCGGTCACCCAACGGAAGGGGATCTCTTCGTCGATCGCGCGGCGGACCATCGCCCTCGCGAGCTGGACCTTGGTGGCGAACTCGACCTCGTCGCCGATCCCCGCCGCCCGACACCGCTCGAGGTCGTCGGTCCAAGACTTGGGCAGGTAGAGGGCCCGGTCGATCAGGGTCCGACCCAGCCTGCTGGAGTAGGCGAGGAAGACTCCGACCTGGCAGTTCTCGGTGCGGCCCGCGGTGCCGGAGTACTGGCGTTGGACGCCGGCCGATCGCACGCCCTTCTTCAGGAACCCGGTGTCGTCCACGATCAGCACGCCTCCGGGGTCGGCCAGGTGCTCGACGATGTACTCGCGCACGTCGTCGAGCACCCCGTCGGCGTCCCAGTCGATGCGGTTCAGCAGCCGCTGGATCCGGTCCGGGCCGCCGTGGCCGGCCTCCTCGGCCACCGTCCACCCGTTCTTGCGTTCCAACGGCGCCAGCAGGCCCCGCATATAGGCCAGTGCCGACTCCCGCGACTCGCTCCGCGCGAACCGGTGAGCAAACCGCTCATGCAGCCCGGCCAGCCCGTCCGACCACCGACGAGCATCGATCTCGGATATCTCCCCATCCATGAACTGCCCAACGAGCGAACCCAACGACCGTCACTGTAAGCACCGTTGCAGTATTAGGGCCTGTCCGGCCGATCTTGCCGGGCGCGCGCACCGGCAGCCGCCCGGCAGCCGCCCGCGCTGACCGCATCGCGGACACCTGGTCCGGATCCGGTCGGCGCGGGCGTAGGCTCGACGGACCCCCGAAATGTCCCGAAGGAGCGGCTCCGATGCCCCAGCTGAGGTCCAACACGGTCACCCAAGGTCGCAACATGGCGGGCGCGCGCGCCCTTCTGCGCGCCGCGGGCGTAGCCCGCGAGGACTTCGGCAAGCCGATCATCGCGGTCGCCAACTCCTTCACCGAGTTCGTCCCCGGCCACACCCACCTGCAGCCGGTCGGCCGGATCGTCTCCGAGGCGATCAAGCAGGCGGGCGGCATCCCGCGCGAGTTCAACACCATCGCGGTGGACGACGGCATCGCCATGGGCCACAACGGCATGCTCTACTCGCTGCCGTCCCGCGACCTGATCGCCGACTCGGTCGAGTACATGGTCAACG
This sequence comes from Kitasatospora sp. NPDC004615, assembly GCF_042873545.1. Classification (NCBI taxonomy): domain Bacteria; kingdom Bacillati; phylum Actinomycetota; class Actinomycetes; order Kitasatosporales; family Streptomycetaceae; genus Kitasatospora; species Kitasatospora sp. NPDC004615. The sequence goes on from NZ_JBIALQ010000007.1 coordinate 124,970, forward strand.
CGCACTGCGCGGACGCGCTGATCTGCATCTCCAACTGCGACAAGATCACCCCCGGCATGCTGATGGCCGCGCTGCGCCTCAACATCCCCACCGTGTTCGTCTCCGGCGGCCCGATGGAGGCCGGCCAGGCCACCCTGGTGGACGGCACCGTCCGCAAGCTGGACCTGGTGGACGCGATCTCCCAGGCGGTGAACGAGAACGTCTCCGACGCGGACATCTCGATCATCGAGGAGAACGCCTGCCCGACCTGCGGCTCCTGCTCCGGCATGTTCACCGCCAACTCGATGAACTGCCTGACCGAGGCGATCGGCCTGTCGCTCCCGGGCAACGGCTCGGTGCTGGCCACCCACACCGCCCGCCGCGCGCTGTACGAGCAGGCCGGCCGCACCGTCGTGGACATCACCAACCGCTACTACGGCGGCGACGACGCCTCCGTCCTGCCGCGCAACATCGCCACCCGCGCCGCGTTCGAGAACGCCATGGCGCTGGACATCGCGATGGGCGGCTCCACCAACACGATCCTGCACCTGCTGGCCGCCGCCCAGGAGGCCGAGGTCGACTTCGACATGCGGGCCATCGACGCCATCTCGCGCAAGGTGCCGTGCCTGTCCAAGGTCGCCCCGAACGGCAAGTACTACATGGAGGACGTGCACCGGGCCGGCGGCATCCCCGCCATCCTCGGCGAGCTGTACCGCGGCGGGCTGCTCAACGAGGAGGTGCACACCGTGCACTCCGACTCGATCGCCGAGTGGCTGAAGACCTGGGACGTGCGCGGCGGCTCGCCCTCCGAGCAGGCCGTCGAACTGTGGCACGCCGCCCCGGGCTGCGTCCGCTCCGCCGAGGCGTTCAGCCAGTCCGAGCGCTGGGACACCCTGGACACCGACGCGGCCGGCGGCTGCATCCGCAGCGTCGAGCACGCCTATTCGGTCGAGGGCGGCCTGGCCGTGCTGTACGGCAACATCGCCGAGGACGGCTGCGTGGTGAAGACCGCTGGCGTGGACGAGTCGATCTGGCGCTTCCAGGGCAAGGCCGTGGTCTGCGAGTCCCAGGACGAGGCCGTCGAGAAGATCCTCGCCAAGCAGGTCACCGAGGGCGACGTGGTGGTCATCCGCTACGAGGGTCCCAAGGGCGGCCCGGGCATGCAGGAGATGCTCTACCCGACGTCCTTCCTGAAGGGCCGCGGCCTCGGCAAGGCCTGCGCGCTGATCACCGACGGCCGGTTCTCCGGCGGCACCTCCGGCCTGTCCATCGGCCACATCTCCCCGGAGGCGGCGTCCGGCGGTGCCATCGCCCTGGTCGAGGACGGCGACCCGATCACCATCGACATCCCGGCCCGCACCATCAACCTCGACGTCTCCTTCGAGGAACTGCACGAGCGCCGGCTCAAGCTGGAGGCGGCGGGCGGCTACCGCCCGAAGTCCCGCGACCGCCAGGTCTCGGCCGCCCTCAAGGCGTACGCGGCGATGGCCACCTCCGCCGACAAGGGCGCCGTCCGGGACGTCAGCAAGCTCGGCTGAGGCGCGCCGCCCCGGGGCGGCTCGCTCGGCGTGGCGATAATCGGGCCCGTGAGGACCACGATTGACGGCGCGCCGGCCCCCGAACCGATCCGCTTCTTCGGCACCACCTGGGTCGACCGCGGCGCCGCCTACTGGCTGCGCCGCGTCCTGGTGCCGCTCGGCGCCCTGGCGGCCACCGCCGCCGGGGCGCTGCTGCTGCGTCTGGGCGTCTCCGGCGTCCGGATCTCCGGCGCCGCCCCGCTCACGGTGCTGCTGACGCTCGCCATCGGCATCTGCACCGCGCTGGCGGGCCTGCGCACCTGGAAGATCCTCACCGAGGGCCGCGAATCGCTCACCGGCTGGATGGCCGAGGACAGATCACTGGCCGGCGTCTGGCTGGTCGGCTTCACCGGCTCGCTCGCCGTCTACTTCCTGCGCAGCCTGGTCGAGGCCCCCGGCGAGGGCCTGCGGCGGGCCGTCCACGACCAGCAGACCGCCACCTGGCAGCGCCGCCGGGCCGCCCGTGCGGAGCGCGACGCCCGCAAGGCGGCCCGACGGCGGACCTGAGTCACGGTCAACTGCGGCTGGCGGTACCGCACTTGCCGTCGCTGTTCAGCGGCTTGCTCCAGTCGTACGGGTCACTGGTCGGCCCGGCCCCGGGCGAGGCGCTCGCGACGCCCCGGTCGGCCCGGAAGGCGGGCCGCAGGTAGCCGCCGCCGAAGGTGCACAGCGTGTTGGCGCGCTCGCTGGTCCAACTGACCAGCGACACCTTGTCCTTCTTCACCTGGAAGCGTGCCGGGTCGGCGAACCGGAAGTCGATCTTGCGGCGGACGATCTCCCGTTCCACCTCGACCCCGCCCGGCTCGGCCCGGACGAAGCCCACCGCCTTCGCACCCGCGCTGCCGGACGGCTGCGCCCCGGTGCCGCGGCCCGAGGGCTGCGCCGACGGCGAGGCCTGGCCGACCTTCGGCCCCGGCTTGAGCGCGTAGACGAAGGTGACGTCGGCGTGCACCAGCAGGCCCTGCTCGCCGTCGCCCTCGAAGGTGATCAGGCCCTGCACCTTCACCTGGTCGGTCACCGGCACCGCCCAGTCCGGGTCGAAGCGGCTCACCCAGTTCGCCGGGTCGCGCTCCTCGCTCGGGTGGGACAGTTCCGACGTCATCCGGTCGCCGGTCTCCCGGTTCGCCAGGTCGAGCGCGCCCTGCGGGTACCCGCCCGCCACCACCTTCGGATCCAGGTTGGTCGCCACCAGGTAGGCCTTGGCCAGCTCGAGGTCCTTGGCCACCCGGTCCTGGTCGAACACCCCGACCGCGGTGGCCTCCGGCAGCTTTAGCCCCTCCGGGCCGGCCGGCCACGCCTCGGCGGGCGAACCCGCCCACGGCCGGTCCACCGTCGCGGTCTCCGGCGCCAGGCTCGGCGGCGCGCTGCTGGGCGCCGCCGTCGCCGCACCCACCGACGGCAGCGCCGAGGACTTGGCCACCGGCTGCTCCGACTTCTGGTGGTTCAGCGTCACCACCACCGTCACCAGCGCCATCGCCGCCAGCCACGCCAGCAGCGCTTTGCGCCCCGGACGCGGCTTCTTCGCCGGCTGCTCGTTCTGCACCAACCCCGCGAAGGGGTCCCCCTCTTGTCCGGGGACGCCGTTGTCCGGCCCCGGCCCGTCTATTCTCGGCACGGCCGGAAGTATGCCGATCACCTCCGACACGCCCGACACCGGGGGTCGGAAACCGCTACTCCTTGCGGGCCGCCTTCACCGAGCCGACCACACCCGCCACCGCCAGCAGCAGACCCGCGGGCAGCAGCGAGGTGAACAGCGCCGCGAACAGGCCCCAGTCGCCCAGCAGCCACAGGTTCACGGTGTTCGCCAGCCACAGCGCCGCGGACGCCGGAACCACCGACTGCCACGGGTGCTCGTCCGCCCAGCGCCGCAGCCGCCGGTCCCCGCTCTTGCGCAGCCGCCCGCCGACCGTGCCCACCAGGAAGAAGAAGAACAGCCCGAGGCCGACCGGCCCCGCCAGGATGTCCATCGCCCAGTGCCCGGTCACCACATCGACCGCGAGTGCGGCGCCGCCGACCACCGCACCCACCGCCGTCGCCGTCCGCCACGGCCCGAGCGTCGCGGCGGCGACGGCGACCTGGCGGTTCTCACGTCCTGACAACTCTCCGTGTCCCATGTCTCCACGGTGCTCCTCGGCCGCCCCGGAATCCAGCATCGGGGCCCCTGAGATTCCCCCTACGGGCCGGTACCCGCACCGGCACACGGCCGGTGACGCCCTGTCGGTCCGCCCGGGCAGACTGGCCCGATGACTCCGACCGCGAACGACTACGCCTGGCTCGCCCACTCCCAGTGGTTCGGGCGCTGCGACCAGGACGGATACTCCCTCACCCTGGTGCGCGGCCGCACTCCGCAGCAGGTGCTCGAGGCGATCGGCGCCGTCCCGCAGGGCTTCGGCGACGGCTTCGACGACCTGCTCGACTGCCACGAGGAACTGCGCGAGTGGGTCGACGACTACCAGGACGACTCGTTCGCCGCGGCCGCCGTCACCGTCCCGGGCGAGGGCGGCGACTGGACGCTGCTGCTCGCCCTCGACTCCGGCGTCGGCATCAGCGGCCACCTGCCGGCGCTCTCCGCGGGCGGCGTCACCGTCACCCACGACAGCAACGCCGGCAAGCCCATGCAGCGGTTCACCCACTACCGGGACGGCGAAGTGCTCACCAGCTTCGAGGAACCCGAGTGGTCCCACGGCAGCGCCCCGGGGGCCCTCGGACCGCTGCTGCGCGAGGTCGGCTACGACGGGTCCGGCAAGCAGGCGGCGTTCTTCGCGCTGGCCGAGCGGCTCACCGGCGTCCGGATCACCGACGAGACCGTCCGCGACGCCGAGTTCCTGCTCGGCGTGGTGGCCGACGAGGACGAAGAGGGCACCGACTGATCCCGACCGCAGGGTGGACGCCTGCCCCGGAGCGGAGGCGTTCCGGGGCAGGATGGGGGCCAGGAACCGCAGCGCACGGAGGGCCTCCATGAGCAACACCACCACCGCCGGCCAGAAGATCGCCTTCCTCGGCACCGGAAAGATCGGCGAAGCCCTGCTCTCCGGCCTGCTGCGGGCCGGCGCCGACCCGGCCGACGTCATGATCACCGCCCGCCGCCCCGAGCGCGCCACCGAACTCGCCGACCGCTACGGCGTCGCCACGGCCACCAACGCCGAGGCCGCCAAGCTCGCCGACACCCTGATCCTCGCCGTCAAGCCGCAGGACATGGGCACCCTGCTCGACGAACTCGCCGAGCACGTCGCCGCCGACAAGCTGATCGTCTCCGCCGCCGCCGGCATCCCCACCGCCTGGTTCGAGGAGCGCCTCGCCCCCGGCACCCCCGTGGTCCGCGTCATGCCCAACACCCCGGTGCTGGTGGACGAGGGCATGAGCGTGATCTCCGGCGGCTCGCACGCCACCGAGGCCCACCTGGAGCGCACCGAGGCGATCTTCCGCTCGGTCGGCAAGGCGCTGCGCGTCCCCGAGAACCAGCAGGACGCCGCCACCGCGCTGTCCGGCTCCGGCCCCGCCTACTTCTACTTCCTGGTCGAGGCGATGATCGACGCCGGCATCCTGCTCGGCCTGCCCCGCCAGGTCGCGCACGAGCTGATCGTGCAGTCCGCGATCGGCGCCTCGGTGATGCTCCGCGACTCCGGCGAGCACCCCGTCAAGCTCCGCGAGGCCGTCACCTCCCCGGCCGGCACCACCATCGCCGCCATCCGCGAACTGGAGAACCACGGCGTCCGGGCCGCCATGCTCGGCGCCCTGGAGGCCGCCCGGGACCGCTCCCGGGAACTCGCCACCGGCGGAAAGTAGTCTGGAGCAACGTGAGCTACGACCTGCTGATCCTCGACAATGACGGCGTGCTGGTGGACAGCGAGCCGATATCCAACCGGGTGCTCGCCGAGTACCTCACCGAACTCGGCTTCCCCACCACCGTCGAGGACTCCTACCGCGACTTCATGGGCACCGCCGCGCACCACGTCCACGACGTGATCGCGCAGCGGTACGGGGCCACCCTCCCCGAGGGCTTCGACGACCTGTTCCACGACCGGGTGTTCGCCGCCTTCGACGGCGAACTGCGGCCCGTGCGCGGCGCCGAGAAGTTCCTGACGCACCTCCAGGAACGCGGCATCCGCTACTGCGTCGCCTCCTCCGCCCACCACTCCTGGATCCGCACCGCGCACCGCCTCACCGGCCTGTCCGGGTACTTCACCGACGAACTGCTGTTCTCCGCCCAGGACGTCGGCATCGGCAAGCCAGCCCCCGACCTGTTCCTGCACGCCGCCCGCACCATGGGCGCCGACCCGGCCCGCTGCCTGGTCCTGGAGGACAGCGCCAACGGCGTCCTCGCCGCCCGCGCCGCCGGAATGGACGTGTACGGGTACGCCGCACTCACCGACCCCGAGAAGCTCAACTCCGCTGGAGCCACCGGCCTTTACGCCGACCTGCAGGGGGCGGTCGATCTTCTGAACTGATCGCGCGCGACCCCTCCCGCCGACGCCGCCCACCGCCTACGCTCTGGCCCAACGTCCTTCGTACCGGCCGGTAGCGTCGGTGGTGAGCGAGGTTTTGATGCAGGCCGAACCGACCCCCCGGCTCCGCCAGGCCCGGGCCGCGCTCGCCGTCTCGTTCTTCCTCCAGGGCACCACCTTCGCGCTGCTGGTGGCCTGCATTCCCGAACTCCAGAAGCGCTACGGCCTCAGCGACGGCCTGCTGCCGGTCTTCCTGGCCGCCGTCCCGATCCTGGCCGGTATCGGCTCGATCGGCTCCGAGGCACTGGTCAAGCGCACCACCGCACGTGGCGTGCTGCGCGTCGTCCAGCCCGCCGTCTGCCTCACCCTCGCGCTCACCGGCCTCGGCAACCAACTGTGGCAACTCGCCATCGCCCTCGGCCTGTTCGGCCTCCTGGTCGGCGCCCTCGACGCCTCCATGAACATGCTCGGCGTCGGCCTCCAGCACCGCTACGGCCGCAGCATAATGATCGGCTTCCACGCCGCGTTCAGCCTCGGCGGCATCCTCGGCGCCGCACTGGCCGGCCTCGGCGCCCACTGGGACGCCGGCCTGCCGCTGCTGTTCGGCGGCGCGGCCGCCCTGCTGATACCCGCCGCCTTCGTCGTCGGCCGCCACTTCGCCGGCCCCGCCGAACTCGGCGACGCCGTCCGGGAAGCCGCCGAACTCGCCGCCCGCCGCATCCCCTGGCGGCCGCTGCTGCCGCTGTGCGCCGCGATGGCCTTCGCCTACATCGCGGACGCCTCGGTCTCCAACTACAGCGTCAAGTACCTCGCCGACGGCCTCGGCAGCCGCGAGGACCTCGCCAAGCTCTCCTACCTCGGCTACATGGTCGCCATGCTGCTCGGCCGCGCCGTCGGCGACCGCGCCGTCCAGCGCTTCGGCGCGACCGCCGTCGTCCGCACCGGCGCGAGCCTGGCCGGCGCCGGCTTCCTGCTCGCCGCCACCGCCCCCAGCACCTCGGCCGGCATCCTCGGCTTCACCGTCCTCGGCTTCGGCATCTGCGCGATCATCCCCCAGGTCTTCGCCGCCGGCGGCCGTCTCCTCCCGCACGCGAGCGACGCCGCCGTCGCCCGCCTCAACCTCTTCAACTACGCCGGCTTCCTGATCGGCTCCCCCCTCGTCGGCACCCTCGCCGAACTCTCCAACTACCGCTGGGCCTTCGGCGCCCCCATGCTCCTGATCCTCGCGATCATCCCGCTCGCCCCGCACTTCGCCCCGGCGGCGAAGCAAGTGGTTGCGCACACAGAGGCGCAGGCGGGTGCGCAACCGGGGACGCGGGTGGGTGCGAAACCGGGGGCGCGGGGAACTGCGCGAAACGGAAGCTGACCGGCGGAAAGATCGCGCCACGGACAATGACTTGCACGTGAGCGCGCCCCCGCAGGTGCCCAGGATTCGCGCCTCGTCCCATACCCTCGCGCCCCCGCCGGACCCGCCCCGATACGGTGGCCCCATGGCGGAAACTTGCGGACTGCACCTGTTCTGGGACGAGGACGAAACCGGCTACGACTTCGGCCCCGGCCACCCCATGGACCCGACCCGTCTAGCCCTGACGATGCGTCTGATCGAATCTCTCGGCCTCACCAAGCACCCGTCCGTGACGGTGCGTTCGGCCCCCGCCGCCGGTGACTCCACGCTCCGGCTGGTGCACACCGCCGACTACCTCGCCGCGGTGAAGCGCGCCGCCGCCGACCCGTCCGCCACCGATCCGGCGCACGGTCTCGGCACCGACGACAACTGGTCGTTCCCCGCGCTGCACACCGCCTCCGCGCTGATCGCCGGCCAGTCGGTGGCCGCCGCCGAGGCGGTGTGGCGCGGACAGACCCCGCACGCCGTCAACTTCGCGGGCGGACTGCACCACGCCATGCCCGGCCAGGCGTCCGGGTTCTGCATCTACAACGACCCCGCCCTCGCCATCGCCCGCCTGCTGGAACTGGGCGCGGAACGGGTCGCCTACATCGACGTGGACGTCCACCACGGCGACGGCGTGCAGCAGACGTTCTGGAACGACCCCCGGGTGCTCACCGTCTCGGTGCACGAGAGCCCCAGCACGCTGTTCCCGCAGACCGGCTGGGCCACCGAGACCGGCGGCCCGGACGCCGTGGGCACCGCCGCCAACCTGGCGCTGCCGGCCGGCACCGGCGACGCAGGCTGGCTGCGCGCCTTCCACGCCGTCGTCCCGGACCTGCTGGCCGCGTTCCGCCCGCAGGTGATCGTCAGCCAGCACGGCGCGGACACCCACATCGAGGACCCGCTCGCCCATCTGGCCGTCACCGTCGACGCCCAGCGCCTGATGGCCGAGTCGGTGCACCGCCTGGCCCACCAGTACGCGGACGGCCGCTGGGTGGCCACCGGCGGCGGCGGGTACGCGGTGGTCGACGTGGTGCCCCGCACCTGGACCCACCTGGTGGCCACCGCCGCCGGGAACCCGGTCGACCCGGCCACCGAAACCCCCGAGGATTGGCGCGCCGAGGTCTACCGGCTGACCCGCCGCCCCGCCCCGCTGCGGATGACCGACGGCGCCACCCCGCACTGGGCGGACTTCCACGACGGCGGCTACGACCCCGCCGACCGCCTCGACCAGGCCGTCCTGGCCACCCGCCGCGCCGTCCTCCCGCACCACGGACTGATCCCGTGACCGCCCGCGACAGTCTCCGCGCCCACCTGCTGAAGCACCGGCTGGCCGGCCCGGACGTGCCCACGCCCCGGCAGAACAACCTGCGCCACTACCGGCTCTTCGCCCAGGGCGACCCCAAGGCGCTGATGGGCCTCGAACCGGAGCCCCGTCGCGACCCGGACGCGGTGCTGCGCCTGATGGCCGAACGCGTCGGCGTGCACCCCGACCCCCGGTACACCGAGGGCCCCGACACCATCGACCCCGACCTCACCATCGCCGCCCTGGACCGCCTCGCCCTGCTGCTGCGCCGCACCGCCGCCCGCCGCGGCAGCGTGCTGGCCGGCACCGGGCACCCGACCAAGCTGGCGGGCTTCCACGGGGCGCTCGCAAGGGCGCTCGAAGCCGCGGGCTGCCCCGTGCACACCCCTGCGCGGGGCGTGCGCTTCCGTGAGCCCACCCCGGACGGTGACCGCCCCCGTTACCTCGACGTGGTCGACCGGGTGCTGGTGGTGCGCGCCCTGGACGGCCCCGACCGCCCCGACCGCCCCGGCCGCCCGGGCCGCCCGGCTGTTGGCGAGCTCGCCCACACGCACTCCCCGCTGCCCGTCCGACTCGCCCTGACCGCCCTCGCCGACGCCGGGCACCGCCCGCCCGACCTGGTCCTGGGCGACCACGGCTGGCTGTGCGGCGCCGGCCGCCTCGGCATCCCGGCCGGCGGCGTCGCCGACTGCAACGACGTCGCCCCGTTCGCCGCCGAGGCGGACGGCCTGGTCGCCGTGGTCGTCCCGCTGGAGGACGGTTCGGACCCGTCCTGCTACAGAGCGCTGAGCGACTACGTACTGCAACGGGCGGATCTCGCACCGTACAACAGTTGACGGCCACCCTCTTCCCACCCGTACCACCCATAACTACTCTGGGGATACACGTGTGCCGGTGGAGTCACCGGAGGGGAAGCCGGTGCCTTGCACACGGGTAAGGGTCGGGTGAGGGTCATGAGCGAGCGTCCCCTGCAGGATGTGGTCTTCCTGACCGTCGCCGAGGTCGCCTCGGTGATGCGGGTCTCGAAGATGACGGTCTACCGCCTGGTGCACAGCGGCGAACTTCCGGCCATCAGGGTCGGACGCTCGTTCCGGGTGCCCGAGCAGAAGGTGCACGAATACCTTCAGGAGTCCTACGTGCGGCTGCAGAGCGCGTAGTCCGGAAAGGCCGGCGGACTCCGATTACGGCAAACGCGAGGTGGACGGTAGGCTAGGCCCTCCGTCAGTCGTATGGACTCCCGTTCCTCACGGGCGCGGGTCCGAGTGAGCGAGGAATGTTCCGTGGGCTCTGTCATCAAGAAGCGTCGCAAGCGTATGGCCAAGAAGAAGCACCGCAAGCTTCTGAAGCGCACTCGCGTGCAGCGTCGCAACAAGAAGTAACACCGCCTGCGGTCGCCTCGCGCCGCCAGGTTTCACCACTGCCCGTCCCCGGATGATTTCCGGTGGCGGGCAGTGGCGTTTCCGCTCCCGCCTTCGCGGCGCGGTACGGTGCAGCCCAGGGGGAAGGCAGCAACGGCAGCCATGGGAGGTCCCGGAAACGTGGGCAGGGTCGTGCTCGTCACCGGCGTGTCGCACCGGCTCGGTGCGCGTTTCGCCGGGCAGATCGCCGAACAGCCGGGCGTGGACCGGGTGGTGGGAGTGGACGCCGGCCCGCCGCCGGCCGCGCTGCCGTCCGGCGTCCAGTACGCGCAGGTCGACCTGCGCCGGCCGGCGATTGCCCGGGTGATCGCCGAGCACGAGGTCGACACCGTGGTGCACCTGCACGTCACCGCGCTCGGCCACGGCGGCCGGGCGCTGGTGAAGGAGACCAACGTCATCGGCACCATGCAGCTGCTCGGGGCCTGCCAGAAGGCCCCCGGCGTGCGCCGCCTGGTGGTGAAGTCGACCACCGCCGTCTACGGCTCCGCGCCGCGCGACCCGGCGGTGTTCGGCGAGCGGATGCAGCCGAAGGCGCTGCCGGCCGGCGGCTTCGCCCGGGACGCCGCCGAAGTGGAGGGCTACGTACGGGGGTTCGCCCGCCGCCGCCCCGACGTCGCCGTCACGGTGCTGCGGTTCGCCAACATCCTCGGCCCGCACGGCGACACCCCGCTGACCGCGTACTTCCGGCTGCCGGTGCTGCCGACCGCGCTCGGCCACGACCCGCGCCTGCAGTTCGTCCACGAGGACGACGCGCTGGAGGTGCTGCGGATGGCCGCGCTGGACGCGCCGACCGGCACCTACAACGTGGCGGGCGACGGCGTGCTGCTGCTCTCCCAGTGCGCCCGCAGGCTCGGCCGGCCCACCGTGCCGCTGCTGCGGCCCGCGCTCGGCCTGGTTGCCCAGCTGGCCCGGCAGCTGACCGCCCCCGCGGACCGCGCGTTCTCCCAGGAACAGCTCCAACTGCTCACCCACGGACGGGTGGTGAGCACCGCGCTGCTGCGCGACACGTTCGGCTTCACGCCCCGCTGGACCACCTCCGAGGCGTTCGCCGACTTCGCCGCACACGTGGTGCCCGGCCCGCTTCCGCCGGCCCGGCTGACCGCCGTCACCGACCGGCTCACCGATCTGCTCGCCGACCACCGTCCCACCCAGCCCGAGGAGTTGAGGCCGCGATGACAGCCGCGCGGGAGCCCGCCGACCCGGCGGCCAAGGTCATCCCGATCGAGTCCGCGCCGAGCTGGTCCGGCCCCGATCCGCGCCCGGCGCTCGCCGACCGGCTGGCCGACAGCGTCGGCGCGGCCCTCTCCGGCCGGCTCGGCGCGACCGCGACCCAGCTGTTCGGCAAGGGCTGGGAGCAGCGCGCCGCCGGCGGACTCGGCTTCCTGCGCCGCCGGTTGACGGGCGACTACGAGGTCGACGACTTCGGCTTCGACCGGGAGCTGACCGAGGAGGTGTTCCTCGCGATGCTGCGGCCGCTGGCGGAGAAGTACTTCCGGATCGAGGTCCGCGGCACCGAGCACATTCCCGCCGAGGGCGGCGTGCTGATCGTCGCCAACCACTCCGGCACCATCCCGCTGGACGCGCTGATGACCCAGGTCGCGGTGCACGACCACGCCGACCGGCACCTGCGGATGCTGGCCGCCGACCTGGTGTTCGTGCTGCCGGTGGTCAACGAGCTGGCCCGCAAGGCCGGGCACACGCTGGCCTGCAACGAGGACGCGCAGACGCTGCTGGAGCGCGGCGAGGTGGTCGGGGTCTGGCCGGAGGGGTTCAAGGGCATCGGCAAGCCGTTCGCCGACCGGTACAAGCTCCAGCGGTTCGGCCGCGGCGGCTTCGTGGCGTCCGCGCTGCGGGCCGGGGTGCCGATCGTGCCGTGCTCGATCGTCGGGGCGGAGGAGACCTACCCGATGATCGGCAACTTCCGGACGCTGGCCCGGCTGCTCGGCCTGCCGTACGTGCCGATCACGCCGACCTTCCCGTGGCTGGGCCCGCTCGGGGCGATCCCGCTGCCGACCAAGTGGACCATCCAGTTCGGCGAGCCGATCCCGACGGACAGCTACCCGAAGGACGCCGCCGACGACCCGATGCTGGTGTTCAACCTGACCGACCAGGTGCGGGAGACCATCCAGCACACGCTGTACAAGCTGCTGGTGCAGCGCCGCTCGGTCTTCGGCTGACGGGCTGGCGGGCTGACGGGCCGGCGGGCCGATGCTTCGCCGATCGCCCCGCGCCCCCGGTGCGGGGCGCGGGGCGCGGGGCGATCGGGGCTCAGCCGAGGGTGAGCCCGGGCAGCAGCCCCGGGAGGAGCGGCGGGAGGTTGAGGCCCTGGTTGCCTCCCGGGGGCGCGGCCGGTGAGGCCGACGGGGCCGGAGCGCCGCCCTGGGCCGGCGGGGCGGTCGGCGAGGGCGCGGAGCCGGTGAGGCCGCCCAGCAGGTCGCCCAGACCGGGCTTGGCGGACGGGCTGGCCGACGGGGTGGCCCCCCGCGCGGACGACCCGTCGGCCGGGCCGTTCCCGGTGCCGCCGTTGGCGCCCGTGGTGGTGCCGCCCGGCTGCTGCTGGCCGGCCCCCGTGCCGGAACCGCCGGTGGTTCCGCTGCCGTCGCTGCCCTGGCCGGAAGGCTGCACCAGCCGCAGGGGCGCGACGTCCTCGCTTATGTCGCTGAACAGGCGGTCCACCTTGTCGGCCTGGCCGGCCAGGCCGGACGGCAGCCGGGACTGCAGGGCCGACCAGCGCTCGTCCTGCCCGGCGAAGCCGGCGAGTTGGCGCATCGGGGCGAGCGAGCCGTTGGAGCGGTAGACCGCGCGCAGCAGGGCGCGGCCGCGCAGCGCCTCGGCGTGCATGTCGTCGAGGGCGCGGCGGACCTGGTCGACCGTGGCGGGGCTGAGCGTGTTGCCCGGGTCGGTGCGGCCGACCAGCGACTGCGCCTCGTCGAGCCGGGTGGAGGCCTGCTGGAGGAGCAGGGCGCCGCGCTCGGAGTCGCTGTCGGCCAGGTCGAGGCGCAGCCCTTCGAGGCCGCGCTTCATGCCGTACAGGGCGTCCCCGGGCAGGGCGTTGGTGGAGGCCGCGGCGACCCCGCCGAGGGAGCCGACGGCGACGCCCGCGACCAGTCCGCCGATGGCCAGGCGGCGGCCCCACCGGGTGCGGCGGGTGCGCCTGGCGCGCTGGACGGGGAGGACCGCCGTGGGGGCGCCTTCGGCCCACTGCTGTTCGAACGCGGCCATCAGCCGGGCGCGTTGGACCGTCCGCGTCTCGGCGGCGATCCCGGGGGCGGGGAGCGCGCCGAGGGCGTCGGCCATGGTGAGCAGCTCGGTCATGGCGGTGGAGCCGGCCCGGTGCGCGCCGCTGCTCCGGTGGTCACTCTGGTGGGCCTCCAGCGCCTCGGCGAAGGACTTCGCCCGCCGGTGCTCCAGCACATTTGCCGTCACGGGCCACACCTCCCTTCGTCGTTTTCGACACCGTGGCCCGTCGGTTGGTTGTCCCGACAGGCCGAAACCACACCATCGGGTGACAGCTCGAAATCCCACTTGACTGCGGGCCCGGTGGCGGGATGCACGCTGGCCAACGAGCGGTGTCGGGAGTCGGTTACGCACGACCCCCCTGGCGTATTAAGCAGAGCAGATGACCGTCCCATCACCCGGACGGGCAAGCGCCCGCGCGGGGTTGACGGCGCATCACGGCCCGGGCGATCCGGCTGCACGCCCGCCGGGCCCGGGCGCGCCGCCAACGGGCGCGCCGGGCAAGGTCGTTCGCGCCGGGGCCTGCCGGGCGAGGGGCTGCCGGGCGAGGGTCTGCCGGTCGGGGGTCTCTCGGGTGTCGCGTCCACGGCCCGCGGATCACCGGGCGTCGGGCGGTAGCAGGCGGGCCAGCGTGCGCACCGCCCGGTACTGCAGCGTCTTGATGGCGCCCTCGTTCTTGCCCATGATCCGGGCCGTCTCGGCGACCGAAAGCCCTTGCAGGAAGCGCAGCGTGACGCACTCCTGCTGCTGCGGGTTGAGCCGCCGCACCGCGTCCAGCAGGGCGGCGTTGGAGAGCGACTCCAGCACCGACTCCTCGGGGCTGCGCTCGCACTCGTTGGAGTCGAGCATCTCGCCGGTGGTGACCTCCAGCCGGAACCGGCTGGACTTGAAGTGGTCGGCCACCAGGTTCCGGGCGATGGTGACCAGCCAGGCCCCGAAGTCGCGGCCCTGCCAGGTGAAGGTGCCGATCCGGCGCAGCGCGCGCAGGAAGGTCTCGCTGGTGAGGTCCTCGGCGGTGGCCCGGCTGCCGACCCGGTAGTAGATGTACCGGTAGACGGTGTCGGCGTAGTGGTCGTAGAGCCGCCCGAAGGCCTCGCTCTCGCCGTTCTGGGCACGTTCGACCAGATCGACGACGGGGTTGTGCTCGGTGTCGTAGCCGGGGCCGGCGGGCGCGGTGCGGGTGCGGCCGCGGGTGCCGGGGGAGGGCACGGTCCGGCTGCGCGGGGCGGCGGCGGGGCTGCCGGCGGCGGTGGAGCGCAGCAGTGGCGCGGCGAACGCGGCGGGGGCGGGCGTGGTGAACGCGGGGCCGGCCACCGCGGGTTGGGGCGCCAGCAGTTCGAACTCGCGGATCGCGGCCCACAGTCGCTCCAGGCGCACACTGCGGCGGAGGCCGGCGCTCGACGGGCGGGAGGTGGCTGGCGCGTCGTTCCGGACGGGTGGGTACACGGGACTCCCAGAGGCAGAACTGTGGACGGATCACCTCCGCCTGTGCGGAGAGGCACGCCGCATTGACCACCCGTCACGGGGACGTTCGGGGTGGCGTGCATCCAAGAGAGAATAACGCTTTGTGCAATGACAGCTACACCCCGTGGTCGAAGTGGTCGAAGGAAGTCCACTTCTCGCGCAAATTCGGCTGCCGATGACCGGAGTTGACGCCATCTCACCGGCTCAATGCGACCGCTTGTGCGCATCTGGTGACCGACTGGTGATGGATGGCCCGGGTTTCCCCGGTCGGGGCGTTCCCAACCCACGACTTTGACCGACTGCCGAACGATCACTTCCGGTCACGGCCGCGGCGCCTGCTCAGGGCCTGCCCGGGAGGGGCCGCGGGCATGCCGGGACCACCCGTCGGGGGGCGTGTCGGCGGCGGCGGGTTGACGCCCGGTCAAGGGCGGGGCGGGTGATGCCGGGTCAGGCCCGCTGGCGGCGGCGCATCGCCACCGCGGCGGCGGCCGCCCCGGCCGCGACGCCGAGCGCGGCCGCCGCGGGGATGCCGATCCTGGCTGCCTTGCGCCCGGTGCGGAAGTCCCGCACCCGCCAGCCCATCGCGCGGGCGTGCCGGCGCAGCGCCGCGTCCGGGTTGATCACGTACGGGTGGCCGACCAGGCTGAGCATCGGGATGTCGTTGGCGGAGTCGCTGAACGCGGCGCAGCGGGCCAGGTCGAGGTGCTCGCGGCGGGCCAGGGCCTGGACGGCGGCGGCCTTGGCGGGGCCGTGCAGCATGCCGCCGACCAGCCGTCCGGTGTACTCGCCGTCGCGGGTCTCGGCGACGGTGCCGAGGGCGCCGGTCATGCCGAGCCGGCGGGCGATCAGCCGGGCGACCTCCTGCGGGGCGGCGGTGACCAGCCAGACCCGCTGTCCGGCGTCCAGGTGCATCTGGACCAGGGCGCGGGTGCCGGGCCAGACCTTCTCGGCCAGCACGGGCTCGAAGATCTCCTCGCAGATCCGTTCCAGGTCGGCGGTGCGCTTGCCCGCGACCAGGCCGAGCGCGCTGTCCCGGGCGTCGGCGATGTGTTCGGCGTTCTCGGCGCCGCGCAGCCGGAACGCGGCCTGCTGCCAGGCGAACCGGGCCAGGTCGCGGCGGGTGAAGAAGCGCCGCCGGTACAGGCCGACGCCGAGGTAGAAGATCGCGGCGCCGCGCAGGATGGTGTTGTCGCAGTCGAAGAACGCGGCGGCCCGGACGTCGCCGGGCACCGGGGTGTGGTCGCCCTCGGGGGCCTTGGGGCGGCCCGGTTCCGTAGCGTCGGGGGTGAGCTGTTCCTGAGCGGCGTCGGCCGCGGCCTCGCCCGCCAGGACGGTCCGTTCGTCGGTGGAACGCCTCGACCGGGTGAGCCTTCGCAGCGCTGCCATGGGACGAGCATAGTCAGCCGGGGCGCCCGCCCCCGTGACCGAGGAGTGCCGCACCGGTGAACGAGGGGCATCCGGGGCGGCGCCGTGAGCGCCTGCACAATGAGTGGGGTGAGCCTGCTGCGACGTGCGAAGAAGAACCCGGCCGACACCACGGTGACGCTGATCGGCAAGCCCGGCTGCCATCTGTGCGAGGACGCCCGGGCGGTGATCCTCAAGGTGGTCGGCGAGCTCGGCGTCGGCTTCGAGGAGAAGGACATCCTGCAGGACGCGGCGCTGTACGAGCAGTACGCCGAGCAGATCCCGGTGACGCTGATCGACGGCCGCCAGCACGACTTCTGGCGGGTGGACGAGAAGCGGCTGCGCAAGGCGCTGGCCTGACTCCCCGGCCGGCGGGCCCCGAGGGCCTGTCCTCGCTCCGGCGGTCCTTCGTAGGCGCTCGACACCCTCGGCCCTAGGAGTTCCGGCGGCTCCCGGCTTACCATCGAACGGTTGTCCACCGGGGGCCGTGCAAGAGGAGGGCGCGATGAACGGCTATGCCGTCGTCGACGTCGAGGCCACCGGTCGCAGCCCGTGGCGCCACCGGGTGGTCGAGGTCGCCGTGGTGCAGCTGGACGCCGCCCTGCGCACCGAGCGGGTGTTCGCCACGCTGCTCGACCCGGCCGGGCCGGTGGGGCCGACGCACGTGCACCGGATAGCGCAGGAGGACGTGGTCGGCGCACCGCGGTTCCGGCAGATCGCGCCCTGGCTGCTGGAGCTGCTGGCCGACCGGGTGCTGGTCGGACACCACGTGACCTGCGACCGGGCGTTCCTGGAGCGGGAGTTCGCGCGGATCGGCGTGGTGCTGCCGGTGCTGCCGGCGGTGTGCACGATGCGGCTGGCCCGGCGGCTGATGCCGCAGGCGGGCGGTTTCGGACTGTCGGCGTGCGTGGAGGCGGCCGGGCTCGGCTGGTTCCCGGCGCACACCGCGCTCGGCGACGCCCGGGCCACCGTCGAACTGCTGCGCCACTGCCTGCGGCTCGGATCCCCGATGGACGAGCTGGTTCCGGAGGCCGGTCGAGCCGCAGCGGTGCCGTGGCCGCGGCTGGCGGCGGCCCGTTCGGCCCGTGCCCCGGGGTCGGTCCGACTGCTGCGCCGGTGGGCTCCGCTGGGTCCGTGGCCGGCCGGAGCGGAAGGGTCGCGTCCGCTGGTCGGTGCGGCGGGTTACGAGTGATGCGTGTCACTGTTCGGGGACAAATCGGACACCATCTTTGTGCACACGTTCACAAACGCATAGCCTGGCGGTCCAAGCCCAGCTTCACCCACAGGAGCACCGTGGCAATCGGCCGACCCTCACCCCACAGTTCGCAGACGCCCGATCCGGGCGCCGCGCGCCGGACCTCGCGTGCGCGGGGCATTCCGGAGGCGACGGTGGCCCGTCTCCCGCTCTACCTGCGGGCGCTGACCGCGCTGTCCGAGCGTTCCGTGCCGACCGTCTCCTCCGAGGAGCTGGCCGCCGCGGCCGGCGTGAACTCCGCCAAGCTCCGCAAGGACTTCTCCTACCTCGGGTCCTACGGCACCCGCGGCGTCGGCTACGACGTGGAATACCTCGTCTACCAGATCTCCCGCGAGCTCGGCCTCACCCAGGACTGGCCGGTCGTCATCGTCGGCATCGGCAACCTCGGCCACGCCCTCGCCAACTACGGCGGCTTCGCCTCCCGCGGCTTCCGGGTCGCCGCCCTGCTGGACGCCGACCCCAACGTGGTCGGCAGCACCGCCGCCGGCCTGCCGGTGCGGCACATGGACGAGCTGGAGGACATTGTCGTCTCCCAGCACGTCTCCATCGGCGTGATCACCACCCCGCCCGGCGCCGCCCAGCTGGTCTGCGACCGCCTGGTCGAGGCCGGCGTCACCAGCATCCTCAACTTCGCCCCCACCGTGCTGACCGTTCCGGACGGTGTGGACGTGCGCAAGGTCGACCTGTCGATCGAGCTGCAGATCCTCGCCTTCCACGAGCAGCGCAAGGCCGGCGACGAGCCCGCCGCCGGCGACTCGGTGCTCGACCGCGCCCCCGGGCCGGTCCGCGCCGCCGCCGCCAAGCTGCGCCGCGCCGCCGGTGGCGGCAAGGGTGAGCAGGCGAAGAGCACCCCGGCCGCCAAGGGCACCAAGGGCCCCGAGGACGACCTGTCCGCGGTGATGCCGGCGTGAGCACCAACATCCGTCACGACGAGGTGGGGGCATGAGTCTTCTGGTAGTCGGTCTGAGTCACCGGACCGCACCGGTCGGCGTACTGGAGCGCGCCGCGCTCACCGGCGAGAGCCCGACCCGGCTGCTGCACGACGCCGCCGCCTCGGCGACCGTCGCGGAAGCGGCACTGGTCAACACCTGCAACCGGATCGAGCTGTACGCCGACGTGGACAAGTTCCACGCCGGCGTCGCCGAGCTGTCCCAGATGCTCGCCGGGCACAGCGGCGTCGACCTCGACGAGCTCACCCCGCACCTGTACGTGCACTACGAGGACCGCGCCGTCCACCACCTGTTCTCGGTGGCCTGCGGCCTGGACTCGATGGTCGTCGGCGAGGGCCAGATCCTCGGCCAGCTGCGCGACGCCCTGGCCAAGGCCCAGGACGAGCACACCGCGGGCCGCGGCCTCAACGAGCTGTTCCAGCAGGCCCTGCGGGTCGGCAAGCGGGCGCACAGCGAGACCGGCATCGACAAGGCCGGCCAGTCGCTGGTCACCTTCGGCCTGGAGCAGGTCGCCGTCGGCGCCGGCCCGATCGCCGGCAAGCGCGCCCTGGTGGTCGGCGCGGGCTCGATGAGCTCGCTGGCCGCCGCCACCCTGGTCCGGGTCGGCATCACCGACCTGCAGATCGCCAACCGCACCCCGGCCCGCGCCGAACGCCTGGTGGAGATCCTCGGCGGCGCCGCCCGTACCCTGGACTTCGACAAGGTCCCGCAGGCACTCGCCGACGTGGACCTGGTGATCTCCTGCACCGGCGCCGCCGGCACCGTGATCGACGCCGCCGAGGTGGCCGCCGCGGTCGCCGCCCGCAGCGCCGAGCAGCCGCTCGCCTTCCTCGACCTCGCCATGCCGCGGGACGTCGACCACGCCGTGCACCAGCTCGACGGCGCCCTGCTGGTCGACCTGGAGAGCCTCTCCCACGCGCACGCCGCCACCCCCGGCGCGGGCGACGTGGACGCCGTCTCCACCATCGTCGGCGACGAGGTCACCGCATTCGGCCAGGCGCAGCGCGCCGCCCGGATCGCCCCCACCGTGGTCGCCCTGCGCGCCATGGCCTCCGAGGTGGTCCGCAGCGAACTCGCCCGGCTCACCTCCCGGTTGCCCGACCTCGACGAGCGCTCCAGCGCGGAGATCTCGCAGGCCGTCCGCCGGGTGGTCGAAAAACTGCTGCACGCCCCGACCGTCAAGGTCAAGCAGCTCGCCGCCGAACCCGGCGGGGCCTCCTACGCGGAAGCCCTGCGCGAACTGTTCGACTTGGACCCCGCGGCAGTGCACGCTGTCTCCGGCACCCCGACCGGCGACCGGGCCGGGTCCTCGATCCCGGCCGGCGGTATCCCCGCCGCCCAGGCCGCCGTCGCCCCGCCCGCCGGAGCACCCAGATGAACACCCCGTCAGCCCCCCAGCACGACCAGGACGATCACCTCATGAATGGTCCAGAGACAGTGACGCCGCTGCGCCTCGGTACCCGCCGCAGCGCCCTCGCCATGGCCCAGTCGGGCATGGTCGCCGAGGAGGTGGCCAAGATCACCGGCCGCCGGGTGGAGCTGGTCGAGATCACCACCTACGGGGACGTCTCCCGGGAGTCGCTGGCGCAGATCGGCGGCACCGGTGTGTTCGTCTCCGCGCTGCGCGACGCCCTGCTGGAGGGCCGCATCGACCTGGCCGTCCACTCGCTCAAGGACCTGCCGACCGCCGCCCCCACCGGGCTGCTGCTGGCCGCCGTCCCCGAGCGCGAGGACGTCCGGGACGCCCTGATCGCCCGCGACGGCCTCACCCTGGCCGAGCTGGTCGGCAAGGCCGACGGCCGTACCGTCCGGATCGGCACCGGCTCCCCGCGCCGGATGGCCCAGCTCAACGCCTGGGCCCGGGCGCACGACGCCGACCTCGAGACCGTCGCCATCCGCGGCAACGTCGACACCCGCATCAACTTCGTCACCTCCGGCGAACTCGACGCCGTGGTGCTGGCCACCGCCGGCCTGAACCGGCTCGGCCGCCACGCCGAGATCACCGAGCACCTCGACACCGCGCTGATGCTGCCCGCCCCCGGGCAGGGTGCGCTCGCCGTCGAGTGCGTCGACCCGACCCTGGCCGCCGTGCTGTCCCGGCTCGACCACGTCCCCACCCGGGCCGCCGTGGTCGCCGAGCGCGCCCTGCTGGCCACCCTGGAGGCCGGCTGCTCCGCGCCGGTCGCCGCGCTGGCCACCTGGGCCGGCACCGAACTGCGCCTGGAGGGCGTGGTCGGCACCACCGATGGCGCCGAACTGCTCAAGATGTCCGCCAACGGCCCGCTCGTCCTCGACGAAGCCGCCGAGGAGCAGGCCGCGGCCCTGGGCCGCGCCCTGGCCACCCGGCTGCTCGACGCCGGAGCGGCCGACCTGATGGGGGAGCGCGCCCGATGACCGCCGCCGGATTCCACCCGCCCGCAGGGCGCTGCACCTTCCTCGGCGCCGGCCCCGGCGACCCCGGACTGCTCACCCTGCGCGCCGTCGACGTGCTCAGCACCGCCGACGTGCTGATCGCCGACCCGCTGACCGCCGCCGCGGTCCGCACCCACTGCCCCAGCGGCGTCCAGGTGATCGACCCGGCCGACGCCGGCAAGGAGCTGTGCGACCTGGCCGCCGACGCGGTCCGGGCCGGCCGCCACCTGGTCCGCACCGTCGACGGCGACCCCGGCCTGGACGGCTGCGCCGCCCAGGAGATGCTGCGCTGCGCCAAGGCCGGCGTCCCGTTCGAGGTCGTTCCCGGCGTCGCCCAGTCGGTCGGCGTGCCCGCCTACGCGGGTGTCCCGCTCCGCGGCGACCAGGGCGCGGACGTCCGGTTCGTGGACGGCGAGGCGCTGCTCGGCGGCCAGCTGGTCGACCTCGGCGCGCCCGAGACCACCCTGGTGGTGCGCACCACCCTGGGCCAGCTGCCCGCGACCGCGAACGCC
Organism: Kitasatospora sp. NPDC004615; assembly: GCF_042873545.1. Classification (NCBI taxonomy): domain Bacteria; kingdom Bacillati; phylum Actinomycetota; class Actinomycetes; order Kitasatosporales; family Streptomycetaceae; genus Kitasatospora; species Kitasatospora sp. NPDC004615. The sequence continues at coordinate 146,316 of NZ_JBIALQ010000007.1, forward strand.
CTGGTGGCGCACGGCCGCAAGCCCGACGCGGCGCTGTCCGCGACGCTCTCCGGCACCACCACCCGCCAGCGCACCTTCACCTCCACGCTGGCCGCCATCGCCGCCGACCTGAAGGCCGCCCGGGTGCTGCCCTCGCCGGTCTCCGCCCCGGTGGACCCGGCGACCTCGGTGATAGCCGTGGTGGGCGCGCAGGTCGCCCACCGCGCCTCGCACTCCTGGTTCGAGACCAAGCCGCTGTTCGGCTGGAACGTGCTGGTGCCGCGCACCAAGGAGCAGGCCCACGGCCTGTCCGAGCAGCTGCGCTCGTACGGCGCGGTGCCGCAGGAGGTGCCGACCATCGCGGTCGAGCCGCCGCGCACCCCGCAGCAGATGGAACGCGCGATCAAGGGCCTGGTCACTGGCCGCTACGAGTGGATCGCCTTCACCTCGGTGAACGCCGTCAAGGCCGTCCGGGAGAAGTTCGAGGAGTACGGGCTCGACGCCCGCGCCTTCGCCGGCATCAAGGTCGCGGCGGTCGGCGAGACCACCGCGCAGGCGCTGGTCGACTTCGGCGTGAAGCCCGACCTGGTGCCGTCCGGCGAGCAGTCCGCCGCCGGCCTGCTGGAGGACTGGCCGCCCTACGACCCGGTGTTCGACCCGATCGACCGGGTGCTGCTGCCGCGCGCCGACATCGCCACCGAGACCCTGGTGGCCGGCCTGGTCGAGCTCGGCTGGGAGGTCGACGACGTGACGGCGTACCGGACGGTGCGCGCCTCGCCGCCGCCGGCCGAGACCCGCGAGGCGATCAAGGGCGGCGGTTTCGACGCGGTGCTGTTCACCTCGTCCTCGACCGTCCGGAACCTGGTCGGCATCGCCGGCAAGCCGCACAACGTGACCGTCATCGCCTGCATCGGCCCGGCCACCGCCAAGACGGCGGAGGAGCACGGCCTGCGGGTCGACGTGATGGCCCCGGCCCCGTCCGCGTCCGCGCTCGCCCAGGCGCTGGCCGACTTCGGGGCCAACCGCCGGGACGCCGCCACCGCGGCGGGCGAGCCGGTCTACCGGCCGAGCGAACGCCGCCCCGGTTCGCGCCGCAAGGCGCGCTGACCCTCCGTCGGGGGAGGCCGACCAAGCCTCCCCCGGCGTCTTTTTCGTGACTCAGGGAGCCTTCGAAGTGTCCGCCGAATTCCCGTCCGTCCGCCCGCGCCGCCTGCGCTCCACCCCCGCGATGCGCCGCCTGGTCGCCGAGACCCGGCTCCACCCGGCCGAGCTGATCCTGCCCGCGTTCGTCCGCGAGGGCATCGCCGAGCCGAAGCCGATCACCTCGATGCCCGGCGTCGTCCAGCACACCCGGGACACCCTGCGCCGGGCCGCCGTCGAGGCCGCCGAGGCCGGGCTGGGCGGCATCATGCTGTTCGGCGTCCCCGAGGTGCAGGACGCGGTCGGTACCGAGGGCACCAACCCCGACGGCATCCTGCAGGTCGCCATCCGCGACGTGGTCTCCGAGGTCGGCGACGCCCTGGTGGTGATGTCCGACCTGTGCCTGGACGAGTACACCGACCACGGCCACTGCGGCGTGCTCGCCGAGGACGGCTCGGTCGACAACGACGCCACCCTGGAGCGCTACGCCGAGATGGCCGTCGTGCAGGCCGAGGCCGGCGTCCACCTGGTCGGCCCGTCCGGGATGATGGACGGTCAGGTCGCCGTCATCCGCCGCGCCCTGGACGACGCGGGTTACCAGGACACCGGCATCCTCGCCTACACCGCGAAGTACGCCTCCGCGTTCTACGGCCCGTTCCGGGAGGCCGTCGGCTCCTCGCTCAAGGGCGACCGCAAGACCTACCAGCAGGACCCGGCCAACGCCCGCGAGTCGCTGCGCGAGCTGGAGCAGGACCTCGCCGAGGGCGCGGACATGGTGATGGTCAAGCCCGCGATGGCCTACCTGGACGTCCTGCGCCAGATCGCCGACGCCTCCCCGGTGCCGGTCTCCGCCTACCAGGTCTCCGGCGAGTACTCGATGGTCGAGGCCGCCGCCGCCAACGGCTGGATCGACCGCGAGCGCACCATCCTGGAGACGCTCACCTCGATCCGCCGGGCCGGCGCCGAGCAGATCCTCACCTACTGGGCCACCGAGGCCGCCCGCCTGCTGCGCTAGCACAGGAAGGGGCGCGGGGAACTGCGCGGCAAGCGCAAGGCCGGTCCGCAAGGTCGCGATCAAGAGCAGGTCACTGTCCTGCGTTGCGATCTTGCGGTTGGGTGCCTTCCGCTGCGCGCAGTTCCCCGCGCCCCTGTTTTCGCGTCCGTCGGCCTTTGCGCCGGCGGCTTTCGCGGGGTCAGCCGATGGCGATGATGCCGCCCTCGCCGCCGCCGATCGCGGTGGAGGTGGCCCAGCCGTAGCGGCCGCCCGCGGTGAAGATGTGGTCGGTCGCGGCGAAGCCCGCTCCGTGGCCCGCGATGAAGGGCTCGTGGGCGGTGATCACACCCTCCTCGCCGCCACCGGCAGCGACGTGCGCACAGGCGGGGGAGGCGATGCCGGCCAGGGCGAGCGCGGCGACGGTGGTGACGACGGCCTTGCCCAGCTTGCTCTTCATGAGAGTTCCTCTCTGCGTCGGGTGGTGTCTCTACGTCAACACGGGGGTGCGGCTGGCGGGGCGCTGCACGCGCCCGCCGGTGCTCCGATCACCCGGTCGCGCCGCGGACGAACGGGTGGGGGTACGGCCGGAGACACGGAACCGCCGGGCCCGGGGCTGGCCCCGGACCCGGCGGTCGGCTGTGACCGGGAAGATCAGCCGATCAGGTGGCTGACGCCACCGTCGCCGGCGGTGGCGGTGTTCTGGCCGATGTCGCAGGTCTGCTTGGCACCGTTGTTGAGCGCGTCGACCTCGACCGGGACGACGATGCCGATGAGGGCACCCACGCCGATGTTGTGGATGTCGGGCAGGCAGATGTTCGGGTTGTCCAGCACGTGGTTGTTCGGGCTGTGGTTGCCGTGGGTGCCGGTGGCGTTGGTGCCGCCGTCGCCCTGCAGGGAGACGGCGGAGCCGTCCGCGTCGCCGATGGCCATCGCGGGGGAGGCGGACATGGCGAAACCGGCGGCGACGACGCCGACGGCGGCGAGAGCCTTCTTGATCATGGGGTCATTCCTTTTCGGATCTGATGGAGTGGAGCAGTGCCCCTTGCGCGTGGCTCGCGCCGGGGCCACCGCCCGGCCGGGGGAACGGCGCGGGCGGATCGTGGGGCGCGGAGCGGGAGGCTCCGCGCCAGGGCGGTGACGGGACGTCAGCCGACCAGGTGGGAGACGCCGCCGTCGCCGCTGCCGACGGTGCCCTGGCCGACCACACAGGTCTGCTTGGGCTCGTTGTTGAGCGCGTCGACCTCGACCGGGATGGCCACGCCCAGCACTGCCACGCCGATGTTGTGGATCTCCGGCAGGCAGATGTTCGGGTTGTCGGCGAAGTGGAAGTTCGGGCTGTGGTTGCCCCAGGTGCCGCTGGAGTTGGTGCCGCCATTCCCCTGGATGGTGGCGGCCGAACCGTCCGCGTCGCCGATCGCGACGGCGGGGGAGGACACCGCGGCCAGCGCGGCGGCGGCCAGGCCGACGGTGGCCAAAGACTTCTTGAGCATGGTCGAGATACCTCTCTGAAATACCGTTCGAGGGGTGCTGCCCCGTCGTCGTCGGGATCAAAGAATGGCGAACAGGAAAGTTACGGGGGCGGAGAAAATTCGTCGAGGATCATCGATTTCTCCGCGCGCCAGTCGGATTATTAGGCCGTTCCGGTTAACTGTCGCTATCCGGGAGGGAGGTGGCTCGTTCGCCAGGGTGTGCGCGACGCACCCGAAGTACCTCCCGGGCTGCTGGCGGCACGAGAAGTCATACGGAATGACCGACGTACCGAATTACCGGATACCCGAACGAACGGCGAACACCATGAAGCTCTCCAAGCGGGCCGCGGGCGCCCTGCTGCTGGCGGTCGGCGCGGGCGTGGCGGCGACGCAGGGCGTGGCCCAGGCCGCGGCGAAGACCCCGGCCGAGGTGGCCGCGCTAGAGGACGGACTGGCCACCAAGCAGGTGCCGTTCAGCATTCCGCTCAGCACGCCGGACTCGCCGCTGCCGCTGCTCGCGGACGGCGGCGAGATCCACGGCGGCATCCCGTCCTCGCCGCTGCTGCCGCCGAGCGGGACCGGCCAGAGCCCGACCGAGCCGATCCCGGACCACGTGCTGTCGGCCCTGGGCGGCACCAAGCTAGGCCCGTCGCTGGGCGCCACGCTGCCGCTGCCCGAACTGGACCAGGGCGCGCGGCTCGGCAGCCTGGACCTGGACGCGCCGCCCGCCCCGCTGAACGTGGCCGGCCCGGCGGTCGGCCTGGGCCGGCCGGTCAGCTTCGTGCAGGGCGAGAGCGGCCGGCTGACCGACGCCGCACTGACGCTGGACAAGGTGGACCCGCACCTGGTGACCGCCCCGGTGCAGGCCGTGCCGGGTGCCAAGGCCTCGCTCGGCGGCGAGCAGGACCAGATCTCGGTCACCGACTCGGTGAAGACGCTGGCCGGCACCACCACCGCCATGACCGGCGAGATGCTGAACCAGGCCAACCCGGCGCAGACCCTCACCGGCGCGCTGGACCAGTCGCAGATGTGACGCGGCACCACCACTCGTTCGTACGGCCCGGTTGCTCCGTGTGGAGCAGCCGGGCCGTACGGGTGTCCGGGGGACGTCAGAGCGGCAGCGCGTTGAGCAGCGGGCCGGCCAGCGGGAGGTCCTTGGCCCCGCCGCCGGCGGACAGCGGCTTGGTGACCGTGCCGGTGCCGATCGGGCCGGGTCCGTTGTCGGGGATCACCGTGACGCCGTTGTTGAACACGTCCGCACCGGATCCGGCCCACGGGTCGAGCCGCAGGTCCTTGGCCGGGGCGACCGCGTAGCCGAGCGCGGAGGTGGTGCCACCGAGCGCCGCCTGGGCGTCGGCGGGCTGCAGGTGGGGGGCGGGCAGCGGGAGCCCGGCGAGCTGGTCGGTCTCGGCGTGCGCGGTTTGGGCGGTGAGGCCGCCGAGCAGCAGCGCGGCGCCGAGCGCGGCCAGCGCTCCGGTGGTCGTCCGGGACATCGGCCATTCCTTCGGGGAGGGGACTTCGGGGTGACAGGTACGTCGGGTTAACGAGTCGCCGGGGCGCTGGGTACTCCGAGGCGACGAGTACGTGGGTGCGGCGGGGACGAGCACTGCCCCCCGGCCGGTGGCCGAGGGGCAGTGTGCGCGGGGCTGGCGATCGGCCGGGACCGGTCAGTCGCAGTCCTCGTCCACCGGCTCGTGGTGGTGGTGCCCGTGGTGGTGCTCGTGCTCGGCCGGCGGCTCGGAGTGCTCGTGCTCGGCCGGCTCGCCGTGCTCGTGCGCGTGCTCGCCCGGCTCGACCGGCTCGACCACGGGCTCCACACCCTCGGTACCGCCGTCGCCGTTGATGCACGTGTTGCCGAACGCCGGGTTCAGCAGGGCGATGATGCCGATCGAGTTGCCGCAGACGTTGACCGGGACGTGGACCGGGACCTGGATCAGGTTGCCGGAGAGCACACCGGGGGAGTTGGCGGCGACGCCCTCGGCCTCGGCGGAGGCGTTGGCCAGGCCGGCCGAGCCGAGGACCAGGCCGGCGGCGGCGACGGTCATGACCGCGGCCTTCTTGAAGTTGCGCATGAGGGGTTGATCTCCTAGATCGCAGCGGGGAGTTGGTGTGCCGCGTGGCGCGGGCGTACGGCGCGGTACGGCGTCGGGCGGTTCAGCCGCCGTTGATGCAGGTGTTGCCGAAGGCCGGGTTCAGGATGCCGACGATGTCGATCGTGTTGCCGCACAGGTTGATCGGGATGTGGATCGGGACCTGGATGTCGTTGCCGGAGAGCACGCCGGGGGAACCGGCGGCGACGCCCTCGGCCTCGGCGGAGGCGTTGGCCAGGCCGGCCGAGCCGAGGACCAGGCCGGCGGCGGCGATGGACAGGACCGCCGCCTTCTTGAAGTTGCGCATGGCTCTTTCTTCCTCACGTTCTGCCCGACTGTGGAAGGTCGGGTGTCGGGCGATTGGCATCATCGCCCGCTGTTTTCCGGATGCGCCGTGAATGTCACTCACGCGGCTCAAGACCCGCGTGTCGCCCGTGGCTTGGGCGGTGCGTGCTGCGTCGGGGGTGCGCCGGCGGCTGTTCACGTCAGCGGGGTTCGCCAGGAAGAACGAACCAGTACGGCGGGGGAAACGGTCGAGTTCGCCGATCGTCCGGGCCGTTCACCCGAATGCTGCGGTTACGCCGGACGGGTGATTGTCCGAAGAGCATCGCAACTGATTCGGAGTGGCTTCGTTGGCTGAGTGCACGTCCCGTGTGCTTCCTTCCGGTAGCCCCGGCGCGGCAATTGGAAGATCTGATTTATCGAGGAGACTCAAATGAGCATCAAGAAGGCCGCCGCGGTCGGCGCCGCTGTCGTGGGCATCGTCGCCGCCGGTGCGGGTTCCGCCCTGGCGAGCAGCGAGGCCGAGGGCGTCGCCGCCGGTTCCCCCGGTGTCGTGTCCGGCAACCAGGTCCAGGTCCCGATCCACATCCCGGTCAACCTGTGCGGCAACTCGATCGACATCATCGGCCTGCTGAACCCGGCGTTCGGCAACACCTGCGTCAACGGCGGCTGACAGCACCCGCTGGTTGATCAAGCCGTCGTCCACATCCTCCTGGTGGGGTGTGGGCGGCGGCTCAGCTGCGTTTGCGGGCCGGGCTCCTGACGGGCCGTCGCAGGTGCCGTAGCCGCATCGCTCCGCGAGTCTTGTTGTGTTACCTGTCAGTACCTAGCATGTGAGCCTGCCTCATGTTCGCCGGGTTCCGGCCCGGTTCCCCCATGCTCCGCGCCGCCCGGCACCCGCCGGGCGTACCCCCACCCCCGCAAGGAGTCATGAGTGTCCAGGACACCAATGGTCCGCCGCAGGTCCCCCGCCCTGCTCGCCACCGCCGCGCTGCTGGCCGCCCTCGGCCTCGGCTCCGGCCTCGGCACCGCGGCCACCGCCCAGGCCGCCTCGCCCAGCGCGGGCAAGCCCGCCGCGATCGTCGCCCTCGGCGACAGCGCGATCTCCGGCGAGGGAGCCGGCACCGACACCAACGACGACTACGTCACCGGCACGGACAGCCCCACCAACTACTGCCACCGCTCCACCAAGTCCGAGATCTTCGTGACCCAGCTCCCCGGCGTCACCCCGATCGACCTGGCCTGCTCCGGCGCGCAGACCGGCGACCTGGTCAGCGACCCCGAGCTGGCGAAGATCACCGGACCGGGCAGCGGCGACTTCGGCGAGGCCAAGCAGGACGTCCAGCTGGCCGCCACCGCCGCCAACTACGACGTGAAGATGGTCGTCGTCACGATCGGCGCGAACGACGACTTCGAGTTCGCCGGCATCATGATGTCCTGCCTCGCCCAGTACTTCCCGATCCCGCAGTCCCAGGGCTGCCGGGACACCATCGGCAGCGCCGAGATCACCCGGCGCGCCGCCGGGGTCAAGCCCAAGGTGACGGCCGCGCTCACCAACATCCGCAACACCATGCGCAAGGCCGGCTACTCCGACGACTCCTACCAGCTGGTCTACCAGTCGTACTTCAACCCGATCACCCCCGACATCCGGCGCAACGACTACGTCGGCAAGGTCGCCGACGGCTGCCCGGCCTTCCCCGAGGACCTCGCCTGGGGCCACAACTGGGTCGTCCCCACGCTCAGCGACGCGCTGCGCGACGCCGCCTCCGGCGTGCCGGGCGTGCGCTACCTCGACCAGCGGCGGGTCGCCTTCGGGCACGAGGTCTGCGCGGAGTGGACCAGCTCGCCGTACGAGTACACCAACGGCGACGTGATCGACCTGTCGGAGAGCACCCGCAACGGCTGCGACAGCCCGATCTCCATCCCCGGCCTGTGCATGAACAACGTCCGCCAGTCGTACCACCTGCGGGTCGCCGGCTACGCGGCCGAGGCGGCCTGCCTGCGGCAGTTCTACCAGCAGGCCGGGCTCCGGCAGGCGTTCTGCTCGCTCAACCAGCAGAACACCACCTCGATCACCGCGCTCACCCCCGGCAAGCCGTTCCCGGACACCCCCGAGGACGGCGCCTGGTACCAGCTCACCAACCAGGCCAACGGCAAGGCGCTCGACCTGTCCGGCGGCGGCACCTACGGTGACTCCACCAACGGCCGCCCCGCGATCACCTATCCGGCCACCGGCGGGCTGAACCAGTCCTTCGTGTTCGAGATCAAGGCCGGCGGTTCCTTCGAACTCGACTTCAGCGGCAACCGCAACATGTGTCTGGACGTGTCCGGGGCCTCCACCGCGCCCGGTGCCAAGATCCAGCAGTGGGGCTGCAACGGTGGTGGCAACCAGCACTGGCTCCTGCAACCGGTCGGTGACGGCACTTACAAGCTGGCCGACTCCCAGGACGCCACCAAGCTGGCCACCGCCACCACCCAGACCGACGCCCAGGGCAACCCGCTGGTGCAGCTGGCCGCCGACAACGGCTCCGCCGCGCAGCACTGGCAGCTGACCAAGCTCGGCATCGTCTACCTGCACGGCTGATCCTGCCCGCGGGCCGGCGGCTCGCCGTCAGCCCGCACCCAGTCGGGCGGCCGCACCCGGTGGCATCGGGTACGGCCGCTCCGGCGGCAGCAGCGCCGCGTCCCTGGTGGCGTGCAACTCGTGGGCCAGCGGCGTCAGATCCTCGATCCGCACCAGCCACTCCCCGGCATAACGCCGCACCAGCTCCCCGCTCAGCCCCAACTGCAACGACCGGTGCGGCAGCGGCTGCAGGTGCAGATCCCGCTCCGGATCCCACTGCACCCGGGCCGGACTGCGCCGCAACGCCCGCTGCCACTCCGCCTTCGACGCGTGCAGCCCCGGCTCGTACCCGCTCAGCACCGCCGCCTCCAGCGCCGCGTCGAACCCCTGACGTGTGATCACCACCCCGACGATCCGCTCCTGCCCCGGGCTCCGCGCCCAGTCGCTGCGGTACATCAGCCAGCGGAACGACGGCTTGATCCACGTCATCCGATCCCGCGAGAACGCCTCCGGCCACCGACCGTCGGCCACCGCCGGGTCCGCGATCTCGGGCCGGAACGCCTGGTAGACCGTCACCGTCTCCTCGTCGTAACGGGCTCTGATCTGCTTCTTCGGTACCTCGTCCATCCGGCCATCCTGTCCGTCGGGGCCGCCGCGTGCCCGTGAATATTCGGTCAGGTCGCGAAGACGGGGGCGCGGGGAACTGCGGGAGGCGGAAGGCACTCGTCGGGAAGATCGCGACGCATGGCAATGACCTGCACGTGCTCGGGACCTGACGGACCGGTGAGCGTTTGTCGCGCGGTTCCGCCAGTATCGGCGCCATGGACCTTCTCGCCCAGCTCGACCCGGTCGGCCCGCTCACGCCCTTCGCGGCGGACCGGGTGGCCGTCGAGTCCTGGCTCGGGGTGCGACTGCCGATCGAGTACTGGGAGTTGACGCGGTACGGGACGGTGGTGATCGGCGGGGAGATCGCGTTGCAGGCGCCGACCCGGGAGCAGCTCGGGACGCTGGCGTGGTCCAAGCACGACCTGCGGGTCGAGCTGCGTGAGGCGGGAGTCGTCCCGCCCCGCCTGTATCCGGCGCCCGGCGGGCTGCTGCCCTGGGGGAGCGTCGTGAACGGCCGGACGTTCCTGTGCTGGAACACCGCTGATCCGGATCCGGACCGCTGGACGGTGGTGCTGTGCGATCCGACCCGGCCCGAGCCGCTGCTCGACTCGGGGCTGACGTTGGCCGCCTTCCTGGAGACGGTGATTCTCGACCGGGTCGGCCACCTGGGCCCGCTGCCGGCCACGGTCGCGCCGCACTGGCAGCAGGCCGTTCGGTGGAGTCCGTCGCCGCGCCGTGAACTCACCGGGGACGAACGCGAGTTCGCGTTGCACGGGCCGGCCGGGCTGGCCGCGTTGCGGCTTCTGGTGCCGCCCCCGGAGCGGCCGATTGCGGACCCGTTGGGTGCCCGACTGCCTTCCGATTACCGGGAGTTGATGGCGCTGTACGGCAGGGGCACCTGGTCGGAGTGGTTGGGGCTGCCTTCGCTGTCGCGGTCGGACGCCCCGGCGGACGGCTTCCTGGCGATCGGGACGAGCATCGACGCCGACCGGCTGGGCTGGCTGGTCACCGGCGCGGACCCGGACACCTGGCCGCTGGTGGTCCGGCCCCGGCACGTGTGGGGTGAAGTGCCGCTGTCGGGTGGGCTGGTGGCGGTGCTGGTGGGCTGGCTGCGGGGGGAGCTGGACGTGCCCGGGCTGCCGGGGCTGGATCCGGAGGACGACCCGTTCGAGTGTGCGGGGTTCGAGCCCTGGTGACGGTGGCCGGGTTGATTCCCTGCACTGGTCTAGTCCTGTCGTTGACAGCGGTGGCGGACCGGGCCGACCATGTGAGCCGTCCCACAGTGCTCTGCCTGGAGGTTCCCGTGACCAGCCCTTCCGCGGCCGACTTCGTTGCTGCCGCCCATGCCGCCATCGACAAGGTCAGCAGCTCGCAGGCCGGGGAGGTGGCGCGGGCCGCTGAGCTGATCGCGGATGCGCTGGCCGCGGACGGCATTGTGCAGGCGTTCGGTACCGGGCACTCCGAGGCGTTTGCGATGGAGATCGCCGGGCGGGCCGGCGGGCTGGTGCCGAGCAACCGGATCGTGCTGCGTGATGTGGTGCTGTTCGGCGGGCGGCCGGTGGAGATCCTGTCCGGCTCGGAGCTGGAGCGCGGTACCGAATCCGCCGCGATGCTCTGGGAGTTGACCGACCCGCATCCGGCGGACGTGTTCATTCTGGCGTCCAACTCCGGCGTCAACGGCTGCGTGGTGGAACTCGCCCGGCTGGCGAAGGAGAACGGTCACCCGCTGATCGTCGTCACCTCGGCCGAGCACACGGCGGGTGTTCAGCCCAAGCACCCGTCCGGCCTGCGGCTGCGCGACTACGCGGACGTGGTGCTGGACAACGGCGCGCCGTTCGGTGACGCCGTGCTTCCGATGGCGGGCGGCGGCCGGGCCTGTGGCATTTCGTCGATCACGGCCGCGCTGCTCGGTCAGCAGATCGTCGCCGAGGTGATTCGTCGGGTCGAGGAGAGCGGCGGCGTTCCGCCCGTCTACCTGTCGGCGAACATTCCCGGCGGCGACGAGCACAACAACAAGCTGGAAGCGCTGTACGCCGGCCGCATCCGTCGCACCGCATGACCGGCGCGCCGCTGGTGCTCGGCCTCGACGTGGGCGGCACCAGCACCCGGGCGCTGGTCGCGACCCTGGACGGGCAGATCCTCGGCACCGCGCACGGTGCCGGGGGCAACCCGGTCGCGCACGGTGCGGAGGTTGCCGTCCGGGAGATCGGCGGGGCTGTGCGGGCCGCGCTGGCCGGGCTCGATCCGGGGCGGGTGGCGGCGGGTGTGATCGGTCTCGCGGGCGGTTCACTCGCTCCGCCGGAGGTACTGGCGCTCTGGCCTGCCACCGGACTGACCATCACACCGCGCCTGGTCGGCGACGCCGAACTCGCCCACGCGGCCGGGACCGCCGCCGCCGACGGCACCCTGCTGCTCAGCGGCACGGGCGCGATCGCCGCGGAGATCCGCGACCACGCGCTACGCCGCACCGCCGACGGCCACGGCTGGCTGCTCGGCGACCGCGGCTCCGGCTTCTGGCTGGGGCGCGAAGCGGTCTCCGCCGCGCTCACGGCCGTGGACCGCGCGCTGCCGTTCGACGGATCGTCACTTGAAGTGCCCGGCCTGGCGGGTGCGATCGCCGACGCGCTGGTCGGGCCCGGCGGCCTGGGCCGCGAGCCGCGTTCCGCGCTGATCGCCGCCGCCCACGCCGAGGCGCCGGCCCGGCTGGCCCGGTTCGCCCCGATCGTCCTCGACCGGGCGGCGGCCGGTGATCCGGTGGCGCTCGCCCTGGTCGACCGCGCCGCCGGCCACCTGATCGACACGCTCGCCCTGGTCCGCGAACCCGACTCGTCGCTGCCGCTGGTGCTGGCCGGCGGTCTGCTCGCCTCCGAGACGCCGCTGGTCGCTCACCTGCGTCCCCGGCTGGCCGCGCGCTGGCCGGACGCGGAGGTCTTCACCGCCCGGAACGGTGCCGGCGCCGCCGCCTGGCTCGCCGCCCGGACCTTGGGCCACGGAACGGAGGAGCTCCACGGCCGCCTGACCGCGTGAGTGGTCGAGCGGGCGTCAGTGGCAGGTCATGGCTCCGGGCCCGACCCGGTCGGCCGGGATCTTCCGCGGGACGCCCTCCTCCGGGCTCCGATCGGGTCCCGGGTGTTCCTTCGTGCTCCGGTGCCGGGCCGGCCACCACGGGCGGTCGGCCCGCCCGGCCGGGAGGGCTATCTCGGCCCACACCCATTTCCCGGTGCGCTTGCGGATCACCCCGTGGGCGAGGGCGAGTTCGGCGATCAGCAGGATGCCGCGGCCGGACTCTGAGTCCCGGTCGGGGCGCCCGGCCATCGGGACGGTGGGGGCGGTGTCGTAGACCTCGATGACGGCCCGGTGGTGCAGCGGGTCGGCGTGCACGCCGACGGTGACGACCGGGCCGGACGCGTGGCGGACGGCGTTGCCGAGCAGTTCGGAGGTGACCAGATCGACGGTCAGTTGGGTGTCCTCGTCCAGGGGCGTGCCGCCCCAGGCGGTGATGAGCGCGCGGACCCGGCGGCGTCCGGCGGCGACGGTGGCGGGCTCGCGGGGCAGTGAGAACCATCGACGGTGCACGGACATGGTGGGCTCCTCACGCGGTTTCGTTCGATGAACGCTGGTGAAACGCCCATGAACGGGAGACTCGGCAGCCGATATGAGGGTATGTCAGATTGCAGCATCTCTAGACAAGCTGAAATCTCTAGAGATGTCAATGCATCGGGGGGCGTACCGTGCGTAGGATGTCTAGAGAAGGGAAGGAAGCCCGCCGCCATGACCAGTCACCCCCGCGCCACCCAGCCCAAGTACCAGCGGATCGCCGAGGATCTCAAGCGCGACATCGACTCAGGCCGCTACCGACCGGGTGACCGGCTGCCGGGCGAGAACGATCTGATGGTGACGTACGGCGTGGCCCGGATGACGGCCCGCCAGGCGCTCGGCATGCTGCAGACCGAGGGGATCGCGGAGGCCCGCAAGGGGGTGGGGGTCTTCGTCCGGGAGTTCCGGCCGATAAGGCGTCGCGGCATCCAGCGGCTGTCCGACCGGAACTGGGGCGGCGGCTTCTCGGTCTGGTCGACCGACATAGCGGCCCGCGAACTGACGGTGGACCAGCTGACCGTCACCGAACGGGAGGTGCCCGAGCAGATCGCCGCCGTCCTCGGCCTGAAGCCGGGCGAGTCGGCCTGCGTGCGCAGCCGCCGCTTCGTCCTGGACGGCAAGCCGGTGCTGCTCTCCGAGTCCTACCTGCCGGCCGCGCTGGTGGCGGGCAGCCGGATCACCGACCCGGACACCGGCCCCGGCGGCACCTACGCCCGGCTCGCCGAACTCGGCCACAAGCCGGTGCACTTCCAGGAACACATCCGCTCCCGGATGCCCGCCGGCAACGAGGCCGAGCGCCTCGCCCTCGCGCCCGGCACGCCGGTCTTCCTGGTGAACCGCACCGCCTTCGCCGAGGACGGCCAGGTGGTGGAGTTCAACGAGATGGTGCTCGACTCGGCCTCGTACATCCTCGAATACGACTTCGACGCCTGAGCATCCACAGCCGACGGGCAACTGAGCGCAGTTGTCCACAGAGCTGTGGACAAGTCCGCTACCCGTGGTTTCGACGGAACTCGATCTGTCCGGACCAATCAGGGGTAGCGGGCGTGCCCGGCGGGCCGGGCACGCCGCCCGATGTCAGCTCTCGTACTCGGCGATCACGGTGGCGCGGGCCAGCGCGTGGAAGCCGAGCGTGCCGCTGATCGCCGCCGCCGAGGTGTCCGCGTCCAGGCCGATCGAGTCGACGCCCAGGGCGTGCACGGTGAAGACGTACCGGTGCGGGCCGTGGCCGGGCGGCGGGGCCGCGCCGCCGAAGTCGCGGGTGCCGTAGTCGTTGCGGCCGTGCACCGCGCCCTCCGGCAGGCCGGGGAACTCGCCGGTGCCCGCGCCGGAAGCCAACTCGGTGACGGTCGCCGGGAGATCGAACAGCAGCCAGTGCCACCAGCCGGAGCCGGTCGGCGCGTCCGGGTCGAAGCAGGTCACCGCGAAGCTCTTGGTCTCCGCCGGGAATCCGGTCCAGCTGAGCTGCGGCGAGCGGTTTCCGCCCTGGTAGACCTGCTCCTCGCCCAGTCGGCCCCCGTCCGTCACCTCCTCGCTGACCAGGGTGAACGTGGGGACCGGGCGCAGGAATGTGTGCGGCAGCGGCGGTCGGTCGGATGCGGTCATGGGTGTTCCCCCGAGGGTGGTGCGTCGATGGATGCCCCGCGACCTTAGTGGGCCGCCGTCCGTTCGCCAAGATCCCCTTTTTTGCGTGCGAGGGCTGATCGCCCGTCGGGCCGGGAGGTGCGAAATTCGCTTGCGGCGCAACGGAATTGGTCGAGACCTTTGAGGGTTGCCTGCCGTCGTCGCCGAAGGAGTCCGCGCCGTGGAGGGGATCTTCGCCCGGGAGTACCGGGCGGTCACCGCCTGCTTCACCGCCATCATGTTCCTGACCGGGTTCGCTGCCCTGGCCGTGGTGCCCACCCTGCCGACCGCCGCCGCCGACCTGCACGGCGTCGCGCTGTTTCCGCTGGTCGCCGGGTGTTTCGTGGCGGCCAGCCTGCTCGGTGGCGTCCTCGGCGGCACCTGGTCGGACCGCGCCGGAGCCCGCGACCCGCTCGCCGCCGGCCTGGTGCTCACCGTCCTCACCCTGCTGGTCTCCGCCGCCAGCACCTCCATCTGGCAACTCGCCGCCGGACGCTTCCTGGACGGCCTCGCCGCCGGCATGGCCGCCGTCGCGATCAACGCGGCCATCGGGCAGGCCTACCCGGAACGGCTCCAGCCCCGGGTGCTCGCGCTGATGAGCGCCTGCTGGGTGATCCCCTCGCTGGTCGGGCCGCCGATCGCCGGACTGGTCTCCGAACTCTGGTCCTGGCGTGTCGTGTTCTACGGCCTGGCCGTGCTGACCGCGCTCCCCACCGTCCTGCTGGTCCCGATCCTGCGCCGCCACACCCTGCCGCGCACGCTCGACGAGCACCCGCCGCGACCGCCCCTGCTGATCGCCGCCGTGGTCAGCGTCGCCGCCGCACTCGGACAGTACGGCGTGTCCGGCTGGGACGCCCGCCACCTGCTCTTCGTCGCCGTCGGCGCCGCGCTGCTGATCGCCTTCGCCCCGCGCCTGCTCCCCACCGGCACCTGGCGGGCACTGCGCGGCCTGCCCACCACGGTGCTGCTGCGCGGCCTCTCCTCCGGGACGTTCTTCACCCTGGAGGCGTACGTCCCGCTCCTGCTGATCACCGAACGGCACGTCAACCCGGTGATCAGCGGCTTCGCCTTCACCGGCGCGGCGATCGCCTGGGCGGAGGGCTCCTGGGCGCAGGGCCAGCTCTTCCGGCACACCCCCCGGCACCGGGTGGTCGCCCTCGGCGCCCTGGTGATGTCCGCCGCCGTCGCCCTCGCCGTCCTCGGCACCTTCCCCGCGATGCCGGCCCTCACCGCCGCCCCCGCGATGCCGATCGCCGCGATCGGCATGGGCCTGCTCTCCCCGGCCCTCACCGTCCTCTCGCTCACCCACAGCCTCGCCGGCCGCGAGGGCCGCACCAGCAGCGCCATGCAGACCAACCAGAACCTCGGCCAGGTCGGCGTCCTCGCCCTCGCGTCCGCCGTCCTCAACACCTGCCTGGCCCTCGGAACCGCCCAACTGACGGGCTATGCAACGGCGTTCACGATGCTGGCGGCGCCGGTGGCGCTGCTCGTCGTACTGGCCGGACGGGCCCGCGCGGCCGGCGTCGACTGAGGTCAGGCGGGCCGGGGGCGGTGGGTGGTGGCGATGGCGGAGAGGTCGTGCTCGGCGAGGGTGGGGTCGGCGAGCAGGGTGGTGCGGGCGGCCTGGAGGACGGGTCCGCCGTTGGCGAGGGTCAGGTCCTTGGCGGCAAGGCGGATCGGGAAGTCGGCCTCCGTGCTCCCGGCCCGGGCCATGATGCCGGCGAGCGGGCCGGCGGACAGCGCGCGACGCGCCAACTCCTCGGAGACGCCCAGCTGTTCGGCGACGGTGAGCGCCTCGCCGACGGCGGTCACCGACGCGACGACCGCGCCCATCACCACCAGCTTGAGCGCCGCGCCCGCGCCGGGGCCGCCGCAGCGGAGGACCCGGCCGAGGCGTTCCAGGACGGGCTGGGCCCGGTCCAGATCCGCCGCCTCGCCGCCCGCGTACACCACCAGGTCGCCGGTCGCGGCGGGGCCGATGCTGCCCAGCACCGGGGCGTCCACCATCGTGACCCCGTCCGGGAGTTGAGCGCGCAGCCCGGCCGCGGCCTGCGGGCCGATCGAGGACATCTCGATCCACAGCGTGCCGGGCTCCAGGGCCGGGAGGAACCGCTTCGCGACCTCGGCCACCGCCGCCGGGTCGGACAGCATGGTGACGACGACCCCGGCGCCGCGTACGGCCTCCGCCGGGGCGGCGGCCTCGCTGAGGCCCTCGGCCCGGCCCGGCGTGCGGTTCCACACCGCCAACTCCGGCGTGGCGCCCGCGAGTCGGCGGGCCATCGGGAGGCCCATCCGGCCGAGTCCGAGAAAGGCAATGCGCTCCGTGATCTCCATGGCCGCCACGCTAGGGGCGGCCCAGGCAGGCGACAAGCGAATGTCTCGCATGGTAACCATGCCGAATGGACATGGCTTGGCTCGACGTCTTCCGCACCGCCGCCCGGCTCGGCTCGTTCACCGCGGCTGGGGAGCAGCTGGGGTTCACCCAGTCCGCGATCTCCCGCCAAATCTCCACCCTGGAAGCCGAGTTCGGCGTCCCGCTGTTCGACCGGCTGGCCCGCGAAGTGCGGCTCACCGAGCACGGGCAGGCCCTGCTGCCGCACGCCGAAGCGATGCTGGACCGGCTGGACGGCACCCGCCGCGACCTCACCGCGCTGACTCAACTCGCCTCCGGCCACCTCCGGTTGGGCGCGTTCGACAGCGCCAACGCGGCCCTCGTCCCGGCCGCGCTGGCCGCGTTCCGGGCCGCACACCCCGGCATCGCGCTCACCCTCACCGAGGGGCTGTCCGCGCAGCTGCTGGAATTGCTCGCGGAGGGCGCGATCGACCTCGCACTTGTCACCGCCTACCCGGAACACCCGTACGACACCGAGCAGTTCGAGCTCCACCGGATCGCCGACGACCCGGTGCTGGTCGCCCTGCCGCGCGGACACCGGCTGGCCCGGCGCCGCCGCCTGCGACTGGCCGACCTCGCCGAAGAGCCCGTGGATCACCGCCAGCCGCCGCATCGAGACCACCCTGCTCGCCGCCTGCGCCCGCAGCGGCTTCCAGCCCCGGGTCGAGTACGAGGTGGCCGGCTGGACGGCCAAACTCGGCCTGGTGGCAGCCGGGTTGGGCATCACCCTGATCCCGTCCCTGGCCGCCCGCGCCGCCCGCCCGGACCTCACCCTCGTCCCGCTGCACCCGGACGACACCCCGGTCCGCCACGTCCACACCGCCACCCGCCGGGGCCACCGACCCGCACCGGCGGTCACGGCCTTCCTCCCCCTGCTGCGCGCCGCGACCGCCGAGTGAAGGGGTGGTCAGGCCGTCTCTCCACCCGGGGCACCCGCAGCAGCAGCTGGACGACCCGGCAGTACTCGTCCACGCCCTCCTCCCGCGAAAGCCCGACGCCCGCCCTGCCACGCCCTACCGTGTCGGCATGACCGGAAGACCTCGCATGTTCGCCTACGTCGGCCCGCCCGAACTGCTCGCCCGCGCAGACCGAAGCACCCTCGGCCGCGCCATTCCCGCCCTCGCCGAACTCGACCGCTGGCTGGCGGAGTTGGCGCCCGCCGAGCGCGACGAGCCGGTCACCTATGTGGTCGATTCCACCGGCATGCTGCGGCTGGCGCCGCGCCGCAGCGAGCACGTCGCGTGCGCAGGCGGGGCGGACGTCCTGGCGGCCGGTGAGATTCGCTTCGCCCGGCAGGCCGGCGGCGGGTGGGCGGTCCGCGAGATCAGCAACCTGTCCACCGGCTACTGCCCGGACCTGGACAGCTGGTCGGCCGCCGCCGACGCCCTCGACCGGGCCGGCCTCACCGCCCGGCCGGACGGGTTCACCCATGCGTGCGCCTTCCGCCGCTGCCGGGCGTGCGGACAAATCAACCTGGTCAAGGACGACGACCTGACCTGCGCCGTCTGCGACACCGCCCTCCCCGCGGAGTGGAACCTCGCCGCACCGCGCCCGGCCGCAGCCGTGATCGACCTGCCGCTGCCGCCGGACGACTGGGCCGTCGAACTCGCCACCACCCTCCGGGCGGTCGACAACGCGCCGTTCCTGCAGGCCGTTTCGTCCCGCGAGGTGCACGTCCACCACCGTTCCGCAACCACCCTCGTGGCGGCACCCCGCCCGCACGGCGGCCCCGAGCCGACCTGGAGCCTGCTGGTTCGCGCCGCCCACCAGAGCTTCTGCGCGCACCTCCCGCTCAGCCTCGCGCCGGACGTCCTCTGGTACGCCGTGGTGCACGAGGTGGCGATCCATGTGCGGCTCAACTCCGAGACGTACGCCGGGATCTTCACCGACACGCCCGCGCACCAGCAGGAGATCGCAGTCCAGGACGACAGCCTGCTCGCCCCGGATCCGGACTGGAGCCGGTCGATCCGGCTGGTGCTCGAACCGCTGCGCGAGAAGCTCGGCGCGGAGGTCACCGACCTCTTCCTGCCCCGCTTCAGCACCACCACCCCGGACGACCTGTCCTCGGCCCTGGTGGCGCTGATGTCCGTGGTCGGCCCGTACTACCGCTTCACCTGGACGACCCTGTGCGGCATCCCGCGGATCCGCCTGGAGGGCACCGCCGAGGACTGGCAGCTGCTCGCCGGCCGGGTCGATTCCCTCGCGGCCCGGTTCGACGGCCTGCGCCCCTGGTTCGACGCCTTGCGCCCCGTCCTCGCCGAGATTGCCCGTACCGCCGCCGGCGGGCCCGTCGACGAGGACTTCTGGCGCTCGTTCTACAAGTGGAAGTCGCATTCCGGCGGCGAATCCGTCACCGGCTGGATCACCGCCCTGTTCGCCCACACCCAGACCCCGGACGGCCCGCAGCCCAAGACGTCCTTCGACTGGCAGGGCGGAAGGAGCTACCAGCAGAAAGACTTCCCGTCCCACGTCTCCAGCGCCCCGTTCCGCTGGCAGCGCCCGGACGGCGAGCGCGAGATGACGTTCCTGGCCGGCCTGCTCGGCCTCGAACGCGACGGCGAGTACCTCCGCCCGCGCCTCGCCCACGCCGTCCTGGAACTCCTCCCGGACTGGCCCCACCCCGCCGACCACCTGCTCCCGGACGGCTGGACCCACGCCCGGCTCCGCGAAGTCACCGGCGACCCCGTCGCCCGGGCCCTCCCCCTCGACCGGACGGTCACCGACGACGACCCCACCCGAACCGGCGCCTTCGAGCCCAGCCACATCGTCCAGGTCGGCTCGGACTACTTCGTCCGGTCGGCGTCCGACGGCCGCTGGCACCTCGGGGAATCCCTCCCCGACACCGGGGAGATCGAGGTCTACGACCGCTTCGGCCCGGACCTGGACGAGGCGCTGGGGTACCGCGACTGATCGATCACCGGGAACGGCCCTGCGCCTGGCGGAGCGTCAGGGCCAGACCAGGCAGTACAGCTGGTGCCCCGCCTCGTGCAGGCGGGAGGCGAAGTCCTGCCACTCGTGCAGCATCTGGTAGATGACGAAGGCGTCCCGCGGGCCGCGGCGGTCGGGGACGGTGGACCAGATGAACGCGGCGGCGCCGAGCTCGGGTTCGTCGGCCTTGCGGAGCGGTTCGACGACGGTGTGCGGGAGTTGGACCACCGCGTAGTCGGGGTGCAGGACCACCAGTTCGAGCGGCGGGACGTGGTGCAGCGGGACGCCCTGAATGCCCGTGAGGACCATCGCGCTCATCGTCTCGGGCTTGATCTTGGTGGAGAGGTGCCCGTTGCCGGAGCCACTGGTCTCCATCAGGTCGCCGAGCCGGCCCAGGGCGCCGAGCTCACCGGCGTCGAGGCCGAGGCCACCGGGGCCGAGGGCGGTGGGGACTCTGGCGGCGGTGGCGCGGTCCGGTGCGCCGAAGTACTTGTAGGTGACCCCCACTCTGCCCTCGCCCCTCCTTCCCCTGCCCGCTTCCCTGCCCCCGCCGGTCTCGTCCGGCCTGCGGGTACGCTCCGCGGCCTCGTCGAAACCGTCCTGCCTCTCGGACACTCGGACCATCCTCACCGGAACTCGCCGGAATCGACAGACCCCCGCATGTCCGACTTTCCCTCCGGACATGCCCCTTACCCGTCTGCTTGCGCGCTACACGAGCGCGCGCTACACGACCTTACCTTCGCCACGGGCAGTGAGGGGAGCAGCACACGGATCATCGTTCCAGATGATCGGGCCCGACATGCAGAACGCAAAGACACGATTTGAGACCATGTTCGGGTAAGAGAGGCTCCAGGCCACCCCGCGGACCCAACGGATGAGCGAGCAGATGAGCTACCCGTACGAAGCACCCCAGTCCCAGTCGCTGTTCGAGCGCGCCTTGGCGGTCACCCCCGGCGGCGTCAACTCGCCGGTGCGGGCCTTCCGCGCGGTCGGCGGCACGCCCCGGTTCATGGTGTCGGGCAGCGGCCCGTACCTGACCGACGCCGATGGCCGCGAATACGTGGACCTGGTGTGTTCCTGGGGCCCGATGCTGCTGGGCCACTCGCACCCGGCGGTGATCGAGGCCGTGCAGCAGGCGGTTTCCCGCGGCACCTCGTTCGGCACGCCCGGTCAGGGCGAGGTCGAGCTCGGCGAGGAGATCGTCGCCCGAATCGCCCCGGTCGAGCAGGTCCGCCTGGTCTCCAGCGGCACCGAGGCCACCATGTCGGCGATCCGGCTGGCCCGCGGCTTCACGGGCCGCGCCAAGGTGGTCAAGTTCGCGGGCTGCTACCACGGTCATGTGGACGCGCTGCTGGCCGCCGCCGGTTCCGGCGTCGCCACCTTCGGCCTGCCGGACACCCCGGGCGTCACCGGCGCGCAGGCCGGCGACACCATCGTGCTGCCGTACAACGACCTGGAGGCGGTGCGCGCCGCGTTCGCCGCGCACCCCGGCGAGATCGCCTGCGTGATCACCGAGGCCTCGCCCGGCAACATGGGCGTCGTCCCGCCGCTGCCCGGCTTCAACGGCGGCCTGGCCGAACTGTGCCGGGAGAACGGCGCGTTGTTCATCTCCGACGAGGTGATGACCGGCTTCCGCGTCTCCAAGGCGGGCTGGTACGGGCTGGAGGCCGCCCGCGAGGGCTGGGCGCCGGACCTGCTGACCTTCGGCAAGGTGATGGGCGGCGGTTTCCCGGCCGCGGCGTTCGGCGGCCGCGCCGACGTGATGGCGCACCTCGCCCCGGCCGGCCCGGTCTACCAGGCGGGCACCCTGTCCGGTAACCCGATCGCCACCGCCGCCGGCCTGGCCCAGCTGCGCAACTGCACCGACGAGGTCTACGCCACCGTCGACAAGGTCGCCGCCGAGGTGTCCGGCCTGGTCGCCGAGGCGCTCACCAAGGAGGGCGTGGCGCACCGCCTGCAGACCGCGGGCAACATGTTCTCGGTCTTCTTCACCGACCAGCAGGTCACCAACTACGACGAGGCCCGCCGTCAGCAGGCGTTCCGCTTCAACGGTTTCTTCCACTCGATGCTGAGTCAGGGCGTCTACCTGCCGCCGTCGGCGTTCGAGTCCTGGTTCGTCTCGGCCGCGCACGACGCGCGCGCGATCGAGCGGATCGCCGCCGCCCTGCCCGCCGCCGCCCGTGCCGCCGCCGAGGCCACCGAGGAGTCGAAGTGAGCGAGAAGAAGGACATCACCGTCGTCCACGTGATGCGGCACGGCGAGGTGCACAACCCGGAGGGCGTGCTGTACGGCCGGCTGCCGGGCTACCACCTCTCCGAGCTGGGGCGGCAGATGGCCGAGCGGGTGGCCGACCACCTGAAGGACCGTGACATCACCCACGTGGTGGCCTCTCCGCTGGAGCGCGCCCAGGAGACCGCCGAGCCGATCGCCAAGGCGCACGGCCTGACCGTCGCGGCCGACCCGCGGCTGATCGAGGCGGAGAACATCTTCGAGGGCAAGACCTTCGGCGTCGGCGACGGCTCGCTGCGCAACCCGGGGTACTGGAAGTACCTGACCAACCCGTTCAAGCCGTCCTGGGGCGAGCCGTACATCGACCAGGTGGTGCGGATGATGGGCGCGATCGCCGGCGCCCGGGACGCCGCGCGCGGGCACGAGGCGGTGTGCGTCAGCCACCAGCTGCCGATCTGGATCCTGCGCTCGTTCGCCGAGCGCCGCCGCCTGTGGCACGACCCGCGCCGCCGGCAGTGCTCGCTCGCTTCGCTGACCAGCTTCACCTACGAGGGTGACCGGATCGTCTCGATCGGCTACCGCGAGCCGGCCCGCGATCTGCTGCCGGCGCACCTGGTGGGCAAGGGCAAGAAGGGCGACAAGCCGGTCGGGAAGAGCTTCGGGGCGTAGCTCACATTGATGGTGCTCAGGTAAGCCTGGCCTGCCTGGAAAATGCCCGAATTAAGACGATCATAAATAAAGTATTCGCAGGTCAGAGGGGGTCCGGTCATCAACGCCGGACCCCCCTAAAACGGGCCGAAGAGCCATGCGAAACTTTTCACATGTCTTGGACGTCAAGCCGCCGCGCCCGCCTCACCGCCGCCCTCGGCGCGGCCACCGCCCTGGCCCTCACCGGGTGTGCCAGCTCCGGCTCCGGAGGCGGCTCGGTGGGCTTCATCACCGGCAAGGGCGGCATCGACACCGCCGCCGCCGGTCACCGGGTGGACGCCCCGGACATCAGCGGCACCGGGCTGGACAGCACCGCGCTCAAGCTCTCCGACTACCGCGGCAAGGTGGTCGTCCTCAACATCTGGGGCTCCTGGTGCAGCCCCTGCCGGGCCGAGGCCAAGGGCCTGCAGGAGAGCTCCCAGAAGTTCGGCGACCAGGTGCAGTTCCTCGGCATCAACACCCGGGACACCGACCCCGCCAACGCGGTCGCGTTCGAGAAGAACTTCGGGATCACCTACCCGAGCATCTACGACCCGGACGGCACCCAGATCCTCAAGTTCCCCAAGGGCAGCCTCAACCCGCAGTCCATCCCGACCACCATCGTGATCGACAAGGACGGCAAGCTGGCCGCCCGCGCCATGCGCGCGATGTCCACCGAGGACCTTGACAAGATGATCGAGCCGGTCCTCGCGGAGTCCAAGTGAGCGCCGCCCTGGCGGCTGCCGGGGTCGGCTACAACGACACCGTGGGCAGCGGCGCCCTGCTGCTCGCCCTGCCGATCGCGCTGGCCGCCGGCCTGCTCTCGTTCTTCTCGCCGTGCGTGCTGCCGCTGGTGCCCGGCTACCTCAGCTACGTCACCGGCTTCTCCGCCGCCGACCTCTCCGACGCCCGCGGCGCCCGCCGCGGCCGGATGCTGGCCGGCTCCGGGCTGTTCGTGCTCGGCTTCGCCGCTGTCTTCATCTCCGGCGGCGCACTGTTCGGTTCCTTCGGGCAGACCTTGAAGGATCACCAGCACACCATCTCGGTCGTGATGGGCGTGCTCACGGTGCTGATGGGGCTGGCGTTCATGGGCCTGCTGCCGGGCTTCACCATGCGCGAACTGCGCAGCCACCGCCGCCCGGCGGTCGGCCTGGCCGGTGCCCCGCTGCTCGGTGTGGTGTTCGGCGTGGGCTGGACGCCGTGCATCGGCCCGACCCTGGCGGCGATCCAGTCGCTGGCCTTCAACCAGGCCAGTGCCGGGCGCGGCGCACTGCTGATGACGGCCTACTGCCTCGGCCTCGGCGTACCGTTCGTCCTGGCCGCGCTGGCCTTCCGCAAGGCGCTGGGTGCCTTCGGCTGGGTCAAGCGCCACTACCAGTGGGTGATGCGGATCGGCGGCGGCATGCTCGTCGCCGTCGGCCTGGCCCTGGTGACGGGGGCGTGGGACGCGCTGGTCAACCAGCTCCAGTACCTCACCCAGAACTTCTCGATCGGAATCTGAGCCGTGAGCGACACCAAGACCAGCCCCCAGCCGGCCGACGCCGCGGACCCGGACTCCCCGGACGTCGAGCGGCTCAGCACCGCACCCGAGGAAGGCGAGATCCCGACCGGCAGCATAGGCGTCACCGGCTGGCTGCGCTGGGTCTGGCGGCAGCTCACCTCGATGCGGGTCGCCCTGCTGCTGCTGTTCCTGCTGTCGCTGGCGGCCATCCCCGGCTCGCTGGTCCCGCAGGAGGGCCCCGACACGATGAAGCTGGTGGCGTGGAAGGAGGCCCACAAGGGCATCACGCCGCTGTTCGAGAAGCTCCAGGTCTTCCACGTCTACAGCTCGTCCTGGTTCTCGGCGATCTACATCCTGCTGTTCATCTCGCTGGCCGGCTGCATCGTCCCGCGTACCTGGCAGTTCGTCGGCGTGCTGCGCTCGCAGCCCCCCGCGGCCCCGCGCAACCTGACCCGGATGCCGGTGTACGCGGCCTGGCACAGCGGTGCCGACCCGGAGACCGTGCACGCCGCCGCCCACGCGCTGCTGAAGAAGCGCGGCTTCCGGGCCCACGCCAACGGCAGGTCGGTCGCCGCCGAGAAGGGCTACCTGCGCGAGGTCGGCAACCTGCTGTTCCACTTCTCGCTGTTCGCGCTGCTGATCGGCGTCGCCTGGGCCGGCGTGGCCTCCGGCTCCGCCAGCAAGCTGGTGCTGGAGGGCCAGGGCTACTCCAACACCACCACCCAGATCGACGACTTCTACGGCTCGCAGTTCTACGGCGTGAACGACCTGGACAAGTTCGGCTTCAAGCTGGACGGCTTCACCGCCCGCTACCAGGAGACCGGCCCGCAGACCGGCACCGCCCGGCAGTTCACCGCCAACGTCCGTTACTGGACGGGCGACGACGCGACCAAGCTGACGAAGTCCACCATCGAGGTCAACCACCCGCTGGAGATCGGCGGCTCCAAGGTCTACCTGATCGGCCACGGCTACGCCCCGGTGGTGACGGTCAAGAACGCCAAGGGCGACATCGTCTTCCGCGGCCCGACGCCGTTCCTGCCGCGCGACGCCAACATGACCTCGCCCGGCGTGATCAAGGTCAACGACTACGGCACCGACGCCAACGGCAACAAGACCCAGCTGGCGTTCCAGGGCTTCTTCCTGCCCACCGCGCCGGAGAACTTCAACGTGACCGGCCCGCGGTCGATGTTCCCGGGCGCCGCCGACCCGATGCTGGTGCTCACCGCCTACGCGGGCGACCTGCGCACCGACAGCGGCCTGCCGCAGAACGTGTACCAGCTGGACGACAAGGCGATGACCCAGCTGAAGGTCGACGGCGACATCGCCAAGGCCCGCCTCAAGGTCGGCCAGGCATGGGAGCTGCCCGACAACTACGGGACCATCAGCTTCGACGGCTACCAGCAGTGGGCGACGTTCACCATCTCGCACCACCCCGGCAACTCCGTCGCGCTGGTCGGCGCGGTCGCCGCGATCCTCGGCCTGATCGGCTCGCTGTTCGTCCAGCGCCGCCGGATCTGGGTCCGGGCCACCACCGGCGCCGACGGCCGCACCCTGGTCGAGGTGGCCGGGCTGGGCCGCAGCGAGTCCGCCCGCACCGCCGAGGAGCTCGCCGAGCTCGCCGTCGAGCTGCAGAACGACGCCCCGGCCACCGACGAGGAACCGGCCCCCGCCGGCCCCGCCGACGACACCGCTGACGACGACGCACCGACTGCGGCCGACTCCCCGGCCGCAGCCGCCCCCACCGCCCCGGAAACCAAGGAGTAGACGGTGCTGCTCGCGCAGGTCAACCATGAGTTGGCCGATATCTCCAACAAGCTGGTCTACTCGGCCATGGCCGTCTACACCTTGGCCATGTTCGCTCAGATGTTCGAGTGGACGTTCGGTGCCAAGGGCGGCGTCGCCGTCCGCTCCCGGCAGCAGGCCACCCTCGGGGAGTCGGTCAGCGACTCCACCGACGCGGCGAAGGGCGTGCGCAAGGTCAGCGTCACGGTGGCCTCGCAGGGCGGCGGCACCGCCACCCTGACCCGCACCGCGCTGGCCGACGCCGGCGCCACCACGGTGACCAGCGGCCGCGGCGACGACACCCCGGCCGACGGCCTCGGCCCGGCCGGCAGCAGCGAGAAGGCCGACGTGGCCGGCCGGATCGCGGTCTCGCTGACCGTGCTCGGCATGCTGCTGCACATCGGTGGCGTGGTCACCCGCGGCCTGTCGGTGATGCGCTGGCCGTGGGGCAACATGTACGAGTTCTCCGTCGCGTTCGGCCTGATGATGGTCGCTTCGTACGTCGTGCTGCTGGCCACCAAGAAGAACGTGCGCTGGCTCGGCCTGCCCGTGGTGATCGCGGTCCTGCTGATCCTCGGCGTCGCCGTCAGCGTGCTGTACACCGAGTCCGAGCAGCTCGTCCCGGCGCTGCACTCCTACTGGCTGGGCATCCACGTCTCCACCGCGACGATCTGCGGCGGCGCCCTCTTCGCGGCGGCCGTCGCCACCGGTGCCTACCTGCTCAAGGACCGCTACGAGCACCGGATCGCGGCCGGCCTGACCGTCCGGGCCGCCAACTTCATGGACCGGCTGCCCGCGGCGAGCACCCTGGACAAGCTGTCCTACCGGATCAACGCCCTGGTCTTCCCGCTGTGGACGTTCACCATCATCGCGGGCGCGATCTGGGCCGAGGCCGCCTGGGGCAAGTACTGGGAGTGGGACCCGAAGGAGACCTGGTCGTTCATCACCTGGGTCGCCTACGCCGCCTACCTGCACGCCCGGGCCACCGCCGGCTGGCGCGGACGCAAGGCCGCCTACCTGGCCCTGCTCGCCTTCGCCTGCTGGCTGTTCAACTTCTACGGCGTCAACATCTTCGTCACCGGCAAGCACTCGTACGCCGGTATCTGACGCCCCGCCCCACCTGCTCCACCATCCCCTGATCCACCCCCGAGATCCACAAAGCCGCGAGGAGGGCCGCACCATGGAGTGCGACGAGGTCATCATGACCGTCCGAATCACCGCAGCGGAACGTGCGCTGCTGCGACGGCTCGCCCAGGGCCATCACAGCGATGTCTCCGAGGTCGTCGCCGACGGCCTGCTGGACGTTCTGCCCACGCTGCACTGCCCGGCGGACGCCCACCGGCTGCTCGCCGCGCTCGCCACCCCGGCGCCCTGCGCGCTCACGGTGTGGCTGCCGACCGAGCTCGCCGACCTGCTCACCATCGCCACCGCGCGGATCGCCCACTCCACCGGCGTCCGCCTCGGCTCGTCCTGCATCATGCTCGGTGCCGCGGTGCGGCTCTGGCTGGCCCAGGACCCGCAGCGGCTGGCGGCCAACCTCATCACCATGCACGCCGGCCGCCCTGCGGCGCTGGCCGCGGCGTAGCAGCACGCAACACGCGAGGGGCTCCGGGGGCACTGCCTCCGGAGCCCCTCGCGTGTTCACGCTTACGCGGCCTGCTGCCAGCTGACCGGGGAGAAGTACGCCGGGCGGCGCTCGATCCGGGACCAGGTGGCGATCGGCTCGACGACCTGGTTGGCGGCGGCGACCGCCGAGGCCTGCGCGGCGCGGGCGGCCAGCACGGCGGTCAGGGCGGCGAGCTCCTCGACGGACAGCGAGCCGCGGACGATGCGGACGAGAGGTTCGTTCATGGTTCCTGTTTCTCCCCCAGGCTGGCGGCTGAACGGTGGTGTCGGGCGCGACGCACCGGTTACATCGGCGGGTTGCCGTGCTTGCGGCTCGGCAGGTCGGCGTGCTTGGTGCGGAGCATGGCCAGCGAGGAGGCCAGCACGGCCCGGGTCTCCGCGGGGTCGATGACGTCGTCGACGAGGCCGCGCTCGGCCGCGTAGTACGGGTGCATCAGCTCGCTCTTGTACTCCTTGATCTTCTGCGCGCGCATCGCCTCGGGGTCTTCGGCCCCGTTGATGTCACGGCGGAAGATCACGTTGGCGGCGCCCTCGGCGCCCATCACGGCGATCTCGTTGGTCGGCCAGGCGAAGGACAGGTCCGCGCCGATCGAGCGGGAGTCCATCACGATGTACGCGCCGCCGTAGGCCTTGCGCAGGATCAGCTGGATGCGCGGCACGGTGGCGTTGCAGTACGCGTACAGCAGCTTGGCGCCGTGCCGGATGATGCCGTCGTGCTCCTGGTCCACGCCGGGCAGGAAGCCGGGCACGTCCAGCATGGTCACCAGCGGGATGTTGAACGCGTCGCACATCTGCACGAAGCGCGCGGACTTCTCGGAGGCGTTGATGTCCAGCACGCCGGCCAGCGACTGCGGCTGGTTGGCGATGATGCCGACCACGTGGCCGTCCACCCGGGCCAGCGCGCAGATCACGTTGGTCGCCCAGCGCTCGTGGACCTCGAGGTACTCGCCGTGGTCGACGATCTCCTCGATCACCTTGCGCATGTCGTACGGCCGGTTGCCGTCGGCCGGGACGAGGTCCAGCAGCGAGTCGTTGCGGCGGTCCACCGGGTCGTCGTTGGCGACGGTCGGCGGCATCTCGCGGTTGTTCTGCGGCAGCAGCGAGAGCAGGTAGCGGACCTCTTCGATGCAGGACTGCTCGTCGTCGTAGACGAAGTGCGAGACACCGGACACCGAGGAGTGGACGTCGGCGCCGCCGAGGCCGTTCTGGGTGATCTTCTCGCCGGTGACGGCCTGGACCACGTCCGGGCCGGTGATGAACATCTGCGAGGTCTCACGGACCATGAACACGAAGTCGGTCAGCGCGGGGGAGTACGCGGCGCCACCGGCGCACGGGCCGAGCATCACCGAGATCTGCGGGATCACGCCGGAGGCGCGGGTGTTGCGCTGGAAGATGCCGCCGTAACCGGCCAGCGCGGTGACACCCTCCTGGATGCGGGCGCCGGCGCCGTCGTTCAGCGAGACCAGCGGGGCACCGGCCGCGATGGCCATGTCCATGATTTTGTGGATCTTCTGCGCGTGGGCCTCGCCCAGCGCGCCACCGAAGATCCGGAAGTCGTGGGCGTAGGTGAAGACGGTACGGCCGTGGACGGTGCCCCAGCCGACGATCACGCCGTCGGTGTGCGGCTTCTTCGCCTCCAGGCCGAAACCCTGCGCGCGGTGCCGGCGCAGCGGCTCGACCTCGCGGAACGAACCCTCGTCCAGCAGCAGCTCGATCCGCTCCCGGGCGGTCAGCTTGCCCTTGGCGTGCTGCGCCTCGGTGGCCTTCTCGCTCGGACCCCGGCGGACCTGCTCGCGCAGCTCGTGAAGTTCGGTGACCCGGCTACGGGCATCGGCCGGAGCCTCGCCGCCGACCGGCGCATCGTGCAGGACCGTCATCTCGAACCTCTCCAAGGTCACGTGAGCCAGCGAACACCTCTTCTGTTACGACAGTACGAGCCAGTGCGCCCGCGTTTCGGCGTCGGTTCCGTACAAGGTCGGACGCCGATCGCTGTAGAGGACGCACAGAAGGGGGCGCACGGGCCTACCGCCGGGTCACTCCGGGCGGGTGCTGGGGGATACCCCCACCGGGATCTCCCGGACCAGTGAATTGGCAGGTCAGCGGCAAGATGGAGGGCATACGAAGGCCACCGGAACGAGGCCCCCGAAAGGGGCGCGCGAAGGCCGGCGGCCGGATGGAGCGGAACTGGAGAACGCCTGGATCGTAGGGATCCGCCAAAAGCGGGATCAGGCCTTGGAGCCGTCGCCTTCCTCGGGACGTTCGCCCCTTCGGCGCAGCTCCTCTTCGCGGCGCCGCAGGTCGGCCTCCCACTGCTCCAGCAGCTGCTCGTGCTGCTGGTTGCCGCGGTTCAGCGAAGCCAGGAACTCCGGGTCGTCGTCCGGCGCGAGCGGGCGCCCGCGCTCCGGGAACCCGGCGGCCGGGCCGGACGGCCACGACCCCCGCCGCCGTCGGGCGGCGGCCCGGTCCTTGCCGGCCACCAGCCAGGCGATCGAGCCGACCAGCGGGAACAGCAGCACGATGATCACCCACACCACCTTCGGCAGGTGGCGTATCTCGTCCTCCGGGGTGGTCAGGCAGTCGATGAACGCCCACACCCACAGGGCCAGCAGTGCCACCGTGGGGACGACTCGCAGAAGCACAGCGCAGAACTCCGAACTACGTTCGAACAGGACCCTTGGCGGGCTCAGGTTAGCCCGTATCGGATACTGACAGGTATGGCATACGACGATCTCCGTTCCTTCCTCCGGGCCCTGGAACGCGACGGTGACCTGAAGCGGATCAAGGTGGAGGTCGACCCGTACTTGGAGGTCGGTGAGATCGTCGACCGGGTGCAGAAGGCCAAGGGCCCCGCGCTGCTCTTCGAGAACGTCAAGGGCTCGGCGATGCCGCTGGCCATGAACGTCTTCGGCACCGAGCGCCGGCTCTCCAAGGCCCTCGGCCTGAAGTCCCCCGACGACATCGCCGAGAAGATCGGCGGCCTGCTCAAGCCCGAACTGCCGCACGGCTTCACCGGCTTCCGCGAGGCCTTCGGCAAGCTCGCCTCGATGGCACACGTCCCGCCGAAGAACGTGAAGTCCGGCGACGCGCCCGTGCACGAGGTGGTGCTCACCGGCGACGACGTCGACCTTGAGCAGCTGCCCGCGCTGTTCACCTGGCCCGAGGACGGCGGTTCCTTCTTCAACCTCGGCCTGACCCACACCAAGGACCCGGACTCGGGCATCCGCAACCTCGGCCTGTACCGGCTGCAGCGGCACGACAAGCGCACCATCGGCATGCACTGGCAGATCCACAAGGACAGCCGCAACCACGCCGCGGTCGCCGCCAAGCGCGGCGAGAAGCTGCCCGTCGCGATCGCCTTCGGCTGCCCGCCCGCCGTCACCTACGCCGCCACCGCCCCGCTGCCCGGCGACATCGACGAGTACCTGTTCGCCGGCTTCGTCGCGGGCGAGCGGACCCGCATGGTCGACTGCAAGACCGTCCCGCTCCAGGTTCCGGCGGACGCCGAGGTCGTCCTCGAAGGCTGGCTGGAGCCCGGCGAGATGCTGCCCGAGGGCCCGTTCGGCGACCACACCGGCTTCTACACGCCGCAGGAGCCGTTCCCCGCGCTCACCATCGACTGCGTCACCATGCGCCGCCGCCCGATCCTGCAGTCCATCGTGGTCGGCCGCCCGCCGACCGAGGACGGCCCGCTCGGCAAGTTCACCGAGCGCTTCTTCCTGCCGCTGCTCAAGGTGATCATCCCGGACATCGTCGACTACGACCTGCCCGAGGCCGGCGGCTTCCACAACTGCGTGATCGTCTCGATCGACAAGAAGTACCCGAAGCACGCGCAGAAGGTCATGCACGCCATCTGGGGCGCCCACATGATGTCGCTGACCAAGCTGATCATCGTGGTGGACGCCGACTGCGACGTCCACGACTACCAGGAAGTCGCCTGGCGGGCCCTCGGCAACGTCGACTACAGCCGCGACCTGTCCGTCGTCGAAGGCCCCGTCGACCACCTCGACCACGCTTCCTACCAGCAGTTCTGGGGCGGCAAGGCCGGCATCGACGCCACCCGCAAGCTCCCCGAGGAGGGCTACACCCGCGACGGCGGCTGGCCCGAGATGGTCGCCTCCGACCCGGCGACCGCCGCCCGGGTCACCCGCCGCTGGAAGGAATACGGGCTGTGACCACCGCCGCCTTCGAAGCCCCGAAGAGCAGGACCAGGGCCTTCCTGCGCCTGGTCATGATCGAACACTCGATCTTCGCCCTGCCCTTCGCCTACATCGCCGCCCTCACCGCGATGTTCCTCGCCGACAAGTCCGTGCACTGGGGCCAGCTGCTGCTGGTCACCATCTGCATGGTCGGCCTGCGCACCTTCGCGATGGCCGCCAACCGGATCATCGACCGCGAGATCGACGCCCGGAACCCGCGCACCGCGAACCGCGAACTCGTCACCGGCGCCGTCTCGGTGCGCACCGCGTACATCGGCTCCGCCATCGCCCTGGTGGTCTTCCTCGGCTCCGCCGCCCTGCTCAACACCCTCTGCCTGGTGCTGGCCCCGGTCGCGGTGATCCCGATGGTGGTCTACCCCTACGGCAAGCGGTTCACCGACTTCCCGCAGGCCATCCTCGGCATCGCCCAGGCCATGGGCCCGGTCGGCGCCTGGCTCGCCGTCACCGGCAGCTGGTCCTGGGAGGCGGCCGTCCTCGGCCTCGCCGTCGGCATCTGGATCGGCGGCTTCGACCTCATCTACGCCTGCCAGGACGTCGCCGCCGACCGCGGCATGGGCGTCCGCTCCGTCCCCGCCCGGTTCGGCATCCCCGCCGCCATCAACGGCGCCCGGGTCTGCCACGCCCTCACCACCGCACTGCTGATCTGGTACGCCGTCCTCACCGACGCCGGCGCCTTCTTCTGGTGCGGCCTCGCCGTCGTCGCCGGCGCCTTCGTCTACGAGCACACCATCGTCAAGCCGCACGACCTGTCCCGCCTCAACCGGGCGTTCTTCCAGACCAACGGCTTCGTGGGCATCTCGCTGTTCGCCTTCGCCCTGATCGACCTGATCGCCCGGGGCCTCACCGTGTGAGGCTGCGCAACCAGGGAGAGCACAACCAGGGAGAGCACAACCAGGGGCGCGGGGAACTGCGCGAAGCGGGAGGTGCCCGTCAGCAAGATCGCGACGCAGGGCAATGACTTGCACGTGCTCGCGACCTTGCGGACGGGCTTTGCGCTTGTCGCGCAGTTCCCGCTGATCGTCTGCGGTCGGCCCCCTTGATGAGCCATGCTGGAGCGAGAGACCGACGAGACCCGGACGGGGAGCGCACGATGATCGGCACACTGCAGTGCGTGGTGCTGGACTGCCACTACCCGGCGGGCCTGGCCCACTTCTACGCCGCGCTGCTCGGCGGCGAGGTCGACCGGCCCGATCCGCGCTGGTCGCTCCACGAGGAGTGGTCCACCGTCCACCTGCCGAACGGCCAGGTTCTCGGGTTCCAGCGGGTCGAGGACTACCGCCCGCCGATCTGGCCGGACCCGGGTCACCCGCAGCAGCTCCACCTGGACATCGA
This sequence comes from Kitasatospora sp. NPDC004615, assembly GCF_042873545.1. NCBI lineage: Bacteria > Bacillati > Actinomycetota > Actinomycetes > Kitasatosporales > Streptomycetaceae > Kitasatospora > Kitasatospora sp. NPDC004615. The sequence goes on from NZ_JBIALQ010000007.1 coordinate 179,353, forward strand.
GGTCGAGGACGTCTCCGCCGTCGAGCAGCGGGTGGTGGAGCTCGGCGCCGAGGTCAAGGACCGGGAGGCGGGCTGGACGGTGTTCGTCGACCCGGCCGGGCACCCGTTCTGCCTGATCCCGCGCCGGGCCGGCTGACCGCCTCAGGCCAGCGTCAGCACGTCCCCGACCCGCAGCCGGCCGGGCCGGGAGACGGACGCCAGCGCGCCGAGCTCGGAGTCCCGCTCGTGCGCGACGGTCTTCAGGATCTCCGGCGCGTGCGGCAGCCCGGGCTGCGGCGCCCCGACCATCACGCACCGCACGCTGGCCCGGACGAACGCCAGCCGCACCCCGCCCTTCACCCGGCCCTCCCGGCCGTACCAGGCGTCCTCGGTGAACGGGGGCGTCCCGGGCGGGGTGCGCAGCAGCACGTTCGGCCGGAACCGGCGCTCGTCCACCACCGCGGACGGTACCGCCGCGGCCACCCAGTCCAGGGTGGCGGTGGTCAGCACGCTCACCGGCAGTTCGTCGAAGTGCGAGACGGCGTCCTCGCGGGCCAGGGCGACGTCCTCCTGCTCCAGGTAGGCGCGCAGGAAGGCGTCCGGGTCCGGGACCGGCATGCCCAGCGGGTCGAACAGCTCCGGGCCGTCGATCCGGCCGCCCAGCCGGGAGCTGAGCCGCAGCAGACCGTCCATCCGCCGGAACCGGCGGGTGCTCTTGCCCGACCCGAACTTCCCGGCGCCGTCGCGCACCGCGTAGAGGCGGTCGCCGACCAGGCCGCGTTCTTCCACCTCGACGGAGTCGAGCAACTCGCCGCCCGTGGATTTCACGGGATAGCGCCACAAGCGCTCGACCACACCGACGATCTGAGGCATGGCGGGAGCCTAGCGGCGCCATGCCAAGGTGGTCTAGACCAAGTCGCGGACGGCGGCGGCCCGTCAGCCGATTCGCGCCACCGCCCGCACCGGCGCCCCGTCCGCCGCCGTCAACCGCAACGGGAACAGCGACACCTCCACCGGCACCCCCGCCGCCTGCGCCTCCAGCAGCAACGACAGGTCCGTCAGGTTCTCCGCGATCACCCCACCGCCCTCCGGCCCCAACAGCACCCGGTGCGCCGCCAGCGTCGGCAACTCCGGCGCCGGATCGTGCTCGTCCTTCAACTCGGCCAGCAGACTCGCCACTTCGGGATCGGACGGCCCCGGATCGGGCGTCGGATCCACCGACAGCGCGTCCACCCCGACGGTGCGCACACCCGCCGCGACAATCGCCGCCGCGGCCTCCTCGGACAGGTACGGATGCGCGAAGTACCGGTCCGTCCCCCAGTACTTGGGCCACCCCGTCGCCAACAGCAGCACCGTGCCCGGCCCCGAGACCGCGAGCGCCGCCGCCAAGTGCTCCGCCGTCACCTCCCCGCGGGCCGGCAACCCGCGCAGATCCACCACCACCGCGGGCCCCGTGAACAGCTCCAACGGCAACCCGTCCAACGTCGGCCACCGCACATCCAGGTGATACGGCGCATCCACGTGCGTCCCCGTCTGCGACCCCAGATGCACCGCCAGCACATTCACCCCCTCCACCCCGGCCGTCAACGCCGCCCGCAACTCCACCCCGGGATCCCCCGGATACACCGGCATCCCGGACACCACCGGATGCGTCAAATCCACCAACACGGCTGCCATGTACACATTCTGAACCCAAGAGGCGCGCCACCAGGGGCGCGGGGAACTGCGCGAAGGGGAACGCACCCGTCGGAAAGATCGCGATGCGGGGCAATGACCTGCCCGTGGACGCGACAATGGCGGTATGAGCAACACCCGTCGCCCTTGGGTCGTAGGCGTCTCCGGCGCCAGTGGCACCCCCTACGCCGCGTCCGTGATCCGTGCGCTGCTGGATGCCGGCGAGTCCGTCGACCTGATCGTGAGCCGGGCCGCCCGGCTGACCATCCTGGACGAGACCGGCATCTCGTTCCGGGACGCGCACTGGAAGGCCGATCTCGCGCAGTGGCTGGGCCGGGACGAGAAGGAGCTGGACGACGTCCGGTACTGGCCCGCAGGGGACTTCGCGGCCGGCCCGTCCTCCGGCTCGTACCCGGCGAAGGGCATGCTGGTCGTCCCGGCCACCACCGGCGCGGCGGCCGGCATCGCGCTGGGGCTGTCCAAGGACCTGCTCCAGCGCACCGCCTCGGTCACGCTCAAGGAGCGCCGCCCGCTGGTGATCTGCCTGCGCGAGACGCCGCTCACCGGCTCCACCCTGCAGCACCTGGTGACCCTCGACGCGCAGGGCGCGGTCGTGCTGCCGGCCTCGCCGGGGTTCTACGCGGGGGGCTCGACCGCCCAGGAGCTGGTGGATTTCGTGGCCGGCCGGGTGCTGGACGCGGTGGGCGTGCGGCACTCCCTGTACCGGCGCTGGACGGGCAGCCTCGGCGAAGCGGGCAGCACTCCCGGACGTTCCCAGGAAACCGGGCCGCGCCGGGGCGAGTGAGCGGCCGCGCTACGGGAGAGTATGTTCTCTGGGATACCCCGGTCGATCGGCGCTCGGCGCCTTGGAATCCAGAAAATGATCTGTGGTTCTGGAGTGGTTCGGAAGGACGCGGCAGGTAATGGACTCTGTGGACAGGCAGCTCATTCAGGCACTTCGTGAGAACGGCCGTGCCTCGTACGCCGAGCTGGGCCGTCTGGTGGGCCTCTCCGGGCCGAGCGTGACGGACCGGATCAACCGCCTTGAGCAGGCGGGCGTGATCACCGGGTACCGGGCGACGGTCAACCCGGCCACCCTGGGCTACGGCGTGACGGCGCTGATCGGTCTTCAACTGACCGACGCCGCCGACCACGACGACGTCTCGCACCGGCTGAAGGACCTCCCGGAGGTGGAGGACTGCTGGTTCATCGCGGGTGACGACTCGTACATGCTGAAGGTCCGGGTGCCGGACGTGGAGGGCCTGGAGTCGGTGGTCAAGCGGCTGTCGGGCACCAAGGGGGTGGCGCGCACCCGGACCACGGTGGTGCTCTCCACCAAGTGGGAGAACAGGGTCAGCGAACTGCCGCTGCACCTCGCCGAGTAGGGTCGCCACCTCACACCCCGTCAACTCCCGAGGATGGCCCCGGATGTCCCTGGTCGATCTGGAAGACCTGCGCGCCGCCCAACGCCGGATCGCCGGTGCGGCGGTCCGCACCCCGCTGCTGCCCTGCCCGTGGGCGGAGCAGCCGGACGGGCGCCGGCTGTGGATCAAGCCGGAGAGTCTCCAGCCGACCGGGGCGTTCAAGGTCCGCGGGGCGTTCAACCGGCTGGCGGCGCTGACCGAGGAGGAGCGCTCCCGGGGCGTGGTGGCGCAGTCCAGCGGCAACCACGCCCAGGCGGTGGCCTACGCGGCGCGGCGGCTCGGCATCAAGGCGGTCATCGTGATGCCGGACACCTCGCCCGCCGTGAAGATCGAGAACACCCGTGCGTTCGGCGCCGAGGTGCTGGTCGTCCCGGCCGAGCAGCGTGACACGCTCCCGCCGCGGCTGGTCGCCGAGCACGGCTACGTGTGGGTGCCGCCGTACGACGACCCGTACATCGTGGCGGGCCAGGGCACGGTCGGCCTGGAGATCGCCGAGGACGCCCCGGACGACCTGGACACCGTGCTGGTGCCGGTCTCCGGCGGCGGCCTGATCTCCGGGACGGCGGCGGCGCTGAAGCTGGCCTGCCCGGGCGTGCGGGTGATCGGCGTGGAGCCGGAGCTCGCGGCGGACGCGCAGGAGAGCCTGCGCAAGGGCATCCGCACCGCCTGGCCGATGGCCGACACCTACCGCACCATCGCGGACGGCCTGCGCACTCCGTCGGTGGGCGTGCTCCCGTTCGAGCACCTCACCGCGTACGTGGACGACATCGTCACCGTCTCCGAGCAGGAGATCAAGGACACCGTCGCACTGCTGGCCCGCCGCGGCCGGCTGGTCGCCGAGCCGTCCGGCGCGGTCGCCCCGGCCGCGTACTTCCACCGCGCGGACGAGCTTGGCGGCCGGGTGTTCGCGGCCGTCCTGAGCGGCGGCAACCTGGACCCCGCCCTGCTGGCCGAACTGCTGGCGGCCTAGGCGTAGTCTCGACTGGCAACGAACCGAAGGACCGAGGAGGCGGAGCGCCGCATGGACGCAGGGCTCAAGCGCGAGCTGGAGGCGAAGGTCTACGCCGGTGAGCGGCTGACCCGCGAGGACGGGATCGCGCTCTACGAGAGCGACGACCTGGCCTGGCTGGGCGGCCTGGCGCACCACGTGCGGACGCAGAAGAACGGCGACGTCGTCCACTTCAACGTCAACCGTCACCTCAACATGACCAACGTGTGCAGCGCCTCCTGCGCGTACTGCTCGTTCCAGCGCAAGCCGGGCGAGAAGGACGCGTACACGATGCGCATCGAGGAGGCCGTCCGGCTCGCCAAGGCGATGGAGTCGGAGTCCCTCACCGAGCTGCACATCGTCAACGGCCTGCACCCGACCCTGCCGTGGCGCTACTACCCGCGCTCGCTGAAGGAGTTGAAGGCCGCGCTGCCGAACGTCTCGCTGAAGGCGTTCACCGCGACCGAGATCCACTGGTTCGAGCGGATCAGCGGCCTGACGGCCAGCGAGATCCTGGACGAGCTGATCGAGGCCGGCCTGGAGTCGCTGACCGGCGGCGGCGCGGAGATCTTCGACTGGGAGGTCCGCCAGCACATCGTCGACCACGAAACCCACTGGGAGGACTGGTCGCGGATCCACCGCCTGGCGCACGAAAAGGGCCTCAAGACCCCGGCCACCATGCTGTACGGCCACATCGAGGAGCCCCGCCACCGGGTCGACCACGTGCTGCGGCTGCGTGAACTGCAGGACGAGACCGGCGGTTTCCAGGTTTTCATCCCGCTGCGCTACCAGCACGACTTCCACGACTCCAAGGACGGCAAGGTCCGCAACCGTCTGATGGACCGCACCGAGATGGCCACCGGCGCCGAGGCGCTGAAGACCTTCGCGGTGTCCCGTCTGCTGTTCGACAACGTCCCGCACGTCAAGGTGTTCTGGGTGATGCACGGCGTCACCACCGCGCAGCTGGCGCTCAGCCACGGCGCGGACGACATGGACGGCTCGGTGGTCGAGTACAAGATCACCCACGACGCGGACAACTTCGGCACCCCGAACAAGCTGGGCCGCGACGACCTGCTCCAGCTGATCCGGGACGCCGGCTTCCGCCCGGTCGAGCGCAACACCCGCTACGAGATCATCCGCGAGTACGACGGGCCGGACCTGCTGCGCCGGGAGACCCCGCAGGCGATGCGCCTCTGACTTTCGCTCGGCCACGCGCCCGGCGGCCGGTCTCCGGCCGCCGGGCGCAGCTGTTTTTCCAGGGGGCGCGCGGGACGGCCGTTCACCACCCAAAGTGCCTCTCACCACCGGAGAAGCCTCGCCGGACGCGTATGCTCACAGGCTCATCACACAGCCCGGGTTCCACCGCGTCCCCCGGGTCTGGGAGGATCGACGGCATGTCCGGTTCCCATCGTTCCGCCTCGCACCGCCGCTCGGCCCCCGCGCCGGCCCCCCGGAGCGAGGGAGAGCAGCCCCAGGGCCGAGCCGGGAGCCGCCGCCGGCGCAAGCCGAAGCCGCGCCGCGCCGCCAAGCTCACCGTCGGCACCGCGACCCTGCTGGCCCTGACGGCCGGCTGGTTCACCATCGGCCCGGGCCGGTCCTTCCAGGGCGAGACCGCCAGCGCCGCCCCGGACCGCGAGCCCGAGACCGCCCCGATGAAGGCCGCCGACTCCCACACCGAGCCCCCGGCCGCCGACCGCTCCTCCCGCGACAAGATCACCAGCATCCCGGGCCTGGGCGCCGACTGGATGGCCAAGATCCCTGCCGAGACCCGCCAGCTGGTGGTCGCCAGCGGCAAGGGCAAGGACTCCTCCGACAACACCGTCACGCTGTGGACCCGCAGCGACGACGGCGGCTGGCAGGCCGGCGAGTCCTGGCCCGCCCACAACGCCCTCAAGGGCTGGACCACCAACCACCGCTCCGGCGACCTGCACAGCCCGATCGGCCTGTACTCGCTCTCCGACGCCGGCGGCCGCAAGGCCAACCCGGGCTCCAAGATGCCGTACGACGAGAACGCCAAGTTCGTGATGCCCGGCCGCGGCTTCAACAACGAACCGCTGGCCGGCTCCTTCGACTACGTGGTCGCGATCAACTACAACCGGGTGGTCGGCGCCTCCCCGCTCGACGGCCGCTTCCCGGAGGGCGCGGCCAAGGGCGGCGGCATCTGGCTGCACCTCGACCACGGCGGCCCCACCCACGGCTGCATCTCGCTGACCGAGGACCACATGGTCGACCTGCTCAAGGCCCTCGACCCGGCCATGCACCCGATGATCGCCATGGGCGACGCCGAGTCGCTGGCGGCCTGACCTGTTCCGATTGTGAAGGCCCTACAGCATCCGGCGCTCGATCCTGTGCCAGGGCGTTACCGCCCGACTGGCCGGTAACCCGGTTGAGTGGCAGTATGACCGCCTCCCGCATCGTGGCGCTGGGCCACTGCCAGCCGCCGAAGATCCTCACCAACGACGATCTCTCGGCGATGGTCGACACCGACGACCAGTGGATCCGGAGCCGGGTCGGCATCCGTACCCGGCACATCGCCGAGGGCGAGACCCTGGTCGACCTCGCCGCGGAAGCCGCCCAGAAGGCCCTGGCCCGCGCGGGAGTGACCCCCGACCAGATCGACCTGGTCGCCGTCGCCACCTGCACCGCCGTCGAACGCAGCCCCAACACCGCCGCCGCGGTCGCCGCCCGGCTCGGCATCCCCACGCCCGCCGCCTACGACATCAACACCGTCTGCTCGGGCTTCTCGTACGCCCTGGCCACCGCCGACCACGCGATCCGGGCCGGCGCCGCCACCCGCGCGCTGGTGATCGGCGCCGAGCGGATGTCCGACATCGTGGACTGGACCGACCGCACCACCTGCGTGATCTTCGCGGACGGCGCGGGCGCCGCCGTCCTGGAGGCCGTCCCCGACGAGCAGAGCGGCATCGGCCCGGTGGTGTGGGGCTCCGAGCCGGAGAAGGGCGAGGCGGTGGTGATCAGCGGCTGGCAGCCGATCATCAGCCAGCAGGGCCAGACCGTCTTCCGCTGGGCCACCACCCAGGTCGCCCCGCTGGCCCGCCGGGCCTGCGAGAAGGCCGGCCTGGACCCGTCCGAGCTGCGCGGCTTCGTCGCCCACCAGGCCAACCTGCGGATCATCGACGCGATCGCCGGGAAGCTCGGCCTGGCCGAGGACGCCGTGGTCGCCCGCGACGTGGTCGAATCCGGCAACACCTCCGCCGCTTCCATCCCGCTCGCGCTGTCCAAGCTGGTCGAGCGCGGCGAGCTGCACAGCGGCGACCCGGTGCTGCTGTTCGGCTTCGGCGGCGGCCTGGCCTACGCGGGCCAGGTGGTGCGCTGCCCCTGACCCGGGAGCGCCACGGACACGGCGCAGGGGCGGTCGGGAAACCTTTCTCCCGACCGCCCCTGCGCTTCGTTGTTGGTGCGGATGACACCCCTGCGGTACGTCGGCGAACCTCCCCCGAGGACACGGCCGCGTCCGACGCACCCCGTACAGGAACCGGGGCGGGCGTCACTGGACTGGACTGAGTGTTACTTCGGCGGCTTCTTTCCGGTGACTCCGAGGTACACCTGGAGCGCCAGGCTGGGCTTGAGGTCCTTGACCTTCACGCCCCACGAGGTGAACGCCTTCGAGTGCTCCGCGGCCCCGGCCAGCAACGTCACCAGGGCGCCGGCGATAGCCGACCCGTCGACCGTCTTGTCGGTCTTGCCCTGGGTGTTGCGAACCGCTTCGGCGAGCGGAGCCGCCACCGAGTTGAGGACCTTCATGCGGATCTTGAAGAACCGCTTGTCCCCTTCTGCGGCACCGAGTGTGATCACTCGGAGAATGGCGTCATTCTTGCGCCAGAAGGCGAGGAATCCGTCCACCAGTTCTTCGGAAGTGGTGAAGCCGGTCTTTCCCGCCCAGGACTTTCCATCGACGAGCTCTTTGAGCCCGGCGCTGTCCTCGGCCATTTCCTCGGCGATCTCAAGGACTGCGCCCTCGACATCCGGGAAGTACTGGTAGAAGGTCGCGGGGGAGGTACCCGCCATACGGGCGACGTCGATGACCTTGACGTCACGGTACGGCGACGTGCTGAGCATCTCGCGGAGGCAGTCGAGCAGCTTCTGCCGCGTCTCCTGTCCGCGCCGCCCGGCGACGCGACCGTCGACGGTGCGAACTTGTCCTGTCATGCCGTCAGCTTACCGTGGCACGATCTTGGCGCGATTCGGTAGTGCGACTATTAGTCCGCCCGTGCGGAGAATCAACGACTTTTCAGCGTGTGTTGTTGCCCCCCCGTGCACTGATGACCTCACAGCGTGACGACAAGTCAGCAGTGAAGGGTTCGGTGGGGGCCGCGGGACCGCCCGGCGTCCGGCCGGCCGCTCTACCACCCCGGGGGACACGGGCGGGGGAGATTGGCTCCAGGACGGCGGGCATTGGAGAATCGGGGGCGCGCCACCGCCGGGGGGCGTTGGCTGAAGGGGAGGTGGCTGCGGAGTGGACCAGCTGACGGCGCACGATCCGAGGCGGATCGGGCCCTTCGAGGTGCTGGCCCGGCTCGGCGCGGGCGGCATGGGTCTGGTGTACCTGGCCCGGTCGGCCTCGGGTCGCCGGGTGGCCATCAAGACCGTCCGCAGCGAACTGGCCGAGGACAACCTGTTCCGGGTCCGCTTCGCCCGCGAGATCGCCGCCGCGAAAACGGTCGGCGGCTTCTACACCGCCGCCGTGGTGGACGCCGACGCCGACGCGGCGGTGCCGTGGCTGGCCACCGCGTACGTGCCCGCGCCCTCGCTGGAGGACCTGGTCAACGACTGCGGGCCGCTGCCCGCCGACGCGGTGCGCTGGCTGACCGCCGGCATCGCCGAGGCGCTGCAGTCCATCCACGCCGCCGGGCTGGTGCACCGCGACCTCAAGCCGTCCAACGTGCTGGTGGTCGAGGACGGGCCGCGGGTGATCGACTTCGGGATCGCCGCCGGGGTCTCCAGCACCCGGCTCACCATGACCAACGTCGCGGTCGGCACCCCCGCCTACATGTCGCCCGAGCAGGCCCGCGACAGCCGCAGCGTCACCGGCGCCAGCGACGTGTTCTCGCTCGGCTCGCTGGTGGTGTTCTGCGCCACCGGGCACCCGCCGTACCGGGGCACCAACCCGGTCGAGACGGTGTTCCAGCTGCTGCGCGACCAGCCCGACCTGTCCGGGCTGCCGGCCGAACTGGTCGACCTGGTGCGGGCCTGCATGCGGCCCGCGCCCGAGCACCGGCCGACGCCCGCCCAGATCCAGGCCGAGCTGGCCCCGCACCTGTTCTCCCGGGCCGACGCTTCCGGCGAGGCCGGGGACTGGCTGCCGCCCGCCGCGCTCGACCTGATCGAGGCCAAGCGCAGCAGCCGCCGCCCCGTCAGCCAGCCGCCGCAGCCGCCGCAGCCCCAGCCGGTCCCTGTGCCGCCGCAGCCGCTCGCCCCGCCGATGCCCGTCGCGCCGGTCGGGCCGCCGTCCGAGGAGGTGGCCACCGAGCGGGTGCGGCCGCACCAGCGGCCGGTGGCCGGCGTTTCCGGCGGCGACGGCGAGGTCCGGCTGGCCGGCGCGCACGTGCCGATAGGCCCCGGGCCGCGGGTGGAGCCGGTCGCGCCGTCCGTCGCCCCGGTCGGCACCGACTGGGTGCGCCGCACCCCCGCGCCGGCCGCCCCGCCGCAGCCGCCCGCCGCCCGCTGGCGGCCCTGGCGGTTCCGGATGTCCAACGACGTCTGGGGCACCCCCGTGGTCGCCGACGGGACGCTGTTCGTCTCCAGCTTCGAGGTGCACGCCCTGGACATCCGCTCCGGCGAGCGCCGCTGGAAGACCCGCGACGTGGCCTGGGCCCTGGCCGTGGACGGCGGCCGGCTGCACGCCGCCGACGGGCCGCACCTGTACACCGTGGACTCCGCCGACGGCACCGAACGCTGGCGCAGCTCGCTGGACGGCTGGGTCTACTCGCTGGACGCCGCCGACGGCGTGCTGTGCTGCGGCATCCGCGGCGGCGGGGTACAGCTGCGCTCGGCCGCCAGCGGCGCCGAACTGTGGCGCGCCGACGACGCCCAGCAGGAGTACGAGAACCCGCAGTCCGGCCCGGCGCTGATCGCCGGCTCCGCCTACTATCAGGGCGCCGGCCGGCTGCACTGCGTGGACCCGCGCGGCAGCGGCGTGCGCTGGGCGTTCCCGGTCAGCGGCAAGGTCCCGGCCCGGCCGGTGGAGCGGGCCGGCGTGCTGTACCTGACGTCCGGCCAGCGGGTGCACGCGCTGGACGCCGCCACCGGCGCCGAGCGCTGGCGGTTCGACGCCCCTGTGGTGCTGTTCACCCCGCCCGCGGTGGACGACCGGGCGGTGTACGTCGCCGACTACCTCGGCACCCTGTACGCGCTGGACGCCGCCACCGGGCACGGCCTGTGGCGGGCCGCCACCACCTCCCGGCAGGGCGCCGAACCCGCCGTGGTCGCCGACGGCACGGTGCTGCTGGGCTCCGGCGACACCCTGTTCGCCTTCGACAGCGCCACCGGCCAGGAACGCTGGCGCTACGCCGCCCGCGCCGACCTGGTCGGCTCCCCGGCGGTCGCCGACGGGCTGGTCCACCTGGGCAGCCGCGACCACTCGCTGCACACCCTGGAACTCGCCACCGGCCGCCTGCGCTGGGAACTCGGCACCAAGGGCGAACTGACCGGCTCCCCGGTCGCCGTCGACGGCCGGGTCTTCGTCGGCTCCAAGGACCGCTGCGTGTACGCGCTGGACTCGTTCTACGGCACGGCCGTCCCGCACTGACGTCCGGTTCTCTTCGCCGAAGGGGCGGCTACCGGTCAAGTCTTGGCATACCCTCCCCCGAATCGGTCCTCCCGGCGAACTGATACGACGACGGCCCCGGACCAGTGCGGTCCGGGGCCGTCGTGGTCGGCGGCTACGGGTGGCGGTGCTGCCAGCCGGCCCAGGCGGAGGCGACCATGGCGCGGACGTCGTGGCGGGCGGTCCAGCCGAGTTCGCGGTGGATCAACTCTGCGGAGGCCACCACCCGGGCCGGGTCGCCGGCGCGGCGGGCGGTCACCTCGGGGGCGGTGTCGAGGCCGGTGACCTCGGCGATCTCGGCGAGCATCTCGCGGACGGAGACGCCGTGCCCGGTGCCGATGTTGAGGGTCAGCCGGACCTGCTCGCCGGACTCGGGGGCGCTCAGCCGGCGGACGGCGGCGACGTGCGCGGAGGCGACGTCCGAGACGTGGATGTAGTCGCGGACGCAGGTGCCGTCGGGGGTCGGGTAGTCGTCCCCGAAGATCAGCGGGGGCAGCCCGGCGGTGAGGCGCTGGAAGGCCAGCGGCACCAGGTTGGCCGCGCCCGGGTCGGACAGCTCGGGGAGGGCCGCGCCCGCCACGTTGAAGTAGCGCAGCGACACCGCGGACAGCCCGTACGCGTCGGCGCAGGCGTTCAGCAGCCACTCGCCGGCCAGCTTGGTCTCGCCGTACGGGTTCATCGGCGCGCACGGCGTGGACTCGGTGACCAGGTCGACGTCCGGCATGCCGTAGACGGCGGCGGAGGAGGACAGCACCACCCGGCGCACGCCCGCGTCGACCGCGGCGGCCAGCACGACCCGCAGGCCCTCCACGTTCTCGTGGTAGTAGCGCAGCGGCTGGGCGACCGACTCGCCGACCTGCTTGCGGGCCGCCAGGTGCAGCACGCCTCGGACGCCGTGTTCGGTGAGGACGCGGTCCAGCAGCGGGCGGTCCAGCGTGGAGCCCGTCACCAGGGGGACGCCGGGGGGCAGGTGGGAGGCCGCGCCGGTGCTCAGGTCGTCCAGGACGACCACGGACTCGCCGGCCGCGACCAGCTCCCGGACGACATGACCGCCGATGTAGCCGGCCCCGCCCGTGATCAACCAGGTCATGGCCCGATCCTAGACGGCCGCTTTCCGGGTGGTGGCTGGAGTGTCTGGGCGGCTATTCGGACATATCGCTGAAATGCTGACAAAGTTCTGTCTCGCGACCGGAGGTGGCAGTCGTGCGCCCGAAGAAGGAACCGACCCGCCCGCTTCCGGCCGGCCCCCGGCCCACCGGGCCCAGGCTGTGGCTCGGTCCGGCGGCGGTGTTGGTCTCGGCGGCCCTGCTGGCCACCGGCTGCTCCAGCGCCCACAAGGGTTCCGGATCCAACACGGCGGCCGGCGCCACCACGACCGCTCCCGCCCCGTCCGCCAGCAACCAGACGGAGCAGGACTACCAGCAGGTGATCAACCAGGTGCTGCCCTCGGTGGTGCAGATCACCGCGGGTGACAGCCTCGGCTCCGGGATCGTCTTCGACGACAAGGGCGACATCGTCACCAACGCGCACGTGATCGGCACCGCGCAGACCTTCACCGTGACGCTGGCCAACAGCACCAAGCCGCTGAACGCCACCCTGGTGGGCAGCTACCCGCAGTCCGACCTCGCGGTGATCAAGCTCAGCAGCCCGCCCAGTGGGCTCAAGCCCGCCACCTTCGCGGACAGCGCGAAGGTGGCGGTCGGCCAGATCACGCTGGCCATGGGCAGCCCGCTGGGTCTGTCCAGCAGCGTCACCCAGGGCATCGTCTCGGCGGTCGGGCGGACCGTCAGCGAGCCGTCGAGCTCCGGCTCGCCCGGCGCCACCATCGGCAACATGGTGCAGACCTCGGCCGCGATCAACCCCGGCAACAGCGGCGGCGCGCTCGTCAACCTCTCCAGCCAGGTGATCGGGATCAACACGCTGACCGCGGTGGACCCGGAGCTGGGCAACTCGGCAGCGCCCGGCATCGGCTTCGCCATCCCCGCCGTCACCGTGACCAGCATCGCCAGTCAGCTGATCGCCAGCGGCACCGTCACCAACTCCGGGCGGGCCGCGCTCGGGGTGACCGTCCGCCCCTTCTTCAACGCGAACTTCCAGCCCGCCGGGGCGGTGATCGTCTCGGTGACCTCCGGCGGACCGGCCGACTCCGCGGGGCTGCAGGCGGGCGACGTGATCACGAAGATCAATGACACCGCGATCACCACCCCCGCCGCGCTGACCAGCGCGCTGGCCTCGTTCTCCCCGGGTGACAAGGTCACCGTCGGCTACCAGCGCAACGGGCAGAACCAGACCGCGGACGTCACCCTCGGGACGCTCTAGCCCCGCCCGCTCGGGCCCGGGGTGCCGCACCGCGCAAGGGAGGCGGCACCCCGGGCCCGTCCATGACCTGGGCGGCCTGTCAGGCCCGGCCGGCCCGGGTGCGCCAGGGGAGTTCGACCGTCACCGAGGTCGGGCCGGCGGCCGGGCTGTCCACCACGAACACGCCGTCCACCGACTCGGCGCGCTCGGCCAGGCCGGCCAGGCCGCCGCCGGGCCGGATCTCGGCGCCGCCCTTGCCGTCGTCCTGCACCGTCAGCATCAGCCGGTCCTCCTGGCGCCAGAGATCCACCGTGGCGGAGCGGGCGCCGGAGTGCTTGGAAGCGTTGGTGAGCAGCTCGCTGACGGTGAAGTAGGCGATGCCCTCGACCGCCGAGTCGGGGCGCTCCCCGCCCAGTTCGACCTGGACCTTGACGCCGCCCGGCAGCGTGCAGCGGGCCGCCACCGAGGACAGCGCGGCATCCAGACCGCGGTCGGTCAGCACCGCCGGGTGGATGCCCCGGGCGAGATCGCGCAGTTCCTGCAGGGCCAGCTTCACCTCGCCGTGCGCCGCGTCGACCATCTTCTGCGCGGCCACCGGATCCTCCGACAGCTTCTCCTTGGCCAGGCCGAGATCCATCGCCAGCGCCACCAGCCGGGCCTGCGCGCCGTCGTGCAGATCCCGCTCGATGCGGCGCAGATCGGCGGCGGCGTGGTCGACCACCGTGCCCCGGTCGTCCTCCAGCTTGTGGACCCGCTCCTCCAGCGCGCCCGGCGACAGCAGACCCTCCACCAGCAGCCGGGAGACCCACGCCAGCCCCCGCATCCCCCACGGCAGCACCGGCCAGCCGACGGTCAACAGCACCACCGTCAGCGTGAAGCCGAGGATGCCCCAGGGCAGCATCAGCAGGCAGTACAGCGCGCAGCGCCAGCTCAGCCCGTCCGAGAGCGAGGCTATGACCCAGCCCGCCGTGCCGGGACGGGAGACCACCAGCGGCCCCGGCTCGGCGACCCGGCTGCCCAGCGCGGCCCGGGCCCGGACCCGGCCCAGCCGGCCGAACAGACGGCAGCACGTCAGCCCGAAGGCCAGCAGCGGCAGCCCGATCACCGTCACCGCCAGGCCGACGCCCGTCCACAGCAGCGTCACCATCACCGTGAACGCGGCGATGCCGACCGGGAGGTTCAGCAACTCGTGCTGGACCTGTTGCCACAGCTGCGGCCCGTACAACGACGGGCGCTTCGCCTTGTCCTCCATGTCGGCGCCCTCTCCCTGGTGTTCGCCGGTCTCTTGACGATCACCAGCATCCCGGTTGCGGACAGCCGGCCGCCATGGTGCTGCACTCCGTCTTCGTCCGGGGGTTATCCCCACCCCCCGTGCTGAACCCCGCTCCCGACGGGCCGACAAGCGGAATTCCACCGGGCGTCCACCGGACGTCTTGCAGAACGGGCAGATGGGGGAGTAGACGAGCGGTGCACATAGACTCCCGCGATAGCGATGGTTATGGACGGGCAAAGAAGAAGGGCGTAATCCATGGAGTGGCAGCCGCTCGCTGCCGACCCCGCCGCCGGCAGCGGTTACTTCGACGCCTACGCGGCGATCGGCCTGCTGGCGGTCATCGGCGTCCTCTTCGTCATGGTGGCTTTCACCGCCAACCGCCTGCTGCGACCGGTGGTCGACACCCCGGAGAAACTGCTCGCCTACGAGTGCGGCGTCGATCCGGTCGGCGAGGGCTGGGCGCACACCCAGATCCGCTACTACGTCTACGCCTTCCTGTACGTGATCTTCGCAGTCGACGCGATCTACCTGTTCCCGTGGGCCACGGTGTTCGCCGCCGCCGGCTTCGGGGCGGTCACGCTGGTGGAGATGTTCGTCTTCATCGGCTTCCTCGCGGTCGGACTGCTCTACGCCTGGAAGAAGGGCGTTCTGGAATGGACGTGACGCACGCGCACGGGACGCCCGCCGACGGGCCGGTCCCGCTCGGCATCCCCGACCCGGCCAACCCCGGCGCCGCCGTCGAGCAGCGCCGCCTCGGCCCGCTCGCCCGGCTCGCCCCGGACCCGGTCAAGGTGGTGCTCAACTGGGGCCGCCGCTACAGCCTCTGGTGCTTCAACTTCGGACTCGCCTGCTGCGCGATCGAGTTCATCGCCGCGTCCATGGCCAAGCACGACTTCATCCGGATGGGTGTCATCCCGTTCGCGCCCGGCCCCCGGCAGGCCGACCTGATGATCGTCTCGGGCACCGTCACCGACAAGATGGCCCCCGCCGTCAAGCGCCTGTACGAGCAGATGCCCGAACCGAAGTACGTCATCTCCTTCGGCGCCTGCGCCAACTCCGGCGGCCCCTACTGGGACTCCTACTCCGTCACCAAGGGCGTCGACCAGATCATCCCCGTCGACGTCTACGTGCCCGGCTGCCCGCCCCGGCCCGAGGCGCTGCTCCAGGGCATCCTCAAGCTCCAGGAGAAGATCGCCGCCGAGGACATCCCGCAGCGCTACGCCGCACCCGCCGCCGCGCTGCGCCGCCCGCTCAAGGCTGCGCCCGCCACGACGGGGGAGGGGCAGCAGTGACCGAGACCCCTGACGTCCCTGCCGTTCCGACCCCCGCCGAGCGCATCGCCGCCGCGATCGGACCGTGGGCGACCGCTGCCGAGGCGTACGACCTGCTCACCGTCACCGTCCCCGCCGAGCACTGGATCGAGGCGCTCACCGCCGCCCGCGACGGCCTCGGCCTGACGTTCCTGGACTGGCTGAGCGCCGTCGACGAACTCGCCGAGGGCTTCGCGGTCTGCGCCCACCTGGCCGCCGTCGGCGAGCCCGGCAGCGTGCGCCGACTGCTGCTGCGCACCCGGGTGCCGCGCGACAAGGCAGTGCTGCCGACAGCCGTCGGGGTGTACGCCGGCGCCGCCTGGCACGAGCGGGAGACCCGGGAGATGTTCGGCATCGAATTCCCCGGCCACCCCTACCCGGCCACCCTGCTGCTGCCGGACGGCTTCGAGGGCCACCCGCTGCGCAAGGACTTCGTGCTGGCCGCCCGGGTCGCCAAGGACTGGCCCGGGGCCAAGGAACCCGGCGAGTCCGACCACGGCGGCGGCCCCGCCCGCCGCAAGATGCTGCCCCCCGGCGTCCCCGACCCGAACGAGTGGGGCCCGCTCAAGGGCACCCTGCCGCCCGTCGCCGAACGCCCCGCGCGCGCCGCACGGGCCGGCGCCGGCCCCGGCGTCGACCGTCCGCGCCGCACCCGCAGCGTGGGGGAGGGCTCCGCCAGCCAGGCGGCGCCGGCCCCGGGCACGCCCGCCGCCGCCGACGCGCCGCCGCCGGTGCGCGCCGACCGTCCGCGCCGCAGCCGCAGCGTCGGCGAGGGTTCGGTCAGCCAGGCCGCCGATTCGGCTGCGCCCGCTGCCGAGCCGTCGTCGACTCCCGAGGCCCCGCGCCGCACCGCCCGGACCCAGTCGTCCGACGCCCCGTGGCACGCGCCCGTGCCGGCCCACGACGAGTCCGCGAAGCCTGCGGCCGCGAAGCCCGAGGCCGTGCAGGCCGAGCCTGCGGCGACCGGGCCTGCGAAGCCTGCGGCCGTGCAGCCCG
>NZ_JBIALQ010000007.1:196179-413432 GCF_042873545.1 Kitasatospora sp. NPDC004615
CGGGCCCGCGAGGTCCGCCGACGCGAAGCCTGAGCCCGCGAAGGCCGCCGAGGCACAGCCGGAGGCCGTGCAGGCCGAGCCTGCGGCCGCTGAGCCTGCGAAGCCTGGGGCCGTGCAGCCCGGGCCCGCGAGGTCCGCCGACGCGAAGCCTGAGCCCGCGAAGGCCGCCGAGGCACAGCCGGAGGCCGTGCAGGCCGAGCCTGCGGCCGCTGAGCCCGCGAAGCCTGCGGCCGCTGAGCCCGCGAAGCCTGCGGCCGTGGAGTCCGGGGGCGAGGAGGCGAAGCCCGTGCAGGCCGAGCCTGCGGCGACCGGGCCCGCGAAGCCTGGGGCCGTGCGGCCCGGGCCCGCGAGGTCCGCCGACGCGAAGCCTGAGCCCGCGAAGGCCGCCGAGCCACAGCCCGAGCCCGCGCAGCCCGAGCCCGCGAAGCCTGAGCCTGCGAAGGCCGCCGAGGTGCAGCCGGAGGCCGGGCACCCCGAGCCCCCCGCGCAGCCCGAGCCCGGGCCCGAGTCCGAGCAGTCCGAATCCGACCAGCAACCCGAACAGCCCGAGCAGAACGGAGACGGCGCGTGAACCTCCTCGACACGCTGCTGCGCTGCGTCGGCACGCTGGTGGTGTTCCTGGTGCTGCCGCTGGTGGTCGGTCAGGCCGAGCACAAGGTGATGGCGCACATGCAGGGCCGGCTCGGCCCGATGTACGCGGGTGGGTTCCACGGCTGGGCGCAGCTGGTCGCCGACGGCGTGAAGTTCGCGCAGAAGGAGGACATCGTCCCGGCCGACGCGGACCGGCGGATCTTCCGGCTGGCGCCGGCGGTCGCGCTGCTGCCGTACCTGCTGGTGCTGCTGGTGATCCCGATCGGCCCGAACGGGCTGGTCGGGGAGGCGGTGGACGCGGGCATCTTCTTCGTGCTGGCGGTCATGGGCATCGGCGTGCTGGGTTCGCTGATGGGCGGCTGGGCGTCGGCGAACAAGTTCTCGCTGCTGGGTGCGTTGCGTACGGCCGCGCAGCTGATGTCGTACGAGCTGCCGATGCTGCTCGCGGCGGCGTCGGTGGCGATGGCGGCGGGCACCGTGTCGCTGCCGGGGATCGTGGACGCCTTCCACTGGTGGTGGGTGCCGTGGCAGCTGATCGGTGCGTTCGTGTTCTTCACGGCGGGCCTGGCGGAGCTTCAGCGTCCGCCGTTCGACATGCCGGTGGCCGATTCGGAGATCATCTTCGGCGCGTACACCGAGTACACCGGTCTGCGTTTCGCGCTGTTCCTGCTCTCCGAGTACGCGGGCATCGTGGTGCTCTGCGGACTGACCACGGTGCTGTTCTTCGGTGGTTGGCACGGCCCGTTCTCCGACAGCCTGGGCTGGCTGTGGACGCTGGTGAAGACCTTCGCGCTGGCGTTCGTGGTGCTCTGGCTGCGGGTCACCTACCCGCGGCTGCGCGAGGACCAGCTGATGCGCTTCGCGTGGACGGTGCTGATCCCGCTGGCCCTGGCCCAGCTCGCCCTCACCGGCATCGTCAAGGTGGCGATCTCCTGATGAAGTTTCCCGGCTCCGGCCTGGCCAAGGGCCTGGCCGTCACCATGCGCACGATGACGCGCAGGACCGTCACGGCGCAGTACCCCGACGTGCAGCCCGATCTGCCGCCGCGTTCGCGCGGGGTTATCGCACTGCTGGAGGAGAACTGCACGGTCTGCATGCTGTGCGCCCGCGAGTGCCCGGACTGGTGCATCTACATCGACTCCCACAAGGAGACGCTGCCCGCCGCCGACCCGAACGCCCGCGCCCGCACCCGCAACGTGCTGGACCGCTTCGCCATCGACTTCTCGCTCTGCATGTACTGCGGTATCTGCATCGAGGTGTGCCCGTTCGACGCGCTGTTCTGGTCCCCGGAGTTCGAGTACGCGGAGACCGACATCCGTGAGCTCACCCACGAGCGCGACCGGCTGCGCGAGTGGATGTGGACCGTCCCGCCGCCGCCCGCGCACGACGCCGCGGCGGAGGAGCCCAAGGAGATCGCCATGGCCCGCAAGGCCGCCGACAAGCTGGCCGCGGCCGCTGCCGCCGCCGAAGCCGCTGCCGCCGCCGAGGAGGGTGAGCAGAGTTGAGCACCCTGCTGGCCGCGGCGGGCTCGCTGGAGCCCGCCGCGCGCTCGTACCTCTCGCCGACCGGGCAGGAAATAGTCTTCCTGCTGGTCGGTGTGCTGGTGCTCGGCGCGGCCGTCGTCTCGGTGACCACCCGCCAGCTGGTGCACGCCGCGCTGTGGCTGGTGGTCGCGCTGGGCGGGCTGGCGGTCGAGTTCCTGCTGCTGACGGCCGAGTTCGTGGCCTGGGTGCAGGTGCTGGTGTACCTGGGCTCGGTGGTCGTGCTGGTGCTGTTCGGCCTGATGCTGACCCGCGCCCCGATCGGCCGCTCCCCGGACGCCGACTCCGGCAACCGCCCGGCGGCGCTGGCCGTCGGCGTGGCCTCCGCCGCGACCCTGGTGACGCTGGTGGTGGACGCGTTCCGCTCGTCCTGGATCGAGCTGTCGGGACCGGTCGGCACCACCCGGCTCACCGGCGAGTTCCTGTTCTCGCACTGGGTGCTGCCGTTCGAGGCGCTGTCGGTGCTGCTGCTGGCCGCCCTGGTCGGCGCGATCGTGCTGTCCCGCGGCAAGGGCGACCGGCCGAAGCCGCGGCCCGGGAACCTGCGCACCGCCCTGACGAAGACGAAGGAGCGCTGAGCGTGCACCTCGCCTACCCGGCCGTCCTCGCCGTGCTGCTGTTCAGCGTCGGCGTGTACGGCGTGCTCGCCCGGCGCAACGTCGTCCTGGTGCTGATGTCGGTCGAGCTGATGCTCAACGCCGTCAACCTCAACCTGGTCGCCTTCGACGTCTGGCTGCGCGACACCCTGCACGCCGGCCAGGCGCTCACCCTGTTCACCATCACCGTCGCCGCCGCCGAGATCGGCCTCGGCCTGGCCATCGTGCTGCTGGTGTACCGCACCCGCGGCACCGCCGCCGTCGACCGGGTCACCGCGCTCGGCGACCGCCACGAGGCGGACGCCCTGGCCGACGATACGGCCGACGACGCGAAGGAGCAGGCCGCCGCATGAACCTCGCGCTGCCGATTCTCGTCCCCGTCCTGCCCGCGCTCGGCGCCGCCGCCGGCCTGGCCACCGGACGCCGCTACCCCGCCCTGGCCCGCCCGCTCGCGGTGCTGCCGGTCGCGGTGTCCGCCGTGCTCGCCCTGGTGGTGGCCCTCCAGCTGGGCACCGGCGCCACCCTGGACGCCGCCACCCGGCTCGCCCCCACCGGCGGCCCGGAGATCTCGCTGGCCCTGCACCTGGACGGCTTCAGCTCGCTGATCTCGGTGCTGGTCGGCCTGGTCGCCACTTGCGTGCAGATCTACTCCACCGCCTACCTGAAGGACGACCCGCGCTACCCGTCGTACGCGGCGCTGGTCTCGCTGTTCACCGCGGCGATGTTCCTGGTCGTCTACTCGGGCGACCTGATCGTGCTGCTGGTCGGCTGGGAAGTGATGGGCATCTGCTCGTACTTCCTGATCGGCCACCACTGGGAGACCGCCGACGCCCGGGCCGCCTCGCTGAAGGCCTTCCTGGTCACCAAGCTCGGCGACGTGCCGTTCCTGTTCGGCCTGTTCCTGCTCGGCGCGGACGCCGGGAGCTTCCGGATCAGCGAGGTGCTGAAGGCCGCCGGCAGCGGACAGCTGCACCACCCCACGCTGATCGCGCTGCTGCTGCTGGCCGGCGTGGCCGGCAAGAGCGCCCAGTTCCCGCTGCACACCTGGCTCCCGGACGCGATGGCCGGCCCGACGCCGGTGTCCGCGCTGATCCACGCCGCCACCATGGTCGCGGCCGGCGTCTACCTGGTGGCCCGGCTGCTGCCGGTGTTCCTGCAGTCCTCCGCCGCGCTGGTGGTGCTGGCCGTGATGGCCGCCGTCACCATGATCGGCTCCGCGCTGTGCGCACTCGCCCAGGACGACCTGAAGCGCGTGCTCGCCTACTCGACGGTCGGCCAGCTCGGCTACATGACCGGCGCGCTGGCCTCCGGCGACCGGCAGGCCGCGGTGTTCCACCTGGTCTCGCACGGCGCGTTCAAGGCCCTGCTGTTCCTGGGCGCCGGCGTGGTCATCCACGCCGCGCACACCAACTCGCTCAGCGCGATGGCCCGGATGGACGGCCTGCGCCACCGCATCCCCGACGCCTGGTGGACCATGGGCATCGGCCTGGTCGCCCTGGTCGGCCTGCCGCCGTTCGCCGGCTTCTTCTCCAAGGAGTCGGTGCTCACCGCCGCCGAGCACGCCGCCCACGGCGAGGCCCTCACCGGCAACCTCGGCCCCGCGTCCGCCGTACCCACCGCCGTCGGCTGGACGGTGCTGGTGGCCGGCCTGCTCACCGCGCTGCTCACCGCCGCCTACGCCGCCCGGCTGTGGCTGGCCGTCTTCTACGGCCGCTCGACGGACGGCACGAGCCTCGCCCCCCAGCCCGGCGCCCCGTACTCCCCGGAGGTCGACGAGGCCGACCCGGCGCACGCCGAACCGGCCGCGATGCGCCTGGTCCTGTGGGTCCTGGCGGTGCCCGCGCTGGCCTTCGGCGTGACCGGGCTGCGCACCGACTGGCTGCCCGCGCTGCTCGACGGCGAATCGCTGCGCCCGTCCCTCGCCACCGGCGTGCTCGGCACCGGCATCGCCGTCGCGGGCCTGCTGATCGGCTGGGCCGCCTGGCGCACCGTCACCGCCCGCACCGCCGCCGGACAGCCCGCCGGCGACCCCGGACGCCTGCTGCTCGGCCCGCTGTACCGGCCTGCTCAGCACGGCTTTGGCGTCGACCGGCTGTACAGCACGCTGTTCGTCCGGCCCACCGAGGCCGCCGCCAAGCTGGTCCGGTTCCTGGACCGTGCCGTCGTGGAGACCTACGTCCGCGGCGCGGGCGCCGCGCCCGGCTGGCTCGGCCGCGCCGTGCGCTTCACCCAGACCGGCAACGCCCAGGGATACCTGAGCGCGCTGCTCGCCGGGGTCGTCCTGCTCGTCGTCCTGGTGGCGGTGGGATCGTGACGCACCCCCAGTCCTTCAATACGGCACGTCCTAGGAGCCACCGATGAACGCGGTCCTCATCGCCCTCCTGGTGCTGCCGCTGCTCGGCGCCGCCCTGATGCTCGCCCCGATCGGCGACAAGCGGGCACTGCGCCTGGGCACCACCCTCACCGGTGCCACGCTGCTGCTGGCGATCGCCCTCGCCGCCGGCTTCGACCACGGCGCGCCGAGCCGGATGCAGGCCGTCACCGACGTCGCCTGGATCCCCGCGCTGGACGTGCGCCTGCACCTCGGCGTGGACGGCATCTCGCTGCCGCTGCTGGTGCTCACCGCGCTGCTCACCTTCCTGTGCGCCGTGTACTCGGTGAAGAAGCTCCCCGCCGGCCCCGGCGGCCGCGCCTTCACCGGGCTGCTGCTCCTGCTGGAGACCGGCATGCTGGCCACCTTCGCGGTGCTCGACCTGGTGCTGTTCTTCCTGGCCTTCGAGATCGTGCTGATCCCGATGTACTTCCTGATCTCCCGCTGGGGCAGCGGGCAGAAGGTCCGGGCCGCCAACCGGTTCATCCTCTACACCCTGCTCGGCTCCGCCGTGATGCTGCTCGGCTTCCTGCTGATCGGCGTCAAGGCCGGCACCTTCGACATGGTGAAGCTCGCCGACGCGCACGGCGCCGGCCTGTCCCACACCACCCAGCTGATCGCCGCGCTGGCGATCCTGGTCGGCCTGGCCGTGAAGGCCCCCGCCTGGCCGCTGCACTCCTGGCTGCCCGACGCGCACACCGCCGCGCCGACCGCCGGCTCGGTGCTGCTGGCCGGCGTGCTGCTGAAGATGGGCACCTACGGCATGGTCCGGGTGCTGCTGCCGATCGTCCCCGACGGCACCGCCACCTACGCCCCGTACCTGGGCGCGTTCGCCGCCGTCGGCATCGTCTACGGTTCGCTGGCCTGCCTGGCGCTGTCCCGGACCGGAGCCAAGGGCGACCTGAAGCGGCTGATCGCGTACTCCTCGGTCGGCCACATGGGATTCGTGCTGCTCGGCATCGCCTCGCTCACCCCGACCGGCGTGAACGGCGCGCTGTTCGCCAACATCGCGCACGGCCTGATCACCGGCCTGCTGTTCTTCCTGGTCGGCGCCGTCAAGGACCGCTACGGCACCGCCGACCTGGACACCCTCGCCGGGGCCACCGGCGCCGCGCTGTACGGCCGCGCCCCCCGGATCGGCGGGCTGCTGGCGTTCGCCGCCGTCGCCAGCCTCGGCCTGCCCGGCCTGGCCGGCTTCTGGGGCGAACTGCTCGCCATGTACGGCGCGTTCGACCCGGCCGCGGGCCTGTCGCGGCCCGCCTTCGTCACCTACATGGTGCTGGCCGGCCTCGGCACCCTGCTGACCGCCGCCTACCTGCTGGTCGTGGTCCGGCGGGTCTGCATGGGCGACCCGAAGCAGCCCGCCCCGGTCGCCGACCTGCCCGACCTGCAGGGCTACGAGGCTGCCAGCTGGACGCCGCTCGCCGTGCTCACCCTGGTGGCGGGCCTGTGGCCGGCGCTGCTGCTCGGCCTCTCCGACCCGGCCGTCAAGCACCTCCTCGGGAGCGGCTGATGACCACCACTCACGACCTGGGGCAGCCCGTCATGACTCCGCTCGCCGTCGCCGACCCGGGCGGCCTGATCCAGTCCGTCGACTGGGTGGCCGTCGCGCCGCCGCTGATCGCCGCGCTCGCCGCCCTCGCCGTGCTGGTCACCGACCTGTTCCTGCCCCCGGCCCGCAAGCGCCTGCTCGGGTGGCTGAGCGCCGCCGGTCTGCTCGCCGCGCTGGCCATGCTGCTGCCGCTGGTGCTCGGCGACACCCGCTCCACCTTCTGCTTCACCAGCGGTGGCTGCTCCTACACCGCCGACCACTTCGCGCTGGCCTTCCAGCTGCTGGTCCTCGGCGGCGCGCTGCTCACGGTGCTGCTCTCCCTGCACACCGTCGACGAGGAGAAGCTCCCCGGCGGCGAGTACTGGTTCCTGCTCCTCTCCTCCGCCTGCGGCGCCGCGCTGCTGCCCGCCGCCCGCGACCTCGCCACCCTGGTGATCGCCCTGGAGGTCGCCACCCTGCCCGCGTTCGCCCTGGTCGCGCTGCGCCGGGACGGCCGGGGCGCGGAGAGCGCGCTCAAGTTCTTCCTCTCCTCCGTCACCGCGACCGCCGTGATGCTGCTCGGCGTCAGCTTCGTCTACGCGGCTGCCGGAACGATCCAGCTCCAGGGCATCGCCGACGGCCTGGCGCACGCCCCCGGCCAGCTGAAGCCGCTGGCCGAGGCCGGCGCGGTGCTCACCCTGGTCGGCTTCGCGTTCAAGACCGCCGCCGTCCCGTTCCACTTCTGGGTCCCGGACACCTACGTCGGCGCGCCGCTCCCGGTGGCCGGCTACCTGTCGGTGGTCGGCAAGGCCGCGGGCCTCTCCGGCCTGGCGCTGGTGACGACGCTGGCGTTCCGCCCGTACGGCCACACCTGGGGCCTGGTGCTGGCGGTGCTGGCCGCGCTGACCATGACGGTCGGCAACGCGGCGGCGCTGCGCCAGCGCGCCGACACCCCGTACGGCTCGGTGCGGCTGCTCGCCTGGTCCTCGGTCGGTCAGGCCGGCTACCTGCTGGTGCCGCTGGCCGCCGCCGGGTACGCGGACTCCGCCGAGCCGCTGGGTGCGACGGTGGCGTACGCGCTGATCTACGGCCTGGTGAACCTGGGCGCGTTCGGTGTGGTCGCGCTGGTCGGCGGCTCGGGCCGGCTGGAGTCGTTCCGCGGTCTGGCCGAACGCAACCGCTGGGCGGCGTTCGCGATGGCGTTCTTCCTGCTCTGCCTGGCCGGTCTGCCGCCGGGCGTGGTCGGCCTGTTCGGCAAGGTCGTGGTGTTCCGGTCGGCCGTGGACGCGGGCCTGGGCTGGCTGGCCGTGGTGATGGCGGTGAACGTGGTGATCGCGCTCGCCTACTACCTGAAGTGGACCGCCCTGCTGTTCGCCCCGTCCACCGAGCAGGTCGTCGCGCCGCGCCGCGTTCCGGCCTCGCTGGCCACCGCGCTCGGCCTCGCGGCGAGCGCCGCCGTGGTGCTGTCGGTGGCCCCGCAACTGGTGCTTCAGGTGGTGTCGGGCAGCCTGTTCTGACCTGTGGTCGAATGCCGAAGGGAACGATCGGGCCAGCTCGGCGCGTTGATCCCGGCAGAAGGAAGCTGCTCCACCCGCTTCCCCGGCACCACAGGAGGGCCCGCAGTGCACCGCCACCACAACGGATTGCGGACGGCCGTCCTGCTCGGCGGCCTGTCCGCACTGATCCTGATCATCGGCAGTTTCTTCGGCCGCACCGGCCTGCTGGTGGCGCTGCTGATCGCGCTCGGCACCAACGCCTACGCGTACTGGAACAGCGACAAGCTGGCGCTGCGCGCGATGCGGGCCCGGCCGGTCAGCGAGATCGAGGCCCCGCAGCTGTACCGGATCGTCCGTGAACTCTCCACCGCCGCCCGGCAGCCGATGCCCCGGCTGTACATCTCGCCCACGCCGGCGCCGAATGCTTTCGCCACCGGCCGCAACCCGCGCAACGCGGCGGTCTGCTGCACCGACGGCATCCTCCAGCTGCTGGACGAGCGCGAGCTGCGCGGGGTGCTCGGCCACGAGCTCAGCCACGTCTACAACCGGGACATCCTGATCTCCTCGGTAGCCGGCGCGCTGGCCTCGGTGGTGATGTTCCTGGTCAACTTCGCCTGGCTGATCCCGTTCGGCCGCTCCGACGACGACGAGGGCCCGGGCCTGTTCGGCATGCTGCTGATCATGATCCTGGGGCCGATCGCGGCGAGCCTGATCCAACTGGCCGTCAGCCGCTCCCGCGAGTACCAGGCGGACGCCGACGGAGCCCGGATCACCGGCGACCCGCTCGCCCTGGCCAGCGCGCTGCGCAAGCTGGACGCCGGCACCCAGCGCCTCCCGCTGCCGCCCGAGCCGCAGTTGCAGACCGCCAGCCACATGATGATCGCCAACCCGTTCCGGCCCGGGGAGGTCGGCGCGAAGCTGTTCTCCACCCACCCGCCGATGCGCGAGCGGATCGACCGCCTGGAGCGGATGGCCGGGCGCTGACGAGGCCGGGTTCCCGCGGCTGACTCCTTCGGGCGACGGCCCGGCGAGCGTCCGTCCGGGCGATCGGCCCCGCTGGTAGTGCTGGACGCACTCCCAGACCCGAGGCCGGAGGTGCGGTGCGGTGACGATGCTGCCGAGCGATACCGAACTGGGCGTGACCGGCCCACCCGTCGAGCGGGCACCGCGCCGCCGCTTCGGCCGGGCCACCCGTCCGCACCGGGGCCGCCGGTTGGTGACGTGGCTGACCACCACCGACCACAAGCAGATCGGCACCCTCTACCTGGTCACCTCGTTCGCGTTCTTCCTGGTCGGCGGGGTGATGGCGCTGCTGATGCGGGCCGAGCTGGCCCGGCCGGGGACGCAGTTCCTTTCGAACGAGCAGTTCAACCAGCTGTTCACCATCCACGGCACGATCATGCTGCTGATGTTCGCCACCCCGCTGTTCGCGGGCTTCGCGAACTGGTTCATGCCGATCCAGATCGGCGCCCCCGACGTCGCCTTCCCCCGGCTGAACGCCTTCGCGTACTGGCTGTACCTGTTCGGCTCGCTGATCGTGATGGCCGGGTTCGTCACCCCGGGCGGTGCGGCGGACTTCGGCTGGTTCGCCTACGCGCCGCTGAACTCCGCGGTGCACTCGCCGAACATCGGCGCCGACATGTGGATCATGGGCCTGGCGTTCTCCGGCTTCGGCACCATTCTCGGCTCGGTCAACTTCATCGCCACGATCGCCTGCCTGCGGGCGCCGGGGATGACCATGTTCCGGATGCCGATCCTGGTCTGGAACGTGCTGCTGACCGCCGTGCTGGTCCTGATGGCCTTTCCGGTGCTGGCCGCCGCGCTGCTCTGCCTGGAGGCCGACCGCAAGTTCGGCGCGCACGTCTTCGACCCGGCGAACGGCGGGGCGATCCTCTGGCAGCACCTGTTCTGGTTCTTCGGCCATCCCGAGGTGTACATCATCGCGCTGCCGTTCTTCGGCATCGTTTCGGAGATCATCCCGGTGTTCAGCCGCAAGCCGATGTTCGGATATTCGGGCCTGATCGCCGCCACCATCGCGATCGCCGGCCTGTCGATCACCGTCTGGGCGCACCACATGTTCGTGACCGGGCAGGTGCTGCTGCCGTTCTTCTCCTTCATGACCCTGCTGATCGCCGTCCCGACCGGAGTGAAGTTCTTCAACTGGATCGGCACCATGTGGCGCGGCTCGCTGTCCTTCGAGACGCCGATGCTCTGGTCGATCGGCTTCCTGGTGACCTTCCTGTTCGGCGGCCTGACCGGCGTGCTGCTGGCCTCCCCGCCGATCGACTTCCACGTCTCCGACAGCTACTTCGTCGTCGCGCACTTCCACTACGTGGTGTTCGGCACGGTGGTGTTCGCGATGTTCGCGGGCTTCTACTTCTGGTGGCCGAAGATGACCGGCCGGATGCTCGACGAACGGCTCGGGAAGATCCACTTCTGGACGCTGTTCGTCGGCTTCCACACCACCTTCCTGGTCCAGCACTGGCTCGGCGCCGAGGGCATGCCGCGCCGCTACGCCGACTACCTGGCCTCGGACGGGTTCACCACCCTGAACACCGTCTCCACCATCGGCTCGTTCCTGCTCGGCCTGTCCACCCTGCCGTTCCTGTACAACGTATGGCGGACGGCCGGGCACGCGCCGCGAGTGGCCACGGACGACCCGTGGGGCTACGGCCGCTCGCTGGAGTGGACCACCCCCTGCCCGCCGCCGCGCCACAACTTCGTCACCCTGCCGCGGGTCCGCTCCGAATCCCCGGCGTTCGATCTCCACCACCCCGACATCGCCGAGCTCGATCGCCTGCAGAACAACCCGGACCGGGTCCCCTGACGCCCGACATGCGATGCCCGTTTCGCGGTGGTACGAATCGTTTCGTCCCTGTGCCGCGCGAGGCGCGGGGGCGTTCCGTCTGACTGTGCGCGGGATCGGAGCGTCATGGACTATCCGTTGCTCAACATCTTCTGGACGATGCTGGAGCTGTTCCTCTGGATCCTCTGGTTCTTCCTGCTGTTCAAGATCATCGGGGACATCTTCCGCAGCCAGGACATGGGCGGCGGCGCCAAGGCCGGCTGGACGGTGCTGGTGATCCTGCTGCCCTTCCTCGGCGTCCTGATCTACCTGATCGTCCGCGGCGGCTCCATGCACGAACGCGACCTCGCCCAGGCCCAACAGGCCGACGCCGCCTTCCAGGACTACATTCGCCGCGCCGCCGGCACCGCCCCGGCCTCCGGCACTGCCGAGGGCGGCTCGAAGGGGCACGTGGACGACCTCCAGAGGCTGGCCGACCTCAAGAACACCGGCGCGATCACCGACGAGGAGTACCAGCGGGCCAAGGACAAACTGCTCGCCTGACACCCCGGCCCGTGCAGGAAGGCCCGTCCCCCCGGGGCGGGCCCGAGGGTTGTACGGAGGCTGTGGGCGGTTCGGTCATCGGTGATCGAAGGAGAGCGCGCAACGACCGATCCCGATCGCTCGCCGTTCGATGCCCAACCGGGGGATTTCGCAGCTCAGTTGGCGCCAAATCGGCTGCTCGCGGCCGGTAGATTCTGTTGCACGGCCACCCCCGGAGCAGGGGTGCCCCGCCCGGTGCTGCAACACCGGACGAGGCGGTGCGGGCCGATCAGAGAGGTGGCTCACCTGTGAATGACCGACCCTCCCGGGAACGCGCAAGGCTTCCCGAAGTGGTGCCCCACGCTAGCAGGGCCGACGGCCCGGGCGTGGGATTGCGCAGAGTTCGCGCCGTCCGTGGTGCGGCCCGGCTGCAGGCGCTGCTGGTGGTCCCGCTGCTGGTCTGGGCGGTGACCGCCGCCGGCCCGATCGAGTGGGAGCGCACCGTGCTGGTGCTCGGCCTGCTGAGACTCTGCCGGGACTCCTATGTCGAGTGGTTCCGGGCCGAGTTGAGCTGACTCGACCCGCGCACTCCCCGGGCCGCCCGGGGCGTGCGCCACTGCTCGTTCCACCCCGCCAGGCCCCAGCGCGCCCTGCCGTGCCCTGTCGCGCCCATGTCCGACCCTGGCCGACGTCGAAGGAGTCATGGGTGTCCCGTTCGCGCAAGCCCGCGATAGCCGACTCCGGCTATGCCGCGTTCGTCCAACTCCACTGCCGGAGCTATCGGGCGTACGCCCGGGCGCGGCTCGGGGACGGCGCGTTGGCCGGCCTGGTGGTCGAACAGGTGCTGCGGTGCGCCGAGTTGAGCTGGACGCAGGCGCTGAACGACGACCCGGCCGCGTTCACCTGGCGCGTGCTGCGCGACAGCGTCACGCTCGCCAGCCGCCAGGCCTGCGACCTCCGGCTGGACCGGCTGCACCGGGCGCTGCCGGACCGGGCCGCCGATGCTGCGCTGCTGCACGAGCGGCTCGGCATGGCGCCGCGCGCGGCGGCCGAGCTGATGGGCCTCAACGAGCCGCAGCTGCATGTCCAGTTGATGGCGGCCAGGAGACTGCTGGCCGGTGGCACGGGGTCGCCGCACGGCGGGACGGAGGGTGCCGAGGACTGAGATCGGGCGGATGGCGGGCGGCCCCGTAGCGGACGGCAGGGGCGCATTCGCCATGGTTCGCCATACTCGCAAGGGGTTTCACTCTTGCGAGTTGTTTCGGGTGCCCGCACACGGCTCAGAACATGACGTGACATCAGAATCGTTGTGGCGAAGCGGAGTTCGAGCATGGGGGCCGGTGGCGTGACCGAGGGCGCAGGGTCGTTTCCGCAGTTCGACCCGGACAGGCCCAGCGCGGCACGGATGCACGACTGGCTGCTCGGCGGCCGGAACAACTACGACTCCGACCGGCTCGCCGGCGAGGAGCTACTGCGGATTGCGCCCGGTGCTCGCGAACTGGCCCACAGCAACCGGGCGTTCCTGATCCGGGCGGTCCGGCACATCGCCACCCGGTACGGCATCCGGCAGTTCCTCGACCACGGATCGGGCCTGCCGACCCGGACGAACGTGCACCAGGTCGTCCAGGCCGTGCACGAGGACTGCAAGGTCGTCTACATCGACAACGACCCGATGGTGCTCGCCTACGGGCGCGCCCTGCTGGACGAGAACCCGAACGTGACGATCCTGCCTGCCGACCTGGTGGATACCGAGGACATTCGGGCGGGCGTGCAGGGCCGCATCGACTTCTCGCTGCCGGTCGCCGCGCTGTTCGTCTCCGTGCTGCACTGCCTTCCGGACAGCAAGGAACCGCGTGCGGTGATCGAGCGAACTGTGCGTCAACTGGCGAAAGGCAGCGTGGTGGTGGCCTGCCAACTGGTCAGTCACAGCGGCCGGATCCGCCAGCAGGTGACCGACCTGATGGCGGAGCGGACCGGGAGTGGGTGGGGGAAGGTGCGGACGGAGGAGGAGGTCCGGCGGTTCTTCGACGTCGAGCGGCTGACCGTGCAGGAGCCCGGCCTGCTGGACGTCGCGGACTGGATGCCCGACGTGCCGTATGTCCGCCAGGCCACCGACGAGTGGTTCCAGTTCGGTGGGCTGGCCGTCGTGGAGTGAGCGGGTCGGTCACATGTGCGAGCGGTGGGCCTTCAGTGCCTTGGTGATCAGCAGGCGGCTCTCGTCCCGGCCCGGGGCCAGGCGCACGGCGTCGTCGATCACGCGTCGGAAGTCCGTGAAGTCGTCGGAGGAGGCCTCGCCGTCCAGCGGGCCCCGGTAGTACTCGCCCCGCCCGGCCCACTCGTTGTAGATCACCGACGGCACCGCGAAGAGCTGCCCTTCGAAGTCCAGCCGGGTCACCGAGGAGACCTGCAGGGCCAGCTGCAGATCCATCGGGATGATGCGTACGCCGATCTGCGGCGTCTCGACGAAGTGCAGCAGTCGCTCCAACTGCTCCACCATCAGGCCGCGCGAGCCGATCACCTGGCGCAGCACGTTCTCCCGGAGGAAGAACACCGAGCGCGGCGGCGGCTCCGCGGCGAAGAACCGGCGGGTCCGTTCGGCGCGCAGGTTGACCACCTGTTGCGCCAGGGGCAGCTGGCTGGGCCGCAAGGTCCGCTCGGTGACCGCCGTGCGATAGGCGTCGCTCTGCAGCAGGCCCGGGACGAATCCGGTCTCCACCGAGTACAGATGGCTGGCCCGGCTCTCCAGCTCGCTCAGCCGCACCATCGCCTCCGGCACCGCATCCCGGTAGGCGCTCCGGAACGAGGACGCCCAGCCGGGCACGGAAGCGTCCCGCGCCAGGCCCATCAGCTGGTCGAACTCCGGACCGGCCGGCACCCCCAGCTTCTTGAGGATCAGCGCGATCCCCTCCGGCTTGTCGATCCGGGTCGCACCCGCTTCGATCCGGGAGTACAGCGTGGCGGAGTAGCCGGTGTTCTCGATCAGAGTCTTCTGGTGCTGGAGGCCGCGGAGCGTCTTCAGCCGGGCGCCGAGCAGCAGGGCAGGCAGCGGCCAGGACTCGCCCTCGGCCACCACGGGCTGCGGGCGCCGGAGCGGAAGAACGTTCCCGTTGTCCCCATCACGTCCGGTTGTCAACATGAAATCCCCCCTCGCGTCAATCAATCCAACCATTGCGGGATGGAGAATATACCGACGCGAAGGGGGTATGGCGACAAGCCCATGAAATGGGAAATCCCGCCAGCTAGTGCGATTAGATGGCCATGTGATCGAATTCGCCGTTGCGTGCCCCATCAAGGTATGCGGCGATCTCGTGGACGCTGAAGATCAGCGCCGGTCCCGACGGGTCCAGGCTGTGCCGGACGGCCACCCGGCCGTCGTCCATCTTGCGCATCTCCACGCACTGGCCGACGTTCGAGCTGCGCCTGGCCTTGACCCAGGGCGCCGCTGCCTCGATCAGGTCTGCCGCCATGCCGCTGGTGTACTCGCTCATACCAAGCACCTCCTGTTGATGGGGCCGCCGTCGGAGCCCCCGGCTGTCCGGCCGGGGGCTCCGGTGAGCGGCCTGCGCAATCCCGCGCGAAATTGCGCGGCTCGGGCGAAAGAAATGATTCACGCCGGGTGGCGCGGCGCGCCATTCCCTGATGGGGTGAATTGTGGCGAGATCTGAACACTTGTTATCAGAGCCTGATCGAATCAGCTGCGCAATGCCGGGGGTAGTCGGTCGAACAGCGACCGAAAGCGGGAAACGGTGGACATTGGCCGCAGACGGGCGGCCGCATCGTCACACCCCTGCCACAACGGCGCCGCACCGGCTCCCCAGTCGGGCCAGGGCGTGGCACGCTGGAGGCATGAAGCTGATCAACTTCCTGCTCAACGTCATCTGGCTGCTGTTCTGCGGCCTGTGGATGGCGATCGGGTACGCCCTCGCCGGGGTCATCTGCTTCGTCCTGATCGTCACCATCCCGTTCGGCATCGCGTCCTTCCGGCTGGCCGGCTTCATGCTGTGGCCGTTCGGCCGGACCACCGTGGTGCGGCCCGACGTCGGCGCGCCGTCCTGCGTGGGGAACGTGATCTGGCTGGTGTTCGCCGGGTGGTGGCTGGCGCTCGGTCACATCGTCACCTCGATCCCGCTGTTCCTGTCGGTCATCGGCATCCCGTTCGGCTGGGCGAACCTCAAGATGGTGCCGATCTCGCTCACCCCGCTCGGCCGCGAGGTGGTCAGCTCCGACCACGGGTTCGGCGCGCGCTGACCGGAAATGCGGTTGGCGGCCGCCCGGGGCCGGGGTAGAAACGTCCGGTCCTTGACGGCTGACGGAGGAGCGGGCGCGTGGCGGACAGCGAGATCCTGGCCGGTGGCGTCAACCAGGTGGAGCGGATCGGGGAGCGGGTGCTGCGGCCGACCGGGCCGTGGTCGCCGGCCGTGCACGGGCTGCTCGGGCACCTGCGGGCGAACGGGTTCACCGCGGCGCCCCGGTTCCACGGGCTGACGGCGGACGGGCGGGAGATCCTCGACTTCCTGCCCGGCGAGGTCTCCGACTATCCGGCCACACCCGCCGCCGCCTCCCGCACCGCGCTGCTCACCGCGGCCCGGGTGCTGCGCGCCTACCACGACGCCACCGCCGGCTACGCGGCCGACGGCTGGATGCTGCCCGCCCGCGAGCCCGCCGAGGTGATCTGCCACGGCGACTACGCCCCGCACAACTGCGTGCTGGGCGGCGAACGGGTGGTCGGCGTCATCGACTTCGACACCGCGCATCCCGGCCCCCGGCTGTGGGACGTCGCGTACGCGGTCTACCGCTGGGCCCCCACCACCGCGCCCGGGAACGCCGACGGTTTCGGCACGCCCGACGAACAGGCCGCCCGGGCCCGGGAGTTCTGCGACGCGTACGGGCTGGACGCGGCCGGGCGGGCTGGGCTGGTGGACGCCGTCGAGGCCCGGCTGCACGCGCTGGTCGGCCACATGCGGGCCGAGGCCGCCGCCGGCAGCGCCGCGTTCGCCTCGCACCTGGCCGACGGGCACCACCTGATGTACCTGTCGGACGCCGCGTACGTGGTGCGTGAACGCGAGCGCTTCGAGCGGGCGCTACTGGGCGGTTGACGCCTCCAGGTGCTCGCGCAGGGTGCGGAACTCGGCGGCGATCCCGTCCAGCGTGTAGTGCGCGTTCAGCCCGCTCGGGTTCGGCAGCAGCCAGACCTCGGTGTCGCCGATGGTCTCCGGCTGCCGGCCGACCGCCGCCTTCGGCCGTCCGAACGCGGCGCGGTACGCGCCGATGCCGAGCACCGCCAGCGCGCGCGGCCGCAGGCGGAGCACCCGGGCGGCCAGCGCCTCGCCGCCCGCCCGGTACTCCTCGGGGGTCAGTTCGGCGGCCTTCGCGGTGGTCCGGGCCACCACGTTGGTGATGCCCAGCCCGAGCGCGAGCAGTTCGTCCTGTTCCTCGGGCCCCAACTGCCGCGGGGTGAAGCCGGACCGGTGCAGGGCCGGCCAGAAACGGTTGCCGGGGCGGGCGAAGTGGTGGCCGGTGGCGCCCGACCACAGGCCCGGGTTGATGCCGCAGAACAGCACCCTCAGGCCGGGCGCGGCGACGTCGGGGATGGTGGTGTCCTGGGCGGCGGCGAGCTGTTCGGCGGTCGGGCGGGGCGGGGGAGTGCGGGTCACCCGGACCACTCTGCCGCACCCCGTCGGCGGGTGGGGGTACTTGATCGGTGCATGTCCGGTATATCCGATGGATAGCCAGTTCGATTGTTTTCCAGACCTGATGACTTTTCGGGCGGAGAATGGGGAGGTGCCATACGAACTGAACGCCCTGATCGCCACCGATGAGCTGATCACCGTCGTGGCGGCCGAGCTCCCGATCGCGCGGGTCGCCCGCCTGCCCCACGGGCTGGCGCTCATCCCGATGACGGACGAACTCCACCACGCGCTCCAGCAGCCGTCCACCGCGCCCGACTACGACTTCAAGCGATTCCCCTCCGGATTCGCGATGCGGATCGCGGGCTGGTCCAAGGCCGCGCCGATCGCCTTCGCCGAGATCGACGCCGAACACCCCACCGGCCGGCGCGCCGCCCTCTGGTACGACGGCCGCATCACCCTCGGCCCGCTCACCCCCGCCGACGGCGCCCCGCTCGCCCGCATCCTCCACGACCTCGGCGCACCCGCCACCGGCCTGCGGGAGCTCGCCGACGCCCTCGACGCCCTCTGCCGCGCCACGCCCGAGAACCCCGCCCCGCCCGGGAACTGACCCGGCGTCCGACCCCTGCCCCGCCGTGCGGCGCCCGACCGGACGGCGCGAGAATGATCACCGGCGATCGGACGGACGGGGAGCTGGCAAGGTGCGGATCAACGTGCTGGGACCGCTCCACGTGGTGCCCGACGACGGGCCGGCGCCGGGACTCGGCGGAACCCGGCTGCGGCTGCTGCTGATCCGGCTGTCCCTCGACCCCGGGCGGGTGGTCACCCGCGAACGGCTGGTCGACGACCTCTGGGGCGACACCCCGCCCGACGAACCGGCCGGCGCCGTGCAGTCACTGGTCTCCCGGCTGCGCCGCACCCTCGGCCCGGACCGCACCGCCATCGGCTCGCACCCCGCCGGATACCTGCTCGACCTGCCCCGCGGCCACGTCGACGCCTGGGACTTCGAACAGCGCGCCGCCACCGGTCGGGCCGCCCTCGCCGCAGGCGAACCCGCCCGCGCCGCCGACGAGTTGAGCCGCGCCCTGGAACTCTGGCGCGGCGCACCGTTCGCCGACGCCGAAGCCGCCGGATTCGCCGCCGCCCCCGCCGCCCGGCTCACCGAACTGCGGCTCGCCGCCACCGAGGACCGCGCCGACGCCCTGCTCGCCCTCGGCCGGGCCGACACCCTGCCCCGGCTGGTCGCCGAACTCACCGCGCAGCGCGTCGCCCACCCGCTGCGCGAACGGACCGCCGCCCGGCTGATCCGCGCCCTGCACGCCAACGGTCAGGGCGCCGACGCGCTGGAGGTGTTCGACCGCACCCGGCAGGCGCTGGCCGAAGAGCTCGGCACCGACCCGTCCGACGAACTGCGCGACGCCCACCTGCACGTCCTGGCAGGCACCCGGCCGCCCGCTCCGCGCCCCGCCCCGGCGGGCCGCCCCGCGCTGCCCGGCCCGCTCACCGCGCTGATCGGCCGCGACGCCGACCTGGCGGCCGTCCGGGACCGGCTGCGCCGCTCCCGCCTGGTGACCCTCACCGGACCGGGCGGCGTCGGCAAGACCCGCCTCGCCCTCGCCGTCGCCACGGGGGTCGCGCCGGACGTCCGGCTCGCCGAACTCGCCGGCGCCGAAGGCCCCGACGGGCCCGCCCGGGCCGTACTGGCCGCGCTGCGCCCCGCCGACGCCGGGGCGCTCACCGGCGGCCTCCCCACCGGCGAGCAGCCCGGCGACCCGCTGGAACGGATCGTCCGCGCGCTGGACGGCCGCGACGTCCTGCTCGTCCTCGACAACTGCGAACACCTGATCGCGGACGCCGCCCACCTCGCCCACCGCCTGCTGGCGGCCGCCCCCCGGCTCACCGTGCTCGCCACCAGCCGCGAACCCCTCGGCGTCCCCGGCGAGACACTCTGGCCGGTGCCGCCGCTCGCCGTCCCCGAACCCGGCAGCACCCCGGAGCAGGCCCTCGCCCACCCCGCCGTCGCCCTGTTCGCCGAACGAGCGGCCGCCGCCCGGCCCGGATTCGCCCTCGACCAGGACACCGTCGAACCGGTGGTCCGGATCTGCCGGGAACTCGACGGCCTCCCGCTGGCCCTCGAACTCGCCGCCGCCCGGCTCCGCGCCCTCACCCCCGACCGGATCGCGGCCCGCCTGCACGACCGCCTCCGCCTGCTCGACCGCGGCCCGCGCACCGCCCCCGATCGGCACCGCACCCTGCGCGCCGTCATCGACTGGAGCTGGGACCTGCTCGACCCCGACGAACGCGTCCTGCTGCGCCGGCTCTCCGTCTTCGCCGCCGGAGCCGTCCTCCGCGACGCCCACACCGTCTGCGCCGCGCACTGGCCCACCGGACCGGACCCCGACCCCACTGCCGTCGAGGACCTGCTGACCGCACTCGCCGACAAGTCCCTGCTGGTGAGCGCCGGTTCGGAGACCGGGCCGCCGCGCTACCGCCTGCTGGAGACCGTCCGCGCCTACGCCGCCGAACGTCTCGCCGAGGCCGGCGAACACGACCGCACCGCCGCCGCCCACCTGCGCTGCTTCCTCGACCTCGCCGAACACGCCGAACCCCTGCTGCGGACCGACCGCCAACTCGACCGACTCGCCCGGCTCGACACCGAACAGGACAACCTCGACGCCGCACTCCGCCGCGCCGTCGCCGCCGGCCCGCCCGACCACGCCCTCCGGCTGGCGGCCGCCCGCGCCTGGCCCTGGCTGATGCGCGGCCGCGCCCACGAAGCCGGCGAACGGACCGTGGCCGTACTCGCCGCCCACGGCGCAACGCCGCCGCCCGGCCTGGAACAGCAGCACGCCCGGTGCGTGATCCTCGCCCAACTCACTGCCCCGCTAAGGGAATCCGGGACGCCTCCGGCGCCCGAGGCCTTCGGTGCGGCACTCGCCACCGCCCGGCACGCCGACCACCCCGTCGCCCTCGTCGCTGCCCTGCTGCACGCCCTTGCCGGGCCGCCGGACGCGCTCGCCGCAACCGCGCGGGAGTACCGCGAACACCCCGACGCGTGGACCCGGTCCACCGCCCAACTGGTGCTCGGACGCGTCGAGTTGAGCGCCGGCCGGATCGACCCCGCCGAGGCCTGCCTGCGCACCGCCGTCGACGGTTTCCGCACCCTCGGCGACCGCTGGGGCCACGCCATGGCCCTGGTCACGCTGGCCGCGCTGCTGGCGGTCACCGGCGCCGCCGAAGAAGCGCTCGGCGCACTCGACGAAGCCGCAGTCCTGGACGCCGAGACCGGCGGCCCCGGCGAAGCG
This sequence comes from Kitasatospora sp. NPDC004615, assembly GCF_042873545.1. NCBI lineage: Bacteria > Bacillati > Actinomycetota > Actinomycetes > Kitasatosporales > Streptomycetaceae > Kitasatospora > Kitasatospora sp. NPDC004615. The sequence goes on from NZ_JBIALQ010000007.1 coordinate 216,566, forward strand.
CCACTGACCCTGCTGCTGTCCGGCCGCCTCCGCGCCCGCAACGGCGACCCCACCGCCGCCCGGGCCGACCTGGAACGCGCCCGCGCCGCCGCCGAACACGCCCGCGACCCGCACCTGGCAGCCGCCGCCCACTACGCACTCGGCGAACTCGCCCGCCGCACCGGCGACTTGACCACCGCCCTGACCACCCAACGAGCCACCCTGCACCGACTCGAACAACTCCCCGCGACCGGCCCCACCCACCTCCACCTGCTCGCCCTCCTGCACACCAGCCTGGCCCGCACCCACCAGCGCCTCGCCGACCCGGCCACCGCCGCCCTCATGCACCGGCGCGCACTCGAACTCGCCACCACCAGCCAGGACCGCCCCGTCCGCGCCGATGTCCTGGAAGGCTGCGCCGAACACCACCTCGCCCTCGCCGCCCCCACCCGCGCCACCACCACCCTCGCCGCCGCCTACGCCCTCCGCGGCGGCCACGACGCCGGCGACCCCGAACTCCGCACCGTCCTGGACGCCTGCGCCACCGCCCTCGGGGACACCGCCTTCCGGGCCGCCTGGGACGCCGGGCTGAACCTCACCGACCCCGAGGCGGCGGCGCTGGACGGCGACTGAGGGCGGGACGAGAGGGGCGGCCCGGCTCGGAGCGGGGCCGCCCCTCTCGTCCCGCCCTCGCCGGCCTCACTTGGGCCGACGGCCGCTCAGCCCTGCTCGAACGGCCCCCGGTTCGGCGCGCACACCGTCCCCGCCGCCGGCAGGGTGCCGTCGACCAGGTAGCGGGCCTCGTGCCGGGCCGCGCAGTCGCTCGGGTTGGCCAGCACGGTGTGGCCGAAGCCGTTCACCGTCAGCAGGGTGGCCCGGTCGAGCGAGCGGGCCAGTGCGCGCGAACCCTCGTACGGCATCGCGGGGTCGCCGGTGTTCGCCACCACCAGGACCGGCCGGGCCGTCCGACGGTTCCACGGGCCGTCGTACCGGTCGCGGTCCGGGGCAGGCCAGCCGGTGCAGCGCTCGTCCGTCCAGGCGAACCACGGGCCGAGCGCACCCGACCTGGCCCGGGCCAGCGCCGCCGTCCTCGCCGGGTCGGCGGTGGCCGACGGGGCGGCGCTGTCCGCGCACACCACCGCCAGCGCCTGGTCCGGCGACGGGTGGACAGCGGGCGGCAGCGGCCCGGTGGGCGCGTCGGTCGCCGCCCACAGCGCCTGGAGCTTCGTGCCGAGCTGCGCCCAGCCGGTGCCGGGGATGCCGGGGACGGGCGCCGCAGCGTACAAGTGGATGATCGTCGTCTCCACCGCCACGGCCTCGGTGAACGTGGTGTCGCCGAGCACCGCCGGCCGGGCGCGCAGTCGGGTCAGCAGTTCGTCGTACCGGGCCCGGGTGGCGGCGGCCGTCCCGGCGGAGAACGCGCACCCGGCGGGGCCGGCCTGGCCGCAGTCGTCGAGGAAGGCGTCCAGCACCCGGGCGGCGGCGACGTCGCTGCGATTGCGCAGCAGCGGACCCATGGTGGCGGCCTGCCCGTCGCGCCCGGTGGACCAGGCCACCGGGTCGGGGCCGCTGTCCAGCACCATGGCGCGCACCCGGTCGGGGAACAGGTTGGCGTACGTGGCACCCAGGTAGCTGCCGTACGAGGTGCCCAGGTAGCTGAGGTCCCGGTCACCCACGGCCCGGCGGAGCAGGTCCAGGTCCCGGGCGGTGTTCGCGGTCGACAGGTGCGACACCAGAGGCCGGGACGCGCACTGCCGGCCCAGCTGCCGGTACGCGTCCACCCAGGCCCGCTGCTGCTCGGGGCCCTCCGGGTAGCCGACGGCGGTGCCGGCCAGCAGCGCCTGCTCGTCCGCCGGGTTGTCGAAGCACTGGACGGGCGCGCTGCCGCCGCTGCCGCGCGGGTCGAAGCTGACGATGTCGAAGCGCTCCCGCACCTCCTCCGGGAACCGGTCGAGCACCAGCGGCAGCGCCATCGTGCCGGGCACGGCCGGTCCGCCCGGGTTGTAGAACAGCGACCCGATCCGGTGTGCCGGATCGCCCGCCGGATGCCGGATGACGGCCAGGTCGAGCCCGGCCCCGCGCGGATCCCGGTAGTCCACCGGCACCCGGGCGGTCGCGCACTCGAAACCCTCCGCGCACGCCGCCCACGCCAACCGCGGCACCGTCGCCGCCACCGCCTCGGCCGGAGCCGTCGCCCCCAACAGCGCGGCCACCGCGGCCCCCGCCCCCAACCGCCACGCAACACGCCCACGACGAGCCATCCGAACGTCCTCCCTCCACCGACCGGCCGGTCGCCCACGCCCCTCGGTCGCAGCATCCCGCCCAGCACCCGGAACACTCCCGCACCCCGCTGCCGAACCACTGGCAGATCGCTGGCACGCCCGCCCGCCCAGCCGAGCCGGACCGCGGCAATCCGGTCCCGGGGCAGATCGGCCCCGGAACGCCGAAGGGCGCACCGTTCCCGGTGCGCCCTCCCGTGCCGGAGTGCCGGCCCTACCGCCGTTGCGTCAGCGGTAGTTGACGAACTGCAGCGCGAACTCCAGGTCCTTGCCCTTCAGCAGGGTCTGCACGGCCTGCAGGTCGTCGCGCGACTTCGAGGTGACCCGCAGCTCGTCGCCCTGGACCTGGGCCTTGACGCCCTTGGGGCCCTCGTCGCGGATGATCTTCGCCACCTTCTTGGCATCCTCGGTGGTGATGCCCTCCTTGATGTCGGCGAAGATCTTGTACTCCTTGCCGGACAGGTGCGGCTCCGCCGCGTCCAGCGCCTTCAGCGACAGTCCGCGCTTCACGAACTTGGTCTGCAGCACGTCCAGGATCGCCCGGACCCGCTCCTCGCCGTTGGCCTTCATCTCGATCTTCTCGCCGGTCCGCTTGATCTCGGCGCCCACGTTCTTGAAGTCGAAGCGGGTGGCGATCTCGCGGGAGGTCTGGTTGATCGCGTTGTCGACCTCCTGCCACTCGACCTTCGAGACGATGTCGAAACTGGAGTCGGCCATGGGTGTTGGTCTCCTTGAACTACTGGCTGCACGGTCTGCGCCACCCGCCACTGGCGGGCGACGCCCCAGCCTATCCAGCCCCCCGCGCGCCCGCCCGCAACAGCTCGCGTCCTGACCTTGATCATCATGTGACGAAACGAGTGGCAGACCACCCCCCAACATCGGGTATCGTTTACGACGTCGAACGGGGCAGTGCTCCGCGAGACACCATCCCTGGCTGGTTGCCCGAGCGGCCAAAGGGAGCAGACTGTAAATCTGTCGCGCAAGCTACGCAGGTTCGAACCCTGCACCAGCCACTGGATAGTGAAACAGCCCCCGATCTGCGGAAACGCAGGCCGGGGGCTGTTTCGTTGGCGGGGGTGGGGCCGGGCCCGGGAGCATGGGCGGCATGGAATTTCTTGAGTACCGGCCGGTCACGCCGCGGATGCTGTTGGTCCGGCGGATCGGCTGGTTCTGGTTGGAGCGCCCGGTGTTCATCCCGGCGGGCTGCAAGTTCTGGACGAAGCCGGATGCCCTGGTGGTCGAGCATCCGTCGGGGGAGCAGCGGCGGTATCCGGGGTACGTCCTCCGTTAGCCCGGGTGGTTCTGGCGGGGCAGGGCGAGGGCCACGGTGTCGGCGAACTCGCGGACGGCGCTGGTGCGGGAGACCACCCGGCCGCAGTGGACGACCAGGCGGGAGTGGCCGCCGGCGAAGGCGCCGACCAGGCTGTCGCCGCGGACGGCGAGGAGTTCGGCGGGGAAGCCGGCGTCGACCCGGACGGGGAGCAGGCCGAGGGTGGCGCGGGCCTGAGTGGAGACGGCGTCGTAGGCGGCTTCGGGGGAGAGTGCGCCGCCCGCGGCGAGGAGTCGGGCGGTTTCGAGCGGGTCGGCCCGGCCGACGGGGTTGGCGGCGTCGCGCAGGCTGCCGGCGCCGGCAGTGAGGGCGACCCGGGCGTGGGCCAATTCGCGCAGCAGGGAGGGGTGCAGGCCGGTCGGGGGGGCTTCGAGGCCGGTGCAGCCGCCGTTCTGCGGGAGGCAGGCGACCCGCATGCCGGAGTTGGCGAGCACGGTGGAGCCGCCGGGTGGCAGCGCGCTGCACGGGCCGAGGGTGACCCGGGGCCGGTGCGGGGCCAGGGCGGCGACGAGGCGGGCGAGCTGGGTGCGGTCGGCGGCGTCGGTGTGCAGGTCGACGGGGCAGTCGGCCTCGGTGGCGGCGGACAGCAGGACCTGGACGTAGCCGATCGGGTCGGGGTCGAGGTCGGGGCAGCCGCCGGCCGCGTCCGCGCCGAGTTTGAGCGCCTCGCGCAGTTGGGCCCGGCCGTCGGCGCCGGCCAGGCCGGTGAGCAGCCGGGGCATGGCGACGGCCTGGAGTTCGGCGAGTCCGCGCAGTGACTGCCGGGCGGTGAGGACGGCCTCCAGCCGTCCGAGTCCGTGCACGTCGCCGATCCGGACGTGGGTGCGCTGGGCGGTGGCCCCGTAGCCGAGCGAGGTGAGTGCGGCCTCGGTGACGCGGCGGACCAGGTCGGCGGGCGCGTCCGGGGGAGGGGCGGGCAGGGCGGCGGAGAACGCGTCGTCGTAGTGGCTGTGCGGTTCGGCGGGGGCGGGCAGCAGCAGGTAGCCGGAGAGGTCGATGCGGGCGCCGGTGGTGACGGTGGGCCGGCCGGGCATCGCGGGCAGCGGTCCGAGGCTGCCGACGGTGCCGACGGCCTGGATCCGGTCCCCGCTGATCCGGACGTCCACCACCCGCCCGTCGATCAGCCGGGCCCCGGTGAGCAGCAGTACCGGCCCGTGTCCGAGCGGGTTGGCGGCCGGCGGCGGCTGGGCGCCCTCGCTGCGTTCGCTCATCGGCCCGCTCCTCCAGTCCGGTTGACCGCCCGGCGGCCCGGGGGCCCGGTTGCGGGGCCGGTCTGCGGCGCACCCGCGAGAGGTCACTGACGGTCGAGCCTAGGCGGCGCCCGGCCGGGACGCTCGGATGCGGGCCGCCGCCCGTGTCGTGGGAGGGGGCGGTCGCGGAGGGCCGGTTCCGGTTGCGGCGGGCTCGAACGGGTGTCGGGCGACGGGCCGTCAGTGCGGCCCCTTCGACCTGCGGAGATCGGCTGCGGATACGGATTTCACCTCTGGCCCGGAACCGTGTAATCTCTTCCTCGTTCGCCCCTATAGCTCAGTCGGTAGAGCGTCTCCATGGTAAGGAGAAGGTCTGCGGTTCGATTCCGCATGGGGGCTCTGGTGAAAGGCTCCTCGCCTCGGTGAGGTTTCGTTCATCAAAGCGGTGTAGCTCAGTTGGTAGAGCAAGCGGCTCATAATCGCTGTGTCACCGGTTCAAGTCCGGTCACCGCTACCCCGCGTAGTCGATCGGGGGGTTCAACTCCCGATCGGCTACTCTTGTCTGTGTTCTTATTCGTTGTCCCAGGAAGGCACTCCCGTGGCTGCCACTGACGTCCGCCCGAAGATCACGCTGGCCTGCGTGGAGTGCAAGGAGCGGAACTACATCACCAAGAAGAACCGGCGCAACGACCCGGACCGTCTTGAGATGAAGAAGCACTGCCCGCGTTGCAACTCGCACACGGCGCACCGCGAGACCCGCTGACTTTGCCTCGACTCCAGGCCGCACCCCGTTACGGGGCGCGGCCTGGAGTCATTTCTGCATAGCGAACCTGACGGCCTGACCGCCCTGACGGACCACCAGAGGAGTTGCCCATGCCGCTCGACCCCTCGTTCATCGGGCGGACCTACCCGCCCACCCCGCCGTACGAGCTCGGCCGGGAGAAGATCCGCGAGTTCGCCGCCGCGATCGGCGACGCGAACCCGGCGTACACGGACGCCGAGGCGGCCAAGTCGCTCGGCCATCCGGACGTGATCGCCCCGCCGACCTTCCCGTTCATGCTGTCCTTCCAGGCCGCGGCGCAGGTGGTGAACGACCCGGAGCTGGGTCTGGACTACAGCCGGGTGGTGCACGGCGACCAGAAGTTCGTGTACTCCCGCCCGGCCCGGGCCGGTGACCGGCTCTCGGTGACGATCTCCATCGACGCGATCAAGTCGCTGGCGGGCAACGACGTGCTGACGGTCCGCGGCGAGGTGCACGACGCCAGTGGCGAGCACGTGGTGACGTCGATCATGACGCTGGTGGCCCGTGCCGCCGACGAAGCCGGGGAGGAGTGACCGTGGCGGTCCGCTTTGACGAGGTCCAGGTCGGCACCGAGCTGCCGGCCCAGTCGTTCCCGGTGACCCGGGCCACGCTGGTCCAGTACGCGGGGGCGTCGGGGGACTTCAACCCGATCCACTGGAACGAGAAGTTCGCCCGCGAGGTCGGCCTGCCGGACGTGATCGCGCACGGCATGTTCACCATGGCCGAGGCCGTCCGGGTGGTCACCGACTGGGTCGGCGACCCGGCCGCGGTGGTCGAGTACGGCGTCCGCTTCACCAAGCCGGTGGTCGTCCCGAACGACGGCGTGGGCGCGGTGATCGAGGTCACCGGCAAGGTCGCGGTGCTGCTGGACGACAACCGGGTGCGGGTGGACCTGGTGGCGACCAGCGAGGGCCAGAAGGTCCTGGGCATGGCCCGGGCCGTGGTCCGGCTGGGCTGAGGCTCGACCCCCCGGGTGCCGGGGCGCCCGGGGCCTCCGGGCCCCTTGCCTGGGGTCTGCGGCATCGGCATGTCGCTGTACTTCGCGCCCACCGCGGGCCTGGTGATGGCAAGCGTCCGCCCCGCCGAGCAGGGCATCGCCTCCGGCGCCAACAACGCGATGCGCGAGGTCGGCGGGGCGCTCGGGGTGGCCGTGCTGTCCGCCGTGTTCTCCGCGCAGGGCGGCTACGGCAGCGCCGCCGCCTTCACCGACGGCGTGGTCCCCGCGCTGATGGTCGGCGCCGCCGTGGTCGCCGCCGGATCGGTGGCCGCGTCCTTCGTTCCGCGCCGGCACGGCATGCGCGCCGCCGCCCCGGCCGGGGCCGGCGACCTTCCGCCGCTGGCCGCCGCCGGCCGCTCCTGATCCCCTCGGGCGGGTGGCGGTTACGCTGGGGCGGTGATTGAGCAGATGGACGCACCGCTGGCCCCGCTGACGACGCTGCGCCTCGGCGGCCCCGCCCGCCGGCTGGTGACGGCCGAGACGGACGCCGAGGTGGTCGCCGCGGTCCGCGCGGCCGACCGGGCCGGGGAGCCGCTGCTGGTGATCGGTGGCGGCTCCAACCTGGTGATCTCCGACGCCGGCTTCCCCGGCACCGTCCTGCGGATCGCCACCACCGGCTTCACGCTGGACGGCACGCTGCTGGAACTCGCGGCCGGCGAGGTCTGGTCGGACGCGGTGGCCCGCACCGTCGACGCCGGACTGGCCGGCATCGAGTTCCTGGCCGGCATCCCCGGCTCCGCGGGCGCGACCCCGGTGCAGAACGTCGGCGCGTACGGCCAGGAGGTCGCCGAGACCATCACCGAGGTGGTCGCCTACGACCGCCTGCTCGGCGAAACGGTGACGCTGGCGGGCGCCGACTGCGCCTTCTCCTACCGGCACAGCCGCTTCAAGGCCGACCCGGACCGGTACGTGGTGCTGCGGGTCCGCTTCCGGCTCGCCGACGAGGGCGGGCTGTCCTCCCCGGTGAAGTACGCGGAGGTGGCCCGCTCGCTCGGCGTCGAGGCCGGGCAGCGGGTGAAGCTCGCCGAGGCGCACACCGAGGTGCTGCGGCTGCGGGCCGGCAAGGGCATGGTGCTCGACCCCGCCGACCACGACACCTGGTCGGCGGGCTCCTTCTTCACCAACCCGATCCTGACGGACACTCAGTTCGCCGACTTCACCGCCCGATTGGGTGAACTTCGGGCCCCCAACTACCCGGCCGGTGACGGCCGCACCAAGACCTCGGCGGCCTGGCTGATCGACAACGCGGGCTTCCGCAAGGGCCACGGCACCGGCCCGGCCACGCTCTCCACCAAGCACACCCTGGCCCTCACCAACCGCGGCTCGGCCACCACCGAGGACCTGCTCGCACTCGCCCGCGAGGTGCGGGACGGCGTGCGGGCGGCCTTCGGGGTGGACCTGGTCAACGAACCGGTGATGGTCGGCGTCAGCCTCTAGAGCGAAACCGGAACCGCCTCGGCGGGGGCCGGCTCCTCGACCAGCCAGGCGTCGACGTCCGCCAGCAGCTCCTTGGCGATGTGCTCGGGGGCCCGCGACGACCGGATCGACTGCCGGGCCAGCTCGGCCAGTTCGGCGTCGGTGAACTCGTGCGACTCACGGGCCAGGGTGTACTGGTCGGCCAGCCGGGAACCGAACAGCAGCGGGTCGTCGGCGCCCAGCGCCAGCGGCACCCCGGCATCGAACAGGGTGCGCAGTGGGACGTCCTCGGGTCGCTCGTAGACGCCGAGCGCGACGTTCGACGCCGGGCAGACCTCGCAGGTGACCTGCCGGTCGGCGAGCCGCTGCAGCAGCCGCGGGTCCTCGGCGGCCCGCACGCCGTGGCCGATCCGGCCGGCGCCCAGGTCGTCCAGGCAGTCGCGGACCGAACCCGGCCCGGCCAGCTCCCCGCCGTGCGGCGCGGCCAGCAGCCCGCCGCTCCGGGCGATCGCGAACGCGCGGTCGAAGTCCCGTGCCAGGCCCCGCCGTTCGTCGTTCGACAGGCCGAAGCCGATGACGCCCTGGTCGGTGTACCGGACGGCCAGCCGGGCCAGCGTGCGGGCGTCCATCGGCGACTTCATCCGGTTCGCTGCGACCAGCACCCGGATGCCCACCCCGGTGGCCTCGGAGGCCTCCCGGACGGCGTCCAGGATCAGCTCCAGGGTGGGGGTCAGCCCGCCCAGCAGCGGCGCGTACGAGGTCGGGTCGACCTGGATCTCCAGCCAGCGGGAGCCGTCGGCGCGCTCGTCCTCGGCGGTCTCCCGGACCAGCCGGCGGATGTCGGACTCGTCGCGCAGGCAGGAGCGCGCGGTGTCGTACAGGCGCTGGAACCGGAACCAGCCGCGTTCGTCGGTCGCCCGCAGTTTCGGCGGATGGCCCGAACTGAGCGCCTCGGGCAGCCGAACGCCGTGCTTGTCGGCGAGTTCGAGCAGCGTCGCGGGGCGCATCGAACCGGTGAAGTGCAGGTGGAGATGAGCCTTCGGGAGGCTCCGGACATCACGCAGGCGATCCATTCACCGATCCTGCCGCATAACCCGCCGAAACCGGAACCGCCCCCCGCACGTCGCCCGAACGGGTGAGGTGCGAGGGGCGGTCGAAGCCCGGACGGGTCAGGCGCGGGCCTCGGCCAGCAGCTTCTGCATCCGGCTGACGCCCTCGACCAGGTCGGCGTCGCCCAGCGCGTAGGACAGCCGCAGGTAGCCCGGGGTGCCGAAGGCCTCGCCGGGGACGACCGCGACCTCGGCCTCCTCCAGGATCAGCGTGGCCAGCTCGGCGGAGGTCTGCGGGCGCTTGCCGCGGATCTCCTTGCCCAGCAGCGACTTGACCGACGGGTAGGCGTAGAACGCGCCCTCGGGTTCGGGGCAGTACACGCCCTCGATCTCGTTCAGCATCGCCACGATGGTGCGGCGGCGGCGGTCGAACGCGGTCTTCATCTCGTCCACCGCGGACAGGTCGCCGGACACGGCCGCCAGCGCGGCGCGCTGCGCCACGTTGGAGACGTTGGAGGTGGCGTGCGACTGCAGGTTGGAGGCGGCGGCCACCACGTCCTTGGGAGCGATCAGCCAGCCCACCCGCCAGCCGGTCATCGCGTAGGTCTTCGCCACGCCGTTGACCACGATGCACTTGTCGGCCAGCTCGGGCAGCAGGGCCGGCAGCGAGGTGAACTTCGCGTCGCCGTACACCAGGTGCTCGTAGATCTCGTCGGTGAGCACCCACAGGCCGTGCTCCAGCGCCCAGCGGCCGATCGCCTCGGCCTCGGCCTCGGTGTACACCGCGCCGGTCGGGTTGGACGGCGAGACGAACAGCACCACCTTGGTGTTCGCGGTGCGGGCGGCCTCCAGCTGCGCCACCGAGACCTTGTAGCCGGTGGTCTCGTCCGCGACGACCTCGACCGGGGTGCCGCCGGCCAGCTTCACGGCCTCCGGGTAGGTGGTCCAGTACGGGGCCGGGATGATCACCTCGTCGCCCGGGTCGAGGATCGCGGCGAAGGCGTTGTAGATCGCCTGCTTGCCGCCGTTGGTCACCAGCACCTGCGAGGCGTCCACCTGGTAGCCGGAGTCGCGCAGCGTCTTGGCGGCGATCGCGGCCTTCAGCTCCGGCAGGCCGCCGGCCGGGGTGTAGCGGTGGTTGGCCGGGTCCTGGCAGGCAGCGACGGCCGCGTCCACGATGTAGCCGGGGGTCGGGAAGTCGGGCTCGCCGGCGCCGAAGCCGATCACCGGACGGCCGGCCGCCTTGAGGGCCTTGGCCTTGGCGTCGACCGCGAGGGTGGCCGACTCGGCGATGGCGCCGACCCGGGCGGAGACCCGGCGGCTCGCGGGGGGGACGTTCTCGGGGGTGGGTGCGCTCATGTCTTGCATGGTCCCAGACCGCACAGGCCTCGGGCATCGCGGTTCCACCATGCGTACCGGCGCGTTCCAGCATCCGTACGCTGCCGCCGATCGGGTGACGCCGTGAGGCCGACCGGGTGACGCCGCCGCGCGGGCCGCGGTGAATGAGGTTCGACCAATCGGCGAAGAACCCGTACACTCACTGCTCGACGGCTCCCAAGTGCGGATCCTTCGGCCGGGTACACCACACGGCCGGGTGGATACGGTAGGTTGGGGGCCACGACGGAGCCGCAGGGTTCCGAAGGGCACTAGCTCAATTGGTAGAGCACCGGTCTCCAAAACCGGCGGTTGGGGGTTCGAGTCCCTCGTGCCCTGCAGCTCGACTCGTGCCAAGCCCGTTCGCTCCGAAGAGCGAGCGGGCTTGATGCGGAGAAGGCCCCGCCCAGCACTGCTTTCGCCGGATCGCCCGTGCAACAGGCACGGTAGCTCCGCAGGACCCGGATTCAGGTGAGGACGAGTGACGGAGACCACGGGCTCCACCGCAACGCCTGAGAGCGGCAACCCCGAGGGGGCCGACGCGGCGGACGAGACCACCGCGGACGGCAAGCTGTCGCGGCGTGAGCGTCGGCGTGCCAACAAGGCCGGCGGCGAGGGTGGCAAGAAGTCCGGCAAGCGGGCCAAGAAGGGCCTGTTCGCGCGGATGGGCATCTTCTACCGCCAGATCATCGCCGAACTGCGCAAGGTCGTCTGGCCCACCCGCAGCCAGCTGATCCAGTACACCACCGTCGTGGTGACCTTCGTGATCGTGCTGATGCTGCTGGTCGCCGGTCTCGACTGGGTCTTCGCCAAGGGAGCCTTCTGGCTCTTCGGCTGACGCCCGATCAGTCCGACCCGAAACCGGGATCCCCGCGGATTCCGCACCGATACTTCACCCCGACCCGGGCCGAATCCCTCGGCCCGGGTCGAGCTGTCGGCGCGAACGCTCACGGGCGACTACCGTTGAGTCGGTACTGTTGAGGTATCCGTTCCACAACCAGGAAAGAAGCAGCGACCGTGTCTGAGTCCCCCCTGTACGACGCCGACGAGACCGTCCGCGAGGCGGATGTCGCCGCCGAGCTGGACGCGGCCGAGGCTGCTGCCGAAGCCGAGTCCGCTGAGGAGATCGTTGACGGCGTGGACGGCGACGAGGACGAGGTCGAGGCCGCCGACGCCGAGGCGGGCGAGCCGGCCGAGGTCGAGGCCGTGCACGAGGTGGACGACGAGGCCGCCGACGAGGCCGCCGACGAAGAGGCTCTGGTCGTCGAGGAGGTCGAGTCCGACCCCGTCGCCGAGTTCCGCGAGCAGCTGCGCCGCGCCCCGGGCGAGTGGTACGTCATCCACACCTACGCCGGCTACGAGAACCGGGTGAAGCAGAACCTGGAGCAGCGCTCCGTCTCGCTGAACGTCGAGGACTACATCTTCGAGTCCCAGGTTCCGCAGGAGGAGGTCGTCCAGATCAAGAACGGCGACCGCAAGACCATCCGGCAGAACAAGCTCCCCGGCTACGTGCTGGTGCGCATGGACCTCACCCCCGAGTCCTGGGGCGTCGTGCGCAACACCCCCGGTGTCACCGGCTTCGTCGGCAACGCCTACGACCCGTACCCGCTGACCCTGGACGAGGTCGTCAAGATGCTCGCCCCCGACGTGGAGCGCGCCGCCGCCAAGGAAGCCGGCAAGGCTTCGCCGGTGCGCCCGGTCGAGGTCCAGGTGCTGGACTTCGAGGTCGGCGACTCGGTCACCGTCACCGACGGTCCGTTCGCCACCCTGCAGGCGACCATCAACGAGATCAACCCCGACTCGAAGAAGGTCAAGGGCCTGGTGGAGATCTTCGGCCGGGAGACCCCGGTCGAGCTCTCCTTCGACCAGATCCAGAAGAACTGACCCACAGGTCACCGGTGCCGGGGCGGGGCGGAAGCCTCCGCCCCGGCACCGTTTTGGTCCAGCGCCGCATCAGCGGTTAGCCTGGTCCGATGTGTGTCCTGGCATCCGGGTTTCGCCCCGGTGCCGGGTACCACCAGCACTCACCTCTCGGAAGGACCCGGAGAGACATGCCTCCCAAGAAGAAGAAGGTCACGGGGCTTATCAAGCTCCAGATCAACGCCGGCGCGGCCAACCCGGCGCCGCCGGTCGGCCCCGCGCTGGGTCAGCACGGCGTCAACATCATGGAATTCTGCAAGGCGTACAACGCGGCCACCGAGTCGCAGCGCGGCATGATCGTGCCGGTGGAGATCACGGTCTACGACGACCGTTCCTTCACCTTCGTCACGAAGACCCCGCCGGCTGCGCGCCTCATCCTGAAGGCCGCGGGCATCGACAAGGGCTCCAAGGAGCCGCACAAGACCAAGGTCGCCAAGCTGACCTCGGCCCAGGTGCGCGAGATCGCCACCACCAAGATGCCCGACCTGAACGCCAACGACCTGGACGCCGCGGAGAAGATCATCGCCGGCACCGCCCGGTCGATGGGCGTCACCGTCGAGGGCTGATCAGCCCGTACGTCCACCGTGGTAGGGCCAGCGCGGCCCGTGAATACCACGAACTCCATTAGTTACTAGGAGCAGCAGTGAAGCGCAGCAAGGCCCTCAAGGCCGCGGACGCCCAGGTCGACCGCACCCGGATCTACGCCCCGCTCGAGGCCGTCCGCCTCGCCAAGGCGACCTCCACCACCAAGTTCGACGGCACCGTCGAGGTTGCCATGCGCCTGGGTGTCGACCCGCGCAAGGCCGACCAGATGGTCCGCAGCACCGTCATCCTCCCGCACGGCACCGGTAAGACCGCCCGGGTCCTGGTCTTCGCGAACGGTGAGCGTGCCGAGGCCGCGCGTGCCGCGGGTGCCGACATCGTCGGCTCGGACGAGCTGATCGACGAGGTGGCCAAGGGTCGTCTGGACTTCGACGCCGTCGTCGCCACCCCGGACCTCATGGGCAAGGTCGGCCGCCTGGGCCGCGTGCTCGGTCCCCGTGGCCTGATGCCGAACCCGAAGACCGGCACCGTGACCCCGGACGTCGCCAAGGCCGTCAACGAGATCAAGGGCGGCAAGATCGAGTTCCGCGTCGACAAGCACTCGAACCTGCACCTGATCATCGGCAAGTCCTCGTTCTCGGACGAGCAGCTGGTCGAGAACTACGCCGCGGCGCTGGACGAGGTCCTCCGGGCCAAGCCGTCCGCCGCCAAGGGCCGCTACATCAAGAAGATCGCCTTCTCCACCACCATGGGCCCCGGCATCCAGGTGGACCCGAACCGCACCCGTAACCTCCTCGTCGAGGAGGACCCGGCGGCGGTCTGACCTCAGGTCAGTTCCCCACGCGGTCAACTCACCGGGCCCGCACCCCTCTTCGGGGGTGCGGGCCCGGTGCCGTTAATTGGTCGCGCGCGCCCGAAAGGCCATCGGATAGAGTCCGATGGCCTTTTGAATGAGAATCAGATTAGAGGGGGACTCTCGTGCGCGCACTGCGTACCGTTGCCGTGACCTGCCTGGCCGCAGGTCTGCTGACCGCCTGTGGCAGCTCCGGGTCGGGCAGCAGCACCGCCGACGCCAAGCCGGGTTCGACCGCCTCCGACGGTGCAGCGGCCGGCAAGGGTGCGGACGGTGGCGCGAACCTCGGTGCCAAGGAGACGCTGCTCGCCTCGGCTGCGGTGATGGAGAAGGCCGGTAGCGCCAAGCTGGCCGTCACCGGCGAGGCCGCAGGCACCGGCGAGTTCGTCTGGAAGGCGCCGAAGTCCTTCCTGCTCAACACCAAGAGCGAGGGCCAGGACACCAAGGTCCTTTTCGTCGGTGACGTGATGTACGTCGGGGCCGGGGCAAGCCTCGCCCAGCTGGCCGGCGGCAAGACCTGGATGAAGATCGACCCGAAGGACGACGCCCAGGGCGCGCCGGGCGGGGGTGACGCCGTCGGCAAGGCCTCCAGCCTGGAGCTGATGGACCCGGCCGTGCAGCTGGCCGTTGCCGCGCCGACCGCGGTCGAGTCCGGCACCGAGACGGTGGAGGGTCAGTTCTGCAAGCACTACCGCAGCGACATCCCGGTGGACGCCCTGGTCGAGAAGCTGCAGCTGAAGCCGGAGCTGAAGACCAAGGTGCTGGACGAGCTGAAGAAGAAGGGCTCGACGATCACCGTCGAGTTCTGGATCAACGCCAAGAACGAGCTCGTCCAGCAGTCCGGCACCGGCCAGGCGACCGGCTTCTCCAAGATCACCTACAGCGACCTCGGCAGCGTCCAGCCGACCAAGGCCCCGGCCGACTCCGAGGTCTTCTCGCTGGAGGATGTGCTGAAGTAGCGATCCCGGTCCCGTCCGGCCCGGGGTCGCCGCCGGGCCGGACGGGACGCGTGACAAGGTGGGGGAGCGGAACGGACGGCCGGAAGGAGGGACCGATGACGGCACGCGTGCGGACGACCGCGGCCCTGCTCGGGGCCGCCCTGCTGCTGGCCGCGGTGAGCGGCTGCACCGGCTCGAGCCCGGGCGACAGCTCCGCGCGGCCCGCCACCCCGTCCCAGAGCAGCGCCCAGGCCACCCCCACCGACCGCTCCCCGCACGGGGTGCTGCTCTCCGCCCAGCTGGCGCTGCGCGAGGCCCGGCGGGGCGAGTTCCGGGCCGTCCTGGGGGAGGCGCACGCCAAGGGCGCGGTGTTCTGGGCGCCGAAGACGGTGCTGCAGTACCGGGGCGACGGGGACGCCCGGCGGCTGATTGTGCTGGACACCTCCGCCTACGTCGGCGGCGACCCGCAGACCGCCGCCAGGCTCGGCGGCCCGCACTGGGAGAAGTACTCGGGCGGCACCCACTGCCCCTACTCCGCGCTGATCGACCGGATCAGCCCGGTGGTCGCCACCACCGCCGCGGCCGCCGCCGACAGCCCGGTGCTGCTCGGCGAGGAGAAGCTGCTGGAGACCACCGTCCAGCACTACCGGGTCACCCTGACCGCCGCCCAGTACGCCGCCGCGCAGACCCAGCTCGACCAGGACCGGCGACAGGCCCTGGAGACCGCGCTCGGCCCCGGCGAGGTGGTGCTCGACCTGTGGCTCAACGACCACGACCAAGTGGTCCAGCTGCGCCGCGCCGCCGCCGAGGTGGACACCATCGGCTACAGCGAGTACGGCAGCTCCGCGATCTCGGTGCAGGGCCCCGCCGAGGCGGACATCGCCCCGGAGTCCGGCGCCGGCCTGCCGCTGTTCCCGTAGGGCAGACCGGCGGTTTGCCGGATTTGGGGATTCGCGGATCGTCCCGTTAAGCTGGGCGAGCCAAAGACCGCTGGTTGTTGCCGTCTGCCCGAGAGGGTGGCCGGTGCCGAAGGATCCGCCTCGTGCGGGTCGCCCGCGCAGGTTATGGAGCAGACAAGATCTCCGAACCGTTCCACGGTTCGTCGAGGTTGTGACAAGCCCCGTGCGCCTGCGCGCCGGGGCTTTTTCGTTGTCCCGGGCGTCCGCGGCGTTGAATGGTCGACTTCTCGAAGGTCGGCCCGACTTCGACATCACGGAAGGAGGCGTAAGCCTATGGCCAGGCCCGACAAGGCTGCCGACGTCGCCGAGATCACGGACAAGTTCCGTGCTTCCAGCGCCGCCGTTCTGACCGAGTACCGCGGTCTCACGGTGAAGCAGCTCAAGACGCTGCGTCGCTCGCTCACCGGCAACGCCGATTACGCCGTGGTGAAGAACACGCTGACCAAGATCGCGGCCAATGAGGCCGGGATCTCCGAGCTGGACGACCTGTTCGCCGGCCCGACGGCTGTCGCCTTCGTCACCGGTGACCCGGTGGAGTCGGCGAAGGCTCTGCGTGACTTCGCCAAGGAGAACCCTGCTCTCATCATCAAGGGCGGTGTCCTTGACGGTAAGGCGCTGTCCGCCGATGAGATCAAGAAGCTCGCGGACCTCGAGTCCCGCGAGGTGCTGCTCGCCAAGCTGGCGGGTGCGATGAAGGCCAAGCCGTCCCAGGCTGCTGCGGTCTTCCAGGCGCTCCCGTCCAAGCTCGTTCGCACCGTGGAAGCGCTGCGCGAGAAGGTCGAGCAGGGCGGTGCCGGTACTCCGGCTCCCGCCGAGGACGCGGAGTAACTACTCCCCGTCCCAGCGGGCCCGCAAGTACGCCCGCCAATCCGTACATCCGGCACCTGCCGAATTAGTGGAAGGACGCCAATCATGGCGAAGCTCAGCACCGACGAACTGCTTGCCGAGTTCGAGGGCATGACCCTGATCGAGCTCTCCGAGTTCGTCAAGGCGTTCGAGGACAAGTTCGACGTCACCGCCGCCGCCCCGGTCGCCGTTGCCGCCGCCGGTGGCCCGGTTGCCGCTGAGGCCGTCGAGGAGCAGGACGAGTTCGACGTCATCCTCGATGGTGCCGGCGACAAGAAGATCCAGGTCATCAAGGAGGTGCGCGCCCTGACCTCCCTCGGCCTGAAGGAGGCCAAGGACCTCGTTGACACCGCTGGTGCCAAGGTCCTGGAGAAGGTTGCCAAGGACGTCGCCGAGAAGGCGAAGGCTCAGCTCGAGGGCGCTGGCGCCAAGGTCACCGTCAAGTGACTTTCTCCTCTCTCTGAGAGGTGCTCTTCCGGCCGGGCCGGCCACCCTTCGGGGTGGCCGGCCCGGCCTGCTTTTTTCCGCCCCGGCCCGGCCGGTTCGGCCCTCGGCGGACTCGGATCCTGTCGGTCCCCGGGGGTAGGGTGATCGCTGTCGTCACCGACCCCGTCACGGGCCGTGTGTAACGCCCGGAGTGGCTGTGACGATGGGCATTGCGAGGTCCGCACCCTGGTGGGGGCCTTGACGAACAGCACGCGGCGCGCGATTCTCGAGGCGCGTGCCCAAGCGGAACCGCCTCCGATGCATATTCGGCGGTGGCACTGGGAAGGTTCCCGGTGACGCAGGAGTGGGTGCGACGGCCCGGCCGGTGAGGGATCACTGCCCGGGTTGTCGGTTGTACGGGAGGAGCGTCCGATTCGGTCTCCGAATCAGGGCTTGCTAGCAGTGTCGCCATTGGCTACACTGTCCCTTTGCGCTGCCTGTTAGCTGCTCTGTGACTCGTCGCCCGGAGTGGCCCCTGTCCTGACCTGGGGTTTTCCGCCTCGGCCATGGCGCGGACGGTATGCGCGTAGTGAGCTCCGAGCCCTCGGAAGGACCCCCCTCTTGGCCGCGCCGCGCAACGCCTCGAACAATTCCGCATCCACCGCCCCGCTCCGCGTCTCGTTCGCGAAGATCAAGGAGCCCCTCGAGGTCCCCAACCTCCTCGCCCTGCAGACCGAGAGCTTTGACTGGCTGCTCGGCAACGCGGCCTGGAAGTCCCGGGTCGAGGCTGCCCTGGAGAGCGGTCAGGACGTCCCCACCAAGTCCGGTCTGGAGGAGATCTTCGAGGAGATCTCCCCGATCGAGGACTTCAGCGGGTCGATGTCCCTGACCTTCCGGGACCACCGTTTCGAGCCGCCGAAGAACTCCATCGACGAGTGCAAGGACCGCGACTTCACCTTCGCGGCCCCGCTCTTCGTCACTGCGGAGTTCACCAACAACGAGACCGGTGAGATCAAGTCCCAGACCGTGTTCATGGGCGACTTCCCGCTCATGACCAACAAGGGCACGTTCATCATCAACGGCACCGAGCGTGTCGTCGTGTCCCAGCTGGTGCGTTCCCCCGGTGTCTACTTCGACTCCACCCTGGACAAGGTGTCCGACAAGGACATCTTCTCCGCGAAGATCATCCCCTCCCGCGGTGCCTGGCTGGAGATGGAGATCGACAAGCGCGACATGGTCGGTGTCCGCATCGACCGCAAGCGCAAGCAGTCGGTCACCGTGCTGCTGAAGGCCCTCGGCTGGACCAACGAGATGATTCTCGAAGAGTTCGGCGAGTACGAGTCGATGCGCGCCACCCTGGAGAAGGACCACACCCAGGGCCAGGACGACGCGCTCCTCGACATCTACCGCAAGCTGCGCCCGGGCGAACCGCCCACGCGTGAGGCCGCGCAGACGCTGCTGGAGAACCTGTACTTCAACCCGAAGCGCTACGACCTGGCGAAGGTCGGCCGCTACAAGGTGAACCGCAAGCTCGGCAACGCCGAGTCGCTGGACTCCGGTGTGCTCACCGAGCCCGACATCATCAACACGATCAAGTACCTGGTCAAGCTGCACGCCGGCGAGACCGAGTGGCGTGATGACGAGGGCCGCGACATTGTCATCGAGGTCGACGACATCGACCACTTCGGCAACCGTCGCCTGCGCAACGTCGGCGAGCTGATCCAGAACCAGGTCCGCACCGGCCTCGCCCGCATGGAGCGAGTGGTCCGCGAGCGCATGACCACCCAGGACGTCGAGGCGATCACGCCGCAGACCCTGATCAACATCCGGCCGGTCGTCGCCTCCATCAAGGAGTTCTTCGGCACCAGCCAGCTGTCGCAGTTCATGGACCAGACGAACCCGCTGTCGGGCCTGACCCACAAGCGTCGTCTGTCCGCGCTCGGCCCCGGTGGTCTGTCCCGTGAGCGGGCCGGCTTCGAGGTCCGTGACGTGCACCCCTCGCACTACGGCCGCATGTGTCCGATCGAGACCCCCGAAGGCCCGAACATCGGTCTGATCGGCTCGCTGGCCTCGTACGGCCGGGTCAACGCGTTCGGTTTCATCGAGACCCCGTACCGCAAGGTCGTCGACGGTGTCGTCACCGAGGCCGTGGACTACCTGACCGCCGACGAGGAGGACCGCTTCGTCATCGCGCAGGCCAACGCCCCGCTGACCGCGGAGCTGACCTTCGCCGAGCCGCGTGTCCTGGTCCGCCGCCGTGGCGGCGAGATCGACTACATCCCCGGCACCGAGATCGACTACATGGACGTCTCGCCGCGCCAGATGGTGTCGGTCGCGACCGCCATGATCCCCTTCCTCGAGCACGACGACGCCAACCGCGCGCTGATGGGCTCGAACATGATGCGCCAGGCCGTCCCGCTGCTCCGCAGCGAGGCGCCGCTGGTCGGCACCGGCATGGAGTACCGCTGCGCCGTCGACGCCGCGGACGTCATCACCGCCGACAAGGCCGGTGTGGTGCAGGAGGTCTCGGCCGACTACGTCACCGTGGCCAACGACGACGGCACGTACAACACGTACCGCGCCGCCAAGTTCACCCGCTCCAACCAGGGCACCGCCTTCAACCAGAAGGTGCTCGTGGACGAGGGCGCCCGGGTGGAGGCCGGCCAGGTGCTGGCCGACGGCCCGTGCACCGACGAGGGCGAGATGGCCCTCGGCAAGAACCTCCTCGTGGCGTTCATGTCGTGGGAAGGCCACAACTACGAGGACGCGATCATCCTGTCGCAGCGCCTCGTCCAGGACGACGTCCTCTCCTCGATCCACATCGAGGAGCACGAGGTCGACGCCCGTGACACCAAGCTGGGCCCCGAGGAGATCACCCGGGACATCCCGAACGTCTCCGAGGAGGTCCTCGCCGACCTCGACGAGCGCGGCATCATCCGGATCGGCGCCGACGTCGTCACCGGCGACATCCTGGTCGGCAAGGTCACCCCGAAGGGTGAGACCGAGCTGACCCCGGAGGAGCGCCTGCTCCGCGCGATCTTCGGTGAGAAGGCCCGTGAGGTCCGCGACACCTCGCTGAAGGTGCCGCACGGTGAGTCCGGCAAGGTCATCGGCGTCCGCGTCTTCGACCGCGAGGAGGGCGACGAGCTTCCCCCCGGCGTGAACCAGCTGGTCCGCGTCTACGTCGCCCAGAAGCGCAAGATCACCAACGGTGACAAGCTCGCCGGCCGTCACGGCAACAAGGGTGTTATCTCCAAGATCCTGCCGGTCGAGGACATGCCGTTCCTGGAGGACGGCACCCCGGTCGACATCATCCTGAACCCGCTGGGTGTTCCGTCCCGAATGAACCCGGGACAGGTCCTGGAGATTCACCTCGGCTGGCTCGCCAAGCAGGGCTGGGACGTCTCCGGCCTCGCCGACGAGTGGGCCAAGCGCCTGCAGGCGATCGGCGCGGACACCGTCGAGGGTGGCACCAACCTCGCCACCCCGGTGTTCGACGGCGCCCGCGAGGACGAGATCACCGGCCTGCTGGACAACACCACCCTCACCCGTGACGGTGAGCGCCTGGTGAACTCCACCGGCAAGGCCCGGCTGTTCGACGGCCGCTCCGGCGAGCCGTTCCCGATGCCGGTCTCGGTCGGCTACATGTACATCCTCAAGCTGCACCACCTGGTCGACGACAAGCTGCACGCCCGTTCGACCGGTCCGTACTCGATGATCACCCAGCAGCCGCTCGGTGGTAAGGCGCAGTTCGGTGGTCAGCGCTTCGGTGAGATGGAGGTGTGGGCCCTTGAGGCATACGGCGCCGCGTACGCGCTGCAGGAACTGCTCACCATCAAGTCCGACGACGTCCTCGGCCGTGTGAAGGTCTACGAGGCCATCGTCAAGGGCGAGAACATCCCCGAGCCCGGCATTCCCGAGTCCTTCAAGGTCCTCATCAAGGAAATGCAGTCGCTCTGCCTCAACGTGGAGGTGCTGTCCTCGGACGGCCAGTCCATCGAGATGCGGGACAGCGACGAGGACGTGTTCCGCGCCGCCGAGGAGCTCGGCATTGACCTGTCCCGGCGCGAGCCGAGCAGCGTCGAAGAGGTCTGACGGAGGTCGGGCCGGCCGGCTGCTTCTAAATTGACGCAGCCCGGTCGGCCCGCCCCCAGGCCCCCCTCAGACCAACAGACAGACTCTCGAATCACGAAAGAGGGCTTGACGACCAGTGCTTGACGTCAACTTCTTCGACGAGCTCCGCATCGGACTGGCCACCGCCGACGACATCCGCCAGTGGTCGCACGGCGAGGTGAAGAAGCCGGAGACCATCAACTACCGCACGCTGAAGCCGGAAAAGGACGGCCTTTTCTGCGAGAAGATCTTCGGTCCCACCCGGGACTGGGAGTGCTACTGCGGTAAGTACAAGCGCGTCCGCTTCAAGGGCATCATCTGTGAGCGCTGCGGCGTCGAGGTGACCCGCGCCAAGGTGCGCCGTGAGCGGATGGGCCACATCGAGCTGGCCGCCCCGGTCACCCACATCTGGTACTTCAAGGGTGTCCCGTCGCGTCTGGGCTACCTGCTCGACCTCGCGCCGAAGGACCTCGAGAAGGTCATCTACTTCGCCGCCTACATGATCACCTGGGTGGACGACGAGCGCCGTCAGCGCGACCTCCCCTCCCTGGAGGCGCACGTCTCGGTCGAGCGCCAGCAGATCGAGAA
Source organism: Kitasatospora sp. NPDC004615 (assembly GCF_042873545.1). NCBI lineage: Bacteria > Bacillati > Actinomycetota > Actinomycetes > Kitasatosporales > Streptomycetaceae > Kitasatospora > Kitasatospora sp. NPDC004615. The sequence goes on from NZ_JBIALQ010000007.1 coordinate 238,168, forward strand.
CCGCCGTGACTCCGACCTGGAGGCCCGGGCCAAGAAGGCCGAGTCCGACCTGGCCGAGCTGGAGGCCGAGGGCGCCAAGGCCGACGTCCGCCGCAAGGTGCGTGAGGGCGCCGAGCGCGAGATGAAGCAGCTCCGCGACCGCACCCAGCGCGAGATCGACCGCCTGGACGAGGTGTGGGCCCGCTTCAAGAACCTCAAGGTCCAGGACCTCGAGGGCGACGAGCTGCTCTACCGCGAGCTGCGTGACCGCTTCGGCACCTACTTCTCCGGCTCGATGGGCGCGGCGGCCCTCAAGGACCGCCTCGAGTCCTTCGACCTGGGCGAGGAGGCCGAGCGCCTCCGCGAGATCATCCGTACCGGCAAGGGCCAGAAGAAGACCCGTGCGCTCAAGCGCCTCAAGGTCGTCTCCGCCTTCCTGCAGACCAGCAACAAGCCCAAGGGCATGGTTCTGGACTGCGTCCCGGTGATCCCGCCGGACCTGCGTCCGATGGTCCAGCTCGACGGTGGCCGCTTCGCCACCTCCGACCTGAACGACCTGTACCGCCGCGTCATCAACCGCAACAACCGCCTGAAGCGGCTTCTCGACCTCGGCGCGCCCGAGATCATCGTGAACAACGAGAAGCGCATGCTGCAGGAGGCCGTCGACGCGCTGTTCGACAACGGCCGTCGTGGCCGTCCGGTCACCGGTCCGGGCAACCGCCCGCTGAAGTCCCTCAGCGACATGCTGAAGGGCAAGCAGGGTCGTTTCCGTCAGAACCTGCTCGGCAAGCGAGTCGACTACTCGGCCCGTTCGGTCATCGTCGTCGGCCCGCAGCTCAAGCTGCACCAGTGCGGTCTGCCGAAGGCCATGGCGCTGGAGCTCTTCAAGCCGTTCGTGATGAAGCGCCTGGTCGACCTGAACCACGCGCAGAACATCAAGTCGGCCAAGCGCATGGTCGAGCGCGCCCGCCCCGTGGTGTGGGACGTCCTCGAAGAGGTCATCGCCGAGCACCCGGTTCTGCTGAACCGTGCGCCCACCCTGCACCGCCTCGGCATCCAGGCCTTCGAGCCGCAGCTGGTCGAGGGCAAGGCCATCCAGATCCACCCGCTCGTCTGCACCGCGTTCAACGCGGACTTCGACGGTGACCAGATGGCCGTGCACCTGCCGCTGTCCGCGGAGGCGCAGGCCGAGGCCCGCATCCTGATGCTGTCCTCGAACAACATCCTGAAGCCGGCCGACGGTCGCCCCGTCACCATGCCGACCCAGGACATGGTGCTGGGCCTGTTCTTCCTCACCTCGGACCGCGAGGAGGTCAAGGGCAAGGGCCGTTCCTTCTCCTCGACCGCCGAGGCGATCATGGCCTTCGACGCCCGCGAGCTGGACGTCCAGGCCACCATCGACCTGCGCATGGCCGCCGGCACCGTCCCGCCGCGCGGCTGGACCCCGCCGGTGGACGAGGACGGGCAGCCGACCTGGCACGAGGGTGAGCCGTTCCGGATCACCACCACGCTGGGCCGGGCGCTCTTCAACGAGCTGCTGCCCGAGGACTACCCGTTCGTCGACTACGAGATCGGCAAGAAGCAGCTCTCGGCGATCGTCAACGACCTCGCCGAGCGTTACCCGAAGGTCGTCGTCGCCGCGGCGCTCGACAACCTGAAGGCGGCCGGCTTCCACTGGTCGACCCGTTCCGGTGTCACCGTCTCGATCTCGGACGTCATCGTCCCGCCGAGCAAGCCCGCCATCCTGGAGGGCTACGAGGCGCAGGCGGAGAAGGTCCAGCGCCAGTACGAGCGCGGTCTGATCACGGACAACGAGCGCAAGTCCGAGCTCATCGGCATTTGGACCCGCGCGACCAACGAGGTCGCCGACGCGATGGCCGCGAACTTCCCGAAGACGAACCCCATCTTCATGATGGTCGACTCGGGTGCTCGAGGAAACATGATGCAGATGCGTCAGATCGCCGGTATGCGTGGTCTGGTGTCGAACGCGAAGAACGAGACCATCGCGCGTCCCATCAAGGCCTCGTTCCGTGAGGGCCTGTCCGTGCTGGAGTACTTCATCTCCACCCACGGTGCCCGTAAGGGTCTGGCCGACACCGCGCTGCGTACCGCTGACTCGGGTTACCTGACCCGTCGTCTGGTGGACGTCTCGCAGGACGTGATCATCCGCGAGGAGGACTGCGGCACCGAGCGCGGCCTCAAGCTGGAGATCGGCCAGGTCGGCGCGGACGGTGTGCTGCGCAAGGCCGACGACGTCGAGACCAGCGTGTACGCCCGCATGCTCGCCGAGGACATCACTGTCGACGGCAAGCTGATCGCGACCGCCAACACCGACCTCGGCGACGTCCTGATGGACGAGCTGATCCGGCACGGCGTCAGCGCGGTCAAGGTCCGCTCGATCCTGACCTGTGAGTCGGCGGTCGGCACCTGTGCCTTCTGCTACGGCCGCTCGCTGGCCACCGGCAAGCTGGTCGACATCGGTGAGGCGGTCGGCATCATCGCCGCCCAGTCCATCGGTGAGCCCGGTACCCAGCTGACCATGCGTACCTTCCACACCGGTGGTGTGGCCGGTGACGACATCACCCAGGGTCTGCCGCGTGTCGTCGAGCTCTTCGAGGCGCGTACCCCGAAGGGTGTCGCCCCGATCTCGGAGGCGCAGGGTCGGGTCCGCATCGAGGACACCGAGAAGACCCGCAAGGTCGTCGTCACGCCGGACGACGGCACGGACGAGATCGCTTACCCGGTCTCCAAGCGCGTCAAGCTGCTCGTCAGCGAAGGCGAGGCGGTCGAGGTCGGCCAGAAGCTGACCGTCGGTGCCACCAACCCGCACGACGTGCTGCGGATCATGGGCCAGCGTGCCGTCCAGATCCACCTGGTCGCCGAAGTCCAGAAGGTCTACAACTCGCAGGGCGTGTCGATCCACGACAAGCACATCGAGATCATCATCCGGCAGATGCTCCGCCGCGTGACGATCATCGAGTCGGGCGACGCCGAGCTGCTGCCGGGCGAGCTGGTCGAGCGCGGCCGCTTCGAGCAGGAGAACCGCCGCGTGGTGTCCGAGGGCGGCCACCCCGCCTCCGGCCGTCCGCAGCTGATGGGTATCACCAAGGCCTCGCTGGCCACCGAGTCCTGGCTGTCGGCCGCCTCCTTCCAGGAGACTACCCGGGTGCTGACCGACGCGGCGATCCACGCCAAGTCGGACCCGCTGCTGGGCCTCAAGGAGAACGTCATCCTCGGTAAGCTCATCCCGGCCGGTACGGGTCTGCCCCGCTACCGCAACATCCGGGTCGAGCCGACCGAAGAGGCCAAGGCCGCGATGTACTCGGCCGTCGGCTACGACGACTACGACCTGTCGCCGTTCGGCGCGGGCTCCGGTCAGGCCGTCCCGCTGGACGACTACGACTACGGTCCGTACACCGGCTGATCCTTCGGCTGATCTTTCGGTTGAACCGCAGGGCGGTCACCCCACTCGGGGTGGCCGCCCTGCGGCGTTTCCGGCCCTCGCTTCACCTAGGGGATCCCCCTGGGGACGGAGGCGGTCGAACCACTCCGTGGAGGGAGGCGGAGGGTCCCCGGGGCACGGGAGACTTGGGGAAGTCGAAAGGAGGCCGCGGTGAAGCGGATCATGGGGGCGGCGGCGGTCGTGGGACTGCTGGTGGTCGGGGCAGTGGGCTGCGGGCCGTGGGGCAACCAGCAGCGCAAGACGGTGTCGTACGAGGTGCCCGGGCAGGTCGATCAGCTGGTGGTCGACGGGACCAGTGGCGGGATCGACGTCCGGGTCGGCGACGGGCCGGTGCGGGTGGTGGAGAAGCGCGCCTGGAGTGACGAGGAGCCGCAGGGCGTCCACGAGCTCAAGGACGGGGTGCTGAAGCTGACGTACTCCTGCGACAACTGCGGGATCGGCTACGAGGTGCACGTCCCGGCGGGGACGAAGCTGACGCTCAAGCAGACCAGCGGCGGCATCCAGCTGCACGACGTGGCGGGCGACGTGGACGCCAAGGTGAGCTCCGGCGGGATCGACGCCTTCGGGCTGAAGTCCAAGAACGTGAAGATGTCCGTGGAGTCCGGCGGCGTGAACGCCCGGTTCGCCGAGGCGCCGGCCCGGGCGGAGATGACCACCGAGTCCGGCGGCGTGCAGGTGAAGGTGCCGTCGGGGGAGCAGTACCAGGTGGACGCGCGCGCCGACAGCGGCGGCACCGAGGTGAAGGTGCCCTCGACCCCCGGCGCGCCGCACGTCGTGATCGCCCGCGCCGACAGCGGCGGTGTGCAGGTGTACAACAGCTGACCGGCCGTCGGGGCTGTCGGTGGCAGGGCCTAGATTGAGGTGTGTCGGCAGGCGGCGAAGGCCCCGCCGGCACCCCCCGAACTCTGTGCCCGAAAGGGGCGTCGGCCATGTCTGCCACCGTTTCCGCAGACCCGCAGGTGACCTACCTGGAACTCTCCGAGGACCAGGGCAGTGCCCACAAGTTCTACGAAGTCACGGTCAAGGGCGCGGAGTTGACGATCCGCTACGGCCGGATCGGCGAGCCGGGGACGACCAAGACCACGGTGTGCCCGAGCACGGAGAAGGCCGCCGCGACGGCCGCCAAGAAGATCGGCGAGAAGGTCCGCAAGGGCTACGCGCCGGCCGTCCAGGGCGTGCGCCAGCGCCGGGCGGTGACCCGCCGGGAGATCACCTCGACCCGCTCCACCGCCCGCCAGGCGCCGCTGCTGTGGCGCTTCCGCTCCGGCTCGCCCGCGTTCGGGGTGTACGTCGGCGAGGACCACGCCTGGGTCGGCAACGAGAGCGGCGACGTCTACACGCTGACCCGGGACGGCGAGGTCACCGGCCGGTTCGGCCTCCCCGACGGCGTCAAGTGCATCGTCGCCGACGACTGGTGGATCTACGCGGGCTGCGACGACGGCAAGGTGTACGACCTGGGCGGCAAGGTGCCGCGGGTGGCGTACGAGATCGCCCAGGACGTCGACATCTACTGGCTGGACATCCACGACGGCGTGCTCGGCGTCGCCGACGCGCGCGGCGGGCTGACCACCGTCGACCACGAGGACGAGTTCCAGTGGCGGCGGAAGGCCGACGGCAGCGCCGGCTGGATGGTGCGCTGCGACGCCGACTCCGTCTACCACGGCTACTCGGCGGGCGTCAGCCGGTACGCGAAGCGCGGCGGCGACCAGCAGTGGCACACCCGCACCAAGGGCCAGGTGCTGTTCGGCTGGCAGGAACGGGACGAGGTGTTCGCCGGCACCTCGCAGGGCTGGGTGCACCGGCTGCGCAAGTCCGACGGCGCCGAGGTCACCGCGTACAAGTGCGACGCCGCGGTGTTCTCCTGCGCGGCCTCCCCGGACGGCGAGTACGTGTTCGCCGGTGACAACCACTCGTCGGTGTACTGCTTCGCCGCCGACGGCACCCGGCTGTGGAAGCTCGGCACCGGCTGCGGCTCCGCGTACAGCATGCAGTACCGCGACGGGCGGCTGTACGTCGTCACCACCGACGGCTCGCTGGCCTGCCTGGACGCCTCGCCGGGCGCCGTGCAGGCCGCCGAGCAGGGCACCCTGCCGGCCACCGCCGAGGTCAGCGGCCGCGGCTTCGCCCGGGTCGAGTCGTCCGCGGTGCTGGAGACCGTCAGCGTCACCGCGGCGGCCGGCAGCGGCATCGAGGTGGAGTGCGTCGCCGACGGCAGCCGGCTGCGGGTGCGGGTGGTGTCGCCCGGCTTCGACCCGTCCTGGCGGGTGCAGTTCCCCAAGGACGTCCGCGTCGCCGGGGCGCGCTACCTGGTGGCGGAGGTGCGGGAGTCCGCGTCCGGCGGGTTCTACCGGGCGCGCGGAGAGATCAAGCGGCTGCTGTGACGCCCGGTCATTGACGCATCGTCAAGGGCGCTCCCGGTCGGGGGCGCCCTTCGGCGTTCCCGGGGAGGGCGGCGGCCGTCCGACGATGCGAGAGGATGCGCGAATGGGGAAGTGGACGGAAGGCCTGCTGGCCTGGGGGAGGGTCCGGCCGTGGGCGGTGGACCTGCCGCTGGTCGCGCTGGCGGTCTGGGTCTCGGTCATGGGCGTGTGGACCGACCCGGAAGGCGCGGGCGGGAAATGGTGGGCGTACGCGCTGGCGCTCGCCGGGTCGGTGCCGCTGTGGTGGCGGCGCCGGTGGCCGTGGGCGGTGCTGCTGATCTGCTCGCTGCCCACCATGGCGCTGTCCGTGCTGGCGCACTTCGCGATGCCGCAGATCCAGGTCGCCATGGCGGTCGCCATCTACACCGCCGCCGACCGCGGCAAGGACTGGCAGCGCGCCTTGCTGCTGGCCGTCCTGGTGATCGGCAACGTGATCGGCACCCACTCCTTCGGCGGCGCGCTGTTCAGCCTGGTGGTGTCCGTCGGCAGCTTCGTGGTCGGCTCGCTGGTGCGCGAACTGCGCCGGCTGGCCGGCGTCGAGGCCGAACGCGCCCGGCAGGCCGGGCTGCGCGCCGCCAGCGACGCCGCCCGGGCCGTCGCCGAGGAACGCGGCCGGATCGCCCGCGAAATGCACGACATCCTCGCCCACGCCGTCTCCCTGATGGTCGTCCAGGCCGAAGCCGGCCCACTGGTCGTGCGCAGCAACCCCGACCGGGCGATCCGCGCCTTCGACGCCATCGCCGACTCCGGACGCGACGCGATGGTCCAGCTCCGGCGCGTACTCGGCGTACTCAAGGAGGACGGGGCGGCGCCCGCGCTCGCCCCGCAGCCCCGGCTGGCCGAACTCGCGGGGGTCCTCGACCGCGTCCGCGAATCGGGCGTCGACGTCGACGCCCGCATCGAGGAGGCCGGGCCCGCGGAGGTGCAGGCCGCGGCCTACCGGATCGTCCAGGAAGCCCTCACCAACGTGGTCAAGCACGCCGGGGCGGGCCGGGTCGTGGTGCGGGTCGCCGTTCGGGACGGTGCCGATCTGACCGTTTCGGTCGCCGACGACGGGAGGGGGCCAGCTGTTGCGGTCGGGGCCGGGATCGACGGGCGCTCCGGCGGACGCGGCCTGCTCTCCATCCGGGAACGCGCCGCCGCCTGCGGCGGCACCGTCGAAACCGGCCCCCGACCCGACGGCCCGGGCTACCTGGTGGCTGCCGTGCTGCCGCTCAACGCCTGAACGGCCGAGAAAGGAACTTGAGTTGACCATACGAGTGGTGATCGCCGACGACCAGGAACTGGTCCGCGCCGGATTCGGCATGATCCTCGACGCCCAACCCGACATCGAGGTCGTCGCCGAGGCGGGAGACGGGCAGCAGGCGATCGACGCTGTGCGCGTGCATGATCCCGATGTGCTGCTGCTGGACGTTCGCATGCCCGTGATGGACGGGCTGGAGGCTGCCCGGCGGGTATGTGCGGAGTTTCCGCGCTGCAAGGTGATCATGCTGACCACCTTTGATGTTGATGATTATGTGTTCGACGCGCTGTACGCCGGGGCGAGTGGCTTCCTGCTCAAGGACGTCCGCCGCGACGACCTCGCCCATGCCGTCCGCGTCGTCAACTCCGGCGAGGCCCTGCTCGCGCCGTCCGTCACCCGGCGGGTCATCGGCGAGGTCACCGCGCGGAAGGCGGGCGGGGCGCTGGCCGTCTCGCGGCCGCTGGGTCTGCTCCTGGGCACCCTCACTGCCCGGGAGCTGGAGACTCTGCGGCTGGTGGCGCGGGGGATGTCGAACGCCGAGATCGCGGCGGAGCTGGTGGTGAGTGAGCACACTGTCAAGACGCACGTGAGCAACCTGCTGCAGAAGCTGGGGCTGCGGGACCGGGTGCATGCGGTGGTGTTCGCGTACGAGGCGGGGGCGGTGACGGCAGGGGAATGAGGGTGCGAACGCAGGGGGTGCGAAATCAGGGGCGCGGGGAACTGCGCGACAAGCGCACACCACGTCCGTGAGGTCGCGATCAAGTGCAAGTCATTGTCCCGCGTCGCGACCTGGCTGGTGGGTGCCTTCCGCTTCGCGCAGTTCCCCGCGCCCCTGTCTTCGCGTCCACCCGCTCTCGCAGTCCACCCGCCGTCTCCTACTTGGGAGGGAGGCTGACGTTTCACCGTCGCGGGGGAGTTGCGCCGCAGGCTCTCCCGGCAGGGTTGGGGGTGTCGAAAAGGGCACTCTCGCAAAGGGGTTGGGCAATGGTTACGGGGCGTCGGGCGCTGGGATGGTCGGCGGGGCTGCTCGCGGTGTACGGGGCGGTGCGGTTGGTGCCGGGGTCGCGGGGGGTGGGGGCGGGCTGGACGGTCGGGCACCTCGCGCTGTTCGCGGGGATGGTGCTGATGGGTCTCGGCATGGTGGAGCTGTGGCGGCTCGGTGGTGAACGGGGGGTCTGGGGCCGCGTCTGGCTGGGGGCTGGTCTGGCGGGGGTGGTGGCCGGCCTGGCGCAGAGCGGCATCGACCTGTACGCGAACGCGGTCTCCGCGGACTACGCGGCGCGTTCGGACCTGTTCGAGCGGATTCAGTCGGTGCCGGGGGTGATGCCGCTGGTGTACACGGTGGTGCCGATGATGCTGTACGTGGGGCTGCTGGCGCTGCTGGTGCGGCTGACGGTGCGCGGGGTGGTGCGCTGGTGGAGCCCGGTGCTGGTGCTGGTGGGCACGGTGTTGATGGGGGCGTCGCTGGACTTCATGCCGGTCGGTGCGGCGCTGTACCTGGTGGCGTTCTGGCCGGTGATAACGGGTGGTCAGAACCGGCTGCGGGCCGTACCGTCCGGGGCATGAGCGAGAAGCGTCCGATGGTGGCGGTGTTGACGGGGGCGGGGATCTCCACGGACTCGGGGATTCCCGACTACCGCGGCCCGCAGGGGCTCTGGCAGCGCGATCCGAGCGCGCAGGAGACGGTGACGATCGGCCCGTACCTGGCGAGCACGGAGGTGCGCCGCCGGTCCTGGCTGATGCGGCGGGACGCCGGCGCGATCGGTGCCGAGCCGAACGCCGGGCACCGGGCGCTGGCGGACCTGGAACGGGCGGGCGTGCCGATGCGGGTGCTGACGCAGAACGTGGACGGCCTGCACCAGGCGGCCGGGCTGCCCGCCCGGAAAGTGATCGAGCTGCACGGCACCGCCACCGAGGTGCAGTGCGCCAGGTGCCGGGTGGTCGGTCCGATGGCGGCGGCGCTGGAGCGGGTCGCGGCGGGGGAGGACGACCCGGCGTGCGAGCAGTGCGGCGGGGTGCTGCGTCCGCGCACCGTGATGTTCGGCGAGGCCCTGGACGAGCGGGTGCTGGCGCAGGCGGACGCGGTCGCCAAGGCGTGCCAGGTCTTCCTGGCGGTGGGCAGTTCGCTGCAGGTGATGCCGGCGGCGCTGCTGCCGCGGATCGCGCTGGAGCGCGGCGCGAAGCTGATCGTCGTCAACGGCGAGCCCACGGCGTACGACGAGGCCGCGCACGAGGTGATCCGCGAGCCGATCTCGGAGGCGCTGCCGAAGCTGGTCCGGCGGCTGGTGAACGGCGACCTGGCCCGGGCCTGAGCACAAACCCGCAGGTCGGGCGGCATACGATGGCGATCTGACGAGCAGGGAGACAACTCCATGGCGCTTGATGCCTTCGACCCGTGGTCGGCCGAGTTCGTGGCCCACCCGTACCCGGCGTACGCGGTGCTGCGCGAGCAGTCGCCGGTCGTCCACTACGAACCGAGCGACCAGTGGCTGGTGTCCCGGTACGCGGACGTCAACGCGCTGCTGCGGGACCGGCGGCTGGGACGCACCTACACGCACCGGTTCAGCCACGAGGAGTTCGGGCAGGGCGCGCCGAACCCCGCGCACGAGCCGTTCCACACCCTCAACGACTTCGGCCTGCTCGACCTGGAGGGCCCCGACCACACCCGGATCCGGCGGCTGGTGGCCAAGGCGTTCACCCCGCGCATGGTGGAGTCGCTGCGCCCGACCGTGCGGCGGCTGGCCGGCGAACTGGTCGACGGGCTGCTCGCCGACGGCGGCGGCGACCTGATCGCGAAGGTCGCCGAGCCGCTGCCGGTCGCCGTGATCGCCGAGATGCTGGGCGTCCCCGAGGCGGACCGGCACCTGCTGCGGCCCTGGTCGGCCGACATCACCGGCATGTTCGAGCTCAACCCGAGCGAGGACACCGCCCGCCGGGCGGTCACCGCCAGCCTCGAATTCTCCGCCTACCTGCGGGAGTTGATCCGCCGCCGGCGCGAGGAACCCGGCACCGACCTGATCAGCGCGCTGGCCCAGGCCGTCGAGGACGGGCAGGTGCTCAGCGAGCAGGAGATGATCTCCACCTGCGTGCTGCTGCTGAACGCCGGCCACGAGGCGACCGTCAACACCACCGGCAACGGCTGGTGGGCGCTGCTCCGCAACCCCGGCGAACTCGCCCGGCTGCGCGGCGCGGTGGACGAACTGCTGCCCACCGCGATCGAAGAACTGATGCGGTACGACACCCCGCTGCAGATGTTCGAACGCTGGGTGCTGGAGGACATCGAGGTCGGCGGCGTGCGGATCCCGCGCGGCTCCGAGGTGGCGCTGCTGTTCGGCTCCGCCAACCGCGACCCCGAGCGGTTCACCGACCCCGACCGGCTCGACCTCGGCCGCACCGACAACCCGCACATCACCTTCGGCGCCGGAATTCACTTCTGTCTCGGCGCGCCCCTTGCCAGACTTGAACTCACCGAGTCCTACGGCGCACTGCTCCGCAAGGCCCCCGGGCTGACGCTGGTGCGCGAACCCGAGTGGAACCCGGGCTACGTGATCCGCGGACTCAAGGAACTGCTGGTCGAGGTCTGAGAGGGGCATGCCGTGGGGCGGGCGACAGGAGCGATGCTGGGGCTGGCGATCGGCGACGCCATCGGCAAGCGCACCGAGTTCCTGAACCTGGACGAGATCGGGCTGCTCAGCCCCGACTGGCGGCAGCTCCCGCTGCCGAAGAAGGCCCAGGTCACCGACGACACCCAGATGACGCTGGCACTCGCCCGCGCCCTGCGCACCGGCCTCGCCGAGGGCCCGCTCGTCCCGCTGCGCCTCGAACTGCCGCTGCGCGAGGAGTTCGTGGACTGGTGGCGCTCCCCGGACAACAACCGGTCCCCCGGCATGACCTGTCTGCGGTCCTGCTTCCGGCTCTCCACCGGCCGGCCCTGGCAGGACGCGTCCGACATCGGTTCCAAGGGCTGCGGCGCGAACATGCGGGTCGCCCCGCTCGGCCTGGTCCGCGAGCTGACCGACCGGCAGGTCTCCGGCGCCTCCCAGCTGCAGTCCGGCCTCACCCACGGCCACCCGACCGCGCTGGCCGCCAGCGAACTCACCGCGTTCACCGTCCGCTGGCTCGCCCAGGGCACCCACCCCTCCGAACTCCCCGCCCGCCTGCGCGCCCACGCCCACCAACAACGCACCCACTACGACGAGTTCTGGCTCGGCGACCTCGCCTCCCGGGGCCACTTCGGCTCTCCGCAGGAGTTCATCGCCCGCGGCTGGGACGAGTGCCTCCTCGCCCTCGACCGCCTCGACGCCGCCCTCGCCGCCGGAGAGGTCGACGCCGACCCCTGCGAACGGACGGGCGAAGGCTGGGTCGCCGAGGAAGCGTTCGCCACCGCCCTGCTCTGCTTCCTGCTGCTCCCCGACGACCCCGTCGCCGCCGTCCGCCGCGCCGCCGTCTCCTCCGGCGACTCCGACTCCCTGGCCTGCCTGGCCGGCGCCTTCGCCGGCGCCCGGCACGGCGAGGGCGCGTGGCCGCGGGAGTGGGTGGAGCGGATCGAGTACCGCAAGGAGCTGCTCGCGTTCGGTGCGCTCTGGGACTGACGCGAGAGCGAACGTCCCGCTACGTCAGGAGCCCGCGCGAGCGGAGGTCCGCCGCCACCGTCGCGACCAGTGCCCGGAACGCGGGGACCGGGGCGGCCTGCGCCTCGGGGGAGCCGAGCGAGCCGGCCGGGATGAAGACGACGTGGCAGCGCTGGCAGAGGTATGCGGTGCTCCACACGGCGACCCGCGAGGGGAAGACCTGCGAGTACTCGTCCGGCACTGCGGGCAGTTGATTCGGCTCCCACGTCCCCCCGACGTCGGTGATGCAGGCCGACCACGGCACAGGCCGGTCAGCCGCCGTCCAGGGTCCCGGCAGCGCGGGCCGCGGTGAGCCACTCCGGGAAGCCGGTCAGCAGGTGGTCGTACAGGTCGGCGTCGGTGTGGGCGCGCGGGTCCTGGCCGGCGGGGAAGAAGCCGGCGTTGTCGACCGGGCGGCGGGCGGGGACGGGGAGTTCGTCGAGGCGGCGGAGGAAGGCGAACTCCTGGTCGGCGGGGTCGCCGAAGCCCACGAACTGCCAGTAGATCGGGAGTTCGGCGGCCAGGCAGAGCATGTCCCGGGCGGCCGCCCGGGAGGTGGGGCCGCCGTCGGTCTGGAACACCACCAGGGCCGGGTCGGTGGCGCCGGAGAGCTGGTAGTGGCGGATCACCGCCTTCATCGCCAGGTGGTAGTTGGTCCGGCCCAGGTGCCCCAACGAGGAGTGCAGGCGGCCGATCCGGTTCAGGTGGTCGTCGAGGGAGATCTCGGCGATGCCGTCCACCCCGGTGGAGAAGAAGACCACCGGCACCCGGCCGTCGTCGTCGAGGTGCGCCGAGAGCGCCAGCACCTGCTCGGCGAAGTGCTGGACGGCCCCGGACCGGTAGTGGGGCCGCATCGAGCCGGAGCGGTCGAGCACCAGGTAGACGGCGGCCCGGGCGTGCTGGAGCCCGCGCTTGGTCAGGCTCACCCGCGCGGACTTGTACAGGTCGATCAGGCCGGGCGCGGTGGCCGACACCTTCTCCAGACTCAGGCCCACCGGATCACCCGACCGGCAGCGGGTAGCGGTCGGCGAGCGCCGCCCGGTCGCCGCGGGCGTGGGACACCAGGTCGTCGGCGACCTGCAGCAGGACGTCCCGGCCCTCGACGATCGCGCACCAGTCGGCGGGCAGCGCGGACAGGCCGTACATCGCGCCGACCAGGTTGCCGCAGACCGCGCCGGTGGAGTCGCTGTCGCCGGAGTGGTTGACCGCCAGCACCAGCGCCTCGCGGGCGTCGGCACCGACCAACGCCGCGTACACCGCGACGGCCAGGCACTCCTCGGCGATCCAGCCCAGGCCGACCCGCTCCACCGACTCCGGCGAACCCGGGCCCTCGTCGGCCACCCGCACCGCCCGGCGCAGCGCCTCGGTGGTCTCCGCGTTGGTCGGCATCGCCACCAGCCTCGCCAGCGTCGAGGCCACCGCCGCCCGCAGCGGCACCCCGGCCGACACCCGTTCGATCAGCGCGGCGAACGCACCGGCCGCCAGATATCCCGTCGGGTGACCGTGTGTCAGCTGCGCGGCCAGCGCGGCCTGCCGGAACGCCTCGTCCGCGCCCAGGCCGGCCAGTCCGAACGGCGCCGAGCGCATCACCGTGCCGCAGCCCTTCGAACCCGGGTTCACCGGGCCCTCCTGGCCGAACGGGACGGCCTCCGTGTAGTCCAGCACCACGCCCGTCATGCAGGCATTGCCCGGCGCGCGGGACGCGTACAGGAACTCCTGCCCGGCCAGCCAGCCGTCCGGGAAACGCTCGGGGCCCGGCAGCCGTTGGGTCTGGAACCAGCGCCGGTACGCGGCGTGCAGGTCCTCGCGGCGGCCGCCACGCAGCAGGCCCTCCGCGGTGAACAGGGTCATCTGAGTGTCGTCGGTGATCTGGCCGCCGCGGTCGGCGTCCGCCAGGTCGGTCAGGCCGGCCTCGCCGTGCCGCTGCCGGATGGTGTCCAGCCGCAGGAACTCGATCGGCCACCCCAGCGCGTCGCCCAGCGCACCGCCGACCAGCGAGCCGCGCACCCGCTCCGAGAACTCCATCCGCAATCCCCCCTCGTTGAGCTGCGCCGACGCCCTGTCAGCGCTCGATCCGTCCCGAACCCCGGTGCAGCGTGGCCCGGTCGGCGGCGGCCCGGCCCTCGACCCAGCCCTCGCCGTCACTCACCCGCACCCGCTGAGACACGAGCTTCGGGAACATCCTGCCCACCGCATCGTCCACGGCCTCCGCCCGGGCCGCCAGTACCGGCAGCAGCCCGCCGTCCGGGGCCGGCACCGGCAGCGAACCGCCGCCGTCCTCGACACCGCCCGGCTCGCCCGGTTCGGTGGGGCGCCCGGCCGCCGCGTCCTCGGTGGCCCGCTCGGTGGCCTCCGCCAGCCGCTCCCGGATCCGCGCAGCGTACGCCACCAGGAACGACTGCCGGAACGCCTTCGTCCGGGCCGCGCCGTCCTTGTGCTTGCGGCTGCCCGCCCGCTGCATCGCCGAAGTCGCCTGCACCAGCAGCGAGGTGTACAGCAGCTCGACGCAGTCCAGGTCGGCGTCGAACCCGATCACCGTGCAGAACCCGAACTCCTTCGCCCACACCACCCGGCACCGGTTCGCCGCCGCCACCGCGTCCAGCAGCATCGTCTTCGGGCCCTCGTACGGGTTGTCCACGCCGATCCGCAGCGCTGCCGGCTCGTCCGCCGACGGGCCGCCCGCCGACAGCAGCGCCTCGTCGATCGAGTGACGCGCCATCAACTCCTGGGCCTTCGCGGTCAGCGCCTCCGCCTCGTCCGGGAACTCCGTCGACTCGGCCTTCGCCAGCAGCGCCCGGATCCGCCCCAGCATCCGCGGCTCCCCGCTGCGCGGCGCGCTCACCCGCGGCGCGGACTGCCCCGGCGCCGGGCCCACCGGCTGGACGGGCGGCAGCAGCGCCCAGGTCCGCAGCAGCTCCAGCACCGCCGTGGCCAGCGCGAACCGGTCCAGCCGGTGCCGGTCCGCGAACGCCTGCAGGTACGCCTCGTCGGACGGCCACCAGGGCTCCGCCTCCAACTCCCGCAGCTGCTCCCGCCACCGGCGGTCCAGCGCGGCGGCGGGGTGCCGGCGGCCCTCCGCGGCGATCAGGTCCACCGCCAGGGCGACCTGCACCGGGCCCAGCTCGCGCCGTGCCACCCGCACCAGGTCGGCCGGCCGCCAGCCCGCCGCCCAGCACCGGCCCACCGCCCGGTCCGCGAAGCCCAGCAGCGCCCGGCTCACCAGCGGCCACCGGTCCGTGGACGCCGCCAGCAGCGAGGCCGCGCCGTCCACCACGAACTCCAACCCGTCCGCCGGCGCGCCCGTCACCCGGCCCACCGCCTCCGCCAGCAGCTCGTCCACGGGCTGATCGGTGCTGGTCACGGCGGTCCTGCTTCCTGGGGGCACGGGGGAGGGGCGCTCCCCATGATGCCGGAGCGCCCCTGCCGGCGAGTCCGTCAGCCGGCCAGGGCCTCCCAGCCGCGGGCGATCTGTCGCGGCGCCGGGGTGCCGTCGGCGGTGAGCAGCGCCAGCAGCGCCGCCCCGTCGGCGGGGCGGTCGGCGAGGTCCTTGGCGAGGGCGCGCTCGACGGCGTCGGCCAGCGCCGGGTCGAGCGCGCGGACGGCGGCGATCCCGGCCGGGGACGGGGCCTCGTTGACGATCCGGTGGTACACGACGTACTGGTTGGCGGTGGCGAACGGGCTCTCGCCGTACGCCGCGCAGACCAGGCAGCAGGCCCACGCCCAGACGTCCGCCGCCGGGCCGACCGGGCCCTCGGCCAGCTGCTCCGGGGCCATGAAGACGGGCGTGCCGACCATGCCGCCGGTCCGGGTCAGCCGGGTGTGGTCGGCCATCAGCGAGATGCCGAAGTCCAGCAGCTTGGGGCCGTCGCTGGTCATCATGATGTTGGACGGCTTCAGGTCACGGTGCACCAGACCGCCGCGGTGCAGGGCGTCCAGCGCGACGGCCAGCGCCACCGCGAGCGCGCGCAGCGCGGCCGGGTCGGCGAGGATGCCGCGCTCGCGCAGCAGGGCCTGCAGGGGGCGGCCGTCGAGCAGCTCCATGGCGATGAACGGGGTGCCGTCGGCGACGCCGGTGTCCAGCACCCGCGCGGTGTGCGCGGCGGGCGCCTGGGCCAGCACCTTCGCCTCGTTCTCGAACCGGCGGTGCAGTTCCTCGTCGTGCTCGGTGTCGGCGTGCAGGGTCTTCAGCGCGACCTGGGTGGCGGAGCCCTGACGTCGCGCCAGGTAGACGGTGCCGAACCCGCCGGAGCCGATCAGCCCGAGCAGCCGGTACGCGCCGATCGCGGTGGGCGCCCCGTTCGGCATCGGCTTGGCGTCGACGGTCGGCAGCCCGTCCCGGTCGCGCACCGTGCTGCCCAGCACCGTCGGCGTGGCCGCGGCGGCGGGGGAGCCGTTCACCGTGGGCTCGGCCGCGAACCGGGCCGCCGCCTCGGCCTGTTCGGCGTCCCGGGCGGCCCGCAGCGCCTCGGACTCGGCGACCACCGCCCGGGCGATCTCGGCGTCCCGGGCGGCGACCTCCGCCTCGGTCTGCGCGACGGCGGCCCGCGCGGCGGCCTCCCGCTCGCGGCGGGTGCGCTGCGCCGCGCGGGTCTCGCGGATCGACTGCAGGCGGGCGGAGGCGGCCGCACCGAGCGTGTCGACGGTGTCCCGGACCGCCCCGGCCGGCGCCTCGGCGGACGCGGCGACGCCCGTCAGCGGCGGCGCGGCGGCGGCCATCGGCAGCAGGTTCAGCCGACGGGTGGCGTACAGCGAGCACAGCTGCCACGCCACCAGCGCGATCAGCGCGCCGTTCGGCAGCACCAGCGGCATCAGCAGGAACTGGGCGGCGAGCACCGGCACCAGGTAGCGGCGCAGCCAGGAGTGCTCCCAGGTGCCGGACGGCATCCGGGTGCACAGCACCAGGAACCGGGTACGGGCCCACAGCAGCTGCCACAGCGCGGTCAGCACGAAACCGGTCAGCGCCGCGCCGAGCCCGCCCTGGCCGCCGAACAGCGCCGGCAGCGCGCGTGCCGCCAGCCACGGCGGGGTGGTGCGCACCATCACCTGGTCGGCGATATCCGTCGACTCCGTGAATTGGTAGTGGTCGGCGATCCACATCAGCACGGTGAGAGCGCCGCCGATCAGCACGGGCAGCACGAGCTCCACCGCGGAGGCGATCCACTGCGGCGGGTACGCACTGGACAGCGCCCGCAGTTCGGACCGGCGGCGGGAGGCGTCCCCGGCGAACAGGGTGCGGATCTGGGCCCGCCGCGCGCGGCTCAACAGCCGGGCCCGGTAGCCGTGCTGACTGCGGCCGAGGGCGAAGACGGTGATCAGCCGCAGCACCAGCAGCATGACGAGCACCGGCAGCACGGTCTGCTGCCAGAGCGGGCTGTCCACCCAGCCGTAGTGCGGGCCGGCCTCCGCAGCGATGCGCATCGTGTTCCCTCCCCCGTGCGCACGGGTCGGCCCCGGGCGCGCACGCATGATAGCGGCGGGCCCGGGGCCGGAAGGGGACGGTCAGCGCTCGATCACCCGGGCGAGGACCTCCGGCAGCCGCTTGATCAGCCCGCCGGACGCCACCCGGATGCCGAGCAGGGCCATCCCGGCGCCGTACAGCACGCCGACCGGCAGGATCGGCCAGGGCGACTGGTGCGAGATCAGCAGGATGCCGAGGGCGATGCCGATCGGCGCGCAGCCCAGCGAGACGCCGATCATCGAACCGAAGGCGTTGAGCATCACCACGCCGTTCTGCCCGGGCGCGGCACTGCGCATCGGGTTGCCGTCGGCGGGCACCGCGTACGGGGCGTAGACGCTCATCACGCTGCCCAGGCCGACGCTGGTGCCGAGGGCGGCGAAGGACACGCCGAGCGCGGGCGCGAGTTCCGCCCACCTGCCGGTGACGGCGGCCAGCACCGAGCCGACCAGCAGCAGCACGAGGACGCCCTGGGCGAGGATGGCGTACACCCGGCCGCGCAGTTCGTCGCGGGCGTCCCGACGGGTGATCAGGGTGGAGGCGACCATCCAGAACCCGGAGCCGTCCATGCCGAACAGGTTGCCGGACTGCAGGCCGAGCATCAGCCCGCCGATCGCGATCACGTACACCGAGCCCCAGCCCTGGACCACCGACATCGCCGCGATCACGCAGGTCATGCCGATGCCGGTGAAGATCGCCGCCTTGGCGCGGGGCTCGCGCCAGGTGTACCGCAGGTGCCGCTGGGCGACGGTGCCGGCCCGGCCGGCGGGCAGCAGCCGCCAGGCGCGGGAGCCCGAACCGGAGTGCACCGAGGAGGCCTCCACCAGGGTGGAGGCGTCGCCGGAGACCATCAGGGCCTGCAGGCTGCGCTGCCACCAGCGCAGCAGCACCGTCAGCAGGCCGGCGGCGAGCGCGAGTTGCAGCGCCGCGACCAGGTAGGAGCCCTCGCCGGCCGAGCGCACCGCGTCGATCGCGGAGACCGGCGGGATCCAGCGCAGCACCGCCGCGTACGGCTGCAGCACCGACAGGTCGAGGCCCTGGTCGGGGCTCCGGAAGGAGCTCTGCATGCCCAGGTTGCCGAGCTGGATCAGCACCGCGAACAGCAGGCCGCCGAAGATCGCGAAGTCCTTGCCGCGCCGGCTGGACAGCAGCCGGGCGTTGGCGGCGGCAACCGAGCGGCTCAGTGCGATCAGCACCAGCAGGGTGAGCGGCACCGCGAGCACCGCGACGGCGGCGGACGCGGCGCCCTGCCCGGCGGTGACGGCGGCGCCGATCAGCAGCAGCAGGCCGACCAGCGGGCCGGGTCCGACCAGGCTGCCGATCAGGGTGCCGCGCAGCAGGGCGCGCGGCCGCAGCGGCAGCATGGTGAGCCGGGTCGGGTCGGCGCTCTCGTCGCCGGCGAAGAAGAACAGCGGCATGGCGGCCCAGCTGACGGCCAGTCCGGCGGTGAGCATCACGGCGACGTCGGCGGCGCCCGCGTGCCCGCGCAGCACCACCATTCCGGCGGCCGCGGACACGCCGAACAGCAGCCCGAAGCAGGTGCCGGCCAGGTAGCCGGCGGCCCGGCCGGGGCTGCGCCGCAGGCCGTTGCGCAGCAGCCGGACCTTGAGCGAGACCAGCGTGCGGACGACGGCCCGGTCGTCGGCGGTGGGGGAGACGGTGCGGGAGGTGGTGGGGGAGGTGGTGCTCACCGGTGGCCCCCGCCGAGCCAGCCGAGCGCGTGCCCGTCGTCCTCGCGGACGCCGATCAGCCCGAGGAACGCCTGCTGCAGCGAGGTCTCGCCACGCACCTGATCGAGCGGCCCGGCGGCGACCACCCGCCCGGCGCTGACCACGGCGACCCAGTCGCACAGCGACTCGACGAGTTCCATGACGTGGCTGGAGAACACCACCGTGGAGCCGGAGGCGGCGTACCGGGTGAGCACGCCGCGGATGGTCTGCGCGGACACCGGGTCGACGCCCTCGAACGGCTCGTCCAAGAACAGCACGTCGGGGTTGTGCAGCAGCGCCGCGGCCAGGCCGATCTTCTTGCGCATGCCGGTGGAGTAGTCGGCGACCAGCTTGTCGGCGGAGCCGGTCAGGTCGAGCACGGCAAGCAGTTCCTCGGCGCGCCGGTCGGTCTCCGGGCCGGGCAGGCCGCGCAACCGCCCGTTGTACTGGAGCAGTTCGCGTCCGCTGAGGCGTTCGAACATCCGCAGGCCCTCGGGCAGGATGCCGATCCGGGACTTGACCGCGACCGGGTCCTGCCAGACGTCGGCGCCGTGTATCAGCACGGTGCCCTGGTCGGGCCGGAGCAGGCCGGTGACCATCGACAGCGTGGTGGTCTTGCCGGCGCCGTTGGGGCCGACCAGTCCGATGAACGAGCCGGCGGGCAGATCGAGGTTGAGTCCGGCGACGGCGGTCTGTGCGCCGAAGCGCTTCCACAGGTCGCGGATCGAGACAGCGGGCGGCGTGGTGGTCGCCTCCATGGCGGGTGGTCTCCTTGTCGGGGTCGGTCCCTGGCCGGTCGGTTCGACCCTATGATCATTTCTTTACCTTTCCATCCCCCATGTGGCGGTATTGCCCCTTACTGGGGCGGCAGTTCGTCGCCCCCCGGCAACTACCCGGGCAGCCCGTTCGTCCTGCATCCTGAGAAGCGCGCGCGCAGCGCGGGGAACGGGAGGTGGCCGTGATGACCGGTCAGTGGGGAACGCCGGCGCCGTACGGGCAGCAGCCCTGGCACCCGGCGCCGACGCCGCAGTCCGCGATGCGCGCCGCGCACGCCGACCGCGAGCGCACCGTGGACGTGCTGAAGGCCGCCTACGCCGAGGGCCGGATCACCGCCGACGAGTACGAGCACCGGCTGACCTCCGCCCACCAGGCCGCCACCTACGGCCAGTTGTCCGTGCTGGTCGCCGACCTGCCGTCCGGGCCGATGGTCGCCCCGTTCGGCGCTCCCGTCCCGGCGACCTTCATGCCGCTGCCCCCGCCGCTGCTCCCGCCGCCCGTCCCGCCGCGCAACGGCCTGGCGACGGCCTCGGCGATCCTCGGCAGCCTGACGCTGTTCACCGGTGGCCTCACCGGCCTGCCCGCCGTGATCACCGGCCACATCGCCCGCTCGCAGATCCGCCGCACCAAGGAGGACGGCGACGGCCTGGCGATCCTGGGGCTGGTGTTCGGCTGGCTCTCGATCGCCGGCTGGGCGCTGTTCTTCCTGCTGATGGTCATGGTGACGAGCAGCGGGCCGCACTGAGCGCGGGGCCGCCGTGCCTGGTCCGGGCGGTGCCCGGCCCGGCGCGCCCCATTTGTTTTGACCGCCGCCTGTGCGCTAGGTACGCTCTGACCTTGTGCCTGGGGTGTGCCCGGGTCCTTGTGCGTGCCAGCAGACCGGCCGCCGTAGCGGAGACTCCACCCGCTCGGCCTGTGCCGATGACGCAGCTCAGCTCGGGATTCCGTGATTCTTCCCCCGAAGAAGGCCCAACACGCCCGACCGCGTGGGTCGGAGGGTGTGGGCCACACCGCAGGTTAGTTCCACCAAGCCTTGGCACACAGAAAACGGAGAAACGGTGCCTACGATCCAGCAGCTGGTCCGAAAGGGCCGGCAGGACAAGGTCGAGAAGAACAAGACGCCCGCACTGAAGGGTTCGCCCCAGCGTCGCGGCGTCTGCACGCGTGTGTACACGACCACCCCGAAGAAGCCGAACTCGGCTCTCCGCAAGGTCGCCCGTGTGCGCCTCACCAGCGGGATCGAGGTCACCGCTTACATTCCGGGCGAGGGCCACAACCTGCAGGAGCACTCCATCGTGCTGGTCCGCGGTGGCCGTGTGAAGGACCTTCCTGGTGTCCGCTACAAGATCATCCGCGGTTCGCTCGACACCCAGGGTGTCAAGAACCGCAAGCAGGCTCGCAGCCGCTACGGCGCCAAGAAGGAGAAGTAAGAATGCCTCGTAAGGGCCCCGCCCCGAAGCGCCCGGTCATCATCGACCCGGTCTACGGCTCCCCGCTGGTGACCTCGCTGGTCAACAAGATCCTGCTGCACGGCAAGCGCTCCACCGCCGAGCGGATCGTCTACGGCGCCCTCGAGGGTGTCCGTGAGAAGACCGGCGCCGACCCGGTTGTCGCGCTGAAGCGCGCGCTGGAGAACGTCAAGCCGACCCTCGAGGTCAAGTCCCGCCGCGTCGGTGGCGCCACCTACCAGGTGCCGGTCGAGGTCCGTCCGGGCCGCGCCAACACCCTGGCGCTGCGCTGGCTGGTCGGTTACTCCCGCGCCCGTCGCGAGAAGACCATGACCGAGCGTCTGCTCAACGAGATCCTCGACGCCAGCAACGGTCTGGGCGCTTCCGTGAAGCGTCGCGAGGACACCCACAAGATGGCCGAGTCCAACAAGGCCTTCGCGCACTACCGCTGGTAGTCCGAACCCCGTCACTAGACAGAGAGAGAACGAGCCACCATGGCTGCAACCTCCCTTGACCTCGCCAAGGTCCGCAACATCGGGATCATGGCGCACATCGACGCGGGCAAGACCACCACCACCGAGCGGATCCTGTTCTACACCGGTGTGTCGTACAAGATCGGTGAGGTCCACGATGGCGCTGCCACCATGGACTGGATGGAGCAGGAGCAGGAGCGCGGCATCACCATCACGTCCGCCGCGACGACCTGCCACTGGACCCTCGACGGTGTTGAGAACACGATCAACATCATCGACACCCCGGGCCACGTCGACTTCACCGTCGAGGTGGAGCGCTCGCTGCGCGTCCTCGACGGTGGCGTGACCGTGTTCGACGGCGTCGCCGGTGTCGAGCCCCAGTCCGAGACCGTGTGGCGGCAGGCTGACCGCTACGGCGTCCCGCGCATCTGCTTCATCAACAAGCTGGACCGCACGGGCGCCAACTTCTTCTTCTGCGTGCAGACCATCGTGGACCGCCTCGGCGCCACCCCGCTGGTCATGCAGCTGCCGATCGGTGCCGAGGCCGACTTCACCGGCGTCGTCGACCTGGTGAAGATGAAGGCCCTGGTCTACTCGGCCGACGCCCCCAAGGGCGAGATGTACGACACCGTCGAGATCCCGGCCGACCTGGCCGAGCAGGCGGCGGAGTACCGCGAGGCCCTGATCGACACCGTGTCGAACATCAGCGACGAGGTGATGGAGCTCGCCCTCGAGGGCGAGGACATCCCCGAGGAGCTGCTGGTCGCCGCGATCCGCAAGGGCACCCTGGAGTCGTCCTTCACCCCGATCTTCTGCGGCTCCGCGTTCAAGAACAAGGGCGTTCAGCCCCTGCTCGACGCGGTCGTGAAGTACCTGCCGTCGCCGCTCGACATCGAGGGCATCGAGGGTACGAAGCCGGGCAACGACGAGGAGAAGATCGTCCGTCAGGCTTCTGACGACGAGCCGCTCGCCGCCCTCGCGTTCAAGATCATGTCTGACCCGCACCTGGGCAAGCTCACCTTCGTCCGCGTGTACTCCGGCCGCCTGGAGTCCGGCACCTCGGTGCTGAACTCCGTCAAGGGCAAGAAGGAGCGCATCGGCAAGATCTACCGCATGCACGCGAACAAGCGTGAGGAGATCGACTCGGTGGGCGCCGGCGACATCATCGCCGTCATGGGCCTGAAGCAGACCACCACCGGTGAGACGCTGTCCGACGAGAAGCAGCCGGTCATCCTGGAGTCCATGGACTTCCCGGCCCCGGTCATCCGCGTCGCGATCGAGCCCAAGTCCAAGGGCGACCAGGAGAAGCTGGGTGTCGCCATCCAGCGCCTGGCCGAGGAGGACCCGTCCTTCCAGGTCAACACCGACGAAGAGACCGGCCAGACCATCATCGCGGGTATGGGCGAGCTGCACCTCGAGGTGCTGGTCGACCGTATGCGCCGTGAGTTCAAGGTCGAGGCCAACGTCGGCAAGCCGCAGGTCGCGTACCGCGAGACGATCCGCAAGGCCGTCGAGCGTATCGACTACACGCACAAGAAGCAGACCGGTGGCTCCGGCCAGTTCGCGAAGATCCAGATCGCGATCGAGCCGCTCGAGTCCGGCGAGGGCTACGAGTTCCTCAACAAGGTCACCGGTGGCCGCGTCCCGCGCGAGTACATCCCGTCGGTCGACGCCGGTTGCCAGGAGGCCATGGAGTTCGGCGTTCTCGCCGGTTACCCGCTCCAGGGCGTTCGCGTGACCCTGCTCGACGGTGCGGCGCACGACGTCGACTCGTCCGAGCTCGCGTTCAAGATCGCCGGTTCCATGGCGTTCAAGGAAGGTGCCCGCAAGGCGTCGCCGGCTCTGCTCGAGCCGATGATGGCCGTCGAGGTCACCACCCCCGAGGACTACATGGGCGACGTGATCGGCGACATCAACTCCCGCCGTGGCCAGATCCGGGCCATGGAGGAGCGTCACGGTGCCCGCGTCGTCAAGGCGCTGGTGCCGCTCTCCGAGATGTTCGGCTACGTCGGTGACCTGCGCAGCAAGACCTCTGGTCGCGCAAGCTACTCGATGCAGTTCGACTCGTACGCCGAGGTTCCGCGGAACGTGGCGGACGACATCATCGCCAAGGCCAAGGGCGAGTGACGTCCCGGTAATCGGGATGAATCAGACCCTTTAGGCTAGAAGGAGGGCACCCGGGCGTCACCCGTCCGGGTTCCGCCCGGGAGCCCTCCGGCACCCCCACCCGCGGGACGGCATGGGGCGCGACCAGCGCCCCGTTCCAAACCCGATCCAGACCAACTGACGTCGTACGGCGTACAGAACTGTCCTCAGGAGGACTGCAGTGGCGAAGGCGAAGTTCGAGCGGACGAAGCCCCACGTCAACATCGGCACCATCGGTCACATCGACCACGGTAAGACCACGCTGACCGCGGCCATCACCAAGGTGCTGCACGACGCGTACCCGGACATCAACCCCTTCACGCCGTTCGACCAGATCGACAAGGCGCCGGAGGAGCGTCAGCGCGGTATCACCATCTCGATCGCGCACGTCGAGTACCAGACCGAGGCGCGTCACTACGCCCACGTCGACTGCCCGGGTCACGCGGACTACATCAAGAACATGATCACCGGTGCGGCCCAGATGGACGGTGCGATCCTCGTCGTCGCCGCCACCGACGGCCCGATGCCGCAGACCAAGGAGCACGTCCTCCTGGCCCGCCAGGTCGGCGTCCCCTACATCGTTGTCGCCCTGAACAAGGCCGACATGGTGGACGACGAGGAGATCCTGGAGCTCGTCGAGCTCGAGGTCCGTGAGCTCCTCTCCGAGTACGAGTTCCCGGGCGACGACCTGCCGGTCGTCCGCGTCTCCGCGCTGAAGGCGCTGGAGGGCGACAAGGAGTGGGGCGAGAAGCTCCTCGGCCTGATGCACGCGGTCGACGAGGCCATCCCGACCCCGGCTCGCCTCACCGACCAGCCGTTCCTGATGCCGATCGAGGACGTCTTCACGATCACCGGTCGTGGCACCGTCGTCACCGGTCGTATCGAGCGTGGCATCCTCAAGGTCAACGAGACCGTCGACATCATCGGCATCAAGACCACCAAGACCACCACCACGGTCACCGGTATCGAGATGTTCCGCAAGCTGCTCGACGAGGGCCAGGCCGGTGAGAACGTCGGTCTGCTGCTCCGTGGCATCAAGCGCGAGGATGTCGAGCGCGGCCAGGTCATCATCAAGCCGGGTTCGGTTACCCCGCACACCGACTTCGAGGCCCAGGCCTACATCCTGTCGAAGGACGAGGGTGGCCGTCACACCCCGTTCTTCAACAACTACCGCCCGCAGTTCTACTTCCGTACCACGGACGTGACCGGCGTCGTGACCCTCCCCGAGGGCACCGAGATGGTCATGCCGGGCGACAACACCGCCATGACCGTCGCGCTGATCCAGCCCGTCGCCATGGAGGAGGGCCTGAAGTTCGCCATCCGTGAGGGTGGCCGCACCGTCGGCGCCGGCCAGGTCACCAAGATCGTCAAGTAATTGCCGATCTGACCTCTGGTCAACTGCAGGGCCCGGTCCGCTCCCGCGAGGGAGGGGGCCGGGCCCTCGGCATGTCCGGGCGGCCCCGCCGGACGCACCCGGTGTGACGTGCACTGCTACGGGCGATACCGATTGGCGTATCGGCCGCAATCTGTGGCAGGATGACTGAGTTGCTCGGTTGAGTACCGATGCTGCGCGCCTCCCGTCGGGAGGACTGGAAGCGAGTCCCATGTACTCGTCGTTCCCGTGAATGGCCGTTCATGTGCCCACGTGCTGTGTGTGGGTGCAGTGGTGTGTAAGCGACACCGCGGCAGCTGCGGGGCGAAAGTACGGGAATCTTCCGGGAAGCGTACGCGGGGTATCAGCCCGGCTCACCTCTCTCCAGCAGTTTGAAGCCGACGAATCTGTTCGCCGGTTTTTTGCAGGCGCGAGTGCGACACGCCCGAGCGCGGGGGTCGGAGGTGGGTCGCGAGGCAACGTACGACACAAAGGACTACGGAGTAGCCATGGCGGGACAGAAGATCCGCATCCGGCTCAAGGCCTACGACCACGAGGTCATCGACTCCTCGGCGAAGAAGATCGTCGAGACGGTGATCCGCACTGGTGCGCAGGTCGCGGGCCCGGTGCCGCTGCCCACTGAGAAGAACGTTTACTGCGTCATCCGCTCGCCGCACAAGTACAAGGACTCGCGCGAGCACTTCGAGATGCGCACTCACAAGCGTCTGATCGACATCCTCGACCCCACGCCGAAGACGGTTGACTCGCTGATGCGTCTCGACCTGCCGGCGGGCGTCGACATCGAGATCAAGCTCTGAGAGGCGCACCGAAGATGGCTAAGCAGATGAAGGGCATCCTGGGCGAGAAGCTCGGCATGACCCAGGTCTGGGACGAGAACAACCGGGTTGTCCCGGTGACCGTCGTCAAGGCTGGGCCCAATGTCGTGACCCAGGTCCACACCGCCGACAGCCCGGCCGGCTACGACGCCGTCCAGATCGGCTTCGGCGAGATCGACCCCCGCAAGGTGAACAAGCCCCTCCAGGGCCACTTCGCCAAGGCCGGTGTCACCCCCCGCCGCCACCTGGTTGAGCTGCGTACCTCGGACGCGTCCGAGTACACCCTGGGCCAGGAGATCACCGCTGAGCTGTTCGAGGCGGGTGTCAAGGTCGACGTGACCGGCACCTCCAAGGGCAAGGGCTTCGCCGGTGTCATGAAGCGTCACAACTTCAAGGGCCTCGGCGCCGGTCACGGCACCCAGCGCAAGCACCGTTCGCCCGGCTCCATTGGTGGCTGCGCCACCCCGGGTCGTGTGTTCAAGGGCATGCGCATGGCGGGTCGGATGGGTCACGAGCGCGTGACCACCCAGAACCTGACCGTGCACGCGGTCGACGCGGAGAAGGGTCTGCTGCTCATCAAGGGCGCGATCCCGGGTCCGAACGGCGGCCTCGTCCTCGTCCGCACCGCGGCGAAGGGGCTGTGAAGGATATGAGCACCATTGACATTCTGTCGCCGGCCGGCGACAAGGCCGGCAGCGTCGAGCTGCCCGCCGAGATCTTCGACGCCAAGGTCAGCGTTCCGCTGATGCACCAGGTCGTCGTCGCGCAGCTCGCTGCGGCCCGTCAGGGCACTCACAAGGTCAAGCGTCGTGGCGAGGTCCGTGGTGGCGGCAAGAAGCCGTACCGCCAGAAGGGCACCGGTCGCGCCCGCCAGGGTTCGACCCGCGCGCCGCAGTTCGCCGGTGGTGGCGTCGTGCACGGTCCCGTGCCGCGTGACTACTCGCAGCGGACCCCGAAGAAGATGATCGCCGCCGCCCTGCGCAGCGCGCTCACCGACCGGGCCCGTCACGAGCGCATCCACGTCGTGACCGGCGTGACCGCGACCGAGGCGCCGTCGACCAAGGCCGCCAAGGCCCTGTTCGGCAAGATCTCCGAGCGCAAGAACCTCCTCCTGGTGGTCGAGCGCGAGGACGAGCTGGGCATCCTGTCCGCTCGCAACCTGGCGAACGTGCACATCCTGGACGCCGGCCAGCTGAACACCTACGACGTGCTCGTCTCCGACGATGTGGTCTTCACCCAGGCCGCCTTCGAGCGTTTCGTGGCCGGTCCGGCCGCGTCCGCCAAGGCCGTTGCTGCTGAGGGCGAGCTCGAAGGGACTGCCGCCTGATGAGCGAGATCACCTCCAAGACGTTCACGGACCCCCGTGACGTCCTGATCAAGCCGGTCATCTCGGAGAAGAGCTACTCGCTCCTCGACGAGAACAAGTACACGTTCGTCGTGGCGCCGGGTGCCAACAAGACCCAGATCAAGCAGGCCGTCGAGTCGGTCTTCTCGGTCAAGGTCGAGGCCGTGAACACGCTGAACCGCCAGGGCAAGCGCAAGCGCTCCAAGACGGGCTTCGGCAAGCGCAAGGACACCAAGCGCGCGATCGTGACGCTGGCCGAGGGCAACCGCATCGACATCTTCGGTGGTCCGGTCTCCTGACGCCACGTCAGGGACTGCGATCGTCGTAAAGGACGAGGACAGAAATGGGTATCCGCAAGTACAAGCCGACTACGCCGGGCCGTCGTGGCTCCAGCGTGGCCGACTTCGTCGAAATCACGCGGTCCACGCCGGAGAAGTCGCTGGTTCGCCCGCTGCACAGCAAGGGCGGCCGTAACAACGCCGGTCGTGTCACTGCTCGCCACCAGGGTGGCGGTCACAAGCGCGCCTACCGTCTGATCGACTTCCGTCGTCACGACAAGGACGGCGTGCCGGCCAAGGTCGCTCACATCGAGTACGACCCCAACCGCACCGCGCGCATCGCGCTCCTGCACTACGCGGACGGCGAGAAGCGCTACATCATCGCCCCCCGTGGCGTTGCGCAGGGTGACCGGATCGAGAACGGCGCTGGCGCCGACATCAAGCCGGGCAACAACCTGCCGCTCCGCAACATCCCGGTCGGTACCACCATTCACGCGGTGGAGCTCCGTCCCGGCGGTGGCGCCAAGCTGGCCCGTTCCGCGGGTTCCGGCATTCAGCTGCTCGCCCGTGAGGGTCGCATGGCGCACCTGCGCATGCCCTCCGGTGAGATCCGCCTGGTGGACGCGCGCTGCCGCGCGACCGTCGGCGAGGTCGGCAACGCCGAGCAGTCGAACATCAACTGGGGCAAGGCCGGCCGTATGCGCTGGAAGGGCGTCCGCCCGACCGTGCGTGGTGTGGCCATGAACCCGATCGACCACCCGCACGGTGGTGGTGAGGGTAAGACCTCCGGTGGTCGCCACCCGGTCTCGCCGTGGGGCAAGCCCGAGGGCCGCACCCGTCGCCCGAACAAGGCGTCGGACAAGCTCATCGTGCGCCGCCGCAAGACCAACAAGAAGCGCTAGGAGCAGGTCAGATGCCGCGCAGTCTCAAGAAGGGCCCCTTCATCGACGGCCACCTTCAGAAGAAGGTGGACGTGCAGAACGAGGCGGGCACGCAGAACGTCATCAAGACCTGGTCCCGTCGTTCCGTGATCTCCCCGGCCATGCTCGGCCACACGATCGCGGTTCACGATGGCCGCAAGCACGTCCCGGTGTTCGTCACCGAGTCGATGGTCGGCCACAAGCTCGGCGAGTTCGCTCCCACGCGCACCTTCAAGGGGCACGTGAAGGAAGACCGCAAGTCGAAGCGTCGCTAATCGCTTCCGAGCTGTAGCGCCAGAACGACAAAGTGACTTACTCCATTAAGGGGACAACCATGGAAGCCAGGGCCCAGGCGCGGTACATCCGCGTCACGCCCATGAAGGCCCGCCGCGTGGTGGACCTCATCCGTGGCCTGCCGGCCACGGAGGCCCAGGCGGTCCTGCGTTTCGCTCCGCAGGCTGCCACCGTGCCGGTCGGCAAGGTGCTCAACAGCGCCATTGCCAACGCCGCGCACAACTACAACCACTCCAACGTGGACGACCTCTACATCTCCGAGGCGTACGTTGACGAGGGTCCGACCCTGAAGCGGTTCCGTCCGCGTGCCCAGGGCCGTGCCTACCGGATCCGCAAGCGGACCAGCCACATCACCGTGGTCGTCAGCAGCAAGGAAGGGACCCGGTAATGGGCCAGAAGGTTAACCCGCACGGGTTCCGCCTCGGCATCAGCACGGACTTCAAGTCCCGCTGGTACGCCGACAAGCTGTACAAGGACTACGTCAAGGAAGACGTCGCGATCCGTCGTCTCATGACGAAGGGCATGGAGCGCGCCGGCATCTCGAAGGTTGAGATCGAGCGCACCCGTGACCGCGTCCGCGTGGACATCCACACCGCCCGTCCGGGCATCGTGATCGGCCGCCGCGGCGCGGAGGCCGACAAGATCCGGGGCAACCTGGAGAAGCTGACCGGCAAGCAGGTCCAGCTGAACATCCTCGAGGTCAAGAACCCCGAGCTGGACGCCCAGCTCGTGGCTCAGGGCGTCGCGGAGCAGCTGTCCTCCCGCGTCTCCTTCCGTCGCGCCATGCGTAAGAGCATGCAGTCGACCATGAAGGCCGGCGCCAAGGGCATCAAGGTCCAGTGCTCCGGTCGTCTCGGCGGCGCCGAGATGAGCCGTTCGGAGTTCTACCGCGAAGGCCGTGTGCCGCTGCACACCCTGCGCGCGAACGTCGACTACGGCTTCTTCGAGGCCAAGACCACCTTCGGCCGCATCGGCGTGAAGGTCTGGATCTACAAGGGCGACGTCAAGAACATCGCCGAGGTCCGCGCTGAGAACGCCGCTGCCCGCTCCGGCAACCGTCCGGCCCGTCCCGAGGGCGGTCGTCCCGCTCGCGGTGGCGAGCGCCGCGGTGGCGAGCGCGGTGGCCGTGGCCGTCGTCCCGCCGCTGCTGCTGCCGAGGCTCAGGCCCCGGCTGCCGCCGCCGAGGCTCCGGCTGCTGAGAACACCGGAACGGAGGCCTGACCCCCATGCTGATCCCCCGTCGGGTCAAGCACCGCAAGCAGCACCACCCGAAGCGCCGCGGCGCTGCCAAGGGTGGCACCGAGCTGGCGTTCGGCCAGTTCGGCATCCAGGCCGTGACCCCGGCCTACGTGACGAACCGTCAGATCGAGTCCGCTCGTATCGCGATCACCCGTCACATCCGTCGTGGCGGCAAGGTCTGGATCAACATCTACCCGGACCGCCCGCTCACCAAGAAGCCGGCCGAAACCCGCATGGGTTCCGGTAAGGGTTCGCCGGAGTGGTGGATCGCGAACGTGCACCCGGGTCGGGTCATGTTCGAACTGTCGTACCCGAACGAGAAGATTGCCCGCGAGGCGCTCACGCGTGCCGCGCACAAGCTTCCGATGAAGTGCCGGATCGTTCGGCGCGAGGACGGTGAGAGCTGATGTCGGCCGCTACCAAGGCTGCTGAGCTTCGCGAACTGGACAACGAGGCCCTCGTTGCCAAGCTCCGTGAGGCCAAGGAGGAGCTGTTCAACCTCCGCTTCCAGGCGGCGACCGGGCAGCTCGACAACCACGGACGGCTCCGGCTGGTCCGTAAGGACATCGCGCGGATCTACACCCTGATGCGCGAGCGCGAGCTGGGCATCGAGACGGTGGAGAACGCCTGATGACTGAGAACACCAACGAGACGCGCGGTTTCCGCAAGACCCGCGAGGGTCTCGTCGTCAGCGACAAGATGGACAAGACCGTCGTCGTCGCCGTCGAGGACCGCGTCAAGCACGCGCTGTACGGCAAGGTCATCCGCCGTACCAACAAGCTGAAGGCGCACGACGAGCAGAACGCGTGCGGTGTCGGCGACCGTGTCCTCCTGATGGAGACCCGGCCGCTGTCCGCGACGAAGCGCTGGCGCGTCGTCGAGATCCTCGAGAAGGCCAAGTAACAAGGTTGTTCGCGGTACGGCCGTATGTGCACCAGGTCCCCAGGGACGCGGGTGTGAGCAGCGGCCGGCCCGTCAACACTTGTTGACGATCAGGAGAAAGCTGTGATCCAGCAGGAGTCGCGACTGCGCGTCGCCGACAACACGGGTGCGAAGGAAATCCTCTGCATCCGCGTTCTCGGTGGCTCCGGTCGCCGCTACGCCGGTATCGGCGACGTCATCGTCGCCACCGTCAAGGACGCGATCCCCGGCGGTTCGGTGAAGAAGGGCGACGTCGTGAAGTGCGTCGTCGTTCGCACCGTCAAGGAGCGCCGCCGTCCGGACGGCTCGTACATCCGTTTCGACGAGAACGCCGCTGTCGTTCTCAAGAACACCGATGGCGACCCCCGCGGTACCCGCATCTTCGGCCCGGTGGGCCGCGAGCTGCGCGACAAGAAGTTCATGAAGATCATCTCGCTGGCGCCGGAGGTGCTCTGACCCATGGCGAACAGCATGAAGATCAAGAAGGGTGACCTGGTCCAGGTCATCACCGGCAAGGACAAGGGCAAGCAGGGCAAGGTCATTCAGGCCATGCCGGCTGACAACAAGGTCCTGGTCGAGGGTGTCAACCGGGTCAAGAAGCACACCAAGCCGGGCCCCGGCACGCAGGGTGGCATCGTGACCGTCGAGGCCCCGGTGCACGTCTCCAACGTCCAGCTGGTCGTGGAGAAGGACGGCAAGAAGGTCGTTACCCGCGTCGGCTACCGCTTTGACGACCAGGGCAACAAGATCCGCGTTGCCAAGCGGACCGGTGAGGACATCTGATGTCTGAGACGACTGTTGAGAAGGTGACCCCCCGCCTCAAGGAGAAGTACCTCTCCGAGGTCAAGGGTCAGCTGAACGAGCAGTTCTCGTACGAGAACGTCATGCTGATTCCCGGCCTGGTCAAGGTCGTGGTCAACATGGGTGTCGGCGAGGCCGCCCGTGACAGCAAGCTGATCGAGGGTGCCATCAAGGACCTGACCGCGATCACCGGTCAGAAGCCGGCTGTCACCAAGGCCCGCAAGTCCATCGCGCAGTTCAAGCTGCGCGAGGGCCAGCCCATCGGCTGCCACGTCACCCTCCGTGGTGACCGCATGTGGGAGTTCACGGACCGTCTGGTGTCGCTGGCTCTGCCGCGTATCCGTGACTTCCGCGGCCTCTCGCCGAAGCAGTTCGACGGCCGTGGCAACTACACCTTCGGTCTGACCGAGCAGGTTATGTTCCACGAGATCGACCAGGACAAGGTCGACCGTCAGCGCGGTATGGACATCACCGTCGTGACCACCGCTCAGACCGACGATGAGGGCCGGGCGCTGCTGCGCGCTCTGGGCTTCCCGTTCAAGGAGGCGTGAGCCATGGCGAAGAAGGCCCTGATCGCTAAGTCCGAGCGCAAGCCGAAGTTCGGCGTCCGGGCGTACACCCGGTGCCAGCGCTGCGGCCGTCCGCACTCGGTGTACCGCAAGTTCGGCCTGTGCCGTGTGTGCCTTCGTGAGATGGCGCACCGCGGCGAGCTGCCGGGCGTGACCAAGAGCTCCTGGTAATCCCTTACCAGCTGCTCTGACCAGCGAAGCAGTGTGCCCGACCCCCCGGCTTTTGGAGTCCCGCGAGGGATCCCGTAAGGTTGCGGGGTCGGGCCCCTGCCGCGGCGTCTTTTTCCGGACGTTCCGTGGCTCTCTGAGTGAGGGCTCGCGCAACCCAGTCTTACTACGACGTAGGTCCCCTGCGCTTGTGCCCCTTTCGCACTCTTTCACGAGTGCGCGGAGGGGGACCTGGTGCGGAGAAACCACGGCGAGAGAGGCCTGAGGCCACCATGACCATGACCGACCCGATCGCAGACATGCTCACTCGTCTGCGTAACGCGAACTCGGCGTACCACGACTCTGTCGTGATGCCGTCGAGCAAGATCAAGGCGCACGTCGCCGAGATCCTGCAGCAGGAGGGTTACATCTCCTCCTACAAGGTTGAGGACCCCACCGAGAACGAGGTCGGCAAGAAGCTGACCATCGAGCTCAAGTTCGGTCCGAACCGTGAGCGCTCCATCGCCGGCATCAAGCGCATCAGCAAGCCGGGTCTGCGTGTTTACGCAAAGTCCACCAACCTGCCGAAGGTTCTCGGCGGCCTGGGCGTGGCGATCATCTCCACGTCCTCCGGCCTCCTGACCGACAAGCAGGCCGCCAAGAAGGGCGTAGGCGGAGAAGTTCTCGCCTACGTCTGGTAATTCGGGAAACGGAGGTACAGCAATGTCGCGCATTGGACGGCTGCCCATCCAGGTTCCCGCTGGTGTGGACGTCACCATCGACGGCCAGACGGTCTCGGTGAAGGGTCCCAAGGGCTCGCTCACCCACGTCGTCGCCGCGCCGATCGAGATCGGCAAGGGCGAGGACGGCACTCTGGTCGTCACCCGCCCGAACGACGAGCGTCAGTCGAAGGCCCTGCACGGCCTGTCGCGCACGCTGGTGGCGAACATGATCACCGGCGTGACCGCGGGCTACCGCAAGTCGCTGGAGATCAGCGGTGTCGGTTACCGAGTCACGGCGAAGGGCTCCAACATGGAGTTCGCGCTGGGCTACAGCCACCCGATTCTGGTCGAGGCGCCGGAAGGCATCAGCTTCGTCGTCGAGACGCCCACCAAGTTCCACGTGGACGGCACCGACAAGCAGAAGGTCGGCGAGATCGCCGCGAAGATCCGCAAGCTGCGCAAGCCCGACCCGTACAAGGCCAAGGGCGTCAAGTACGCGGGCGAGGTCATCCGCCGCAAGGTCGGAAAGAGTGGTAAGTAAGCGATGAGCGTCTCTGTCAAGATCGGCAAGGGCAACGCCTACAAGAACGCCGCCCGCAAGCGCCGCGCCATTCGCGTTCGTAAGCGCGTCGTCGGCACCGAGGCGCGTCCGCGCCTCGTCGTGACGCGTTCGAACCGCCACATGGTCGCCCAGGTCATCGACGACGCCAAGGGTCACACCCTGGCGTCGGCGTCCACCCTCGACGTGTCCATCAAGGGCGCCGAGGGCGACAAGACCGAGCTGGCCAAGAAGGTCGGAAGCCTGGTCGCCGAGCGCGCCAAGGCTGCCGGCGTCGAGTCGGTCGTCTTCGACCGCGCGGGCAACCGGTACGCCGGCCGCATCGCCGCTCTGGCGGACGCGGCTCGCGAGGCCGGGCTCGACTTCTAAGCCGCTCGTCGACTCTGTCGGCGGACGTAAACGAGAGAGGTAATTCCAATGGCTGGACCCCAGCGCCGCGAAGGCGGCGCCGGTCGCGGCACGGGTGGCGAGCGGCGCGACCGTAAGCGTGACGAGCGGGGCGGCGCCCCGGTCGCCGAGAAGACTGCTTACGTCGAGCGCGTCGTCGCGATCAACCGTGTCGCCAAGGTTGTCAAGGGTGGTCGTCGTTTCAGCTTCACCGCGCTGGTCGTGGTGGGCGACGGTGACGGCACCGTCGGTGTCGGCTACGGCAAGGCGAAGGAGGTTCCGGCCGCCATCGCCAAGGGTGTTGAGGAGGCCAAGAAGAACTTCTTCAAGGTCCCCCGTATCCAGGGCACCATCCCGCACCCGATCCAGGGCGAGAAGGCCGCCGGCGTCGTGCTGCTGAAGCCGGCGTCCCCCGGTACCGGTGTTATCGCCGGTGGCCCGGTGCGTGCCGTCCTGGAGTGCGCCGGCGTTCACGACATCCTGTCGAAGTCGCTCGGCTCGGACAACGCGATCAACATCGTGCACGCCACCGTGGCTGCTCTGAAGGGCCTCGTGCGCCCCGAGGAGATCGCCGCCCGTCGTGGCCTGCCCCTGGAGGACGTGGCCCCGGCCGCGCTGCTCCGGGCCCGTGCGGCTGGGGTGAGCGCCTGATGGCTCGCCTGAAGGTCACCCAGACCAAGTCGTACATCGGTAGCAAGCAGAACCACCGTGACACCCTCCGTTCGCTCGGCCTGAAGCGGCTGAACGACACCGTGGTGAAGGAGGACCGCCCGGAGATCCGCGGCATGGTCCACACCGTTCGCCACCTGGTCACGGTCGAGGAGGTGGACTGAAATGGCGGACAACTCCCCCATCAAGATCCACAACCTGCGTCCGGCGCCCGGCGCCAAGACCGACAAGATCCGCGTCGGTCGTGGTGAGGGCTCCAAGGGTAAGACCGCAGGTCGTGGTACCAAGGGCACCAAGGCCCGCTACCAGGTTCCGCAGCGCTTCGAGGGTGGCCAGATGCCCCTCCACATGCGCCTGCCGAAGCTGAAGGGCTTCAAGAACCCGGCCCACAAGCAGTTCCAGGTCGTGAACCTGGACCGCCTGGCCGAGCTCTACCCGAACGGTGGCGAGGTCACCGTCGCCGACCTGGTCGCGAAGGGCGCCGTTCGCAAGAACGAGCTCGTCAAGGTTCTCGGCCAGGGCGACATCGCGGTTGCGCTGCAGGTGACGGTTGACGCCGTCTCCGGCTCCGCCACCGAGAAGATCACCGCCGCGGGCGGCTCGGTCACCGAGCTGCTGTGACGTCGCTGATCTGACGCACGGACAGAAACCGGGCCCCGCACTCCTCTTGAGAAAGAGGGGGCGGGGCCCGGCTTCGTTCCGGCTTGAACAGCTGTGCTGTATTTGTGTGTCAAACCCGGGCAAGCCGTACCCCATGCGTGGGGGAGCGGCAGTGCGCGCTTCTGTCGAGCACCCGGGCACTGTTAGAGTCCGTGAAGTTCCCTTACCCCACATCAGGACCGACCCTTCCGCCGACGACGCGCGGGAGGCGCAGGAGGCACCGTGCTCAGTGCGTTCGCGCGGGCGTTCCAGACGCCCGACCTGCGCAAGAAGCTGCTGTTCACGCTGGGCATCATGGTGCTGTTCCGGCTGGGCGCCCACATTCCGATGCCCGGAATCAACTTCGAGGCCGTTCACGCGTGCGTGGCAGGCCAGAAGGAGGGCCTGTTCGGGCTGGTCAATCTGTTCAGTGGCAACGCGCTGCTGCAGCTGACCATCTTCGCGCTCGGCATCATGCCGTACATCACGGCCAGCATCATCCTGCAGCTGCTCACCGTGGTCATTCCGCGACTGGAGGCCCTGAAGAAGGAGGGGCAGTCCGGCCAGGCGAAGATCACCCAGTACACCCGTTACCTGACCATCGCGCTCGCGGTGCTGCAGGGCACCGGCATTCTCGCGACCGCGTCCAGCGGCGCGCTGTTCTCCGGCTGCCCGCAGGGTCAGAACATCGTTCCGGACCAGTCGATCTTCCGGATCGCCACCATGGTGATCATCATGACCGCCGGCACCACGGTGATCATGTGGCTGGGTGAGCTGATCACCGACCGCGGTATCGGCAACGGCATGTCCATCCTGATCTTCACCTCGATCGCGGCCGGCTTCCCCGGCTCGATGTGGGCCATCAAGGGTTCCGGCAAGCTGCTGGACGGCTGGGGCGAGTTCGCCGCGGTCATCCTGGTCGGCATCATCGTGGTCTGCCTGGTCATCTTCGTCGAGCAGGCCCAGCGCCGGATCCCGGTCCAGTACGCGAAGCGGATGGTCGGCCGCCGGTCGTTCGGTGGTACGTCGACCTACATCCCGCTGAAGGTCAACCAGGCCGGTGTGATCCCGGTCATCTTCGCCTCCTCGCTGCTGTACATCCCGGCGCTGGTGGTGCAGCTGACCAACTCGCAGGCGGGCTGGGCGATTTGGATCAAGAACCACTTCATCAAGGGTGACCACCCGATCTACATGGCCACCTACTTCGTGCTGATCGTGTTCTTCGCGTTCTTCTACGTCGCCATCTCCTTCAACCCCGAAGAAGTTGCCGACAATATGAAGAAGTATGGTGGGTTCATCCCGGGCATCCGGGCCGGCCGACCGACGGCCGAGTACCTGAACTACGTGCTCACCCGCATCACGTGGCCGGGTTCGCTGTACCTGGGCCTGATCGCGTTGATCCCGATGGTCGCCCTCGTCGCCTTCGGGCAGCAGACCAACTTCCCGTTCGGCGGCACTTCCGTGCTCATCGTCGTCGGCGTCGGACTCGAAACTGTGAAGCAGATCGAGAGCCAGCTCCAGCAGCGTAATTACGAAGGGTTCCTCCGCTGATGCGTATCGTCCTCGTCGGACCCCCCGGGGCCGGGAAGGGTACTCAGGCGCACGTTCTGGCCAAGACCCTGTCCATTCCCCACATCTCCACGGGTGACCTGTTCCGTGCCAACATCAGCCAGGGCACCCCGCTGGGTGTCGAGGCGAAGGCATACATGGACGCCGGGCGCCTGGTGCCCGACGAGGTCACCATCGGGATGGCCAAGGACCGCATGCTCCAGGAGGACGCCGCCAACGGCTTCCTGCTGGACGGTTTCCCGCGCAACCTGGGTCAGGCGGAGGCGCTGGACGCCTTCCTGACCGAGCAGGGCATCGCGCTGGACGGCGTGCTGGACCTCGAGGTCCCCGAGGACGAGGTCGTCAAGCGGATCGCCGGTCGCCGGCTGTGCCGCAAGAACGGCGCCCACGTCTTCCACGTGGCGTACAACCCGCCGAAGACCGAGGGCGTCTGCGACGAGTGCGGCGGCGAGCTGTACCAGCGCTCGGACGACACCGAGGAAGCCGTGCGGGTCCGGTTGGAGGAGTACCACTCCAAGACCGAGCCGATCATCGGCTACTACCAGGAGCAGGGCCTGCTGGTCACCATCTCCGCCCTCGGCAAGGTGGACGAGGTGACCGAGCGCGCGGTCGCCGCCCTGGAGAAGAACAAGAACGCCTGAGCCACGTGCCAGTGAGACGGCCGGGTCGCCCCGAAGCGGGCGGCCCGGCCGTCTCGGCGTCGTACGGTGGAAGGCAGTCAGAAATCAGAACGTGGAAGGCGTTGACCAGATGGTGGAGATCAAGACCCCCGAGCAGATCGCCAAGATGCGGGCGGCCGGGCTGGTCGTCGCCGAGGCCCTGAAGGCGTGCCGCGAGGCGGTCGTCCCGGGGGTGACCACCGGCGAGCTGAACGACATCGCCGACCAGGTCATCGCCAAGCACGGTGCCACCTCGAACTTCCGGGCCGACCACGGCGGCCTGTGGTTCCCGGGCGTGATCTGCGCCTCGGTGAACGAGGAGGTCGTGCACGGCATCCCCGGCGACAAGGTGCTGAAGGCCGGCGACCTGATCTCGATCGACTGCGGCGCGATCCTGGACGGCTGGCACGGCGACGCGGCGATCACCGTCGCGGTCGGCGAGACCGCCGACGAGAACGTGATGCTGTCGAAGGTCACCGAGGGCTCGATGTGGGCCGGCATCGCCCAGATGAAGAAGGGCAACCGCCTGGTC
The DNA here is from genome assembly GCF_042873545.1 of Kitasatospora sp. NPDC004615. Lineage (NCBI taxonomy): Bacteria > Bacillati > Actinomycetota > Actinomycetes > Kitasatosporales > Streptomycetaceae > Kitasatospora > Kitasatospora sp. NPDC004615. The sequence goes on from NZ_JBIALQ010000007.1 coordinate 276,348, forward strand.
GACGTCTCCCGGGCGATCGAGGGCTTCATCCGGCGCCAGCCGCTGCCGCCGAAGGGCAAGTGGGGCATCACCGAGGGCTACGGCGGCCACGGCATCGGCACCGCCATGCACATGGAGCCGCACGTGCTGAACTACGTGGCCGGCCGTGGCAAGGGCCCGAAGCTGGTGCCCGGCACGGTGCTGGCGATCGAGCCGATGGTCTCGCTCGGCACGCCGCACACGGCGATCCTGGACGACGACTGGACGGTCGTCACCACCGACGGCACCTGGGCCTCGCACTGGGAGCACTCGGTGGCCATCACCGAGCAGGGCCCGCTGGTGCTGACCGCGTTCGACGGCGGCAAGGCGGAGCTGGCCAAGCTGGGCGTCACCGCGGCGCCGGACCCGCTGGGCTGACCCCGCAGGGGCGGCACGCGCGGCAGCCGGCGGTTTGAGGGACATGTCTCAAAGTGGCGGATCGAGGCCCGGGGGTTTTGACCCCCGGGCCTCTTGTCCTATTTTCGTCAGCTGGTACCCGTAGCAGCTACCCCAGGAGAGACAGTGCTCAAGGGCTTCCGCGACTTCATGATGCGCGGCAACGTCATCGACATGGCCGTCGGTGTGGTCATCGGTGCCGCGTTCACCGGAGTCGTGACCGGCTTCGTGACCGCGTTCCTCACCCCGGTGCTCGGCGTGGTGGTCGGCGCGGCCGGCGACTTCAGCGCGTACAAGGCCACGGTGGCCGGCGTGACCTTCCCGTACGGCCAGTTCCTGAACGTGCTGATCGCGTTCGTCCTGACCGCCGCGGTGCTGTACTTCTGCGTGGTGCTGCCGGTCTCCAAGGCCACCGCCCGGTACATGCCGAAGAAGCCCGCCACGCCCAAGCGGCCGTGCCCCGAGTGCCTGACCGAGATCCCCGAGGCGGCCCGCCGCTGCTCGGCGTGCACCGCGGTGGTGGAGCCGGTGGTGCCCATCCAGGTGATGGCCAAGGGCTGAGAATTTCGCGTCGACGTGGTGCCTGGTTTACGATGGTGCGTCGGCTCTCTCGTAGCGTGTTTCGGCACGCCCTCAGCCCAGGAGGTCTCTCCCGGGTGGAGGTGAAGCCTGGTTCGCACGAGCGTTCCGCATACGGTAGCCGGACCCGAAGGGTGGATCTCGCAGTTCATGGCTAAGAAGCAAGGCGCCATTGAGATCGAGGGCACCGTGATCGAGTCTCTTCCGAACGCGATGTTCAAGGTCGAGCTGCAGAACGGTCACAAGGTCCTCGCGCACATCAGCGGCAAGATGCGCATGCACTACATCCGCATCCTTCCGGATGACCGGGTCGTGGTGGAGCTCAGCCCCTACGACCTGACCCGCGGCCGGATCGTCTACCGCTACAAGTAGGAACAACCCCTCGTCCTGACGAGGGGCTTGCCAGATCGAGACCCCGGAGAACCTGGATCATGAAGGTCAAGCCGAGCGTCAAGAAGATCTGCGACAAGTGCAAGGTGATCCGCCGTCACGGCCGGGTCATGGTGATCTGCGACAACCTGCGCCACAAGCAGCGCCAGGGCTGAGTCACCCCCCAGCATTTCTCGTAGTACCTTCGCGCGACGCGCATCAACGTCATACGCGGGCCGCCCGATCCGTCCGAACAGGACGGACTGCCACCCCCGGTCAGAGGCCGGGGCTCCCTGTCGAGAGACAGCGAGTAGGCGGCTCGTCAGACCTCTGAAGAACCACAGGAGCCATCAATGGCACGCCTCGCCGGCGTTGATCTCCCCCGCGAAAAGCGGATCGAGATCGCCCTCACCTACGTCTACGGCATCGGCCGTACCCGCGCCCAGCAGACGCTGGTCGAGACCGGTGTGAGCCCGGACGTCCGCGTCCGCGACATCACCGAGGAAGACCTCGTCAAGCTGCAGAAGTTCATCGACGCGAACTTCGAGGTCGAGGGTGACCTCCGCCGCGCCGTCGCCGCCGACATCCGCCGCAAGGTCGAGATCGGCTGCTACGAGGGTCTGCGTCACCGCCGTGGCCTGCCGGTCCGCGGTCAGCGCACCCACACCAACGCGCGTACCCGCAAGGGCCCGCGTCGCGCGATCGCCGGTAAGAAGAAGCCGGGCAAGAAGTAGTCCGTCCCGTCAACCGGACATCCCTCCGGCCCGCGGGATAGCGGACCGACCACCTCAGTAGGAGAACAGACTTATGCCCCCCAAGGGTCGTCAGGCTGCCGGCGCGAAGAAGATCCGCCGCAAGGAGAAGAAGAACGTCGCTCACGGGCACGCCCACATCAAGAGCACGTTCAACAACACCATCGTTTCGATCACCGACCCCTCGGGCAACGTGATCTCCTGGGCCTCCGCCGGTCACGTCGGTTTCAAGGGCTCGCGCAAGTCCACCCCGTTCGCCGCGCAGATGGCCGCCGAGGCCGCTGCCCGTCGCGCGCAGGAGCACGGCATGCGCAAGGTCGACGTCTTCGTCAAGGGTCCGGGCTCCGGCCGCGAGACCGCGATCCGTTCGCTCCAGGCCACCGGCCTGGAGGTCGGCTCGATCCAGGACGTCACCCCCACCCCGCACAACGGCTGCCGTCCGCCGAAGCGCCGCCGCGTTTGATCCGGTGCCTTCGGGCGCACGGATAGCGTTTTAAACCTTGTACGGGGTCCCGTTTTGTGCGGGACCCCGTACGCTTGACTCCATCGGCATCAAATAGTGGGTGCCGAAGACAACTGGAGGATCCAGAACATGCTTATCGCTCAGCGTCCTTCGCTGACCGAAGAGGTTGTCGACGAGTTCCGCTCGCGGTTCGTCATCGAGCCGCTGGAGCCGGGCTTCGGCTACACCCTCGGCAACTCGCTCCGTCGCACGCTCCTCTCCTCGATCCCGGGTGCCGCTGTCACCAGCATCCGCATCGACGGTGTCCTGCACGAGTTCACCACCGTGCCGGGCGTCAAGGAGGACGTCACCGACCTCATCCTGAACATCAAGCAGCTGGTCGTCTCCTCGGAGCACGACGAGCCGGTCGTGATGTACCTGCGCAAGCAGGGCCCGGGTGTGGTCACCGCCGCCGACATCGCGCCCCCGGCCGGTGTCGAGGTGCACAACCCCGAGCTGGTCCTCGCCACCCTGAACGGCAAGGGCAAGCTGGAGATGGAGCTGACCGTCGAGCGCGGTCGCGGCTACGTCTCCGCCGTGCAGAACAAGGCTTCCGGCCAGGAGATCGGCCGCATCCCGGTCGACTCGATCTACAGCCCCGTGCTGAAGGTCACCTACAAGGTCGAGGCCACCCGTGTCGAGCAGCGCACCGACTTCGACAAGCTGATCGTCGACGTCGAGACCAAGCCCGCCATGCGTCCGCGCGACGCGATGGCGTCGGCCGGTAAGACCCTGGTCGAGCTGTTCGGCCTGGCCCGCGAGCTGAACGTCGACGCCGAGGGCATCGACATGGGTCCGTCCCCGACGGACGCCGCCCTGGCCGCGGACCTGGCGCTGCCGATCGAGGAGCTGGAGCTCACGGTCCGCTCCTACAACTGCCTCAAGCGCGAGGGCATCCACACCGTGGGTGAGCTCGTTGCCCGCTCGGAGGCCGACCTGCTCGACATCCGCAACTTCGGTGCGAAGTCGATCGACGAGGTCAAGGCGAAGCTGGCCGGCATGGGCCTGGCCCTCAAGGACAGCCCGCCCGGATTCGACCCGACCGCTGCCGCCGACGCCTTCGGCGCCGACGACCTGGACGACCAGGGCTACGCGGAGACCGAGCAGTACTGAGTTTTGGCACCGGGGGCGGTTCCCAGTGAACCGCCCCCGGCACCATGAAAAGTCGTGCGGACGCGGTGTCCGTGCGCCCGCTGCGGTACCTGGTACGGCCGCAGTCGGAGATTCAAGGAGCTGAACATGCCCCGTCCCACCAAGGGCGCCCGCCTCGGCGGCGGCCCGCACCACGAGCCGCTGCTGCTGGCCGGCCTGGCCCGCGAGCTGTTCCAGTACGGCCGCATCACCACCACCGAGGCCAAGGCCCGTCGCCTGCGCCCGCTGGCGGAGAAGCTGATCACCAAGGCGAAGAAGGGCGACATCCACAACCGTCGCCTGGTGCGCAAGACCATCACCGACGTGTCGGTCCTGCACACCCTCTTCACCGAGATCGCCCCGCGGTTCGAGAACCGCCCCGGCGGTTACACCCGCATCACCAAGATCGGCACCCGTCGTGGCGACAACGCCCCGATGGCCGTGATCGAGCTGGTCGAGGGCGAGATCGCCACCAAGGCGACCGTCGCCGAGGCCGAGGCCGCTGCCAAGCGCGCCGTCAAGGAGGCCGACCAGGCCGCCGAGGCCAAGGCCGACGAGGCCGAGACCACCGAGGCCTGAGCCTCCTAGGTCCGTGACCGGGCCCGTTCTCCCGTCCGACGGGGGAGCGGGCCCGTTCGCATCTCAGCAGCGAGACAGGGGAGTTGGAGTGGTGAACGACTGCGCGGAGCAGCCGCCGGTGAAGGACGGCCCGGCCGACGGGCACACCCGGATCAGGCTGGATCTGGCGTACCACGGCGCGGAGTTCTCCGGCTGGGCCCGGCAGCGCGGACGGCGCACCGTGCAGGGCGAGCTCGAAGACGCACTGCGGATCGTGCTGCGGAGCGAAGAGAACTTCCCGCTGACCGTGGCCGGGCGGACCGACGCCGGGGTGCACGCGCGCGGGCAGGTCGCGCACGTCGACCTGCCGGACGAGCTGTGGGCCCAGCACGGCGAGAAGCTGCTGCGCAGGCTCGCCGGGCGGCTGCCGGCCGACGTCCGGGTGTACCGGCTCTCCGAGGCACCGCACGGGTTCGACGCGCGGTTCGCCGCGATCTGGCGGCGGTACGCGTACCGGGTCGCCGACCACCAGGGCGGGGTCGACCCGATGCTGCGCGGGCACGTGCTGTGGCACGACCGGCCGCTGGACGTGGAGAAGATGAACGCCGCCGCGAAGCTGCTCGTCGGCGAGCACGACTTCGCCGCCTACTGCAAGAAGCGCGAGGGCGCGACGACCATCCGCACCCTGCTGGAAGTCCACTGGGAGCGGGTGCCGATCGACCCGTACGCCGCCCAGGAGGGCTCGCTGGCGGTGGCGACGGTGCGGGCGGACGCGTTCTGCCACAACATGGTGCGCGCGCTGGTCGGCGCGATGCTGCTGGTCGGCGACGGGCACCGGCCGGTGGAGTTCCCGGGCGAGGTGCTGGCCGGCGGGGTGCGGAATTCGGCGGTGAACGTCATCCGGCCGCACGGGCTGACGCTGGAGGAGGTCGGGTACCCGGAGGACTCGCTGCTGGCGGAGCGGAATCGGGTTTCGCGGCGGCTTCGGACTCTGGGCGGGGATGCCGCCGAGGGTGCCACGGCATCCGCGTCGGGCGGATCCGACTGAGGGTGCCCTCCCGCTTCGCGCGGTTCCCCGCGCCCCTGGCGGGGCGCGGGTACTCGGGGGGTGACAGGTAATCCGTTTTGTCGCCCGGCGAGGGCTTGGCACAATTCCGTGGCATGGGACACGTCGAAATCTCGCACCTGGAGTACTACCTGCCGGACGGGCGGGTGCTGTTCGACGACGCGTCCTTCCGCGTCGGCGAGGGCGCGGCCGTGGCGCTGGTCGGCGCGAACGGCGCGGGGAAGACCACGCTGCTGCGCATGATCGCGGGGGATGTGCAGCCGCACGGCGGTTCGGTGACGGTGAGCGGCGGGCTGGGCGTGATGCGCCAGTTCGTCGGTACCACCGGCCGGGAGGACGCGAAGGACACCCCGGGTGCGCTGGCCGCCGACGCCTCGGTGCGGGACCTGCTGGTCTCGGTCGCGCCGAAGCGGATCGCGGACGCCGCCCGCCGGGTGGACGCCGCCGAACTGGCGATGATCGCGCAGGACGACGAGAAGTCGCAGATGGCGTACGCGCAGGCGCTCTCCGACTGGTCGGACGCCGGCGGCTACGAGTACGAGGCCGACTGGGACGTCTGCACCATGGCCGCGCTCGGCATGTCGTTCGACCGCGCGCAGTGGCGGGGTCTGAACACGCTGTCCGGCGGTGAGCAGAAGCGGCTGGTGCTGGAGGCCCTGCTGCGCGGCCCCGACGAGGTGCTGCTGCTGGACGAGCCGGACAACTACCTGGACGTACCGGGCAAGCGCTGGCTGGAAGAGGCGATCCGGGCCACCAACAAGACGGTGCTGTACATCTCGCACGACCGCGAGCTGCTCTCCCGTACCGCCGAGAAGATCATCGCGGTGGAGTCCGGCGCGGCCGGCTCCAGCGTGTGGGTGCACGGTGGCGGCTTCGACACCTTCCACGATGCGCGCAAGGCCCGGTTCGAGCGGTTCGAGGAGCTGCGCCGCCGGTGGGACGAGGAGCACGCCAAGCTGAAGAAGCTGGTGGTGACGCTGCGGCAGGCGGCGGCGGTCAGCCACGAGATGGCGTCCCGGTACGCGGCCGCGCAGACCAGGCTGAAGAAGTTCGAGGACGCTGGCCCGCCGGAGGCGCCGCCGCGCGAGCAGTCCATCAGCATGCGGCTGAAGGGCGGCCGCACCGGCGTGCGGGCGTTCACCATGCAGGGCCTGGAGCTGACCGGGCTGATGAAGCCGTTCGACCTGGAGGTCTTCTACGGCGAGCGGGTCGGCGTGCTGGGCTCGAACGGCTCCGGCAAGTCGCACTTCCTGCGGCTGCTGGCCGGCGACGAGTCGGTGAAGCACGGCGGCACCTGGAAGCTCGGCGCCCGGGTGGTGCCGGGGCACTTCCGGCAGACCCACGCGCACCCGGAGCTGCTGGGCCGCACGGTGCGGGCGATCGTCGAGGAGGAGCACGCGCTGTCCCGCGGCGCCGCGATGTCGGCGCTGCGCCGCTACGAGCTGGACCGGCAGGAGGAGCAGAAGTTCGAGTCGCTGTCCGGCGGGCAGCAGGCCCGGCTGATGATCCTCAAGCTGGAGCTGTCGGGCGTGACGGCGCTGCTGCTGGACGAGCCGACCGACAACCTGGACCTGGAGAGCGCGGAGGCGCTGCAGCAGGGCCTGGAGGCGTTCGACGGCACGGTGCTGTGCGTCACCCACGACCGCTGGTTCGCCCGGACCTTCGACCGGTTCCTGGTGTTCGGCTCGGACGGCCGGGTCTACGAGTCGCCCGAGCCGGTCTGGGACGAGGCCCGGGTCGTCCGGGACCGCTGATTCCGCGGCGGCGATGCCGGGCCGGTTTGGAGTCAGTGCCCCCGGCCCGGTATTGTTGGCTGCTGTTGTGCGTATTGGCTCGCTCTATCTCACGTGAGAGGTCGGTACGCCGGAGACACCACAGGCCGAACTCCAGTGGCCAATGCCCGAATTGCGTCCGGGACGGTTGGCTGGAGGCCCCAGGTCCTGTGTGCTCCTGTCAGGACCCACTCACTGAAAAGCGAAGGCTACGACCGTGCGTACGTACAGCCCCAAGCCCGGCGACGTCCAGCGTCAGTGGCACGTCATCGACGCGACCGACGTCGTGCTCGGCCGCCTGGCCTCCCAGGCCGCCAACCTCCTGCGGGGCAAGCACAAGGCGATCTACGCGCCGCACGTTGACACTGGTGACTTCGTCATCATCATCAACGCCGACAAGGTGCACCTCTCGGGCAACAAGAAGACCCAGAAGCTCGCCTACCGTCACAGCGGCTTCCCGGGCGGTCTCCGCTCGGTGCGCTACGACGACCTGCTGGCGAACAACCCGGAGAAGGCCGTCGAGAAGGCCATCAAGGGCATGGTTCCGAAGAACAGCCTCGGCCGTCAGATGCTCTCGAAGCTGAAGGTCTACTCGGGCGACCAGCACCCGCACGCTGCGCAGCAGCCGGTGCCGTTCGAGATCTCCCAGGTCGCGCAGTAATTCCGGCCACCCACACCCCAACTGACGTAGAAGAGCTGAGGAACACCGTGGCCGAGACTGTCACCGAGACCACCCTCGAGGTCGAATTCGACGACGAGAACGTCGACGAGTACACCACCGAGTCCGAGTACACCACCGAGTCGCTGGCCGGCCGCTTCGGCGAGGCCGTCCCCGGCGCCGGCCTCGGCCGCCGCAAGGAGGCGATCGCCCGCGTGCGCATCGTCCCCGGCACCGGCCAGTGGAAGATCAACGGTCGCACCCTGGAGAACTACTTCCCCAACAAGGTGCACCAGCAGACCGTGAACGAGCCCTTCAAGCTCCTCGAGCTGGACGGCCGTTACGACGTTGTCGCCCGCATCTCGGGTGGCGGCGTCTCCGGTCAGGCCTACGCGCTGCGCCTCGGCGTGGCCCGTGCGCTGAACGAGGCGGACGTGGACAACAACCGCGGCCCGCTGAAGAAGGCCGGCTTCCTGACCCGTGACTCTCGCGCCGTCGAGCGCAAGAAGGCCGGTCTGAAGAAGGCCCGCAAGGCGCCGCAGTACAGCAAGCGCTAATCGCACCCTGCATGCGATCCTCGCCCCGGAGCACTTCGTGCTCCGGGGCGTTGTGCCTCCCGGACTCGTGCGGGGTCCGCGGGGGCTGGTACCAACCGAGCCGCAAGGCGCTGACAGGACGGGACGAACGCGAACATGGCACGACTCTTCGGTACGGACGGGGTGCGCGGGGTGGCCAATGTGGGCCTGACCGCGGAACTGGCGCTCGGCCTGTCAGTGGCCGCCGCCCATGTGCTCGGCGACGCGAACGCGTTCGAGGGGCACCGGCCGGTCGCCGTGGTCGGCCGTGACCCCCGCGCGTCCGGAGAGTTCCTGGAGGCCGCCGTCATCGCCGGCCTGGCCAGCGCCGGCGTCGACGTGCTGCGGGTCGGCGTGCTGCCCACCCCGGCGGTCGCGTACCTGACCGGCGCGCTCGGCGCGGACTTCGGCGTGATGCTCTCCGCCAGCCACAACGCGATGCCCGACAACGGCATCAAGTTCCTCGCCCGCGGCGGCCACAAGCTGGACGACGCCATCGAGGACGCGATCGAGGCGCACTACCGCCGCTACGGCGTCGGTGACGAGACCTGGGAGCGGCCGACCGGCGCCGCGGTGGGCCGGGTCCGCCAGTACAACGAGGGCTTCGACCGGTACGTGGCGCACCTCGTCGCGGTGCTGCCGAACCGGCTGGACGGCGTGAAGGTCGTCATCGACGGCGCGCACGGCGCGGCCGCCCGGGTCGCCCCGGAGGCGTTCGCCCGGGCCGGCGCCGAGGTGGTGTACACCCTGGGCACCGAGCCGACCGGCCTGAACATCAACGACGGCGTCGGCTCCACCCACCTGGAAAAGCTGCGCGTCGCGATGAAGGAGCACAAGGCCGACCTGGGCATCGCCCTGGACGGCGACGCGGACCGCTGCCTGGCCGCCGACGCCGAGGGCAACGAGGTCGACGGCGACCAGATCCTGGCGATCCTCGCGGTCGCCATGAAGGAAGCGGGCACGCTGCGCCGCAACACCGCGGTGGCCACCGTGATGTCCAACCTCGGCTTCAAGCTGGCGATGGAACGCGAGGGCATCGCGCTGGTGCAGACCGCGGTCGGCGACCGGTACGTGCTGGAGGAGATGAAGCAGCACGGTTTCGCGCTCGGCGGTGAGCAGTCCGGCCACGTGATCCTGCTGGACCACGCCACCACCGGCGACGGCACCCTGACCGGCCTGATGCTCGGCGCCCGGCTGGCCGCCACCAAGCAGCCGCTGGCCGACCTCGCCACCGTGATGACCCGGCTGCCGCAGGTGCTGATCAACGTCAAGGGTGTCGACAAGGATCGGGTCGAGTCCTGCCTCGAACTCCAGGCCGCCGTCGCCGAGGCGGAGGCCGAGCTCGGCACCACCGGCCGGGTGCTGCTGCGCAAGTCCGGCACCGAGCCGCTGGTCAGGGTGATGGTCGAAGCGGTCGGCCACGAGCAGGCCCAGTCGGTCTGCGAGCGCCTTGCCGAATCGGTTCGCCTGCACCTGGGCTGAATCGGCGTCAAGCCCGCTGCGGCGCGCGGGAATGCGATAGGACTACTGCTTGACGGCGGCTTGGGCCGCCCATGGAATCGGACGGATTTCCGGGTAGGATCTGCACGCGTTCAGTGAAGGGTGGCGGAGAATCAGATGACCGACGCGCAGCAGCAGGGGCAGCCCGGGGGGGCGCTACCGCAGGGCCAGCCCGTGCCACCGCAGGGCCAGCCGCCGCAGCAGGGGCAGCCGATGCCTCCGCAGCAGGGCCAGCCGCCGCAGGGCTACGGCTTCCCGCCGCCGCAGCAGGGCCAGCCGGTCCCGCAGCAGCAGGGTTACGGCTTCCCGCCGCCGCAGCAGCAGGGCTACGGCTTCCCGCCGCAGCAGCAGCAGCAGCCGGCCTTCCCGGCCCAGCAGGGCTTCGGCCCGCCCGGGCCGGCGCAGACGCCGATGGCCCGCCCCGACGCGCAGGGCGGGCCGGGCTTCCCGCCCGCCGGCGTCCCGCACGGCCGCTACGGCCCGGGGACGTTCCAGAGCTCCGACCTGGACGAGCCCGACTGGGAGGCGCTGGCCCAGCAGAACGAGGCGCAGTCCCGGAGCAAGAAGCGGGTCGCGCTGATCGGCGGCGGTCTGGCAGCGGTGCTGGTCGTCGGCGGCATCGTCGGTGCGTCGATCTACCTGACCAACGGCAAGGCGCGGGTCGAGGCTCAGCCGACCACGGGGACCAGCTCCTCGGGGCAGCCCAACGGCGGCGGCGGCGACGCGAGCCCCAGCGCGAGCGCGAGCGCGAGTGGGGGCGGCAAGGGGTCCGTGACTCCGCAGAAGGCCGAGGACGCGATCTCGCAGGGAAGCACCGACAAGGCCGACGCGAGCGTCCAGACCATGTTCCCGGACGACAAGGTGACGGTTCAGGGCCGCGTGTACACGCGGGCCGCGGTGGACTTCAGCGGCGCCTGCGGCGACGTCACCACCAATGGTCTCGGGCCGGTGCTGCGCGACCAGATCTGCAAGGGCCTGTACCGGGCGACCTACTTGTCCGACAAGCAGGTGATCACGGTCGGCATCGCGGTGTTCGATGACAAGGTCCAGGCCGTCAAGGTCGACCAGGGGTTCAAGGGCAACATGCAGGTGCTGCCGGCCGACGGCGCGCCGAAGGTCTGCGGCGGTGACGCCACCGGCTGCAAGAGCGACCACAAGACGTTCGGCCGGTACACCTACATCACGATCTCCGGCAACAAGGACGGCAGCGCGGTCGGGGACGGCGACCAGGCCACCAAGGACATCCTCGGCTCGGTGAAGGCGACCCTGCTGGCGCGGGGCACCAAGGCGGCCGGCGGATGACCGCAGGCCGGAGCGCCCGGTGAACGGTGGCCTCGGCCCGGGCACCGTGGGCCCGGCAGCCCGCCGGGTCCCGGCCCGCTGGGTGGTAGGGGTCGCGGTGGTGGCCCTGGTGGCGGCGGGCGGCGCGCTGGGATTCCGCTCCGGCGGGGACTCGTCGGGTCTCCCGCCGCGGCTCGGCGGGCCCGTCACGCCGGGCGCGCCGTCCTCGCAGTCCCCGGATGCCCCGTCGCCGTCCGGCAGCCAGAACGGCACCGTGGCGACGATGGACGCGCTGCGCCGCCCGAACGGGGTGCTCTTCGGGGTGAGCACCCCGGGGTCGCCGAACAAGCCGGAGACCGACACGGTCGCCGTCGCGGCCGGGCGGCAGCCGACCGTCCAGGAGTACTACGTCAACTGGAACCAGGACTTCGCGGCCGACGACGTCTCGGAGTCCTACGACCTGGGCGCCGTCCCGCTGGTGACCTGGCAGCCGTCGGACGGGCGGGACGCCGGTGAGGACCAGCCGAAGTACTCGCTGCGGACCATCGCGGCGGGGGCCCACGACGCCTACCTGACGTCGTTCGCCGATGCGGTGAAGAAGTCCGGCCGGCCGGTGGTGCTCCGCTTCGCGCACGAGATGAACGCGACCTGGTACCCGTGGTACGAGGGCCGCAGCGGCAATCAGCAGGGCGACTACGTGAAGGCCTGGCGGCACATTCACGATCTGTTCGAAGCGCGCGGCGTCACCAACGTCATCTGGTTCTGGTGCCCGAACATCCACCGCGGCACCGAGATGCACTCGCTGTCCCGCTACTACCCGGGCGACGGGTACGTGGACTGGATCGGCATGGACGCCTACAGCGAGAGCGAGTCGGACGCGGAGACGGTGCTCGGTCCGACCTACCAGGATCTGGCGGAGCTGTCCGACAAGCCGATCTTCATCGGCGAGGTCGGCGTCAAGCCGAACATCAACAAGGCGCTGTGGATCGTCGACTTCTTCCGCTGGCTGCAGGCCCATCCGCGGGTGGTCGGCTTCTCCTGGTTCCAGCACAGCGACCAGGAGGGCGGCCGGTACGACTGGCGGTTCACCACCTCGCCCGGCGCGCTGAAGGCCTTTCAGGACGGCCTGGTGGATCAGCGCCTGGTGCAGTGGCCCATGCGCTGACCCGCCGTCACCCTCCCGCTCAGCTCTTGGAGCGGGAGGGCTGGGTGCGCTCCAGTTCGACGAGCTTCACCTTGTTCAGCTCCTGGGTCCGGACCACCTTGAACTCGTGCTCCAGCACGGCGCGCACCGGCGCGGCCATCTGACCGAACGGGTTGGGGCCGTAGGCGGTGCTGACCAGCCACACGTGGTTGGCGTAGCGGGCGCACTCGGAGGGGTCGTCGCACTCGACGCCCTGGAACTTGCCCAGGTCCTCCGGGTAGTACTTGAGCATCACGTCGAACGGCGCGGGCCGGCTGCGCAGCTCGTAGGCCAGCGCGCGGCGGGCGTTCAGCTGGCTGTTGAACACCATGGCGTCGCCGGGCTTCGCCTGGGCCGCCAGCAGGTCGGCGACGCCCCGGTAGTCGGGTTCGGCGGCGGGGTTGCTGCGGGCCGCGGCCATCGAGGGCTGGATCAGCACGGCCAGCCCGGCGGTCATCGCCACCGCCAGCACGCCCGCGCCGACCCGGCCGCCGGTGCCGCGGCACAGCGGGGTGAGCGCCCAGCCGACCGCGGCGGCGGCCAGCAGCAGGTAGGGGGCCATCGTGAAGAGCAGGTACCGCTCCAGGAACAGGTGCAGCGAGCTCGCGGTGGCGAAGGTCAGCACCGGCGGCAGCAGGATCCAGCCGAGCAGCAGCGGGGCGTGCCGGCGGGCCGGGTAGAGGCCGATCACGGCGAGCGCGATCAGCACCGCGGCGGTGGTCCAGGAGCCGAACAGTTCCTTCGGAAGGTTCGTCAGGTCGCTGCTGGTCGTGTTGATCCAGGCGATCTGCTTGCTCTGGCCGTTGCCGCGCAGGATCAGCGGGGCGATGGTGGCGACACCGGCCGCGGTGGCCGCCGCCCAGCCGGTCAGGACACGGTCGCGCTCCCGGCGCCAGTGGAACACGACGGCGAGCAGGTGGCCGCCGAGGACCAGCATCGCCACCAGGTGCGCGGCGCCGATCAGGGTGACGCTCGCCGCGTAGAACCCCCAGCGGAAGACCGAGGGCCGCTCCAGGGCGCGCAGCAGCAGCAGCGTGGACAGCGCCGCCAGGAACACCGCGAAGGCGTAGGGACGGGCCTCCTGGCCGTAGCGGGTGACGGTCGGCAGCAGGGCGAAGCCGACGCCGGCGCCGAGGCCGATCAGGGTGGCGGCGAGTCCGTCGTGCGGGCGGTCGGGCCCGGCGGCGAGGCGGCGGCCGAGCAGGGCCACGGTCGCGGCGGCGGCCGCCATCGCGACGGCCGAGGGCACCCGCAGGGCGGCGGGGGAGTCCCCGGCCACCGGTATCCAGACGCGCAGCAGCATGTAGTAGGGCGCGAGCACCGCGTCGATGTTGCTCAGCAGGGCCCGGAAGTCCTCGAACTTCAGCGTGGCCGCCCACCAGCTGGCGTGCTCGTCGCGCCACATCTGTCGGGCACCGAGGCCGTCCAGGCAGCGGGCCAGGGCCAGCAGCGCCGGCGGCAGCGCGGCGAGCAGGACGAGCAGCCGCGCGCGGCCGCCGGCCGCCTCGGGCTGTTCGGCCGGACCGGTGCCCGGGCCGGGCCGGGTGGCGGCGGGTCGGTGCGGCTCCCGGGCGGTGGTCCGCGACGACGGATGGTGCAGGCTCACGGTGATCCTTCGGTCAGTTGTGTCCGTCGGCCAGTGTGATCTGCCGAAGGCCGTTGGAGAAGGCGCGAAGGGACGGAGTGGTGTCGTCGAAGCGCCAGTTGGCTTCGGCGCCCTGGGACTTGTTGCGCTGGAACCAGATGAAACCGACCACGTCGGGCTGCTTGGCGAGCCAGGCGAAGAAGTCGGAGATCCAGACCGGCTTCAGCATCGAGTTGGGCTCGCGGCCGGTCTCGGTGATCAGGATCGGCTTGCTGCTGATGCTGCGCAGCAGGTCGAGGGTCGGCCCGAAGGTCGCGTCGGCGGTGCGTTCCTCGTTGGTGCCGTAGCCGACCATGCCGGCCCAGTCGACGTACTGGTCGCCCGGGTAGAGCTTGGTGATGTCGATGTCGGGCACCGGGCGGAGGATGTTCGGGCTCCACACCCAGATGACGTTGGTGGCGCCGGCCGCCTTGAACAGGTCGTGGACGTGCCGCCAGGCCTGGACGTAATCACCGGCGTGGTTGCCGTTGGCCTGCTCCGACCAGGGGTACCAGCTGCCGTTCATCTCGTGCGCGAACCGGATCGCCACCGGCCACTTCTGGGTGGCGACGGCCTGGGCGAAGCGGTTGATGTAGTCGTCGTGCTTGCCGCCGGTGATGGTCGACAGGGCGTAGTCGGGCTGGTCCTTGCCCAGTTCGGTGCCGGCCCACGGCTCCCAGGCCAGCACCGGCAGGGTGCCGTGGCCGTATGCGGCGGTGATCGCCTTCGGGTCGAACTCCTGGTTCCACTGCACGAAGTACTCGGTCATCGACGGGGCGGCGCCGGCGCTCTGCTGGACCGAGGTGACCTCGGCCGAGGAGAACGGCGACTCCTGGGTGCTGACGCCGAAGTACTTCTTGCCCTCCGGGTTGGCGAAGATCTCCCGCCCGGGGATGACGGGCTCCGCCTTCTTCGGCTGCAGCAGCCGGTCGAGGCCGGAGGTCTTCGCCGAGTTGCCCAGCCCGTGGTAGCCGAGGGTGCCGTCCTGCGCGCCGAGCGCGGCCAGCACACCGTACGAAAGGGTGCACAGCAGAAGGCCGTTGACGACCATCCAGACCCGGAGCCGGATGCCGGAGCCGCGGCTCCACCAGTGCAGGGTCTTGCGCCGGTTGGTGTTTCTTCGCTTAGACACTCATCATCACCGAACCGAACAGGAGGGCGCTGCCGACCAGATAGGGGATGACCACCTGCGGGCTGCGCACCCGCTCACCGGCGAAGCCGTCGGCGCGGGTGCCCCAGGACGAGTTGTGGGCCATCCGGAAGAAGCCGAGGAGCCGGACCGGCAGCAGCAGACAGGTGTTGATCACCATGAAGACCGGGAGGTACAGCATGTCCTTGGCCCGGTAGGCGAAGTGACGGCCGAACCGGACGGCGAGCGACAGTGCGGACAGCGACGCGGCGAGCAGGAAGAGGACGATCAGCGCCTTCCAGTGCTCGGCGGGCAGCGGGAGCTCCTCGTACAGGCTCGGCCCGCGCTGGTGCCAGACGGCGACCGCCCAGGCGGAGAAGCTGCCCAGCAGGACGAACGGGACCAGGATGTCCACCAGGTAGAACAGGGCGAGCATGCGGGCCTTGCGGAGCATCCAGGGCAGCATCCGGAGCGTGTTGTACTGCGAGCCGCGGGCCCACCGGTACTGCTGCTTCGCGAGCTTGCGCAGCTCCAGCGGGGCGTCGGTGTACACCAGCGAGGTCGACTGGTACACGGTGCGGAAGCCCTGCTTGAGCGTGTAGTTGGTGAGCGTGCGGTCGTCGCTCACCTCCAGGAACACGCCGAGGAACTTCTCGCTGAGGAACTCCTCCATGCAGTTGACCAGGATCTCCCGGCGGAACGCGATGGTCCGGCCGGGCAGGCAGCCGACGGTGCCGAGCACGCTCATCGCCGGCAGCGAGTACTGGCAGCGCACGCTCTCCAGCCAGTCCGCCCAGCGGGTCAGCACCGAGCGGCCCGGGTCGAGGATGCGCTGACGGGTCGTCACGCCGCCGACCTCGGGGTCGCGGAACGGCTTGACCAGTTCGGAGAGGGTGGTGGGGGTCCACACCGTGTCGGAGTCGACGAGCACCGCGATGTCGGCCGTGCAGGCCTTCAGTCCGACCTGCAGCGCGTTGCGCTTGCCCGGGATCTCGGTCCACTCCCAGTAGACGCCGAGTTCGTCGCAGACCCGCTCCAGGGCCGGGTTGCGCTTGCCGTTGATGACCACGACCAGCTCGGTGGGCTGCTGGTCGATGATCCGGTCGAGGACCGAGAAGAACAGGTCCACCGGTTCGTCGACCACCGGGATGATCACCGCGGTGGTCGTCGAATGCGGCCGCACCCAAGGGCGGTAACGGCGCGTCAGGGCCAGGCGTATCAGCCAGAGCACCCACACCACCGTCATGAAGACGGCGAACGGGTATATCGCCCGGGTGGTCCACCATTGCCGGAGCTCGAGCAGGAAGGCAAGCATCTCGAGTACGTAATCCGTTCCATCGCTCGTGGCGCGCAGTTGGGACCCCAAGATGATACGGGTGCCCGCGTCCTGCTATTTCCGGCGAACGTCCCATAGCGGGCAGGGGGTAGGGGTTTTCTCGCGGATTGGAAGGCACCCGTGATCCTGACGGACCGTCAATCTTGCGATCGGGTACAGACAAACCGGGTCAGAGCTTGCGGAGCAGCGCACGGCGGACCTTGTGGTCCGCGCCCTTCTGCAGGATCAGGGTGGCCCGGCCGCGGGTGGGCAGGACGTTCTCGAGCAGGTTCGGCCGGTTGATGGTCCGCCAGACCTGCCGGCCGTAGTCCATCGCCTCCTCCTCGGGCACCTCGGTGAAGCGCCGGAAATAGGAGTTGGGGTCCTGGAAGGCGGTCTCGCGCAGCTTGCGGAACCGGTCCAGGTACCAGGCCTCGATGTCGTCGGTGCGGGCGTCGACGTAGATCGAGAAGTCGAAGTAGTCGGCGACCGCCATCCTGGTCCGCCCGTCGGTGCCGGGCAGGGCCGGCTGGAGCACGTTCAGGCCCTCGACGATCAGGATGTCGGGGCGCTCCACCACCAGCTGCTCGTCCGGCACGATGTCGTACACCAGGTGCGAGTAGACGGGGGCGGTGACCCGCTCCTTGCCGGCCTTCACGTCCGCGACGAAGCGCATCAGCGCCCGCCGGTCGTAGGACTCCGGGAAGCCCTTGCGGGCCATCAGGCCGCGCCGGCGCAGTTCCGCGTTGGGCAGCAGGAAGCCGTCGGTGGTGACCAGCTCGACCCGCGGGTGCTCGGGCCAGCGCGCCAGCAGGGCCTTCAGCAGGCGGGCCGTGGTGGACTTGCCGACCGCCACCGACCCGGCCACGCCGATGATGAACGGGGTGCGCACCCGCTCGGTGTCGGGGGTGTCCAGGAACGTGCCCAGCGCGCCGCGCAGCTCGTGCGTGGCGTGGATGTACAGGTTCAGCAGGCGCGACAGCGGCAGGTAGACGTCGCGGACCTCGTCCAGGTCCAGCGCGGTACCGAGGCCGCGGAGGCGCTCGACCTCGTCGGCGGTGAGCGGCAGCGGCGTGCGTTCGCGCAGCGCGCTCCACTCGGCGCGGTCCAGATCCACGTACGGGGAGGGGGTGGGTGCGGCGGGCGCGCCCCTCGTACAGAGTTCGGTCAGCACAGGGTCCATTGTGAGCCGTGTCCGGGCCGCCGGGTGTTGTGGTGTCGGTCACCCGGTGTGGTCATCCGACCAGCAGGGGCTCGAACACCGGCACCTATGCTGGCGCATATGTGCGGAATTGTTGGATATACGGGCCCCCAGCAGGCCCTCGACGTAGTGATCGCAGGTCTGCGGCGGCTGGAGTACCGGGGCTACGACTCGGCCGGCGTCGCGGTGCAGACCGAAGGAGCCGACGGGCAGCGGCTCCTGGCGACCGACAAGCGGGCCGGAAAGCTCGTCAACCTGGAGAAGTCGCTGGCCGAAACCCCTCTGCCGGCCGGCACCACGGGCATCGGACACACCCGGTGGGCCACCCACGGCGCGCCGAACGACGCCAACGCCCACCCCCACCTGGACGACCACCGCAAGGTCGCCGTCGTCCACAACGGCATCATCGAGAACTTCGCCCTGCTGCGCGCCGAACTCGCCGACCGCGGCCACACGCTGCGCTCGGAGACCGACACCGAGGTGGTCGCCCACCTGCTGTCCGAGGCCTACGACGGCGACCTCGCCGAGGCCATGCGCACCGTGTGCCGGCAGCTGGACGGCGCGTTCACCCTGGTCGCGGTGCACGCCGACGCCCCCGACGTGGTGGTCGGCGCCCGCCGCAACTCGCCGCTGGTGGTCGGCGTCGGCGACGGCGAGAACTTCCTCGCCTCGGACGTCGCCGCGTTCATCGCGCACACCCGCGAGGCCATCGAGCTCGGCCAGGACCAGGTCGTCGAACTGCGCCGCGAGGGCGTGACGGTGACCAACTTCGACGGCACGCCCGCCGAGGTCCGCGAGTACCACGTCGACTGGGACGCCTCGGCCGCCGAGAAGGGCGGCTACGACTACTTCATGCTCAAGGAGATCGCCGAGCAGCCCAAGGCCGTCGCCGACACCCTGCTCGGCCGGATCGGCACCGACGGCCGGCTCACCCTCGACGAGCTGCGCATCCCCGACCAGGTGCTGCGCGAGGTCGACAAGGTGGTGATCGTCGCCTGCGGCACCGCGTTCCACGCCGGCATGATCGCCAAGTACGCGATCGAGCACTGGACCCGCATCCCGTGCGAGGTCGAGGTGGCCAGCGAGTTCCGCTACCGCGACCCGATCATGGACGACCGCACCCTGGTCATCGCCATCTCGCAGTCCGGCGAGACCATGGACACCCTGATGGCGCTGCGGCACGCCCGCGAGCAGGGCGCCAAGGTCCTGGCGATCTGCAACACCAACGGCTCGACCATCCCGCGCGAGTCCGACGCGGTGCTGTACACCCACGCCGGCCCCGAGGTCGCGGTCGCCTCCACCAAGGCGTTCCTGACCCAGCTGGTCGCCTGCTACCTGGTCGCCCTGTACCTGGGCCAGGTGCGCGGCACCAAGTGGGGCGACGAGATCTCCTCGGTGATCCGCGAACTCGGCGACGCCCCCCGGCAGGTCGAGCAGGTGCTCGGCACCATGGAGCCGGTCCGCGCGCTGGCCCGCTCGCTGGCCGACGCCCCCGCGGTGCTCTTCCTCGGCCGGCACGTCGGCCACCCGGTGGCCCTCGAAGGCGCGCTCAAGCTCAAGGAACTCGCCTACATGCACGCCGAGGGCTTCGCCGCCGGCGAGCTCAAGCACGGCCCGATCGCCCTGATCGAGCAGGACCTGCCGGTCGTCGTCGTGGTCCCCTCGCCGCGCGGTCGCTCCGTCCTGCACGACAAGATCGTCTCCAACATCCAGGAGATCCGGGCCCGCGGCGCCAAGACCATCGTGATCGCCGAGGAGGGCGACGAGGCCGTCGTCCCCTACGCCGACCACCTGATCCGCATCCCGGCCACCCCGACCCTGCTCCAGCCCCTGGTGTCCACCGTCCCGCTCCAGGTCTTCGCCTGCGAGCTGGCCACCGCCAAGGGCCACGAGGTCGACCAGCCGCGCAACCTCGCCAAGTCCGTCACGGTCGAGTAGCCCGCGTATCGTCCATGCCTGCGCGGCACTGCGCAGGCATGGACGGAGGAACAGGCGTGATCATCGGCGTCGGCATCGACGTGGCGGACATCGGACGGTTCGGGGAATCCCTGGAACGCACCCCCGGACTCGCCGAACGGCTCTTCACCGCAGGCGAGTTGACCCTCCCGTCCGGACAACGCCGGGGCACCGCCTCACTGGCCGCCCGGTTCGCCGCGAAAGAGGCACTCGCCAAGGCCCTCGGCGCACCCCCCGGCCTGCGTTGGGAGGACGCCGAAGTCCGTGTCGAGGAATCCGGCCGACCCGTCCTGCACGTCACCGGCACCGTCGAAGCCCGCGCCGCCGCCCTCGGCGTGACGGGCTGGCACGTCTCGCTCAGCCACGACGCGGGCGTCGCCTCGGCCGTGGTGATCGCCGAAGGCTGAGCCGGGGGCGCGTGGAACTGCGCGAAGCGGAAGATCCCCCTCCTTGAGATCGCGCCACGGACAATGACTTGCACGTGCTCGCGCCCCGAAGGAGCTTTCGAATGCGCCAGGCCCACCAAGTCGCCCAAGTCCGTGCAGCCGAGGCCGCGCTGATGGCCACCCTCCCCGAAGGCACCCTGATGCAGCGCGCCGCAGCCGGTCTAGCTGCGACCTGCGCCCGACTGCTGCCCAGGGTCTACGGCAGCCGCATCCTCGTCCTGGCCGGCTCCGGCGACAACGGCGGTGACGCGCTGTACGCCGCCGCCCGCCTCGCCCGCCGGGGCGCTCGCGTCGAAGCCCTGCTGCTCGACCCCGCCAAGGCGCACGCCGCCGGCCTCGCGGAGCTTCTCGCCGCCGGCGGCCGGGTCACCGACGACGCCGGCGCGTTCGGGCGCGCCGACCTGGTGCTGGACGGCATCGTCGGCATCGGCGGTCGCGGCCCGCTGCGTCCGGCCGCGGCGCCCTTCGCGACCATGGCCCGCCGCGGCCCCGTGGTCGCCGTGGACGTGCCCTCCGGCGTCGACCCCGACACCGGCGAGGTGGCAGGCCCCGCGCTGCGCGCCGACGTCACCGTCTGCTTCGGCACCTACAAGCCCGGCCTGCTGATCGACCCCGGCGCCGGCTACGCGGGCGTGGTCCACCTGGTGAAGATCGGCCTCGACCTGCCGCCCGCCCCCGTCGAGGCGCTCCAGCACGCCGACGTGGCCGCGCTGCTGCCCGTCCCCGGCGCGGAGAGCGACAAGTACCGGCGCGGCGTGGTCGGCGTCTGTGCCGGTTCCGCCCGCTACCCGGGCGCGGCGCTGCTCGCCGTCGCGGGGGCGTTGCGGGGCGGCGCGGGCGCGGTGCGCTACACCGGGCACGCTGCCGAGGAAGTGGTCCGCCGCCACCCCGAGACGCTGGTCAGTGAGACCGGTCCGGCCGGTGCCGGGCGGGTCCAGGCCTGGGTGGTCGGCCCCGGGGGCGGCGACGGCGCGGAGCACGCTCTGCGGGAGGCCCTCGACACCGACGTCCCGGTGCTCGCCGACGCCGACGCGCTCACCGAACTCGCCCGGCTCGGCCCCGGCCTGCTCGCCGACCGGTCCGCCCCGACCCTGCTCACCCCGCACGCCGGCGAGGCCGCCCGGCTGCTGGCCGGCGTCGGAGAGCACGCCGACGCCGACACGGTCGCCGCCCGCCGACTGGTGGTTGCCCGTTCGCTCGCCGCCCGCTACGGCGCGACGGTGCTGCTCAAGGGCTCCACCACCGTCGTCGCCGACCCCGACGGCACCGCCCGGGTGAACACCACCGGCACCGGCTGGCTCGGCACCGCCGGCAGCGGCGACGTCCTGTCCGGCCTGGCCGGCTCCCTGCTCGCCACCGGCCTGACCCCGCTCGACGCCGCCTCCGCCGCCGCGTACCTGCACGGCCTGGCCGGGAGGCGCGCCGCGGGAACAGGTGCCCCGATCACGGCGCTCGACCTCGCCGAGGCGCTGCACCCCGTCTGGCAGTCGCTGACCGGCTGACGCCCTGTCCGGGGCCGGGAGGCGTATCCTCGTCGGCCCGGCCCCGGCCCGGTCGACGACCGGTTGACACCCCGTTCGGAACCGGAACCCGCTCCACCGCGTGGAGACACCGGAAGGGAAAGGGCATACAGGTGGACGGGTGACCGCACCCCGGTCGGCCGCGCCCCTGATGGGGGGACCGGCGGGGGTCTGGGAGACTGATACGCGATGACGACTGCGAATACCACCGGGACACCCGCACTGACCGAGGGGGTCCGTGCCGAGGCGACCATCGACCTGGCCGCCCTGCGCGACAACCTGGCCGCCCTGCGCGCCCGCACCAACGGCCCCGAGCTGATGGCCGTGGTCAAGGCCGACGCCTACGGCCACGGAGCGCTTCAGTGCGCCCGCGAGGCGATCGCCGCCGGCGCCGGCTGGCTCGGCACCGCCACCCCGCAGGAGGCGCTCGCACTGCGCGCCGCCGGGATCCGCCCCGAGCAGGCCCGCATCCTGTGCTGGCTGTGGACGCCCGGCGGCCCCTGGGAGCAGGCGCTGCGCGAGTCCGTCGACATCTCGATCAGCGGCCAGTGGGCGCTGGACGAACTCCTCGCCGCCGTCCGAGCCACCGGCATCCCGGCCCGGATCCACCTCAAGGCCGACACCGGCCTCGGCCGCAACGGCTGCCAGCCGCACGACTGGGCCGACCTGGTCGACAACGCCGCCAAGGCACAGGCCGACGGCCTGCTGCGGGTGGTCGGCGTGTGGTCGCACTTCGCCGCCGCCGACGAGCCCGGCCACCCCTCCATCCAGGCCCAGCTGGACTCCTTCGCACAGGCGCTGTCGTCCGCCGAGCGGGCCGGCCTCGACCCCGAGGTGCGGCACCTGGCGAACTCCCCGGCCACCCTGCTGCTCCCGCAGTCGCACTACGACCTGGTCCGGCCCGGCCTCGCCATGTACGGCCTGTCGCCGGTGCCCGAGGTCGGCACGCCCGCCGATTACGGCCTGCGGCCGGTCATGTCGCTGGCGGCCCGGCTCGCCATGGTCAAGCGTGTCCCCGGCGGCCACGGCGTCTCCTACGGCCATCACTACGTCACGCCCGGTCCCACCACGCTCGGCCTGATCCCGCTCGGCTACGCGGACGGCATTCCGCGGCACGCGAGCAACACCGGGCCGGTGCAGATCGGCTCCGGCCGCTACCGGGTGGCCGGCCGGGTCGCGATGGACCAGTTCGTGGTGGACCTCGGTGGGGACACGCCCGAGGTCGGCGAAGAAGCCCTGCTGTTCGGCGCCGGCGACCGGGGCGAGCCCACTGCCGAGGACTGGGCGAAGGCTTGCGGGACGCTTTCGTACGAGATCATCACTCGGATCGGGGGGCGGGTGCCCCGGCGGTACGTGGGTGGGGTGCGGTAGTGGCTGTCTTCGGTAGGGCGCGCTCACGTGCAACTGGCTGTCAGTGGCGCGATCTTTCCCACGTTCGCCTTCCGCTTCGCGCAGTTCTCCCCCAGCCCTTGGCGGGCTGGGAGGTGCCCCCACGCGCCCCCGTTTTCGCACCCCTCCGCGCCCGTGAGTTCACCAAGAATGGCTGAGCCGTCGGGGGTCTCCAGGGCCGGGCTGATCGGGATATCGCTCGGGGTGCTCGCCGCCGGGGCCGCTGCCGGGGTGGCGGTGGAGCGGATGACGGTGGGGCGGGCGATGCGTCGGCGGGCCCGGGAGGAGCTGGACGCGGCGGCGCCGTTCGGGTCGTTGCGGGGTGCGCCGCGGCGGGTGCGGGCCGATGACGGCACCGAGTTGTACGTGGAGGTGGACGCCGCCGACGGCCCCGGGCCGACCGTGGTGTTCTGCCACGGGTACTGCCTGAACCAGGACAGCTGGCACTTCCAGCGGGCCGCGCTGCGCGGTGCGCTGCGGGCGGTGTTCTGGGACCAGCGCAGCCACGGCCGTTCCGAGCGGTCCCGCTCGTACCTGAACGGTGAGCCCGCGTCGATCGATCAGCTCGGCGGCGACCTGCGGGCGGTGCTGGACGCGGTGGTGCCGGACGGGCCGATTGTGCTGGTCGGGCATTCGATGGGCGGCATGACGGTGATGGCGCTGGCCGCCCAGCATCCCGAGCTGTTCGGGCCGGACGGCCGGGTGGTCGGGGTGGCGCTGATCGGCACGCTGGCAGGTGGCTGGGACTCGGTGACGCTGGGCCTGCCCGCCGCCGGGGCGAGCCTGGTCAAGCGGGTCGCGCCCGGTGTGGTGCGGATGCTGGGCCGGCAGGTCGAGCTGGTGGAGGCGACCCGGCGCTGGGGTTCGGACCTGACGGCGGTGTTCTACCGGCGGTTCTCGTTCGGCGGCAAGGACGTCGACCCGGCGGTGGTGCGGTTCGCCGAGCAGCTGCTGGACGCCACTCCGATCGACGTGGTCGCGGAGTTCTACCCGGCGTTCTCGGCGCACGACAAGCTGGCCGCGCTGGCCGGGCTGGACGGCGTCCCCACGCTGGTGATGGCCGGCGCGAAGGACCTGATCACCCCGCCCGAGTACTCCGAGGCGATCGCCGCCGCGTTGCCCGGTGCCCGGCTGGTGCTGGTGGAGGACGCCGGCCACCTGGTGATGCTGGAACGCCCCGAGCTGGTGGACGGGGAACTGGTCGCCCTGCTGGAGCGGGCCGCCGACCGGGCCGGCACCGGCCCGCTGCCCGCCGCGCTGCGCGAGCCCGAGGGTGACCGGCCGGAGGGCTGAACGGGCGTCCGGGTGTGGCACCGTAGGGGTGGCCGCAACGATCGAAGAAGGACGCCATGGGTTCGCAGACCACTCTGACCGTCGCCACCGCGGAGCGGATGACCGGCCTCGGCCGGCGGCTCGCCGCCCTGCTGCGCCCGGGCGACCTGGTGCTGCTGTCGGGGGAGCTGGGCGCGGGCAAGACCACGCTGACCCGCGGCCTGGGGGAGGGCCTGGGGGTGCGCGGCGCCGTCACCTCGCCGACCTTCGTGATCGCCCGGGTGCACCCGTCGCTGACCGGTGGCCCCGCGCTGGTGCACGTGGACGCGTACCGGCTGGGCGGCGGCCTGGACGAGATGGAGGACCTCGACCTGGACGTCTCGCTGCCCGAGTCGGTGATCGTCGTCGAGTGGGGCGAGGGCAAGGTCGAGCAGCTCTCCGAGGACCGGCTGGAGGTCCGGATCGAGCGGACCCTGGGCGGTGCGGAGGCGGACGTCACCGTGGAGGCGGACGGGCGGCGGGTCACCGTGACGGGGCTGGGCGCTCGCTGGGACGACGTGGACCTCACCGTATTGGGTGACAACTGAGCCGGTTTCCCGACAGCGTGTCGGTAAATTGTTGCGGCCCGGCCGGTGGGCGTGATGGGATGGCGGCAGCAGGTTAGGTGTACCTAACTAGGGAGGCGCCTCATGGCGAGCACCACCCCCCGGACCGACCGCCGTCCCGAACCGGCCGACGCGGCACGCGTCGAGGCTTCGCGCGCCAAGGCCTCGCGCACCGACGCGCCGCAGGAGCCCGTGCCGATGCGGGTGCTGCTGGCGTCCTGCCGGGCCGCCGAGGCGGTCTCCACCCCGCCGGAGCGCCACGCCGCGTAGCGTTCCGGCTTACCGTCAGGCGACCACGACCACCCGGGTGCCGTTCGGCGCGAAGTCCCACAGCGCCTGGCCGTCCGAGCGGGACGCCCGGATGCCGCCGGTCTTGGTCTTCGGGTCCACCGACGGCGCGGCGGCGTTCTCGTCCACCAGCGCGCTGAAACCGAACACCGTGCCCTGCTGCTGGGTGAACCGCACCACATGCTCGATCTGCCGGCCGTCCGTGCCGGTGCCCGCCGCCGTGCGGCTGTAGACCGTGTACGCGCCCGGGTTCGGCAGCGCGCTGCCCGGCGTCACCTTGAACGTGCCGACCACCTGCTCCGGCTTCTTCGGGTCGACCAGCCACACCTGGCGCTCCTTGAGCGAGAACACCACTCGCAGGCCCGCCCCGGAGTCCGCCGGCAACGGGGGAGCGGTCGGCCGCTCGCTCGGCGAGCTCGCCGAGGGCGCCGCAGCCGGGGCGCTCGCCGAGGCCGGGGCGGCCGCCACCGCCCGGGACGCGGCGCCGTTCGCCTGGAACGCCAGCAGCCCGATCACCGCCATGGCGCCCAGGGTCAGCCCGCCGACCACCACACCAGGACCCAGCTTCGCCACGGTCTGCTCCTCAACGCTCCGTCTCACGTCCGAGGCCCATCGTGCCAGGTCCGCGACGCCGCTTCGGCCTCTTCCGATCGTGTGTTCCCGGCCGGTGCGGGCACCCTCGCCGGACCCTCTAACCTTGAACGCGTGCTCCTCCTCGCCTTCGACACCGCCACCCCCGCCGTCACGGCCGCCGTCCACGACGGCGAGCGCGTGCTCGCCGAGTCCTACGAGGTCGACGCCCGCCGGCACGGCGAACTGCTGCTGCCCACCATCGGCGCCGTGCTGCGCACCGCCGGTGTGGACAAGCGGCAGCTCACCGACCTCGCGGTCGGCGTCGGCCCCGGCCCCTACACCGGCCTGCGGGTCGGCCTGGTGACCGCCGCCGCGCTCGGCGACGCGCTCGGCCTGCCGGTGCACGGCGTCTGCACCCTCGACGCGATCGCCCACCAGGCCCGCACCGAGGGCCTGGACGAGGCGTTCTCGGTTGCCACCGACGCGCGCCGCAAGGAGGTCTACTGGGCCTCCTACGACGCGTCCGGCACCCGGATCTCCGGGCCCTCGGTGGACCGTCCGGCGGAGATCGAGCCCGGCGGGCGGACGGTCGGCGCGGGCGCGCTGCTGTACGGCCTGCCGGCGGCGAGCGGCCCCGAGCACGTGTCGGCCGGCGCGCTCGCCGACTTCGCGGTCCGCGAGCTGGCGGCCGGCCGCGAGCTGCTGCCGAACGCCCCGCTGTACCTGCGGCGCCCGGACGCGCAGGTGCCGGCCGGCTACAAGGCGGTGCTTCCGGCGTGACGCGCACGGGACTCTCCGGCCGTGGCTAGGTTCTCGCTGCGTCCCATGCGCTGGTGGGACATCGAGCCCGTCATGGCGCTGGAGCACCTGCTGTTCCCCGACGACGCCTGGTCGCGCGGGATGTACTGGTCCGAGCTGGCCGAGGCGCACCCGGGCGGCAGCCGGCACTACGTGGTGGCGGTCGGCGAGGACGACACGCTGGTCGGCTACGCCGGGCTGATGGTGGTCGGGGCGGACGGCGACGTGCAGACCATCGCGGTGGAGGCCGGGCACCAGGGGGCGGGCCTCGGGGCGATGCTGCTGACCGAGCTGATCGAGGAGTCGGTCCGGCGCGGCTGTGCCGAGCTGCTGCTGGAGGTGCGGGTGGACAACCTGCGCGCGCAGCAGCTGTACGAGCGGTTCGGGTTCGAGCCGGTCGGCATCCGGCGGGGCTACTACCAGCCCGCCAACGTGGACGCACTGGTGATGCGTCTGGACCACCTGGCAAGCGATGCAAGCGATCTGAAGGATCATCACAATGGCTGACGAACCGCTCGTCCTCGGAATCGAGACCTCCTGCGACGAGACCGGCGTCGGCATCGTCCGCGGCACCACGCTGCTCGCCGACGCGGTCGCGTCCTCGGTGAACGACCACGCCCGGTTCGGCGGCGTCGTCCCGGAGATCGCCAGCCGGGCGCACCTGGAGGCGATGGTCCCCACCATCCAGCGCGCGCTGGACACCGCCGGCATCAAGGCGAGCGACCTGGACGGCATCGCCGTCACCGCCGGCCCCGGCCTGGCCGGTGCGCTGCTGGTCGGCGTCAGCGCCGCCAAGGCGTACGCGTGGGCGCTGGACAAGCCGCTGTACGGCGTCAACCACCTGGCCTCGCACATCTGCGTCGACCAGCTGGAGCACGGCCGGCTGCCCGAGCCGACCATGGCGCTGCTGGTCTCCGGCGGGCACTCCTCGCTGCTGCTCAGCAGCGACATCACCTCCGACGTGCGGCCGCTCGGCGCGACCATCGACGACGCGGCCGGCGAGGCGTTCGACAAGGTCGCGCGCGTTCTCGGCCTGGGCTTCCCCGGCGGGCCGGTGGTGGACCGGATGGCCCGCGAGGGCGACGGCAAGGCGATCGCCTTCCCGCGCGGCCTGAGCAGCGCGAGCGACCCGGCGTACGACTTCTCGTTCTCCGGCCTGAAGACCGCCGTGGCGCGCTGGGTCGAGGCCAAGCGGCGGGCCGGCGAGCCGGTGCCGGTGGCGGACGTCGCCGCGTCCTTCCAGGAGGCCGTCACCGACGTGCTCACCCGCAAGGCTGTGCGGGCGTGCAAGGACAACGGCGTCGACCACCTGATGATCGGCGGCGGCGTCGCCGCGAACTCCCGGCTGCGCGAGATGGCGCAGCAGCGCTGCGACAAGGCGGGAATCGTGCTGCGGGTGCCGCGGCCGGGCCTGTGCACCGACAACGGCGCGATGGTGGCCGCGCTCGGCGCCGAGATGGTCTGGCGCGACCGCACCCCGTCGGCGTTCGACCTGTCGGCGGACTCCTCGCTGCCGGTCACCGAGACGCACGTCCCGCACACGGACTTCCACGCGCACGCGGCCGAGGCGCTGAAGTGACCCTGGCGGCCATGTGGGAGGCCCGCGCGGCCGACGGGCGGGGGAGCGAACTGCACACCTGGGCACGGGAGTTCGCGCTCCCCGCGGTGCGTGGGGCGGCCGGCCTGGAACGGGTCGAACTGTTCACCGCACCCGGCGACCGGGTGCTGATGATCGCGCTGTGGACGGGCGAGCCGCAGCCCGTCCCGGCGCCCCCGGCGGGGCTGCTGTCCCGGCCGGTGCACCACTGGACCTTCACCCGGACGGACGTCGGGTAGGCAACCGCGGGGCAGGTAGCGTTCGTCCTGAACATCGACACGCCTGTAGAGCTGAGAGCGGGGGACACCGGTGAAGAAGAGGGCCCGGATCGGGTACGGGTTGGGCGCGCTCGCCGTGCTGCTGGCGGCCAGCGGGTGCGGAAGCTCCGCGCCCGCCACGAAGTCCGCAGCCCCCGCGCAGCCCTCCGCCGCGTCCTCGGGCGGCTCGTCCGCCCCCGCGTCGGCGCCCGCGCAGGACACCGCCGGGGACGCCGCATGGGCGAAGTGGGGCCTCAAGCCGATGGCCAAGGCGCCCGCGGCGCCCGCCGACAAGCCGATCAAGCTGACCAAGACCGGCACCGTGCCGGTGTTCAGCGAAGTCCCCACCCAGGACAAGGTCGTCTTCATCACCATCGACGACGGGGCCGAGAAGGACCCCAAGTTCGTCCAGATGCTGACCGACCTGAAGGTGCCGATCACGATGTTCCTGACCAAGGACATCGTCAAGAACGACTACGCCTACTTCAAGCCGCTGCAGGCGCTCGGCAACACCATTCAGAACCACACCGTCGACCACCCGGTGATGAGCAAGATCCCGGCCGCCAAGCAGAAGTCCGAGATCTGCGACGACCAGACCGCCCTCACCGAGCAGTACGGCACCGCCCCCTACCTGTTCCGCCCGCCGTTCGGCGACGGCGCCAACACCCCGACCCTGAACACCTCGGTGCAGGAGTGCGGGCCGCGCGCCATCGTGCTGTGGCGTGAATCCATGCAGATCCACGACATGCAGTACCAGTCCGCCGACAAGAAGCTGAAGAACGGCGACATCATCCTCGCCCACTTCCGCGGCCCGTCCGAGCTCAAGGGCGAGAGCATGACCTCGATGTTCGGCGAGATGCTCGCCCGCATCCAGGAACAGGGCTTCGCGGTCGCCCGCCTCGACGACTACATCGCCAAGCCCGTCGGCTGACCCAGCATCATCACCGGGCCGGCCTCGGTACGGGCGACGATCACCGTCACCGAGTTCGGCCCGGACGGCTTCAGCTGTCGCCGCAGCTCCTCCGGCACCACCGACGCCCCGCGCTTCTTGATCACCACGGTGCCGATCCGGCGTTCCTTCACCAGCGCCTTCAACTTCTTGACGTTGTACGGCAGTACGTCGGACAGCTCGTAGGCGTGCGCGTACGGCGTCGGGTGCAGCTCGTCCGAGGTGACGTACGCGATCATCGGGTCGATCAGCCGGCCGTTCGTCAACTCGGCCACCTCGGCGACCATCCGGCCCCGGATCACCGCGCCGTCCGGCTCGTACAGGTACCGGCCCACCGCGCCCACCGGCGGGTCCGGCAGCGCGCCGCCGGCCAGCGAGTGCGGGCCCGGCAGCACCGTCGCCCGGTACGGCTCGGCGGCCCCGGTGCCGAACCACAGCACCGCCTCCTTCACCTCGCCCCGGTCCGACACCCACTCCGCCTCGGCGCCCTCCGGCACCAGCTCGTGCGGGATCCCCGGCGCCACCTTCAACGCGCCGAACGGGGTGCGCCGGGCCGCCTCCACCGCCCAGGACAGCGGCGGCGAATACGCCTCCGGATCGAATACCCGCCCGCGCGAGGTGCGCCGCGCCGGGTCGGTGAACACCGCGTCGAAGCCGTCCGTGTCGATGTCCGCGACGTCCGCGCAGCGCACCTCCACCAGCTCCGCCACGCCCAGCGCCGCCGCGTTCGCCCGCGCCACCTCGCAGGTCAGCTCGTCGCGGTCCACCGCCAGCACCGCGATCCCGGCCCGGGCCAGCGCGATCGCGTCCCCGCCGATCCCGCAGCACAGGTCCGCCAACCGCTTCACCCCGAGCGCCGCGAACCGACCCGCCCGCCACTCGGCCACACTGCGCCGGGTCGCCTGCTCCACCCCGTTCTGGGTGAAGTACATCGACCGGGCGTCCGCCCCGAACTTCGCCTCCGCCCGCTGCCGCAACCGCGCCTGCTCGAACGCGGCCCGCACCAGCTCCGCTGGGTAATCCCGCCGCAGCCGGGTCGCCAGCGCCAGCTCCTGGTCCGCCGTGAACTCCCGCAACTCCGCCAGCAGCGCCTGCCCCTGCTCGGTCAGCAGCGCCCGGAACGACTCGATCTCCACACCACCATTGTCCCCGCCCCGCTCACCCCGTGATCACCCGCAGCGCGATCGCTGCCAGCGCCGTCAACCGGAGCGCATGCCGTACATCCCGCCGTGCGGACGGTCTTCGTCATGTGCCGATGCCGAACCTGGAGTCGGCGCCGTCGCCTGAGCGCCCGTGCACAACCCGGAAGGATCAGAGGCGCAGCACCGAGTGCGCCGCCACCGCCAGCAGCGGCCCCACCGTCAGCAGCGCCAGCGGTGCGATCCGCAGTCCCCGGCGGGCCGGCAGCACCAGGCCGGTCGCCAGCACCATGAGCGCGAGCAGCAGTCCCGACGCGGCCAGCATCAGCGAGAACGCCCCGAGCACCTGCCCCAGCGGGCCGAAGACCGAAGGGTCGGCGACCCACACGTAGCTGAACCTCGCCCAGGTCAGCATGCCCGGCAGCATGGCCAGCAGCGGCACTTCCGCGGCCACCATCCACACCGCGTGGAACGCGTCCTGCCCTGCGGGGCGTCGAGTCTTCGTCATGCGCCGATCCTGGCGCCCGGGCCGGCGCCGCCGCCTGAGTACCGGCACTCAATCGGGGGGTGTGGTGCCGACATCCGACACGGCGTCATTGGCACTCTGGTTGACTGAGTGCTAACGGCGACCTAAGGTCGTTCCTGGCACTCCCCCCAGGGGGAGTGCTAACGCGAAGATGCGTGCCTGACCCCCGCGACGGCAGCTGCGCACCCTCGCCCACCTACCTGATAGACAACCCCGTAATCTCCGAAGGGGAGCTCGGACGTGACCACCAGCAGCAAGGTTGCCATCAAGCCGCTCGAGGACCGCATTGTGGTCCAGCCGCTCGACGCCGAGACCACCACCGCCTCCGGCCTGGTGATCCCGGACACTGCCAAGGAGAAGCCCCAGGAGGGTGTCGTCCTGGCTGTCGGCCCGGGCCGCTTCGAGGACGGCCAGCGTCTGCCGCTCGACGTCGCCGTCGGTGACATCGTCCTGTACTCGAAGTACGGCGGCACCGAGGTGAAGTACCAGGGCGAGGAGTACCTCGTCCTCTCGGCTCGCGACGTTCTCGCCATCATCGAGAAGTAAGACGTCCCCAGCCCGCCCCGGATCCGTGTCAGCACTGACAGGGGCCCGGGGCGCGGTTGTTGCTCCACGTACGCAGACCACACCCTGAGGAAACGGGATCATGGCGAAGACCCTGCAGTTCAACGAGGATGCCCGCCGCTCGCTGGAGCGCGGCGTCAACAAGCTGGCCGACACCGTCAAGGTGACCATCGGCCCCAAGGGCCGCAACGTCGTCATCGACAAGAAGTTCGGCGCCCCCACCATCACCAACGACGGTGTGACCATCGCCCGCGAGGTCGAGCTCGACGACCCGTACGAGAACCTCGGCGCGCAGCTGGTCAAGGAGGTCGCCACCAAGACCAACGACGTCGCGGGTGACGGCACCACCACCGCCACCGTGCTGGCCCAGGCCCTGGTCAACGAGGGTCTGCGCAACGTCGCCGCCGGCGCCGGCCCGGCCGCCCTGAAGAAGGGCATCGACAAGGCTGTCGCCGCCGTCTCCGAGCACCTGCTGTCGGTCGCCCGCGAGATCGAGGGCAAGGACGACATCGCCGCCGTCGCCTCCCTCTCCGCGCAGGACACCCAGGTCGGCGAGCTGATCGCCGAGGCGATCGACAAGGTCGGCAAGGACGGTGTCATCACCGTCGAGGAGTCGAACACCTTCGGCGTCGAGCTCGAGTTCACCGAGGGCATGCAGTTCGACAAGGGCTACCTGTCGCCGTACTTCGTCACCGACGCGGAGCGCCAGGAAGCCGTCCTGGAGGACCCGTACATCCTGATCAACCAGGGCAAGATCTCCTCGATCCAGGAGCTCCTGCCGCTGCTGGAGAAGGTCCTGCAGGCCGGCGGCTCCCGCCCGCTGCTGATCATCGCCGAGGACGTCGACGGCGAGGCGCTGTCCACCCTGGTGGTCAACAAGATCCGCGGCACCTTCAACGCGGTCGCGGTCAAGGCCCCCGGCTTCGGTGACCGCCGCAAGGCCATCCTCGGCGACATCGCCACCCTGACCGGTGGCCAGGTCATCTCCGAGGAGGTCGGCCTCAAGCTCGACCAGGTCGGCCTGGACGTGCTGGGCTCCGCCCGCCGCATCACCGTCACCAAGGACGAGACCATCGTCGTCGACGGCGCCGGTGACTCCTCCGAGGTCGCCGGCCGCGTGGCCCAGATCAAGGCCGAGATCGCCAACACCGACTCCGACTGGGACCGCGAGAAGCTGCAGGAGCGCCTGGCCAAGCTGGCCGGTGGCGTCTGCGTGATCAAGGTCGGCGCGGCCACCGAGGTCGAGCTCAAGGAGCGCAAGCACCGCCTGGAGGACGCCATCTCCGCGACCCGCGCCGCGGTCGAGGAGGGCATCGTCGCCGGTGGTGGCGCCTCGCTGGTGCACGCCGCGAAGGTCCTGGAGGACGGCCTCGGCCTGTCCGGCGACGAGGCCACCGGTGTCGCCGTGGTCCGCCGCGCCCTGGTCGAGCCGCTGCGCTGGATCGCCCAGAACGCCGGCCTCGAGGGCTACGTCATCACCTCCAAGGTCTCCGAGCTCGAGCCGGGCCAGGGCTACAACGCCGCCACCGGCGAGTACGGCGACCTGGTCAAGGCCGGCGTCATCGACCCGGTCAAGGTCACCCGCTCCGCCCTGGAGAACGCCGCCTCCATCGCCTCCCTCCTCCTCACCACCGAGACCCTCGTGGTCGAGAAGAAGGAAGAGGAAGAGGCCGCGGGCCACGGCCACTCGCACGGTGGGCACGGCCACAGCCACTGAGCGTCTGCTGACAGCTAGGCGTTAGGGGCAGCAGCCCCAGGGGCGCGAGGAACTGCGCGACCGGCCATGCACTCTCGTAGTGCGAGGCTGGGACCGCCGGTTCCTCGCGCCCCTTTCGCGTGGGCGGAGGCGGGTGGGGCTGGACGATGGTGGTCGAGTGCGGACGGTGCATGGCTGGCCGCGCAGTTCCCCCGCGCCCCTGGTGGTGCTCTCCCTGGATCCGCACCCTGGCTCTCCCTCTAAGGTTGATGGCGTGATTGAAGCCCGCCACCTCCGTGTTCTGCATGCCGTCGCCCGGACCGGGTCCTTTTCTGCTGCGGCGCGGGAGCTGGGGTGCACTCAGCCTGCGGTGAGTCAGCAGATGAAGGCGCTGGAGAAGGCGGTGGACACCCCGCTGGTGGTGCGGTCGGGGCGGGAGATGCAGCTGAGCGAGGCCGGGCGGGTGCTGTTGAAGCATGCGAACGGGATCCTCGCGGGGCTGTCGGCCGCGGAGGAGGAGGTCGCGGCGATCGCGGGGCTGCGGGCGGGCCGGGTGCGGCTGGTCTCGTTCCCGACGGCGAGTTCGACGCTGGTGCCGCGGTCGGTGGCGCAGGTGCGGGCGGCGCACCCGGGGGTGCGGGTCTCGCTGGTGGAGGCGGAGCCCCCGCAGGCGTTGGCGATGCTGCGCGGCGGGGAGTGCGAGGTGGCGCTGGCGTTCCGGTACCCGGATTCGCAGGGCGGTCTGAGCCTGCCGTCCCCGCATGCGACGCTGCGCGAGGCGCGCGCGGAGGCGACGTTGGAGGCGGCGGCGACGGCTGCGGCGAACGACTGGTCGGAGCTGGTGGTGCGGCCGCTGCTGGACGATCCGCTGGTGGGTCTGGTGCCGGCCGGGCATCCGCTGGCGGGCCGGGGCGAGGGCGAGCCGGTGGATCTCGCGGAGCTGGCGCAGGAGCAGTGGATCGCGGGCTGTCCGCAGTGCCGGGGGCACCTGGTGGAGCTGTGCACGGACGCGGGCTTCGCGCCGTCGATCGAGTTCGCCACCGACGACTACCCGGCGGTGGTGGGCCTGGTGGGCGCGGGTCTGGGGGTGGCGGTGCTGCCGGGGCTGGCGCTGGAGTCGGTGCGGCATCCGGGAGTGGTGGCGGTGCCGGTCCGGGTGGCGTCGGGTGAGCCCGCGCGGCGCGAGGTGGTGGCGTTGACCCTGCCGGACCTGGCGGGGGTTCCGGCGGTGGAGCTGATGTTGGACCAGCTCGCGGCGGCGGCTGCGGCCCGCTGAGGCGTTCGCGGAAGGGTCCGGGAACGGACGCGGCGCCGGCCTGGGGCGGGGCGCCGCAGCGTATACGAAGAAACGTTTTTTCAGTTACTCGAAGAGTTGGTGCGGCGGCAGGGAGTATGCGCGGCCGCTCACCGGGTGCTCAGTGGCGGATGGTCTGCGGCATCGCCAGCGGGACCTGGACCAGCCGGTTGCGGGAGCGGCCGAGCAGCTCCTCGCGCTCGTCCTCCGTCATGCCGCCCCACACCCCGTAGGGCTCGCGGACGGCCAGGGCGTGGGCCGCGCACTGGGCGCGTACCGGGCAGCGCATGCAGACCTCCTTGGCGCTCGCCTCGCGGGAGGTCCGGGCCGCGCCGCGTTCGCCCTCGGGGTGGAAGAACAGCGAGCTGTCGACGCCGCGGCAGGCGGCGGAGAGCTGCCAGTCCCAGAGGTCTGCGTTGGGGCCTGGGAGGCGGGAGAAATCTGCCATGGCTCATTCCCTTCGAGGGCGCGGGACCTGGCGGCTCGGCCGTGGTTGTCCGGCGAGACTGCGCGGGACCGATACGGACACCTGGAAATATGACTTACACCCAACTACACGGACAAGTCACCCACAGACCGACACAACAGTCAATGACCTAACGGAAGCTATAAAAACGGACAAACGGTGCAATAGGTTTTAAGTCGCACCCTTCCCCGATCGGATGTCCGAAGGGGCGCGGGTCCCGGCCGGAAGGCGTGCGTGGCGCGGGCACCGCGCGCGAGCTGCACAAAAGTGCGGCGTGTGCACCGCGAGGTGGCTCTTGTGTGATGGGTTGGCCACGTACAGTGGTGGAGATGGACCTGAAGCCGTAACTCATTCGAGTGACGGTCGTTGGATGTACGGAGGCGGTCAGCAGGCGCGGGACATCGGGATCGGTCGCGGAGCGAGGCGATCGGAACGGAGTCCGTCCAAGGCGGCCGTGTCGGAGAGGTTCGTACCAGCCAGGAGGCTCAACGTGACGCGGATCAGCTGCGGAGGACGGTCATGACATCCGTACTCGTCTGCGACGATTCCCCGCTCGCCCGGGAGGCGCTGCGCCGTGCGGTGGCGACCGTACCCGGCGTGGACCGGGTGACCACTGCGACGAACGGTGAGGAGGTCCTCCGCCGCTGGGTGGCCGACCGTTCCGATCTCGTTCTGATGGACGTTCGGATGCCCGGACTGGGCGGAGTGGAGACGGTCCGCCGACTGCTCTCGGCCGACCCGGGCGCCCGGATCATCATGCTCACCGTGGCCGAGGACCTGGACGGTGTGGCCCTCGCGGTCGCCGCCGGGGCCCGCGGCTACCTGCACAAGGACGCCTCGCGCGCCGAGCTGCGGGCCACCGTCACCCAGGCGCTGGCCGACCCGACCTGGCGCCTGGCGCCGCGCCGGCTGCGCAGCCCGGACATGGGCGCCGCACCGACCTTGACGGCCCGTGAGATCCAGGTGCTGGAGGGGATGAGCCACGGCCGCAGCAACGCGGAGATCGGCCGCGAGCTGTTCCTGTCCGAGGACACCGTGAAGACGCACGCCAGGCGGCTGTTCAAGAAGCTCGGCGCCTCGGACCGCGCGCACGCGGTGGCGCTCGGCTTCCGTTGGGGCCTGGTCCGCTGAGCGGGTGCGGCGACAACTGCGCTCGCTCGGACGTGTGACGTTGTGGTCCCGAGGCTGCACCATGGAGTAGTGGAGCACCTCGGGGACCAGCGGACAGGCAGGGGAGGCGGCACGGTGCACCCGGCGACGCATAACGTTCCGATGCACAAGTCCGGACGCGGTGCCGCGTTTTCCGGTCCGACCAGGCACCATGGACCGATGCATGACGACGAGGAGGCCGCCGGGACCGATCCGGCACAGCCCGCCCCCGAGGGTGCGGCTGCCGGTCCGTCGTCGGCACCGGAGGGCCGGTCGGCGGGATCCGACGGTGCGTCGGGTGCGGGTGGCCGTCCGCAGAACGCGGGTGTGACGTCGCCCGAGGAGGCCGCACTGGTCGCGGCCGCGGTGCGTGGGGACGGTCCGGCGATCGAGGCGCTGCTCGGCTACGTGCTGCCGCTGGCGCTGCGCTACTGCCGGGGCCGGCTGCTCCGGCTGCCCGGCGGGGCCCGGCACCATGTGGACGACGTGGCGCAGGAGGTGTGCGTCGCGGTGCTGTGCGCGCTGCCCCGCTACCGGGACACCGGCCGCCCGTTCGAGGCCTTCGTGTACGGGATCGCCGCGCACAAGATCGCCGACCTGCAGCGGGCCGCGATGCGCGGGCCCGGTTCGACGGTGATCCCGCCGGACGACCTGCCGGAGACGCCGGACGACTCGCTCGGCCCGGAGGAGCGGGCGCTGCTGTCCAGCGACGCCGCGTGGATCAAGGAACTGCTGTCCAACCTGCCGGCCCGGCAGCGCGAGCTGGTGCTGCTGCGGGTGGCGGACGGGCTGTCGGCGGAGGAGACCGGCGAGGTGCTCGGCATGTCGCCGGGCGCGGTGCGGGTGGCCCAGCACCGGGCGCTGTCGCGGCTGCGGGCGCTGGCCGAGGAGTCCGGCTAGCCGGTTCGCGCGGGGGGAAGAAGCGTGGGGGCGCGCGCGTTGTCAAGAGGGCGCGACGACGCACCCCGCGGCACCAGTACCATGGGGTATCGGCGCCTGGTCGGGTCGCCAAAGTTTCTCCGGTGTGCGCGGTCCTCGGTTGGAGGATCGACCGAACGCCGGGCTTGGCGGCCGAGAGAGCCCTGGCGCCCGTGCGCAGAACGACGGCCCGCCACGGAAGGTTCCCCATGTCTTACAACGCCGCCGGCGTACCCGAGAAGTTCGCGATGCTCGGACTCACGTACGACGACGTCCTGCTGCTGCCCGGGGCCTCCGAGGTGCTGCCCAACCAGGTCGACACCTCCTCGCGGATCTCCCGGAACGTGCGGGTCAACATCCCGCTGCTGTCGGCGGCGATGGACAAGGTCACCGAGTCCCGGATGGCGATCGCGATGGCCCGGCAGGGCGGCGTCGGCGTCCTGCACCGCAACCTGTCGATCGAGGACCAGGTCAACCAGGTCGACCTGGTGAAGCGCTCCGAGTCCGGCATGGTGACCGACCCGATCACGGTCGGCCCGGAGGCCACGCTGGCCGAGGCCGACGCGCTGTGCGCCCGGTTCCGGATCTCCGGCGTGCCGGTCGCCGGCCCGGACGGCAAGCTGCTGGGCATCGTCACCAACCGTGACATGGCCTTCGAGACCGACCGCAGCCGCAAGGTCGCCGAGATCATGACGCCGATGCCGCTGATCACCGGCAAGGTCGGCATCTCCGGCGAGGACGCGATCGCGCTGCTGCGCCGCCACAAGATCGAGAAGCTGCCGCTGGTCGACGACGAGGGCCGGATCAAGGGCCTGATCACCGTCAAGGACTTCGTCAAGGCGGAGAAGTACCCGAACGCCGCGAAGGACGCCGAGGGCCGGCTGCTGGTCGGTGCCGCGGTCGGTGCGTCCGCCGAGGCGTTCGACCGCGCCCAGGCGCTGGTCGGCGCGGGCGTGGACTTCCTGGTGGTGGACACCTCGCACGGTCACTCGCACAACGCGCTGTCCTGGATCTCGAAGATCAAGTCCGCCGTGTCGGTCGACGTGGTCGGCGGCAACGTCGCCACCCGGGACGGCGCGCAGGCGCTGATCGACGCGGGCGTGGACGGCGTGAAGGTCGGCGTGGGCCCCGGCTCGATCTGCACCACCCGTGTGGTGGCCGGCGTCGGCGTGCCGCAGGTGACGGCGATCTGGGAGGCCGCGCAGGCCTGCCAGGACGCGGGCGTCCCGATCATCGGCGACGGCGGCCTGCAGTACTCCGGTGACATCGGCAAGGCGCTGTGCGCCGGCGCCGACACCGTGATGCTGGGCTCGCTGCTGGCCGGCTGCGAGGAGTCGCCGGGCGAGCTGCTGTTCATCAACGGCAAGCAGTTCAAGTCCTACCGCGGCATGGGCTCGCTGGGCGCGATGCAGACCCGCGGCCAGGCCAAGTCCTTCTCCAAGGACCGCTACTTCCAGGCCGAGGTCTCCTCGGACGAGAAGCTGATCGCCGAGGGCATCGAGGGCCAGGTGCCCTACCGCGGCCCGCTGTCCGCGGTGCTGTTCCAGCTGGTCGGCGGCCTGCGCCAGACCATGGGCTACGTCGGTGCCGGGTCGGTCGAGGAGATGCAGACCAAGGGCCGGTTCGTCCGGATCACCTCGGCGGGCCTCAAGGAGAGCCACCCGCACGACATCCAGATGACGGTCGAGGCGCCGAACTACAACGCGCGCTGACCCGAGTCCCACCGGAGCCGCCCGGCCCGCAGTTCACCCTGCGGGCCGGGCGGCTCCGGTGTTCGGTGCGCCCCTGTCGGGGGGCAAAGGGGTCGTACGGGATACTTGGGGGGCGACCGGGGTGACCCGGTCGGGAGATGGAAAGCAGCAGAAGGGCTCGAAGTGACTGAGATCGAGATCGGGCGAGGCAAGCGCGGCCGCCGGGCGTACTCCTTCGACGACATTGCCGTCGTCCCCAGCCGCCGTACGCGTGACCCGAAGGAGGTCTCGATCGCTTGGCAGATCGACGCCTACCGGTTCGAACTGCCGTTCCTGGCGGCGCCGATGGACAGCGTGGTGTCGCCCCAGCAGGCGATCGCGATCGGGCAGCTGGGCGGCCTGGGCGTGCTGAACCTGGAAGGCCTGTGGACGCGGTACGAGGACCCGCAGCCGCTGCTGGAGGAGATCGCGTCGATCGCCGACGAGGCGGACGCGACCCGGCGCCTGCAGGAGGTGTACTCCGCGCCGATCAAGGCCGAGCTGATCAAGCAGCGGATCAAGGAGGTCCGTGACTCGGGTGTGGTCACCGCCGCGGCGCTCTCGCCGCAGCGCACCGCCGAGTTCTCCAAGGCCGTGGTCGACGCCGGCGTCGACGTCTTCGTGATCCGCGGCACCACGGTCTCCGCCGAGCACGTGTCGGGTGCGGCCGAGCCGCTCAACCTGAAGCAGTTCATCTACGAGCTGGACGTCCCGGTGATCGTCGGCGGCTGCGCCACCTACACCGCCGCGCTGCACCTGATGCGCACCGGCGCGGCCGGCGTGCTGGTCGGCTTCGGCGGCGGCGCCGCGCACACCACCCGCAACGTGCTGGGCATCCAGGTGCCGATGGCGACCGCCGTGGCGGACGTCGCGGCGGCCCGTCGCGACTACATGGACGAGTCCGGCGGCCGCTACGTGCACGTGATCGCGGACGGCGGCGTCGGCTACAGCGGCGACATCCCGAAGGCCGTCGCCTGCGGCGCGGACGCGGTGATGATCGGTGCCGCGCTGGCCCGCGCCACCGACGCGCCCGGCCAGGGCTACCACTGGGGCATGGAGGCCGTCCACGAGGAGCTGCCGCGCGGCAAGCGGGTCCACCTGGGCACCGTCGGCTCCACCGAGCAGATCCTGGCCGGCCCGTCGCACACCCCCGACGGCACCATGAACCTGTTCGGCGCGCTGCGCCGGGCGATGGCCACCACCGGCTACACCGAGCTCAAGGAGTTCCAGCGGGTCGAGGTCACGGTCAACTCCGGCCACTGATCGCTCCGCTGATTCCGCTGATACGGAAAGGGCCCCTGCCATACGGCGGGGGCCATTTTTCGATGTGGCGTCAGGACTTGCCGGACTTCACGGTCATGCTGACGCCCAGGAACGCGCCGAGCACGATGAACAGCACCGAGAACAAGTCGAAGGCTTCCTTCCAGACGTCGACCAGAAGGGAGAAGTGGTCGAAGAGCAGGGCCGTCACCGACATGCTGGTGTGCTCGTGGGCGATCAGGGCGATGCCGAAGATCTCGCCGAAGAACAGGCCGACCACGGTGAGCAGCCCACCGAGCGGCGGCAGCAGCGGGTGCTTGCCGCCGACCTTGCCGACGGTGGCGCCGATGGCGGCGGCCATGCCGAGCACCAGCCAGACGAACTCGCGGTCGGTGGCCTTGGCGATGAATCCGTACAGCAGGCCGCAGGCCAGCGTGACGCCGACGCCGGCCAGCAGCGCGAGCGGCACGTTCTTCGGGCCGGCGTCGGCGCCGGCCACCGGGACGCCCGCGCCCCAGGGCTGGCCCTCGGCCGGGGCGGACTGGTCGGCCTGGCCGGGCTGGCCGTAGGGGGCCTGGCCGTACGGGGCCTGCGGCGGGGCGGCCTGGGCGTAGGGGGCCTGCGGGGGCTGGCCGTACGGAGTCTGGGGTGCGCCGGGCTGGCCGGGCGGGGCCTGCGGCGGCTGGCCGTACGGGGCCGGGGGCGGGGTGGCCTGGCCGTAGGGGGCCTGCGGCGGCTGGGCGTAGGGGTTGGTCGGATCGGGCGTGGTCATTTCGGATCCCCCCGTTGTGATGGCATGAAGAGCGCGCAGAGGTTAGCAGGCGCACGGAGCGCTTGGACAGGGGTGCGGCAGGCTTCGGACGATCACCGGTGACGGGGCGGTCGGGACCGGTCGTTTTCGGTCGCCGGAGTGGTGCGGAAGAGACACAGGGGGCGCACGGGGCGCGGCGCGGGTGGGGGTGGGTGGTCGGGCGGGGCGGAGACAGGGGATGATGGTGCCCCGGCGTGCGACCGCCGCCCGCAGTGGTCCGACAAGCCGTCAGGTCCCGGCCGGGCGACCGGCGAGGGCCGCAACACCATGGGGAGAGCGCACCGATGACGCAGCCGCAGGAACCGACCGGCCGCCTGCTGGCGGACCGTTACCGGCTCGGCGAGGTGCTCGGCCGTGGCGGTATGGGCACCGTGTGGCGGGCCGAGGACGAGATGCTCGGCCGGGTCGTCGCGGTGAAGGAGCTCCGGATGACCGGGGCCGTCGACGAGGCCGAGAAGCGCCGGCTGATCGTCCGCACCCTGCGCGAGGCCAAGGCCACCGCCCGGATCCGGCACACCGCCGCCGTCACCGTCTTCGACGTGGTCGAGGAGGACGGGCGGCCGTGGATCGTGATGGAACTCGTCGACGGCCGTTCGCTGGCCGACGTGGTCCGCGAGGACGGCGCGCTGACGCCGGAGCGGGCCGCCGCGATCGGGCTCGACCTGCTCGGGGTGCTCGGCGCCGCGCACAGCCAGGGCGTGCTGCACCGTGACGTGAAGCCGTCCAACGTGCTGATCGGTGAGGACGGGCGGACCGTGCTCACCGACTTCGGCATCGCCAGCGTCGAGGGCGACACCTCGATCACCTCCACCGGCATGCTGGTCGGCGCGCCCTCCTACATCGCGCCCGAGCGGGCCCGCGGGCAGCGGCCCGGCCCGCCGTCCGACCTGTGGTCGCTCGGCGGCACGCTGTACGCGATGGTCGAGGGCGTCCCGCCGTACGACCGGGGCTCCGCGCTGGCCACGCTGACCGCCGTGATGACCGAGGAACTGCCGCCGCCCCCGCACGCCGGGCCGCTGCTGCCGGTCATCGAGGGGCTGCTGGAGAAGGACCCCGCGAAGCGGATGGACGCGGACACCGCCCGCGAAATGCTGCAGCGGATCGTCGCCGGGAAGGCGCTGCCCGAGCCGAAGCCCGCCGCCGCCGCGAAGCCGGCCGAGCCCGTCGCCGCCGAGACCGCGACCCGGGCGCTGCCCGCCGACCCCGCCGCCGGCGCGGAGACCGCGGTGGTGGCGCGCGGCGGGGATTCCCGCCGGCGCACGCTGCTGGCCGTCGCCGCGGTGGCCGCGGTGCTGGCGCTGGTCGCCACGCTGGTGGTGCTGTGGCCTGCCGAGAAGGGCGGCGGGGCGAGCGCCCAGGACAGCGGCGGGAACACCGTCGCACCCGTGCAGCCCTCCGAGACCGCGAGCAGCTCGCCGTCCGCGAGCCCGAGTGCCAGTGCGTCGGCGGAGCCGAGCGAGTCGCCCGGGCCGACGCTGAGCCCGGGTCAGGTCCCGGACGGGTACCGGGTCTACAAGGACCCGTCCGGTTTCAGCATCACGCTGCCGGAATGGATGGCCGACAAGGGGGCGGACTACCGCTCCACCAGCCGGCAGTTCGAGGGCAACGGGTTGCGGCTGGTGGTCGACTGGCAGTCGCCCGCCGGGGACAGCGCGCTCAAGGACTGGCAGGCGTCCGACAAGTCCGCGACCATGAAGGACTACCGCCGGATCCGGGTCGAATCGGTGGCCTACCGGGGCTGGAGCAACGCCGCCGACTGGGAGTGGACCTACACCGGCAAGAGCGGCACCCTGCTGCACTCGCTGAACCGCGGCTTCGTCACCGGCAACGGCAAGTACGGCTACGCGATCTACTGGACCATGCCGGAATCCGTGTGGTCCGCGCCGGACGGCTCGCTGGCCCGGCGGATCTCCTTCGAGAGTTTCCAGCCGGCGCCGTGAACCGGACGGAGCGTCTCGGGCGGGTGGACACAAGGGAGTTGAAAGACCGCACCGGGAGGTGGCGGGTGCGGCCCGGGGCCGTAGGCTGGCGGGACTACGGCGTGAGGAACAGGCATGCGAACGGCCCCGGGGCAGGTGGTGGCCGGGCGGTACCGGGTGACGGACCGTCCGGACGATGAGGTCGGCGTGCCCGCGGTGGACGGGCCCAGCGGCGCCCGGGTGCGGCTGTTCGCCCTGGAACTGCCGGAGTCGCCGGTGCTCGGCGGGACGGCACCCGCCTACGGGCCGCAGCTGACCGCCCGGGTCGCGCAGGTCGCGGCCGCCGCACCCACCCACCCGCGGCTGCTGCGCGGACTTGCCG
The DNA here is from genome assembly GCF_042873545.1 of Kitasatospora sp. NPDC004615. NCBI lineage: Bacteria > Bacillati > Actinomycetota > Actinomycetes > Kitasatosporales > Streptomycetaceae > Kitasatospora > Kitasatospora sp. NPDC004615. Next base: position 319,461 of record NZ_JBIALQ010000007.1, read on the forward strand.
CCGGACCCGAGGGCGAACTGCTGTGGGTCGCCGAGGAATCGGTGGCCGGAGCGCCGCTGGAGCGGCTGATGGGCGACGGGCCGCTGTCGCCGTACCGGGTCGCGGAGATCGGCGCCGACCTGGCCGGGGCGCTGCGGGCCGTGCACGGCACCGGACTCACCCACGGCAACGTCACCGCCCGCACCGTGCTGATCTGCGAGGACGGCGCGGCGATGCTCGGCGGCCTGCTGCTCGGCGCCGCCGAAGAAGAACTGTGCGCGGCGCTCGGCGGCGAAGTGCCGCGCCGGGTGTACGAGACGCGCGCGCTCATGCTCGGACCGCTCGCCGAGCGCTGGGCGATCGACGCGGGCGCACCCGCCGACACCTGGGCCCTCGGTGTGCTGCTCTACCGCCTGCTCACCGGCCACGGCCCGTACCCCGAGCACGACCTGCCGACCCTGCTGGCCGCCGTCCGCGACGGCCGCCACCACCCCGCCGACGGGTGCGGCCCGCTGCGGTCGCTGGTCGAGCGGCTGCTGCGCCCGGACGCCGCCGCGCGGCCCGACGCGTTCGCCGTCCAGCAGGAGCTGCGCGAGCTGCTGGTGTTCGCACCCGAGCCGTACCCGGACGGCCCGCCCGCTCCGCCGATGCCCGCGCCCCGCACCGAGAGCGCTCCGCCGGCGGCCCGGCGCCCGCGCGGCGCCCGCCCGAAGAAGCGGCCGCCGACGGCCCGTCAAGGTGCCGCGCCCGCCGGGCGTCCGCCGCGGATACCCGCGCGACTGCTCGGGCCGCTGGTGGTGGTGGCGGTGCTGGTGCTGATGGTCGCGGCACTCGCCGGGATCGTTCTGGTCGCAGGCTGAAAGCGGTCGGTCACCGTGCGATTCGCAAGCCGGGGTGTGATTCCCGCGCGGCGCCGCGCAGCCTAGGCTTGCCTTCGAACCGTCGGTGCGAGCAGGCACACGAGGTGCCACGACCTCGTCCGACCGACGGTGGGGGGTCATCGAAGGGGGGACGGTCATGGGCGCACAGGACCAGTCGACCGACCGTCTGCTGGCCGGGCGGTACGCGCTCGGCGAGCGCCTGGGGCGCGGCGGGATGGGGACCGTCTGGCGGGCCAGGGACGAAATGCTGGACCGGGAGGTCGCCGTCAAGGAATTGACGGTCAGCCACCTCTCGGAAGAGGACCTGGAAATGCTTCAGTCCCGGATGAAGCGTGAGGCCCGGGCCGCCGCCCGGATCAAGCACCCGGGCGTCATCACCATCCACGACGTGCTCGAACAGGACGGCCGGCCGTGGATCGTGATGGAACTCGTCGACGGCCGTGCGCTGTCCGAAGTGATCAGCCAGGACGGCACCCTGAGCCCGCGTGAGGCCGCCGAGGTCGGCCTCCAGCTGGTCGCCGCACTGCACCGCGGCCACCAGCTCGGGGTGCTGCACCGGGACGTCAAGCCCGCCAACGTGCTGATCGAACACGGCAGCGGACGCGTCGTGCTGCTCGACTTCGGCATCGCCAAGTTCGAGGGCGCGATGGAGATCACCCGCCCCGGCGACCTGGTCGGCTCACCCGACTACCTGGCCCCCGAACGGGCCCAGGGCCAGCGGCCCGGACCGGCCTCCGACCTGTGGGCGCTCGGCGCGACGCTGTTCCACGCCGTCGAGGGCCAGTCGCCGTTCCGCCGCGACAGCCCGCTCGGCACCCTCACCGCCGTCGTCGACGAGCCGCTCCCCGAATCCCGGCGGGCCGCCGCACTCGGGCCGGTGCTGGCCGCGCTGATGGCCAAGGACCCGGCGGAACGGCCCGGCGCCGACGAAGCCACCAAGATGCTTCGCGAGGTCGCCGCCGGACAGACCGTCAGCATCCGCGTGCCGGCCCAGGCCGGCGAGGAACGGCAGCCCACGCAGGCGGTGCCGCTGGGCGACCGGGTCGAACCTGCCGAGAGGGCTGCCGGGGCGGCCGCCGGGGCGGAGACGGTGACGCCCGGGCGGGTGCCGGTGCAGGGCGGGGCGACGGAGACGGTGGCGCCGGCTGCGGTTGCGGCTCCGGCTCCGGCTCCGGCGGTTCGGGGCGGTCGGAAGCGGCGGATGCTGATGGTGCTGGCCGCCGTGCTGGCGCTGGCCGTCGCGGGTGGAGGCGGGTTCTACTACCTGGACCACCGGCACAAGGGCCAGGGCGGAGAGGTTTCGTCCGGCGTCGTCGACCCCGCGCTGTCGCCTCCTCCCACCGGCTACACCTGGCAGGAGGACCCGGCCGGATTCCGCTTCCCGCTGCCCAGCGACGGCAAGTGGGTGCGCAGCGAGGAAGGCACCCAGATCTACTACTCGCCCGACGGCCGCGACCACTACCTGCAGTTCGCGGTGACGGTCGGTCAGCCGCTCTCGCCGCAGGAGCACCTGCTGCAGCTGGAGGCCTCGCTCAGCAAGAGCCAGCGGGACTTCCAGACCAGCAGCCTGGCCGCCGCGAAGATCAACGACCAGGAAGGCGCGGTGTGGGAGTTCAGCTTCACCACGCCGAGCGGCGTCCGCCGGCACGCGAAGGAGGCGGAGTTCCGGCGCAGTGACGGGACGTCGTACTCGGTGTACGTGTCGGGGCCGGAGAAGGACTGGACGCAGAGCCTGCGGCGCTTCACGACGGTGCTCAACAAGTTCACACCGACGAAGTGAGACGGCGGCGGGCCGCGACCTGACAGCGAGGGTCGCGGCCACGTGCAGGTCATTGGCCGTGGCGCGATCCTGCCGACGGGAGTCTTCCGCTTCGCGCAGTTCTCCCCTGGGGGCTGGGAGGTGCCCCCACGCGCCCCTGGCTCGAATGAGTGTTACCGGCGGGTACACAAGCGGGCGTCGAGCGCCTAGGCTGCCCGCATGACGGAGAGCACGAGCCAGGTTCGGCGCAATCCTGTGGCCACGGGTGCGGCGCGTACGGTTGCTTCGGCGGTGCCGGCGGCGGTGGTGGCGCGGTTGGTGAAGGGTGTGACGGCGTCCGGGGAGGGCGTCGTGGAGACCCTGGCGCCGTTGACCGGGGAGGTGCTGGCGGCGCTGCCGGTGTCGGGGACGGCGGATGTGGACCGGGCGTTCACGGAGGCCCGGCGGGCGCAGCCCGCGTGGGCGGCGCTGTCGGTGCGGCACCGGGCGGGGGTGCTGCTGCGGTTCCACGATCTGTTGCTGCGGCGGCAGGACGAGGTGCTGGACCTCATTCAGGCGGAGACCGGGAAGGCCCGGCTGCATGCCTTCGAGGAGGTCATGGCGGTCGCGTCGGCGGCCCGGCACTACGGGCGGACGGCGTCCTCGTACCTGAAGGACCGCCGTCGTGGCGGTGCGGTGCCGGGGCTGACGAGTGCGGTGGAGGCGCGGCGGCCCAAGGGTGTGGTCGGGCAGATCTCGCCGTGGAACTACCCGTTGGAGCTGTCCGTCGGTGACGCGCTGCCGGCGCTGGTCGCGGGCAACGCGGTGGTGAACAAGCCGGACACCCAGACGGCGCTGACCGCGTTGTGGGCGCGGGAGTTGTTCGTCGAGGCGGGGCTGCCGCCGCAGGTGTGGCAGATCGTGCTGGGTGACGGCCCGGTGGTGGGGCCGGAGGTGGTGGAGCGCGCGGACTACGTGGCGTTCACCGGTTCGACCCGTACCGGCCGGGACGTGGCCCGGCGGGCTGCCGAGCGGCTGGTCGGGGCCTCGCTGGAGCTGGGCGGCAAGAACGCCATGCTGGTGCTCTCCGACGCCGACCTGGACAAGGCCGCGGCGGGTGCGGTGCGGGCGTGCTTCTCCTCCGCCGGGCAGCTGTGCATCTCGATCGAGCGGCTGTACGTGCACCGGTCGGTGGCGGACGCGTTCCTGGCGAAGTTCGCGGAGCGGACGTCCGCGCTGCGGCTGGGCGGCGGTCTGGCGTACGGCGCGGACATGGGCTCGCTGGTGTCGGGCCGTCAGCTGGAGACCGTGACCCGGCACGTCGAGGAGGCGGTCAAGGCCGGGGCGACGGTGGTGGCCGGCGGACAGGCCCGGCCGGACCTCGGGCCGCTGTTCTTCGAGCCGACCATCCTGGACGGCGTCACCCCCGAGATGGCGGTGTGCGCGGAGGAGACCTTCGGCCCGGTGGTGTCGATCTACCGGTTCGACACCGAGGACGAGGCGGTCGCCGCCGCCAACGCCACCCCGTACGGCCTGAACTCCAGCGTGTGGACCAGGGACACCGGCCGGGGCCGCAAGGTCGCGGCCCGGCTGCGCACCGGCACCGTCAACGTGAACGAGGCGTACGCCGCCGCGTACGGGTCGGTGGCGTCGCCGATGGGTGGCATGGGCGACTCGGGGCTCGGCCGGCGGCATGGTGCGGAAGGCATTCTGCGGTACACCGAGGCGCAGACCATCGCCGTGCAGCGGCTGCTGCCGATCGGCCCGTCGATGGGTATGGACGACCAGAAGTTCGCCGAGTTCTTCACCACCGGCCTGAAGGTCATGAAGGCGTTCCGCCTGAAGTAGCAGGGCAGTTGCCGTCGCTTGCCGAGGAGGGGCAGTGTCGTTCGACTACGACGTCGTGGTGGTCGGTTCGGGCTTCGGTGGTTCGGTCGCCGCGCTGCGGCTGACCGAGAAGGGGTACCGGGTCGCCGTCCTGGAGGCCGGGCGCAGGTTCGGCCGCGACGAGCTGCCCACCACGTCCTGGGACACCCGCGACTACCTGTGGGCGCCCGCCGTCGGCCTGTACGGCATCCAGCGCATCCACCTGCTGCGCAATGTGCTCATTCTGGCCGGGGCGGGCGTCGGCGGCGGCTCGCTGAACTACGCCAACACGCTGTACGTGCCGCCGAAGCCGTTCTTCGAGGACCGGCAGTGGCGGCACATCACCGACTGGCAGGCCGAACTCGCCCCGTTCTACGACCAGGCGCAGCGGATGCTCGGTGTTCGGCTCAACCCGACGATGACGCCTTCGGACGTGCACCTGAAGGCCGCCGCCGAGGCGATGGGCTGCGGCGACACCTTCCACCTGGCCCCCGTCGGGGTGTTCTTCGGCGACGGGCAGGACGGCACCGGCGAGGCGAAGGCCGCGCCCGGCAGCGAGGTCGACGACCCGTACTTCGGCGGGGCCGGCCCGAAGCGCAAGGCGTGCACCGAGTGCGGGGAGTGCATGACGGGCTGCCGGCACGGCGCGAAGAACATGCTCACCGAGAACTACCTGTACCTGGCGGAGCGGGCCGGCGCCGAGATCCTGCCGCTGACCACCGTGAAGCGGCTGCGCCCGCACGGCGACGGCTACGCGGTGGACGTGCTGCCCACCGACGCCCGCACCCGGCGGGCGAAGAAGGCCGGCGCCCGCACCATCACCGCCGAGCGGGTGGTGGTCGCGGCTGGCACCCACGGCACCCAGACGCTGCTGCACCGGATGCGCGAGGGCGGGCTGCTGCCCCGGATCTCCGCCAAGCTGGGCCACCTGACCCGCACCAACTCCGAGGCGCTGGTGGGCGCGCAGACCTCCGACCGGCGTTACGGGGAGCGGCCCGACTTCACCCGTGGCGTGGCCATCACCTCGTCCGTGCACCCCGACGAGAACACCCACATCGAGCCGGTCCGCTACGGCCGAGGTTCGAACGCGATGGGCGCGCTGTCCATCCAGCAGGTCAGCGGGGCGGGGCGCGGGCCGCGCTGGCTGCGCTACCTCGGGTCGGTCGGCCGGCATCCGTGGATCTTCGCTCAGTCGATGAACCAGCACCGCTGGTCGGAGAAGACCATCATCGGCCTGGTGATGCAGTCGCTGGACAACTCGCTGACGGTGTCCCTGAAGAACGGCAAGCTGACCTCCCGCCAGGGTCACGGCGCGCCCAACCCGAGCTACATCCCGGCGGCGGAGGAGGGGGCGCGGGCGCTGGCCGCGTCGATCAACGGTTTCCCCGGCTCCACCGTCGGCGAGATCTTCGACATCCCGCTGACCGCGCACTTCCTCGGCGGCTGCCCGATCGGCGACAGCGCCGAGACCGGTGTGGTCGACCCGTACCACCGGCTGTACGGCTACCCGGGGATCAGCGTGGTCGACGGCTCCGCGGTCTCCGCCAACCTCGGCGTCAACCCGTCGCTGACGATCACCGCGCAGGCCGAGCGCGCCATGTCGATGTGGCCCAACCGCGGCGAGGCCGACCCGCGCCCCGAACAGGGCGCCGACTACCGGCCCGTCCGGGCGGTGACCCCGGCTCAGCCCGCCGTGCCCGAAGGGGCGTTCGGGGCGTTGCGGCTGCCGCTGCTGGCCGTGCCGAAGGTGCCGCGCAGGGCAACTGACGCCGATTGACATCGCCGGACGGCCGATGGGATAAACGGGCACCCGATCGAACCACCCCCGGGGGGACCGTCATGCCCATCTGCCCGTCCTGCGGAGCGGCTGTCGCCGGTGCCGTGGCGACCTGCGCGAACTGCGGACACCCCACCGGGCCCGCCGTAGTGCCGCCGCCCGCGATCGGGGAAGTGATGGTGGACGAGACCGCCGCGCCCGGTCCCTCCCCGTGGGGCTCCGGCCGGATACACCAGGACCGGCAGTGGCCGACACCGTCCCGGGGCTGGCTGACCGCCGGCCGGGTGCTGCTCGCCCCGACCGCGCTGCTGGTGGTGCTGGCCACGCTCGGCAGCACCATCGCGGGCCGCGGCGGCAGCGGCGTGGACGACGACCCGGCGGTGCGCTGGACCGTCCACACCTTCCAGATGTGGCTGCAGCTGACGCTGACCGCGTTCGGCACGCCCTGGCGGAACAGCAACTCCAGCAGCTTCGGCTCCTCCACCTCCGGCATTCACGTGCTGCCGTACGCGGTGGCGTTCGGCTGGCTGGCGCTGCTCTGGCTCGGCCAGCGGCTGACCGCCCGGGCCCGCGCCGCGGCCGGCGCCGCCGAGCCGACCGGGCCGGCGGCCGGCGCGCAGGCGCTGCGCACCGGCGCGCTGTCGGCGGTCGCGGTGCTGCTGCTGGGCTGGCTCTCCACCGGCAGTTCGCACGTCGACGAGGATTCGCTCTCGCTGAGCATGCAGGTCACCACCGGTCCGGCGATGCTGCCGCTCGGGCTGTCCGGGTTCCTGGCCGCGGCCGCGGTGGTGCTGGCCGTGGACGGGCAGGGCGCGCTGCGTGCCGAGGCCGCGCGGCGCCGGTGGCTGGGCGGCTGGCTGCTGGCGTGGCAGCACGCGGCGCGGGTGGTCGGGGCGCTGCTGGTGCTGCTCACCCTGGTGTCGGTGGTGATGCAGGTGCTGGTCGACCAGCCGTTCCCGCAGTCCACGTTCCGGGCGCTGACCGTCAACGGCGGCGTGTACCTGTTCGGTGTCGGCAGCGGCGCCCGGGCCGGGGTGGGCGGCCTGCGCGGCGGGCACGAGGGCACCTTCGCGCTGTACGACCTGGGCACGCACGGCGGGCAGTGGTGGCTGGCGGTGGTTCCGGTGCTGCTGGCGGCGCTGGCGCTCGGCTGGTCCGCGCACCGGGGGCGGCTGACCCAGCTGGACCGGGCCCGGCTGGCCGTGCTGTACGCGGTGCTGACGGCGGCGCTGGTGCTCGGCACCTCGATCTGGCTGAGCGAGAGCAGCACCATCAAGGGACAGGTCCACGAGGCCCGGATCGAACTGCTCGGCTGGTCGGTGACCTCGGTGGTGGTCGCGGCCGCGGCCTGGGCGGTGTTCGGCGCGCTGCTGGTGCCGGCCGCGCTCGACGCGGTGCGGCGCACGCCGGTGCCGGTGCGCGTGCCGCTGCCCGCGCAGGCGGCGGACGAGCCGGACGGCATCGTCGGGACGGTCGAACTGGTCGCCGAGGAGCGGCCGCTGGTCGGACAGGTCGACGTACTGGACTCGCACGCTGCCTACCGGCGGCCCGACGCGAGCTGAGCCCGGACCGGGCAGGACGCCGGCCGAGTCCGGACCGGGCAGGACGCCGGCCGAGTCCGGACAGGGCAAAGGGCCCCGCGGGGGAACGGGGCCCTTTGTCGGCCAGCACTCGGCGTCAGGGCCGCGCCGCGTGCTGGGTGACGGCGCCGGGGGAGGAGCGCCGTCGGGGAAATGGTTCTGAGCGCGCCCGAGGCCGATGGGCCTCACGGAGCGTGAGAGTCGGGCCGTTCGCGCCAACGGTCCGAGAGTGCGGCGGGGTGTGTGGTGGCCCCCGTCCTGCAGTCATCGTCCTGGACGAGGGCCGTGCCGTGCAACCGATTCGACGCAAATTCGGCCGAGTCCGGTACCGGACACGGCGCCGGGGGGCGCCGAAACCGACCGGCCGGGGTGGTAACTGTCCGTGATAGTGGCTTGCGGGGCGCACCGGGGCGTACGCCGGAGCGGTTGGTTGACCCGTGTGCGGCGGCCGGCACCGGTACCGGCCGCCACACCCCGGGTCCGCCCGGTCGCGGACGGGTTCGCTGTCCCCTGCTGACCCGACCGCGGCACCGGGGCGCGGTCCCACGGCGGGCCCGTGCCCGCCACGCGCACCGGTGGACCGGAGAAGAAAGATCCACGCGTGGTCCGCCGCACGCGCCGCCCGCACCTGGAGGGTGCCGGCGTCTCGCACGGTCTCCCGGTGCAACGATTCGCCACCCTGCGCGGTCACGGGCGGCTCGGCTGGCAGCCGGGTGAAACGCTCCCGGTAGACTCGGTGGCGACACCCCTTTTGTACCGCCGCCGGAAGGCCGTCCGTGTCCTCTGTACACCCCCAGTCCCCGCCCGAGAACGACACCGTCCTGGTCGTCGACTTCGGCGCCCAGTACGCCCAGCTCATCGCCCGTCGGGTGCGTGAGGCGCGGGTTTACAGCGAGATCGTGCCGAGCTCCATGCCGGTCGCCGAGATGCTCGCCAAGAACCCGAAGGCGATCATCCTCTCCGGCGGTCCGTCGTCGGTGTACGAGGAGGGCGCTCCGCAGCTCGACCGTGCGATCTTCGAGGCCGGTGTTCCGGTGTTCGGCATGTGCTATGGCTTCCAGCTGATGGCCACCGTCCTCGGTGGCACCGTCGACAACAGCGGCGCCCGTGAGTACGGCCGCACCCCGCTGACCGTCACCCGCTCGGGCTCGACGCTGTTCGAGGGCACCCCGGACAAGCACTCGGTGTGGATGTCGCACGGCGACGCCTGCTCGGCCGCGCCGGAGGGCTTCACCGTCACCGCGTCGACCGACGTGGTGCCGGTCGCCGCGTTCGAGAACGACGAGCGCAAGCTGTACGGCGTGCAGTACCACCCCGAGGTGATGCACTCCGAGCACGGCCAGCAGGTGCTGGAGCACTTCCTGTACCGCGGCGCCGGCATCGCCCCGAACTGGACCACCACCAACGTGGTCGAGGAGCAGGTCGCGCTGATCCGCGAGCAGGTCGGCGACAAGCGCGCCATCTGCGGCCTGTCCGGTGGCGTGGACTCCGCCGTCGCCGCCGCCCTAGTGCAGCGCGCCATCGGCGACCGCCTGACCTGCGTCTACGTCGACCACGGCCTGATGCGCAAGGGCGAGACCGAGCAGGTCGAGAAGGACTTCGTCGCGGCCACCGGCGTCAAGCTGATCGTGGTCGACGCCGAGGAGCGCTTCCTGACCGCGCTGAAGGGCGTCTCCGACCCCGAGACCAAGCGCAAGATCATCGGCCGCGAGTTCATCCGGGTCTTCGAGCAGGCCCAGGCCGACATCATCGCCGACGAGGGCCCCGCCGTGGAGTTCCTGGTCCAGGGCACCCTGTACCCGGACGTGGTGGAGTCCGGCGGCGGCACCGGCACCGCCAACATCAAGTCCCACCACAACGTCGGCGGCCTCCCCGAGGACCTCGAGTTCCAGCTCGTCGAGCCGCTGCGCAAGCTGTTCAAGGACGAGGTCCGGATGGTCGGCCAGGAGCTCGGCCTGCCCGCCGAGATCGTCCAGCGCCAGCCGTTCCCCGGCCCCGGCCTCGGCATCCGCATCGTCGGCGAGGTCACCAAGGAACGCCTGGACCTGCTCCGCGACGCCGACGCCATCGCCCGCGAGGAACTGACCCTCGCCGGCCTCGACTCCGAGATCTGGCAGTGCCCCGTCGTGCTGCTCGCCGACGTCCGCTCGGTCGGCGTCCAGGGCGACGGCCGCACCTACGGCCACCCGATCGTGCTGCGCCCGGTCTCCTCCGAGGACGCCATGACCGCCGACTGGTCGCGCCTGCCCTACGAGGTGCTGGCGAAGATCTCCACCCGGATCACCAACGAGGTCAAGGACGTCAACCGCGTCGTCCTGGACGTCACCTCCAAGCCGCCGGGCACCATCGAGTGGGAGTGATCCCACCCCCGGCAACCGTGTGACCGCGCCGCCGCTCCCCGACCGAGGGAGTGGCGGCGCCGTCATGTCCGGGCGGCACCCGGCACAATCGGACCCGGTCCCGTCGGCGGTCGGCGGGCGGCGCGAGGAGAGGGCAACAGCGATGGCGACGGGCACGGGCACAGGCCTGCACGAAGGCCGGAGCACGGAAACACAGACCTGGCAGTGGAAGGCGACGGCCTCCCGCCTCGCCCTGCTGCCGCTGCGGCTGTTCCTGGGGGCGACCTTCGTCTACGCCGCCTTCGACAAGCTCTCCGACGCGCACTACCTGGCCGGCCCCGGCGACGCCGCCTCCTTCTACGCGCAGACGCAGGCCGCCAAGGCCGGCAGCCCGCTCGGCTGGGCGCTCGCCCCCGCCCTGGACTCGCCCACCTTCTTCGGCCTGCTGATCGCCTTCGGCGAGCTCGCGGTGGGCCTGGGCACCCTGTTCGGCCTGTGGGGACGGGTCGCCGCCCTCGGAGGCGCGCTGCTCAGCGCCACCCTCTGGCTGACCGTCAGCTTCCACACCACCCCGTACTACCTGGGCAACGACCTCGCCTACCTGATGGCCTGGACGCCGCTGCTGCTGGCCGGCACCCCCTACCTGTCGGTGGACGGCTACCTCGCCGCCCGGGCCGCCCGGGACCGCGCCCGCGGCCTCGCCGAGGACGCGGTGCGCCGCCGCGCCCTGCTGGACGGCGGCATCGCGGCCGTCGCGCTCGGCGGCGCCGGCCTGCTGTCCGGCTCGCTCACCGCCGCCTTCGGCCGCGACGGGATCGCGCCCGCCGCCGCCCCCGGCACCACCGGCGCGGCCCCGCAGTCCGCCGCGCCGCAGTCCGCGGCGCCGGCGGTGGGCGTCCCCGCCGCGCAGGTCCCGGTCGGCGGCTCCGCCACCGTCAAGGACCCCGCCAGCGGCGACGCCGTGTACATCGTCCAGCCGTCCGCCGGGAAGTACGCCGGCCTGTCCTCGGTGTGCACCCACTCCGGCTGCGCCGTCAACCCGCCCAAGGACGGCCAGCTGTACTGCCCCTGCCACGGCTCCAAGTTCGACGCCGCCACCGGCGCGGTGATCAACGGGCCGGCCACCAAGCCGCTGCCCACCTACGCCGTCACCAAGAACGGCGAGCAGCTCGAACTCGGGCCGAAGCAGGGCGCCTAGGGTCTGTCCTAGTCCAGCGTGTGATTGTCGTCGCGGGCCCCGCCCCGGCCGCGCCTGGAGACTGCCACCAGCGCGCCGCCGAGGCCGCCCGCGCCGAGCACGATCAGCGCCAGCGGCAGCACGAACCGGCTGTTCACCTCCTGGTCGTTCACCGACGCCACCAGGTACAGCACCGCCAGCGCCGTGAACAGTCCGCCCGCGACCAGCGCGTACAGATCGAACTGATGCTTCCTCATCACCGCTCCACCCTGATGTCACCGATGCCCATGGTCACCGTCAGCTCCAGCGCCCCCTTGGACGGCTGCCCCTCCGGGACCTCGATCACCACGTTCTCGTTGGTCGCCGGGCCGCTGTATTCCTGACCGTCCGGCAGGCTCACCGAGCCCACCCCGTCGCGCAGCTTCAGCCGCAGCTCCACACCGTCCGGCACCCGCACCACCGCGTTGCCCATGCCGACCCGCAGCTGGGTGTCGAGGACGCCGCCCTTCGGGTCCAGCGCCGACAGGTCGAGCCGGACGTCGCCGACGCCCGCCGTGTACCGCGAGTGCAGGTTGTCCGCGCTCGCCGTCCAGCTACGGTCGCCGATGGTGTCCGCGACCGTCACCGAGGTACCGCCCGCGACCACCAGGCCCGCCGTCAGCAGCAGCGACAGGAAGGTCAGCCCGCGGGTGCGCCCCCAGCGGGCGCTGAGCACCATCGCCAGGCCCAGCGGCAGCAGCGCCACCGCCAGCACCGCCGACCAGCGGTGGCTGCCGTGGTCGCTCACCGCCACCGCCCAGGCCGCGCCCAGCGACAGCAGCACCGCCGATGCCCCCAGGCCTGACCGCCCGCGCTCTGCGCGCCGCTTGGCCTTCCACTCGCGGTGGCGCGCCATGCTCTCCCGGTGCCGCTCCATCGCCTCCCGCTGCGCCAGGTGGCGCTGCTCGGCGCGCTCCCGGTACTGCGCCATGCTCTGTTCCATGCGCTCCTGGTAGCCCGACGGCGCGGCGGGCTCCTTGCGCAGCGGGTCGCCCTCCGGCAGGTCGGTGCGCTGCCACCAGGGCCGGGCGGGCGCGCCGGGCGGCGGCGTCGCGCCGTACGGGTTGCGCTCCGGGTGCCGCGGGTCCCACAGGTAACCGGACGGGCCGGCCGGGGGCGTGTCCCCGGGGACAGCGCCCGCCGCGTGCTCCTCGTTCCGGGTGGCGATCCGTTCGTGCAGGTCGGCCGTGCGGGCCTGCCACTCGCCGCGCAGGTCGCGGCTCATCGCCTCGCCCCAGGTCTTCCAGTCGGCGAAATTGCCGGACGGGTCCAGCCGGTCGTACGGGCCGCCGGCCGGCTTGGGGCCCGCGGTCTCGTCGCCGCTGAACCGGCGGCGGCGCTCCGGGTCGTGGCGCAGCGCCAGGAACACCAGCGCGGCCAGCATCAGCACCGGGAACAGCTGGTCGCCGTCGTTCATCGAGGAGAAGAACACCCCGGTGCCGATCACCGTCAGCAGCACCGCGCCGATCGACTGGCCGTCCACCCGGCCGGTCAGCACGCGCTGGAGTTCGGTGCGGCCGCCCTCGCCGTCGGTGGCCTCGCGCGGCACCACCAGCCAGGCCAGGCCGTACAGGAACAACCCGAGTCCGCCGGTCAGGCCGAGCACCGCGATCACCACCCGGAACACCACCGGGTCGATGTCCAGGTAGCGGCCGAGCCCGCCGCACACGCCCGCCACCACCCGGTGCCGGGAGGAGCGGGTCAGCGCCGGGCGCGGTTCGGTGGGGGCGCCCGGTGCGTCTCCCGGGATCTGGTCGTCCGTCATACCCCCCATCCTTCCGGGCCGCCGGGCCCCGCCCAACCGTCCGGAGCCCCGGAGCGACCCTGAACTGTCCCTGAGGCGGGCTCCGGGCCGGACCCTGATGCGCCGCCGACCGGGCACCTGCGACCATCGGTGCCGTGGCAGCACCCGACACCAGAACCACCGAGACCGCCCCGACCGACACGCCGGCCGGTGCGCCGCCCTACCGGCGGCTCTACCGCAGCCCGCACGGCCGGATCCTCGGCGGTGTCTGCCAGGGACTGTCGGTGCACCTCGGGGTGCCCGTCACCTGGGTGCGGGTGGCGTTCATCGTGCTGTTCTTCTCCCAGGGCATCGGCACGCTGCTGTACGCCGCGTTCTGGGTGGTGGTGCCGCTCGGCATCGGCGAGGCCGCCCCCGGCGCCCCCCGCACCGGGCTGCCCGCCGCCGGCGCCGGCCGCGTCGGGCGGCTGCGCGGCCTGCTGGAGCGCACCTTCCACGGCGAGGACGGCGCCCCCGGCACCTTCCCCGCCGACCTGCAGGCCGGCCCCGCCTCCGCCCCGGCCGCCCCGGCGACCGCCGGGCAGCGCGGCGGCAGCCTCGGCCAGCTGTTCGCGCTGATCGGCCTGGTCATCGGCGTGATGGCGCTGCTGTCCGCGCTCGGCATCCAGACCGCCAAGCCGTACGTGTGGCCGCTGCTCGCGGTCGGCGTCGGTGTCGCCCTGGTGTGGCGGCAGGCCGACGACTCGCGCTGGCAGAACTGGTTCGGCCTGGAGCCCGGCAGCCGCAAGGGCGCCTACCTGCGGGTCGCCGCCGGTGTGCTGCTGGTGGTGGCCGGCATCATCGGCTACTTCGTGACGCAGGGCGTCGACTCGCCGATCGCCCTGGTGATCGAGTCCTCGCTGGCCGTGGTGGCGGGCGTGCTGGTGCTGGCCGGCCCGTCGATGCTGCGGATGTGGCAGGACCTCGGCGCCGAGCGCACCGCCCGCATCCGCGCCCAGGAGCGCGCCGAGATCGCCGCCCACATCCACGACTCGGTGCTGCACACGCTGACGCTGATCCAGCGCCGGGCCGAGGACCCCAAGGAGGTGCTGCGGCTGGCCCGCGCCCAGGAACGCGAACTGCGCCTGTGGCTGTACCGCCCCGAGGCCGCCGCCGAGGCCGCGCCCGATACCCTCGCCGAACACCTGCGGGCGATCGTCGCCGAGGTCGAGGACCGGCACGGCGTCCACATCGAGCTGGTCTGCGTCGGCGACTGCCCGATGGACGAGAAGATCGCCTCGCAGATGCAGGCAGCCAGGGAAGCCATGGTGAACGCCGCCAAGTACGGTGGCGGGGGACCGGTCCAGGTCTACGCGGAGGTGGAGGGGAGGACGGTGTCGGTGTTCGTTCGCGACCACGGCCCCGGCTTCGACCCCGACGACCTGCCCGAGGACCGGATGGGCGTACGCGAATCGATCATCGGCCGGATGCGGCGCAACGGCGGCACCGCGCGGGTGCGGCCCGCGCCGGACGGCGGGACCGAGGTCGAGCTGGAGATGGAGAGGGCGGCAGATGACTGAGATAGCGGCACCCGAGAGGCGTGCCCGGGTGGTCCTGGTGGACGACCACCGGATGTTCCGTACCGGTGTGCGCGCCGAGATCGGGCGCACCGAGGAGACCGGCATCGACGTGGTCGGCGAGGCCGACGACGTGGAGTCGGCGGTCCGGGTGGTCGCCGAGACCCGGCCCGACGTGGTGCTGCTCGACGTCCACCTGCCCGGCGGCGGCGGTGTCGAGGTGCTGCGCCGCTCGGCGGGTGTGGAGGGGGTGCGCTTCCTCGCGCTGTCGGTCTCCGACGCCGCGGAGGACGTCATCGGCGTGATCCGCGGTGGCGCCCGCGGCTACGTCACCAAGACCATCACCGGTACCGACCTGGTCAAGGCGATCTTCCGGATCTCCGACGGCGACGCGGTGTTCTCGCCGCGGCTGGCCGGCTTCGTGCTCGACGCGTTCGCCGCCACCGACACCCCGCCGGTCGACGAGGACCTCGACCGCCTCACCCAGCGCGAGCGCGAGGTGCTGCGGCTGATCGCCCGCGGCTACGCGTACAAGGAGATCGCCAAGCAGCTGTTCATCTCGGTGAAGACGGTGGAGAGCCACGTCTCCGCGGTGCTGCGCAAGCTGCAGCTGTCGAACCGGCACGAACTGACCCGCTGGGCCACGGCCCGCCGGCTGATCTGAGTCGCCCGGGCCACGGGCCGGTCCGGGCCCGTGCCCGCCCTGTGGTGGGCGTCTCAGGCCCTCGATATTCGTGTGATATTTGTACGGATGCGTTCGAGCCGAGCGTGGCGATCGTCCGAACAAGGGGACCAGGGTGGGAATCAAGAAGGCGTCCGCGTCGGACATCGGTCCGTGGCTGCGGACGAGGGCGCCGATACCGGTCCTCGTGGCTGCCGTGCTCATGTACTTCTTCACCGTCTACAACGCGCGCCACAGCGGGATAAACATGATGGACAACACGTTCATCGTGAAGGCCGCGCAGACCTTCGTGGACGGGGGCTCGCCGTACGAGGACAAGCGGTTCCTGTACTTCCCCAGCGCCGTCCTGGTCGCCGCCCCGATGACCTTCGTCCCCCCGTACTGGCTGGGCTGGCTGGTGCCGGCGCTGACCACGGGCATGGTGATGCTCGGCTGGTTCTTCGCGGTGCGGATCTTCCGGGTGTCGGTGTTCAGCCGGCTGTCGGTGCTCGGCGTGCTGTTCCTCTGCTTCTTCGGCCCGTTCCGGAACCTGGCGCAGCTGGGCAACTGGACGGCCTACTCGGCGCTGGCGCTGCCGGCGGCCCTGCTGCTGGCCAGCCGGGCGCGCTGGGTGTGGGCGGGCGTGGTGGTCGGCCTGGCGATAGCGACCAAGCCGATGCTGGTGCCGTTCGCGCTGATCTTCCTGATCGCCCGGAGGCCCAAGGCGTTCGCGGTGGCCGCCGCCGTCCCGCTGGCCCTCTGCGGCGTGGCCGCGGCGATAATGCCGCAGCCCGGCCTGTTCTTCACCAAGACACTGCCGTTCCTGCTGCACGGGCAGGACGAGTTCGCCAGGCCGTACGACGCCTCGCTGGGCACCCTGCTGGCGCGGGTGCACATCCCGGGCGTGGTGGCGTCGGGCGTGGCGGCGCTGCTGGCGCTGGCGCTGCTGGTCGGCGCGTGGCGGCGCTGGAACCGGGGCGACGCGGAGGACATCCGGCTGGTCGAGACCGGCGTCATGCTGATGGTGGCGGCCAACATCGTCCTCAAGCCGGCCTTCGACCACTACCTGCTGGTGACGCTCCCGGTGCTGCTCGCCTCGGTGATCCGGTCCGGCTCGGTGGCCCGTTCGCCGTGGCTGTGGGTCGCGCTGATCCCGCGGATGGCCGGGTTCACCCTGCCCTGGTTCGACGTGGTCGAGCACTGGGCGTACTCGGTGGCCGCGGTGAACGTGACCGTCGCGCTGCTCCTGCTCGACCGGGCGTTCCGGCCGGCCGCGGTGAAGAGCGCCGAGGTGCCGGACGGGCCGGCCGCGATGGACCCCGCCGTCCCTTCCCTCGGCGAGGAGATGCTTTCCGCCACGGCACAGCCGGTGCGTTGAGCACGGTGTGACCGTGATGTATCCGGTATGGAGGGATGCCGATCTTTGCCCGCCTGTGGGTGTTTTTGGGGTGACAGGAGCGCGTAAGGTCTGCTGAGGTCGGCCGGTCCGCAGTGCGGGTCGGCCTTGGCCCTTTCGCCTTCCCCCGCGTCGAGAGTCCGTCATGCCTGCTGTGCCCATGCCGTCCCTCCCGGCTATAGCCGAGCCCGCTCCGACCGAGACCCCCGCGGCCAGACCGCGCCTGTACGTCCTGGACGGGCTGCGGCTGATCGCCTCGCTCGGAGTGGTCGCCTTCCACTGGACGGGTGTCGACATCCACCCGAACGTCTGGGCGGGAACCCCGCGTGCGCTGATGCCGACCATCCACTCGATCGGCTCCTACGGGTGGCTGGGTGTCCAGCTGTTCTTCCTGATCAGCGGCTTCGTCATCTGCATGTCCTGCTGGGGCAAGTCGCCGCGGGCGTACTTCAGCTCCCGGGTGGTGCGACTCTTCCCGGCGTACTGGATCGGCGTCCTGCTGACCACCGCCGTGGTCAACTACTGGCCGACCGCGCGCACGGACCGCAAGCCGATGAGCGTCAGCGACGTGCTGACCAACCTCACCATGCTGGAGCGCCCGCTCGGCGTCACCGAGGCGGACGGCGTCTACTGGACGCTCTGGATCGAGCTGCGGTTCTACATCGTGTTCGCGATCATGGTCGTGCTGGGTCTGACGTACCGCCGCCTGGTGGCGTTCTGCATGATCTGGACCACCCTCGTGGTGATCTCCGCGAACGTCGACAGCCCGCTGTTCGGCTACCTGGTCCAGCCCCAGGACGCCCCTTACTTCATCGCCGGCATCGTGCTGTACCTGATCTACCGGTTCGGGGCGAACCCGCTGCTGCTCGGCATGGTGGTGTTCGAGTGGCTGATAGCCCAGAACCGGCTCCACATCACCCAGGGCGGCTACGAGTACGAGGTGCACCACGCGCTCTCCTGGCCCGTCATGGCCACCCTGTCCGGCGCCGCGTTCCTGGTGATGCTCGGGGTGGCGATGGGCGCCTTCAACTCGATCCGCTGGAAGTGGCTGACCGTGGCCGGCGCCCTGACCTACCCGGTCTACCTGCTGCACCAGGAGATCGGCTGGGCGATGATCCGGCTGGCCCGGCACCAGGGCATCGGCCACAAGACGACACTGCTGCTCTGCCTGATCTTCATCCTGGCCCTGTCCTGGGTGGTGCACCGCTACGGAGAGCGGCCGCTGTCCAAGCTCCTCAAGCGGCTGATGGACGCGAAGACGCTCTCCCTGCCGAAGGCGGACCCGCCCGTCAAGCGGCGCGAACAGGCCCCCGAAGCGGCCGCGGACGACCAGGTGCTGGCCGCGCATTCATAAGCGGAGCCCGATGGCAACTAGGGTGTGGCGGGTATCGACCGCCGCCCGAAAGCCAGAGGAAGTACGTATGGGTAGTAGCACGGTGACACATGGCGCCACGGAGGCGCCGGGGGAAGTGCACCGCAGCCCGCTCCGGCAGCGCGGGGACGCCGGGGCAGCCCTGCTCCGGCGCACCTTCTGGCTCTGGCCGGCCCTGCTCACCCTCGGGCTGGGCGTCCACGGCAGCTGGCGGCCGGAACTGTGGCGTGACGAGCTGGCGACCTGGAGCGCCGCCACCCGCAGCACCGGCGAGCTGTTCGCCCTGCTGGGCAACGTGGACGCGGTGTCGGGGCTGTACTACCTGCTGATGCACTTCTGGGTGTCGGCGTTCGGCGACTCGGCCACGATGCTCCGGCTGCCCTCCGCGCTGGCCATGTCCGGCGCCGCGGTGTTCGTCGCGCTGACCGGCCGCAAGCAGTTCGACACCAGGACCGGCCTGGTCGCCGGCCTGCTGTTCGCCGTCCTCCCCAGCGTGTCGCGGTACTCCCAGGAGGCCCGCTCCTACGCCTTCGCGGTGCTCGCGGTCGCCGCCGCGACCTGGTTGCTGCTGCGCGCCCTGGAACTCCCGACCTGGCGGCGCTGGCTGCCGTACTCGGTGGCCGTCGCCCTCGCCGGACTGTTCCACATGATCGCGCTGTGCGTGCTCGCCCCGCACGCCGTCGTGGTGCTGCTGCGCTGGTGGCGGGAGCGCGGCCGGGCGCTGCTGATCGGGTTCCCGGTGGCGGTGCTGGTCGCGCTGCTGCCGGTGGTGCCGCTGGTGCTGCTCGGCCGCCGCCAGGTGGGCAGGCAGATCTCCTGGCTGCACGCGCCCACGCTGCAGGACTTCACCAACATGTGGCACGGCCTGTTCCAGTCGCCGCTGGTCAGCGGCTGCGTGCTGGCACTGGCCGTGCTGCCCGCGGCCTGGCCGAAGGGCCGCCGTCCGGCGTTCGAGATCGGCCTGATCGCGGCACTGCCGATCGTGGTGATCTGGTTCGTCTCGCAGGGGCAGACCGCCTACTTCCTCGACCGCTACCTGCTGTTCACCGTCCCCGCCTGGGTGGTGCTGGCCGCCGCCGGCCTGACCGCCCTGCGCCCGCGGGTACTGATCGCGATCGGCCTGATCGGCACCGCGCTGCTCGGCGTCCAGGACCAGCGGAACACCCGGACGCGGACCGCGCACGAGTGGGCCGACGAGCAGGGCGCCGCGAAGATCATCGCCGCGGGCTACCGGCCCGGCGACGGTGTCGCCCCGGTGCGCGGCAGCGACGCGTTCATGATGCTCGACTTCGCCCTCGACTACTACCTGCCCGAACGGGTGAAGCCGAAGGACGTGTTCATCACCGAGAGCCCGGTGCAGCACAAGGACCTGTACTCGGTCGCCTGCAAGGACCCGGCGGCCTGCGCCGCGGGCGTCGACCGCATCTGGGTGGTCACCTACGGCTCCCCCGAGGACCCGTACAAGAACATGTCCGAGGGCGAGGTCAAGGTGCTCTCCGGCGAGTACAAAACGATCCAGACCAAGCAGGTGAAGGGGATCACCGTAACCCTGGTCGAGCGCAGCAAAGCCGTGCAGTGAACGGTTTCTGACGGATCGTCCGCTGCATTTGTCAGTTCGTCGCGAACCGAGGAGGATCGGCGCAGCCGCGGGCAACGGCCCGCCTGCGACCGGTCTCGGAGGACTCTTCGGTGAGCACTGACCTCTCCCGTGCCGACGGCCGGACGGCGGATTCCGGCAGGGGCGCGCCGCGGCGATCCGCGCTGCGGGGGCGGGTCGGGCTGAGGGCCGCCGCCCCCGCCCTGCTGGGGTACATCGCGGTGCGGGCGGTCGGCGTGCTGGTGCTGGTCGCGTGGGGAGCACGCCGGAACGTGGGTGCGTTAACCCGGCTGAGTGAACTCTGGGACGCGCTGTTCTACCAGCAGATCGCCGAGCACTGGTACGCCGGGGTGGCCCCGGTGCCCGGACCGTACGGCCCGTACGAGGCGTACGCGTTCTTCCCCGGCTACCCCGCGGCGATCCGCGCCGTCGCCTGGGCGACCCCGCTGTCCTACAGCCAGGCGGCGCTGGCGGTGGCCTGGCTGTCCTCGGTGGTCGCCGCCTGGGGGATCTTCGCGGTGGGCACGCGGATCTACAACCGCAAGGTCGGCGTGCTGGCGGCCGTGCTGTGGGGCGTGCTGCCGGTCGCGGTGGTCGAGAGCATGGCCTACTCGGAGCTGATGTTCACCGCCTTCGCCGTCTGGGCGGTGTACGCGGCGATGACCCGCAGCTGGATCGTCGCGGGAACGCTGTCGCTGCTGGCCGGCCTGTGCCGCCCGACCGGGATCGCGGTGGCGGCGGCGATCGGCTGCGCCGCCCTGTGGGAACTGGTCACCCGCCGGGGCCCGGACGCGCCCGCCTGGTGGCGGCCGGTGCTCGGCGGGCTGATCGCCCCGCTGGGGTTCGTCGGCCACGTCGCCTGGGTCGGCTGGGTCAAGGGCAGCTGGGACGGCTACTTCAAGGTCCAGGAGGCCTGGCAGTCGAAGTTCGACTTCGGCCGCAGCACCGCGCACTCCTTCATCAGGCTGCTCGGCCGGGTCGAGACCGTGTGGTTGCCGCAGGTCGTGGTGGCGGTGGTGCTGGGCGTGGCCGTGCTGCTGTTCGGGATCTCGGTGATCCAGCGGCAGCCGCTCGTCGTGGTGCTGCTGAGTGCGTTCACCCTGCTGCTGGCGCTCGGGGACGCCGCGTACTTCACCTCCAGGGCCCGGTTCCTGCTGCCCGCCATCGGCCTGCTGCTGCCGCTCGCCACGGCGCTGTCCCGGGTCCGGACCAGGGCGACCCTGCTGCTGCTGCTCGCCGGCGCCGCACTCGGCTCGGCCGCGTACGGCGGGTTCCTGGTGTTCACCTACCCGGACGCCCCGTAGCGGGCCGGTCCGCCGGGTCGGTTTCTCGCGACCGGCCGGGGATGTCGGCGGGTAGCCATAGACTCGAAGGGCCATGACTAGCCTCTTCGATGACCTCCCGCTCCCCGGCTTCGAGCGTCCTGCCGTCGGGTCGAGCCGCCGCCCCGAAGCGGCGCAGCAGCCGCCCCTGACGCTGTGGTCGGACGAGGAGGCGCCGCCCGCGGACGAGCCGTACGACGAACCGTACGAGCCGCCGTACGACCCCGGGTACGGCGCGGAGGAGAGCATCCCCGACGGGCTGTTCGAAACCGACCACGCCGCCGAGAGCGCGCGCGACGCCTGGCACCGCAACGGCGCGGAGCGCACCGTGGTCGACCCGGCGCAGCTGCTGGAAGGCATGAACGACCCGCAGCGCGAGGCGGTGCTGCACCACGGCTCGCCGCTGCTGATCGTGGCCGGCGCCGGCTCCGGCAAGACCCGGGTGCTGACCCACCGGATCGCCCACCTGCTGGCCGCCCGCGGCGTGCAGCCCGGCGAGATCCTGGCGATCACCTTCACCAACAAGGCCGCCGGTGAGATGCGCGAGCGGGTCGAGGCACTGGTCGGCCCGCGCGCCAAGGCGATGTGGGTGTCGACGTTCCACAGCGCGTGCGTCCGCATCCTGCGCCGCGAGGCGAAGCTGCTGAACATGAGCTCCAGCTTCTCGATCTACGACTCGGCGGACTCGCAGCGCCTGATGTCGCTGGTCTGCCGTGACCTGGACCTCGACCCGAAGCAGTTCCCGCCGAAGTCGTTCACCGCGAAGGTCAGCAACCTCAAGAACGAGCTGATCGACGAGGAGACGTACGCCGACCAGGCGGCGAACCCGATGGAGAAGAAGCTCGCCGAGGCGTACTTCCTCTACCAGCGGCGCCTGCGCGAGGCCAACGCGCTGGACTTCGACGACATCATCATGACCACCGTCAACCTGCTGCAGGCGTTCCCGGACGTCTCCGAGCACTACCGGCGCAGGTTCAGGCACATCCTGGTCGACGAGTACCAGGACACCAACCACGCCCAGTACACGCTGGTGCGGGAGTTGTCCGGCGGCTCGGCCGCGCACGCCCCGCGAATGACCGCGGACGGCGACTTCGTCGACCCGGCGGAGGCCCGGCTGGCGCAGATCGCGCCCGCCGAGCTGTGCGTGGTCGGTGACGCCGACCAGTCGATCTACGCCTTCCGCGGCGCCACGATCCGCAACATCCTGGCGTTCGAGGAGGACTACCCGAACGCGACGACGATCCTGCTGGAGCAGAACTACCGCTCCACGCAGACCATCCTGACCGCCGCCAACTCGGTGATCGAACGCAACACCAACCGCCGCAAGAAGAACCTGTGGACGGCCGGCGACCAGGGCGAGCAGGTGGTCGGCTACGTCGCCGACGACGAGCACGGCGAGGCCCAGTTCATCGCCGACGAGATCGACCGGCTCACCGACGCCGGCCACGCCCGCCCCGGTGACGTGGCGATCTTCTACCGCACCAACGCACAGTCCCGGGTGTTCGAGGAGGTGTTCATCCGGGTCGGCCTGCCGTACAAGGTGGTCGGCGGGGTGCGCTTCTACGAA
This sequence comes from Kitasatospora sp. NPDC004615, assembly GCF_042873545.1. NCBI lineage: Bacteria > Bacillati > Actinomycetota > Actinomycetes > Kitasatosporales > Streptomycetaceae > Kitasatospora > Kitasatospora sp. NPDC004615. The sequence continues at coordinate 342,052 of NZ_JBIALQ010000007.1, forward strand.
CGCAAGGAGGTCAAGGACGTCCTCGCGTACCTGCGGGTGCTGTCCAACCCGGAGGACACCGTGCCGCTGCGCCGGATCCTCAACGTGCCCAAGCGCGGCATCGGCGAACGCGCCGAGGCGATGATCGACGCGCTCGCCGCCCGCGAACGGATCTCCTTCGCGCAGGCGCTGGGGCGGGTCGACGAGGCGTACGGAATAGCGGCACGCTCCGCCAACGCGGTGAAGAAGTTCAACGACCTGCTGGCCGGGCTGCGCCAGGTCGTCGAGTCCGGGGCCGGGCCGGCCGCGGTGCTGGAGGCCGTCCTGGAGGAGACCGGGTACCTGGCCGAACTCCAGGCGTCCACCGACCCGCAGGACGAGACCCGGGTGGAGAACCTCCAGGAACTCGCCTCCGTGGCCCTCGAGTACGAGAAGGACCCGGGGGAGCGGCCCGAGGGTGACGAGGGCCCGCCGGTCGGCTCGCTCGCCGACTTCCTGGAGCGGGTGGCGCTGGTCGCCGACTCCGACCAGATCCCCGACGACGAGGACGGTGCCGGGGTGATCACGATGATGACCCTGCACACCGCCAAGGGCCTGGAGTTCCCGGTGGTGTTCCTCACCGGCATGGAGGACGGGATCTTCCCGCACATGCGGGCGCTGAACCAGGTCAAGGAACTGGAGGAGGAGCGGCGGCTCGCGTACGTCGGCCTCACCCGGGCCCGGCAGCGGCTCTACCTGACCAGGTCGGTGCTGCGCAGCGCCTGGGGGCAGCCGTCGTACAACCCGGCGTCCCGGTTCCTGGAGGAGATCCCGGAGAACCTGATCCAGTGGAAGCGCACCGGCGCGGCGGCCGTGCCCGCCTCCCGCTTCTCCTCGTCCAGCTCTTCCGGTTCTTCCGGTTCTTCCGGCGGACGTAGCAGCAGCTTCTCGGCGAGTGCCTCGCCGAAGGCCGGCTGGGGCAAGTCGGCGCGCACCATGGTGGACCGGGAGGTGGTGGCGCTCACCGTCGGCGACCGGGTCAGCCACGACAGCTTCGGTCTGGGCACCGTGGTCGCCACCCAGGGCGTCGGCGACAAGGCCCGCGCCACCGTCGACTTCGGCACCGCCGGGCGCAAGGAACTGCTGCTGCGCTACGCCCCGGTCGAGAAGCTCTGACGGGAAGCGCTGAAAGGCGGTCAGCGCGGGTCGAGCCCGTGGGCGAGCAGCCACGGCACCGGGTCGACGGGGACGTCGCCGTCGGGCCGCACCTCGAAGTGCAGGTGCGGCCCGGTGCTGTTGCCGGTGTTGCCCGACCAGCCGATCACGTCACCGGCCCGGACCGGGCCGTGCAGGATCCGGTAGGAGCGCAGGTGCCCGTACACGGTGCGGGTGCCGTCGGGGGCGGTGACCGTCGCCATCCGGCCGTACGCCGGGTGCCAGCGGGTGCTGACGGTGCCGTCGGTGACCGCCAGCACCGGGGTGCCGGACGGGACGGGGAAGTCGATGCCGGTGTGCCGCGCCGCCCAGTGCGCGCCGGGCTGGCCGAACACCGCGCTCAGGCCGCGCAGCGCCACCGGCAGCGAGAAACGCCGCTCCTCCGCCTGACGTGACGCCAACCCGGCGACCTCGTTCGAGGGCTGGCGTTCCGCGCGGTCGGCGCGGTCGGTGTGCTCCGGCCCGGGACGCGGAGCGCCCTGCCTGGTCGGATCGCCGGGCCGCGGGACGGCGCCCGCCAGGCGCTGCTGCGGCGGGTGCACCGAGACGACGGCGGCCGCGAACACACTCAGCGCCGCCACCGAGGGCAGCGCCACCGCCAGCACCGCCGTCCTGGTGGCGCTGCGGGCCCGCGCCCGGCGGTGGGCACGGGCGGCGGCACGGCTGCTGGGGACCACGGCTGTCACACCTCGCGGTGGCTCGGGGACGTACGGCAAGAACCGGTCGAGACTGTAGCGGTGCGGCGACAGAGCGGACAAAGCGTGCATTTCAGCGGGCGTGGCGCATCGGCGGCCGGGGCTCGCAGAGCGTGTGGGCTGTGATTTTCCCCTCCTCTGGAGGGGCGGGAAAGGACGGCAGCCCCGCCGGGCCGCTACCCTCCCCTCAGATCTGTTAAAAGTGGTTAACACGCCCCCGCGACGAGGTCGGCCGGGTGGTGGACGACGTGGTCCAGGAGGCAGTGATGGTTGTGTCAGGGCCGATCCGAGTGGTGGTCGCCAAGCCCGGTCTCGACGGGCACGACCGGGGCGCCAAGGTGATCGCGCGGGCGCTGCGCGACGCCGGCATGGAGGTCATCTACACCGGCCTCCACCAGACCCCCGAGCAGATCGTCGACACGGCGATCCAGGAGGACGCGGACGGCATCGGCCTGTCCATCCTGTCCGGCGCGCACATGACGCTCTGCGCCAAGGTGATAGAGCTGCTGAAGGAGCGCGACGCGGCCGACATCAAGGTGTTCTGCGGCGGGATCATCCCGGACGCCGACATCGCCGAGCTGAAGACCCTCGGCGTCGCCGACATCTTCACCCCCGGCACCCCCACCCAGGACGTGGTGAGCTGGGTCGAGGCGAACCTGCGCACCGCCAGCTGAACCTGCCGCGCGTGAATTCTCCGCAGTGGCCCCGGGCGACAACTCGCCCGGGGCCGCCGCGTTTTACCGGGTCAGTCGGTCAGCTCGGCGAGCATCGCCTGGCGGAAGCGCAGGGTGCCGGCGAGCCGGGTGAAGGTGTCGGACCAGGCGGTGTCGGGCGAGGTGTCGGCGGCCAGCGCCTCGACCGCCGGGGCGGTCTCCGGGGCGAGCGCACGCTCGGTCATGCCGAGGACGCCGCTGTGGCTCCACGGGTACGAGCCGAGCTCCGCGGCCCGCTTGAGGGCGGCGACCACGGCGGTGGACAGCGGCGGCGTCCACGGGGTGGCGCAGGCACCGAGCAGCTGGAAGGCGTCGCCGAGGCCGTGGGTCTGCACGAACGCGGCCGTCCAGGAGGCGCGTTCGGCGGGCGACAGGACGGCCAGCAGCTTTGCGGGCGCGCCCGGGGTGCGGCCCTCGCGGCCGGGGCGGGGCGGGGCGCCGAGCAGCGCCCGGGCCCAGCCGGCGTCCTGCTGGCGGACGGCGGCGCGGGCCCAGGCCTCGCGCAGGTCCTCCGCCCACTCGGCGCCGCCACCGCCGTCCGTGTCCAGGGTGGGTACGGCGAGCAGCTGTTCGGGGGTCAGGCCGGTGTCGGCGGTCCACAGCGCGAGCGGGGCGGCGGCCGCGACCTCGCCGAACCACCAGGCCCGTTCGCCGCGCCCGGTGGGCGACTTGACGGGTATGCCGTCGCGCTGCATGGCCGGGTCGCAGGCGGCGGGCGGCGTGATGTGCAGCCACCCGTCCTCGTACCGGGCGGCCTCCCGGGCGCGGGCGGCCATCCGGGCGGCGAGCGCCGAACCGGGCAGCGTGGAGAGCAGCTCGGCGGCGGTGGCGCGGACGTTCTTGGAGCGGTCGCCGAGCGCGGCCTCCAGGAACTCCTCGTCGGAGGCGGACAGTCCGTCCTGCAGCGCGTCGAGGAACAGCACCCGGTCCTCGGCCCGCTCGGTGGACCAGGTGGAGACGAGCAGGGCCAGGCCGGCCGCCGGGTCGGTCCGGCGCAGCCGGGTCAGGTGGGTGACGCGTTCGGCGAACAGGCCCTCCTGCCAGAGGCGTTCGCCGGGCTCTCCGGTGGTGTCGTGGTCGGCGGCGGTGCGGGTGACGTACCGCCAGTCGGGGTTCTGCGGGGCCAGCCAGCGGCCGAGCGGGCCGGCCAGCGTGACGGCGTCGGCACGCAGTTCGGAGCGGGCCCGGGCGGAGTCCAGCAGCGCCGGGACGAGCGCGGGCGGCAGTCGGTAGCCGTGCGCGCGGGCCGCGGCGAGCCACTGCGGGAGCAGCTCGGCCAGGTTGGCGGTGGAGCCGTGGCCGCCGCGGGTGCCGAGCAGCACGGCGAGCCGGCGGGCGGCGGGTTCGGGCAGCGCCGGGCGGGTGTCCTCCGGGGCGGGCGCGGGGGTGTCGACGGCGGGCCCGGGCAGCGCGCCGGCCCGGCGGCGGACCGCGGCGAGGGCGGCCAGGTCGAGCAGCGCGGTGGCCGGCTCGGCGCGGTCCACGGACCCGGCGAGCGGCGTGCCGGGTTCGGGCAGCGGGCGGCGGTCGGTGCCGAGCAGGGCCGCGCCCTGCAGCTCGGCCCACTGGTCGGCGGCGACTGCGGGGGCGGTCATGCGCGGCCTCCGGTCGGACGGGCGGTGGTGCGGTGACGGCGGCCCCAGCCGCTGGCGGTGGCGGCGCGGCGGGCGGCGTGGTGCAGGCAGATGCGTCGGACGGCGGCGCGCTGGCGGGTGCGGGTGCAGGACATGTGGTTCCTCCGGTTGACGGGCCGTCGGGAACGCCGGGGAGCGCCGATGGGCCGGTCGGTCGGGTGTGGTGGGCGGCGGGGGGCTTGGCTCGGCCGCCCGGACGGTGCGGGTGGTGGATGCGTGATGGCGTCAGGGGCGGGTGGTGGTGCGGTGGCGGCGGCCCCAGCCGCTGGCGGCGCGCTGGCGGGTGGTGCAGGTGCGGGGCATCTGGTTCCTCCGGTTGACGGGCCGTCGGGAACGCCGGGGAGCGCCGATGGGCCGGTCGGTCGGGTGTGGTGGCTTTGCGTTCGGCCGGCATCGGGGCGCGGCCGGGCACGCCGAAACCGTGACGTGGCGTCAGGTTGGTTCGGCGGCGATGGTGGGAGTGTCAGCCGAGGCCGACGGGGCGGCGCTCGGCGTCCCAGGCGGTGACCGGCGTGAAGCCGGCGTGACCGCACTCGCCGAACAGGGTGACGGGGTGGCCGGCGGAGACCGCGGCGAGGCGCCACAGCGCGGCCTCGGCGAGCGCGCCGCGGCGCACCGGCAGGGTGTGTCGGCCGTCGGTGAGCTGCCAGCCTTCCGCGGTGAGGACGGGCACGACGTCGGTGAGGACGGCGGGCCAGCTGTCCAGCCACGGATCCTCGGCGACGGCGGTGCCGTACGCGGCCAGCGCTTCCGCCGGGGACAGCCCGGCGGGCACGGCGGCCGGGGCCGGCTCGGGGCTGCCGTAGCGGGTGCCGAGGACGGCGCGCAGCGGGCGGGCGCCCGGGTGGAAGGCCAGGTCGGCCTCCAGCAGGCGGCCGGTGGGCAGTGCCAGGTCCGGCGCCTGGCCGGGGCGGCCGAAGGCCAGCAGCAGGGCGTCGCGGCCGGTCTTCGCGCCGCGCAGCCACACCCGGCGGGTGGTGAGCCGCTCGTCGGCGGTGTCGCGGCTGCCCAGCACCTGCCAGCGGTCGCGGACGGTCGGCCCGGCGAGCAGTTCGGCGGTGTCGGTGGTGAAGCCGACCCGGGTGCGGACGGTGGCGGCGAGCGCCTCCGGCAGGGTGTCGATCCGGCCGTACGCGCCGGCCAGCAGGTGCAGCATCGCGTACTCCTCCAGGAGGGCGTCCTGCGGGGTGTCGGCCAGCGCCCGGACCCGGCCGGCCAGGCCCGGGGCCTGCGCGTCGACCATCCGGGCGGCGACCTCGTCCCACGCGCCGGCCGGCAGCGGGTCGGCGAGGCCCCGGCGGACCCCGTCGGCCAGCCGCAGCCGCAGGTCGAGCGCGCCTGCGGCGACCCGCGCGGAGCGCTTGGCGGCCCGCTTGCGGGCGGCCTCCGGGTCGGCGTCGGCAGCCTTCGCCTGCTGCTTGGCCGCCTTCTCGGCGGCGGCCTCGCTGCGGCCGTTCAGCCATTCCGACACCCAGTCCGGCGGCTCGGCGGCCGCCGTGACGGCCTCCGGCCCGGCCGCCCACAGCAGCAGCAGGCCCAGGGCGTGCTTGCACGGGAACTTCCGGCTCGGACAGCTGCACTTGTAGGCGGGGGTGCCGAGCTCCACCGCCGTCCGGTACGGCGTGCTGCCGCTGCCCTTGCACAGGCCCCACAGCGCGCCCTGCCCGGTGCCGGTACCGCTCCACGGGGCGGGCCCGGAGAGCTTGCCCGCGGCTTTCTGGGACGCCGGGTCGGGGGCCAGGGAAAGGACGTGTTCGGTGCTCCAGCGTTCCTCCATGCCCACGACGCTAGGCGGTGCCACTGACAGTTGAGGGTCGGTCAGGCCGATGCTTCAGCCGATGCGGCCGAGGTGGATCACGACGACGGTGACGACGGACTCGGTGATCTCGTACAACACGCGATACCGGCCGACGTGCATCCGGCGCAGGTCCGCGGAGCCGTACTCCGCGCTGCCCGACGGGCGTGGGGAGTCGGCGAGCAGGTCGACGGCGTCCATGACCTGGCGCAGGCCGTCGGGGTCGTCCTTGAGGAACCGGGCGGCGGCGTTGATGGCCGGTTCGTCCCAGATGATCGCGTAGCTCAAGCGGTCGGCCCCATGCCGAGGCGGGCGCGAACCTGCTCGTTCGGTACAGCCGTGGTCTCCCCGGCCGCCTGCCGGGCCCGGTACCGGGCCAGGGCGAGGGCGTCTTCGAGGTCGGCCAGCTCCTGGGGGTTGATGAGGACCGCGGCGGGCTGGCCGTGGTCGGTGATCGTGATGCGCTCGCGGGCGTGGGAGGCGCGCCGGACCAGCGAGCCGAGGCAGGCTCGGGCCTCCGTGATGGGCAAAGTGTCACTCATGTACTGAACTGTACACTTCCGCTCGCTTCTGTGCAGTGGTGCCGCCTAGCGGGGCCGGTGGGCAGCCGGTGCCGACCCGCCCGACGAGGTCGGCGCGCAGGGCGGTACGGGCGTCGATCAGGGCGATCTTCCGGCGCGGCAGCTCCGGGATCCGCTCGGCGGCGTCCGGCGCGCCGTCCAGCTCGGCGCCGGTGCGGGCGATCTCGGCGAGCGTGAAGCCGAGCGCCTGCGCGGTGCGGACGTACCGCAGCCAGGGCACCGCCTCCGGCGGGAAGTCGCGGTAGCCGTTCGGCAGCCGGCGGGCCGTCAGCAGGCCCGTGCGCTCGTAGAAGCGCACCGCGTCCCGGCTCAGCCCGGCCTGCTCGGCGAGTTCCCCGATCCTCATGTCCCTGCCCCCGTCGGCGACTTGACCTTGGACAGTACTCCAGGGTCGAGCCTGGGGCGGTCCGCACCGAAGAAGGAGACCGCCCGATGACGCCCCTCCGTACGGTCCGTGCCGGCGCCTGGTACGACCTGCTGGTCACCGCCCCGTTCGCCACCCCCTGGACCTTCGCCCTCGCCCACCGCGAGCTGTCCGCCGCCGGGCGGGCCCTCGGGCTCGGCGAACTGCCGCCGCCGGAGCCCGTACTGACGCTGTTCGCCAACCTGATGGGCTCGCTGGTGGTGGTGTGGGCGCTGCTGCGGCTGCTGCGCCCGCTGCCGGTGCACGGGCTGTACGACGGTGCGGCCAGGGTGCTGTTCGCCTGCTGGCAGGCCTGGGCGCTGGCGCACGGCGCGACCGGACTGCTGTGGGGCTTCCTCGCCGTCGAGGTGGCGTTCGGTGCGGCCCAGCTGTGGCCGTTCGTCGCCAACCGTGCTGCCGCAGTGCGGAGTTGAGTCAGCCGGTGGCGCGGCCCGCGGCTTGCAGCAGCCGCCACCAGTCGTCCCACTCGAGGTCGTCCACGGCGGCCTCGACCAGCTCGGGGAAGCGGGGCCCGGCCACCCACTCGGACACGAACACCTCGAGGCTGTCGGCGATCCGTTCCAGGCGGCACCCCTGGTACCAGAGGCCGCCGTCGTCGCGGACCGCCCAGACGCTGCCGTCCGCCGTGTCGAGCAGCAGCGGGGCCTCGTTGACGAAGCCGATGTTCAGGTAGTGCCCGGCGTCCGGGATCCCGGCGGCCAGGGCCAGCACCTCCAGGCCCTGGAAGAACCCGATCTGCCCGGCGGAGTGCAGGGAGGCCCGCACGCCGAAGTGGGGCCCGTCGCTCAGCGCCAGCAGCCGGCGCAGGTCCGCCGGCAGCTCGTCGGACAGCTCCTCGGCAGGGGCGCCCGCGGGGAGGCCGACCGCCGCGAGGTCGAAGTTCTCCCGCCGGGCCCGCGTCAGTGTTGCGAAGAGCTGTTCCATGGTCCGGTCCCTCGCGTCGTGCGGCATTCGCGGATTCTTCCACGGCGTGGCCGACGTGCCGTCAGGAGCCGGTCCGGTTGTCAGTGGCAGGCGGCAAAGTAGTGGTTGCACGGGGCGAACGGGAGTTCGTTCTCCCAGGTCAGCGCCGTGCCATTCCTTCTTCGCGCCCTTTCTGCGCAGTGTTCTGACGTCCCGTGAGATCGGAGCAGTCGATGACCACCGAGACGACCAGCGAGGTCCTGCGGCAGCACGCCGAGGACGCGTTCGCCGAGGAGCTGGCCGCCCTCGCCCGGCACGACGACCGGGCCCGGCCGGAGCGCTGGCGGCTGTCGCCGTGGGCGGTCGCCACCTATCTGCTGGGCGGCGAGCTCGCCGACGGCACCGTGATCACGCCCAAGTACATCGGCCCGCGCCGGGTGATCGAGGTCGCCGTCACCACGCTGGCCACCGACCGGGCGCTGCTGCTGCTCGGCGTGCCCGGCACCGCCAAGACCTGGGTGTCCGAGCACCTGGCCGCCGCGATCTCCGGCGACTCCACGCTGCTCGTCCAGGGCACCGCCGGCACCCCCGAGGAGGCCGTCCGCTACGGCTGGAACTACGCGCAGCTGCTCGCCCACGGGCCCAGCGAGGACGCCCTGGTGCCGTCCCCGCTGATGCGCGCCATGCGGGACGGGCAGATCGCCCGGGTCGAGGAGCTCACCCGCATCCCCGCCGACGTGCAGGACAGTCTGATCACCATCCTGTCCGAGAAGACCCTGCCGGTGCCCGAACTCGGCACCGAGGTCCAGGCGGTGCGCGGCTTCAACGTGATCGCCACCGCCAACGACCGCGACCGCGGCGTCAACGAGCTCTCCTCCGCACTGCGCCGCCGCTTCAACACCGTGGTGCTGCCGCTGCCCGCCACCCTCGAGGAGGAGGTGGAGATCGTCACCCGCCGGGTCGGCCAGCTCGGCCGCTCCCTCGACCTGCCCGAACTGCCGGGCGGCGCCGAGGAGATCCGCCGGGTGGTCACCGTCTTCCGCGAGCTGCGGGCCGGCCTGACCGCCGACGGCCGCACCAAGGTGAAGACCCCCAGCGGCACGCTGTCCACCGCCGAGGCGATCTCGGTGGTCACCAACGGGCTCGCGCTGGCCACCCACTTCGGCGACGGCGTGCTGCGGGCCGGCGACGTCACGGACGGCATCGTCGGCGCCGTGGTCCGCGACCCGGTCGCCGACCGCCAGGTGTGGCGCGAGTACGTGGAAGGCGTGGTCCGCGACCGCGACGGCTGGAAGGACTTCTACCGGGCCGCTCGGGAGGTCTCCGCGTGAGTGCCCAGGTGACGCTGCTCGGGGTGCGCCACCACGGCCCCGGCTCGGCCCGCGCGGTCGCCGCCGCGCTGGCCGCCCTGCAGCCCGACGCGGTGCTGATCGAGGGCCCGCCGGAGGCCGACGAACTGACCGGGCTGGCCGCCGAGAAGGACATGGTGCCGCCGGTCGCCCTGCTCGCCCACGTCAGCGACGACCCGGCGCGGGCCGCGTTCTGGCCGGTCGCCGAGTTCTCCCCCGAATGGGTGGCGCTGCGGTACGCCGCTGACGCCGGGGTGCCGGTCCACTTCATCGACCTGCCCGCCGGGCAGAGCCTCGCGCTCGGCCCGCGCGGATCGAACCCGGATGCGACAAACGAGGCCGACGGCGCGTCAGAAGGAGTGGAGGAGGGGTCGGGAGTGCCGGGGGGCACTTCCGGGCCCGCCCCCGCCGCTGTCCCCGTCGACCCGATCGCCGAACTCGCCGCCGCCGCCGGGCATCCCGACCCGGAGGCCTGGTGGGAGGACGTGATCGAGCACCGCACCCCGGGCGACGATCTGTTCGCCCCGTTCGCGGCCGTCGCCGAGGCGATGACCGCGCTGCGTGAGCACCACCCCGTCGAGCGGCGCGACGAGATCCGCGAGGCCGCCATGCGGCAGCAGATCCGGGCGGCCCGCCGGGCCGGGCACCGCACCATCGCGGTGGTCTGCGGCGCCTGGCACGTCCCCGCGCTGGCCGTCATGCCGACCGTCGCGCACGACCGGGCGCTGCTCGCCGAACTCCCCAAGAAGCTGAAGACCGAAGTCACCTGGGTGCCGTGGACCCACCGCCGGCTGTCCCAGCACACCGGCTACGGCGCCGGCATCGACTCGCCCGGCTGGTACCAGCATCTGTACACCACGCCCGAGCAGCCGCTCGCCCGCTGGATGACCAAGGTCGCCGAACTGCTGCGCGCCGAGGACCACCCGGTCTCCTCCGCGCACGTCATCGAGGCGATCCGGCTCGCCGACACCCTCGCCGCGATGCGCGGCCGCCCGCTGCCCGGCCTCACCGAGACCCTGGACGCGGTGCGCGCCGTCATGTGCGACGGCTCCGACCTCGCCCTCGCGCTGGTCCACGACAAGCTGGTGGTCGGCGACGCACTCGGCGAAGTCCCCGACGGCGCGCCCGCGGTGCCACTGCAGCGCGACCTGACCCGTCTTCAGCGCACCCTGCGGCTCAAGCCCGAGGCAACGACCCGCGAACTCGTCCTCGACCTGCGCAAGGACCTCGACGCCGAACGCTCCCGACTGCTGCACCGGCTGCGGCTGCTCGGCCTGCACTGGGGCCGGCCGGTCCGCGACAGCGTGCAGTCCACCGGCACCTTCCGGGAGACCTGGCAGCTCGCCTGGGAACCCGAGTTCTCCGTCCGCCTGGTCGAAGCCGGCCAGTGGGGCACCACCGTGCAGGGCGCCGCCACCGGCAAGGCCGTCGCCGAGGCCGCCACCGCCGAACTCACCGCGCTCACCGAACTCGCCGAACACTGCCTGCTCGCCGCGCTGCCCGACGCACTGCCCGAGGTGATGCGACGGCTCGCCGACCGTGCCGCGCTCGACACCGACGCCGGACACCTCGCCACCGCGCTGCCCGCCCTGGTCCGCACCCTGCGCTACGGCGACGTCCGGGCCACCGACACCAGCGCCCTCACCGCCGTCGCCCTCGGCCTCGCCGAACGCCTCTGCGTCGCCCTGCCCGCCGCCTGCACCGGACTCGACGCGGACGGCGCGAGTGCTCGTCGCACCGAACTCGACGCCGTCCACCAGGCGATCGCGCTGCTCTCCTCCACCGAGGTCGGCGAACAGTGGGCCGGCACCCTCACCGCGATCGCCGCCCGCGAACCGCACGGCGGCCCCGCCACCGGCGTCCCCGGCCTGCTCCGCGGCCGCGCCGTCCGACTCCTGCTGGACGACGGCCGGATCGACACCGAGGAAGCCGGCCGACGCCTCGGCCTGGTCCTCTCCGTCGCCTCCGGCCCACTGGACGCCGCCGGCTGGGTCGAAGGCCTGGTCTCCGGCGGCGGCGCGCTGCTCCTCCACGACCCGGCGCTGCTCGGCCTGCTCGACACCTGGCTGTGCGGCGTCCCCGCCGACACCTTCACCGACCTGCTGCCGGTACTGCGCCGCACCTTCTCCTCCCTGGAGACGGGCGTCCGCCACACCATCGGCTCCCGGGTCGCCGCTGGACCACTGAACACTTCCGTCGTGGACAGCGGCCCGGACGTCGAACTGGACGCGGAGCGCGCGGACGCGACGACGTCCGTGCTGGCGCTGCTGCTCGGCGTGCAGCAGCCGGTCATCCCGCGCCAGCTGGACCGTCGGACCGGGTGACATGCCGTGGGCGACCCGCAGTCGGTGTTGCACCGCGTATGGTGCCCCGCCGCGTGGGCGGCCCGCAGGGCGTACTTGCTGCGCTGCCCCGATCTTTCCCGTTGTTTCTTCCGCTTCGCGCAGTTCCCCGCGCCCCTGTCGGGGCGTGGGGGGATTGTCGTAGGCGGGCGGCAGGATCGGTGTTGTTCCCACCGCGTGGGCGGCCCGCAGGGCGCACTTGCTGCGCTGCCTCGATCTTTCCGCCTCCCCCTTCCGCCTCGCGCAGTTCCCCGCGCCCCTGACGGGGCGTGGGGGTTAAGGAGTGATTCAAAGTGACTGTCCGTCAGGACGATGAGCGGATGCGTCGGTGGCGGCTCGTGCTGGGGGCCGACGGGGACGGGACCGGGGTGCGGCTTTCGCGGCGGGACGCGGCGATGGATGGGGCGCTGGGGGCGCTGTACCGGGAGGACGGGAAGCGGTCGGCGGGGCTCGGGGGGTCCGCGCCGCAGGTGGCGCGGTGGCTGGGGGACATCCGGGAGTACTTCCCGACCAGCGTGGTGCAGCTGATGCAGCAGGACGCGATCTCCCGGCTGGGGCTGGACCGGCTGCTGCTGGAGCCGGAGATGCTGGCCGCGGTGGAGCCGGACGTGCACCTGGTGGGGACGCTGCTGTCGCTGAAGCACGCGCTGCCGGAGACCACCCGGGAGACCGCGCGGATGGTGGTCGGGAAGGTGGTCGCGGAGCTGGAGCGCCGGCTGGCCGACAAGACCCGTTCCACGCTGGGCGGGGCGCTGGACCGCAGCGCGAAGGTGAACCGTCCCAAGCACCGGGACATCGACTGGGACCGGACCATCCGGGCGAATCTGTCGAAGTACCTGCCGGAGTACCGCACGGTGGTGCCGGAGCGGTTGGTCGGTTACGCGCGGGCGCAGCGGGCGGTGAAGAAGGACGTGATCCTGTGCATCGACCAGTCCGGGTCGATGGCGCCGTCGGTGGTGCACTCGGCGGTGTTCGGCGCGGTGCTGGCGTCGATGCACAGTCTGGACACCCGGCTGGTGGTGTTCGACACCTCGGTGGTGGACCTGACGGAGCAGCTCAGCGACCCGGTGGACGTGCTGTTCGCGACGCAGCTGGGCGGCGGCACCGACATCAACCGGGCGCTGGCGTACTGCCAGTCGAAGATCACCCGTCCGTCCGAGACCATCGTGGTGCTGATCAGCGACCTGTACGAGGGCGGCATCCGGGACGAGATGCTGAAGCGGGTGGCGTCGATGAAGGCGTCGGGGGTGCAGTTCATCGCGCTGCTGGCGCTGTCCGACGAGGGGGCGCCGGCCTATGACCACGCGCACGCGCAGGCGCTGGCGGCGCTGGGGGCCCCGGCGTTCGCCTGCACTCCGGACGCGTTTCCGGACATCATGGCGGCCGCGATCGAGAAGCGCCCGCTGCCGGTGCCGGACCGGCAGTAGCGGCCGACGCCACCCGTGCGGGTGATCCTGTGGTGCGGCGGACCGTCGTGCGCCGGTGGCCCGGGACACGCCGGGCCGGGCCGGCTGTGACGGTTCTCACGAAGGTCGAGCAGGTCCCGGGCGAAACATGCCCGCCGTCCGGGGATAACCTGCCATGCGGACGTGACGCGCGTGTAGATCCACGATGCGCCCGGCAACTGGGTGGGCCGCAAGGCCGTACATCTGCGTACCCGCTCAGCGCCGACGACCCGCAGCGAAGATCCTGCCGTGGCACGCTCGTAGAGACACATTCCGCGACCACGAACAAGGACAAACACGTGGACCTGTTCGAGTACCAGGCGAGGGACCTCTTCGCCAAGCACGGTGTACCCGTGCTTGACGGCGATGTCATCGAGACCGCCGCAGACGCTGCCGCCATCGCGGAGCGCTTCGGCGGCCGAGCCGTCGTCAAGGCTCAGGTGAAGGTGGGTGGCCGAGGCAAGGCCGGTGGCGTGAAGCTCGCGTCCGACCCGCAGGACGCCGTGGCCAAGGCCGAGGCGATCCTCGGTATGGACATCAAGGGCCACACCGTCCACAAGGTGATGCTGGCGCAGACCGCGGACATCAAGGAGGAGTACTACGTCTCCTTCCTGCTCGACCGCACCAACCGCACCTTCCTGGCCATGGCCAGCGTCGAGGGCGGCGTGGAGATCGAGGTCGTCGCCGAGGAGAACCCCGACGCGCTCGCCAAGATCCCGGTGGACGCCAACGAGGGCGTGACCGCGGAGAAGGCCGCCGAGATCGTCGCTGCGGCGAAGTTCCCGGCCGAGATCGCCGACCAGGTCGCCGACGTCCTGCAGAAGCTCTGGGTCGTCTTCGTCAAGGAGGACGCCCTCCTGGTCGAGGTCAACCCGCTGATCAAGTCCGGCGACGGCAAGATCATCGCCCTGGACGGCAAGGTCTCCCTCGACGAGAACGCCGAGTTCCGCCAGCCGGAGCACGAGGCGCTCGAGGACAAGGCCGCCGCCAACCCGCTGGAGGCCGCGGCCAAGGCGAAGGGCCTGAACTACGTCAAGCTCGACGGCCAGGTCGGCATCATCGGCAACGGCGCGGGCCTCGTCATGAGCACCCTGGACGTCGTCGCGTACGCCGGTGAGAACCACGGCGGCGTGAAGCCGGCCAACTTCCTCGACATCGGCGGCGGCGCGTCCGCCGAGGTGATGGCGAACGGCCTGGAGATCATCCTGGGCGACACCGACGTCAAGTCGGTCTTCGTCAACGTCTTCGGTGGCATCACCGCGTGCGACGCGGTCGCCAACGGCATCGTGCAGGCCCTCGCGCTCCTCGAGAGCAAGGGCGAGGCCGTCACCAAGCCGCTGGTCGTCCGCCTGGACGGCAACAACGCGGAGCTGGGTCGTCAGATCCTGACTGACGCCAACCACCCGCTGGTGCAGCAGGTGGACACCATGGACGGCGCCGCTGACCGCGCCGCCGAGCTGGCCAACAAGTAAGGAAGGGGACTTAACACCATGGCTATCTTCCTTACCAAGGACAGCAAGGTCATCGTCCAGGGCATGACCGGCTCCGAGGGCATGAAGCACACCCGCCGCATGCTCGCCTCCGGCACCCAGATCGTCGGCGGCGTGAACCCGCGCAAGGCCGGCACCACCGTTGACGTGGACGGCACCGAGGTCCCGGTGTTCGGCACCGTGGTCGAGGCGATGGAGAAGACCGGTGCCGACGTCACCGTCATCTTCGTCCCGCCGGCGTTCACCAAGTCCGCCGTCGTCGAGGCGATCGACGCCGAGATCGGCCTGGCCGTGGTCATCACCGAGGGCGTGCCGGTGCACGACACCGCCGCGTTCTGGGCCCACGCCGGTGCCAAGGGCAACAAGACCCGCATCATCGGCCCGAACTGCCCCGGCCTGATCAGCCCCGGACAGTCCAACGCGGGCATCATCCCGGCCAACATCACCGGCGCCGGCAAGATCGGTCTGGTGTCGAAGTCCGGCACCCTGACCTACCAGCTCATGTACGAGCTGCGCGACCTCGGCTTCTCCTCCGCCGTGGGCATCGGCGGTGACCCGGTCATCGGCACCACCCACATCGACGCCCTCAAGGCGTTCCAGGAGGACCCGGAGACCGAGCTGATCGTCATGATCGGCGAGATCGGCGGCGACGCCGAGGAGCGTGCCGCGGCCTACATCGCCGAGCACGTCACCAAGCCGGTCGTCGGCTACGTCGCGGGCTTCACCGCGCCCGAGGGCAAGACCATGGGCCACGCCGGCGCCATCGTCTCCGGCTCCTCCGGCACCGCCCAGGCGAAGAAGGAGGCCCTCGAGGCCGCCGGCGTCAAGGTCGGCAAGACGCCGTCCGAGACCGCCCGCCTGGCCCGCGAGCTGATCGCCGCCGCCAAGTAAGGCAAACGCCGCTTCGGCACGAAGGCGCCGTCCACCCCCGGGGTGGGCGGCGCCTTCGGCGTCCGGGCGCTGTCGTGGGTGGTGGACCCGGTCAGGACCCGTGCGGCCGGCAGTGCGCCAACGGCACGCACGTGTCGGCCAGCGGCGGCGGCATCCGGTGGTGCGCCGGCGGCGGGAGCAGCGGGCGGCGGGGCGCCCGGAACGGACCCGGCGGCAGCGCGTCGATGCTGCTCGTACCGTCGTCCTCGTCGTCGCCGTCGGACGGCTCCACCGACGGCAGCTCCCGGGCCGGCGGGCCGACCAACCGGGCCGGCACCCCCGGCGTCGGACCGCACCACGGCGTCCGCAGGCCCGGCGCGCCGGCCCCCGCCGCCGGACCCGCGCTGCCCGAACCCGCCGCCGTGCAGGCCGTCGCCGCCGGCTGGCCCGGACGCAGCAGATCGGCCGGGCCGACCCCCAGCAGGGTGGCCGCCACGGCCGCGCCCACCGCCACCGTCAGGGTGGCCGCCGCGCCCGTCAGCAGGCCCGTGTGCAGGCGGCTGTCGGCCACCAGCAGGGCCGGTGGCGGCAGCCAGGGGCCCGGGCAGCCGTGCACCGCAGCCCGGTGCAGCAGCTCGCCCAGCCGCTCCGCGAACTCCGGGTCGGCCGGGTCGCCGACCAGCGCCGGGACGTCCCGGGCCAGCGACGCGCGCGCCGAACGCACCCGGGCCTCGGCCGCCGCCGTACTCGACTCCGCCTCCACCGCCAGCTGCTCCACCGACAGCCCCAGCGTGTCGTGCAGCACCAGCGCCCGGCGCCGCGGCCGGGACAGCCGCTGCAACGCCTTCAGCAGCGCCCGGTCCCGGGGCGTCAGCCGGGTCGGCGGCTCCGGAACGACCGGCTCGGCGACCTTGATCCGGCGCCGCGCCGCCCGCCGCAGCACCCTGGCCCGGCGCGGGCCGCCCCGGTGCCACGGCGACAGCGCCAGGTCGAACGCCGCCGACCGCACCCACCCCTCCGGGTCCGCCGCCGACGACACCTCCGCCCAGCGCCGCCCGGCCGCCCCCAGCGCGAGGTGCACGCAGTGCACGGCGCGGTGCCGGTGGCCGGTCAGCAGGAAGGTCTGCTGCACCAGGCGGGTGTGCACCAGGGCGGCGAAGTCGGCGAACCCGGCGGGGGCCTCGGGCTCGGCGGACGGGGCGTGCTGGGCGTGGGGGGCTTCGGGGCTGATGGGCTTGTGCTTCGGGGGGCGGATGGGGGCGGGTGCCGGTGCGGGTGCCGGTGCGGGTGCCGGTGCGGGGGAGTCAGGGGCTGGGTCGGTGCCCGGTGTTGCCGCCCGGGGAGCCTTGGCGGGCTTGCGCTTCGGGCGGCGGACGCGGCCTGACGTCGGTGCGGCCGGGGCGGCCGGGGCGGACGGGGCGGACGTGGTCGGTCCGGGAGCCGGGGTAGCAGGGGTTCCTTCCGCTGCGTTCGCCGTTGCTGCCGGGGCGGCACTCTCGTGTCCCGACGGGGCCGGGGCGGTGGCGAGGGCGGCGGCTTCCTCGGGAGTGCGGGCGCCGAGTTTGCGGGTGGCGCGGTTGAGGTGGGCGCGGGCGGTGCCGGGGGCGACGCCGAGGTTGCGGGCCATGGTGCGCAGGTCGTCGCCGGCGGCGAATCGGGTCAGCGCCTGGGCCTCCCGCGGGGAGAGGCTGCGTAGCAGGTCGCGGGTGCGGGGGGAGCCTCCGGTGGTGCGCCCGGGCCCGGCGGTCGAAGGTGAAGTCACCGCAATCCTCCGCTGCGAATCCGTCCCGGCGATAGGCACATGTACTGATAATCCGGGACACGGCGAAGGTTTGCGCGTTGACACCCCGTAACGCGCGGTCTTGGCAGCATGTGGCCCATGACGCAGCTGATGGGCCGTCCGATTCTCGGCCTGCCGAGCGAACTCGACAGTCGTTCCTCCCTCGCCGATCTGCTCGCCGGAGTACGCACCGCGCTGCTCACCCTGTCCGTGGTCGCGTTACCGGTGTTCGGCCTGTGGGTGCTGGCCCCGTACGGCGACGACACGGCGCAGGGCGCGGCCAGGACGGCGTTCGGGCTCTGGCTGCTCGGCCACGGCGCGCCGCTCGCCCGGGGGCCGGAGGCCGCGCCGGTGACGGTCACCCCGCTGCTGCTCACGGCGGTCATCACCATGCTGGTGGTGCGGGCCGGACGCCGGGTGGCCCGGCGCTCCCGGGGGCGCGGGTTCGTCCGCTGGCGCTCCCCGTTGGCGATGTACGCCGGGTACCAGCTGGTCGCGGCCGGCGCCGTCGCGCAGTGCGCCGACCCGGAGGCCGCACTGTGCTCCCGGGGAATCCTGGACCTGCTGGCGGTCGCGGGGCTGACGGCCGGTGCGCTCGGCTACGGGCTGTGGACCGGACTCGGCCGGCCCGGGCAGCTGCGGCGGCTGCCGCTGCCCGCCGCGCTGTGGCCGCCGGACGGAGCCGAGCCGGCGGCCCTGCGGGCGCTGGCCGGGTGGGCGGGCGCGCTGCTGGCCGGCGGCGGGGCGGTGTTCGGGGCGGCGCTGCTGCTCGGCTCGGCCGGACAGAGCGCGCAGCGGCTCGGCGGCGGCGCCGCCGGATGGCTCGGCATGCTGCTGGCCTGCGTGGCACTGGTGCCCAACGCGCTGCTCTGGGCAGCGGGTTACGCGCTCGGCCCGGGCTTCGCGGTCGGCGCGGGCAGCCACGCCGGGCCGCTGGGCACCCGGCTCGGCGCCGTCCCCGACTTCCCGCTGCTCGCCGTGCTGCCCGACCGGCGCGGCCCCGACTGGCACCTGCTGGCCTGCGCGGCACCCACCGCCGCCGCGGTCGTCGCCGCGCTGCTGCTGGGTCGTGCCGCCACTCGTTGGAGTGCATTGCAGACCGCCACTGTCGCCGCCGCCACCGCGCTGGCCGCCGCCCCGCTCGGCGTGCTGGCCGGCTGGTCCTGCGGAGGCGCGCTCGGCACCCGGCGGATGGCCGAACTCGGACCGGTGCCCTGGCAGTTCGGCCTGGCGCAGAGCGCCTGGCTGCTGACCCTGGCGGTGCCGGGCGCGCTGCTCGCCCGCTGGTGGCACACCCGCGACGGGGCGGGCCCGACGGTGCGCGTGCGGGTCGGGGCGTACCGGCTGGTCTGCCGCCTTGCCGCGTAGCGCGGTGGCGCCTGCCCGCCCACCCGCCCGCCCGTGACCCCGCCGCCGAAGTGGACCCGGGGCGGCGTGCGGCGGATTCGCCGTTTGCGCCCGCCCGCCCGCCCGTGACCCCGCCGCCGAAGTGCACGCACGCCAACCCGCTGCGCGGGCCTTCACGCGAGCCCCGCGCAGCGGGTTTCGGCCGGGCTTCTGCCCCAGCCCCGCGCAGCGGACCGCTCGGGGCTCACCTTGGCGGCGGGGTCACGGGTGGGTGGGTGGGTGGGCAGGCAGGGGCGCAGTCACGCGTCGCGGCGGCGCAGCGTGCGCAGGCCCGCCGCCGCCGCGACGGCCGTCCATGCGGCCATCAGCAGCAGGCCGACGCCGTGGCCGTAGTGGATGTCCGGCGCGTCCTGCAGGCGCATGGCGTACAGGCCGGCCCGGTCGGGGAGGAACTGGGCGGCCTCGCGGATCCCGGGGACGGCGGACAGTGCGGTGGTGCCGAGGAACACCAGGGGGGAGAGCAGGCCGAGTGCGGCGGTCTGGTTGCGCAGCACGGTGGTCAGTGACAGGCACAGCACCAGCAGCAGCGGGTGGTAGAGCACCCCGGCCGCGAGTGCCCGCCAGCTGCCGGGGGCGGACAGGTCGAGGCCCACCGAGGCGGCGGTGACGGCGAGTTGGCCCGCGACGGTGAGCAGGCCGACGGCCAGGCCCAGGCCCGCGCCGAGCAGCAGTTTGCCGCGGTAGAAGCGCACCCGGTCGGGGACGGCGGCCAGTGAGGTGGTCAGGGTGCCGGAGGCGTACTCCTGGCCGACCAGCAGGATGCCCAGGCAGACCACGGCGACCTGGCCGAAGTTGAGCCCGTAGAACAGGCCCTCCATCGGGTCCTCGGTGAGCGAGGTGTCGGTGCGGCCGTAGGCGAACTGGACGGCGGCGGTGATGCCGGCGCTCAGCGCGACCGCCAGCAGCGGCGTCGTCCACAGTGAGCGCAGGGTGGTGAACTTGGCCCATTCGGCGCGCAGCGGGTAGGTGCTCATGCCGCCACCGCCCGGTACTCGACGGCGTCCGCGGTCATCCGCATGAAGGCCTCCTCCAGGGAGTCGTGGGTGACGGACAGTTCGATCAGCACCACCCGGTGGGACGCGGCCAGCGCGCCCAGTTCGCCCGGGTCGGCGTCCGGTACGTCGTAGGCGCCGTCGCCGAGCGGCACCGCCGCGGGGTGGGCGTCGGCGAGCAGGGCGGCCAGGGCGGCGGGGTCGACGGCCCGGACCCGGACCCGGCGGCGGCCGTGTTCGGCGAGGAACGCGCTGGTGGAGGTGTCGGCCAGCAGCCGGCCCCGGCCGATCACCACCAGGTGGTCGGCGGTCTGCGCCATCTCCGCCATCAGGTGCGAGGAGACCAGTACCGCGCGGCCTTCGTCGGCGAGCCGGCGCAGCAGTGTCCGGATCCACCGGATGCCTTCCGCGTCCAGGCCGTTGACCGGTTCGTCCAGCAGCAGCGCGGCGGGGTCGCCGAGCAGGGCGGCCGCGATGCCCAGGCGCTGGCGCATGCCGAGCGAGAAGGTGCGGATCCGGCGTCCGGCGGCGTCGGTGAGGCCGACCAGGGCGAGTACTTCGTCGATCCGGCGGGTGGGCAGGGCGTGCGTGGCGGCGATCCAGCGCAGGTGGCCGGTGGCGGTGCGGCCGCCGTGCACGGCCTGGGCGTCCAGCAGGGCGCCGACCCGGCGCAGCGGTTCGGCGAGGCGCTCGTAGGGGCGGCCGTCGACCAGGGCCGTGCCGGAGGTCGGCCGGTCCAGGCCGAGCACCGTCCGCAGGGTGGTGGACTTGCCCGCGCCGTTCGGCCCGAGGAAGCCGGTGACCCGGCCCGCCTCCACTCGGAAGCTGAGGCCGTCCACGGCCCGGCGTTCCCCGTACGTCTTGGTCAGGTCGCGAATCTCGATCACGGCTGCGCTCCTCCCGCTCGGTATGACCTTCAGTCAATCGGCAGGCGGGAGGCGGCAGATCCCGCCCGGGAGTGGTTCGTCTCCCTCTCGGGAGGGAGGATGGCGTGATGCCCGCTCTGTTCGCCCCGCTGCTGCTGCCCGCGACCTGGGCCCGCTGGCTGCACCTGCTGGTCGGCACGGTGTTCGCCGGGATGGTGCTGCTGGTCTACCCGGGGACGGAGGGCGTCTCGACCGGGCGGGCGATGCTGCTGAGCGGTGCGGTCGACGTGCCGCTGCTGTGCCTGGTCGCGCTGGTGCCGGCGGTGCGTCGGGCGGAGGGCGTGCAGGCGCGGCTGCTGCTGGTGCCGGCCCGCGAGGAGTCGATCGGCGTCGCCCCGTCGGCGAGTTGGGCGGACCGCGGGCGGACGGCGCTCTGGCTGGTCGCCCGGGTGGCGCTCGGCATGGCGGCGGGCGCCGTGTCGGCCGCGGCGTTCGAAGCGGCCGCGCGGTGGCCGGTACTCGCGGTGCCGCTGCTGTGCGCGCTGCTGTGGCTGGTGGTGCTCGCCGGACGGCTCCAACTCGCCTTGGCCGTAAGGCTGTTGGGGCCGTCGGCGGCGGAGCGGCTGGCCGCGGCGGAGCTGCGCGCGGAGCGGCTGCTGGAGCGCAACCGGCTGGCCCGCGAGCTGCACGACTCGATCGGGCACGCGCTGACCGTGACGGTCCTCCAGGCGGGCGCGGCCCGGGAGGTCGCCGATCCGGCGTTCCGGGAGCGGGCGCTGGAGGCGATCGAGACCACCGGCCGCCGCGCGCTGGACGACCTGGAGCGGATGCTGGTGCTGCTGCGCGAGGCCCCCGAGGCGGCCGCCACCGAACAGCCCGGCCTGGACCGGGCCGAGGAGCTGTTCGCCGCCGCCCGCGCCGCCGGCAGCCCCGTCGACGCCGAACTGGACGTCCGCGCCGACGGGTTGCCGGGCGTGCTGTCCCGCGAGGCCTACCGGATCGTCCAGGAGGGCATCACCAACGCGCTGCGGCACGCGCCGGGCGCACCGGTCCGGATCAGGGCGCTGACCGCGGCCGGCGCGCTGGAACTGTCCTGCCGCAACACCCTGACCGGCAAGGGCAGTCCGCGCCGGGGCGGCGGCAAGGGCCTGCGCGGCGTGCGCGAACGCGCGGTGCTGCTCGGTGGCGACTGCGAGGCCGGCCCGGACGGAACGGACTGGGTGCTGCGGGTGCGGCTGCCGCTACGGTTGGGCCGGTGACGGTGATCGAGGTGCTGCTGGTCGACGACGAGGAGCTGATCCGGGCCGGCCTGCGCGCCGTCCTGGACGCCCAGGACGGCATCTCCGTCGTCGGTGAGGCCGAGGACGGCGCCCAGGCCCTCGGCCTGGTCCGCTCGCTGCGCCCCGACGTGGTGCTGATGGACGTCCGGATGCCCGGCCTGGACGGGCTGGCCGCGACCCGGGCGATCCTGCGCGCCGCCGACCGGCCGCCGAAGATCCTGGTGGTCACCACCTTCGAGGCCGACGACTACGTGTACGAGGCGCTGCGGGCCGGCGCGGACGGCTTCCTGCTCAAGCGCTCCCGCCCGGCGGAGATCGTCCAGGCGGTGCGGCTGGTCGCGGCCGGCGAGTCGCTGCTGTTCCCGGCGTCGATCCGCCGCCTCGCCGCGGCCCGGGCCGAGCGGGCGGCGGACGGCGGGGCGGTGGCCCGGGCCGGCCTGACCGAGCGGGAGGGGCAGGTGCTGCGGCTGATGGCGCGCGGCCTGTCCAACGCGGAGATCGGCGAGCGGCTGCACCTGGGCGTGCAGACCGTCAAGACGCACGTCAGCAGCCTGCTCGGCAAGCTCGGCGCGCGCGACCGCACCCAGGCGGTGATCGCCGCCTACGAGTCGGGCTTCGTCTCGCCGGCCGCCGACTCCTGTCCGGCCGCCGACGAGGCCTGAGGGCAGGTCACTCCGCCGGGCCCTCGTAGATCGTGGTCACCCAGGTGGGGACGTCGTTGCCGCAGCTGTGCACGCCCT
This sequence comes from Kitasatospora sp. NPDC004615, assembly GCF_042873545.1. Classification (NCBI taxonomy): domain Bacteria; kingdom Bacillati; phylum Actinomycetota; class Actinomycetes; order Kitasatosporales; family Streptomycetaceae; genus Kitasatospora; species Kitasatospora sp. NPDC004615. The sequence goes on from NZ_JBIALQ010000007.1 coordinate 364,531, forward strand.
CCTTGGTGATCGCGGAGTTCACGCAGTCCAGGTAGTCGTGGTACGCGAACTGCATGGTGAACGTCGACAGCGACATCACCAGCGCCAGACCGCCGGTGAGCAGCGCGCTGAGCGCCGCCGGGACCTGCGGGCGGACCGGGCGCGGCGCGAACGGGTCGGTGACCGGCTCGGCGGGCGCACGCAGCACGGTGACGGCGTACCAGACGGCGAGCAGGGAGAGCGGGAAGCCGATCCAGTACTGGCCGAACAGCACCGACAGCAGCGCGGCGAAGCCGGACAGCAGGGCGTTGCGGGCGGCGCGGTGTACCGGGTCGGACAGGTCGAGGCGGGGCCCCTGCGGGCCGGGTTCGGGGCGCGGGCCCCACTGCGGCGGCTGCGGGCGCTCGCCGTCCGGCTGTCCGTCCGTCCGGTCGCCGGACTCGGGCCGTTGCGGGACGCGGGGACGCCAGGGCTGGTCCGGGGCGCCGGGCGGAGGGGGCGCGAAGGGGTTGCGCTCGCCGCTGTCCTCGCCGCTGCTCATGGTGTCGGCCGTTTCTGCTCGTCGGTTTGTCCGCCCGGCGGTGGGGGAGTGGGCGGTCCGTCAATGATCCCCCAACCGGTCGGCGGCTGTACGGCACCCCGCCAGACCGCTGCCGGGCGGCCGGGAGATCCCCGTCTCAACTACGCGCGTAGCGTTGCGGGGTGGTTACGAGTGGCCTCCCACCAGCCGTTATCGTGGTGACGGTCGGCAGCTCCCGACGGTTCCCCGGGCCCCGCAGCGCCGCGGCCGCCCGCGCCCGTCGACGGCTCCCGACCTGCCGCCGCCCGTAGTGGCCCCACCGACGGTGGACGTACCAGCGGGCGACACCGACCTACGGAGAATCGCGCCGTGGCTGCCGCTGACGCCCAAGTGTTCCCGCCCCGCACCCCTGGACCGGCCCGGCTGGTGGCCCTGGTCTCCGGCTCCGGCACCAACCTCCAGGCGCTGATCGACGCCGCAGCCGACCCCGCGTACGGGGCGGAGATCGTTGCCGTGGGCGCCGACCGGTACGACATCGTCGGGATCGAGCGTGCGGAGAAGGCCGGTATCCCGGTGTTCGTCGAGCGGGTCAAGGACCACGCCGACCGGGCCGGCTGGGACGCCGCGCTGGCCGCCGCCGTCGCGTCGTACGAACCCGACCTGGTGATCAGCGCCGGGTTCATGAAGATCGTCGGCCCCGCGTTCCTCGCTGCCTTCGCCGGACGCACCGTCAACACCCACCCCGCGCTGCTGCCCGCCTTCCCCGGCGCCCACGGCGTTCGCGACGCGCTGGCGTACGGCGTGAAGGTCACCGGCTGCACCGTGCACCTGGTGGACGCCGGCGTGGACACCGGGCCGATCCTCGCCCAGGGCGCGGTGGAGGTCGAGGACGCCGACCACGCCGACGGCGGCGAGGCGCTGCACGAGCGCATCAAGACTGTCGAGCGCAAGCTGCTCGTCGAGGTCGTGGGCCGGCTGGCCCGCGAAGGACACCGCATCGAGGACCGAAAGGTATGGATCCCGGCATGAGCGCCGCTCCCTCCGCCAACGCCCCCGTCTCCGAGAACGTACGCCCGATCCGCCGCGCGCTGATCAGCGTGTACGACAAGACCGGTCTGGAGGAGCTCGCCCAGGGCCTGCACGCCGCCGGTGTCGCCATCGTCTCCACCGGGTCCACCGCCGGGCGGATCGCCGCCGCGGGCGTCCCGGTCACCGAGGTCTCCGAGCTGACCGGCTTCCCCGAGTGCCTGGACGGCCGGGTCAAGACCCTGCACCCGCGGGTGCACGCCGGCGTCCTCGCCGACCTGCGCCTGGAGTCGCACCGCGCGCAGCTCGCCGAGCTCGGCGTCGAGCCGTTCGACCTGGTCGTGGTGAACCTGTACCCGTTCACCGCCACCGTCGCCTCGGGCGCCACCCCCGACGAGTGCGTCGAGCAGATCGACATCGGCGGCCCGTCGATGGTCCGCGCCGCCGCCAAGAACCACCCCTCGGTGGCCGTCGTGGTCGACCCGGCCCGCTACGCGGACGTGCTGACGGCCGTCCAGGGCGGCGGCTTCGACCTGCTGACCCGCAAGCGCCTGGCCGGTGCCGCGTTCGCGCACACCGCCGCGTACGACGTCGCCGTGGCGAGCTGGTTCGAGGAGTCGGGCTACACCGAGTCCGAGGCCGCGTTCCCGACCTTCCTCGGTGACACCTGGGAGCTCGGCAACGTCCTGCGCTACGGCGAGAACCCGCACCAGCAGGCCGCGCTCTACACCGACGGCACCGGCGGCCTGGCGGGCGCCGAGCAGCTGCAGGGCAAGGAGATGTCCTACAACAACTACGTGGACACCGACGCCGCCCGCCGCGCCGCCTACGACCACGCGGGCCCGGCCGTCGCGATCATCAAGCACGCCAACCCGTGCGGCATCGGCACCGGCGCGGACGTCGCCGAGGCGCACCGCAAGGCGCACGCCTGCGACCCGGTCTCCGCGTACGGCGGCGTGATCGCCGTCAACCGCCCGGTCACCGTCGAGCTGGCCGAGCAGATCGCCCCGATCTTCACCGAGGTCGTCGTCGCCCCCGGCTACGAGGACGGCGCCCTCGAGGTGCTGGCCAAGAAGAAGAATCTCCGGGTGCTGCGCGCCCCCGAGGCCCCCGCCGACGCGCTGGAGTCGCGCCGCATCTCCGGCGGCCTGCTGCTCCAGCAGGTCGACCGCGTCGACGCCGAGGGCGACGACCCGTCGACCTGGACGCTCGCCACCGGCGAGGCGCTGTCCGCCGACGAGCTGGCCGAACTCGCCTTCGCCTGGCGGGCCTGCCGGGCCGTCAAGTCCAACGCGATCCTGCTCGCCAAGGACGGCGCCTCGGTCGGCGTCGGCATGGGCCAGGTCAACCGGGTCGACTCCTGCAAGCTGGCCGTCACCCGGGCCGGCGAGCGGTCGGTCGGCTCCTACGCCGCCTCCGACGCGTTCTTCCCGTTCGCCGACGGTCTGGAGATCCTGCTGGCCGCGGGCGTCAAGGCCGTGGTCCAGCCCGGCGGTTCGATCCGCGACGAAGAGGTCATCGCCGCCGCCGAGAAGGCCGGCGTGACCATGTACTTCTCCGGGACCCGGCACTTCTTCCACTGACCGGCCGGTCCCGAACACCGAGGGCCCCGCACTCCGTCTCCGGAGTGCGGGGCCCTCGGGCGTTGCCGGTGAGCGTTACTTCTTGATCACCACGGTGCCGGCGGCACGGTCGTGCCAGCCCTGCAGCTTGCCGGAGTTGTCGAAGAACGGCGACAGGAAGACCAGCACCTGGCCGATGCCGCACAGGAAGGCGCCGACCTGCGGGATGACGAAGCGGACGAAACCGCCGCCCACGCCCGGGTTCTGGCCGGTGTTCTCCTTGACCACGCGCAGGCCCAGGGCCATCTTGCCGAGGGTGGCGCCCATCAGACCGACCATCAGCCACTCGTAGAGCAGGTTGAAGACGGCGACCACGGCCATGAAGGAGAAGATCGCGGCGAGGAAGCCGGCGGACGCCTGGGCCTGCTCGTTCACGCAGTCCTGGTACGACGCGGTGCCGTAGGTGTAACCCGAGCAGTCCTTGACCTTGTCGGCCATGCCGATCGCACCGGCCAGGCCCAGGGCCATCGCGATACCGAGGACCACCGAGGTGATCAGGCCGTCCAGCAGGCGGGCCGCGAAACGCTGGCCCATGGTGGCGACGCGCACCATGCCGATGTTGGCGATGTTGATGTAGCCGTTGTTGGCCTGGATCGTGCCGGGCGCCTGCGGGTAGCCGTAGCCGTAGGCCTGTTGCGGCGGGACCTGGCCCTGCGGGTAGCCGTAGCCGGGCTGCTGCGGCGGCTGCTGCGGGTAGCCGTAACCCGGCTGCTGCTGCTGCTGGCCGTAGGGGTTGTTGGGGTCGGGCGGGTAGCTCATCGATGCCTCCGGGCAGGAAGGAGCGTGGACGGAACGAAAAAATCCTGGGGACGGGTGGGCAGGGGACACGCCGACCGCGTCGGAGAGTAGCGGACGAGTCCGACGAAGAGGGGATCAACAGTCAACCTCGGACCCTCCGTTCAGAGCGCGAGAAAGCCGAAGCGGGCCAACTCCCAGGCCCAGGCGGCCATCGCGGCCGCGCCGAGCAGCAGGTTCCGGCGGCCGTACGACAGCCGGCGCCACCAGCGGCCCGGGCCCAGCGGCGCGAACAGCAGCGCCGCCACCGCCACCACCGTCACCGGGTTCGCCGCCAGCGCGGCCCCCCAGTGCGCGTGGCCGGCCTCGATGAACACCGTGGTGCTGCCGCAGAACGGGCACGGCACGCCGGTCGTCGCCCGCAACGGGCAGAGCACGCCCGGGTCGTGGGCGTCGTGCACCGCCGCCACCGCGAGCGCCGCCCCGGCCGCCGCGGCCAGCCGCACCAGCACCCGCAGCACCACGCCCGGCACCGTCCCGGCCGACCGCCGCCAACGGGCCGTCAGCACGCCGCCGGACAGCGCCGACGGACGGGACGTCACCGGCACGGCCGGCCCGGGAGTCGCGGGGTTCATGACCTGGACTGGAGGACGATGAACCCGATCGTGAGCAGCACGGACAGCGCGCCCAGCACGATGCCGCCGATCGCGGCGGTCCGGCCCGTACCGCCCAACTGCGCCGACTGGTTCAGCCCCGAGACGCCGAGGCCCACGCCCACCAGGCCCACCACGCCGCCGTAGACGCAGGACAGCAGGATCGCGATGAAACCGAGCACCACCGAAGTCGTGGCGTGGTTGTTGCTCACCGCCATCGGAACGTTCGGCGGGTACGGGTGCGAGGGATGCGGCTGCTGCGGGTAGCCGTAACCGAGTTGCTGCGGCGGCTGCGGTGCCTGGGGATAGCCGTACGACGGCTGCTGCGGCGGCGGGCCCGGCGGTCCGCCAGCCTGGCCGTAACCGCCGTACGGATCCGGCTGGTACGGATTGCTCACTTGTCGATTCCCCCGACTGTGTTCGTCCCCCGCTGCCGGACGGTCCGTCACCAGGACCTGGGCGGCGGTACTTGCCTTGTCATCGTGAGCCTTGGCGCCGCACGCTGTCCAGCCACATGCAGGCCACCGCCACGAACGTGGCACAACCGCAACCCCCCGGCACGCTCCGTGTCCGCCAGGGACGCTCCGTGCACGCCCGCCCGGCGGCGCGGCGCGGACTCCCGATCCGGAAGAATGGAGACATGACTGCCCAGATTCTCGATGGCAAGGCCACCGCGGCCGCGATCAAGTCCGAACTCGCCGTCCGCGTGGCGGCCCTCAAGGAACGGGGCATCGTCCCCGGCCTCGGCACCGTCCTGGTCGGCGACGACCCGGGCAGCCGGTGGTACGTCAACGGCAAGCACAAGGACTGCGCGGAGATCGGCATCGCCTCCATCCAGCGCGAACTCCCCGCCACCGCCACCCAGGAGGACGTCGAGAACGTCGTCCGCGAGCTCAACGCCGACCCGGCCTGCACCGGCTACATCGTCCAGCTGCCGCTCCCCAAGGGCCTGGACCAGAACCGCGTCCTCGAACTCATGGACCCCGACAAGGACGCCGACGGCCTGCACCCGACCTCGCTCGGCCGCCTCGTCCTCGGCATCGACGGCCCGCTGCCCTGCACCCCGCTCGGCATCGTCGAACTGCTGCGCCGCCACGACGTCGCCATCGACGGCGCCGAGGTCGTGGTCGTCGGCCGCGGCATCACCGTCGGCCGCTCCATCGGCCTGCTGCTCACCCGCCGCAGCGAGAACGCCACCGTGACGCTGTGCCACACCGGCACCCGCGACCTCGCCTCCCACCTGCGCAAGGCCGACATCGTCGTCGCCGCCGCGGGCGTCCCGCACCTGGTCAAGCCCGAGGACGTCAAGCCCGGCGCGGCCGTGCTGGACGTCGGCGTCTCCCGCAGCGAGGGCAAGATCGTCGGCGACGTGCACCCCGGCGTGGCCGAGGTCGCCGCCTGGATCTCCCCCAACCCCGGCGGCGTCGGTCCGATGACCCGCGCGATGCTCCTCAACAACATCGTCGAGGCGGCCGAGCGCCGCGCCGGCGTCTGACACCGGTGCCCGGCGTCATGAAGCGCGCCCGCCGCCGACCCGTCACCACCGAGGGCACCCTGCCCCCGGAAGGCTCGGCGGCGGCCCTCGGCCGCGGCCACACCCTCCCGATGCGGCAGTGGCCGATCACCCTGGTGCTCGCCGTCGCCGCTCTCGGCCTGCTGGTCACCTGGGCCGGAAACTTCCGGCTCGGCCTGCTTGCCGTCGGCGTCGCACCCCTGCTCGGCGCCCTGCTGCGACTCGGCCTGCCGGACGTCGGCATGCTCGCCGTCCGCAGCCGGTTCACCGACATCACCCTGATGTTCGTCCTGGGCGGGGTGATCGTGCTGCTCACCCTGGTGGCGCAGCCCAACCCGTGGCTGAACGTCCCGATACTCGACAACATCGGACGGCTCATCGGGCACCCGGTGCACTAGCGCCACCAGGGGCGCGGGGAACTGCGCGAAGCGGAAGGCACCCACCCGCAAGATCGCGACGCAGGGCAATGACTTGCGCGTGATCGCGACCTTGCGGACGTGCTGTGCGCTTGTCGCGCAGTTCTCCCCCAGCCCTAGGGGGCTGGGAGGTGCCCCCACGCGCCCCTGTTTTCCCAGCCACCTGCCTTCGCGATAGCCTGTCTCGGGTCTCTCGACATCGAGAGATCATCCTCGGCTCCGGCGCCGATGTGCCTGGGGCGCCTGGCGACAGCTGGAGAAGGTAGATATGACTCGCACCCCCGTCAACGTCACCGTTACCGGAGCGGCCGGCCAGATCGGCTACGCGCTGCTCTTCCGCATCGCCTCCGGTCACCTGCTGGGTGCCGACGTGCCGGTGAACCTGCGCCTGCTGGAGATCCCGCAGGGCGTGAAGGCCGCCGAGGGTGTCGCCATGGAGCTGGACGACTGCGCGTTCCCGCTGCTGCGTGACATCACCATCACCGACCAGGCGAACGTCGCGTTCGACGGCGCCAACGTCGCGCTGCTGGTCGGCGCCCGTCCGCGCACCGCGGGCATGGAGCGTGCCGACCTGCTGTCCGCCAACGGCGGCATCTTCGGCCCGCAGGGCAAGGCGATCAACGACAACGCCGCGGACGACATCAAGGTCCTGGTGGTCGGCAACCCGGCCAACACCAACGCCCTGATCGCCCAGCGCAACGCCCCGGACGTTCCGGCCGAGCGCTTCACCGCGATGACCCGCCTGGACCACAACCGCGCCGTCGCCCAGCTGGCGAAGAAGGCCGGCGTGACGGTCGAGGACATCAAGAAGGTCACCATCTGGGGCAACCACTCCGCCTCCCAGTACCCGGACCTGTTCCACGCCGAGATCTCCGGCAAGTCCGCGTTCGACGCCGTCGGCGCCGACCAGGAGTGGGTGGAGAACTTCTTCATCCCCAAGGTCGCCAAGCGCGGCGCCGAGATCATCGAGGTCCGCGGCGCGTCCTCGGCCGCCTCGGCCGCGAACGCCGCCATCGACCACGTCCACACCTGGGTCAACGGCACCCCGGCCGGCGACTGGACCTCGATGGGCATCGTCTCCGACGGCTCGTACGGCGTGCCGGAGGGCCTGATCTCCTCGTTCCCGGTCACCACCAAGGACGGCAAGTTCGAGATCGTCCAGGGCCTGGACCTCTCCGAGTTCGACCGCGCCCGGATCGACGCCTCCGTCCAGGAGCTCGCCGAGGAGCGCGACGCGGTCAAGGAGCTCGGCCTCATCTGAGCGCCGCTCCGCCGCGTGTGAACGGCCGGGTGCCCACGGGGCGCCCGGCCGTTCTCCTACACTCGGGCCGTGAGCGAAACCCTGCAGGACGCCGCGCTCGTCCTGGTGTTCATCATGCTGGGCGGTCTGTTCAACGTCGCCGAGATCGCGCTGATCTCGCTGCGCGAGGGGCAGATCCGCACCCTGGAGTCGGCCGGCTCGCGCCGCGCCGCCCGGGCCGCGCACCTGGCGGCCGATCCGAACCGGTTCCTGGCCGCCGTGCAGGTCGGCGTGACGTGCATGGGCTTCCTGTCGGCGGCGTTCGGCGCCGACACGCTGGCCGGCAAGCTCGCCCCGGTGTTCGTGAAGGCAGGCCTCTCGGACGGCGTCGCGGACGCGGTGGCGCTGGTCGGCCTGACCCTGGTGATCTCCTACGCCTCCCTGGTGCTGGGCGAGTTGACGCCCAAGCGGATCGGTCTGCAGCGCGCCGAGTCGATCGCCCTGCTGGCCGCCCCGGTGGTGGACGTGATGTCGGTGGCGCTGCGCCCGGTGATCTGGCTGCTCGGCCACTCCACCAACCTGATGGTGCGCCTGCTGGGCGGCGACCCGTCCGCCGGCCGCGGCGTGATGAGCCCCGAGGAACTCCGCGGCCTGGTCGCCGCCAACACCGAACTCGGCTCGGACGAACGCGAGTTGATCAACGAGGTGTTCGCGGCGGGGGAGCGCCAGCTGCGCGAGGTGATGGTGCCGCGCACCGAGGTGACCTTCCTGGACGCCGACCGGCTGGTGCGCGAGGTGCGGTCCGAGACCGACTCCTCCCCGCACTCCCGCTACCCGGTGGTGGAGGGCTCCTACGACGCCGTCACCGGCTTCGTGCACGTCCGCGACCTGTACGGGGTGCGCGGCGAGCAGGCCGCCCGGGTCCGCGACCTGGCCCGCCCCGTCAAGCTGCTGCCCGCCACCAAGCGGGTGCTGGAGGCGATGAGCGAGATGCGCCGCGAGGGCCACCACCTGGCCATCGTGGTCGACGAGTACGGCGGCACCGCCGGCATCGTCACCCTGGAGGACCTGGTCGAGGAGGTGATCGGCGAGATCCGCGACGAGTACGACGCCCAGGACACCACGGCGACCCGCCGGCTGGCCGGAGGCGGCGTCGAACTCGACGGCCTGCTCAATCTCGCCGACTTCGCCGAGGAGACCGGCTTCACCCTCCCCGAGGGCCCGTACGAGACGGTCGCCGGCTTCGTGGTGCGCGAGCTCGGCCGGCTGCCGCAGAAGGGCGACCAGGTGCTCACCGAGTCCGGCGCCCGGCTCACCGTCGCCCGCCTCGACGGGCGCCGGATCGAACGGCTGCGGGTGAGTGCCGTCACACTGCCCAACCCGGGTGCTCAGGACGTTTCCTGAGCGGCCCGGGGAACTGGAACAATGGGCGCATGGTCAACGCAGCGGTCACCGGTCCGGTGAAGGACCGTCCCCGGGTGCTCTCCGGCATCCAGCCCACCTCAGGCTCATTCCACCTGGGCAACTACCTCGGCGCGGTGCGTCAGTGGGTCGACATGCAGGAGGCCAACGACGCCTTCTACATGGTCGTCGACCTGCACGCGATCACCGTCGAGCAGGATCCGGCGACGCTGCGGCAGAACACCCGGGTCTCCGTCGCGCAGCTCCTCGGCGCCGGCCTCGACCCGGAGCGCTGCACCCTGTTCGTGCAGTCCCAGGTGCCCGAGCACGCGCAGCTGGCCTGGGTGATGAACTGCCTCACCGGCTTCGGCGAGGCCTCCCGGATGACGCAGTTCAAGGACAAGTCCCTCAAGCAGGGCGCCGACCGCACCACCGTCGGCCTGTTCACCTACCCCGTGCTGATGGTCGCCGACGTCCTGCTCTACCAGACCCAGACCGTCCCGGTCGGCGAGGACCAGCGCCAGCACCTGGAGCTCACCCGCGACCTCGCGGAGCGCTTCAACACCCGCTACGGCAAGACCTTCACCGTCCCCGAGCCGTACATCCTGAAGGCCACCGCCAAGATCCAGGACCTGCAGGACCCGGCGGCGAAGATGAGCAAGTCCGCGGTCAGCGACAAGGGCCTGATCAGCCTGCTCGACCCGCCGAAGACCAGCGCCAAGAAGTTCAAGAGCGCCGTCACCGACACCGACACCGTCGTCACCTACGACGAGGCCGGTAAGCCCGGCGTCTCCAACCTGCTGCGCATCCACTCCGCGCTCAGCGGGATGAGCATCGAGCAGCTGGTCGCGCACTTCGACGGCAAGATGTACGGCGCCCTGAAGACCGAACTGGCCGACCTGTTCACCGACTGGGTCACCCCGTTCCAGACCCGCGTCCAGGGCTACCTGGACGACCCGGCCGAGCTGGACCGGGTGCTCGCGCTCGGCGCCGAGAAGGCCCGCGCGGTGGCGTCCGAGACGCTCGCCGAGGTGTACGACCGCGTCGGCTTCCTGGCGCCGAAGCGCTGATGCCGACGGCTGCCGCCCCCGATGGTGACGGTCTCCCCGAGACCGTCACCATCGGCGTGTCCATACACGTCCCGGAACCGTACGGCAGCCAGGTGCAGGACGCCCGGGCCGGCCACGGCGACCCGCAGGCCCGGTCGATACCCACCCACGTCACCCTGCTGCCCCCCACCGAGACCAGCGCCGACCGGCTCCCCGGCATCGAACACCACCTGCGCACGGTGGCCGCCGCCCACCGCCCGTTCCGGATGCTCCTCCAGGGCAGCGGAACCTTCCGCCCCGTCTCCCCCGTGGTCTTCGTCCGGGTCGAGGAGGGCGCCCAGGAGTGCCGCGCCCTGGAGGCCGAAGTCCGTTCCGGCCCCCTGGCCCGCGAACTCGCCTTCCCCTACCACCCCCACGTCACCGTCGCCCACGGCCTCCCCGACCCCGTCCTCGACCAGGCCCACGAACAGGCCCGCACCTTCCGCGCGGTCTTCGACGTCACCGAATTCGTCCTCTCGACGTTCGGCGCGGACGCCGTGTGGCGGCCGTGGCGCAGCTACGCGTTCGGTCGATCCTGAGCGTTTCGGCCGGGGATTCCTGGAGTTGTCTGGGAGTCCTTTGCCATTCCTTCACCTGGGCTTTCTCCGTTGTTACCGTCGAATCGGACCATCGCGGAGCGGGAGAAGAATGGCTGGCAGGTCGATGCGGAGACTGGCGCGGCGTTTTGCGGGCCGGGTGCTCCGCCGACTCGGCGTCCTGCCGGCGCCCGTTCCCGCAGCTGCCCCGGCCCCGCCGCCGGACCCGCAGCGGGTTCGCGAGGACGAGCTGCTGGCCGCCGACCGCCGGCTGGTGCGGCACCACGACCGGCTGGCCGAGCTCCGTGACGACCTGCTCGCCCCGCAGGCCCACCAGGCCAACCTGACCGCCGCCGCCGAGGCGCTGGACGCCGCGGACGTGCGCTACACGCTGATCCCCGACCGCGGCCCGCGCCACCGGCTGGCCGTTCCCCCCGGCGGCCGGGACCGGGTGCTGGACATCATCGCCGACACCTTCCGCGGCGCCCCCGTGTACGCCGCGCTGCTCGGCCACGGCAGTGTGCACCGCACGGTGCTCGCCGAGGAGCTGCCGCAGGCCGTCGCGGAGCACGAACTGCCGCCGCCGGCGGAGGAGACCGCGCAGGACACGGGCGAAGCACCGGACGGCGCGACCGACCCGGTGGAGCCCGGCGAGCTGCCCGAGCGGGTCAAGGGTGTGCGCCTGTTCCGGCCGGTGGTGACCGGCACCCGCACCCTTTACTACGGCGAGGACTACGGCTGCGACCTGGAGTTCTGGGACACCGACGGCTCGGCGCGCGGCGCCGTCGCCTCGATCGACGAGACCCCGTTCGGCTGGTGGCTGCCCTCGCTGGAGGTGGCCGGCACCGTCCGGGTCGGCGGCCACGACTACCCCGTCGCGGAACCGTTCCTGCACGCCCTGCCCGAGGACGTCCGCTTCCCGGTGGACGCCGTGATCACCTGGGTCGACGACCGCGACCCCGCCTGGCGCGAACGCCGCGACGCCGCCCGCGCCCGGCTGTACGGAGACGCCGCGCCGTCCGCCGACGACACCGACCACGACGACGGCGACCACCGCTACCGCAACCGCGACGAACTGCGCCACTGCCTGCGCTCGATCGCCATGTACGCCCCCTGGATCCGGCGGATCTTCCTGCTCACCGACGACCAGACGCCGTCCTGGCTGGACACCTCGGTGCCCGGGCTGACCGTGGTGTCGCACCGCGAACTGCTGGACGGCGGGCCGGTGTTCAACTCGCACGCGATCGAGACCGGACTGCACCGGATCCCCGGCCTGGCCGAGCACTTCCTGTACTTCAACGACGACATGTTCCTCGGCGGGCCGGTCCGCCCCGAGCACTTCTTCCTCGGCAACGGACTGCCCAGGGTCTTCCGCGACACCCGGATCGTCCCGCCGTCCGCCGGGGCCGGCACCGCCGATGTCTACACGGCCGCCCAGCAGAACACCCGGCGGGCGCTGGAACGCGACCACGGCCGGGCCTTCACCCGGGTGCTCGCGCACGTCCCGTACGCGCTGCGGCGCACCCTGCTGGAGGACTCCGCGCGGCGCTGGCGGACCGAACTGGAGGCCACCGGCAGCTCGGCGTTCCGCTCCGCCACCGACGTCGCCCCCGTCACCCTGGCGCTGTACCACGCGCTGCTGCGCGGCGCCGCGGTCGACGGCACCCTCGCCCACGGGTACCTGGCGGTGGACTGCGTCGAGGACCGGGACCGGATGACCCGGCTGCTCGGCGAACGCGACCTGCTGGCGTTCTGCCTGGCCGACGGGACCGGCGACGGCAGCCCCGCGGAGGAGCAGGACCGGGCGATGGCCGCGTTCCTGGCCGCGTACTTCCCGGTGCCCGGCCCCTACGAGCTGCCCGCCGACTCAGCCGGCGGCGCCGAGGGCGAGCATCCGGTCGACCAGCCGGACCGCCGCCGCGCCGTCGTCCAGCGGGCAGAACCGCTCGCGGAACGCGCGATAGCTCTCCCGGTACCGCGCCGGGTCGAGGTCGCGTAGCGCGGCCACCACCTGATCGGAGCCGGTCAGCAACGGGCCCGGGGCCTGGGCCTCGAAGTCGAAGGTGAAGCCGCGCAGCCGGTCGCGGTAGTGCTCCAGGTCGTAGGTGAAGAACAGCATCGGACGGCCGGTCACCGCGAAGTCGAACATCACCGAGGAGTAGTCGGTGACCAGCACGTCGGCGATCAGCAGCAGGTCCTGGACGTCCGGGTAGTCGGCGACGTCGCGGACGAAGTCGTCGTCCGGCAGCGCGCCGCCGCAGTGCACGTGCGGGCGCAGCAGCAGCACGTGGTCGTGGCCGAGGGCGGCCCGGGCGGCGGCCAGGTCGAGCTGGAGGTCCACCTCGAAGCGGTCGCCGGGGCCGCGCCGGTCGTCCCGCCAGGTCGGTGCGTACAGCACCACCCGGCGGCCGGGCGGCACCCGCAGCCGGCGGCGGACGGCGGCCACCTCGTCCGGGTCGGGCCGGACCAGCCGGTCGTTGCGCGGGTACCCGCCCTCCAGCACCTCGCCGCGGTGGCCGAAGGAGGCGACCAGCTCCGGGGTGGCGAACGGGCTGGGCGACAGCAGCAGGCTCCACTGCCGCACCTCGCGGTCCAGCCGTTCCAGGTAGCCGTCGGCGGTGGTGCGGTTCTCCGGCATGCGGTGGCCGATCCGTTTCAGCGGGGTGCCGTGCCACAGCTGGACCACCACCTGGCCGTCGCGGCGGTGCAGGAAGTCCGGGAAGTGCGTGTTGCCGACCAGGTAGCGGCAGGTGGCGAGCGCCTCGTACCACTCGGGGCTCCACTGGCGGACCGTACGGACCGGCCCGGGTGGCTGCTCCTGGCCGTCGTCGATCACCCACAGGTGTTCCAGCGGGAGCTTCCGGCGGGCCAGTTCGGCGTGCACGGCGCGCGGGTTGCAGGCGTAGCCGCGGCCACCGAAGACGTCGTACAGCACGGCGTCGCGCAGCGGGCGGCGGCGGGCGGCGGGGTAGCTCCCGGTGCGCAGCCGGTGCTGGCTCAGGGCGCTGCGTTCGAGGGCGGCGAGTACCGGGAGGCTGTCCACGATCAGGGTGTCGTGCCAGCGGCGCTGCAGCAGGAAGGACTTGTCGCCGGCCCGGCCCGGGGCCGGGAGCAGTGGCAGTACGGCCGGGTGCAGCCGCAGCGGGTGGCCGGGGTGCCGCCCGGGGCCGACGGGGTACAGCAGGGCCTCCCAGATGCCTTTGCCGAGCGGGCGGGGCACGCCGTCCGGCCCGTCGGGGGTGAGCGGCAGCCGTACGGTGAAGCGGTCGCCGTCGGCGGGGTGGACGGCCGTGCGCCGTTCCCGGCCGTCGCCGCAGTGCCGCAGCACCAGCTCCAGTGGGGCGTCCGGGCGGCCGGGGAACTCGCCGGCCAGGTCGAAGCCGCCGTCGGCGGGGGTGATCCGGTCGATCAGCGGTTCGCCCGGCTGGACGCAGAACTGCAGCCGGTCGTCGGCGAGTTGCTTGGCGTACAGCACCTGGCCGGCGGGCACCGGCAGCTGGCAGCTGCCGGTGGGAGGGTGGCGCAGGACGAGCGGGGCGTCGCCGTCGGGGAGCGTCAGCGAGGGCTCCCAGTGGCCCTCGGCGAGACGCGGGAGGGTGCCGGCGAAGGCGGTGAACTCGTGGCCCTGCCAGTGCACCAGGCTCTGCACGACGGCGCCGGTGTCGCGGTGCCGCAGGACCAGGGCCCCGCTGGTGCCGGTGGCGGTGCCGCGCAGTTCGAAGCCGTCGGGGCGGGAGCGGCAGGAGTCGACCCGGGCGCGGGCCGGGCGCACCGTCAGATTCAGCGCGCCGTCCTCGACGGTCGGCACCAGTTGGAGCGCCGGGCCGGTCCATCCGGCGGGCGGGTACTCGCCGCTGCCGCACCAGTGGCCGGCCAGCGGGGCGCGGGCCCGGCGCGGGCCGCTGCCGACCACCGCTTCGACCCGCCAGCCGGGGACCGGCCGCAGCGCGGGGGCGTGCAGCAGCACCGGGTCGAGGCGGGCGGTGAACCCGGTCCAGTCGAGGCTGTGCCGGGTCTGCGCGCTGTCGTCGGTCGCCTCGGGCAGGTAGTGCGGGACGGTGCGCAGCCGCAGCGGGCGCCGGCTCCGGTCGGTGGGGTGCAGTTCCAGCACGATGCGGGTCTGCCCGGGGCGTTCGCCGGGTGCGTCGAGGAGCCGGCCCTCGCCGGTCAGGACGAGTTCGCCGCCCTCCCAGACGGCGCGGCGCAGCGCGGCGGCGGCGGCCGGTTCGGTGGGGCGCGCGGGCCGGGCGGTGGTGGGGCGCCGTACGAGGTGGGACATTCCCGATATCCCAGTGCACAATGCCGGGGAAAGTCAATTCCCCCCCTTTGTCAAAAAGGGGGGGAATTGATTTATTTACATACGATATTCGTTTTTCCCGGGGCTGTTCCCGCTCACTTGCCTTCGGCGAGCAGCGCGTCCGTCACCCGTCCGGCGGCACCGCCGTCGTCCAGGTCGCAGTACGCCTCGCGGAACGCCGCGTACTTGTCGGCGTACTCGGCGGTGACCTCCGGCAGGTTGCCGAGTGCGGCGACCACCTCGGCGGAGGTGGTGAGCAGCGGGCCCGGGGCCTTGCTCTCCAGGTCGAGGCTGAAGCCGCGCAGGTTGTCGCGGTAGTGCTCCAGGTCGTAGGTGAAGAACAGCACCGGACGGCCGGTGTTCATGAAGTCGAACACCGAGGAGGAGTAGTCGGTGACGAGCACGTCGGCGACCAGCAGGAGCTCCGCCATGTCGGGGTAGGTGCTGACGTCCCAGACGTAGCCGTTGCCGGCCTCGGGGAGGCGGCCGCGGACGACCTCGTGGGCGCGGACCAGCAGGACCTGGTCGTCGCCGAGGGCGGCGCGGGCCGCTTCGAGGTCGAGCTGCAGATTGAGCTGGTAGCCGCCGTCGGGCAGGCGACGGTCCTCGCGGTAGGTGGGTGCGTAGAGCACCACCTGCTTGCCCTCGGGCAGGCCGAGCTGCTCGCGGACCCGCTCGGCGGTCTTCTCCCGGTCGGGGGCGAAGAGCAGGTCGTTGCGCGGGTAGCCGGTCTCCAGCAGCGTGCCCTGGAAGTCGAAGGCGCGGCGCAGCACGGGCGCGGCCCAGCGGCTGCCCGCCACCAGCAGGCTCCACTGCGGCACCTCCTCCTTGAGGTGCTCGAGGTAGCCGGAGTCGGTGAACCAGACCTTCTCGAAGTCGGTGCCGATCCGCTTCAGCGGGCTGCCCTGCCAGGTCTGCAGGACGACCTGGCCGGGGCGGCGGCGGAAGTACGTCGGCAGGTGGGTGGAGGTGACGATGTACTTGGCGGTGGACAGCGCCTCGAACCACTCGGGGGAGCGGTGCCGGACGCACTCGGCGGTCTGCGGCAGCTCGGCCTGCAGGTCGACGGAGGTCCACAGGTGGCGCAGCGGCAGGCCGCGGCGGACCAGTTCCTCGTGCACGGCGCGCGGCGAGTCCGCGTACAGGCCGCCGTCGGCGGCCCACCAGTCCTCGCGGACGGTGTGGTAGAGCACGGTGTCGGTGAGCGGACGGCGCTGGCCCTCGGTGTACGCGTGGCGCAGCTGCCGCTGGCGGTAGCCGCTGCGTTCGGCGGGGGACAGCGCGTCGGGGGAGTCCAGCGACAGGCTGTCGTAGACGCGGCGCTCCAGGGTGACCCGCTTGCCGCGGGCCTCCAGCTCCAGCGGCAGGGTGTCGAAGGTGGACGCGGCGAGCACCGCGGCCGGCCACTCGCTGTCGACGGGGGCGCCGACCGGGCGGAACAGCACCGTCCAGGTGCCCTTGTGCAGCGGGACCTCGCCGGCGAAGGACGCGTTCGGCACGGCGGGCAGCGCGGCCCGGAAGCGGCCGTCGGCGATCTCCACCGGGTAGGCGTGCTCCTCGCGGCGCTTGGCGTGCAGGATCACCAGTTCGTAGCGGTGGGTGCCGGGCAGCGGGAAGGAGCCGCTGAGCACGAAGCCCTCGCCGCCCTTGGCCCGGGTGATCTCCTCGACGACCGGCTGCAGCACCTGGTCGCACAGCTGCAGGTAGCCGCTGGGGGAGGGCTTGGCGTACAGCGCGCGGGCGCCGTCGCCGATCGGCAGGTGCAGGCTGACGGGGGCGCGGCGGTCGTCCAGGACGACCGGCAGGCCGGTGCCGTCGGTGAGCTTGAGTTCGAGGTCCCAGCGGTCGCGGGTGCGCTTCTCGGCGGTCGGGTCGAGGGCGTTCCAGGCCTCGCGGACGGCGGTCAGCTCGGCGACCCGGACGTGCGCGGTGAACGGCAGGTCGCGGCCGGCCGGGACGCCCAGGTCCAGCGGGACCAACACGTCGCGCTCGGACTCGACGTGCTTCAGCCGCAGTTCCGCGCCGGCCAGGTCGGCGCCGGAGCGGACCAGGCCGCGCAGTTCGAGGGTGCCGCCCTCGGCGGACACCGAGGTGGCGCGGGCGCGCACCCGCTCCACCCGCAGCAGCAGGTGGCCGTCACGCTGCCACGGCACCACCCGGACGTCGTCCTCGACCCAGTGCACGGGCGCGTACTCGGCGCGGTCGTGCCAGCCGACCGACACCCGGCCCTTGTAGACGCCGCCCTTGCCGGCGCCGGCCACCAGCACCCGCCAGGAGCCGTCCTTCCACTCGCCGCGGTGCTTGAGCCGCTGCGGGTCGATGGTGGCGGAGAAGCCCGCCCAGTCGCAGCTGTACAGGTCATGCGGCGAGCTGGCG
Source organism: Kitasatospora sp. NPDC004615 (assembly GCF_042873545.1). Lineage (NCBI taxonomy): Bacteria > Bacillati > Actinomycetota > Actinomycetes > Kitasatosporales > Streptomycetaceae > Kitasatospora > Kitasatospora sp. NPDC004615. Next base: position 381,933 of record NZ_JBIALQ010000007.1, read on the forward strand.
GTGGCCTCCGGGCTGAACTCGGCCCGGGTCGGCACTGCCACCACGCGACGGCCCTTGGCCTCGCGCAGCACCAGCGCCTTGACCATGTCGTGCTTGTTCTCGGCGCCCAGGTGCTCGGGGAAGGCGTGCCCGGTCAGCTGGAGCCGGCCGCCGGACCAGCGGGCCTCGTACACCCGGGAGCGCATCACCAGGGCGTTGCTGAGCCGCAGCACGTCCGCGGGGACGCTCTTGCGGCCGCCGCGCAGGAACGGGTAGTCGGCGTACGGGCGGAGCAGGCCGCGGGCCGGGGCGGCGCCGTTGCTGTCCTTCTCGAAGCGCAGCTGCTCGATCAGCTCGGCGAGCCGGCCCTGCAGGGTCAGGTGGTACTTGAGCTTCAGCGGGGCGCGCAGCTTGCGGACCTGGTCCGGGCCGATGGCACGGAGCAGGCGGCCGGCGGACTCCAGGTAGGCGGCGTTGTACTCCGGGTCGCCCTCCAGCACCGAGCCGAAGAACATCGGGATCTCCTCGACGAGGTTGTTCTCGTCGTAGGAGTGCAGGTACTTGCGGAACTTCGGGTCGCTCTGCTTGCCCAGCCAGTCGCGGACCAGCTCCATCGACTTGACCCGGTCGATGACGCCCTTGGGGTTGGTCTTCATCTGGGTGATCGACATCTCGCCGACCTCCCGCTCGCGCCAGTGGTAGATCGGCTCGGCGAGCACGTCCACCCGGCGGGCCAGGTAGTGGTGCGGCACGCTGACCGGGGCGTCCTCGTACAGGATGCCCTCGGGGTAGAGCACGCCCGCCTGGTCGAAGAACGAGCGGCGGTACACCTTGTTCCACGCGGTGCGGTCGGTGACCAGCGCCGGGATCTCGGTGATGTGGGTGCGCAGCCGGGTGGCCGCGAACGGCTTGCGGTGGCCGCCCGACTGGTAGTGGCCGACGGCGCGGAAACGCAGCACGTTGCCGGTGCAGAAGTCCGAGCCGGTCTCGTCCAGCGTGCCGATCATCAGCTCGTAAGCGGACGGCGGCATGGTGTCGTCGCTGTCGACGAACGCGAGGAACTCGGTGCCCTCGGAGATGTGGCGGTAGCCGGTGTTGCGCGCCGCACCGAGGCCCTTGTTCACCTGCTGGACCAGCCGGAAGCGCGAGTCCTTCGCGGCGTAGGCCTTGGCGATGTCGGCGCTGGAGTCCTTGGAGCCGTCGTCGACCATGACGCATTCGAAGTCGTCGAAGGTCTGGGCGGCGATCGAGTCGAGGCACTCCTCGAGATAGCGCTCGACGTTGTAGATCGGGACGACGACGGACAGACGGGGGGCCATCGGGAGCGCAGAGCCTTTCCTCAGGGAGTGCTGCCGGGTGGGCCCGGCAGATGTGTCGAAACCCGGACCGGCACCAGCCGCGATCCTACCTCTCCGGGCTTGCTAGTCTGCGCCTGGCCAGGCCAGGTGAGGAGAGTGAAGAGATGCCGCGGTTCAGCGTGATCGTGCCCGTCCACGCCGTCGAGGAGTACCTCCCCGCCTGCCTGGAGTCCGTCCTCGGACAGACCTTCACCGATTTCGAACTGATCGCCGTCGACGACCGCTCGCCCGACGGCTGCGGCGCGATCCTCGACGAAGTCGCCTACCGGGACAAGCGGGTGACGGTCCGTCACCTGGAGCAGAACGTCGGCCTCGGCCTCGCCCGGAACGCCGGAATGGAACTCGCCACCGGCGACTACCTGTTGTTCCTGGACAGCGACGACACCCTCACCCCCGACCTGCTGGCCGCCACCGACGCCCGGCTCCGCGCCACCGGCGATCCCGACCTGCTGGTGTACGACTACGCCCGCAGCTACTGGGACGGCCGCGTGGTGCGCTCCGCCTCCGCCCCCGTGTTCGCCAAGCCCGGCGCCGACACCTTCACCCTGGACGAGCGCCGCGACCTGCTCGACCTGCTCCAGGTGGTGTGGAACAAGGCCTACCGCCGCGAATTCGTCCAGCAGCAGGGCCTGACCTTCCCGCCCGGGTACTACGAGGACACCCCCTGGACCTACCCGGCGCTGCTCGCCGCCGAGTCCATCACCCTGCTCGACCAGGTCGGCGTGCACTACCGGCAGCGCCGCGAGGGCGGCAACATCCTCGCCACCGCCTCCCGCAAGCACTTCGACGTCTTCGAGCAGTACGACCGGGTGTTCGCCTTCCTCGACGCCCGCCCCGACCTGGACCGCTGGCGGCCGGTCATCTACCGGATGATGCTCGGCCACCTCGCCACCGTGGTCACCAAGCCCGGACGTGTCCCCGCCGCCGACCGCCGCGAGTTCTTCCGCCGCGCCGCCGAGCACTGCGCCCGGCACCGCCCGGCCGGCTACCGGCCGCCCGCCGGACCGGAGGGCGTCCGCGGCGAACTGCTCAGCCGCGGCAGCTACCTGGGCTTCCAGAGCCTGCGGGTGCTGGCCAAGGCCCGCCGCGCGGTGCGCCGCTGAGCGGCCGAGCCACTGAGCCGTCCGGACGACGGCGCGTCACCCGGACGTGGGAGCGCGCGGCCGGTATACAGCGGAGGATGGACTTCCCTGCCGGCCTGCCCCTGATCGGTCCGCTGGTGGCCCGGGTCATGCGCAGCCGCCCGTACCTGGTCTACCGGCTGTTCGCCGACGTGGACGGCAATCGGCTCGCCGGGGCGGTCACCTTCTTCGGCTTCCTGGCCCTGTTCCCGCTGCTCACCGTGGCCCTGGCGATCGCCCTGGCCACGCTCTCCGACTCCCGGGTGCACCAGCTCCAGGAGAAGATCACCGAACAGCTCCCGGGCCTGGCCGACGCGCTCGACCTGAACGCGATGGTCGCCAACGCAGGCACCGTCGGCCTGCTCTCCGGCGCCCTGCTGCTGGCCTCCGGCCTAGGCTGGGTGGACACCATGCGCGGCGCCGTGCGTACGGTGTGGCGGCTGCCCGACGACGCCGGAAATCTCATTCAGGTGAAAATCCGGGACAGCGTGGTGCTGCTCGGGCTCGGTCTGGTCTGCCTCGCCTCGCTGGCCGCGTCCGCGGTCGCCACCACGCTCGCGCACCGGCTGGCCGACTGGCTGGGCCTGGACGGCGGGGCCGCCCGCTGGCTGCTGGCCGGGCTCGGCTTCCTGATCGCCGTCTGTGCCGATGTGTTGCTGTTCGTCTACCTGCTCGGCCCGTTCCCGCGGATCGTCGTCCAGCGCCGCCGGGCCCTGCTCCAGGGGGCGCTGATCGGCGCGGTCGGCTTCGAACTGCTCAAGTTGGCACTTTCTTCGTACCTGGGTTCGGTTGCCGGCCGCAGCCTCTACGGGGCGTTCGGGGTGCCCGTGGCACTGCTGCTGTGGATCAACTTCGTGTCCAGACTGCTGATGTACTGCGCGGCCTGGACGGCACTCGCGGACCCGGAGGCCGCCCGCCGGCGGGCCGTCCGACAGGCCGAGGCGGCGCTGAAACAGGCCGGTGAAACGCCTGGTTCACCCCCTGTCCGACATCCGGACAACTGACTATGATCCCGGTCACAACCACAGCGTGGCCGTCCCCCCGGCCGACCGTTCCGCCGGTGCGTCCTCGCGTTCCGGCCACTTCCCAGGAGGCCGTGTGTCACTCACCGACACCACCGCCGCTCCGCCCGTTCCCGCCACCCCCGACGACGTCCCCGGGTGGTTCTTCCGCGTCGACCGTGAGGTCTTCGCCTGGCTGCTCAGCCGCCAGAGCGAGGCCGGCGTCACCGGCGACCTGCTGGAGATGGGCGCCTACCTGGGCCGCTCCGCGATCCTGCTCGGCGACCACCTGCGCCCCGGGGAGAAGTTCACCGTCTGCGACCTGTTCGACATGGACGCGCCCGACGACGAGAACTCCGCCGAGATGTCGATGTCCTACCGCTCGACCCTCACCCGGCGCGCCTTCGAGACCAACTACCTGGCCTTCCACGCCGAACTCCCGACGATCGTGCAGGCCCCCACCTCGGTACTCGCCGACGGCCGGATCACCGCCGACAGCTGCCGCTTCGTCCACATCGACGCCTCGCACCTGTACGAGCACGTCGCCGGCGACATCCTGGTGGCCCGCGACGCCCTGGCCGGCAACGGCATCGTCTCCCTCGACGACTACCGCGCCCCGCACACCCCCGGCGTGCACGCCGCCGTCTGGGAGGCCGTGTTCACCCTCGGCCTGAAGCCGGTACTGCTCACCCCCGAGAAGTTCTACGGCACCTGGGGCGACGCGGACGCCGTCCGCGCCGATCTGCTCGCCCGCGACTGGCGCGGCGAAGGCTTCCGCCTCGACGAGGAACACCTCGCCGGGCAGATCTGCCACCGCCTCGCCTGGGACGGCGCCGACGGTCGCCCGGAGACCGCGGCCGGAGCACAGGCCGGCAGCCCGTCCGCGCCCGCCCGTCCGAGCTCCCAGCGCTCGCTCGCCCGCCGGGTCGCGCTCGACGTGATCCCCCCGGTCGCCACCCGCGCCGTCCGCCGCGCCCTGGCCGCCGGCCGCGCCCGCAAGTCGGACTAGGACCTAACGCCACTCGGACGGTCTGCCGCCGGACCGGGCCTCCCGCAGGGCGGCCCGGCGGCGCAGCGCGCGCAGCCGCAGCATCCCGGCCGCCGCCACCGCCGCGCACAGGCCGACCGCCGTCCAGGTCGCCGCGCCCGGACTGTCCGCCTCGGTGTGCGCGGCCCGCACCGGGTCGGCCTGCTTCGCGGCCGGTGCGGCGGACGGCTTCGCCGGCGGCACGGTGGACGGCGCGGCCGGTGCGGACGGGGCCTCGGTGACCGGCCGGGCCGACGCCTGGGCCGGCGCCCGGTCCTCGGCCAGCACACCCACCGGGGTGACCTTGCCGGCCGCGGCGAAGCCCCAGTCCAGCAGCGCCGCCGCCTCGTCGTACACCTTCGGGCTGCTGTCCGGGTGCATCACCGTCACCAGCATGGTGCGGCCGCCGCGCACCGCGGCGCCCGTGTAGGTCGCGCCCGCGTTGGTGGTGTAACCGTTCTTCACGCCGATCAGCCCCGGGTACTTGCCGAGCAGCCGGTCGGTGTTGGCGATGCCGAAACTGCCGCGCTGCCCGTTCTTGTCGACCGCGCCGGGAAACTGCGCCCAGCGGGTGCCGCAGTACCCGCGGAACTCCTCGTTGCGCAGGCCCGCCCGGGCGAACAGCGTCAGGTCGTACGCCGAGGTGACCTGCCCGTCCATGTCGTAGCCGTCCGGGCTGACCACGTGGGTGTCGCGGGCCTGCAACTGGTCCGCGCGGGCCTGCATGTCGGTGACGGTCTTCGCCACCCCGCCGTTCATGCTCGCCAGCACGTGCACCGCGTCGTTGCCGGAGGACAGGAACACCCCGCGCCACAGGTCCTCGACCTTGTAGTCCAGGTCCTCCTTGATGCCGACCAGGCTGCTGCCCGCGCCCATCCCCTGCAGCTCCGTCCAGCCCACCCGGTGCACCTCGTCCGCCGGGAAGCGCGGCAGCACGGTGTCCGCGAACAGCATCTTCAGGGTGGACGCCGGCGGCAGCTGCGCGTGCGCGTTGAACGCGGCCAGCACCGCGCCGCTGTCCGCGTCCGCCACCACCCAGGACTTCCCGGTCAGACCGGACGGCAGCGCCGGCGCCCCCGCGCCCGGCGCGACCTGCACGCCCGCCGCGCCCAGCCGGTCACCGCCCACCACGGGCGGCGGCGGGGCGTCGCCGGGCGTCACGGCACGCGCGGCCGGCGGGCCGACCGGGAGCAGCACCAGCGCGGCCGCGGACGAACCGTGGACGATCCGGCGGATTGTCTGCATTCACGGAAGCTAACCCGCCCCTCCGCCGCCCCGCCGTCGAAGTCGGCACCGACGCCACGAACGAGTACCGCCCGCTGCTCCGTTCGGCGGGCCACGCATACTGGACGGGCCACCCGTCTGCCGCGAAGGACCCGTCATGAAGCTCAGCCGCCCGGTCTCCTGGTTCCTCACCGCCTTCGGCGTCTGGTCGATCTTCATCTGGACCACGTTCGCCAAGAACCTCTGGAAGGACTCCGGCGGCCAGGCCTTCGTGAACGGCGACCACGGGCAGCCGACCGCCTTCTTCTGGGTCCACCTGCTGCTCGCCATCACCTCCCTGACGCTCGGCCTCGCCATCGGCTGGATCGGCGTCCGCGGCCTGCGCGCCCTGCGGAAGCCGGCCGTCGCGGAGTAGCGGCTCTGGCATACCAAAATTTTGCTTGTGCGCAGGTCACAGGGGGTGTCAGGATACGCGGCCGGGCAGGTTGACCGACCTGCCCGAGCAACGCTCCTGGGGGAAGATCCCTGATGTCCCGTGTCACCTCCCCGCGGCTGATCGCCGCCTGCGCCACCGCGGCCGTCGCGGCCGGCCTGTTCGCCGCACCCGCCGCGCAGGCGGCGCCCGGCGCTGCGGTCACCGGCCCGACCGTCATGCCGGGCACCTCCCTGGACACCGGCCGCACCGACGGCTGCAGCGCCACCGGCACGCCCGGCTGGGTCACCCTCAGCAACCCGGGCCCGGTGCTGTTCGCGAAGACCGGCGCGCCCGCCGCCCGCTTCAAGGTGTGGGACGCGACCGGCGCGAAGGTCCTCGACACCACCGCCGAGGCGGACGCCTCCGGCGGTGTGCAGACCTCCATCGCCGGCCTGGCCGAGGGCAGCGGCTACACCTGGCAGGTGTGGCCGGAGTACCGGCCCGGCTCCGGCGCGCCCACCGAGACCTGCCGGTTCGGCGTCGACACCACCCAGCCGACCGTCCTCGGCGTGCACTCCGACGACTTCCCGGAGCAGGGCGGCGGCGGCAAGTACGCCGGCCAGCCCGGTGTGTTCACCTTCTCCGGCTCCGACAGCGGCTCCGGCCTGGCCTGCTTCCGGTACGTGCTGGACGGCGACGCCGGCGTCGGCGGCTGCACCCCCGGCCCGGGCGTGGTCGCGGCCGGGGCGGACGGCACCGCGAGCGTCACCCTGAAGCCCGGCCAGTGGGGCACCCACACGCTCCGGGTCCAGGCGGTCGACCACGCGGGCAACGTCAACCCGCCGGTCGACTACAGCTTCTACGCCCCGTCGAACCCCAACCCGCCGAAGGCGCTCGGCGACGTTGACAACGACGGCGTCCCCGACATCCTGCTGCCCGACTCGCAGGGCAACCTGCTGGTGATCAGCGGCGACTCCGGCAGCACCACCCCGAGCACCGTGGTTCCCGCCGCCTGGGCGCCCGGCGGCACCGGGTGGAGCGGCCAGCAGGTGGTCCACAAGGGCTGGGGCAGCGCCTCGCTCGCGCCGGCCGACACCATCTACGTCCACGACCCCGCCGCCAACTACCTGTACCAGTACGTGAACCGCGGCACGTTCTCGATCACTTCGACCAACCCGCCGCTCGTCCGCCACGCCACCTCCTGCGTCGACCTGGCCAAGGCCCCGGTCGCCTGCCCGGCCGACTTCGGCACCAGCTACGCGGGCATCCAGCAACTGGTCGCCTTCGGCTCCCTCGACCCGGCCCAGCCGTACGGCCTCAACCTGCTGGACGTCGAGCAGGGCAACCTGTGGCTCCAGCGCGACCCGTCGCGTTTCGGCAAGTCCACCCAGCTCACCACCACCGGCGCCTGGAACGGCTACGACCTGATCGCCCCCGGCCCCGACGCCAACGGCAACCTCGCGCTGTGGTCCCGCGAGCAGGCCACCGGCACCCTGCGGGCGCACGCGGTCCCGAAGCTCGCCGACGGCAGCTACGACTTCTCCGGTCTCGCGGACCCGGCCGGCGGCACCGTCATCGGCACCTTCCCGGTGGCCGAGTACCCGACCCTGGGCAGCTCCGGCGACCTGGACGGGGACGGACAGGCCGACCTGTACGCCGTTACCGCCGAGCGGCACCTGGTGACGTTCAAGGGCGTGGGCAGCCCGAAGGACCTGGGCGTTCTGGCCTGATTGAGCGTCAGGGCCCGTTCCGGCCACGGTCGGTGCGGGCCTTTGGCGTGTCCGGACCCTGGAGGTGGCCGAATCCGGCTGCTAGCCTGCCCGGCACGACTCCCGGGCGGATGGGCGGCGAGGGGCCGGTGGCCGGGCCGGGGAGCAGGGGATGTGGGAGGCTCCGCGATGAGCACCAGCACCACCCTCGGCGACGCCCGCCCCGAGTGGGCGCAGCGCCAGGAACGGGAACGCCGGCACCGGCGCGCCAAGTCCCGGCTGCGGCTGCCGTTCGCGGTGGCGGCGGCCTGTCAGGCGGTGCTGCTGCTGTGGTGGGCGGCCGGGTACCCGGCGTTCACCGGCACCGCCACCAGTGGCGCACCGCTGTACGACGCCGTCGTGCGGCTCCTGCACCCGGCGGGGGCGACGCTGGCGCAGACCGTGGTGGTGGCGTTCGCGCTCGGGCACATGGTGGCCGCGCTGGCCCGGTTCGGGGTGCGCGGCCGCTGGTCGGGGCCGGTGGCGGTGGCGCTGGCCGCGCTGCCGCCGACCGGCAGCCTGGTGGTCTCGCTCAGCCCCGAAGTGCCGTCCACCGCAGGGGCGTTGCTGCTCACCGCGGCGGGCCTGCGGCTGCTCGCCCGGCGGGCGGAGGGGACGCTGCACCGGGGCGGACCGGCGCAGCGGCTGGATCTGGCCGTACTGTTCTCGGCCATCGCGCTGCTCGCCCTGACCGGCCCCCGGGGCGCGGGCACCGCGCTGATCGCCGCCCTGGTGCTGCTGCCGGCGCTGCCCCGGGTCCGGGGCCGGCTCGCGCTGCTCACCGCCCTCGCGCTGGCCGTGCCGATCGCCCTCGCGCTGCTCGGCCACCCGACGGTCCGCGCCGGGGACCTGCACCCGCTGCGCGCCGCAGACCTGGCGCTCGCCCAGCACCGCGACCCCGGCCGCGAGGACCGGGCGCTGACGGCGCTCGCCCCGGCCGCCGACTGGGACGCGGCCGGCGCGGACTGCTCGGCGACCGCCGCCCTCACCGACCGCTGGGACACCGCCGCCGCCCGCCGCGAGCAGGACGAACTCGCCGCCGCCTGGCGGCAGTTGCTGCGCGACCACCCGGACCGGGTGCTGGACGCCAGGCTCTGCCGCGGCCGCCTCGCCTGGGCGGTGTGGGCGGGCACCGGCGGCCCGCACGCCGCCACCGAGGTGCCGGACCCGTCCCCGTCCTCGCACGGCCTGCTGCGGCCGCTGCACTCCGCCGCCGCCTGGAGCCGCACCCTGCTGCGCGCCCCGCAGCTGGACTGGCTGCTGTGGCGCGGCGCCCTGTGGGCGTACCTGGGCCTGGCGGCGGCCCTGCTGTACGCCTGGCGGCACCGGCTGCCCGCGCTCGTCCCGGTGGCCGGAGCGGCCGTCCTGGGCACCCAGCTGGCGCTCACCGCGTCCGCCGCCGGGCAGGACTACCGGACGATGGCCGTGGCACTGTTCCTCGGCCCGCTGCTGCTCACCCTGGCCACCGTCAGGCGCGCACCCGAGTCCTGAGCGACGCCGAAGGGCCCGCCCGGAGCGAACTCCGGACGAGCCCTTCGAACAGCGTGGGACTAGAAGCGACGCGTGACGAGCGCGCGCTTCACCTCCTGGATCGCCTTGGTGACCTCGATGCCACGCGGGCAGGCCTCCGAGCAGTTGAAGGTGGTGCGGCAACGCCACACACCCTCACGGTCGTTGAGGACCTCCAGGCGCTGCTCGGCGCCCTCGTCGCGGGAGTCGAAGATGAAGCGGTGCGCGTTGACGATCGCCGCCGGGCCGAAGTACTGGCCGTCGTTCCAGAACACCGGGCACGAGGAGGTGCACGCGGCGCACAGGATGCACTTGGTGGTGTCGTCGAAGCGCTCGCGGTCGGCCTGCGACTGCAGACGCTCGCGGGTCGGCTCGTTCCCCGAGGTGATCAGGAACGGCATGACGTCCTTGTACGCCTGGAAGAACGGGTCCATGTCCACGATCAGGTCCTTGAGGACCGCGAGGCCCTTGATGGCCTCGATCGTGATCGGCTTCTCCGGGTTGACGTCCTTGATCAGGGTCTTGCACGCCAGCCGGTTGCGCCCGTTGATCCGCATGGCGTCCGAACCGCAGATGCCGTGCGCGCAGGAGCGGCGGTACGTAAGCGTGCCGTCCTGCTCCCACTTGATCTTGTTGAGCGCGTCCAGGACGCGCTCCTTCGGGTCCATCTCGAGCTGGTAGTCCACCCACACCGGCTCCGGGTGCTCCTCCGGGTTGAACCGGCGGATCCGGAAGGTGACGTTGACCAGCTTGGTGCTGCCCGCCTCGACCGCGTCCAGCGCGGCCGAGTGCTTCTCGACGGTCGGAGTGGACATCAGTACTTACGCTCCATCGGCTGGTAGCGGGTCTGCACGACCGGCTTGTAGTCGAGGCGGATGGAGGTGGTGCCGTCCTCGGCCACCTCGCGGTACGCCATGGTGTGCTGCATGAACTTCACGTCGTCGCGGGTCGGGAAGTCCTCGCGGTAGTGACCGCCGCGGGATTCCTCGCGAGCCAGCGCGGAAACCACCAGCACCTCGGCCAGGTCGAGCAGGTTGCCCAGCTCGATGGCCTCCAGCAGGTCGGTGTTGTAACGCGAGCCCTTGTCCTGGATCGAGACGTTCTTGAAGCGCTCCTTGAGCGCCGTGACGTCCTCGACGGCCTGCTGCAGCGTCTTGCCGGTGCGGTAGACGGACACGTTGGTGTCCATCGACTCCTGCAGCTCCTTGCGGATCTGCGCGACCGACTCGGTGCCGGTGGACTCGCGCAGGCCCTCGACCATGGCCTCGACCAGCGCGCCCGGGTTCGCCGGCAGCTCGACGAAGTCGGCCTTGTCGGCGTACGCGGCGGCGGCGATGCCCGCGCGGCGGCCGAACACGTTGATGTCCAGCAGCGAGTTGGTGCCCAGGCGGTTGGCGCCGTGCACCGACACGCACGCGACCTCGCCCGCGGCGTACAGGCCCGGGACGATGTCGGTGTTGTTGCTCAGGACCTCACCCTCGACGTTGGTCGGGATGCCGCCCATCGCGTAGTGCGCGGTGGGCTGGATCGGAATCGGGTCCGTGTAGGGCTCGATGCCGAGGTAGGTGCGCGCGAACTCGGTGATGTCCGGCAGCTTGGCGTCCAGCTGCTCCGGCGGGAGGTGCGTCAGGTCCAGGTAGACGTGGTCGCCGTCGGGGCCGCAGCCGCGGCCGGCCCGGATCTCCGAGTAGATCGCGCGGGAGCACACGTCACGGGACGCGAGGTCCTTCATGACGGGGGCGTAGCGCTCCATGAAGCGCTCGCCGTCCTTGTTGCGCAGGATGCCGCCCTCGCCGCGGGCGCCCTCGGTGAGCAGGATGCCCATCCGCCAGATGCCCGTCGGGTGGAACTGGAAGAACTCCATGTCCTCCAGCGGCAGGCCACGGCGCAGCGCCACGGCCTGGCCGTCACCGGTCAGGGTGTGCGCGTTCGAGGTGACCTTGAACATCTTGCCGGTGCCGCCGGAGGCGAACACCACGGCCTTGGCCTGGAAGACGTGGATCTCGCCGGTGGCGAGCTCGTAGGCCACCACACCGGCGGTCTTGCCCTCGTTGATCAGCAGGTCGAGGACGTAGAACTCGTTGAAGAACTCCACACCGTGCTTGACGCAGTTCTGGAACAGCGTCTGCAGGATCATGTGACCGGTGCGGTCCGCGGCGTAGCAGGACCGGCGGACCGGGGCCTCGCCGTGGTTGCGGGAGTGACCGCCGAAGCGGCGCTGGTCGATCCGGCCCTGGTCGGTGCGGGAGAAGGGCAGGCCCATCTTCTCGAGGTCGAGGACCGCGTCGATGGCCTCCTTGCACATGATCTCGGCGGCGTCCTGGTCGACCAGGTAGTCACCACCCTTGACCGTGTCGAAGGTGTGCCACTCCCAGTTGTCCTCCTCGACGTTGGCGAGGGCGGCACACATGCCGCCCTGCGCCGCGCCGGTGTGCGACCGGGTGGGGTAGAGCTTGGTCAGGACCGCGGTGCGGCTGCGCTGCGTCGACTCGATGGCCGCGCGCATGCCGGCGCCGCCGGCGCCGACGATGACGGTGTCGTACTGGTGAATCTGCATGGGGTCAGTCGCCTCTGGTGGCTCGTCAGATGTTCGGGTCGAAGGTGAAGATCACCAGGGTGCCGAGGACGACCGTGAAGACGGTCGCGACACCGAGGAGACCCTTCAGCCACAGACGAGTGGCGTCCTTCTCCGCGTAGTCGTTGATGACGGTGCGCATGCCGTTCGAGCCGTGCAGCATCGCCAGCCACAGCATCAGCAGGTCCCACATCTGCCAGAACGGCGAGGCCCAGCGGCCCGCCACGAAGGCGAAGCTGATCTTCGAGACGCCGCCGTCCAGCATCAGGTTGATCAGCAGGTGGCCGAGGACCAGCACCACCAGGACGACACCCGACAGGCGCATGAACAGCCAGGCGAGCATCTCGAAGTTGGTGCGGGTGCGGCGCGGGGTCTTCTTCGTGCGGGCCCGGGCGGGCTCCACCACGAAGGCGTCGGCCGGGTTGCCGGTGCCCAGGCCCTGGCCCGTGTGGGCCTGGAGCGAGGGGACCACCAGGTCCTTGGTCTCAGTGGACATGCGGATCAGCCCCCGAACCAGGAACGAAGGGTGTGCTGCAGAACGGGGTAGAAGGCGCCGCCCATCAGGACGATCCAGATGCCGACCACACTCCACAGCATCTGCTTCTGGTACTTCGGGCCCTTGGCCCAGAAGTCGACCGCCACGACCCGCAGGCCGTTCAGGGCGTGGAACAGGATGGCGGCCACCAGGCCGTACTCCATCAGGTTCACAAGCCAGAACTTGTAGGTGGCGATCACCGAGTCGTACGCCTCGGGCGACACCCGCACCAGGGCGGTGTCAAGGACATGTGCGAACAGGAAGAAGAAGATCAGGACGCCGGTGACTCGGTGAGCCACCCAGCTCCACATGCCTTCCCGGCCGCGGTACAGCGTTCCAGCCGGCACGGAAAACCCTCCGGAAGCGGTTTGGGGGCTCGGCCGGCTTTCTGTCGGTCAGCCCGGCCGGATACGGTCCACCGGCCGCGAGCATCCTATCGACGCGTCGGGCCCCGCTGCCGTCGGGGGCCCCTGCTGTGATCAATCAGGCACGCACGGGCTAATCGGAACGGGAACTCTGACGCTGTGCGACCATCCGGTCGCGCCGTGCGGCCGGTCCGGAGCGGTCAGCTCCGGACCGCCACCAGGTGCTCCAGGCGGGTCAGCGCTATCCGGCGCAACTCCTCGGCCGAGATGAGCCGTTCCTCGTCCAGATCGTTGGCCAGCCGGGTGCGGATCGAGGTCAGCACCGCGTCCAGCATCTCCTCCTGGTCCACCCCGTCCAGGCAGACCACGAAGACGTGGCCGAACCGTGCCTCGTACGCGGCGTGCGCGGCGCGCAGCGCGGTGTGGGCCGCCTGGCTGCCCGGGGCGCGCATGCCGAGCAGCGGCTGCGGCATCCAGCTCTCGTCGGCCAGCGCCTCGGCGAGGTCCGCCGGGCGCAGGTCGTAGCTGGCCTCGCTGGCCGCCGCGAGCAGCGAACCGATGTCGGGGTACGGGCGGTGGGCGGTCAGGCGCAGCGCCCAGCGGTGGCTGCCGCAGCAGGCGAGCAGCGCCTCCTCGACCGCGCCGGAGTCGGCTTCGTTGAACCTGTGCAGTCCCAGGAGGGACGGGTCCGTCCGCACGTCGAGACGCTGCGGCGGGATGTCGCTGGTCAGCGGATCCTCCTCGTGAGGGCGGGAAGGGGGGATGCTGCAGAGACAGAGGGGGTGCGGCAGTGCCTCCGCACGGGGCCTTGACGGCTCGGCGGGGCAGCGCCTCCACGGTAGTTGAGGGTTCATCAGTTGGGGAGGCGGCGGGCCGATTTCATTCGATCGAGCTATCAAGTTGTGACCCGCCGCCGCTCCCGTTCACACAGAACCGCTCAGCCGGCCCGGTGCACCTTGTGGTTGGCGGCCTGCGCCCGGGGCCGGACCACCAGCAGATCGATGTTGACGTGCGCCGGACGGGTCACCGCCCAGGAGACGGTGTCGGCGACGTCCTCCGAGGTCAGCGGCGCGTCGACGCCCGCGTACACCGCGTCCGCCTTCGCCTGGTCACCGCGGAACCGGGTCAGCGCGAAGCCCTCCGACTTCACCATGCCGGGCGCGATCTCGATCACCCGGATCGGCTCGCCCACGAGTTCGAGGCGGAGGGTCTGTGCCACCGAGTGGACGGCGTGCTTGGCCGCCACGTAGCCGCCGCCGCCCTCGTACGCGGCCAGCGCCGCCGTCGAGGACATGATCAGCACGGTGCCGTCGCCGGTGGCGCGCAGCGCGGGCAGCAGCGCCTGGGTCAGGTGCAGCACGCCCAGCACGTTCACCTCGAACATGGTGCGCCAGTCCTCCGGGTCGCCGGCCTCGACGCTGTCCGCGCCGAGCGCGCCGCCCGCGTTGTTCACCAGCACGTCCACCCGGCCGACCTCGGCGGCGAACGCGTCCACCGCGGCCCGGTCGGTGACGTCCAGCGTGAAGGCACGGCCGCCCAGCTCCTTCGCCAGCACCTCGATCCGCTCGGTGCGGCGGGCGGTCAGCACCACCTGGAAACCGTCCGCGGCCAGCCGTCGGGCGGTCGCCGCCCCGATGCCGCTGCTGGCGCCGGTGACCACGGCCACCTTCTGCTCGCTCATGTCCACTCCTCGTAGGTCCGACCAGGTGTTCGGTGTCGGGATCATCCCAAGGATCGCCCCGGGGGTGTTGTGAGCAAGCTCCCAGCCGTGGCATCTGTCTGCCCGTGAGGGGCACGGCTACATTGCGTATCCAGCCGAGACGTTAATCGGCGCTAACCCCCCCACCATCTTCCGCGGAGGACACCCATGGCAGCCGAGCCCCGCCGCACCGAGTCGGGCCTGCCGATCGAGCCGGTGTACGGCCCCGAGACCCTGGCCGGCTTCGACGCCGCGAGCCGGCTCGGCACCCCCGGCCAGTACCCGTTCACCCGCGGCGTGTACCCGACCATGTACACCGGCAAGCCGTGGACGATGCGCCAGTACGCCGGCTTCGGCACCGCCGCCGAGTCCAACGCCCGCTACAAGCAGCTCATCGCCAACGGCACCATGGGCCTGTCCGTCGCCTTCGACCTGCCCACCCAGATGGGGTACGACTCCGACGCCGCGATCTCCTCCGGCGAGGTCGGCAAGGTCGGCGTCGCCATCGACAGCGTCGAGGACATGAGCGTCCTGTTCGGCGGCATCCCGCTCGGCGAGGTCTCCACCTCGATGACCATCAACGCGCCCGGCTCGCTGCTGCTGCTGCTCTACCAGTTGGTCGGCGAGGCCCAGGGCGTGCCCAGCAACAAGCTCACCGGCACCATCCAGAACGACGTGCTCAAGGAGTACATCGCCCGCGGCACCTACATCTTCCCGCCCAAGCCCTCGCTGCGGCTGATCGCCGACGTGTTCCAGTACTGCCGGGCCGAGATCCCCAAGTGGAACACCATCTCCATCTCCGGCTACCACATGGCCGAGGCCGGGGCGAACCCCGCGCAGGAGATCGCCTTCACCCTCGCCAACGGCATCGAGTACGTGCGCACCGCCGTCGCCGCCGGCATGGACGTCGACGACTTCGCCCCCCGGCTCTCCTTCTTCTTCGTCTCCCGCACCACCCTGCTGGAGGAAGTCGCCAAGTTCCGTGCCGCGCGCCGGATCTGGGCCCGCGTCATGAAGGAGGAGTTCGGCGCGAAGAACCCCAAGTCGCAGATGCTGCGCTTCCACACCCAGACCGCGGGCGTCCAACTCACCGCCCAGCAGCCCGAGGTCAACCTGGTCCGGGTCTCCGTGCAGGCGCTCGCCGCCGTGTTCGGCGGGACGCAGTCGCTGCACACCAACTCCTTCGACGAGGCGATCGCGCTGCCGACGGAGAAGTCCGCGCGGCTCGCGCTGCGCACGCAGCAGGTGCTGGCCTTCGAGACCGACGTCACCGCGACCGTCGACCCGTTCGCGGGCTCCTACGTGGTCGAGGCGATGACGGACGAACTGGAGGCTGCGGCGCTGGAATTGATGGCCAAGGTCGAGGACATGGGCGGCGCGGTCGCGGCGATCGAGCAGGGGTACCAGAAGGGCGAGATCGAGCGCACCGCGTACCGCATCCAGCAGGAGCAGGACTCCGGCGCGCGGACCGTGGTCGGCGTCAACCGCTTCCAGCTCGCCGAGGAGGAGCCCTACGAGCCGCTGCGGGTCGACCCGGCGATCGAGGCGCAGCAGGCGCAGCGGCTTGCGCGACTGCGTTCCGAGCGGGACTCGTCGGCGGTGGACCGGTCGCTCACGTCGCTGCGCAAGGCGGCGGAGGGGACGGACAACGTGCTGTACCCGATGAAGGAGGCCCTCGCGGCCCGCGCCACCGTCGGCGAGGTCTGTGACGCGCTGCGCGGGGTGTGGGGGACGTATACGCCGGTGGACCGCTTCTGAGGGTCGCGCCCAGGTGCGAGTCGCTGTTCGTGGCGCGATCTCGCCGGCGTGAACCTTCCGCCCCGCGCAGCGCCCGCGCCCCTGACGGGACGCGGGCGCCGGGGGAGACGGGAAAGCGAAGAGGGGCGCTGGGGGAGACCCCAGCGCCCCTCAACTGCTTTGCGGTGATTACTTCTTGATGGCGAAGGACTTGAAGAAGCCCTTGCCCGGGGATCCCAGGCCGGTGGCCGTGTCGTAGCCGCTGGAGGCCGAGAGGCCGTAGTCGGCGCCGATCTTGTAGAGGCGGACGCGGAGGGTGTTGTTGATGACGCCGAGGTCGACGACGTTGCCGCGCTTGGTGTTGACGGCGTTGTCGTTCACGTCGTGGAAGGCGTTGGTGTCGGCGCGGTCGTAGAGGGCCGGGTTGGCGAAGCCGAGGGCGCGGCCGCCGCGGGTCTCGAAGGCGTTGGCGAACATGGCGGCGGTCTCGGGGGCGGAGACCGAGGTGCCGCCGAAGCCGCCCTCGCTGTAGGCGCCGCCGGAGGTGAAGCCGACCAGGGTGGCGGCGACCAGGTCACCGCTCATGGCGATGTCGGGGGTGGCGCGCAGCGGGGTCTTGGACTTGGTGCCGTCGGCCGCGGTCTTGCTGATGCTGTCCGGGACGACGCCCTGCTGGTACCACGGCTGGGCGAAGTCCTTGGAGACACCGCCGCCGCCGCCGAAGTAGAACTTGCCCGGCATCGGGCTCCAGGACTTCTGGTCGGCGGAGAGCACCGAGCGCTGGTCGCCCATGGAGACCTCGTGGCCGTACTTGCCTTCCTTGTCGGCCAGTTCGAGGGCGGTGCCGCCGACCGAGGTGACCCACGGGGAGGAGGACGGCCACTGGGCCTGGGCCTGGTTGGTGTCGGCCTCGCAGTTGACGCCGGTGGCGGCGGCACCCGGGGAGTCGTCGCCGCAGTCGCCGGAGGAGAAGGTGAAGCCGATGCCGGTGAGGGCGCCGAGCTGGAAGATCTGGTTGTCGGCGGCGACCACGGCGGGGTCGATGTCGCCGGACTTGCCGTGCATGATCTCGCCCCACGAGTTGGAGACGATGTCGGCGAGGTGCCCGTCCACGACCTTGGCCATGGCGTCGTAGAGGTCCTCGTCGAAGCAGGAGTTGCCGCCGACGTAGACGACGTTGGCGTCCGGCGCGAGGCCGTGCACCATCTCGACGTCGAGGGCTTCCTCGCCGGCCCAGCCGTCGGGGCCGCCGCACTCGGCCTGGTGGGTCCACTGCGCGGGCGTGACGTACTCGGTGTACTGGCCCGGCTTGAACGGCTGGTCGCCGTGCAGGGTGGAGAAGTGGTTGGCGTCCTGCTCCATGGTGGACAGGCCGTAGGCGTCGATGACGGCGACGCGGGCGCCCTTGCCGGTGACCTTGGCGTCGGTGACGCCGTAGGCCTTGCGGAGCTGGGACGGCATGTACGAGCAGGGGGCGAACGGCTCGTTCTTCTCGTAGCCCTCGGGGGCGCCCTTGGCGGTCTTCGAGCCGTAGCCGTCCTCGGAGCAGGTCGGGACGGTCGGCAGGGTCGCCGGGTCCTTCTTGTCCGGGCCGGCCTGCTTGGCGGAGGCGTTCAGACGCTGCTCGGCCTCGCGGACCGAGGTGGCGGAGGAGCTGTTCTTGTGGATCGCGTCGGCCAGGCCGGAGACCGCGAGGACGGCGTCGGAGACGGAGGCCGGCACCTTGGCGTCGGCGGTCGGGGCCCGGTGGGTGCCGTCCGCGGTGCGGTAGTTGTGGAAACCGGTGCCGAACGCCTTGGACAGCGCGGCGGTGGAGCCGGCGACCTGCACGTAGTGGGCGGTGCTGGCGGAGACGGTGAGGCCCGCGGCGGACACCCAGTCGGTGACGGCCTTGACCTGCTCCGGGGTGGCGCCGAACTTCGCCTGGGCCTGGGCGGACGTCAGGTACTTGCCGTAGTCGGGCGAGTGGGGGTCGGAGACGGCCTGGGCGAGGGCGGCGAGGCCGCTGGCGTCGCGTCCGGCCAGGTAGATGCGGGCGGTCGCCGGGGCGGCGGCGTCGGCCGCGCCCGCGTCGGCCTGCGGGGTGGCCCACTCCGGGTGGGTGCCGGGCAGGGTGCGGGCGGTGTCGCCCACGGGGGTGGCGGCGGTGGCCGGGACGGCCGCGCCGAGGGTGGTGATGATCAGTGCGGCCGCGACGGTGGCCGGAGCGATGCTCTTGGCGAGCCGATTGCGCGTGATGGGCACGTCGGTCCCCCCTTCTCGGTTCGATGGAGCGTCAACTGCCCTTGTGAGGGCGTGACGAGGCGCGCCGCAGGCGGACTGTCCCACCCCACTGCGGCACCGGAGTTGACTGTGCGAAAGCTGTCTATTCGGACTGATGTGCCCTGCTCAAGAGCGGGTCCGAAAGCTTTACCGCGCCATGACCCGATCGGGGGGAAGGGTTGGCTCCGAGGTGCGGGAGTGGCCGCCGGTGCAGGTCGTTGCACATGGCAGGCGACGGAGGAGCCGAACACAGGATCGGGCCGAATCGAAGAGTCATACCCATCATGGGGGGCGGTATGCATCCAAACGGTGAGAACTTTGGTGGAAGTCGGGCCAAAAGCCCGCCACCGGCCTACTCTTGTCAAGGTGAACGATCCTCAGCCAGCAGCCGCTGCCACCGTCACCGCCGTCCGCCCGCTCGCCGACCTCCGGGCCCGAGTAGCGGCCCACCAGGCCGAGTTGATCGACCTCCGCCGTGATCTCCACCGGCACCCGGAGCTCGGCCGCCAGGAGTTCCGCACCACCAAGCTGCTGCGTGAGCGCCTGATCGCCGCCGGGCTGGAGCCGCGGGTGCTCCCGGGCGGCACCGGTCTGCTGGTGGACCTGGTCCCGCCGGGCACCGCGCCCGGCACCTCGCTGCTGGCGTTCCGCGCCGACATCGACGCGCTGCCGATCGACGACGCCAAGAAGGACGTCCCGTACCGCTCCACGGTGGCCGGCCGGGCGCACGCCTGCGGGCACGATGTGCACACCGCGGTGGTGCTCGGCACCGGGCTGGTGCTGGCCGAGGCGTTGGCCGCGGGGGAGCTGACCCGTCCGGTGCGGCTGATCTTCCAGCCGGCCGAGGAGATGATGCCGGGCGGCGCGCTGGACGTGATCGCGGCCGGCGGGATGGAAGGGGTCGGGCGGATCTTCGCGGTGCACTGCGACCCCAAGGTGCAGGTCGGCCGGATCGCCCTGAAGACCGGGGCGATCACCTCGGCCTGCGACAAGGTGGTGATCAGCGTGGACGGCCCCGGCGGGCACACCGCCCGTCCGCACCTGACCACCGACCTGGTCACCGCGGTCGCCAAGCTGGCCGCCGAGACGCCGTCCGCGCTGGCCCGCCGGATGGACCCGCGCTGGGGCGTCTCGCTGGTGTGGGGGCGGATCGCGGCCGGCTCGGCGCCGAACGTGATCCCGCAGCACGCCGAGCTGGAGGGCACCGTCCGCTGCCTGGAGCTGGCGGGCTGGCGGCAGGCCCCGGAGGTGCTGGAGGACCTGGTCGCGCACCTGGCCGAGACGCACCGCGCCAAGTGGACGCTGGACTACCACCGGGGCGTCCCGCCGGTGGTCAACGAGGTCGATTCGATCGACCAGTTGGAGCGCGCGATGAACGCCCGGTTCGCCGAGGGCCGCGGCCCGGTGGTGGAGCCGACCGAACAGAGCCTGGGCGGCGAGGACTTCTCCTGGTACCTGGAGCACGCCCCGGGCGCACTGGCCCGCCTCGGGGTGCGTGGCCCGGACGAGAAGGGCGCCCGCGATCTGCACCAGGGCGACTTCGACGCGGACGAGCGGGCGATCGCCGTCGGCGTCGAACTGTTCGCCTCGCTCGCGCTGGAGTACGCCCGGATCTGACCGCTCCGGCACCACGAGGCCGCGTCGCCAGGTGCGACGCGGCCTCTTCTCGGGTATGGGCCGGAGGCGTACCGTGGTGGCGCGCTACCAGCCAGTAGCGGAACGGGAGTTGAACAAGTGTGCGGCTATGTCCGGATTTGCCCGGGCGTACGACCACATTTTGATAACAACCGCGAGGCCCGTGCAGGCCGTAACACAACTGTGTTCTACGCGCGTTACGGTGGCGCTCGACCACGCCATTCGGGTGTGTGAGAAGGAGAAACTCCCTTGCGCCGTTCACTCAAGCTCGCCGCGGCAGTGCTCTCGGGTTCCCTGGGCATCGCCTCGCTCGCCGCCTGCGGCGCAAAGAGCACCGACACCACCAACGCCAACGCCGGTGCCGGCGGCTCGGGTCTCAAGGTCGGCATGGCCTACGACATCGGCGGCCGCGGCGACCAGTCCTTCAACGACTCCGCCGCGCGTGGTCTGGACCAGGCCAAGTCCGAGCTGGGCGCCACCATCAACGAGGCCGAGGCCAAGTCCGGTGAGTCCGAGGGCGACAAGGAGCAGCGCCTCAAGTCCCTGGTGACCGGTGGCTTCAACCCGGTCATCGCGGTCGGCTTCGTCTACCAGGACGCGGTCAACAAGGTCGCCAAGGAGAACCCGAACGTCAAGTTCGCGATCGTCGACTCCTTCTCGCCCGAGCAGCCGAACAACGTCACCTCGCTGACCTTCTCGGAGGAGCAGGGCTCCTACCTGGCGGGCGTGGCCGCGGCCCTCAAGTCGAAGACCAAGCACGTCGGCTTCATCGGCGGTGTGCAGTCCGAGCTGATCAAGAAGTTCGAGGCCGGCTACGTGGCGGGCGCCAAGTCCGTCGACCCGAACATCGCGATCGAGGTCACCTACCTGAGCACCCCGCCGGACAACACCGGCTTCGCCGACCCGGGCAAGGGCAAGCAGGCCGCGCAGGGCCAGATGGACAAGGGCGCGGACGTCATCTACTCCGCCGCCGGCTCCTCCGGCAGCGGCGCCATCGAGGCCGTCTACAGCGCCTCGGGCAGCAAGTGGGCCATCGGCGTCGACTCGGACCAGGCCAGCCAGCCGGCCCTGTCGAAGTACAAGGACCACATCCTCACCTCGATGGTGAAGAACGTGAACACCGGCGTGTTCACCTTCATCAAGTCGGCCAAGGACGGCAGCGCCCAGTCCGGCAAGAAGAACTTCGACCTGAAGGACGGCGGCGTGTCGCTGGCCACCACCGGTGGCTTCATCGACGACATCAAGGCCAAGCTCGACGCCGCCACCCAGCAGATCGTCAGCGGCGCCACCAAGGTTCCGACCGCTCCGCAGGGCTGATCCCCTGCCACCGCGCCGCCCGCCCACCGGGCGGCGCAGTGGTCTGACGCATCACAAGGAGGGGCTCGGAAGGGGTGCGCCACGCGCATCCCCCGGGCCCCTGCCCGTGCCCCCACCGCCGCTCCGGTGTCCGTCCAGCGGCTGCCCCACCCCGGCCCCCCTGAGCCTCCAGCGCGACGAAGCGCCCGACGACCAGCAGGAGATCGCCATCACTCCCTCCGACTCCGCCCCTCCCGGCGGCACCCCCAGCGCGGGGACGGCGACACCGGCCGTCGAACTGCGTGGCATCACCAAGCGCTTCCCCGGTGTGGTGGCCAACCACGACATCGACATCACCGTGCAGCGCGGCACCGTGCACGCCCTGATGGGCGAGAACGGCGCCGGCAAGTCCACCCTGATGAAGATCCTCTACGGGATGCAGAAGCCGGACGAGGGCACCATCGCCATCAACGGCGAGCAGGTGGCCTTCGCCACCCCCGGTGACGCGATCGCCCGCGGCATCGGCATGGTGCACCAGCACTTCATGCTGGCCGACAACCTCACCGTCTGGGAGAACATCGTCCTGGGCAGCGAGAAGCTGTACGGCATCGGCGCCAAGGCGAAGGCGAAGATCCGCGAGATCTCCGACCAGTACGGCCTGGGCGTGAAGCCGGACGTGCTGGTCGAGGACCTCGGCGTCGCCGACCGCCAGCGGGTGGAGATCCTCAAGGTGCTGTACCGCGGCGCCCGGATCCTGATCCTGGACGAGCCGACCGCGGTGCTGGTCCCGCAGGAGGTCGACGCGCTGTTCGACAACCTGCGCGACCTCAAGTCCGAAGGCGTCACCGTCATCTTCATCTCGCACAAGCTGCACGAGGTGCTGTCGGTCGCCGACGCGATCAGCGTGATCCGCCGCGGCACCACGGTCGGCGACGCCGACCCGAAGGTCGTGACGGCCCGCGAGCTCGCCGAGTTGATGGTCGGCGCCGAACTGCCGTCCCCGGAGAGCCGCGAGTCCACCGTCACCGACGTGGAGATGCTCCGGGTCGAGGGCCTGCGGATCGCCAAGCCGGACGCCGAGGGCGTCGAGCGGGTGGTGCTGGACGACATCTCGCTGCGCATCCGCAAGGGCGAGATCCTCGGCATCGCCGGCGTCGAGGGCAACGGCCAGGCCGAACTGGTCGAGGCGATCATGGGCATGCTGCCGCTGGACGCCGGCACCGTCACGCTGGACGGCACCGACCTGAGCAGCTCCCGGACCCGGGCCCGCCGGGAGGCCGGCATCGGCTACATCCCGGAGGACCGGCACCGGCACGGCCTGCTGCTGGAGGCCCCGCTCTGGGAGAACCGGATCCTCGGCCACGTCACCGAGCGGCCCAACTCCAAGGGCGCGCTGCTCGACCCGGCCGGCGCCCGCGCCGACACCCAGCGGATCGTCGAGCAGTACGACGTCCGCACCCCCGGCATCGAGGTCACCGCGGCGTCGCTGTCCGGCGGCAACCAGCAGAAGCTGATCATCGGCCGCGAGATGAGCCACCACCCGAAGCTGCTGATCGCCGCCCACCCGACCCGCGGCGTGGACGTGGGCGCGCAGGCGCAGATCTGGGACCAGATCCGCTCCGCCCAGCGCGAGGGCCTGGCGGTGCTGCTGATCTCCGCCGACCTGGACGAGCTGATCGGCCTGTCCGACACCATCCGGGTGATCTACCGCGGCGCGCTGGTCGCCGACGCCGACCCGGCCACCGTCACCGCCGAGGACCTGGGCACCGCGATGACCGGTGCCGCGACCGGCCACATAGTCTCCGACCGGGTTCCGCCCACCGACACCGCCGAGCACGTGCAGGCGGGGGAGTAGCCACATGACCAGTCCCAACCCCCCGGCTGCGGGAACGGCCGACCGGCCGCGTCCGCAGCGGTTCGACCTGGAACGGATCGGCCTCGGCCTGGCCGCCCCCGTGCTGGCCGTGCTGCTGTCGGTGATCATCGCCGGCTCGCTGCTGGCGGTCTCCGGCCGCGACCCGTTCAGCGCCTTCAAGATCATGTGGGACTACGGCACCGCGTCGGACGGCCAGGTCGCCGTCCTGAACAAGGCGACCGTGTACTACCTGGCCGCGGCCGCCGCCGCGTTCGGGTTCCGGATGAACCTCTTCAACATCGGCATCGAGGGCCAGTACAAGCTGGCCATGATGATGGCCGCGTTCGTCGGCTCCCAGATGAACCTGCCGGCCTTCCTGCAGATCCCGCTGATGCTGATCGTCGCGATGTTCGTCGGTGGCCTGTGGGCGTCGATCGCCGGTCTGCTGAAGGTCTACCGGGGCGTCAGCGAGGTCATCTCGACCATCATGCTGAACGCCATCGCCACCGCCGTGATCGGCGTCATGCTGGTGCCGGGCATCCTGGCCCCGAAGACCAGCGGCGTCACCAACTCGATCCAGACCGCGAAGATCTCCGAGTCCAGCCACTTCTTCGCGATCGAGACCCAGGGCGGCACCCTGTGGGGCTTCATCGTGATCGCGGTGCTGGTCGGCGTGGTCTTCCACTTCACCCTGAACCGCACCCGGTTCGGCTTCGACCTGCGCGCCACCGGCCGCTCGGAGACCGCCGCCAAGGCGTCCGGCGTCAATGTCAAGCGCATGGTGATCACCTCGATCGTGGTCTCCGGCGCGCTGGCCGGCCTGGTCGGCCTGCCCGAACTGATGCAGAACACCTACTACTTCGGCCAGAACGTGCAGGTCGGCCTGGGCTTCATCGGCATCTCGGTGGCCCTGCTCGGCCGCAACACCCCGATCGGCATCGCGTTCTCCGCGCTGCTGTTCGCCTTCCTGGACGCCTCCGGCGCCCAGCTGCCCACCCGGGGCGACTACCCGTCCGAGATCATCCCGGTGATCCAGGGCACCATCGTCATCTGCGTCGTCGTGGCCTACGAACTGGTGCGCCGCTTCGGCCTGAAGCGCCAGCAGCACAAGGTCGGCGCCGAGCTCGCCGCGCAGGCCGTCGCCGCGGCCGCCCAGAAGGAGGTGGCGGCATGAGCACCGCTGTCGCCAAGCCGAAGGCGCCCGTCGCGCCCGTGAAGAAGAAGTCCAAGCTGACCTGGCCGGTGGTGCTGCTGCTGATCGCGGCCGCCCTGCTGCTGCTCGCGGCGGTCGGTGCGATCACCGGCAACCACGGGCTGACCTCCTCGGGCCAGATCGGCGCCGCGCTGTCCTCCGCCGTGCCGATCGCCATGGCCGGCCTCGGCGGCCTGTGGTCCGAGCGCGCGGGCGTGGTCAACATCGGCCTCGAAGGCATGATGGTGGCCGGCACGTTCTGCGGCGCCTGGGGCGGATTCCTGGTCAACCCGTGGGTCGGCCTGCTGGCCGGCATGGCGGGCGGCGCGCTCGGCGGTCTGCTGCACGCGCTGGTCACCGTCACCTTCGGCGTCGACCACATCGTGTCCGGCGTCGGCGTCAACCTGCTGATCCCCGGCATCTGCGCGTACGTCAACCGGATCTACTACCAGGACTACAAGGCCCAGGGCGCCGGTGCGAGCCAGTCGCCGCCCTCGGAGTCGCTGCCCACCATCACCGTCCCCGGCCTGTCGAACTGGCTGGACGGCATCGAGCAGCACCACTGGTTCCTGGTCTCCGACGTGGCCGGCATCCTCCGCGGCCTGACCACCCACCTGTCGGTGGTCACCCTGATCGCCGCCGCGTTCCTGATCGTCAGCTACTTCGTGCTCTGGCGCTCGGTGTTCGGTCTGCGGCTGCGCTCCTGCGGCGAGAACCCGACCGCCGCCGAGTCGCTGGGCGTCAACGTCTACAAGTACAAGTACCTCGCGGTGATCGCCTCCGGCGCCTTCGCGGGCCTCGGCGGCGCGTACCTCTCGCTGGTCGCCGCGCACTTCTACCGGGACGGCCAGACCCAGGGCCGCGGCTTCATCGGCCTGGCCGCGATGATCTTCGGCAACTGGATGCCGGGCGGCCTGGCCGCCGGCGCGGGCCTGTTCGGCTTCACCGACAGCCTCCAGCTGCGCGACGCCGACTCGGTGCACGTGCTGCTGCTGGTGGTCGCCATCGCGATGGCGGCGCTCGCGCTGTGGCACTTCTACCGCCGCAAGTTCCTGGCCGGCGCGATCACCATCGTGGTGGCCGGCGGCGTCGCCCTCTGGTACGTCACCACCGACGCCGTCCAGCGTCCGCTGATCGTCGCCACCCCGTACGTGATTACCCTGGTGGTGCTCGCGTTGGCCTCCCAGCGGCTGCGGATGCCCAAGGCCGACGGCCAGATCTACCGCAAGGGACAGGCCAAGTGACCACCGTCGACTGGGAGGCGCTGCGCGCCGCCGCCCGCGAGGCGATGCGCAACGCGTACGCCCCCTACAGCAAGTACCCGGTCGGAGCGGCGGCGCTGGTCGACGACGGCCGCACGGTCACCGGCTGCAACGTGGAGAACGCCTCCTACGGCCTCAGCCTGTGCGCCGAGTGCGGCCTGGTCTCCGCGCTGCACGCCAGTGGCGGCGGCCGGCTGACCGCCTTCACCTGCGTGGACGGCGCCGGCGAGCTGCTGATGCCGTGCGGGCGCTGCCGCCAGCTGCTGTACGAACACGGCGGACCGGACCTGCTGGTCGAACTGCCCTCCGGGGTACGGCCGATGAGCGAGGTCCTGCCGGACGCGTTCGGGCCGGACAAGCTGTAGTTTCTGCTGGCTGATCACATTGTTACGCGCGTAGAGTGTCGCGGGAGGACATCCCGCGGCACTCTTCGCATTTCACACCTCTCTGGAGCACCTGCATGGACGCCATCTCCGTCATCCGGGCCAAGCGCGACCGGGGCGAACTGACCGACCCCCAGATCGACTGGGTGATCGACGCCTACACCCGCGGCGAGGTCGCCGACGAGCAGATGTCCGCCCTCGCCATGGCGATCCTGCTCAACGGCATGACGGGCCGTGAGATCAGCCGCTGGACCGACGCCATGATCCGCTCCGGCGAACGCATGGACTTCTCCTCGCTCGCAGTCCCCACCGCCGACAAGCACTCCACCGGCGGCGTCGGCGACAAGATCACCCTCCCGCTCGCCCCGCTGGTCGCCGCCTGCGGCGCCGCCGTCCCGCAGCTCTCCGGCCGCGGCCTCGGCCACACCGGCGGCACCCTCGACAAGCTCGAATCCATCCCCGGCTGGCGCGCCCTGCTCTCCAACGAGGAAATGCTCGCAGTCCTGCGCGACTGCGGCGCCGTGATCTGCGCCGCCGGCGACGGTCTCGCCCCCGCCGACAAGAAGCTCTACGCTCTGCGCGACGTCACCGGCACCGTCGAGGCCATCCCGCTGATCGCCTCCTCGATCATGTCCAAGAAGATCGCCGAAGGCACCGGCGCACTCGTCCTGGACGTCAAGGTCGGCTCCGGCGCGTTCATGAAGAACCTCGACGACGCCCGCGAACTCGCCCGCACCATGGTCGGACTCGGCCGCTCGGCCGGCGTCGCCACCGTCGCCCTGCTCACCGACATGTCCACCCCGCTCGGCCTCACCGCCGGCAACGCGCTCGAAGTCCGCGAGTCGCTGGAGGTCCTGGCCGGCGGCGGCCCCGCCGACGTCGTCGAACTCACCCTCGCCCTCGCCCGCGAAATGCTCGCCGCCGCGGGCATCCAGGGCAAGGACCCCGCCGACGCCCTCCGTGACGGCTCCGCGATGGACCACTGGCGCCGCATGATCACCGCCCAGGGCGGCGACGTCGACGCCCCCCTCCCCGTCGCCCGCGAGACCCACGTCCTCCGCGCCCCCGCCACCGGCGTCCTCACCACCCTCGACGCCTACGCCGTCGGCGTCGCCGCCTGGCGCCTCGGCGCCGGCCGCGCCCGCAAGGAGGACCCGGTCCAGGCCGGCGCCGGCGTCGAACTCCACGCCAAGCCCGGCGACACCGTCACCGCCGGCCAGCCCCTCCTCACCCTGCACACCGACACCCCCGAACGCTTCCCCTACGCGATCGAGGCCCTCGCCGACGCCATCACCGTCGCCCCCACCGGCACCCTCTTCACCCCGGCCCCGATCGTCCTCGACCGGATCGCCTAGTCATATAACTTCGTGCGCGCGGGGCGGTCACGCTACGCTGCGCCGCGTGTACGGAGTGCGCTATTTCATCGAGATCGAGCCGGAGATCCGCGACTGGCTCTCCGCTCTGCCGACACGGCTCTACGCCAGGGCCGAAGAGGCCGTCGATGTGCTGGCCGAACGGCCGACGACGCTCGGCGAACCCTACTCGCGCCACCTCGGCGGCCCGGTGCGGGAACTGCGGTTCGGCCTGGCCGGGGAGGCGACGAGAGTCACGTACTGGCTCGCTCCCGAGCGGAGGATCGTCTTGCTGACGGTGTTCTCCAAGACCAGGATGCGAGAGACTGCAGAAGTCACCCGGGCGCTGTGGGCGCAGAAGATCTGCCAGTCGGAGCACCTGCCCGCACACCAGGAGTTCAGCCGCGCGGTCACGAAAGGCGACATTCGATGAACCACTCGCAGTGGAAGACCGCCCGCACCCGCGCTCTGCTCGGGGAGCCGCAGGCGGAGGACCCGGAGGTTGCCGCGCTGCGGCTGGAGATCCGCTATGCGATGGCTCTCGGGCAGGCGGTGTACGACCGCCGGACCGCGCTCGGGCTGTCGCCCGCCGAGCTGGCCCGCCGGGCCGGGCTGACGGAGGCGCAGGTCGAGGTGATCGAGGGCGGGGAGACTGTGCCCACCCTGCCGCTGCTGCACCAGCTGGCCAGCGCGCTGGAGTCCGAGCTCGACATCCACGTGGCCTCCGGCCCGGCCGCCGACGTCCGCTTCGAGCCCCCGGCGGCGTAGTCGCAGACTTTGGCGTGGTAGCCGCCGATGTCACCTGATCGGGGACGGGCGACTGTACAGCGAGTTGACGTTGGATCAGGTTCTCCGTCGCGCACTGCGGGGAGCAGATCGAGTGCCGCCCGCAGTGTGGCGTAGTCGTCGGTCATGCCCGGACGGTAGCGGCTGCCGTCCTGCGGGAGGTGACGGCGCGGTGGGTGGCGTACAGGGTGACGCCGGCCGCGCAGGCCATGGCGGTGAGGGCGACGGCGGCGGTGCCGGACCAGCCGGTGGAGTGGTAGGCGTCGGCGCCGATCGTGCCGCCGAGGCTGTTGCCGAGGTAGTAGGCGATCAGGTAGAGCGCGGAGGCCTGGGCGCGGCCGGCGGTGGCGGTGCGGCCGACCGAGGAGGACGCGGTGGCGTGGCCGGCGAAGAAGCCGGCGGTGATCAGGACCAGGCCGAGGATCGCGAGGAGCAGCGAGTTCGCGAGGGAGAGCAGCAGCCCGGCCGTGGTGGTGGAGATCGCCAGGTAGAGGGTGCCGCGGCGGCCCCAGCGGGCGGTGAGACGGCCCGCGGAGGCGGAGGACGCCGTGCCGACCAGGTACACCACGAAGATCGACGCGGCGATCGACTCCGGCAGGTGGAACGGCGCCGAGGTGAGCCGGTACCCGACGGTGTTGTAGACCGCGCCGAAGACCGCCATGAACAGCATTCCGAGCGCGTACAGCCGCAGCAGCAGCGGGTTGCGCAGGTGCCCGGCGACGGTCGTCGCGAGCGCCCGGGCGTCCACCGGCGTCCGCCGGAAGTGCCGGGCGCGGGGGATCAGCAGCCGGAAGGCGAGCACCGCGAGCAGCGCGAGGACGGCCGAGACCGCCAGCCCCCAGCGCCAGCCCCAGGCGGCCGCGACCCAGCCGGAGACCAGGCGTCCGCCCATCCCGCCGATCGAGTTGCCGGCCACGTACAGGCCCATCGCGGAGGCGAGCGCCGACGGGTGCACCTCCTCGGCGAGGTAGGCCATCGCGGTGGCGGGGAGCCCGGCCAGCGCCGCGCCCTGGACGGCACGCAGCACCACCAGCGTGGTGAGGTCCGGGGCGAACGGCAGCGCGAGGGCGAGCAGCGCGGCGGCGAGGGTGGAGGCCGTCATCACGGCGGTGCGCCCGTACCGGTCGGAGAGGGCGCTGGCGGGCAGCAGGGCGAGTGCGAGTCCGAGGGTGGACGCGGAGGCCGTCCAACTGGCCTGGCCGGGCGTCAGGTCGAGGTCGGCGGAGAGGATCGGCAGCAGGCCCTGCGTGGAGTACAGCAGGACGAAAGTGGCGACACCCGCCGCGAACAGGGCGAGGTTGGCGCGGCGGAAGTCCCGGCTGCCGGGGCGCATGCGCAGGTCGGTGGCGGATTCGGGGGCGGGCGCGAACGCCTCGGTACTGGCAGGCTGCATGGCTTTGACGTTATGGCCGCGCGGCCTGATGCGTCCAATGCATGAATGCGGGAAGATCCATGCTGTGACGCATGAGAGCAGCTCCGCACCCGTCCGCCTCGCCGAGCTCGGCCCGGACACCGATGTGACGCGCCTCGCACCGCAGTTGGCGGAATTCGCGGCGGTCGCCCGACTGGAACACGTCACCCAGGCCGCCCAACTCCTCGGCATGCCGCAACCCACCCTCTCCCGCGCCGTCGCCCGCCTGGAGGCCGAACTCGGCGTCGACCTGCTCGCCCGGCAGGGCCGCACCGTCCGCCTCACCCGGGCCGGACGGCTGCTGCTGGACGCCGTCGAACGGGCACTGGTCGAGGTCCAGCGCGGCGCGGAGGCAGCGCGGGCGGAGGCCGACCCGGCGGCCGGACGGGTCGCGTTCGGCTTCCTGCACACCATGGGGACGGACGCGGTGCCCGCCCTGCTGCGAGGGTTCCGGGCCGGGCACCCGCAGGTGCGGTTCCAGCTGGTGCAGGACTACGTCGCCGCGATGCTGGAACGCCTGCGCGCGGGGGAGTTGGACCTCTGCCTGGTCTCCCCGCTCCCCGACGCGCCCGACCTGACAGCGCGCCGGCTGGACGAGCAGCGGCTCTACCTGACCGTCCCGGCGGACCACCGGCTGGCCGTCCGCCGCCGGATCCGGCTCGCCGAGGTCGCCGGGGAGTCGTGGGTGACGGTCGAGGAGGGCTACGGGCTGCGCCACATCATGGAGGGCTTCTGCGCCGAGGCCGGCTTCACCCCGCGGATCGCCTTCGAGGGCGAGGAAGTCGAAACCCTCCGAGGCCTGGTCGCCGCCGGCCTCGGCGTCGCCCTCCTCCCACCCGCGCTCGTCCCCCGCCCCGGCGTCGTCGAACTCGAAGTCACCGCCCCCCGCACCCGCCGAGCCATCGGCCTCGCCTGGCACGCGACCCGCCCACTCACGCCGCCGGCGGCGGCGTTTCGGGACTTCGTGCTGTCGCGGCGGGGGAGCATTCTGGCGCACGACTGAGCGAGAGCTCCGCTTCGCGGGGAGGTGGGGGGAGTGCCCTGGCCGGGCCCGGCGTGCAGCGCGCCCGTTCACGCCTCCGGTGGTGGCGTTCCGGGACTTCGTGGTGCCGTGTCGGGGAGCGTCCTCGTGGTGGGTCCGCTTCGCGGGGAAGGGGCGGCGGGGGAAGGGCCGGGCGCCGTCGAACTCGAAGTCACTGCCCTGCGCACCCGCCGATCCCTCGGCGTGGCCCGGCGCGGGAACCGCCCGCTCACGCCGCCGGCGGCGGCGTTCCGGGACTTCGTGTTGTCGCGGCGGGGGAGCATTCTGGCGCACGACTGAGCGAGAGCTCCGCTTCGCGGGGAGGTGGGGGGAGTGCCCCTGGCCGGGCCCGGCGCGCAGCGCGCCCGTTCACGCCTCCGGCGGTGGCGTTCCGGGGCTTCGTGATGCCGTGTCGGGGAGGGCATCCTCGTGGTGGGTTCGCTTCGCGGGGAAGGGGCGGCGGGGGAAGGGCCGGGTGCCGTCGAGCTCGAAGTCACTGCCCTGCGCACCCGCCGATTCCTCGGCCTGGCCTGGCACGCGACCCGCCCACTCACGCCGCCGGCGGCGGCGTTCCGGGACTTCGTGCTGTCGCGGCGGGGGAGCATTCTGGCGCACGACTGAGCGAGAGCTCCGCTTCGCGGGGAGGTGGGGGAGAGCCCCTGGCCGGGCCCGGCGCGCAGCGCGCCCGTTCACGCCTCCGGCGGTGGCGTTCCGGGGCTTCGTGATGCCGTGTCGGGGAGGGCATCCTCGTG
>NZ_JBIALQ010000007.1:413529-515512 GCF_042873545.1 Kitasatospora sp. NPDC004615
GTGGTGGGTTCGCTTCGCGGGGAAGGGGCGGCGGGGGAAGGGCCGGGCGTCGTCGAGCTCGAAGTCGCCGCCGTGCGCACCCGCCGATTCCTCGGCCTGGCCTGGCATGCGACCCGCCCACTCACGCCGCCGGCGGCGGCGTTTCGGGACTTCGTGTTGTCGCGGCGGGGGAGCATTCTGGCGCACGACTGAGCGAGAGCTCCGCTTCGCGGGGAGGTGGGGGGAGCCCCTTGGCCGGGCCCGGCGCGCAGCGCGCCCGTTCACGCCTCCGGCGGTGGCGCTCCGGGACTTCGTGATGCCGTGTCGGGGAGCATCCTCGCGGTGGGTCCGCTTCGCGGGGAAGGGCGGCCGGCGAGGGGGCCGGGCGCCGTCGAGCTCGAAGTCACCGCCCCCCGCACCCGCCGAGCCATCGGCCTCGCCTGGCACGCGACCCGCCCGTTCACACCGTCGGGTTGTGGCGCTCCGGGGCGCCTCGTGCTGTCGCCGCCGGGCCGGGGTGTCCTGCGGCTTGGCGGAGGCCCCGAGTGCGGCGTGGGTCGTGTAGGCGATCTACGCGCGTAGGGGCTATGCTCCGGCAATGGAGAAGCAGACCACTCTCGCGGGCACCACGGTCCCGCGTGTTCCCACGGCGGAGCAGATCGTCCGGGCGCCGAAGGTGCTGTTGCACGACCACCTGGACGGCGGGTTGCGGCCGGAGACGGTTGTCGAGTTGGCGGCCGACTGCGGGTACGAAGGGCTGCCGACCACGGACCCGGAGGCGCTGGGGGTGTGGTTCCGGGAGGCGGCGGATTCGGGGTCGCTGGAGCGGTACCTGGAGACGTTCGCGCACACCTGTGCGGTGATGCAGACCCGGGAGGCGTTGATCCGGGTGGCCGCCGACTGTGCGGAGGACCTGGCGGCGGACGGCGTGGTGTACGCCGAGGTGCGGTACGCGCCGGAGCAGCACCTGGAGGCGGGGCTGACGCTGGACGAGGTGGTGGAGGCCGTCAACGAGGGCTTCCGGCTGGGTGAGGCGAATGCCCGGGCGCGCGGGCACCGGATCCGGGTCGGGACGCTGTTGACCGCGATGCGGCACGCGGCCCGTTCGCTGGAGATCGCCGAGCTGGCGAACCGTCACCGGGACCGTGGCGTGGTCGGGTTCGACATCGCGGGTGCGGAGGCCGGTCACCCGCCGACCCGGCACCAGGCCGCGTTCGACTACCTCAAGGGCGAGAACAACCACTTCACGATCCACGCCGGCGAGGCTTTCGGGCTGCCGTCGATCTGGGAGGCGGTGCAGTGCTGCGGCGCGGACCGGCTCGGTCACGGTGTGCGGATCGTCGACGACATCACGGTCGGCGAGGACGGCCGGGTGGAGCTCGGACGGCTGGCGGCGTACGTGCGTGACCGGCGGGTGCCGCTGGAGATGTGCCCGACGTCGAACCTGCAGACCGGTGCGGCGGAGTCGTACGCCGAGCACCCGATCGGGCTGCTGGCGCGGCTGAAGTTCCGGGTCACCGTCAACACCGACAACCGGCTGATGAGCGGCACCAGCATGAGCCGCGAGTTCGAGCACCTGGTGGACGCGTTCGGTTACACGCTGGGCGACCTGGAGTGGTTCACCGTCAACGCGATGAAGTCGGCGTTCCTGCCGTTCGACGAGCGGCTGGCGATGATCGGTGACGTGATCAAGCCGGGGTACGCGGAGCTGAAGGCCGAGTGGCTGTTCGGTCCGCGGGACTGACGAGCCGGCACGTGGTCAACGTCCATGGAGATGGTCGGACTTATCACTCGGGGGAGTGGTCGGCTTTGAACCGGGCGCGTCGCTCTCACTACGGTGAGCCGGTCACTGCTGACTCGGCGTGACGGTCGCGCCCTGAATCCCCCGGGCCCGCGACCCCGCACCGACCCGACCAGGACTGAGGACGCACACATGAAGCAGGCCACTCTGAAGGCCGCCGGCACCGCCGTGCTCGGCGTTGTCGCCGCCGCCGTTGCCGCGGGCACCGCCTCGGCCGCGCCGGTCGCCCCCGGCGGCCTCGGACTGCCGACCGGCGCGCTCACCAACCCGGCCGTGACCGGCGCCGCCACCGGGGCCGTGAGCAAGCTGCCCGGCGCCGACCAGCTCGGCACCGTCACCGGCGCGCTCAACCCGGCCGCCGGTACCCCGGTCCAGGCCGCCGACCAGGCGACCGAGCAGACCGGGCAGGTCGCCGAGCAGGTCGGCCCGGCCGGCGTCGACGGCCAGCAGACTGCCGCGCCCGAGGCCGCCCACCGGATCGGCGGCCTGGACTCCGTCCCCGGCGGCCAGGGCCTGGCCAAGACCCCGGTCGGTGGCGTCATCGGCACGCTGACCAGCCTCTCCCCGACCGGTGGCGGCGCCCCCGGCCTGCCGGCCCTGCCCGGCGTGGGTGGCTGACACACCGCCGGATCCGGACACGGCCGAGGGGCCGCCCCGCGGGGCGGCCCCTTCGTCATGGGCGGTGGCGGGCGGGTCACGGCTCCTGGGGGAGCAGCAGCCACAGCGCCAGGTAGATCAGGAACTGCGGGCCCGGCAGCAGGCAGGACGCCAGGAAGATGACCCGGACCGTCCACGCGGTGAGCCCGAAGCGCTGGGCGATGCCGGCGCAGACGCCGCCGAGGATGCGGTGCTGACGGGGACGGGCGAGGACGCTCATCTTCTCCTCCGGGGGAGTGCTCCCGGGTCGGGCGGTCCGACCGGGCTGACTCCATCGTCCCGCCGCGACCTGCGGTTTTCCGTCCGCCGAGATGCGGATTCGGACCCGGAGACGCTCCCCGCCCGGGGTGATCCCGGCCTCGGGGTCGACTCCGGGACGGACCCCGAGATCAAGGCGGGCCGCGCCCCGTCCGAACCTCCGGAAACGGTGGTGCCGGGCCCCGGGCGGCTGGAAGACTCGCGGCACCGGGATCACCGGGGAACGAAGCGAGGGGCGAGAGCGATGCGGGCGAAACAGTGGCCGACCACGGCGGTACTGGTCGGGCTGGTCGTGCTGGGGCTGGCCGGGGTGGTCTCGGTGGCGGCCTGCGAACCGGACCGCGCCGGCGGGGACGACGCGGCGTCCGTGGCGGGGGCGGGCGGCGGCCTGGAGGACCTGACGCCCGAGCAGGTCCTGGAGAAGGCCCGGCAGGCGGGCGCGGAGCTGACCTCGCTGCGCGGGACGATCCGGCAGCAGCGGAAGGCCGGGACGCTCGAGTACTCGCTCTCCGTCACCCGGGACGGCGACTGCACCGGGACGGTGTCCGAGGACGGCGTCGAGGCGGAGGTGCGGCGGCACGGCGGAACGGTGTGGGTGAAACCTTCCGCCTCCATGTTCCAGGCCGCGCTGCCGGACGCCGGGCCCGCACTGGCCGACAAGTGGCTGACCGGCACCGGCGAGCTCGGCAAGTCCTACGCCGGGTACTGCGACCTGGTGTTCCGGCTGGCGACCGGCGACGGACCGCTGAAGGCCGTCGGGGAGTGGACCAAGACCGGCGTCCGGCCGGTGAGCGGCACCCGGGCGGTGTTCCTCGGCTTCCGCTCCGGCGAGGGCGGCCCGCACGGCTCGTCCGGCACGGTGGCGATCGCCGCCGAGGGCCAGCCGTACCTGCTGTCGGCGAACGAGACCGGCGACAGCGCCACCGCGATCCGGTTCGACGCTTTTGGCAAGCCGGTGGAGGTCACCCCGCCGTCCGCCGACGAGACCGCCGACGCGAGCGGCCACCGGATTGTCCTCGACGGAAACCGCTGAGCGGACCGCAGGCGCCGCCGGGCAGTGACACCGGCGCGTCCGGGGGTACGGCGCGCTCAGCGGCGCGGTGCCACCGGGGAGCCGAGGACCGGGAGGGCCGGGGCGGGTCGCGGATGCGGCTGGGTCCGGCCCTTCGGGCTTTCCTGGCGCGGTGCCACGGCGCGGGGCGCGGTCGGGCGGCGCAGGGCGCGGGCGCGGATCGGGGGAATCAGGAGCAGGTGGGCGGCGGCCGCGCCGAGGGTGCCGAGCAGGATGTTGTCGACGTTGAGGACGTGGCCGGGGGCCCAGCCCGCCAGGATCTCCAGGCCGGTGGCGAGGAGCGCGACGGCGCCGGTGGTGCGGAGGAAGGAGAGCAGCCAGCCGCGCCGGGGGGTGCCGACGGCGAGCGGGAGGAGGACACCGACGGGGGCCAGCGGGAGGGTGCCGGAGGCGAGGGCGCCGAGGAAGGTGTGGGCGGCGAGCGCCTGGTGCACGGTGGCGAACGGGGTGAGGTTGGACGGGCCGGTCCAGGGTGCGGTGATCGGGCGGACGGCCAGCCAGCCGAGTGCCAGCAGGTGGAGGGTCAGTAGCAGCCGGGCTGCCGTCCGCTGCCGGTACGGCGCCGTCGTGTGATCGGTTCGCGCATTGGTGTGCACATTCCGGGGGACGCGCGCCGTACCGGAGGTGGTTCCGCCGGACGAGTGATCAGGGGCAGTGGCTCGCTGACGGCGCGCCGAACACCCCGGGCGCCGACACCGCCGGTGACGCCGGGGCCGACGCCGTGGCCGACGGCGTCGGCACGGCCTTGGCGGGCGGCTTCCCGGACGCGCCGGGCGCGGTCGGCAGGGCAGCCGGAGGCGTGGCGGTCGGGCTCGCCGCCGGGGCGACCGGCATCAGCACCGGCGTGGGGCAGGCGGTGCGGCTGGCGGGCGCGCCGGCGTCGACCGGCACCGCGGTGGGGCGGATGCCGCAGCCGGTGAGCAGGGCCGTCGAGCCGGCCAGCAGGGCGACGGCGCGGATGCGGCGGCGGGTGGTCATCGGGCCTCTTCCGGGCCGGGGGCGGGCGGTTGGGTGAGCGGCAGGGTGAGGGTGAACACGGCACCGCCCTCCGGGTGGTTGGCGGCGGTGATGGTGCCGCCGTGGATGCGGGCGTTGGCCTCGGCGATGGACAGGCCCAGGCCGCTGCCCTCGGAGCGGGCCCGGCCCTTGTCGGCCTTGTAGAAGCGGTCGAACACGTGCGGCAGCACGTCCTCGGGGATACCGGGGCCGCCGTCGGAGACCGACACCACCACCGTGTGGGTGTCGTCGTCCTGCCGGACCTTCACCTTCACCGGGGAGCCGCCGTGCTTGAGCGCGTTGCCGATCAGGTTGGCGAACACCACGTCCAGACGGCGCGGGTCGACCACCGCCAGGATGCCGCGCGGGGCGTCCAGTTCGACCGCGTCGTACCAGGCCCGGCCGTCGATGCAGGACATGATCAGGTCGGCCATGTCGACCTCGTCGGCGACCAGCTTGGCGGTGCCCGCGTCGAACCGGGTCACCTCCATCAGGTTCTCCACCAGGTCGGACAGCCGCCGGGTCTCGGAGACCACGAGCCGCACCGCGGGCTCGATCATCGGGTCGAGCGAGTCGGCCTCGTCCTCCAGGATGTCGGTGACGGCGGTCATCGCGGTCAGCGGGGTGCGCAGCTCGTGCGACATGTCGGCGACGAACCGCCGGGACTGCGCCTCGCGCGCGCTCAGCTCCGCGACCTGCTCCGACAGCGACTCCGCGGTGCGGTTGAACGTCCGCGCCAGATCGGCGAGTTCGTCGTTGCCCTCGACGTCGAGCCGGGTGTCGAGCTTGCCCTCGCCGAGCTGCCGGGCGGCGTCGCCGAGCCGGCGCACCGGCCGCAGCACCGTCGCCGAGGCGCCCTGCGCGAGCAGCGCGGAGCCGACCAGCGCCAGCAGGGTGGCGAACGCCAGCGACCAGCCCAGAGTGTTCAGGTCGGCGCGCTCGTTCTGCAGCGACTTGAACATGTAGGCGGTCGGCCCGCCCGGCGCCACCTTCGTCCCGCCGACCACGTACGGCCCGGCCAGGTTCACCCGCTGCCAGTACAGGTGGTACTCGTACGGGTTGCCCGGGCCGATCTCGCGCGGCTTGTTGACGGCGGTGACCAGCGCCGCCGGCACCTGCTTGACGGTGAAGGCGATCGGGTCGGACGAGGCGGTGCAGTCCGGCTGCGAGTCGTCGACCACCACCACGTCGTACGCCAGGCCGGAACTCGCCACCTGCACCGCCAGCGAGGCCAGGTCCTGGCAGGTCGGGTGCAGCGGCAGGTCGGAGACGTTGCGGGTCAGCGAGCCCCGGAAGTCGTTCAGCGAGGCGTTCTGGGCACGCCGGAGCACCGCGTCGCGGTTCAGCCAGTAGGCGATGCCGGACGCGGACACCGCGGTGATCAGCGCGACCGCGGCGAACACCGCGATCAGCCGGACCCGCAGCGAACTGAGCCGGAGCGAACCGAACCACCGCCAGGACAGCGGACGGGCACGGCGCGGCGCGGACTGATCGTCGGTCAAGAAGAGCTCACCAGGCAGAAGGAAGAGGTCACGCGGGCGGGTCCAGACGGTAGCCGACCCCGCGGACGGTACGGATCAGCGTCGGCGCGGACGGCACGTCCTCGACCTTCGCCCGCAGCCGCTGCACGCACGCGTCCACCAGACGGGAGTCGCCCAGGTAGTCGTGCTCCCACACCAGCCGCAGCAGCTGCTGCCGGGACAGCGCCTGCCCCGGGCGGCGGCTCAGCTCCAGCAGCAGCCGCAGCTCGGTCGGGGTCAGCTGGAGGTCCTGGCCGTCCTTGGTGACGGTCATCGCCGACCGGTCGATCACCAGGCCGCCGTACGCCGCCGAGTCCGAGCTCTCCCGCTCACCGCGCCGCAACACGGCGCGGATCCGGGCGTCCAGCACCCGCGGCTGCACCGGCTTCACCACGTAATCGTCGGCGCCGGACTCCAGCCCGACCACCACGTCGATGTCGTCGGAGCGCGCCGTCAACAGGATGATCGGCAGCTGGTCGGTACGGCGGATCCGCCGGCACACCTCGAAACCGTCGATGCCCGGCAGCATCACGTCGAGCACGATCAGATCCGGACGCTGCTCCTTGAACAGGCGCAGACCGTCCTCGCCGGACGCGGCGGTCGCGACCCGGTGACCCTGGCGGGTGAGGGCGAGTTCGAGGCCGGTGCGAATGGCGTCGTCGTCCTCGATCAGAAGCAGGAAAGACACGGAGGTCATTGTGTCCCACCCTGACCCGGGAAACACCCACCCGGGTGATCCTCACGCACCCGGGAACCGGACCGGCCCGCTCCGGCGTCAGCCATCTCGGAGCCGGCGAATGCCTTGAACCGGCCGCCCTTGTGACAGCCCTGTGACAGTCGACAGACACCTCCATGACGAGCGACCGGCAGGATTTTCCTTGTCGCCGCAACAAACGCACCAGGCCCGGCCCGGTGCGGCGGCGAGCAAGGAACCGCTCGTACCGACCATGGGGGTGCCCGATGACCGCAACGCTGACGACCCGAAACGCCGGGCCGCGTGCAGCCGTGCTGGGCACCAACCGGCCGCGTCACGAGGAGGAGAAGTCCGGCGCCGTCCTCGTACGGGGATGCGCACACAGCGCCGGAACCCGCCGCCCGGTTGTGGGGACCAGGAGCGGGGACACCACCCACGGCCGGGCAGGGAACCCGGCCGCGGGACGGACGCTGCGGCTCGCGCCGCAGACCTTCCGTGGGGAGCAGGCCGACCAGGGAGGCGCGCAGGGGGAGCACCCGGCCGCCGCGAAGGACGAGGCACGCGACGTCGCCGAGTTCACCGCGTACGTGCGCGAGCGCCGCGCCTCCCTGTACGCCACCGCCTACCACCTCACCGGCGACCGCTACGAGGCCGAGGACCTGCTGCAGTCCGCGCTGTTCTCGACCTACCGGGCCTGGGGCCGGATCACCGACAAGGCCGCGGTCGGCGGCTACCTCCGCCGCACCATGACCAACCTGCACATCTCCGCCTGGCGCCGCCGCAAGGTCAACGAGTACCCGACCGAGGAACTCCCCGAGCACGCCGGCGACACCGACGCCATGGGCGGCACCGAACTGCGCACCGTGCTCTGGCAGGCGCTCGCCAAGCTGCCCGAGAACCAGCGCACCATGCTGGTGCTGCGCTACTACGAGGGCCGGACCGACCCGGAGATCGCCGACATCCTCAACATCAGCGTCGGCACCGTGAAGAGCTCCATCTGGCGCGCGCTGCGCCGGATGCGCGACGACGAGCAGCTCAACCGCTCGGGCGACACCGTGCACGCCTTCGGCGAGCTGGTCGCCTGACCACAGAAACTCCCGTGGGGGACGGGGTGGTGGGGGAAGGTGCCGGACGACGGCGGACCGCTCGGGGGAGCGGGCCGTCGGGGGCCGTCCGGCACCACAGACGAAGGCGGGCCCCGGTGCGGGGGAGAACGCACCGGGGCCCGCCTCCGTCGTCTCCCGGACCGGCTGCCGCCACAATGAGCGGATGGACGACCCTGTCGCGGAGACCCCGCAGGCCCGCGCCGACCGGCGGCTGGTCGAGATGCTCCAGGAACTGCGGGTGCTGCAGACCGGTGTGCAGATCGTCTTCGCGTTCCTGCTCGGTGTCGCCTTCACCCCGCGGTTCGCCGAACTCGACGACGTCCGGCAGGACCTGTACGTCGTCGTGCTGCTGCTGTCGGTGGTCGCCGCCGCCGTGCTCGCCACGCCGGTCGCCCTGCACCGCGGCCTGGCCCACCATCCCGACCGGCGGCGGATCGTCAAGGTCTCCGCCCGGATCGCCCAGGTCGGCCTGGTCCTGCTGGCGATGGCACTCAGCGGCGCCGTCCTGCTGGTCCTCGCCGTGGTCCTCGGCTTCCCGGCGGCCGTCCCGATCACCGCGGTGATCGCGCTGGTCTTCGCCGGCCTCTGGTTCTTCCTGCCCTGGCTGGTCCGCCGCGGCGTGCCCGACGAGGTCTGAGGCCCGGTCAGCGCGCGTCGGTGGTGTGCAGCACGTCCTGGGCGCGGTTCAGGCCGCGCAGCACGAACGCCGCCACGGCGTCCGCGCAGCGGTCCAGCAGCTCCGGCATGCGTTCCCGCTCGGCGTCGGAGAACCGCTGCACCACCCACTCGTCGACCCGGGTGCCCTTCGGCGGCCGGCCCACGCCCACCCGTAGCCGCGCGTAGTCGGCGGTGCCCAGCGCCCGGTGCACCGAGCGGGCGCCGTTGTGGCCGCCCGGGCCGCCGCCGCGCTTCAGCCGGGCCGTGCCGAACGGGAAGTCCAGGTCGTCCTGCACCACCAACAGCCGCTCCACCGGCACCTGGTGGCGACGCAGCAGCGCCGCGACCGGACGCCCCGACAGGTTGATCGACCACTGCGGCTCGGCCAACAGCACGGTGCGCCCGTCGAGTTCGAACGAGGCGGTGCGGGTGGTCAGTCCGCGCCAGCGGGCACCGTGGCGCCCGGCCAGCCGGTCGGCCACCAGGAAGCCCGCGTTGTGCCGCGTCCCCGCGTACCGGCGGGTCGGATTGCCCAGCCCCGCCACCAGCCAGCGCTCGCCCATGCCCGCGCGCCTCAGACCAGCTCGGCGGGCAACTGCCGCGCCACCGCCGCGATCCGGCGGCCGGCCTCGACGCCCGAGCAGGCGTAGGAGCCCAGTTCGACCTGGCGGGCGACGATGCCGCGCTCGGAGCGCATCAGCCGCAGGCCGCGGCGCAGCAGGTAGGGGATCGACTTGCGGCCCTCCCGGACGTCCCGGCGGAAGCGCCGCCAGGCCGTGGTGGCGGGCTTGTTGCGCAGGCACAGGGCGTCGCCGAGCAGGCCTTCCGCCTCGCAGCGGCGGACCAGTTCGGCCGCGAAGATGCCCTCGGCGACGAACGCCGCGGCGCCGTCCAGTTCGAGTACGCGGTGGCCGGAGCGGCCGTTCGCCGGGATCGAGTACGTCGGCACGTCGGCCTGCCCCTCGAACGCCAGCCTGCGGATCGCGTCCAGCGCCTGCTCGCGGTGCCAGGAGTCCGGCGAGTCCCAGTCCGGCCCACCGCCGTCCGGCAGTTGCGGCAGCGTCGGGTCGTCGCCGTCCTTGTAGAAGTCGTCGAGCTGCAGCACCGGCAGCCCGCTGCGCTCGGCCAGGCAGGACTTCCCCGACCCCGAAGGGCCCGACAGCAGGATGACGCGGGATATCGGGCGGCGGTTCAGCGGGGAGTCACTCACGAGATACCAGTCTGGGGCATCCGAGGGGCTGGTCGTAACCCGCCGTTCGGCCCCGATTCGGGTGGGAGGGCATGAGGACGGGCCCGCACCAGGGGGGGAGAAGTGCGGGCCCGTCGCGGCCGCCCGGGCCCCCGGGGGGGTAGGGGCGCAGAGGGCGGCCGGTCTGTGTGGAGTTGGCCGGTCGGGCCGGGCTAGATGCCCATCGGGTGCCAGACCGTCTTCGTCTCCAGGAAGGAGAGCAGTCGCCCGGTGCCGGGGTTGACCGTCCAGTCCACGGCGGACGGGTCGGCGGCCGGTCGGACCACTCGCTTCAATGTATCGGCCGCCGACGCCTCCAGGGCGGCCGCCGCGCCGGGGCCGTCCTGGTCGATCGCGCCGGCCAGGTCGAGGGCGTTGACGTCCTGGTGGGAGGCCAGCGTCGGGGCGATGTCCGCGGTTCGGCCGGAGATCAGGTTGACCACGCCGCCCGGGACGTCGGAGGTGGCGAGTACCTCGCCCAGCGACAGGGCGGGCAGCGGGGCCTGCTCGGCGGCCGCCACCACCACGGTGTTGCCGGTGGCGATCGCCGGGGCGATCACCGACACCAGGCCGAGCAGCGAGAAGCCGTGACCGGTGCGCGGGGCGACCACGCCGACCACGCCGGTCGGCTCCGGGGTGGACAGGTTGAAGAACGGCCCGGCCACCGGGTTGGCGTTGCCCGCGATCTGCGCGACCTTGTCGGTCCAGCCCGCGTACCAGACCCAGCGGTCGATCGCCGCGTCCACCAGCGCCGCCGCCTTCTTGGCGCCCAGCCCCTCGGCGGCGGCCACCTCGGCGGTGAACTGCTCGCGGCGGCCCTGCAGCATCTCGGCGACCCGGTACAGCACCTGGCCGCGGTTGTACGCGGTGGTGCCCGACCAGCCCTTCACGGCCGCGCGGGCGGCCAGCACGGCGTCCCGGGTGTCCTTGCGGGTGCCCAGCGGGGCGTTGGCCAGCCACTGGTCCTTTGCGTCAGTCACTTCGTACACCCGGCCGCTCTCCGAGCGCGGGAACTTCCCGCCGACGTACAGCTTGTAGGTCTTGAAGACGTCAATTCGCGCTGTGGTCTCAGACATCGAGGTAGGCCTCCAGACCGTGCCGGCCACCCTCGCGGCCGTAACCGGACTCCTTGTACCCGCCGAACGGCGAGGTCGGGTCGAACTTGTTGAAGGTGTTCGCCCACACCACGCCCGCCCGGAGCCGGTTCGCCATCCACAGGATGCGCGAGCCCTTCTCCGTCCAGATGCCTGCGGACAGCCCGTACGGGGTGTTGTTGGCCTTCTCCACCGCCTCGGCGGGAGTGCGGAAGGTCAGCACCGACAGCACCGGGCCGAAGATCTCCTCGCGGGCGATCCGGTGGGCCTGCGAGACGCCGGTGAACAGGGTGGGGCGGAACCAGTAGCCCGCGCCCGGGAGTTCGCACTCCGGTGCCCAGCGCTCGGCGCCCTCCTGCTCGCCGGCGGCGGCCAGCTCGGTGATCCGGGCCAGCTGCGCGGCCGAGTTGATCGCGCCGATGTCGGTGTTCTTGTCCAGCGGGTCGCCGACCCGCAGGGTGCCCATCCGGCGCTTCAGCGCGTCCAGCAGCTCGTCCTGGATCGACTCCTGCACCAGCAGGCGGCTGCCCGCGCAGCACACGTGGCCCTGGTTGAAGAAGATGCCGTTGACAATGCCCTCGACGGCCTGGTCCAGCGGCGCGTCGTCGAACACGATGTTCGCGGCCTTGCCGCCGAGCTCCAGCGAGAGCTTCTTGCGGGTGCCGGCGATCTGCTTGGCGATCGCCCGGCCGACCGGGGTGGAGCCGGTGAAGGCGACCTTGTCGACGTCCGGGTGCGCGGTCAGCGCGGCGCCGGTGCGGCCGTCACCGGTGACGATGTTCACCACACCGTCCGGCAGGCCCGCCTGGCGGCAGATCTCGGCGAACCGCAGAGCGGTCAGCGGGGTGGTCTCGGCGGGCTTCAGCACCACGGTGTTGCCGGTGGCCAGCGCCGGGGCGACCTTCCACGCCAGCATCAGCAGCGGGAAGTTCCACGGGATCACCTGGCCGGCGACACCCAGCGGACGCGGGTTCTGGCCGAAGCCGGCGAAGTCCAGCTTGTCGGCCCAGCCCGCGTAGTAGAAGAAGTGCGCGGCGACCAGCGGGAGGTCGACGTCGCGGGTCTCGCGGATCGGCTTGCCGTTGTCGATCGACTCCAGGACGGCCAGCTCACGGCTGCGCTCCTGGATGATCCGGGCGATCCGGAACAGGTACTTGGCGCGCTCGCTGCCCGGCAGCGACGACCAGTCGGCGAACGCCTTGCGGGCGGCGGCCACCGCGCGGTCCACGTCCTCCTCGGTGCCCTGCGCGAACTCCGCCAGCACCTGCTCGGTCGCCGGGTTGACGGTCTTCAGCGCCTCCGAGCCGGAGGAGTCGACGAACCGGCCGCCGATGAAGTGGCCGTAGGACGTCGCGATCTCGCCCGCGGCGGCGGGGGATTCGGGCGCGGGTGCGTATTCGAACAGGCCGGAGGGCTTCGCGGGCTGTGCGGTCTTCTCCGCGGTCTTCTTGTCGGTCTTCGCCATGGTCAGTCCACCGTCACGTAGTCGGGACCGGAGTACCGGCCGGTGCGCAGCTTCTGGCGCTGCATCAGCAGGTCGTTCAGCAGGCTGGACGCGCCGAACCGGAACCAGTGCGGGCTCAGCCAGTCGTCGCCCAGCGTCTCGTTCACCATCACCAGGTACTTCATCGCGTCCTTGGTGGTGCGGATGCCGCCGGCCGGCTTCACACCGACCTGGGTGCCGGTGGCCGCGCGGAAGTCCCGCACCGCCTCCAGCATCAGCAGCGTCACCGGGGGAGTCGCGTTGACCGCAACCTTGCCGGTGGACGTCTTGATGAAGTCCGCACCCGCGATCATCGCCAGCCAGGACGCGCGGCGGACGTTGTCGTACGTCTGCAGCTCGCCGGTCTCGAAGATCACCTTCAGGTGGGCGGAGCTGCCGTCGGGACGCTTGCACGCCTCCTTGACGGCGCGGATCTCCTCGAAGACCTCCAGGTAACGGCCGGAGAGGAAGGCACCCCGGTCGATCACCATGTCGATCTCGTCGGCGCCCGCGGCGACCGCCTCCGCGGTGTCCGCCAGCTTCACCGGCATCCCCGCCCGGCCGGACGGGAACGCGGTGGCCACCGACGCCACCTGGATGCCGCTGCCGCGTAGCGCGGACTTCGCGGTTTCGACCATGTCCGGATACACGCAGATCGCCGCGACCTGCGGGGTGCTGCGATCGGTCGGGTCCGGGCGCAGGCCCTTCGCGCACAGCGAGCGGACCTTGCCGACCGTGTCCGCGCCCTCCAGCGTGGTCAGGTCGATCATCGAGATGGCGAGATCGATGGCGAAGGCCTTGGCGGTGGTCTTGATCGACCGGGTGCCGAGAGTCGCTGCGCGCGCCTCCAGGCCCACCTGGTCGACCCCGGGCAGGCCGTGCAGGAAACGGCGCAAGGTGGCCTCGGACGCC
Source organism: Kitasatospora sp. NPDC004615 (assembly GCF_042873545.1). NCBI lineage: Bacteria > Bacillati > Actinomycetota > Actinomycetes > Kitasatosporales > Streptomycetaceae > Kitasatospora > Kitasatospora sp. NPDC004615. The sequence continues at coordinate 426,987 of NZ_JBIALQ010000007.1, forward strand.
GCGACGTCCGCGAGGCCGCCGCCCGTGGCGCCGGGGGCGTTGGCTGCAAGAGTGGACATAGTCACCAGAGCAGCATATCTACGCGCGTAGGGGGACGGTAGGTGGGGCGGGGAATCAACCAGGGGCCCGGGGAACGGCGGGGCCGGGCTGCTGGTGGTCGGAGACAGCGGTTGGTCGTGACTGCGGAGGGTCAAAGACGGGGACCAGAAACCTCGGGACCTTTCGCGCCCTGTTGATCATCCGCAGACATGCCCTCGCCGTTCCCCGAGCCCCTGTCGGGGCTCCCGCCGTTCCCCGGGCCCCTGGATTCGCACTCCCGAGCCCCTGAATGCCCGCCCGGCACAATGTGAGGGTGAGCGAAGCGAAGGCAAGGGGCCGACGGCCCGGGGGTGAGGACACTCGGGGGGTCGTGCTGGTGGCGGCGCGGGCCGAATTCGCGGCGCGGGGGTACCAGAAGGCGAGCATGCGGGCGATCGCGCGGGCGGCGGGGGTGGATGCGGCGTTGCTGCACCACTATTTCGGGAGCAAGGACCGGCTGTTCATGGCCGCGCTGGAGTTCCCGTTCGAACCGCAGGTGGTGGTCGCGGAGGTGTTCGGGGGGGATCCGGCGACGGTGGGGGAGCGGGTGGCGGGGTTCGTGCTGGGGTTGTGGGAGCAGCCTGCGGTGCGGGACCGGTTGCTCGCGCTGGTGCGGACGGCGGCGGCCAGCGAGGAGGTGGCGGCGCTGATGCGGTCCTTCATGGTGACCGAGCTGGTCGACCGGGTGGCGGCCCAGTTGGACGTCGAGCAGCCGGAGTTGCGGGTGGAGCTGGTGATGTCGCAGATCGTCGGGCTGGCGGTGGCCCGGTACGTGATCGGGGTGGAGCCGCTGGCCTCGGCACCCCCGGAGGTGCTGGCCCCGTTGCTGGGCCGCACCGTCCAGGGGTACCTGACGGGCTGAGGGGAGGTCAGGCCTCGCCGCCGCCGAAGCGCTCGGTCCAGGTGGCCAGGTCCTCGTCGGTGATCTTGGCGAACAGGACCGGCGGGACGGTGAAGCCGGTGCCGGCCGGGACCAGCGAGAGCGAGCGGGCCTCGTCGGCGCTGATCCAGGTGCGGGTGTCGCCGTCCAGCGCGAAGGACTCGCGGATCGTCTTGGCCGCCGTCGGGATGAACGGCTCGGAGACCACCGAGTAGAGGTGGATCAGGTTGATCGCGGTGCGCAGGGTGCGGGCCGCGGCCTCCGGGTCGGTCTTGATCTGCGTCCAGGGGGCCGTCACGTCGAGGTAGGCGTTGCCGGCCGACCAGAGCGCGCGCAGCGCCTGCGCGGCCTTGCGGAAGTTGAGCGCGTCGAGCTGGGTCTCGTACTCGGCGAGCAGGTCGGCGATCTGCGCGCCGAGGGCCGTCTCGGTCTCGCTGTTCTCCGCGCCGGCCGGGACGTCGTCGCCGAAGCGCTTGCGGCTGAAGGACAGCACGCGGTTGACGAAGTTGCCGAGGGTGTCGGCGAGGTCCTTGTTGACGGTGGCGGCGAACAGGTCCCAGGTGAAGCTGGAGTCGTCGGACTCCGGGGCGTTCGCCATCAGGTAGTAGCGCCAGTAGTCGGCGGGGAGCAGTTCGAGCGCGACGTCGGTGAAGATGCCGAGCTTCTGGCTGGTGGAGAACTTGCCGCCGTAGTAGGTCAGCCAGTTGAAGGCCTTGACGTAGTCGACCTTCTTCCACGGCTGGCGCGAGCCGAGGATGGTGGCGGGGAACATCACCGTGTGGAACGGGACGTTGTCCTTGGCCATGAACTCGGTGTAGCGGACGGTGTCGTCGGCCTCGTACCACCAGGAGCGCCAGTCGCCGCCGGTCGTGTCGGCCCACTCCTTGGTGGCGCCGATGTACTCGATCGGGGCGTCGAACCAGACGTAGAAGACCTTGCCCTCGGCGGCCAGCTCCGGCCAGACGTCGGCGGGGACGGGGACGCCCCATTCGAGGTCACGGGTGATGGCGCGGTCCTGCAGGCCCTCGGTGAGCCACTTGCGGGCGATCGAGGAGGCGAGCACCGGCCAGCTGTCGCCGTGCTCGGCGATCCAGGCCTCGACCTCGTCGGTCAGCTTGGACTGGAGCAGGAACAGGTGCTTGGTCTCCCGGACCTCCAGCTCGGCGCTGCCGCTGATCGCCGAACGGGGGTTCAGCAGGTCGGTCGGGTCGAGGACGCGGGTGCAGTTCTCGCACTGGTCGCCGCGGGCCTTGTCGTAGCCGCAGTGCGGGCAGGTGCCGACGATGTAGCGGTCGGGCAGGAAGCGGCCGTCGGCGATCGAGTAGACCTGGCGGATCGCCCGCTCCTCGATGAAGCCGTTGGCGTGCAGCTCGCGGGCGATCTCCTGGGTGATCTCCCGGTTCTGCGGCGAGGACGAGCGGCCGAACCAGTCGAAGGACAGCTGGAAGCCGTCGTAGATGGCCTTCTGCTGGTCGTGCGCCCGGGCGCAGAACTCGGCGACCGGCAGCCCGGCCTCCTGGGCGGCCAGTTCGGCCGGGGTGCCGTGCTCGTCGGTGGCGCAGATGTACAGCACCTCGTGGCCGCGCTGGCGCAGGTAGCGGGAGTACACGTCCGCCGGGAGCATCGACCCGACCATGTTGCCCAGGTGCTTGATCCCGTTGATGTAGGGAAGCGCGCTGGTGATCAACTGCCGAGTCATCCTGAGGAACTCCGATGCTCTCCGGCGGGCACGTGGCGGTGCCCGCGAGCGGGTGTCGAGGGCCGGTTCCGCGGCGCGTTCTCAGCAGCCGCCCGGCCGCCGCAATCGTACCGAACCGGCCCGCTGCTGCCGTACCGCTTATCGGCGGGCTGTCAAGCCCCGCGGCGGGATCCGTCTGACGGGGTGTCAGTGGCGGTCAGATGGCGTACGGCCAGGCGGTGACCATGTAGGCGCCGTACCAGCAGCCGAACAGCGCGGCGCCGCCCAGGACGGCCACCCGGGTGGAGCGGCGGGCCCGGGCGAGGGCGCCGGCGACGGGCAGCAGGAAGATCAGCGCGGGGGCCAGCAGGCGCGGCTTGCAGTGGTAGTAGTTGCTCTGCGCCAGCGTCAGCACCACCACCGTCGCGCCGTAGACCAGCAGCGGCGGCCAGGTGGTGCGGCGGACGGTCAGGGCGGTGGCCAGCAGGTGGGCGATCACCAGGACGGCTATCGAGACCGGGACCCAGCCCTCGCCGGTCTGCAGGGTGCGGACCAGGAACTCCCACAGCGAGGAACCCCAGTCCCACTGGGTGTTCCAGCCGGCCCGCTGGACGGTGAACCAGGCGTCGGCGCTGCCCAGCCGGTCGGCGACCCACCACAGGTACAGCGGGGTACTGGTGCAGGCCAGCGCGGTGGCGGCCAGCGGGCGGCCGAGCACCCGGCGCTCGCGGTACATCTCCAGCAGGACGGCGACGCCGAGCGCGGCGATCACGGCGATACCGGCCGGGCGGGTCAGCCCGGCGAGGAAGGCGAACGCGCCGGCGGTGAGCCAGGCCCGGCGGTGCGCGGCGAGCAGCGTGGCGGCGGCGGTGGCCAGCAGCAGCGACTCGCTGTACGACATGAAGAACACCAGGGACATCGGCTGCGCCGCCGCCAGCAGCACCAGCACGACGGTGGCGGTGCGCCGGGTGTACAGCCGGCTGATCAGCTGGTGGATCAGCACCAGGGCGGCGAGCAGCGCCAGCTGGGCGGCGACGATGCCGGAGACGGCCCAGCTCAGGCCGGTCACCGCGTGCACGATGCGGACCAGCATCGGGAACAGCGGGAAGAACGCCAGGTTGTTGCCGGTCAGCTCGCCCTTGGGGGTGTACGTGTAGCTGTCCGGGTAGCCGTCGGTGGCTATCTCCAGGAAGTGCCGCCCGTCCCAGGAGGTCAGCCGGTCGGTCAGCGTGGTGCCGGGCCGGGTGATCATCAGGGCCAGCAGCGTCAGGTGCAGCGCCAGCGCGCCGGCGTACACCGCGACGGCCGGGCCGGCGGTGTGCCACAGCCGGGCCAGCGGGTCCGGGCGGGGCGGGTCGTCCGCCCGGCGCGGGCCCGGCACGGCGGGTATCGGCGGGTGGTCGGTCAGCGGGGTGCTGGGCATCGGGGGTCCTGGTCGGTCGGGGTTCACGGCTGGGCCGGGGTGTTGCTGGGCACGGGCGGCGGGGGCGGCGTGGTCAGGGAGGCGCTCGGCCCCTGCGGGCCGGACGGGCCAAGTGTGGCGGAGGCGCTCGGGCCGGGGACGGCGGACGGGGTCGGCGTGGTGAGCGACGGGGCGTCGGCCGGGCCGACCGTGCGGGACGGGCGGCCGGGGGTGAGCGTGACGCCCACGGCGATCGCCAGGCAGGCGGTGACGGTGACGGTCGCGCCGACCCGGACCCGGCGGCGCCGGCGGCCGAGGGCGGCGATCCGCGGTGCGGGCGGGGCGGCGGTGCGGGCGGAGGCGGCGTCGGCGGCCGTCCGCAGCGCGCCGGCCAGGCGCGCGTCGATGGACGTCATCGGAGGTTCTCCTCGGCCTCGGAGGGGGTGTCGAGGTGCTGGGCGAGGGCGGCCCGGGCCCGGGACAGGTGGGCCTTGACGGTGCCCGGGGCCATGCCGGTCTCGGCGGCGATCTGGTCCAGCGGCAGGTCGCAGACGTAGTAGAGGGCGGCGCACAGGCGCTGGCGTTCGGACAGGCGGCGCAGCGCGGCGGTCAGGTCGACGGAGGCCGGGTCCGGGCCGTCCACGTCGGCGGGTCGGCCGTGCCGCCGCCAGGCCCGGGCGGCGGTGCGGGTCCGCCGCCAGCGGCTGATCGCCAGGCGGCCCGCGACGGTGCGCACCCAGGCTTCGGGGGCGTGGTCGCGGTCAAGCGTACGGCGGTGGCCCCAGGCGCGGACGAAGGCCTCCTGGACCACGTCCTGCGCCTCGTGCAGGTCGCCGGTGACGACGTACAGCTGGCCGGTGAGCCGGCGGACCGAGTGGCTGTAGAACTCGGTGAACTCCTCCTCGGTCATCGGTCGGCTCCTCGGCAGATTTCGGTTGCTTACCTGTCGCTACGAACGGCGGGACGCTCCGGTTGACGTGGGTGACGCAGCTCACTGCGGCGGGTGTCCGCGGCCTTGACGGGTCCGGCGCGGCGGCGCAGAATTCATCGCATGATGAATTCTGCGGCGGGGCCGGCCGACGACCCCGCGATCCGGATCACCGGACTCGTCGTCCGGCGCGGCGGCACCACCGTGCTGCCCGGCCTCGACCTCGACGTCCCCCGCGGCACCGTCACCGGCCTGCTCGGACCCAGCGGCTGCGGCAAGACCACCCTGCTGCGCGCCGTCGTCGGCGTACAGCGCACCGACGCCGGCACCGTCACCGTGCTCGGCCGCCCCGCCGGCAGCGCCGCCCTGCGCGACCGGGTCGGCTACGTCACCCAGGCCCCGTCCGTCTACGGCGACCTGACCGTCGACGAGAACCTCGACTACTTCGCCGCCATTCTGGGCGCCCCGCGCACCGACCCCGACCGGGTCATCGAACTGGTCGGCCTGGACGCCCACCGCCGCACCCCCGTCGCCCGGCTCTCCGGCGGCCAGCGCGCCCGCGTCTCGCTCGCCGCCGCACTGCTCGGCCACCCCGAACTGCTCGTGCTGGACGAACCCACCGTCGGCCTCGACCCCGTCCTGCGCCACGACCTCTGGCAACTGTTCGCCACCCTCGCCCGAGGCGGCGCCACCCTGCTGGTCTCCAGCCACGTGATGGACGAAGCCACCCGCTGCGACCGCCTGCTGCTGATGCGCGACGGCCGACTGCTCGCCCACGACACCCCCGCCGCGCTGCTCGCCGCCACCGGCGCGGCCGACGTGGAGAGCGCCTTCCTCACCCTCGTGCAGCAGCCGCAGGAGACCGTCCGATGAGCGCCGCCACCCGCCGCACCCTGGCCACCGCCCGCCGCGTCCTCGCCCAACTGCGCCACGACCCGCGCACCATCGCCATGCTGCTGGCCGTCCCCTGCCTGCTGCTGGTGCTGCTCAAGTACATGTACGACCGGCAGCCCGGCACCTTCGACCGGATCGGGCCCGAACTGCTCGGCGTCTTCCCGCTGATGGTGATGTTCCTGGTCACCTCGGTGGCCATGCTCCGGGAACGCACCACCGGCACCCTGGAACGCCTGCTCACCATGCCGCTCGGCAAGCTCGACCTGCTGCTCGGCTACGCCCTCGCCTTCGGCCTGGTCGCCCTGGTGCAGGCCGCCGTCGCCTCCGCCCTCACCATCGGCCTGCTCGGCCTGCACGTGGCCGGCCCGACCTGGCTGCTGTTCGCCGTCGCCCTCGCCGACGGACTGCTCGGCATGGCCCTCGGCCTGCTGGTCTCCGCGTTCGCCGCCACCGAGTTCCAGGCCGTCCAGTTCCTGCCCGCCGTCCTGCTGCCCCAACTGCTGCTCTGCGGACTGTTCGTCCCCCGCGACGACATGGCCCCCGCGCTGCGGGCGATCTCCGACGTCCTCCCGCTCTCCTACGCGGTCGACGCGATGGGCCGGATCACCACCCGCGGCGGCCTCGACGGCCCCGTGCTCGCCGACCTCGCGGTCGTCGCCGGCAGCGCACTGCTCGCACTCGCCCTCGGCGCGGCCACCCTGCGCCGCCGCACCGCCTGAACACCCCAGGTCTGAACGCCCCAGGTCACGGGACGGATCATTCGTAACCGTCCCGTGCCCCCGCCACCATTGGGGACGGCCGTGCCCCTGGGGCAGAATCGACGCCATGACCGAATCCGACCGGACACCCGACCAGGGGTCCGCCGCCAACGGGCCCAAGTACGCCGACCGCGTCTACCGCTCCGTTCCCGGCGTCATCGCGGGCGTCATGCTGCTCGGAGTCGCCGCCTGGCTGATCGGCGACGCGATCGTCTCCGGCACCGGCGCCACCCCGTGGGTCGCACTCGCCGCCGCGCCCGTCTTCTGCTTCCCGGTGGCCGCCTACACCCTGCGGCCCATCGTGAAGGCGAACGACCAGCGACTGCTGGTCCGCAACCCGCTGCGCACCGTCGTCGCGCCGTGGGCCAGCGTGGAGGGCCTGAAGGCCGGCTACTCGGTCGAACTCTTCGCCGGCGGACGCAAGTTCCAGATCTGGGCGGTCCCCGTCTCGCTGCGCCAGCGCAAGAAGGCCAACCGCCGCGCCGCCAAGGCCGTGGCCGCGGGCGACCCGCACCTGCCCGCCACCGGCAAGAAGTCGCAGCGCCACGACCAGCTCGACCCCACCCGAGCCTGGTCCGACGCCGTCGTCACCTCCCTCCAGGAACAGGCCGACCGCCACGCCACCAACCCCGCCGCCACCGGCGAGGTCCAGGCCACCTGGTGCTGGTGGGTCATCGCCCCCACCCTCGCGGGGCTGGTTGCCCTGATCTCCGTCATCGCGGCGACCTGAGCCGCCCGGCAGACAGCAGCAGGGCCCCGGGGTTCTCCCTGGGGCCCTGCTGCTTTGCGAAGTCGACGGACGGTCAGACGAGGCCGGCGGCGGTCGCCAGGTCCTGCTTGATGGTGGTCAGCAGGGCGTGGGCCTGTTCGCGGGTGGCCGGGAGGACGTCGTGGGTGGCGACCGGGAGGACGACCTCCAGGTAGCACTTGAGCTTGGGCTCGGTGCCGGAGGGGCGGACCACGATGCGGGCCGAGGTGACGGTGGGGCCGCTGAGGTAGTAGCGGAGGCCGTCGGTGGGCGGCAGGTCGGGGGTGCCGGCGGTGAGGTCGTCGGCGTGGGTGACGGTGAGGCCGGCCAGTTCGACGGGGGGCTTGTCGCGGAGGGTGCGCATGGCGTCGGTGATGACGGTGAGGTCGTCGACGCGGACCGAGAGCTGGTCGGTGGCGTGCAGGCCGTGGGCGAGGGCCAGGTCGTCGAGCAGGTCGGTGAGGGTGCGGCCGTCGCGCTTCAGGCCGGCGGCGAGTTCGGCGATCTGGAGGGCGGCGGTGATGCCGTCCTTGTCGCGGACGCCGTCGGGGTCGACGCAGTAGCCGAGGGCCTCCTCGTAGCCGTAGCGGATGCCCTCGGCGCGGGAGATCCACTTGAAGCCGGTGAGGGTCTCCGCGTAGCCGAGGCCGGCCGCGGCGGCGATCTTGCCGAGCAGGGTGGAGGAGACGATGGTGGTGGCGAAGACGCCGCTCGCGCCCTTGGCGGCGAGGGCCGCGCCGAGCAGCGCGCCGACCTCGTCGCCGCGCAGCATCCGCCAGTCGCCGTCGTGGGTGGGGACGGCGACGGCGCAGCGGTCGGCGTCCGGGTCGTTGGCGATGACCAGGTCGGGGCGGGCCGCGCGGGCGGTGGCGAAGGCCAGGTCCATCGCGCCGGGCTCTTCCGGGTTGGGGAAGGCGACGGTGGGGAAGTCCGGGTCGGGCTCGGCCTGTTCGGCGACCACGGTGGGTGCCGGGAAGCCGGCCCGCTCGAACGCGGCGAGCAGCACGTCGCGGCCGACGCCGTGCAGCGGGGTGTAGACGGTGGAGAGCTCGCGCGGGCCGTCGGCCTCCAGGACGGAGGCGGCACGGTCGAGGTAGGCGTCCAGGACGTCCTCGCCGAGGACCTCCCAGCCTTCGGTGGCGCGCGGCACGGAGGCGAGCGCGCCGAGCGCGTCGATCTCGGCGGCGATGTCGGCGTCGGCGGGCGGGACGATCTGCGAGCCGTCGCCCAGGTAGACCTTGTAGCCGTTGTCCTGCGGCGGGTTGTGGCTGGCGGTGACGACGACGCCGGCCGCCGCGCCCAGGTGCCGGATGGCGTACGCGAGGACGGGGGTGGGCAGCGGCCGGGGCAGCACGGCGGCGCGCAGGCCGGCGCCGACGACGGCGGCGGTGTCGAGGGCGAAGTCGTGCGACTTGTGGCGGGCGTCGTAGCCGATCACGATCAGGTCGCCGAGCGCGGGGTTGGCGCGGACGTACGCGGCGAGGCCGGCGGCGGCGCGGATGACCACGGCGCGGTTCATCCGCATCGGGCCGGCGCCGAGTTCGCCGCGCAGGCCGGCGGTGCCGAACTGGAGGCGCCCGTCGAAGCGTTCGGCCAGCCGCGACCAGGCGATCCGCTCCCCGGACTCGGCGCCCGGGCCCTCGGCGGCGGCCAGCAGCGCGGCCAGCTCCTCGCGGGTCTGCGGGTCGGGGTCCTCGGCCAGCCAGGCCCGGGCCCGGTCGAGGAGGTCGGTGGTGGGTGCCTTCGGCATGCGGCCCGCTCCCTGTACGTGGGTGGAAGGAGTGTCAGTGCTGCGGCGAACGGAGCGACGGCGGCCACCGAACCCGTCGGTGGCCGCCGTCGTCCTGCGCCGATTCTCGGTCAGAGGTGCTGCGTCGCCCGGGAGTCGCCTCCCGGGCGGGGTGTCAGATGCGCTCCAGGACCTTCGCCAGCAGGGCGCCCATCCGCTCGGCGGAGGCCTTGCCGGCCTCCAGCACCTCGGCGTGGTTGAGCGGCTCGCCGGTGATGCCCGCGGCCAGGTTGGTGACCAGCGAGATACCGAGCACCTCGGCGCCGGCCTCGCGGGCGGCGATGGCCTCCAGGGTGGTGGACATGCCGACCAGTTCGCCGCCGAGCACCCGGGCCATGTTGACCTCGGCCGGGGTCTCGTAGTGCGGGCCGCGGAACTGCACGTACACGGCCTCGTCCAGCGACGGGTCGACCTCGAGGCACAGGGCGCGCAGGCGCTTGGAGTACAGGTCGGTGAGGTCGACGAAGTTGGCGCCGACGATCGGGGAGTCCGCGGTCAGGTTGATGTGGTCGCTGATCAGCACCGGCTGGCCGGGCGTCCAGCCGTGGCGCAGGCCGCCGCAGCCGTTGGTCAGCACGATGGTCTTGCAGCCCGCCGCGGCGGCGGTGCGCACGCCGTGCACCACGGTGGCCACGCCGTGGCCCTCGTAGTAGTGGTTGCGGCCGAGGAAGACCAGCGCGCGGCGGTCGCCCTCGCCGGGCATCCGGACCGAGCGGACGGTGCCCGCGTGGCCGGCCACCGCGGGGGCGGGGAAGCCGGGCAGCTCGGTGACCGGGAATTCGGAGAGCGTCTCACCGAGGGCGTCGGCGGCCGGCACCCAGCCGGAGCCCATCACCAGGGCGACGTCGTGGCGTTCGGCGCCGGTGAGTTCGCGCAGCCGGTCGGCGGCTTCCCGGGCGGCGGCGTAGGGGTCGGCGGAGACGACCGTCTGAGGAGATGCGTTCACAAGGTCGAGGATAGGTCAAATCTGCCTACGCGCGTAGACAACTGGGCCGAGCCATGCCGGATCGTTACCCGGAATGTACGGAACGCCGCCATTCGTCCCCGCCGGCCCGGCCGGACTACGCCCGAACTCCCGTCCGGCGCAAGCGCGGAGACGGCGTCAGTAAGCGCGGAGACGTCTTCAGCAGGGGCGGCGGCGGAGGTCCAGCACGTAGTCGTCGGGGGCGCCGGCGCTCTCCGCGGCGTCCGCGATCAGACCGAGGTAGCGGGCCGCGGGCAGGCCGCCCTCGTAGTCGTTCAGCACGTACGTCCACACCGCGACCTCACCGTCCAGGGTCTGCGCGCGCAGCTTCACCTTGCGGTAGATGCCGAGCTGCACGCCCTCCCAGCGGTCCAGGCCTTCTTCGTCCATCGGGGCGATGTCGTAGAGCGTGACGAAGACCTGCTCCTTCTCGTCCTCCACCACGGTGGCAAGCGAGCCCTCCCAGCCCAGCTGCTCGCCGCCGAAGGTCAGCCGCCAGCCGGGCAGCCAGCCGGAGCCGCGCAGCGGGGAGTGCGGCGCGCGCCGGCTCATCTGCCGGGCGTCGAGGTTGGTGGCGTAGGCGGCATAGAGCGACATGACCGCCAGCCTACGGGAGCGGCCCGCCCGCGCAGGTCCGTCCGCAGCCTCGGCCCTATCTTCGGGAGCAAGGGTCAACAGCAACGGCCCCGGCGTGGAATCCGTTCCGGCGTGCGGGACAATGGAGCACGTGACTCGGATCGTGATCATCGGTGGCGGACCAGGCGGATACGAGGCGGCCCTCGTGGCAGCCCAGCTCGGCGCGGAGGTGACCGTCGTCGATCGCGACGGTCTGGGCGGATCGGCGGTGCTGACGGACTGCGTGCCGTCCAAGACGCTGATCGCCACCGCCGAGGTGATGACTACCTTCGACAGCTCGTACGAGGAACTCGGCATCCTGGTCGCGGACGGCACGCCGGACGCCGCCGACCCGGCCCGGGTGGTCGGGGTGGACCTCGGCAAGGTGAACCGACGGGTGAAGCGGCTGGCGATCGCCCAGTCGCACGACATCACCCAGGCCGTCACCCGGGCCGGCGTCACCGTGCTGCGCGGCCGCGGCCGGCTCGGCAGCGGCGGGCAGGCCATCGACGGCTCCCGCGAGGTGCTGGTCGACCACGCCGACGGCAGCGTCGAGTCGCTGCGGGCCGACGCGGTGCTGATCGCCACCGGCGTGCGCCCGCGCGAACTCCCAGACGCCCAGCCGGACGGCGAGCGGATCCTGGCCTGGACGCAGGTGTACGACCTGGAGGAGCTGCCGCGCGAGCTGATCGTGGTCGGCTCCGGCGTTACCGGCGCCGAGTTCGCCGGTGCCTACCAGGCGCTCGGCTCCAGCGTCACGCTGGTCTCCTCGCGCGACCGGGTGCTGCCCGGCGAGGACCCGGACGCCGCCGAGGTGCTGGAGGACGTCTTCCGCCGCCGCGGCATGAACGTGATGGGCCGTTCGCGTGCCGAGAGCGTCAAGCGGATCGGCGACCGGGTCGAGGTCACGCTGGCCGACGGCAAGGTGATCACCGGCACGCACTGTCTGATGGCGGTCGGCTCCATCCCCAACACCGCCGACCTCGGCCTGGAGGAGGCCGGCGTCGCGGTCAACGACTGGGGCCAGATCAAGGTGGACCGGGTCTCCCGCACCTCCGCCCCCGGCGTGTACGCGGCCGGCGACTGCACCGGCGTCTTCATGCTGGCCTCGGTGGCCGCCATGCAGGGCCGGATCGCCATGTACCACGCGCTCGGTGACGCGGTGCAGCCGCTGAACCTGAAGACCGTGGCGTCCAACGTGTTCACCGACCCGGAGATCGCCACCGTCGGCTACACCCACGCCGACGTGTCCTGCGGAAAGATGGACGCGGTCGAGATCAAGCTCCCGCTGCGCGGCAACCCGCGGGCCAAGATGCAGGGCATCCGGGACGGCTTCGTGAAGCTGTTCGCCCGCCCCGGCACCGGCATCGTGGTCGGCGGTGTGGTGGTCGCGCCGCGCGCCTCCGAGCTGATCCACTCCATCTCGCTGGCCGTGGACAACAACCTGACGGTCGAGCAGGTGGCCAACACCTTCACCGTCTACCCGTCGCTGTCCGGCTCCACCGCCGAGGCGGCGCGTCAGCTGCACATTCGCAAGCGCGAAGGCGCCGCTTCCTGACGTTCCACCGGCTCGTTCGGGCCGAGCCGGGCGCACGCCGCCCGGCTCACCCGCCCGGCGGAGCGCGCATTGTACGGTCGTGCGCCGCTCTCAGGTGAGCAAATCCAGTTACCAGGTGCAAACGCCTGAAAGCAGACGGTCACTCGGGTTACCGTCGGTTCTGTGTTTGCTGCAGAACGTCGCCAGTTGATCCTCGAGATGGTGCGCGCCAACGGAGCCGTGTCGCTCCGAGAGCTGGCCCGCGTCGTCCAGACCTCCGAAGTCACCGTCCGCCGGGACGTCCGGGCGCTGGAGGCCGAAGGGCTGCTCGACCGCCGCCACGGCGGCGCGGTGCTCCCCGGCGGCTTCAGCCGGGAGCCCGGCTATCCGCAGAAGACCCACCTCGCCGCCGCCGAGAAGAGCGCCATCGCCGATCTCGCCGCGGGCCTGGTCGAGGAGGGCGACGCCATCGTGGTCGGCGCCGGCACCACCACCCAGGAGCTGGCCCGCCGGCTCGCCCGGGTGCCGGGGCTGACGGTGGTCACCAACTCGCTGCTGGTCGCCCAGGCGCTGGCGCACGCCAACCGCGTGGAGGTGGTGATGACGGGCGGCACCCTGCGCGGATCCAACTACGCGCTGGTCGGCAGCGGCGCCGAACAGTCGCTGGCCGGGCTGCGGGTCACCAAGGCCTTCATCTCCGGCAGCGGACTGACCGCCGAACGCGGCCTGTCCACCGCCAACATGCTCTCCGCCAGCGTCGACCGGGCCCTGGTGCAGTCCGCCAACGAGGTGATCGTCCTCGCCGACCACACCAAGCTCGGCGCGGACAGCATGTTCCAGACCGTCGCCACCGACGGGATCACCCGGCTGGTCACCGACGAGCACACCGCCGCCGAGGACCCGACGGCCCGCGAACTCGACGCGCTCGCCGACTGCGGCGTGCAGATCTCGGTCGCCGCGCTCGGTCTGTCCGCCGAGACCTCGACGGTGCACCCGCAGCCGTCCTCGGCGGTGCCGCGCCGCCCCGTCCCGCCGGCCGGCCTGGCCCCCGGCACCCCGCTGCCCGGCCCGCGCCGTCCCGCCCCGCACGGCACGCTGCCGGTCGCCCCGCGGCTCGCCGAGCGGATCCGCTGACCGCACCCCGTTCCGTTCCACCCGCCCCGCTTGTAGCGTCTGGCCTCATGGACGCATCGAGTGAACGGCTCGACCGCACAACGGAGTTGAAGGTCCGGGCGGCGCGGGGCGGGCGAGGCCCCGCGACCTGGGGCCAGCGGGCCATCCACACCGCGCTGGTCAAGCTGGGCCCCGACGCGCCGCGCTACAACCTGCGGCTGTCGGCGCCCGTCGAGCCCGGCCTGCCGCTGGAGACGGCGCTGCGCGCCTTCACCGAGCTGCTGCACCTGCACGACGCGCTGCGCACCCGGCTGGTCGAGCGGGACGGCGAGCTGGTGCAGGAGGTGGACGCGGACGGGGCGCTGCCGGTCGCCGTGCTGCACCGCTCCAGCGCCGAGCGGGCCGCCGGGGCGGCGGCGGAGCTGCTCGCGGAGTTCGCCGGCCGGCCGTTCGACCTGCCGAGCGAGTGGCCGGTGCGGCTCGGCCTGGTGCTGGTGGACGGCCTGGTCCGGCAGACCGTGCTGGTGCTGTCGCACACCGCCTCGGACGGCTGGGGGATGCGCCGCGCCGTCCGCGACCTGACGCTGCTGGCCGCCGGGCGGAGCGCCGACGAGCTGCGCGCCGAACGGGACTTCACACAGCCGCTGGAAGAGGCCGCCGAGCAGGACTCGCCGCGCGGCCGCCGCCGGGACGCCGCCGCCCGCCGGTACTGGCGGGACAAGCTGAGCTCCGGCCCGCGCACCCAACTCCCGCGCCCGGACGGCGAACCGGACCCGGAGCGGCGCTTCCCGTTCGCGGTGCTGCGCTCCCCGGAGCTGGCTTCCGCGCTGCCGCGGGCCGCGGCCCGGCTGCGGACCAGCGACGCCACGGTGCTGCTGGCCGCCGCCGCGACCGAACTGGGGCGGCTGGGCGGGCAGCGCGAGGTGCTGTTCCAGGTGGTGGTCGGCAACCGGTTCACCGCGCAGTCCGCCGAGGCCGTCACCACGCTCGCCCAGGAGGGCCTGTTCCATCTTCCGGAGCTGGCTGGGGAGTTCGACGAGACGGTCCGCCGCTGCCAGGGTCCGGCGCTCAGTGCCTACCGCCACTCCGGGTACCACAAGCCGCAGTTGGACGCCGACCTGGACGAACTGCGGGCCGCCGAACAGGACTTGGCCGACCACTCGGTGATCTGGAACGACACCCGGGACCCACTGGCCGCCCTGATGCCCGACGGGGTCGGCGAAGTCCCGCTGGTGGAGCGGGAGTTGAGCTTCCCGGACACGTTCCCGGCCCGCCCCGGGGTGTCCGTCGCGGTGGACGTGGTTGCCGCGCCCGGCGCGATCGAGCTGCTGATGGTCGCCGACGGCGCGCTGCTGGAGCGCGCGCAGATGGCGCAGTTCCTGTGCGGCGTCGAGCAGTTGGTGCTGGAGGCGGCCGAATAGCCGGAAGGGCGGCGGGAGTTGGTGAACTCCCGCCGCCCTTCCTGGACGGATCAGACGTCCTTGATCTCGCAGAGCGCGGCGCCACTGGAGACCGACTGGCCGACCTCGGCCTTCAGGCCGACCACGGTGCCGGCCTTGTGGGCGTTCAGCGGCTGCTCCATCTTCATCGCCTCCAGGACCACGATCAGCTCGCCCTCGGCGACGACCTGGCCCTCCTCGACGGCGACCTTGACGATGGTGCCCTGCATCGGCGAGGCCAGCGTGTCACCGGAGACCGCGGAGGCGGCCTTCTTGGCGCCCACCCGGCGCTTCGCCTTGCCCGCCGCGGCACCCGTGGCCGGGGCCGAGGCGACGCCCAGCGAGGACGGCAGCGACACCTCGATGCGCTTGCCGCCGACCTCGACCACCACGGTCTCGCGGCCCTCGGGCTCCTCGCCGTCGCCGCCGGCGCCCGCGAACGCCGGGATGGTGTTGTCGAACTCGGTCTCGATCCAGCGGGTGAAGACCGTGAACGGGCCCTCGGAGCCGTGCACCTCGGGGGCGAAGGCGGGGTCGGTGACCACGGCCTGGTGGAACGGGATGGCGGTGGCCATGCCCTCCACCTTGAACTCCTCCAGGGCGCGCTTGGCGCGCTGAAGGGCCTGCTTGCGGTCGGTGCCGGTGACGATCAGCTTGGCGAGCAGCGAGTCCCAGGCGGGGCCGATGACCGAGCCGGACTCGACGCCGGCGTCGAGGCGCACGCCCGGGCCGGACGGCGGGGCGAACAGCGTGACGGTGCCGGGCGCGGGCAGGAAGTTGCGGCCCGGGTCCTCGCCGTTGATCCGGAACTCGAAGGAGTGACCGCGGACCTCCGGGTCGTCGTAGCCGAGCTCCTCGCCGTCGGCGATCCGGAACATCTCGCGGACCAGGTCCAGGCCGGTGACCTCCTCGGACACCGGGTGCTCGACCTGGAGGCGGGTGTTGACCTCCAGGAAGGAGATCAGACCGTCCTGGGAGACCAGGAACTCGCAGGTGCCGGCACCGACGTAGCCCGCCTCACGCAGGATCGCCTTGGACGCCCGGTACAGCTCGGCGTTCTGCTCCGCCGTCAGGAACGGCGCGGGCGCCTCCTCGACCAGCTTCTGGTGGCGACGCTGCAACGAGCAGTCACGCGTGGAGACCACCACCACGTTGCCGTGCTGATCGGCCAGACACTGGGTCTCGACGTGCCGCGGCTTGTCCAGGTACTGCTCGACGAAGCACTCACCGCGGCCGAACGCGGCCACCGCCTCGCGCACCGCCGACTCGTACAGCTCCGGAATCTCCTCCAGCGTACGGGCGACCTTCAGACCACGACCGCCACCACCGAACGCCGCCTTGATGGCGACCGGCAGACCATGCTCCGACGCGAACGCGACAACCTCGTCGGCACCCGACACCGGATCGGCGGTACCGGCCACCAGCGGGGCACCGGCGCGCTGCGCCACGTGCCGGGCGGTGACCTTGTCACCCAGGTCTCGGATCGCCTGCGGCGGCGGGCCGATCCAGGTCAGGCCGGCGTCCAGGACGGCCTGGGCGAAGTCGGCGTTCTCCGAGAGGAAGCCGTAGCCGGGGTGGATCGCGTCCGCGCCCGAATCGGCGGCCGCCTTCAGGACCTTCGCGATGTCCAGGTAACTGCTCGCGGGGGTGTCGCCGCCCAGCGCGTACGCCTCGTCGGCCGCCCGCACGTGCAGCGCGTCCCGGTCCGGATCGGCATACACGGCGACACTCGCGATACCGGCATCCCGGCACGCCCGGGCGACGCGGACAGCGATTTCGCCGCGATTGGCGATGAGCACCTTGCGCACTGTGGCTCCCTTCTCGAACCTCGTCGAGTCTATGGATTGAAGGGCGCTACCGGCGAGTAGTCCCTGGTGGTGAGCGTGCTCACACGCTCGGGTTTCCCGACTTCCTTGCGGACGACGGCGATTGGCGACGCACCGCAGGTCGCGGGGCGCGCGGGGTCGCGCGGGTCGCTCGGGAAACACGGTGGACCGGGTGGCCTCAGCCACGCCGGAGCATGGTTCAAGCGGCCGCCGGCTGCGGCGGGGCGGTCGCCTCGGCGGTCACGTCCGCCTCGAACTCGACCACGTCCGGGCCGTACGCCCGGGCATTGACCACCCGCAGCACCACCGCGAACGCCCCGTCCGGGCCGTGCCGGCGGGCCAGCGAGCGGTGGTGGGCGGCCAGGTAGCGCACCGCCGCGTGGTTGGAGACCGCGGTCTGACCGGCGATCAGGAACACCGGCCGGCTGCCCGGCCGCAGGTGTATCCGGGCCAGCAGCACGTACGCCGTCCCGCCCGGCTGCTCGGCGGGCGTCCGGAAGGCGAACTCCCGCTCCCCGACCAGCAGCGTGCGGACCGGATGCCCGGCACCGTCCGGCGGGGCGACGAACACCGCGCCGGGCAGCCAGGACGCCAGGTGCGCACCGGTCCGCGTGTTGCTCTCCGGACCGCCCACGCAGAACTCGGTCTTGTCGCCCAGCCCCTGACGCACCTCGTCGTGCGAGGTCAGCACGGACCGGGCCCCGCACTCGCGGACCAGCGCGGCCACTTCCATCAGCGCGTACACGTCGTCACGGGCCACGCTGTGCGGATTGGACGAGGAGGCCTGCCGATTGGCGACCAGCAGCGCCTCGCCGCCGGACTGCAGCCCGAAGAACGCGCGCTCCCGCTCCAGCCGGCGGCGCCGGCGCACCGTCTGCGCCAGCCAGCCCAGGCCGGCGCTGATCGCCGAAGCGACCAGTCCCAGCACGACGTTGAGCACCCCATCGGTCATGTCCCGCTCCTCAACGCCCCTTTCCGGTCCGGCTCGCCAGCCTAACGGCGGCCCACCGGCCCCGGGGGTGGAACTGTGCAACAGATGTACGCCCCCGGTTCTGTCCGATTCCGCACCTTGCGAACCGGAATCCGGCCACTCTCTTCGCGGGCCGACATAACGGAATGGTTCAGACCATTGACCGGGTTCGGTGGCCGTCCCTAGCGTCGCAGCCACCATCACATATCCGAATAATTCACGGGGGAATCGTGAAGCGCTCCATGCTGCCCGTCGCACTCGCCGCGACCGCCCTGGCGCTCACCGCCTGTTCCAGCAGCGGCAGTTCGACCAAGGCCGCGGCCACCCCGGAGCCCACCGCCGCGACCTACGGGTGCCTGACGAAGGCGCAGGCGGCAAAGGGTTCCTTCGCCCTCGACGCGGGCACCGCGGGCGGCACCGAGCTGGACGCCTACTACCAGGACTCGGACGCCGGCGGGGCGAAGACCGCGCTGATCCTCTCCCACCAGCTGAGCGGCTCGCTGTGCGAATGGGCGCCGGTGTTCGGCGAGTTCACCAAGGCCGGGTATGCCGTGATGGCCTTCACCAGCGAGGGCGACGTCACCGAGGGCATCAAGGCCGCCGCCAACCGCCTCAAGGAGAAGGGCGTCACCAGCATCGCCCTGATCGGCGCCTCCAAGGGCGCCGCCGCCTCCCTGGTCGCCGCCAAACTGGACAGCCCGCTGCCGATCAAGGCCGTGGTCTCGCTCAGCTCGCCCGACGTGTACAGCCAGTTCAACGCGGCGCTCGCGGTCAAGTCGGTGAAGATCCCGACCTACTTCGCCGCCGAGGAACTGGACGCCCCCTTCAACGCCAACGCCAAGGCGCTGTACGAGGCCTCGGTGGCCGAGGACAAGCAGCTGAAGCTCTACCCCGGCGGCAACCACGGCGCCCCGCTGCTCAAGGACGGCGCACTGCCC
Organism: Kitasatospora sp. NPDC004615; assembly: GCF_042873545.1. Classification (NCBI taxonomy): domain Bacteria; kingdom Bacillati; phylum Actinomycetota; class Actinomycetes; order Kitasatosporales; family Streptomycetaceae; genus Kitasatospora; species Kitasatospora sp. NPDC004615. Next base: position 445,544 of record NZ_JBIALQ010000007.1, read on the forward strand.
GACGTCCAGGCCTACCTGGCCAAGCACGCGCCCGCGGCTGGCTGAGCGGTTATGTTCAGACCCAGAGGTCGGTGATCCGGACGTCCAGCTCGGCGAGCAGGCGGCGCAGCAGCGGCAGCGACAGGCCGATCACATTGCCGGGGTCGCCGTCGATCCCCTCCACGAACGGTGCGGAGCGGCCGTCCAGGGTGAACGCCCCGGCCACGTGCAGCGGTTCGCCGGAGGCGACGTAGGCGGCGACCTCGGCGTCGTCCGGGGTGCCGAACCGGACGGTGGTGGACGCCGTCGCCTGCGCCTGCCGGCCGGTGGCGGTGTCGATCACGCAGTGGCCGGTGCGCAGCACGCCCGCGCGGCCGCGCATCGAGCGCCAGCGCTCGATCGCCTCGGCGGCGTCGGCGGGCTTGCCGAGCGCCTGGCCGTCCAGCTCCAGCACCGAGTCGCAGCCGATCACGATCGGCGGCTCGCCCGGCTCGGCGGCCAGCTCACCGGCGATCTTCCCGGCCTTCGCCACCGCCAGCACCAGCGCGAGCTCGCCGGGCGTCGGCGCGGACAGCGCGTCCTCGTCCACCCCGCTCACCCGCACCTGCGGATCCAGGCCCGCCTGCCGCAGCAGGCCCAGCCGGGCGGGGGAGGCGGACGCGAGAACGAGCGGGCGGCGAGCGGTCATGCCTTCAGCCTAACCGTGCCGGGCCAGCACCAGCGCCGCCGCGATCACGGCCAGCGCCGCCAGCACCACCGCCGTGCGGCGCAGCCTGCGCTGCACCTCGCGGGCCTCGGGCGACGGCTCGTCGCGGGGGTCTTTCCAGAGCATTCGATCAGCCTGCAACGTGTGTGCGGCGCGGCGCCTGAGTATCCGTACTCAGTCCTGGGACGGGTGATGGTTCGGACGCATGCTTGACGCGGAGCTCCGCGACCCCTCCAATGGAGCAGCTGACTTGTCCGGTTCATGATCGGCGCCGTGCGGGGCGCCGAACTCCCCCGCGAACCGGCAGCAGGTCGACTCCAGGTCAGGGCACGCACAGCAGACCACCCCACTGGTTCAGGCTGAGGAGTCCCATGTCCGACCTCGTCACCACCGCAAGAGCCGCCACCGACGCGGCCCGCCCGCACTTCGTCGCGCTCTACCGGGTCGTCACCGCCCTGCTGTTCGCCTGCCACGGCGCCGCCTCCCTGTTCGGCGTCCTCGGCGGGGCACACGGCGGCGGCACCATCCCCGCCGGCACCTGGCCCGGCTGGTACGCCGCCGTCATCCAGCTCGCCTGCGGCGCGCTCGTCCTGCTCGGCATCGGCACCCGGGCCGCTGCGCTCGTTGCCTCCGGCTCGATGGCGTACGCGTACTTCACCGTGCACCAGGAGAACGCGCTGTTCCCGCTGCAGAACGGCGGTGAGCCGGCCGTGCTGTTCTGCTGGGCGTTCCTGCTCATTGCTGCCGTGGGCCCGGGCAGCTACGCGTTGGGACGCAGGATCGCGCGCTAGGGAGAGCACCATCAGGGGCGCGGGGAACTGCGCGACAAGCGCTCACCGGTCCGCAAGGTCGCGATCAATGGCAAGTCATTGCTCGCGTCGCGATCTTGCGGCTGGGGTCTTCCGCTTCGCGCAGTTCCCCGCGCCCCCGGTTGTGCTCTCCCTGGTTTCGCACCCGCTCGCGCCCCAGTTGTGCTCTCCCTGGTTTCGCACCCGGTCAGGACGGCGGTGGGGAGCACGGCCCCGAGAGGGCCACCGCCACCAGCGCGCGGAGGGCCGGGGCGACCTGGCCGAGCGGGAGCGTGTTCTCGTCGGCGAACAGTTCGAGCAGCCAGCCGCCCGCAGGGTTCGCGCCGCCCGCGGCGACCATCGCGCGGTAGCCGGAGACCACCATCACGGCCTCCTCGGAGGGGTCGTTGCCCGGTGCGCCGACCCGCAGGGCGAACGATCCGCCGGTGACCGCGCGGCCGGTCAGTGGGTAGTGCCGCAGGTCGAACACCGCGTCCGGGGCCTCGATCTGGGCCCGCTGGGTGCGGGCCCGGGCCGATGCGGGGCCGCCCGTCATCCGGTACACGGCGTGCCGGGCGGTGCGCATCAGTGGTGAGCCCGGCGGTACGTACGACACCCACCAGCCGACGGCGTTGAGCAGTCGTGACGCGGTTTCCGCGACCACCGACAGACGCCCCAGCGTGTCGGCCGGATGCGTCACCGCGCCCTGTACGCCGCCCTGGTCCAGCGCCGCCAGTGCTGCCGCCAGGAGCTGTCCCGGGTCCGCGCTGTGTGCCGAGCCGCGGAACCGTCGCCGTTCGCCGTTGGGCCGTCCGGTCGGCGCGCGGCGGCTGTCCGCGAGCTGCACCACCGGGTCCGGGGTGAACCCCGGTCCCTGGGCCCGGCCGGCCACCACCGGGTGCGCCGCCCGGGCGGCCTTCGCCCGGTACTGGGCGGCGTCGGCCAGCCGGAACAGGCGGTCCGCCGTGGTCACCGGGCCGATCGAGTCCCCGGTCGAGGCGATCCCGCAGGCGACGCCCTCGCCGTCCGTCAACTCCAGTGCGCGGGTGCACAGTTCCTCCGCGACCGCGACCACCTCGTCCGCGGACTGGCCCTCCGTGAGCAGGCAGAACTCGTCCCCGCCGAGTCGCGCCGCGAGGCTGTTCGGCAGTTTCGCCGCCGACAGCGACAGCTGATGCGCGAACCGCTCCAGCAGCCGGTCGCCCATCTCGTGGCCCAGCTGGTCGTTGACCCGCTTCAGCCCGTTCACGTCGCACACCACCAGCGACACCACCGCGCCGTCCCGGGTGTGCGCCTTCAACGCCTCCTCCAGCCGGGCATCCACCGCGCGACGGTTGGCCAGGCCGGTCAGCGCGTCCGTGAACGCCAGCCGACGCAGGTCGGCGACCCGTTCGGTCTGCGCGAGGCCCGCCGCGATCTGCGCGGCCAGCAGGGTCGCGTACTCGGCGTCGGCATCGGTGAACACCGGCATCCCGATCCCGCGCGCCAGGTACAGCTCGCCCCACGCCTGGCCGTGCAGCACGATCGGCGCGACCAGGCAGCTGCCCCGGCCCCGCCGTCGCAGGCCTGCGGCGCGCGAGCGGCAGAACGCGCCGGAGGCCGGGAGCGGGTGCCCGGCGTGCGGACCGAGATCCTCCGCCGTCTGCACCCAGGCACGGGGGAGGCGGCCGGTGGTCCAGTGCTCCTCCAGGTACGTCACGATCTCCGGGAAGTCCGCGACCGGATACGACTCGTCCTCGGGCAGCTCCTCCTCGCCCGGCGCGAGCTCCCCGTGGTTGACCAGCACCCGCAACCGGCCCGACTCGCGGTCCCACACCGAGACCGCCGCCATCGTCGCCCCCAACGCGGACGTCGCCCGGGCCGCCGCCGCGCTCACCGCTTCCAGCGGCGTCATCGCCCCCGCCATCGCCTGCGCGAGCTCCACCACCGCCTGCAACCGCGAGTCCGGCGCAACCTGATCGCTCATCGCCGCCACATTCCCTCCCACGGGCCGTTTCGTCCAGCCTATGGCGGTATGGGTGGATTTCTGGGCAGGTGAGAGCGAAACCGGGGGCGCTGGGGGTACCCCCAGCGAAGCGAGGGGGCGGAACTGCGCGAGGCGGAAGGCGAACGTCGGAAAGATCGCGGGACGGGCAATGACCTGACGTTCGTGGCGACCCGATCAGAACATCAAGATCCGGAGGCGGGCGTGCGGGTCAGCAGCCAGGGCTCGACCAGGCCGAGGCCGCGGACCGGGCGGCGCCACATGGGCTGGAGGTGGAAGCGGTGGCCGGGGGCAGGGGTGCCCTCCGGGAGTGTCGCGGAGCCGTTGTGTTCCAGCGCCGTGGCGAGTTCGCCGTCGACCAGGACGGCGTCCTTGGGGGCGATGGAGGTGAGGCGGGAGGCCAGGTTGACGGTGGTGCCGAAGACGTCGCCCATGCGGGAGGTGACGGTGCCGAAGGCCATGCCGACGCGGAGGGCGGGCATGTTGTCCTCCTTGGCGAGGGTCTCGACCAGGGAGAGGGCGATCTCGGCGACGGTGGCGGGGTCCTCGGAGACGAAGAGGATCTCGTCGCCGAGGGTCTTGACGACGCGTCCGCCCTGGCCGGCGATCAGGTCGGAGCAGGTGTTCTCGAAGCCTTCGACGAGTTCGCCGAGTTCCTCTTCCTCCAGGCGGCGGGAGAGCCGGGTGAAGCCGACCAGGTCGGCGAAGGCGACGGCGAGGCGGCCGGAGGTGGTCTCGGTGTCCTCGGCGGCCTGGACGACGCGGCCGGTGACGGCGGCGAGTTGGCGGCGCCAGACGTACACCAGGAACTGTTCGAGCTCGGGGAGGAGCAGTTCGACCAGGGGGTAGGCGACGTCGGAGCGGGTGAGGCCGGGTTCGACGGGTTGGGTGAGGTTGTCGAGGAAGGTGTCCATCTGCCAGCCGGCGAGTCGCGCGGTGGTCTGGCCGGTGGAGCGGGCGACCTGGATCGCCATCGGTTCGCTGAGCAGCCCGGATTCGATCAGGCCGGCCAGGCGGCGCAGCGCGATCACGTCGTTGTCGTTGAGGGCGCGGGACTGGCCGATGTCGGGGAAGCCCATGGCGCGCCAGAAGCGGGTGGCGAGGTCCATCGGGACTTCGGCGGCGCGCGCGGCCTGGTACGGGGTGTACTTGCGCGGCGCGTCGAGGATCAGCCGCTCGAGGTCGGTCGCGACGGTGGTCTCGTCCGTCCCGTCGTACGCGTCGGCGGGAGTGCCGCCGTTGCCGGAGCCCGTGGTGGCGCCGCCGTTGTCTGTCACCGGTCCGTCCCCGTGCGTTCGCGCACTTGTGTCTTGCCGTCCTCGGGGTTCGGCTACGCGACCACCGCAGGGGGTAGTGGCGAGCCTCACACCGCTGCCAGGTGGAATGTTCGCACGGAATCGCGTAATCCGGGGCATCCGCCCGGCAGCGGACCCGAGGGTCCCGCTGGGTGAGACCGGGCCGGTGGGGGCCGGTCAGTTCTGCGGGCGGACGTGCACCACGTCGCCCGCGGCGACGGCGTGCCGGGTGCCGTCGGCGGTGCGGACCACCAGCCGGCCGTCGCCGTCGACGGCCACCGCGTCGCCCAGCAGCTCGCGCTCGCCGGGGAGTTGGACCTTCACCGGCCGGTTGAGAGTGGTGCAGCGGGCGGTGTACGCGGGCAGCAGTCCGCTGGCGTGCGGGTCGCCCGCGGCGGCCGTCCACTCGCCGTACAGTTCGGCGAACTCGCGCAGCAGGGCGCGCAGCAGGGTCGCCCGGTCGGTGGTCTCGGCGCCCGCGATGGCGAGCGAGGTGGCGGTGGGGACGGGCAGTTCGGCCTGCCGCAGCGTGACGTTGAGGCCGAGGCCGGCGACGACGGCGCCGCCGGAGAGTTCGGTGAGGATGCCGCCGAGCTTGCGTTCCTGGCCGTCGACCTCGGCCTGCAGGTCGTTGGGCCACTTCAGGCCGGTACGGACGCCGGCGATCCGGTCGAGGGTGGCGGAGACGGCGGTGCCGATCAGGATCGGCAGCCAGCCGTAGCGTTCCATCGGCACGCCCTGCGGGCGCAGCAGCACCGACAGGAACAGCCCGGAGCGGGGCGGCGCCGTCCAGCGGCGGTCGAGTCGGCCGCGGGCGGCGCTCTGCGATTCGGCGACCAGGACCGCGCCCTCGGGCGCGCCGTCCTTGGCGCGGGCGGCCAGGTCGGAGTTGGTGGAGCCGGTCTCGCTCACCACATCGAGTGAGGTCCACAGTGCGCCGGGGCGCAGCAGGTCGAGCCGCAGCGCCGCCTCGTCGAGCGGGGGACGGTCCAGGTCGGTCCACGGGGACGGGCCGCCGTGGCCGAAGCCGCGCAGTCCGGAACGACGGGGACGGGGGCTCTCGGGAGTGCTCACCCCAGCCACCCTAGAGGTACGGCCAACAGCCGCACGCCGCATCATCGTCCCGCAAACCGGGCAGTGGCACGATGTGTCGATGGCCATAGCCGCGGACGCCCCCGCGCTGGCTACGCTACGCAACGGTAGACCGCAGCGCCGCCCTGCCCGTAACCCTCCACGCCCCGGGCCGGCGGCCGAGGACGCAGGGAGAGCCACCGCAATGGCCGAGGCACCGCACGACCCGCACACCACCGCCGGAAAGCTCGCCGACCTGCGCCGGCGGATCGACGAGGCGGTGCACTCCGGTTCCGCCGCGGCGGTCGAGAAGCAGCACGCCAAGGGCAAGCTGACGGCCCGCGAGCGGATCCTGGAACTGCTGGACGAGGACTCGTTCGTGGAGTTCGACGAGTTCGCCCGGCACCGCTCGACCAACTTCGGCCAGGAGAAGAACCGGCCGTACGGCGACGGCGTGGTCACCGGCTACGGCACCGTGGACGGGCGCCAGATCGCGGTGTTCGCCCAGGACTTCACGGTGTTCGGCGGCTCGCTGGGCGAGGTGTTCGGCGAGAAGATCGTCAAGGTGATGGACTTCGCGCTGAAGACCGGCTGCCCGATGATCGGCATCAACGACTCCGGCGGCGCCCGGATCCAGGAGGGCGTGGTCTCGCTCGGCCTGTACGGCGAGATCTTCCGCCGCAACGTGCACGCCTCGGGTGTGATCCCGCAGATCTCGCTGATCATGGGCCCGTGCGCGGGCGGCGCGGTGTACTCGCCGGCGGTCACCGACTTCGTGGTGATGGCCGACAAGACCTCGCACATGTTCATCACCGGCCCCGACGTGATCAAGACCGTCACCGGCGAGACCGTGGACATGGAGGAGCTGGGCGGCGCCCGCACCCACAACACCAAGTCCGGCAACGCGCACTACCTGGCCGCCGACGAGAAGGAGGCCATCGAGTACGTCAAGAGCCTCCTGTCGTACCTGCCGTCCAACAACCTGAGCGACCCGCCGGCCTACCCCGAGCAGGCCGACCTCACGATCACCGAGCAGGACCTCGAACTCGACACCATCGTCCCGGACTCGGCGAACCAGCCGTACGACATCCGGCACGTGATCGAGCGGGTGCTGGACGACGGGGACTTCCTGGAGGTCCAGCCGCTGTACGCGGGCAACATCGTGGTCGGCTTCGGCCGGGTCGAGGGCCACCCGGTGGGCGTGGTCGGCAACCAGCCGATGGACCTGGCCGGCTGCCTGGACATCGCCGCCAGCGAGAAGGCCGCCCGCTTCGTGCGCACCTGCGACGCGTTCAACATCCCGGTGCTGACCTTCGTCGACGTGCCCGGCTTCCTGCCCGGCACCGGCCAGGAGTGGGACGGCATCATCCGCCGCGGCGCGAAGCTGATCTTCGCCTACGCGGAGGCCACCGTCCCGCTGATCACCGTGATCACCCGCAAGGCGTTCGGCGGCGCGTACGACGTGATGGGCTCCAAGCACCTGGGCGCCGACCTCAACCTGGCCTGGCCGACCGCGCAGATCGCGGTGATGGGCGCGCAGGGCGCGGTCAACATCCTGCACCGCCGGGAGATCGCCGCCGCCGAGGCCGAGGGCCGCGGCGAGGAGCGCCGGGCCGAGCTGCTCGCCTCGTACGAGGACACCCTGCTCAACCCGTACCTGGCCGCCGAGCGCGGCTACGTCGACGCGGTCATCGCGCCCAGCGAGACCCGCAAGCACATCGTCCGCGGGCTGCGGGCGCTGCGCGGCAAGCGGGAGGCGCTGCCGCCGAAGAAGCACGGCAACATCCCGCTGTAGCAGAAGGGTTCACCCCGCGACATGACTCCCATTCAGGTACTGCACGGGCAGCCGACCCCCGAGGAGCTGGCCACCGTCCTGGCGGTGGTCCAAGCCCGGGCCGCCGCCGGGGCCGCGCCGGCCTCCGCGAGCGGCCCGGCCAGCGCGTGGACCAACCGCACTCCCCGTCCCGTCCCCGCGCACGGGCCGCACGCCTGGCGCACCAGCTTCTGGCCGCGCTGAGGAATTCACCCGTGCGGGTCGGCGACGATCCGGTCCGCACGGGTGTAGACGTTCGCGGTGCGGCCGCGCAGGAAGCCGACCAGGGTGAGGCCGAGCTCCTCGGCCAGGTCGACGGCGAGCGAGGACGGCGCGGAGACCGCCGCCAGCAGCGGCAGGCCGGCCAGCGCGGCCTTCTGGGTGAGCTCGAAGGAGGCCCGGCCGGAGACCAGCAGGACGTGCCCGCGCAGCGGCAGCAGGCCCTCGCGCAGCGCCCAGCCGACCACCTTGTCGACCGCGTTGTGCCGGCCGACGTCCTCGCGCGCGCACAGCAGGGTGCCGTCGGCGGCGAACAGTGCGGCGGCGTGCAGGCCGCCGGTGGAGTCGAAGGTGCGCTGGGCGGCGCGCAGCCGCTCCGGCAGGGCGTAGAGCACCTCCGGGTCGAGCCGCAGCGGGTCGGCGGAGACGTCCCAGCGGCCGCGGGTGCGGACCGCGTCCACGGTGTCGCGTCCGCACAGGCCGCAGGCGCTGGTGGTCAGCAGGTTGCGGTGCGCGGACAGCGCCGGGCGGGTGCCGCGGACGGCCGCGTCGACCACGTTGTAGGTGTTGGCGCCGTCCTCGTCGGTGCCCGCGCAGTAGCGCAGCGCGGCGAGCTCCTCGGTGGCGCCGACCAGGCCCTCGCCGACCAGGAAGCCCGCCACCAGGTCGAAGTCGTGCCCCGGGGTGCGCATGGTGACGGTCAGCGCCTCGCCGCCGATCCGGATCTCCAGCGGCTCCTCCGCCGCCAGACTGTCGGGTTGCGCCCCGCGCTCCCCGCCGTCCAGCCGCACCACTCGCCGCCGTACCGTTGCCCGCGCCATCCGTGTCGCACCTCCGCGGGCCAGTCAACCATCCGGGGACGCGGCGCCGGTTGCTTGTCATATCCGCATTCACCTGATGAGAATGTGCATATGGATATGCACAGTGTCGTCGTCCAGGTCGGCAAGGCCGACGTCAGCGCCCAGGATGTCCTCGCCGTCGCCCGGGGCGGGGCCAGGGTGGAGATCGGGCCGGACGCGCTCGCCGAGATGGCCGCCGCGCGGGCCCGGATCGACGCCCTCGCCGCCGAACCCCGCCCGGTGTACGGGGTCTCCACCGGCTTCGGCGCACTGGCCGTGCGCCACATCAGCCCCGAACTGCGGGCCCAGCTCCAGCGCTCGCTGGTGCGCTCGCACGCCGCCGGCATGGGCCCGCTGGTGGAGACCGAGGTGGTCCGGGCGCTGATGTTCCTGCGGATGAAGACGCTGGCCTCCGGCCGCACCGGCGTCCGCCCGCTGGTCGCCCAGACCATGGCCGCCCTGCTGAACGCCGGAATCACCCCCGCGGTACGGGAGTTCGGCTCGCTCGGCTGCTCCGGCGACCTCGCCCCGCTCTCGCACTGCGCACTCGTCCTGATGGGCGAGGGCACCGCGTTCGGCCCCGACGGCGTCGAGAAGGACGCCGCCGAACTGCTCGCCGCCGCCGGCATCGAACCCGTCGAACTGCTGGAGAAGGAGGGCCTGGCCCTCATCAACGGCACCGACGGCATGCTCGGCATGCTGGTGATGGCCCTCGCCGACCTCCAGCGCCTGTACACCACCGCCGACATCACCGCCGCGATGACGCTGGAGGCGCTGCTCGGCACCGACAAGGTGCTCGCCCCCGAACTGCACGCCCCGATCCGTCCGCACCCCGGCCAGGCCGCCGCCGCCGCCAACATGCTTGCCGTGCTGCGTGGTTCCGGCCTCACCGGCCACCACCAGGACGACGCGCCGCGGGTCCAGGACGCCTACTCGATCCGCTGCGCCCCGCAGGTGGCCGGCGCCGGCCGCGACACCCTGGCGCACGCCGCGCTGGTCGCCGACCGCGAACTCGCCGCGTCCGTCGACAACCCGGTGGTGCTGCCCGACGGCCGGGTCGAGTCCAACGGCAACTTCCACGGCGCGCCCGTCGCCTACGTGCTGGACTTCCTGGCGATCGCCGCCGCCGACCTCGCCTCGATCTCCGAGCGCCGCACCGACCGGCTGCTCGACAAGGCCCGCTCGCACGGCCTGCCCGCGTTCCTCGCCGACGACCCGGGCGTGGACTCCGGTCTGATGATCGCCCAGTACACCCAGGCCGCGCTGGTCAGCGAGAACAAGCGGCTCGCGGTGCCCGCCTCGGTGGACTCCATCCCGTCCTCGGCGATGCAGGAGGACCACGTCTCGATGGGCTGGTCCGCGGCCCGCAAGCTGCGCCAGGCGGTGGCCAACCTCGGCCGTGTGCTGGCCGTCGAACTCGTCGCCTCCGCACGGGCGTTGGAGATACGGGAACAGGCCGCCGAGGAGACCGGGGTGCTCGCCCCGGCGACCGCCGCCGCGGTCGCCGCCGCCCGCGCGGCCGGCGTCGGCGGGCCCGGCCGGGACCGCTTCCTCTCCCCGGACCTGGAGGCCGCCGCCGAGCTGGTCGCCTCCGGCACACTGATCGGGGCCGTGGAGCAGGTGACCGGCCCGCTCGCCTAAGGGCACGACACAGGACGGGCGCGCCGGACTACTGTCCGAACGCGCCCGTCCCGCTTGGCGAAACGCCATTGCTCACCTGCCGGGACTGCGCCACAGTCGTCCCACCGCCGAAGCCACCGGCGAACGTCCAACCGAATGTGGAGGTACCCGAACATGCCCGCCCTTGACGAGACCGGAACGACCACCGGGCCCTCCGCCCGGCTGCTCCAGCTCTTCGAGGGCCACCGGCTGACCCCCACTCAGCGGCGGATCGCCCACTCACTGGTCCGGCACGCCACCGAGGCGCCGTTCCTGTCCAGCGTCGAGGTCGCCGAACTCGCCGGCGTCAGCCAGCCGTCCGTCACCCGGTTCGCCGTCGCGCTCGGCTACGACGGCTACCCGGCGCTGCGCAAGCAGCTGCGCGAACTCGGCGTCGGCGAGGCCGCCGCCCCCGAGAGCCACCACGACGTGGTCCGCAACGAGCACCAGCAGGCCGTGCTCGCCGAGATCGAACACCTGCGGAACCTGGCCGAGTTGCTCGCCGACCCCGCGCCGATCGTCCGCGCCGCCCGGATCCTGGCCGCCTCCCGCCCACTGCCGGTGCTCGGCCTGCGCGCCGCCTCCGCCCAGGCCGGCGGCTTCTCCTACTTCGCCGCCAAGGTCCACCCCGACATCCGGCTGATCGACGAGGGCGGCTCGATGCTCGCCGACCGCCTCGAACAGGCCGTCGCCGCCGGAGCCACCGCCCTGCTCTGCTTCGCGCTGCCCCGCTACCCGCGCGAACTGATGGACGCCCTCACCGTCGCCCGCGAGTGCGGACTGACCGTCCTGACCGTCGCCGACTCCGCGTTCGCCCCCGTCGCCAAACTCTCCGACGTGATGCTGCCCGCCGCCGTCGGCACCGGCCTGGTCTTCGACACCGCCTGCGCCCCGATGATGCTCGGCCGGGTCCTGCTCCAGGCGATGTGCGACGAGATCCCCGGCGCGGAGGCCCGACTGGAAGCCATCGAACAGTCGGCGACGGCCCGTCAACTGTTCCTGGAATGACACCGCCTGTTCCCCCAATGACACCCCTGCACCGGGTTGACGACCGGCCGTGAACGGGCATCTTCCCGGTAGGGACTCGACAGGGACGAAGACAGCTTTGGACGGGGGAAGTCCAATGCCACCACCGATCCACCAGATGAGACTCACCGGACGGCTCGGCTCCGGCGCCGACGAATGGTCCTGCCCGCAGTGCGGCCGCCGCATCGCGCTGCGCCGCCCGCCGCACCCCGAACTCACCGTGCTCGACCCGGGTGACGAGGAAGCCATCCACATCGGCGTCCTCGAACCCGGCGACCCGGCCGCCGACGAGGCCGCCGCCCGCTACGGCGTCGGCCCGGTCCAGTACATCCCGCGCCCACCGTCCCGCCCCGGCGAACCGACGCCCCAGCCCGACGCCCAGCCGGACGCGGAGGACCGCCGCTGGCTCGCCGAGATCGGCATCGACTGGGGCGGCGACGAAGCAGCCTGACGACCGGTCAGGCGACCCGCCCGGCTAGGGTGACCTGTCAGGGAGGGGAGACCGATGCGCAGTTGGTTGGGCGGGCTGTTCGCGGCCGGTGGTGTGCTGGCGGTGGCCGCCGCGTGGTGGGGCACCTGGGAGGGCCGGTCCGGCGGCCGGATGGCGGTGGCCGAGCTGCTCGGCCGGCCGGTCACGCTGTGCCTGACGGCCGTGGCGCTGTTCCTGGCGGCCGTGGCGGTGCTGGGCCGGAGCGGCGGCCGGTGGCCGGTGACGCTCCTGTGGGTCGGGATGCTGGGGGCGCTGGCCTGCGCCCCGGCGCTGTTCCACGGCGGCCCCGACCACCGCGTGACGAAGCGCGAGGCGGCGCCCGGCGGCGCGGACCGGGCGCTGCGGGTGCTGCGTCTGGGCGAGCTGGGGATGGAGGCGGAGAGCCAGGGCTGGTTCGTCCAGGTGGAGAACGGCTCCGGCTGGTCGGCCCGGCGGTGGACGGTGTTCTCCGAGGTCGGGAAGTGGCAGGGCGAGGGCGTACTCGAAGCCGCGAGCTGGGACGGGCCCGACCGGATCGTGGTCACCACCGATGCCGACGTCCGGGTCTACGACATCTCCGGCGGCGCACCCGTGCTGCTCTCCACCACCCCGGCCTGACGGCCACCCGGCCTGATGCCCACCCCGGCCTGACGGCCACCCGACCTGATGCCCACCCCGGCCTGACGGCCACCCGACCTGATGCCCACCCCGGCCTGACGGCCGCCGGGCGCCGTCCCCGCCGGGTGAGGCGCAGACTGGAAGCGGCGCACCGTTCGGGTGCGGTGGCGGGTGATGGTCATGTATTGGCACCACGGGTACTACCACCACGGCGGTTGGTCGTGGGTGCTGCCCGGGATCACGTTCATGCTGTTCGGGCTGCTGGTGATCGTCGTGCTGGCCGCGCTGTGGCGGGCGTCCTCGACGCGGCGGACGGGCGGGCGGTCGGACGGGCGGTCGGACGGGCCGCAGTGGGGGAGCCCGCCGCAGAGCCAGGTCCCGGAGGCGGAGCGGCTGTTGGCCGAACGGCTGGCCAGGGGCGAGATCGAGGTGGAGGAGTACCGGCACCGGCTGGCGGCCCTGCGGGGCGAGAACAGCCCGCCGAGTGGGCCGGGGGATCAGGGGAAGAGCTGAAACGGGTGCCGACGCGGGCGCTCGAAACTCTGGTCAGTCCGATGCTGTTTGGATATATTCACTCTGCTTGATCGTGAATGAATCCATCCGCAAGGAGGCTGGTCCATGGCAGAGCAGGCGAGCGGCCCGCGCGAGGTTCGCGCGGCGCGGGGCACCGGGCTGAGCACGCAGGGCTGGCAGCAGGAAGCCGCCCTGCGGATGCTGATGAACAACCTCGACCCGGAGGTTGCCGAGCACCCGTCCAAGCTGGTGGTCTACGGCGGCACCGGAAAGGCCGCCCGCGACTGGCGTTCCTTCGACGCCATGGTGAAGACCCTGCAGGGCCTCAAGCAGGACGAGACCATGCTGGTCCAGTCCGGTCGGCCGGTCGGCGTCATGCAGACCCACGAGTGGGCGCCCCGGGTGCTGATCGCCAACTCCAACCTGGTCGGCGATTGGGCGAACTGGGAGGAGTTCCGCCGGCTGGAGTCGCTCGGCCTCACCATGTACGGCCAGATGACCGCCGGTTCGTGGATCTACATCGGCACCCAGGGCATCCTCCAGGGCACCTACGAGACCTTCGCGGCCGTCGCCAACAAGCGCTTCGGCGGGACGCTGGAAGGCACCATCACCCTCACCGCCGGCCTCGGCGGCATGGGCGGCGCCCAGCCGCTCGCCGTCACTATGAACGGCGGCGTGGCGATCTGCATCGACTGCGACCCGTCCCGGATCTCCCGCCGGATCGAGCACCGCTACCTCGACGTCGAGGCATCGAGCCTCGACCACGCGCTGCAGCTCGCCACCGAGGCCCGCGACAAGCGGCAGCCGCTCTCCATCGGCCTGCTCGGCAACGCCGCCGACCTGCTGCCGCAGCTGCTCGCGATGGACGCCCCGATCGACATCGTCACCGACCAGACCAGCGCCCACGACCCGCTGGCCTACCTGCCGACCGGCGTCGCCTTCGAGGACATGGCGACCTACGCGGCCGAGAAGCCCGCCGAGTTCACCCAGCGTGCCCGTGAGTCGATGGCCCGGCACGTGGAGGCCATGGTCGGCTTCCAGGACCGCGGCGCGGAGGTCTTCGACTACGGCAACTCGATCCGCGGCGAAGCCCAGCTCGCCGGTTACGACCGGGCGTTCGCGTTCCCCGGCTTCGTCCCCGCGTACATCCGGCCGCTGTTCTGCGAGGGCAAGGGCCCGTTCCGCTGGGCCGCGCTGTCCGGCGACCCGAAGGACATCCACAAGACCGACAAGGCCGTCCTCGACCTGTTCCCGGAGAACGAGTCGCTGCACCGCTGGATCAAGATGGCCCAGGAGAAGGTGCACTTCCAGGGCCTGCCCGCGCGGATCTGCTGGCTCGGCTACGGCGAACGCGACAAGGCCGGCGAGCGGTTCAACGACATGGTGGCGTCCGGCGAGCTGTCCGCCCCGATCGTGATCGGCCGCGACCACCTGGACTGCGGCTCCGTCGCCTCCCCCTACCGGGAGACCGAGGCGATGCTCGACGGCTCCGACGCGATCGCCGACTGGCCGCTGCTCAACGCCATGGTCAACGTCGCCTCCGGCGCGTCCTGGGTGTCCATCCACCACGGCGGTGGCGTCGGCATCGGCCGCTCCATCCACGCCGGTCAGGTCACCGTCGCCGACGGCACCGCGCTGGCCGGCGAGAAGATCCGCCGCGTCCTCACCAACGACCCCGGCATGGGCGTCATCCGGCACGTGGACGCCGGCTACGACCGGGCCTCGGAAGTTGCTCAGGAGCGGGGCGTCCGCGTCCCGATGGCCGAGCTGTGACCGAGGGCTTCGACGCGATGTGGGCGGAGCTGCTCCCCGTGGGCCGCTCCGCCTCCTCCGGCGGCTACCGCCGGTACGCCTGGAACTCCGCCGACGCCGAATGCCGGTCCTGGTTCGAGGAGCAGGCCCGCGCCCGCGGCCTGCACTACGAGATGGACCGCAACGGCAACCAGTGGGCCTGGCTCGGCGACCCGACCGCCGGGAACGCCGTCGTCACCGGCTCGCACCTGGACTCCGTCCCCGACGGCGGCGCCTACGACGGCCCGCTCGGCGTGATCTCCTCGTTCGCCGCACTCGACGAACTCCGCTCGCGCGGCACCGAGTTGACCCGCCCGCTGGCGATCACCAACTTCGGCGACGAGGAGGGCGCCCGGTTCGGCGTCGCCTGCGTGGGCAGCCGGCTCGCCACCGGCGTCCTCGACCGGGACGCCGCCTACCGGCTGCGCGACGCCGACGGAGTGTGGCTGGCCGACGCGATGCTCAAGGCCGGCCACGACCCGGCGCAGATCGGCCCCGACCCCGAACTGCTCGGCCGGATCGGTGCGTTCGTCGAACTCCACATCGAACAGGGCCGGTGGCTGACGGACGAACAGCCGGTTGGCGTGGCCAGCGCGATCTGGCCGCACGGCCGTTGGCGGTTCGACTTCCACGGCGAGGCCAACCACGCCGGCACCACCCGGCTCGCCGACCGCCGCGACCCGATGCTCACCTACGCCACCACCGTCCTCGGCGCCCGCAAGAAGGCCCGCCTCGCCGGGGCGCTCGCCACCTTCGGCAAGGTCGCCGTCGAACCCAACGGCACCAACGCCATCGCCTCACTCGTCCGCGGCTGGCTCGACTCGCGGGCAGCCGACGAGGCGACGCTCGGTGAACTCGTCGACGCCATCGAGAAGTTGGCGGTCGAACGCGGCGAACGCGACGGCGTCCGGGTCACCCTCACCCGCGAATCCTTCACCCCCGTCGTCGACTTCGACGGCCCGCTCCGCGACCACCTGGCCGGGCTGCTGCACGCCCCCGTGCTGCCCACCGGAGCGGGACACGACGCCGGAATCCTGGCGTCCACCGTCCCGACCGCCATGCTGTTCGTACGGAACCCCACCGGCGTCTCGCACTCCCCGGCCGAACACGCCGAGCAGGCCGACTGCCACGCGGGCGTCGCCGCCCTCGCCGACGTACTGGAGGACCTCGCATGCCGCCCGTCGTGACGTACTGGGCCGAACACGCCTGGCTGCCGCACGCCGACGGCCACGCGGTCCGACGCGAGGTACTGATCGCCGTCGGCCCCGGTGGGCGGATCGCCAAGGTCACCCCCGAGAGCGGGCCCTGCCCCGCCGGGGCGGTCCGGCTGGCCGGACTCGCCCTGCCCGGGCAGGCGAACGCGCACTCGCACGCCTTCCACCGGGCACTGCGGTCCAGCGTGCAGGTCGGATCGGGGACGTTCTGGACCTGGCGCGACACGATGTACCGGGTCGCCTCCGCGCTCGACCCCGACACCTACCTGGCGCTCGCCACCGCCACCTACGCCGAGATGGCGCTGGCCGGCATCACCGCCGTCGGCGAGTTCCACTACCTGCACCACGCGCCCGGCGGCGTCCGGTACGACAACCCGAACGCGATGGGCGAGGCGCTGATCGAGGCCGCGCAACGGGCCGGCATCCGGATCACCCTGCTCGACACCTGCTACCTGTCCTCCGGCTTCGGCGCCGAACCCACCGAGACCCAGCTCCGGTTCTCCGACGGCGACGCCGAATCCTGGGCTTCCCGGGTCTCGTCGCTGACCGGCGCGGAACACGCCCGGATCGGCGCCGCGGTGCACTCCGTGCGGGCCGTCCCCGCCGAACAGCTCGGCACCGTCGCGCACTTCTCCGCGATGCGAAAGGCCCCGCTGCACGTCCACCTCTCCGAACAGACCGCCGAGAACGACGCCTGCCTCGCCGCGCACGGCGTCACCCCCACCCGGCTGCTCGCCGACCACGGCGTCCTCGGACCGCGCACCTCGGCCGTCCACGCGACGCACCTGACCGACGAGGACATCCGCCTCCTCTCCGACAGCACCACCACCATCTGCATGTGCCCCACCACCGAACGGGACCTCGCCGACGGCATCGGCCCCGCCAAGCGGCTGGCCGCCGCGGGCTGCCCGATCAGCCTCGGCTCCGACAGCCACGCCGTCATCGACCCGTTCGAAGAGGCCCGCGCGCTGGAACTCGACGAACGGCTGCGCACACGGACCCGTGGTCACTGGACGGCGAACGCGCTGCTCCGGGCCGGCACGGCGGACGGGCACGCCTCACTGGGCTGGTCCGAGGCCGGGCGGCTGGAGGCGGGCGCGCTGGCCGACTTCTGCGTGGTCGCGCTGGACAGTGTGCGGACGGCGGGCGCGCCCCCGGAACTGGGTGCGGAGATCGCGGTGTTCGCGGCGAGTGCGGCGGACGTGCGGCACCTGGTGGTGGGCGGGCGGCACATCGTCAAGGACGGGGTGCACCAGCTTGTGTCGGATGTGGCAGGGGAGCTGGCGTCTGCTGTCGCCGCACTGCGGTAAGGCGTTCCGGCTGAGACGCGACCTTGCGGACGTTCCCCTCCCGCTTCGCGCAGTTCCCCGCGCCCCTGACGGGGCGCGGGGGTTCAGTAGCGAGCAGATCGACTAAGGATCACTTCTATGAGCACGCTCATCAGCAACATCGGATCCCTCGTTACCAACGACCCGGAGCTCGGGGACGGGCCGCTCGGGCTGCTGGCCGACGCCGCCGTGGTCATGGAGGGCGATCGGGTGGTGTGGGTGGGTCGGACCGGCGATGCCCCCGCCGCGGACGAGAGCGTCGACGCCGCCGGGCGGGCGTTGCTGCCCGGGTTCGTGGACAGTCACTCGCATCTGGTGTTCGCCGGGGACCGGACCGCGGAGTTCAATGCGCGGATGTCGGGCCGTCCGTACTCGGCCGGGGGGATCCGGACCACGGTGGCGGCGACCAGGGCCGCGTCCGATGCCGAGCTGAACGCGAACCTGACCCGCTACCTGTCGGAGATGCTGCGGCAGGGCACCACGACGGTGGAGGTGAAGTCGGGGTACGGGCTGAGCACCGTCGACGAGGCGCGGTCGCTCCGGATCGCGGCGGGGCACACGCAGGAGACGACGTACCTCGGGGCGCACGTGGTGGGCCCCGAGTTCGCGGAGGACCCGGCGGGGTACGTCGAGCTGGTGACGGGGGAGATGCTGGAGGCGTGCGCCCCGTTCGCGC
This sequence comes from Kitasatospora sp. NPDC004615, assembly GCF_042873545.1. Taxonomy (NCBI): domain Bacteria; kingdom Bacillati; phylum Actinomycetota; class Actinomycetes; order Kitasatosporales; family Streptomycetaceae; genus Kitasatospora; species Kitasatospora sp. NPDC004615. Next base: position 463,532 of record NZ_JBIALQ010000007.1, read on the forward strand.
GGTGGGTGGACGTGTTCTGCGAGCGCGGGGCGTTCGACGGCGACCAGGCGCGGGCGGTGCTGACGGCGGGGATGGCGAAGGGGCTGCGGCCGCGGATCCACGCCAACCAGCTGAGCTTCGGTCCGGGCGTGCAGCTCGCGGTGGAGCTGGGCGCGGCGTCCGCCGACCACTGCACGCACCTGACCGACCAGGACGTGGCGGCGCTGGCCGACGGCGACACGGTGGCCACCCTGCTGCCGGGCGCGGAGTTCTCCACCCGGGCGCCCTACCCGGACGCCCGGCGGCTGCTGGACGCCGGGGTGCGGGTCGCGCTGTCCACGGACTGCAACCCGGGCTCCAGCTTCACCAGCTCGATGCCGTTCTGCCTGGCCGTCGCGGTGCGCGAGATGGGCATGACCCCCGATGAGGCGGTGCACGCCGCCACCGCGGGCGGGGCGCTGGCGCTGCGCCGCACCGACGTGGGCCGGGTCTCCCCGGGTGCCCGGGCGGACCTGCTGCTGCTGGACGCGCCGTCGCACGTGCACCTGGCGTACCGTCCGGGCGTCCCGTTGACCGCAGCCGTCTGGCAGGGCGGGGTCCGGAAGGTCTAGCCGGCGGGCTTCAAGGGCGGTGGCCGACGCGAGGCGGGTCGCCGGGTGTCAGCGGCGGGGACGCTTCTTCGCCGCCGGCTCGTCCAGGTCCAGGGTGGTGAGTGCCGTGGACGCGGGGATCCCGGTGCCGGCCGAGGCCGCCAGCCGCGTCCTGACCTCGCGAGGGGTACGGGGCCGCCAGCCGGGGCCGTCGCAGCAGGACGAGTGGAAGGTGACTCCGGCGTTCAGCAGCGCGGTGAGCGCGCGCCAGCCGGCGGTGTCGCGGCGGGCCGGCACGGCGAGGTCGTGGCCTGCGTCGATCAGCTCGCCCCGGCACCGCGGGCAGTGGTGCACTCGCCGCGGCTCCGACCGCTTCTTGCAGGAGGCCCGGCAGGCCAGGCAGACGAAGTGCCGGCTCGAACTGATTCGACGGAAGCACATCTGCGCATCGTAGGGTTCCGCCGCCGGGGGCGGAACACCGAATCGCCCCCCAGCTCCCAAGGGCTGGGGGGCGATCCGACCGGGATCGGCCGGACAGGCCTAGCGAACGTCGCCCATCAGCTTGCCGACCCGGCCGCGGGCGGCGAACAGGCCGACGCCGGCGGCGATGGCCAGCAGGCCCTGGACGGCGAAGTACCAGGTGGAGCCGACCACGCTGTCGCCCAGCGCCAGCTGGGCCAGGGCGGCCACGCAGTCGCCGGCGGTGACCGCGAGGAACCAGATGCCCATCATCTGGCTGGCGTACTTGGCGGGCGCCAGCTTGGTGGTGACGGACAGGCCGACGGGGGAGAGGGTGAGCTCGCCGGTGGTCTGGATCAGGTAGACCACGGCCAGCCACAGCGGGGTGACCTTGGCGCCGCCGTCGGCCGCCGCCATCGCCAGCATCATCACCAGGAACGACACGCCGATCATCAGCAGGCCGAAGGCGAACTTGGAGGTGGTGGAGGGGTTGCGGTTGCGGCGGGCGGCGGCGTTCCACAGCCAGGCGAACACCGGGGCGAGCGCCATGATGTACAGCGGGTTCAGCGACTGGAACCAGCTGGACGGGAACGAGAAGCCGAACAGGTTGCCGGCGGTGTTGCGGTCGGCGAACACGCTGAGCGTCGAACCGGACTGGTCGTAGATCATCCAGAACACCGCGGCGGCGGCGAAGAACCACAGGTAGCCGCTCATCCGCGAGCGCTCCTCGCCGGTCAGGTCGGGGTCGCGGCGGATCCGGCTGAAGACCAGGACGGGGACGGCGATGCCGGCCAGCGAGAGCGGCCAGATCGCCCAGTCGACGCTGAAGTTGCCAGTGCCGACGACCACGCCGTAGAACACCGCGGCGGCGGCCAGCCACAGGCCGGCCTTGCGCAGCACGTTGCGGCGCTCGTCGGGGGTGATCGGGGCGCTGACCACGCTGGAGCGCGGGCTGAGGTGGCGGGTGCCCAGCAGGTACTGGATCAGGCCGAGGGCCATGCCGACGCCGGCCATCGCGAAGCCCAGGTGCCAGTCGACCTTCTGGCCGACGGTGCCGATGGCCAGCGGCGCGAGGAAGGCACCGAGGTTGATGCCCATGTAGAAGATCGTGAAGCCGCCGTCCCGGCGCGGGTCGTTGGGCCCGTCGTAGAGGTGGCCGACCATGGTCGAGATGTTGGCCTTCAGCAGGCCGGAGCCGACCGCGATGAAGACCAGGCCGGCGAAGAACGACGCCGAGGCGGGCACGGCGAGCAGGAAGTGGCCGATCATGATGATCGCGCCGCCGAGGGCGACGGTGCGCCTGGCGCCGAGCAGCCGGTCGGCGATCCAGCCGCCGGGCAGCGCGAGCAGGTAGACCATCGCGTTGTACACGGAGTAGACCGCGGTGGCGGTGGCGACCTGCATCTCCAGGCCGCCGTCGGCCGCCTTGGCGGACATGTAGACCACCAGCAGAGCGCGCATGCCGTAGAAGCTGAAGCGCTCCCACGTCTCCGTCATGAAGAGGGTGGCGAGGCCGCGGGGGTGGCCGAGGAAGGTCCGTCCGTTACCGGGGGAGGTCCCTACCTCTGACTCCAGGGTGCTCGAAGCCATGCTGTTTCCTTGCCTGTCTTGCTCGGGTTCTCCACCACTGTAAGTCGCGAGTTCGGTTGACTGCGGAGCGTGAATGGTATTCAGAAGGTAAAGCGGAGTGTCATTGCACTGCGCCTTTCGATGCTCAGGCAGGAGAATTGCCTGCGATGACAAGGCTCGTGCGAAGAATGTCCATGTAAGCGCAGTTGTTGCGGAAGATGCCCGCAAACGCAAATCGATCACGCCCTGTGACAGTGTTCACAGCGGTCAAGTAGGGCGCGTCACAACCCCCGAAGACCCCCTGATCAGGCGTGCCCGAGCGGTCTACCATCGCCCCTATGACCTGTGTGCTGCTGGCCGAGGACGACCCGGCAATCTCCGAACCGCTGGCCCGCGCCCTGCGCCGCGAGGGCTACGAGGTGCTCGTCCGCGAGGACGGACCGGCCGCCCTGGGCGCCGGCCTCAGCGAGGACGTCGACCTGATCGTGCTGGACCTCGGGCTTCCCGAGATGGACGGCCTGGAGGTGTGCCGGCGGCTGCGTGCCGACGGCAAGAGCTTCCCGGTCCTGGTGCTCACCGCCCGCGCGGACGAGGTGGACACCGTCGTCGGCCTGGACGCCGGCGCCGACGACTACGTCACCAAGCCGTTCCGGCTGGCCGAGTTGCTCGCCCGGGTCCGCGCCCTGCTCCGGCGCGGCAACGTCGACCAGCTCACCACCGGCGCGCACGGCGTGAAGATCGACATCGAGTCGCACCGCGCCTGGCTCGGCGAGGAGGAACTCACCCTCTCCGCCAAGGAGTTCGAGCTGCTGCGGGTGCTGGTGCGGGACGCCGGACGAGTGGTCACCCGCGAGGAGATCATGCGCCAGGTCTGGGACACCACCTGGTGGACCTCCACCAAGACCCTGGACATGCACATCTCCTGGCTGCGCAAGAAGCTCGGCGACGACGCCGCCAACCCGCGCTACATCGCCACCGTGCGCGGCGTCGGCTTCCGTTTCGAGAAGAACTGAAGGTCCACCCGGCGTGAAGCGCAGGATGATCAACTCACTGCTGGGCGTCGTCCTGGTGGTGGTCGCGGTGTTCTGCGTGCCGCTGGCCCTGATCGAGAAGCAGTCCATCACCAACGCCGCCAACGACCGGGTGGACGCGGTGTCGGTCCGGGTACTCGGTCTGGTGGAGAGCCGGCTCGTCGCCAACGAGCCGGTCACCGGTGAGAAGTTCGCCGCCGTGGTGACCGAGAACTTCTACGTCACCGTGGACATCCCCGGACAGCCGCAGATCGTCCTCGGCCGCCCGGTCGAGGGGCCGGCGCTGACCGCCACCGAGTCCGGGGCCAGTGGTGAGACCGTCACCGTCGCGCAGTCCCGCGCCGCGCTCGACCACGAGATCGGCAACATGCTGCTGCTGCTCGGCGTGGTCGCGCTGCTGGCCGTGCAGGCCGCCGTGGCGCTCGCCGTCTGGCAGGCCAAGCGGCTGGCCCGCCCGCTCACCGACCTCGCCGAGACCGCCGAACGGCTCGGCTCCGGCGACCCCCGGCCGCAGGGCCGCCGCTACGGCGTGCCCGAACTCGACCGGATCGCGGAGGTGCTGGACACCAGCGCGGAACGCATCGCGCGGATGCTCACCGCCGAACGCCGGCTCGCCGCCGACGCCTCCCACCAGCTGCGCACCCCGCTCACCGCGCTCTCCATGCGGCTGGAGGAGATCACCGCGCTCGCCGAGGACCCGGACACCGTCCGCGAGGAGGCCACCATCGGCCTCCAGCAGGTCGAACGGCTCACCGACGTGGTGCAGCGGCTGCTCACCAACCAGCGCGACCCCAACAGCCCCACCGCGGTGAGCTTCTGCCTGGACGAGGTCATCAAGCAGCAGGTCGAGGAGTGGGCCCCGACGCTACGCGACAGCGGACGCCGGCTGGTCGTCGAGGGCCTGCGCGACGTCGAGGTGATCGGCACCCCCGGCACCGTCTCCCAGGTGCTGGCCACCCTGATCGAGAACTCGCTGATGCACGGCGCCGGCACCATCACCCTGCGGGCCCGCCGCTCCGGCAGCTCGGTGGTCGCCGAGGTGCAGGACGAGGGGCCGGGCGTCCCCCGGGAACTCGGCAACCGGGTCTTCGAACGGGCCGTCAGCGGCCGCAACTCCACCGGGATCGGACTGGCCGTCGCCCGCGACCTCGCGGAAGCCGACGGCGGCCGCCTCGAACTGCTGTCGCTGCGGCCGCCGGTGTTCGCACTGTTCCTCGCCTACGCGGGCGAGTGAGGACGTGTCAGTTGGCCAGCGTGGAACGGCTGCCCTCGGCGGCCAGCAGCAGCTCGGCCTCCTGCACCACCTCGGGGTCCTCCAGCTCCGGCATCGCCTTGAACACCCAGGTGCGGTAGGAGATGAACCGGAACACGGTGCCCGCCGCCAGGCCGAGCACGTTCTTCGCGATCACCTGGCTGAAGTGCGACTGGAAGCCGAGCACGTGCACCGAGAATGCCAGGATGCCGTTCTCGATCAGCAGGCCGATGCCGCTGAACAGCAGGAACAGCGTGATCTCCCGCTTGCGGGAGGCGGCGTCGCGGTCCTTGTAGAGCCAGAAGCGGTAGCCCAGATAGTTGGTGCCGATCGCCACCGCGCCGGAGATCACACCGGCCGCCGAGTAGATCAGGCCGCTGGCCTGGAGACAGGCGGTGAAGACCACCAGGTTCACCAGGAAACCGACGCCGCCGATCACGGCGAAGCCGACCGCTTCCAGCGACAGACCGCGCAGTCGCTGGGACAACGAAGGACGCGATTCTGTGGTGCTCGTCATCCGGGCGGCTCCGTGTGCTTCACATGATCGGATAAGTGGTGTCGTGCAATCCGGCCCACCAGGCTACCCGCCCCTTCTGAGTGCTCCGTACCACGCCCGGTGCGTACGCCCCACCCGCACGCCGGTGTTGGGGCTTTGACCGGCCCAGATATCCTGGAGCGCGTGACTGTAGCGGGCAATGCGAACTTTCCAGTGGTCGGAGTCATCGGCGGCGGGCAGCTCGCCCGCATGATGCACCAGGCGGGTATACCGCTGGGCATCCGCTTCAAACTCCTCGCCGACACCCCCCAGGAGTCGGCCGCGCAGGTGGTCGGCACCACCGTGCTCGGCGACTACCGCGACCTCGACGTGCTGCGGGCCTTCGCCGCCGGCTGCGACGTCATCACCTTCGACCACGAGCACGTACCCACCGAGCACCTGCGCGCCCTGCAGGCCGAGGGCGTCGCCGTCCGCCCCGGGCCGGACGCGCTGGTCAACGCCCAGGACAAGGGCGTCATGCGGGCCAAGCTCGACTCCATCGGCGTCCCCTGCCCCCGGCACCGGATCGTCGCCGACCCGGCCGATGTCACCGCGTTCGCCGCGGAGGGCGTGGGCTACCCCGTCGTCCTGAAGACCGTGCGCGGCGGCTACGACGGCAAGGGCGTCTGGGTCGTCAAGGACGAGGCCGAGGCCGCGGCCCCGTTCCTGGCCGGCGTGCCCGTGCTCGCCGAGGAGAAGGTCGACTTCGTCCGCGAACTCGCCGCCAACGTGGTGCGGTCGCCCAGCGGCCAGGCCGTCGCCTACCCGGTGGTCGAGTCGGTGCAGGAGAACGGCATCTGCGCCGAAGTCACCGCCCCCGCACCCGACCTGGACCCGGCGCTCTCCGACGAGGCCCAGCAGCTCGCCCTCCGGATCGCCGGCGAACTCGACATCACCGGCCACCTCGCGGTCGAACTCTTCCAGACCCGCGACGGCCGCATCCTGGTCAACGAACTCGCCATGCGCCCGCACAACTCCGGCCACTGGACCCAGGACGGCGCCGTCACCTCCCAGTTCGAGAACCACCTCCGGGCCGTCCTCGACCTCCCCCTCGGCGACCCCCGCCCCCGCGCCAAGTGGACCGTCATGGTCAACGTCCTCGGCGGCGACTACCCCGACATGTACCACGCCTTCCTGCACTGCATGGCCCGCGACCCCGGCCTCAAGATCCACATGTACGGAAAGGACGTGAAGCCCGGCCGCAAGGTCGGCCACGTCAACGTCTTCGGGGACGACCTCGAAGACGTCCGCGAGCGCGCCCGCCACGCGGCCGCCTACCTGCGAGGAACGATCACCGATTGACCTTCCCCTCCTCCTCGGAGGGGGTCCCTCAGCCTCGCGACCGAGCCGCCGCGCGTGAGCGCGGCGGTGGGACGACTTCCTGCTTCATCGACGACTGCCCGCCCGGAGTGCTCCGTTGAGGTCTTACGCCGTCTCCACAGGCTGCTGCCGCCAGCCCGGCGGCCAGGATGTTGCGTGCCGCGTTGATGTCCCGGTCGTGGACCGCGCCGCAGCCGCACTCCCAGTCGCGGACGGTCAGGGGCATGGTGTCGCGGATGGTTCCGCACGCGCCGCACAGCTTGGAGCTGGGGAACCACCGGTCGACGGTGATCAGCTCACGGCCGTACCAGACACACTTGTACGTCAATATGGCCCGCAACTCGCTCCAGGAACAGTCCGCGACAGCGCGGGACAGCTTCCGGTTCCTGAGCAGACTGCGAACCGTCAGGTCCTCGATCACGACCGCTTGGTTCTCGCGGACGAGCCGAGTGGTGAGCTTGTGCAGGTGGTCCCGGCGCCGGTCGGCGATTCGCGCGTGGACGCGGGCGACCTCGCGCCGGGCCTTCTCCCAGTTCGCCGATCCCTGAGCTTTGCGCGCGAGGGCTCGCTGGGCCCTGGCCAGGCGTTCCCGGTCGGCACGCTCGTGCTTCGGGTTGGGGATCTTCTCGCCGGTGGAGAGCGTCACCAGGGAAGTGATGCCGACATCGAGCCCCACAGCCGAGTCCAGCACGGGCAGTGGCCGGATGCCCGGGTCGTCGCACAGCATCGACACGAACCACCGTCCCGCCGCGTCCCGCGAGACGGTCACCGTGGACGGGGTGGCGCCCCCGGGCAGTGGCCGCGACCAGACGATGTCGAGCGGTTCGGCCATCTTTGCCAGCGTCAGCAGTCCGTCCCGGTAGCGGAATGCGGAGCGGGTGTACTCGGCGCTGTCACGGGATCGCTTCTTCGATTTGAATCGGGGGTGTTTCGCCCGCCTCTGCCAGAAGTTGGTGAACGCTGTCTGCAAGTGCCGCAGGGCCTGCTGCAGGGGCACGGAGGAGACCTCGGCGAGGAACGACAGCTCCTCGGTCCGTTTCCACGCCGTCAGCATCGCCGACGTCGCGCCGTAGCCCACCCGCTCGCCGCGTGCCGCCCAGGCCTCGGAACGGGCCGCCAGCGCCCGGTTGTAGACGAGGCGCACGCATCCGAACGTGCGCAACAGCTCGGCCGCCTGCGCATCGGTCGGGCGGAAGCGGAACCTGAAGGCCCGCTTGACGTGAAACGGCACTCACAGCCCACACGCTAGAACCTGCCACTGACACTGCGTCGGATGGCGACTTTGCTCCCGGCCGAAACCGGGGCATCAATGAAAGGATTGCTATGACTCAGGCCCCCCTTGTCGGCATCGTGATGGGCTCCGACTCCGACTGGCCCGTGATGGAGGCCGCCGCGCAGGCGCTCGACGAGTTCGAGGTGCCGTACGAGGTGGACGTGGTGTCCGCGCACCGGATGCCGCGCGAGATGGTCGCGTACGGGGAGCAGGCGCACGGGCGCGGGCTGAAGGCGATCATCGCCGGGGCCGGCGGCGCGGCGCACCTGCCGGGGATGCTGGCGTCGGTGACGCCGCTGCCGGTGATCGGGGTGCCGGTGCCGCTGCGGTACCTGGACGGGATGGACAGCCTGCTGTCGATCGTGCAGATGCCGGCCGGCGTGCCGGTGGCGACGGTCTCGGTGGCGGGGGCGCGCAACGCGGGCCTGCTCGCGGTGCGGATGCTGGCCGCGTTCGACGCCGAACTGGCGGAGAAGATGGTCGAGTTCCAGGCCGAGCTGAACAGCCAGGCGACCGAGAAGGGGCGCAAGCTTCGGGCCAAGGTCGCGGGGAACGAGTCCTTCGGCTTCGGCAAGTAGTAGAACGGGGGGATGACTCCCGAACTGATCGACCGTGCAAGGGCCGTCCTCCGCACCACCCCCGTGGTGGACGGCCACAACGACCTGCCGTGGGCGATGCGCGCCCAGGTCGGCTACGACCTCGACGCCATCGACCTGACGGCCGATCAGAGCCACCGGCTGCACACCGACTTCGGCCGCCTGCGGGCGGGCGGGGTCGGTGCCCAGTTCTGGTCGGTGTTCGTGCCCGCCGAGCTGTCCGGCGACGGCGCGGTCAGCGCGACGCTGGAGCAGATCGACTTCGTCCGGACGATGACCGAGCGGTACCCCGAGCACCTGCGGCTCGCGCTGACCGCCGACGACCTGGAGAGCGCCCGCGAGGCGGGCCTGATCGCCTCACTGATGGGCGCCGAGGGCGGACACTCCGTCAACTCCTCGCTGGCCACCCTGCGGGCGCTGTACGAGCTCGGTGTGCGGTACCTGACGCTCACCCACAACTCCAACGTTCCGTGGGCGGACTCCGCCACCGACGAGCCGGTGCACGGCGGCCTCACCAAGTTCGGCGAGGAGGTCGTCCGGGAGATGAACCGGCTCGGCATGCTGGTCGACCTCTCGCACGTCTCCGCCGACACCATGCGCGACGCGCTGCGGGTCTCCGAGGCCCCGGTGGTCTTCTCGCACTCCTCCTCCCGCGCGGTCTGCGACCACCCGCGCAACATCCCCGACGACGTGCTCGCCGCGCTGCCCGGCAACGGCGGCGTCGCGATGGCCACCTTCGTGCCGATGTTCGTGCTGGCCGACGCCATCGAGTGGACGTACGCCGCCGACGCCAACATGACCGCGAACGGGTTCAGCCCGTTCGACAACTCCCCGGAGGCGATGGCCGTGCAGCAGGCCTTCGCGGCCGAGCGCCCGCGCCCGATCGCCACCGCCGCCGATGTGGCCGACCACCTCGACCACATGCGCGAGGTGGCGGGCATCGACCACATCGGCATCGGCGGCGACTTCGACGGCACCCCGTTCCTGCCGTCCGGCCTGGACGACGTGGCCGGCTACCCGGTGCTGATCGCCGAACTCCTGCGCCGCAGCTGGTCCGAGGCCGACCTCGCCAAGCTCACCTGGCACAACGCCGTCCGGACGCTGCGCGAGGCCGAGACGGTGGCCCGCCGCCTGCGGTCCGAGCGCGGGCCGTCGATCGCCACCCGGGAGCAGCTGGACGGCGCATGAACGACCGGCTTGACCCTGCCCCTGGGGCAGGCCCGACGCTGACCGGCGTGGAGGAAGAACGGCTGCTCAGCACGGGTGAGTTCGCCCGCCGGGGCCTGCTGTCGCCGAAGGCGCTGCGGCTGTACGACCGGCAGGGCCTGCTCCCGCCGGACGTGGTCGACCCGGTCACCGGCTACCGGTACTACCGGGCCGGCCGGCTGCGCACCGCGCGGCTGATCGTCCGGCTGCGCGGCCTGGACATGCCGCTCGCCACGGTCGCCGAGGTGCTCGCCCTGCCGAGCGCCGAGGCGGCCGGGCGGGTCGCCGCGTACTGGGCGGCCGTCGAACGGCGCACCGCTTCGCAGCGGGCGCTGGCCGAACACCTCCGCATCCAACTCAGCGGACTGGAAGGAATCGACGAGATGTACCGGATCGAACAGCGCGAGGTGCCGGACCAGTTGGTGCTCACCGAGCAGCGCCGGGCCAGGCCGGAGGAGCTGGACGAGTTCATCGGCGGCGCCACCAGCAGGCTGACGAAGGCGGCCGAGGGGCTCGGCGGCACGGTCGCCGCTCCGTTCGTGATCTACCACGGGGAGGTCAACGAGGACGCCGACGGCCCGGTCGAGGTCTGCGTGCCGATCGACCCGGCCCGGGCCGGCGAGGTCACCGTCCCGCACCGGGTCGAGCCCGCGCACCGTGAGGCGTACACCCGGATCACCAAGGCACAGGTGGACTTCCCGCAGATCCTCACCGCCTACGACGCGGTGTGCGGGTGGATCGAGTCGGCGGACACCGAGCGGACCGGGCCGGGCCGGGAGGTCTACTTCGCCGACTTCATGGCCGCCGGCCCGGACGAGCCGGTCTGCGACATCGCCTTCCCCGTCCGGGCGGTCTGACCCGGCGTCACAGCCGGGGCAGTTCAATCGCCGGGCAGCGGTTCATCACCATGTCCAGCCCGGCGGCCCGGGTACGGCCGTAGGCGGCCTCGTCGACCACCCCGAGCTGGAACCAGACGGCCTTGGCGCCCTTCGTCACCGCCTGGTCGGCGACCTCGCCGGCCAGCTCGGAGTTGACGAACACGTCCACCACGTCGACCGGGAACGGGATCTCGGCGAGCGAGGCGTAGCCTTGCTCGCCGAGCACCGTCTCGGCCTTCGGGTGCACCGGCACGACCCGCTTGCCGGCCCGCCGCAGCACCTGCGCCACCCCGTACGCGGCGCGCGCGGTGTTGGTGGACAGGCCGACCACGGCCCAGGTGTCGCCGCTGGAGGTGAGGATCTTCCGGACGGTGGCGTCGTCTCCGTAGCTCATGCCGGTGAGAACCCGCCGCCCCGCGCGGTCATTCCGCGAACGGCCGGCCCATCGCCCGGTACGTCCAGCCGGCGGCCCGCCAGGCGTCGCCGTCCAGCACGTTGCGGCCGTCCAGCAGGCGGCGCTCGGCGACCAGGGCGCCGACCTCGGCCGGGTCCAGCTCGCGGAACTCCTGCCACTCGGTGAGGTGCAGCACCACGTGCGCACCCTGGACGGCCTCCAGCGCGGACGCCGCGTACGACAGGCTGGGGAACATCTTGCGGGCGTTGTCCATGGCCTTCGGGTCGTAGACCGTCACCTGGGCGCCCTGGAGCTGGATCTGGCCGGCCACATTCAGGGCCGGCGAGTCCCGGATGTCGTCCGAGTTCGGCTTGAACGCCGCGCCCAGCACCGCCACCCGGCGGCCCAGGAAGCCGCCGCCGCACTGCTCGCGGGCCAGTTCCACCATCCGGGAGCGGCGCCGCATGTTGATCGAGTCGACCTCGCGCAGGAAGGTCAGCGCCTGGTCGGCGCCCAGCTCCCCGGCCCGGGCCATGAACGCCCGGATGTCCTTGGGCAGGCAGCCGCCGCCGAAGCCCAGCCCGGCGTTCAGGAACTTGCCGCCGATCCGTGCGTCGTAGGAGAGCGCCTTGGACAGCTGCACCACGTCGGCGCCGGCGCTCTCGCAGACCTCGGCCATCGCGTTTATGAACGAGATCTTGGTGGCCAGGAAGGAGTTCGCGGCGGCCTTCACCAGTTCCGCGGTCGCGAAGTCGGTCACCACGAACGGCACGCCGTCCGCGATCGGGCCCGCGTACACCTCGCGCAGCAGCTGTTCGGCGCGCTCGCTGCGCACGCCCACCACCAGGCGGTCCGGGTGCAGGGTGTCGCCGACGGCGTAGCCCTCGCGCAGGAACTCCGGGTTCCAGGCCAGCTCGACCTGCTCGCCGGCCGGGGCCAGCGCGGCCAGCCGCTCCGCCAGCCGGTTCGCCGAGCCCACCGGCACGGTGGACTTGCCGACCACCAGGGCCGGCCGGTCCAGGTGCGGGGCGAGCGAGTCGACCGCGGCGTCCACGTAGCTCATGTCGGCCGCGAACTCGCCCTTGCGCTGCGGCGTGTTGACGCAGATGAAGTGCACGTCGCCGAAGGCCGCGACCTCTTCCCAGGAGTCGGTGAACCGCAGCCGCCCGGTCGAGCCCTCGTGGCCCTCCACGTGCTTCAGCAGCAGCTCCGACAGCCCGGGCTCGAACATCGGCACCCGGCCCGCGGCCAGCGACGCCAGCTTCTCCCGGTCGATGTCCAGCCCGAGGACCTCGAAACCGAGCTCGGCCATGCACGCGGCATGCGTGGCGCCCAGGTAGCCGGTACCGATCACCGTGATGCGCGGAGCCACGGGCGTTCCCTTCCGTTCGGGCCGTTCCAGGCAGTGCGACGGCCGCACGCACAGATGGTATCGGTACCGCTACCACCTGCGGGATCCGCCGATTTCACGGTTTCCCCCCGAAAGTCTGTACGGAAGGTTCACAATGCGCGCATGACTGCCGAGGAGCGGCCCGACGGGGCCGACGAGGACCAGGGGTTACTCAGCATCTTCGACCGCGACGACGAGCAGGACCCTTCGGGTGAGGAGAGCGAGGGCGGGAAGGCGCCGCGCCGCCGCCGGGGCCGCCGGCTGCTGCTGTGGACCCTCGTCGTGCTGCTGGTGCTGTTCGGCACCGGCTTCGGCGCCCTGGTGTGGACCGCCGACCACTACGCGTCCTCGGTGGCCCGGATCCCGAACGCCTTCCCGACCGGCACCGCCGCGCAGCCCACCGCCGTCCCGCACACCGGCCAGACCTTCCTGCTGGTCGGCCTGGACGCCCGCTCCGACCAGCCCACCACCGGCAAGGACGCCAAGGCCCCCGCCTGGCAGCTGGGCGCCCAGCGCAGCGACACCATGATGCTGATGCACATCTCCGCCGACCGGAAGTCCGTCTCCGTGGTGTCCATCCCGCGCGACACCTGGGTGCCCGTCCCCGGCCACGGCAAGGCGAAGATCAACGCCGCGTACTCCTGGGGCGGCCCCGCGCTGATGGTGCAGACCGTCCAGGACCTCACCCACATCCGGATCGACCACATCGCGGTGATCGACTGGAACGGCTTCCGGGCCCTCACCGACGCCGTCGGCGGCGTCGACATCACCATCCCGCGCACCATCGAGGCCAAGGGCGACGCCCGCGAATGGCTGGCCGGTACCCACCACATGGACGGCGCCGAGGCCCTGCTCTACGTCCGCGAACGCCACGGCCTGCCGAACGGCGACCTCGACCGCACCAAGCGCCAGCAGAACTTCCTGCGTTCGCTGATGCTCCGCACCATGAACTCCGGCACCCTCTCCAGCCCCGGCAAACTCACCGGCCTGCTCGGCACCGTCGGCGACGTGGTCTCCGTCGACGACCGGCTCAGCAACAGCGACCTCTATGACCTCGCCTGGAGCCTGCGCGCGATCCGCCCCGACGGCGTCCACTTCATGAACGCCCCCTTCGGCGGCTTCGACTCCATCGACGGCCAGTCCGTCGTCCTGATGGACGACGGCGCCGCCGGCCTGCTCTGGGACGCGATGCGCGGCGACCGGATGGACGAGTACCTCACCGAGCACCGCACCAGCGGCGACACCCTCGGCGACAAGGTCGACTGACGTCGGCGTGCGCGCCTACGATGGGCATTACTCAACGGTAACTATCGCAAGGGGCAGAGCAGATGGCGGGTAACTCCGGAGCGGACTTCGACCTCTACCGACTGAGCGAGGAGCACGACATGCTCCGCGAGGCGGTGCGTTCGCTGGCGGAGGCGAAGATCGCCCCGTTCGCGGCGGCGGTGGACGAGGAGGGGCGGTTCCCTTCGGAGGCCCTCGAGGCGCTGCAGGCGAACGACCTGCACGCGGTGCACGTGCCGGAGGAGTACGGCGGCGCGGGTGCGGACGCGCTGGCGACGGTGATCGTGATCGAGGAGGTGGCGCGGGTGTGCGCCTCCTCGTCGCTGATTCCGGCGGTGAACAAGCTGGGTTCGCTGCCGGTGCAGCTGTCCGGTTCGGAGGAGCTGAAGGCCAAGTACCTGGGGGCGCTGGCCCGCGGTGAGGGCATGTTCTCGTACTGCCTGTCGGAGCCGGAGGCGGGTTCGGACGCGGCCGGCATGAAGACCCGGGCGGTGCGGGACGGTGACTTCTGGGTGCTCAACGGTGTGAAGCGGTGGATCACCAACGCGGGTGTGTCGGAGTTCTACACGGTGATGGCCGTGACGGACCCCTCGCTGCGGTCGAAGGGCATCTCGGCGTTCGTGGTGGAGAAGGGCGACGAGGGTGTGTCGTTCGGCGCGCCGGAGAAGAAGCTCGGCATCAAGGGTTCGCCGACGCGTGAGGTGTACTTCGACAACGTGCGGATCCCGGCGGACCGGATGATCGGCGCGGAGGGCACGGGTTTCGCGACGGCGATGCGGACGCTGGACCACACCCGGGTGACGATCGCCGCGCAGGCGCTGGGCATCGCGCAGGGCGCGCTGGACTACGCGAAGGGCTATGTGAAGGAGCGCAAGCAGTTCGGGAAGGCGATCGCGGAGTTCCAGGGCGTCCAGTTCATGCTGGCCGACATGGCGATGAAGCTGGAGGCGGCGCGGCAGTTGACCTATGCCGCGGCGGCGAAGTCGCAGCGCGGTGACGGCGATCTGACGTTCTTCGGGGCGTCGGCGAAGTGCTTCGCTTCGGACGTGGCGATGGAGGTCACGACGGACGCGGTGCAGCTGCTGGGCGGGTACGGGTACACGCGGGACTACCCGGTGGAGCGGATGATGCGCGACGCGAAGATCACCCAGATCTACGAGGGCACCAACCAGGTCCAGCGCATCGTCATGGCCCGTAACCTGCCGTAGCAGGCGAGAACCACCAGGGGCGTTGGGAGCTGCGAGGGTGCGAAACCGGGGGCGCGGGGAACTGCGCGAAGCGGAAGGTGCCCGTCGGCAAGATCGCGACGTAGGGCAATGACTTGCACTTGATCGCGACCTAGCTGGCGTGCGCTCCTTGCCCGCGCAGTTCCGCCCCCTCGCTTCGCTGGGGGGACCCCCAGCGCCCCCGGTTGTGCTCTCCCTGGTCACGCTCTCCCTGGTTTGGCGCCCTCATCCCCACACGCCGGGCCGGGGCGCCGGCCCAAATTTCGTTGGGCCCAGTGGAATGCGTGAGCACCGCGTTCGCGCCGATGACGGTTCCGGCGCCGACCGTGAGGACGCCCGACTTGCAGACGATCTTCGCGCCGGCGCAGACCACCACCCCGTCCTCCAGGACGACCCGTCGCATCGCGGATTCCTCCTGCGGGACCCACGGGTCGGCGCGGCCGATGGTGACGCCGTTGTAGAGGGTGACGTTCGCGCCGAGGGTGGTGAAGGGGTGCAGGACGGTGCCGAAGCCGCGGTGGTAGACGAGCAGGCCGGGGCCGATCTCGGCGGCGGCGGGGACCTCCACGCCGTAGAGGGCCAGGGCTTCCTGGACCAGGCGGCCGAACAGCCGGCTTCGGCGGCGGTAGATGAGGGAGGTCACCAGAGACATGGCGGACATTGTTCCGGCGAGCTGCCCGATGAAGCGTCAACGACGCGCCGGAGGGCGGGAGTTCGAAAACTCCCGCCCTCCGGTGGTGGTCACTTCGTGTCGGGAACCGCGGTGTCGTTCTTCATCGCGTCGAAGACGGCCTTGGACTTCGTCGGGTCCCACTTGACGGCGGATTCGCCGGTGGGGGTGCGGAAGTCGGGGTTGCCGATCGGGACGGTGATGGTCTGGCCGGCGCCGCCGGTGACGCCCTTCATGGCGAGGAACATCGAGCCGAGGTCGGTGAGGCCGGCGTCGTTGTCGACGATCAGGGTGTCGAGGCCGGCGGAGGCCAGCGGGTAGAACGTGAAGGGGTTGAGCAGGGTGCCGGGGGAGGCGGCCTGCTTGGCGAGGGCGCCGAGGAACTTCTGCTGGTTCCGCATCCGGCCGAGGTCCTGGTCGGCCATCTGGTGCCGCTGGCGGACGAAGGCGAGGGCCTGCTTGCCGGTCAGGGTCTGGGTGCCGGCCTGGAGGTCGAGGCCGGAGTCCTTGTCCTTGATCGGCTGGTCGATGGTCATCTCGACGCCGCCGACGGCGTCGACCAGGCCGACGAATCCGGCGAAGCCGATCTCCGCGTAGTGGTCGATGCGCAGGCCGGTGTTGGTCTCGACGGTCTGCACCAGGAGCCGGCCGCCGCCGCTCGCGAAGGAGGCGTTGATCTTGTGGGTGCTGGCGGCTATGGACTTTCCGCTGCCGGAGGTGTCCTGGTGGGCGGGTATCTGCACCCAGGAGTCGCGCGGGATCGACATCAGGGTGTTTCCGTGGTCGCCGATGTGCAGGATCATCATCGAGTCGCTGCGCTTGCCCTCGGCGGAGCCGGTGTGGAGGTTGTCCTCCTGGGCGTCGGTGAGGCCCTCGCGGCTGTCCGAGCCCACGATCAGCCAGTTCGTTCCCTTGCCGGCTGCCGGGCGGCCCGGGTAGTCGGCGAGCACGTTCTCGTGCCGGAGCTTGCCGTCGGCCCAGAAGTAGGTGCCGATCCCGGTGGTGAGCAGCGCCAGGACCAGGCCGAGCGCCGAGTATCCGATGATCTTCTTGCGCGAGCGGCGCGGCCGGGCCGACTGCGGGGCGCCGTCGCCCCGCGGGTTCGGCTCCGGCTCGTACGACGGCTGCCCGTACGGCGGTTGGCCACCGTACGGAGGCTGCCCGCCAGGGCCGCCGGGCCCGCCGGGGCCACCAGGACTGCCGGGCCCGCCAGGCATGCCGCCCTGGTACGGGGGCTGGTCGGGGCGGGAGAGCGGGACGCCCGTGCCGCGCGGATTCAACGACGGAGGCAGCGGCGGCTCCCCGCCCGCCCCGCCCCGGCCGCGTGCCGCGTCGCCCTGCCCGTATGCGCCGCCCCCCGGGCGCTCCTGCCACGTGTTCATGAGGGGAAGGATGCCCGAACCTCGGGCCGCGTGGTGATCGTCCGGCTCGGAGGGGGCTCCTTGTGGCCGTTTTGATGCAGGGCCCGGACCGTTCGGTGCGGTGTTCACCGGCCGGACACGGCCTTGACCCGGTAAAACCGCACGTGTTTGCATGGCCGCATGGAGCAGCGGAAGGTCCTCACCCGTCGGCGGCACGTCGACCACGGTCGGGTGTCCTGCTCGCTGTGTCGCGGCTGAGTCCTCGCCGCGCATTCACCCCCGGGCGAGCCCGCGCCCTCGCCCTCGCGTTCCCGTTTCTTCCGTTTCCGGCCGCCGTGCCCGCGGCCGTACGCACCGAGGTGACTCCATGGCCGTGATCCTTTCCGTCTCCGGCTCCCCGTCCGCGACCTCCCGCACCACGAAGCTGCTGCGCCACGTCGACCGCCGGCTGGTCTCGCACGGCCACCGGGTGGAGGCGCTGGACGCCCGCTCGCTGCCCGCCGGGGCGCTGCTGGCCGCCGATACGGCCGATCCGGCGATAGCCCGCGCCGTCGAGCTGTTCGAGCGGGCGGACGCGGTGGTGATCGGCACGCCGGTGTACAAGGCCGCCTACTCGGGGCTGCTGAAGGCGCTGCTCGACCTGCTGCCGCAGTACGCGCTGCGCGGCAAGACCGTTCTTCCGCTGGCCACCGGCGGCTCCACCGCGCACGTGCTGGCGGTGGACTACGCGCTGCGGCCGGTGCTGAACTCGATGGGCGCCGCGCACATCACCCAGGGCTGGTTCGTGCTGGACCGGCACATCGTGGTGCGCGAGGACGGCGGCACCGAGCTGGAGCGGGAGACCGAGGTGCTGCTGACCCCGGTGGTGGACGCGTTCTCCGCCGCGCTCCAGCCGCGGGCCGAACTGGCCGTCACGGCCTGACAGTTCGTCAACCACCGGGATCGGGACCCTTACCCCGCGGGGCGCGGACCCCTAGGGGAGAGGGCCCCGACCCCGGAGCGTTTCCCGGTGGTGGCCTTCGTCCCGGTGGAGGACGTAAGGGCGCGGTTAAGACGGGAGGCTTGAGGACATCGGGCGGACCCCACCCCACCTCAAGGAGCAAGCAGTGACCACGGCAGCGAGCGCCGCGCACCTCACACCCGTAGCCCAGCAGAACGACGTCGCCGCCCGGGCCCGGCAGGTGACCAAGGCGTACGGGACGGGCGAGACCCGGGTGACGGCGCTGAACGCGGTCGACGTGGACATCGAGCGCGGCCGGTTCACCGCGATCATGGGTCCGTCGGGCTCCGGCAAGTCGACCCTGATGCACTGCCTGGCCGGCCTGGACAGCGTCTCCGAGGGGCGGATCTGGATCGGCGACACCGAGGTCACCGGCCTGAAGGACAAGCAGCTGACCCGGCTGCGCCGCGACAAGATCGGCTTCATCTTCCAGGCGTTCAACCTGCTGCCGACGCTGAACGCGCTGGAGAACATCACGCTGCCGATGGACATCGCCGGCCGCAAGCCCGACCGGGCGTGGCTGGAGCAGGTGATCGAGACCGTCGGCCTGTCCGGCCGGCTCAAGCACCGGCCCGGGCAGCTCTCCGGCGGCCAGCAGCAGCGCGTCGCGGTGGCCCGGGCGCTGGCCGCCCGGCCCGAGATCAT
This sequence comes from Kitasatospora sp. NPDC004615, assembly GCF_042873545.1. Taxonomy (NCBI): domain Bacteria; kingdom Bacillati; phylum Actinomycetota; class Actinomycetes; order Kitasatosporales; family Streptomycetaceae; genus Kitasatospora; species Kitasatospora sp. NPDC004615. Next base: position 482,190 of record NZ_JBIALQ010000007.1, read on the forward strand.
CTTCGGCGACGAGCCCACCGGCAACCTGGACTCCCGCTCCGGCGCGGAGGTGCTCGGCTTCCTGCGCCGCTCGGTCGACGAACTCGGCCAGACCATCGTCATGGTGACCCACGACCCGGTGGCCGCCGGCCACGCGGACCGGGTGCTGTTCCTGGCCGACGGCGTGATCGTCGACGAGATGCACAACCCGACCGCCGACTCCGTCCTGACCCGCATGCGCCGTTTCGACGGCAAGCGCACCAGCTGAGACGGGACCGGGAACGATGCTGCTCAAGACTTCGCTGCGGAGCTTCCTCGCGCACAAGTGGCGCCTGGTGCTCTCCCTGCTGGCCGTGGTGCTCTCGGTCGCCTTCGTGGCCGGCACCCTGGTCTTCTACAACACCGCCACCACCACCTTCGACCGGCTGTTCGCCGCCACCGCCTCCGACCTGTCGGTGCGCAAGGCGCAGGACGAACTGACCGCCGACGGCCCCGGCCGGGCCCCGACCGTCCCGGTCGACGTCCAGAAGAAGCTCGCCGCCGAACCGGGCGTCAAGGCCGCCGTCGGCAACGTCTTCGCCTCCACCGCGACCCTGGTCGACCCGGCCACCAACAAGCTGGTCGGCCCGACCTCCGGCGCCCCCACCCTGACCGGCAACTGGACGGACTCGCCGCGCACGTCGGTCGACATCACCTCCGGCCACCAGCCGCAGGGCGCCGACCAGTTGATGCTGGACGCCGACACCGCCAAGAAGTCCGGCCTCGGCCTGGGCGGCAAGCTTCGGGTGATCACCGAGACCGGTAACTACGACTTCACCATCTCCGGCATCGTCACCTTCCGGACCACCAACCCCGGTGCGGCGCTGGCCTTCCTGGACACCCCGACCGCGCAGCGGGTGCTGCTCGGCACCGAGGCGTACACCTCCGTCGAGCTGTTCGGCGACGGCAGCCGCAGCAACGACGAGCTGAAGACCGCCGCGCTGGCCGGCCTCGGCAACGGCTTCGAGGCGAAGACCGCCGCCGAGCAGCAGAAGGAGAACTCGGCGGGCGTCGGCTCGTTCCTGAAGTTCATGAAGTGGGCGATGCTCGGCTTCGCCTTCCTGTCGGCCGCCGTCGGCATCTTCCTGATCGTCAACACCTTCTCCATGCTGGTCACCCAGCGCACCCGGGAGATCGGCCTGCTGCGCGCCATCGGCGGCAGCCGGTCGCAGGTCAACCGCTCGGTGCTGGTCGAGGGCCTGATCCTCGGCCTGATCGGCTCCACCATCGGCATCGGCGCCGGCCTCGGCCTGGCCGCCGGCATGATCCAGCTGATGAAGGCGACCGGGATGAACCTGGACGCCTCCTCGCTCCAGATCACCTGGGCCGTCCCGGTGGTCGGCTACGCCGTCGGCCTGCCGGTCACCCTGCTCGCCGCGTTCTTCCCGGCCCGCCGCGCCGCCCGGATCACCCCGATGGCCGCGCTGCTCGACCACTCCGCCCCGGCCGAACCGCGCGCCAACCGGATCCGGGCCGCGGTCGGCCTGCTGATCACCGGTGCCGGCGTTGCCGCGCTGGTGCTCGCCGCGGGCTCGCCCGGCTCCACCGGCGGGATGCTGCTCGGCCTCGGCCTGCTGGCCACCCTGGCCGGTTCGGTGGTGCTCGGTCCGCTGCTGGTCTCCATGCTGGTCCGGCTGTTCGGCGGCCTGCTGCCCGCACTGTTCGGCCCGGCCGGGCGGCTCGCCCAGCGCAACGTGGTCCGCAACCCGCGGCGCACCGGCTCCACCGCCGCCGCGCTGATGATCGGACTGGCCGTGGTGATCGGCGCCTCGGTGGTCACCTCCTCGATGGTCGGCTCGATGACCTCGCAGATCGACAAGTCCGTCGGCGCCGACTACGTGGTGGACGGCGGCCACGGCGCCCTCACCCCCGCCATGGTCGACGCCGCCCGGCGCACCAACGGCCTCGACCACCTGACCGAGCAGCGGAACGTCCCCGCCGAGATCACGCTGCCCGACGGCGGCACCCTGCGCACCCGGCTCGCCGTCTCCGGCGCCAGCCTGCTGAAGGACTTCCGGCTCCCGATCGCCTCCGGCAACGCCGAGGCGGTGTTCGCCGACGGCGGCATCTCGGTCGGCCAGGACTTCGCCGACGAGCACCACCTCAAGGTCGGCGACCAGCTCAACGTCAACTACGGCGAGGGCCGCGGCCAGACCCTCAAGGTCGCCGCCGTCATCAAGACCGGCAACCAGCTGTTCGACCAGCGCTTCTTCACCGGCACCGACACCGTCGCCAAGGCGATGAACGGTCAACTGCCGCCCGTCGGCCTACTGCTCGGCGCCGCGTCGGCCGGAGCCGACAAGGGCGCGGTGCTCGCGGACCTGCAGAAGTCGCTGGCCGACTACCCGCAGCTGGTGGTCAAGGACCAGGCCGGCTACAAGGAGATGGTCAAGTCCCAGTTCGACCAGCTGCTCGCCATGGTCTACGGCCTGCTCGGCCTGACGATCGTGGTCGCCGTCCTCGGCGTGGTCAACACGCTGGCGCTGTCCGTGGTCGAACGCACCCGGGAGATCGGCCTGCTGCGCGCCATCGGCCTGTCCCGCCGTCAGCTGCGCCGCACCGTCCGCCTGGAGTCCGTGGTGATCGCCCTGTTCGGCGCCGTCCTCGGCACCGTGCTCGGTCTCAGCTGGGGCGTCACCGCCCGCGCCGTCCTGGCCGAACAGGGCCTGACGGTGCTGACCATTCCCACCGGCACAGTCGTCACCGTGCTGATCGGCTCCGTCGTGGTCGGCCTGGTCGCCGCCCTCGTCCCGGCCTTCCGCGCCGCGAGGATGAACGTCCTGGCCGCCATCGCCACCGACTGACCGCTTGTCCCGACCAGCAGGCCCGCCCGGAATCCCCGGGCGGGCCTGCCGCCGTCTCAGGCCACGGTGAAGTGACTGCCGTTGCGCACCCCGAGCCGCGCCGAGACCGGCACCTGCGCCCCGTCCGCCACCGTCAGCTCGCACCCACCGGCGCCCAGCCGCGCCGCCCGCTGACCCCGGTACCGGAACCACACCGACACCACGTGCCGCCCCTCCGTCACCGGCACCCGGTTGACGCCCCAACGGGCCTGCGACTGAACCCCGTCCACGTCCACCACCGGCTCCGTCGCCATCCGGTGGAACCAGGCCGTGAACCAGTGCGGACGCACCTCGACCACCAGCACCGCCATTGCGGACACCCCCGTCGGATCGCTCTCCTCTTCAACGTAGCTCCACGGCCGAGCGTCAGCAGCGGTTCGGGCAATTGAAGCTTCCTTTACCTCCGGTGCGAGCGCCCCGGAAGGCGCCTGCCAGAATCGCGCGCATGTCGGAATACCCCGCGCCCCCGTTGCCCGCCGCGCCCGCGCTGACGCTGGCCGCCGCCGACCAGTGGCGGGCCGCCCGGGTGTGGCGGCGGCTGAACAGCCGCTGGCTGGCGCTGCTGCCGGTGGTGACGGTGGTGCTGGCGATCGCGTTCGACCGGACGCCGGACCGGTGCGACTCGCTGCGGGCCTGCACCGTGCCGTACGCCGAGAGCGCCGCACCCGCCGTGCTGCTGGTGGAATTCCTGGCGCTGCTGCTGCGCCGCCGCACCAGCTTCGTGGTGCCCGCCGCGGCCGGCCTGCTGCTCTGGTTCCTGCCGAACGCGCTGCCCGGCCCTTGGCTGCCCACCGCCGCCTGCGCCGCGCACCTGCTGGCCGCCGCCGCGCTGTACCGGGAGGACGCCGGCCTGCGCCGCGCCGAGGCCCAACTGGCCACGCTGATGGGCCCGCCGGTGCCCTACCCGTGGACGCTGCGGGGCGCCGACTCCCCGATCGACCCGCCGTCCCGGCCCCGGGTGCGGCACATCCTGGCCGCCCTGTTCGGGGCGGCCGCGGTGGTGCTGCTGGCGGTCGGTGTGTGGCAGACCGAGGACGACCTCGCCCGGGCCGCCCGCGCCGACCGGACGTGGGGCACCGTCCGCAGCATCCACGACGGCGGCGACAGCGCCACCGTCGAGTACCGGCTGCCGCACGAGTACCGGACGCTCACCGCCGAGGTGGACGGCGACCGCACGGTCGGCGACCAGGTCCCGCTGCTGGTCGACGGCACCGGCTGGTACCGGGCCGCCGACGAGTGGCAGGACTCCGCCGCGTGGTGGCTCGGCGTCGGCGCGGCCGGCACCTTCGCCGTCCTGCTGCTCCTCTCCGCACGCCGCACCACCGTGGCGCGCCGAACCATCGGCGACAGCGCCCCCGCCCTGCGGGTCCGGGCCCGGCGGACGGCGAGCGGCGTCCTGGAAGTACTGCCGGTGGACGGCGGCGACCGCGAGGCCGGCCTGTGGCGAGTGATGCCCTTCGGCGACGAAGCCGCCCAGTACGCGCCCGCCGACCTCGACGGCCCGGCCGCGTGGATACCCGACCCCGAGGACGACGAGGACGACGAGGACGACGAGGACGACGAGGGCGAGGACGACGAGGACACGCCGGTCGCCCTCGGCAAGGCCGACGCCCCCGTCGAAGCGCTGCTCTACCACTGGGGCGGCGGCCGCAACCGGCTGGTGGTGCTCCGCTCCCCGGAGACGCCGCACAAGTGGACGGCCGCCCGCGCCGTCGTCCTGGCGGCCCCGTCCAAGCGGGACCGCGACGGCGAAGCGCGCGACGAGGAGGCGCAGGTGAAGGCCCAGGTCGCCCGCAGCCTGGCGGACGACCGCGCCGAAGACCCCGGCGGCAGCCCGGAACCGGCCCGGGTGTTCGGCCTGCCCACCGCGCTGCGCTGTGCGGCGGCCCCGGTCGCCGCCGTGCTGATCGGCGCGGTGATGAACTTCCTCGCCGATCAGGACAGCCTGGTGGACAACCTGCTCCGCCCGCTGGTGATGGGAAGCGGGCTCCTGCTCGGCGTGATGGGCGGGTTCGGCTGGCAGCTCGCGGTGGACCGCGACGGCGTCGTCCTCAGCGGCGTGCTGCGGGTGCGCCGGGCGAGCTGGCAGCAGGTGACGGCGGCGGCGCTGCACAGTGGCCGCGTCACGGTGCGGTACCGCAGCCGGCCGCTGTTCGGCTTCAGCGCGGGCCCGGCCCGCCTGCTGCACCGTCACTTCGGCGGCGAGTTCGATCCGCAGCAGGTCGCCCGCATCGTCACCGCGCTCGCCCAGCGCCCGGAGCGCCGCCCGCTGACGGCGCTGCCCGCGGGCACGGTCGGCTCGATGCTGTGGCTGAACCGCCTGGTGCTCGCCGGGTACATGGCGTGGGCGGTGGCCCAGTACCTGCTGCGCTGACCGCCCGTCAGGCCGGGCAGCTGATCTCGCTGCCGCTCTCCGCCCCGGCCACCGGGCTGCTGCCCGCGGCGGCCGGTTCGGGCGCGGTGGCGGCGGCCGGGCCCTTGTATTCGCTGCCCGCCACCACCTGGAGGGTCGCGCCGAGGTTCGGGACCTTGACCAGCTCGGCGTCCGGCAGCGCGGCGGCCAGCACCTTCACCGACTCGTCCCAGTGCGGGTCGTAGCGGATCACGGTGCGGGTGGCGGCCGGTCCGTTGCCGGGGGCGTTGGACGGGGTGCCGGTGGTGGCGAACCCGGCCTTGCGCAGGTCCTCGTCCACCCGGGTGCCCAGGCCCTGCACGCCCGCGCCGTTCAGCACCTGCACCCGGATCTGCCCGGGAGGAACCGTTCCGGCAGCCGGCGCCGTCGTGGGGGCCGCCGCCGTCGGCGCCGGACCGGTCAGCGGCCGCCCGGCGCGGACCGCCTCGAACAGCGCCTTCGCGCCCTTCTCGTCCCACAGCACGGTCGAGCCCCAGCCCTGCACCGGGTGGTCCACCGAGGACAGCGGCACCGTCGCGAAGTCCGCGTTCGACGCCGACACGTCCTTCAACCGGGTCGCGAAATCCAGCAGTTCGGCGTTGCCCAGGCCCTTGTCCACCTTCACCGAACGCAGCACGGTGTCCATCACCCCGGTCAGCTTCGCCGGGTTGAGCAGGGTGCCGCCGGAGGACGCCTGGTGCAGCAGCTGCGCCAGGAACTTCTGCTGGCGGTGCATCCGCCCCAGGTCCGAGGAGCCGTCCACGTGCCGGGCCCGGACGTAGCGCAGCGCGCCCGCGCCGTCCAGCCTGCTGGTGCCGGCCGGCAGGTCGAGGCCCGAGTAGTCGTCCTTCAGCGGCTTGGGCGAGCACACCTGGACGCCGCCGAGGGCGTCCACGGTGGAGACGAAGCCGAGGAAGTTCACCTCGATGTAGTGGTCGATCCGCAGCCCGGTGTTCTGCTCCACGGTGCGCACCGCGAGCGGCGCCCCGCCCATCCCGTACGCGGCGTTGATCTTGCCCTTGGAGGCGGCCACCTGCTTGCCGGAGATCCGGTCCTGGTGCGCGGGGATGTCCACGTACGAGTCGCGCGGCACGGACACCACGGTGGCCCGGCCGCGGTCCGCGGACAGCTGGACGACCATCATGGTGTCGGTGCAGTGGCAGGACTCGCCGCCCGCGTGCAGGACGTTCTTCAGGGTGGCTTCCGGGATGCCGTCCCGCTCGTCGGTGCCGACCACCAGGAACGTCGACGCCCCGTCGTCCGCGGGCCGGTCGGGGCCGCCGCCGATCGCGTCCACCCGGCCCAGCGAGGAGCCGACGCCGTTCAGCACCGCCCAGCCCGCGCAGGAGGCGGCCAGCACCGAGAAGGAGAGCGCCCCCGCCGTCCACAGCCCCCAGCGCCTGCGGCGCGTCCGACTGGATTTGGACAGGCGAACGAGCTGGCGCTGAACAGGCATTCTCCGGATGCTAAGCGCTGCGGCCCGCCCGGCCCCGACGGCGCGCCGGACCGGGACCGACCCGGGCCGACACCGGGCGGTCCGCGCCGGTACGCTCGGGCACGATGAACACCAAGGCTGCTGAGGAGCTGCCGGCGGTCTCCGTGATCATGCCGGTGCTCGACGAGGAACGTCACCTGCGCACTGCCGTCCACCGGATCCTGGAACAGGAGTACGGCGGCGAACTGGAGGTGGTGATCGCACTCGGCCCGTCCACGGACCGGACCGACGAGATCGCCGCCGCCCTGGTCGCCGAGGACCCGCGGGTGCGCACCGTCCCCAACCCGACCGGCCGCACCCCCGCCGGCCTGAACGCCGCGATCCGGGCCAGCCGGCACCCCGTGGTGGTCCGGGTGGACGGCCACGGGCTGCTGACGCCCGGTTACATCGCCACCGCCGTCCGGCTGCTGGACGAGATGAACGCCGCCAACGTCGGCGGCATCATGCACGCCGAGGGCGAGACCGAGTGGGAGCGGGCCGTCGCCACCGCGATGACCTCGAAGATAGGTGTCGGCAACGCCGCCTTCCACACCGGCGGCCTGGCCGGCAAGGCCGACACCGTGTACCTCGGGGTGTTCCGCCGCGAGGTGCTGGAGCAGCAGGGCGGCTACAACGAGGAATTCATCCGCGCCCAGGACTGGGAGCTGAACTACCGGATCCGGCAGGCCGGCGGACTGGTCTGGTTCACCCCGCAGCTGAAGGTCACCTACCGGCCCCGGCCGACCCCGCGCGCGCTCGCCAAGCAGTACAAGGACTACGGCCGCTGGCGCCGCGTCGTCACCCGCTACCACCGCGGCTCGGTCAACCTGCGCTACCTGGCCCCGCCGTTCGCCCTGCTCGGCGTGGTCGGCGGCCTGGTGCTGGGCGCCGCGCTGCACCCGGTGTTCCTGGTGCTGCCGGGCGGCTACTTCGCGGCGATCATCGCCGGCGGCCTGGCGGAGGGCCGCGGCCTGTCCGCCAAGGCCCGGGTGCAGGTCCCGCTGGCCCTCGCCACCATGCACCTGAGCTGGGGCTTCGGCTTCCTCACCTCGCCGCGCAAGCTGGCCCGCAAGGTGATCGCCTCCACCCCGCCCGCACCGATCGACCCGGCCACCACCGCCGGAGCCTGACCGACGGTCGAGGACGGTCCCCGGAAGCCCGGACGGGGGCCGTCCACCCGCGCTAGGGTCGCGCCATGACGAGCAGCGCTCCCAGGATCGAGGCCACCGCCGACGTCGACCCGCGCGCCAACCTCGGCCCGGGCAGCACCGTCTGGCACCTCGCCCAGGTCCGCGAGCACGCCGAGATCGGCGCCGAGTGCATCATCGGGCGCGGCGCCTACGTCGGCCCGGGCGTGAAGCTCGGCGACCGGGTCAAGCTGCAGAACCACGCCCTGGTGTACGAGCCCGCGGTGCTGGAGGACGGCGTCTTCGTCGGCCCCGCCGCCGTCCTCACCAACGACCTGTACCCGCGCTCCGTCGACCCGGACGGCCGGCTCAAGCGCGGTGACGACTGGCACGCCCGCGGCGTCACGCTCCGGCAGGGCTGCTCGATCGGCGGCCGGGCCGTGCTGGTGGCCGGTGTCACCGTCGGCCGGTGGGCGCTGATCGCGGCCGGCGCGGTGGTGCACCGGGACGTCCCCGACTTCGCGCTGGTCGCCGGGGTGCCCGCCCGCCGGATCAAGTGGGTCGGCCGGGCCGGCGAACCGCTGGAGCCCGCCGGCGAAGGCCACTGGCGCTGCCCGCGCACCGGCGAGCAGTACACCGAGACCGCCCCCGACACGCTTGTTCCGGACGCCGAACTCCCCTCCTGACCTGCCTACTTGAACTTCGACGCGCAGACGTTGGTGTCGTCCGCCCGGACCCGCTGGAGATCCTTCGGCGCCTCGGTCGGCACCGCCGACGGCGAGCCCGCCCCGACGAAATCGGCGCCCAGCAGCACCGTCACGCCGTCCCGGCCACCCGCCCGCACGGCCGTCGCGGGCAGCCCGAGCGCGGCGGCCACCGCCCGCGCCCGGTCCTCCTGGCCCGCCGGGTAGGACACCGAACTGGCCTGCCGGACCTCCGCGTTGCTGGCGAAGGCGGCCAGCGCGAATCCCTTCGCCCTCAGCACCGAGACCGCCCGCCCGGCCTGCCCGGGCGTCCCGGTGCCGTTGCGGACCGTCACCTTCACGTCGTCGGCGTCCAGCTGGGACGGGGTCGGAGCGGGGGAAGGTGACGCCTGCTGCTGCGCGACCTCGGTCAGCGAACGGTCGGCGGCGATCATCGCGAACAGCTGCTGCGCGTCACCCGGCTTGAGGACCAGCCGGTTGCTGTCCGTCGGGTCGTCCAGCACCGGCACCGTGGTGAAGGTGATGTTCCCGGTGTTCACCCGGGAGATGTCCAGCGCCAGGTCCTTCAGCCGGTTGACGTCGTTGATGGCGCTGTCCACGGTCAGCGCCTTGGTGGCGGCGTCCGCCAGGCTCCACAGCTTGGCCGGGCTGGTCAGGGTGTCGCTGCTCTTCATCTTGCGGACCATCGAGCTGATGAACTGCTGCTGGAGCGGAATGCGCGTCAGATCACCGCCCAGTCCCACCGCGTGGCGGGTCCGGACGAACGCCAGCGCCTCCTCGCCCTGCACCACGTGCCGCCCGGCGGACATCTTCAGGTGCGAGTACGGGTCGTCGATGGCGGTGGCCGCGCACACCTCGACGCCGCCGACCGCCGTGGAGAGTGACTTCACCGCCTCGAAGTTGACCATCATGAAGTGGTTGATCCGGACGCCGGTCAGCTTCTCCACGGTCTTCCAGGTGCAGCCCGGGTCCCGCCCGTCCTGCCCCAGACTGCTGTTGAACATCGCCCGCGCCTCGCCCGGGATCCGCTTCTCGCCACTGCGGCACTCCGGGACGGCCACCATCAGGTCGCGCGGGATCGACAGCACCGTGGCGTTGCTGCGGTCCTTGGAGATGTGGAACAGCAGCGTGGTGTCCGCGTGCCCGGTGGACCCCTCGTCGCCGTACTCGCGGCCCAGGCCGACCCGGCTGTCGGTGCCGATCACCAGCAGGTTCAGCGCGTCGTTGGTCGCCTGCGGGCGCTCCGACTCGTCGCCTACCTGGACCTTCACCGAGGAGATGTTCCGATTGAAGTGCCGGTACACGTAGAACGCCCCGCCGCAGCCCGCCGCCAGCACCAGGCCCAGCGAGCCCGCCACCCAGGTCAGCACCCGCCGCCCCCGCACCACCCGGCCGCGCCGCCGCGCCGCCCGTCCGCCCGGCGTCGCACTGGCACCCGCGGGCCTGGACGGCCGCGCCCGCCGGCCGGAGTGCTGCCGGCCCGAGTTGTCCGAGTCACCTCGGTTCGGGTGTCCGCTGTTCATCCGGGCCACCCTAGAGGAGCCCGCCCGGCGAACTCCCCGGCTCCGGGCCGCCGTCACCCGTCGGAGCGGCGGAAAACGGCAACGGCGCGCCCCGCCCGGATCACCTCACCGGGCAGTGCGCGCCGTTGCCGCAGAACTGTTCGGCCACGCGGGCCGGGCCGGGTCAGCCGAGACGCAGCGTCACCCGTTCGGATTCGATCCGCTGCTGCCACTGACCATCCGTCAACTGTTCGGAGTTCCGGCACAGAACGACCGAGGCCCCGGCCGCCAGCGGCGCCAGCAGGCCCGCCTCCAACCCCGTCCAGTCGTCGAACGACAGCGTCGACAGAACCCGGCTGCCGCTGTCCAGACCCAGCCGGGCCGCGCCCTCCCGGGCCAGCGCCACGGCCTGCTCGCCCGTCAGCTTCAGCGCCAGGCCGTCCACCGACGACTCCAGCGCCGCCGCCTGCGGATCCACCGGCGAGTACGGGGCGAACCGGTCGCCCTGCCCGGGCACCTCCGCCGCGTAGTCCAGGAACCCGTCCGGCCGCTGCGGGAACCGGCCGCCCAGCGGACGCAGCGCCAGCGCCACCCGCTCCCCGGGGCACTCCTGCGCCGCCTCCAGACCCTCCGGACCCGACACCACCAGGTCCGCGTCCTTCGGCTCACCGCCCGGCACCGCGACCACACCCACCGACCAGCACGCCAGCAGCCACACGGCGGTCTGCCAGTGCGCCGGCAGCAGCAGCGCCGCCCGGTCGTCCGGCGAGGCGTTCAGCTCGTCCTGCAACAGGTTGGCCGTCTTCGCCACCCAGTTGTCGAAGGTTTTCGCCGACAACTCCACCCGTTCCCCGGTCGAGTCGTCGTAAAAGGTCACCAGAGGGCGGGACGGATCGGCACCGGCCCCGGCGCGCAGGTAGGCCTGCAGCAGCTCGGCGGGGGTGCGGGCGTCGGCAGCGAAAGGCGCAGTCATGGTGCGCCCCAGCCTACGTCCTGCGCACGCCCGGACGGGAGGGTGCCCGCCCGTCCACCCGCCTCTCCGCGTTACCCTCGCAGACGCCCCCGCGAACCTGCACACCCCGAGGAACCCGATGCCAGAGCTGACCCGACAGTGGCGGCCCGGCTACCCCCTCGACCTCGGCCGCACCCTCTACCCGCTGCAACGCGGCACCGGCGACCCCGCCTTCCACCGCACCCCCGACGGCACCGTCTGGCGCGCCTCCCGCACCCCCGACGGCCCGGGCACCCTGCGCATCCGGCCCGACCACGACGAGATATCCGCCACCGCCTGGGGCCCCGGTGCAGGCTGGCTGCTCGAACAACTCCCCGCCCTGCTCGGCGCCGAGGACGACCCCGCCGGGCTCGTCCTGCCCCCCGGGCCGCTCCGCGAAGCCCAACGCACCTGCCCCGGACTCCGGTTGACCCGCACCGGCCTGGTGATGGAATCCCTCGTCCCCGCCATCCTGGAACAGAAAGTCACCACCGGCGAGGCCTACCGCGCCTGGCGCACCCTGCTCCGCGACTACGGCACCCCCGCCCCCGGCCCCGCCGCCGACCTCGGCCTGTGCGTCACCCCCACCGCCCGCGACTGGTCCCTGATCCCCAGCTGGGCCTGGCACCGCGCCGGCGTCGACCCCAAACGCTCCGCCACCGTCCAACGCGCCGTCCGCCTCGCCGCGAAGCTCGAAGCCGCCTCCACCATGCCCTCCGCCGACGCCTTCGCCCGCCTCACCGCCGTCCCCGGCATCGGCATCTGGACCGCCGCCGAAACCCTCCAGCGCAGCAACGGCGACCCCGACGCCGTCTCGGTCGGCGACTTCCACCTCCCCAACATCGTCGGCTGGGCCCTCGCCGGCCGCCCCCGCAGCGACGACGCCCAAATGCTTACCCTCCTCGAGCCCTACCGCCCCCACCGCTACCGCCTCTGCCGCATCCTCCCCCTCACAGGCGCGCGCCCACCCAAGTACGGTCCGCGCCTCACCCCGAACGACCACAGGGGACGCTAGGGGCGCGGAGGGCCCATCAGGGGCCCGGGGAACGGCGGGGCCAAGTCTGCGGATGACCAACAGGGCACTGTGCGTCCCGCCGTTTCCGGGCCCCGTCCGTACCGTTACCTCACCGTCAGAAAGTCATCCGCCGAGCGTGGTTGACGATCCCTCGGCCCCTCCGCCGGCCGCCCCACAGCAATCGCCCCCATGGGATCCCACCCGGCGGGCAGGTCCAGGACGTCCCGCACGGTCTCCCGGCAGAACATCGTCGACGACACCCACGCGGACCCGTACCGCTCGCCGGTGAGGGTGACCAGCAGGTTCTGCACCGCAGCCCCGATCGCGACCGTGAACATCTCCCGCTCGGCCCCGGCCCGCCGCCCGTCGGGGTAATCGTGCGACCCCTCCATCACCAGGCACGGAATCACCAAGTACGGCGCCCCGCGCAGCACTTCGCCACGCGCAGTACGCCGCGCGATCCGCTCCTCGGACCACCCGTCGAGCTCCCGCAGGTCCCGCTGCCAAGCGCCCAGCATCGCGTCCAGCAGCCGCGTCCGGCTCTCCGCGGATTCGAGCAGCACGAACCGCCACGGAGTGGTGTGGTGCGGCGCGGGCGCGGTGACGGCAGCGGCGACCGCCCGTCGCACCGCGCCCCCGTCCACCGGCTCATCCGTGAAGGAACGTACGGTCCGCCGCAGCGTGACGGCCTCCCGGATCGCCTCCGACGTCCCCAGCCGGAACATGTCGTCCTTCGCGGAGCGGATGATCGCCCGGACCCCGTCCCCGTCCTCCGCGGTGACCAGGCCGGCCAGGCCTCGCACGATCGCGACGGGCGTGCCAGTGGCCTTGCCCTTCACCAGGTCGGCGGCGGCGGCCAGTTCGTCGGCGGTGGCGGTGACGGTCAGCTGCAACTCGTTGCCGTGGCTGTCGGTCCGCCCCCGGTGGTCCTCCAGCACACGCAGCCCTGCCGCCCCGATGGCCACGTCCGTGAGCCCGTTGCGCCAGGGCCGCCCGAAGGTGTCGGTGACGATCACGGCGAGCCGTCGGCCCGTCAACTGCTGGAGCCGGGCGCGCAGTCGGCGCGCGGATTCGTCCGGGTCGAGCGGCAGCAGCAGGACGGTGCCGGGGGCGGTGTTGGACGCGTCGACGCCCGCGGCGGCCATCACCAGGCCGTTGCGGTTCTCGACGATCCGGACGGGGCCGCGCCGGGCGACCACCCGGACGGTCTCGGCGTCGATCGCGGCTTCGCGGTCGTCCGCGTGCAGCAGCCGGCCCTCGGCCTTGGAGACGATCTTGGACGTTATCACCAGGATGTCGCCGTCCTCGAACTCGCCCGCCTTGGCGATCAGTTCGGCGATGTCGTCGCCCTCGGTGATCTCCGGCAGTCCGGTGACCGGCAGCAACCGCAGTCCGTCGGTGGTCACTTGGCGACCTCGGCGGCCAACTTCAGTGCGGCGCGGGCCATCTCGGCGGTGGCGTCGACGTCGGTCATCAGCAGCGGCACGGCCCGGCAGGCGATGCCGGCGGCCTCCACCTCGGCGACGGCGGCGGCGTCCGAGCTGTCCACCAGCCAGCCGTCCAGCAGCCCGCCGTTGCCACGAGAGCCGTAGTGCCGGGCAACAGCGGCGGCCGAGGTCTCCACGCCGACAGCGGCGAGCACCTTGTCGGCCATGCCGCGCACGGGCGCGCCGCCGATGATGGGGGACAGGCCCACCACGGGGGCGTTCGCACCGGCCACCGCCTGCCGGATGCCGGGGACGGCGAGGATGGTGCCGATCGACACCACCGGGTTCGACGGCGGGAGCACCACCAGGTCGGCCCCGGCGATGGCCTCCAGCACGCCGGGCGCGGGCTTCGCGGTGTCCGCGCCGACCGGAATGATCGCCTCGGCGTCGACGGCGGCGTGCAGCCGCACCCAGTACTCCTGGAAGTGCACCACCCGCGGCCCGTCCGCGTCGGTGATCCGGACGTGCGTCTCCACCCGGTCGTCGCTCATCGGCAGCAGTCGCACGCCGGGCTGCCAGCGGTCGCACAGCGCCTCGGTGACGGCGGACAGCGGGTAGCCGGCGCCGAGCATCTGGGTCCGGACGATGTGGGTGGCGAAGTCCCGGTCGCCGAGCCCGAACCATTCGGGGCCGACGCCGTAGGCCTTCATCTCCTCCTTGATCGACCAGGTCTCGTCGCGGCGGCCCCAGCCCTGCTCCTCGTGGATGCCCTCGCCGAGGGTGTACATCACGGTGTCCAGGTCGGGGCAGACCTTCAGCCCGTACAGGTGGATGTCGTCGCCGGTGTTCCCGATGACGGTGATCTCGTCGGTGGGCGAGACCGCCGCCCGGAGTCCGCGCAGGAACCTGGCCCCGCCGATGCCGCCCGCCAGTGCAGTGATTCGCATGACTTCATCCTGCCAGCGGGTCAGTGCACCCGGTGACGGAGCTGCTGGGTCGCCGCCGGGTACTGGTTCATCTCGACCAGGCCGGGCGTGTACAGGTGGACGGAGACCGCGGGCTCCAGCGAGGCGTTGACCATCTCGTGCAGGTGGCCGGTGGAGAGCACCCGCAGGCCGCCGGGGGTCAGGGCGCGCGTGCCCTCGCCGCCCGCCGTCAACGAGCGTTCGGTGAGCTCACCCTGAAGGACGGTCATCACGCCGGCCGAGCGGCCGTGGTCGTGGAAGCCGCTGGACTGGCCGGGCAGCCAGCTGAGCAGCCACACCTCGTAGCCGGGGCCGGTCTCCAGCCGGGAGTACCAGCGGGTCAGCGCGTCGTAGCGGACCAGCGGCTCCCAGCGGGCGCGGTCGGCGGCGATCTCCCGGACCAGCCGGGCGTAGCCGGCGACGGTGGTGGGGTGCGCGGGCAGGTCGGTGCGGGCCAGGTGCGGGAAGGCCGTCGGGTCGCCCGCGATGGACACGTCGCTCAGACCGTCCGTCCAGCGAGGGGTGGCCACGGGCAGGGGCAGGGGCTTGCGGTCGCGGTTGCGCTTGCGGAGGCGGGGCATTCGCACGGTGTGACGTCCTCGGGTTCGGCTGCGGGCATGGATCAGCCGGATCCGCGAGAGCGTTCAGGGGGGACTGTCGCGCGGTCGGCCTCTGTTCCGGGGGCGGCGCGCGGTGGGACGCGGGCGCCTAGATACAGCGGAGACAGCGGCAACAACACGAGGAGTTCGCGGCAGCACCGAGGAGCGCCTGGCGGCGCCGGTCGGCGGAAAGGGCCGGGAACTCTGACATGCCGCCAAGCAGACCGCAACCGACCCTCCAGTGTCAAGGAGCCAGGTCGGACATTCGGGTCACATCGTCCTGGAACCGCCGGATGGGGTGATAAACGCCCAATCAGGTTTGGATGGGAAGATCACGGGGAAAGGACGGCGTGAGATCGCCTCGAACCGGCAGGTCGGGCACGATCGGGCGGGCTGACGACAGGTCAGGAACCAGGTGGGATGTCCAGGTTGTCCGGATATGTACACTATTCGTAGTGGCTTGGTTCCGGGGAGTGAATCCTTGGCCCAATACCAGAGCTCGGCTTGACTGGGCCAGAGTGACGCAACTGTAATTTCTCTCGTGTCGTTCCGCCGCACCGGCAACGGCAACACCACGGGGACGCCAAGAGGGGCAGAGGAGGCGCGCCAGAATGAGCGAGCTCTTTGAGCTGTTGATCGGTGAGGGCATCGAGGAAGACGAAGAGGAACTCGGCTGGCAGGAGCGCGCGTTGTGCGCCCAGACCGACCCCGAGTCGTTCTTCCCCGAGAAGGGCGGATCCACCCGGGAGGCCAAGAAGGTCTGCCTGGCGTGCGAGGTCCGCGCCGAGTGCCTGGAGTACGCCCTCGCCAACGACGAGCGGTTCGGCATCTGGGGCGGTCTCTCCGAGCGCGAACGCCGCCGTCTGAAGAAGAGTGCGGTCTGACCTCCCCGCAGACCTCACCCGTGTCGGCGCCTCACCACCAGGTGGGGCGCTTTCGCATTCCCGCAACATCCGGGCCGGCGGCGCCGATACCCGTTGCACCGTCTCTTCACACCACCCGGGACAACCGGATCGCCCGGAGCCGTTAGTGTGGTGCGTCATCTGCCGTCAAACCCGAACCGGTGGTCCGCGCACCCGATGACTGTCTACAGCCACCAGAGCGGCTTCTCCGCTGCCAGGCCTCCCGCCTACCCGCGCCATCTGGTCACGGCGGTGATCGTCTCGCACGACGGCGCCCGCTGGCTGCCCCAGGCGCTCGCGGGGCTGCTCGGCCAGGACCGGCAGGTCCAGCGCATCCTCGCGGTCGACACCGGCTCCACCGACAACTCCCCACAGCTGCTCGCCGACACCCTCGGCGACTGGCTCCCCGACAGCGGCCCGCAGGTCCTCGGCCGCCGGGTCGGCTTCGGCCGCGCCGTCGGCGAAGCCGTCTTCAACAGCCCGCCGCTGCGCCCCGAAGACCTCACGTACAGCCTCGACCCGTCCGGCTACGACCCGGTCACCGGCGGCTGGGACGACTTCGGCGACCCGCTCGCCCACGAGGACGACCTCGGCCGCGGCGGACCGCGCGAGACCAAGCCGGTCGAATGGCTCTGGCTGCTGCACGACGACTGCGAACCGCAGACCGACGCCCTGCGCCGCCTGCTCCAGGTCGCCGACTCCACCCCGACCGCCGCCGTGGTCGGCCCCAAGCTCCGCTCCTGGTACGACCGCAGGCAGCTGCTCGAAGTCGGCGTCACCATCGCCCGCTCCGGCCGCCGTTGGACCGGACTCGACCGCCGCGAGCAGGACCAGGGCCAGCACGACCAGGTCCGCCCGGTGCTCGCCGTCTCCACCGCCGGCATGCTGGTGCGCCGCGACGTGTTCGAGGAACTCGGCGGATTCGACCAGGCGTTGCCGCTGATGCGCGACGACACCGACTTCTGCTGGCGGGTCAACGCGGCCGGCCACCGGGTGGTGGTCGCCCCCGACGCGGTGCTCCGGCACGCCGAGGCGGCCAGCCGCGAACGCCGCGCCATCGACTGCGGCCCCGCCCACCCGCACCGGGTCGACAAGTCCGGCGCCGTCTACACCCTGCTCGCCAACTCCAAGGGCGCGCTGTTCCCGTACGTCCTGCTCCGGCTGATCATCGGCACCCTGCTGGGGGTGATCGTCAACCTGGTCGGCAAGGACCCGCGGAAGGCGTACGACGAGATCGCCGGTCTCGGCCACGAACTGCTGCGCCTGCCGCGGCTGATGGCCGCCCGCGCGCGCCGCCGCAAGACCCGCTCGGTCGACTCGCTGGACGACCGCACCCTCTTCCCCGCGCCCGGCGCCACCGCCCGGCTCGCCGTCGAGAACGTGGTCGGCTCGCTGGGCATCGGCGGCGCCGACGACGCCGGTGCCGGCCGGCACGGCTCCGTCGAGTCCGGGCCCGGCGAGGACGAGACCGACGACCTGGTGGTCGAACAGTTCGCGCTGATCAAGAAGCTGATGCGGCGGCCCGCCCCGGTGCTGTTCGCCGCGCTGCTGCTGTTCTCCCTGGTCGCCTGCCGCAACCTGATCGGCTCCGGCTTCCTGCAGGGCGGCGCGCTGCTGCCCGCCAGTGACGGCGCGGCCGGGCTGTGGAACATGTTCGCCGACCCCTGGCACCCCGTCGGCACCGGCTCCACCGCCGCCACCCCGCCCTACCTCGGCGTGCTGTCCGTCCTCTCCTGGGCGCTGTTCGACCACGCCGACCTGGCGATCACCCTGATCGTGGTGCTGTCCGTGCCGCTCTCGGCGGTCGGCGCCTACCTGGTCTCCCGGCCGCTGATCGGGTCCAAGCTGGTCCGCGCCTGGGCGAGCGCCACCTACGCGCTGCTGCCCGCCGCCACCGGCGCGCTGGCGCAGGGCCGGATCGGCACCGCGGTGCTCGCCGTGCTGCTGCCCCCGCTGGCCCGCGCCGCCGCGATCACCGCCGGCCTCGGCATCCGCAAGGAGACCGCCGCCAAGGGCGCCCGCCCCGGCTGGCGCTCCGCCTGGATGACCGTGCTGCTGCTCACCGTCAGCACCGCCTTCGTCCCGCTCACCTGGGCCATAGCGGTGCCGCTGTGCGTGGCCGCGCTGGTCCACGCGGTGATCCGCGGCGGGGCGTTCGGCTCCGGCGTGCAGGCGGTGCGGCTGCTCGGCCTGCGCGTCCTGGTGATCCTCGGCGTGCCGGTGCTGGTGCTCGCCCCCTGGTCGGTCCAGGTCCTCATGCACCCGTCCCGGCTGCTGCTGGAGGCCGGCGTCCCCGGCTTCAGCGGCCCGGCCGCCGACCCGCTCGGCCTGGTGCTGGTCAACCCCGGTGGCGCCGGTGTTCCTCCGGTGTGGCTGTCGGCCGGAGTGGTGCTGTCCGCGCTCGCCGCGCTGCTGCGTGCCGACCGCCGCCGCGCGGTGCTCGCCGCCTGGGGTGCGGCCGCCGCCGGACTGATCTTCTCGGTGGTGGTGGCCGGTACCACCGTCACCCCCGCCTCCGGCGGTCCCGACGTCGCCGCCTGGGCCGGCCCCGCCACCCTGCTGGCCGGTGTCGCGCTGCTGGCCGCCGCCGCGATCGGCGCCGACGGCGCCAACGCCCGGGTCTCCGGCATCGCGTTCGGCTGGCGCCAGCCGGTCGCCGCGCTGGTGCTGGCCTTCGCCGTACTGGCCCCGGTCGGCACCGCCGCCTGGTGGGCGATCGTCGGCGCCGACGGCCCGCTGCGGCGCGACGTCGCCGCGCAGGTCCCGGCGTTCATCGCGGAGGCCGGCGACACCTCAGACCGCTCCCGCACCCTGATGGTCAGCGGCGACGCCGAGGGCTCCGCGATCCGTTACGCGCTGGTCCGCGGCGCCGGCCTGACCACCGGTCAGGCCGAGGGCACCGTGGACGAGGCCGCCGACCAGCAGATCGGCAAGATCACCGCCAAGCTGCTGGCCGGCTCCGGCGGCGACCTGGCCCGCACGCTGGCCGGGTACGGCGTCAGCTACATCCAGGTCAAGGACCCGGTGATCGGCAAGGTCCGGGACGTCCTCGACACCACCCCGGGCGTGATCCGGCTCAGCCTGGACAACGGCGTCGGCCTCTGGCAGGTCACCGCCGTCCCCGGCACCCGGGCCCAGATCGTCAGCCCGGGCACCGTCCCGGTGGTCGTCCCGGCGGGCGCCCACGACATCTGGACCACCATCCCGGCCGGCCCGGCCGGCCGTCAGCTGCGGCTCGCCGAACAGGCCGACCCCGCCTGGCAGGCCACCCTGGACGGCAAGCCGCTCACGGCCGTCACCGTGGACGACTGGGCGCAGGGCTTCGAGCTGCCCACCCAGGGCGGCCGACTGGAGGTCACCCGCAGCGGCAGCCTGCTCCACACCGGCTGGGTCTGGGCGCAGCTCGCGCTCGGCGTGGTCGTGCTGGTGCTGGCACTGCCCGGCCGCCGCAACCACAACGACGACGACCTGCCGGAGGAGGTGGTGGCCGCCCAGACCCTGGCCGCCGCCGCCCAGGCCCAGGCCCCCGCCCCCGGCAGCCGCCGGGCCCGCCGGCTCGCCGAACGCGGCGAGGGCGAGGACCAGCAGGCCGAACCCGGCGTCTACGCCCCCGGCATCCCGCCCCAGCAGGCCGGCGAACCCGAGCCCGCCCCGGCCTACCAGGCCGAGCCCGAGCCGTTCGCCGACCCGTACCAGGCCGATCCCTACCAGGCGGACCCGTACCAGCAGCAGGGCTACCAGTCCGACGGCTACGGCTACGACTACACCCAGCAGCAGCCGGTCGGCGCGCCCTACCAGCCGGAGACGTACGACCAGTTCGGCCAGCAGCAGCCCGGCTACGGCTACGACACCCCGCCCGCCCAGGGCTGGACCGACCCGTACGCCGCCGGGTACCCACAGGAGGACGGGCAGCAGCAGACCTGGCTGCCCGAACAGCAGCAGCCCACCACCTACTACGACCCCAACGACCCCTACGGCGGCGGCCACCACCCGCAGCAGCCCGGGACGGGGAGCTGACCCGCGATGAAGAAGCCCACCCTGAAGGCCCCCAAGCTGAAGGCGCCCGACCTGAGCGCGGTCAAGGGCGGCAGCCGCACCGGCCAGTCACTGCTGGCCGGGGTCGCCGTGCTCGGCCTGGTGTTCGGCATCGCCGAACTGCGCGCCCCCGTCGCCCAGTCCAGCGGCGAGGCCGGCCAGCGCACCACCGCGCAGGTCGAACGCACCTCGCTGGTGTGCCCGATGCCGATGCAGGGCGCGGTCGGCTCGACCAGCCTGACCCTGTTCAGCCCCGAGGGCGGCACCGGCAGCGCGGGCACCGGCGTGCTCGGCGACGTCAGGCCCGAGAACGTGCTGGCCGCGCAGAACCCCGTCCGGCCCGCCGCCGGCCCCTCCGGCGACCCGTCCGGCCAGCCCTCGGGCCAGCCGTCCGACGCGCCGTCCGGTGGCCCCGCCAAGCAGGCCGGGGCGGCGTTCGACGCCCGGGTGACGCTCGCCAAGCCCGGCGTCCCGGTCAGCGGTCCGGCCGCCAACAACGACAACGCCCCCGGCGCCTTCGCGATCGCCACCGGCAACCTCGCCCCCGGCTTCACCGTCAGCCAGACCACCACCTCCGAGCAGGGCGCCACCGCGCTGTCCGGCGTCCGCTGCGCGCCCTCCGGCACCAGCTTCTGGTTCTCGGGCGCCAGCACCGTCTCCGACCGGTACGACTACATCACCCTGGTCAACGCCGACAGCCTGCCCGCCGTGGTCGACCTGCGCATGTACGGCGACAAGGGCCTGATCGACAACGAGCTGGCCACCGGCATCGCGGTCGCCCCCGGCACCTCGCAGTCGCTCGCGCTCAACGGGTACACCAAGGGCGCGGTCACCGACCTCGCCGTGCACGTGGTCGCCCGCAGCGGCCGGATCGGCGCGGGCCTGCACGCCCGCGACGGCAACAAGGGCGCCGACTGGCTGGAGCCGTCCGCCGACCCCGCGACCAGCGTCACCATCCCCGGCATCCCCGCGGACGTCACCACCGCCCACCTGGTGGTGGCCACCGACTCCTCGGACGACGCCGACCTGAAGGTCCAGCTGTCCGGCAAGAACGGCTGGTACACGCCCGTCAACAAGGAGAGCATCCACGTCAAGGCCGGTATGACCGCCGTCCTGGACTTCCAGTTCACCCAGGAGACCCGGGACGGCGTCAGCGCGCTCCGGCTCACCCCGTCCGACCCCAAGCGCGCCACCGCCCCCGTGGTGGCCGGACTACGGGTCGACCGGGAGAACAAGGGCAAGACCGAGGCCACCTGGCTGGCCGGCGGCGCCCCCGTCGGCCCCCGGGCCTCGATCGCCGACAACCGCGGCGGGCAGACCACCCTGATGCTGACCGCCGTCGACTCCGACGCGAAGGTCCGGGTCTCCTCCTCGGCCGGCGCCAGCGGCGGCACCCCCGTGACCAAGGAGGTGTCGGTTCCGGCGGGCACCACCGTCGCCGTGGACGGCATCGAACCGGCCGGCCTGAACGGGCCCTTCGCGATCACCGTGGAGACCCTGAGCGGCGGCCCGGTGATGGCGGCCCGTCAGCTGGCCACCAACGTCAAGGACATCCCCACCTTCACCACCCAGCAGCTGCGCGACGACCACGCCACCGTCCAGGTGCCGCAGGTCGCGGGCGACCCCGGCGTGGTGCTCAAGTAGCGCGCCGCGGCGAGGAGCAGCGGGCCCCCGGCCGGCTACTCCTCGCCGTACCGCGGGTCGATCGCGTCCGGCGACAGGCCCAGCAGCTCCGCGACCTGCTCGATCAGGATCTCGTGGACCAGCGCGGCCCGGTCCTCCTTCGACTTGGCGCGGATCTCCACCGGCCGCCGGTAGACCAGGATCCGGCTGCGCCGTCCCGCCCGCCCGGGAATCACCCGGCCGAGCGGCACCATGTCCGGCTCCGGCTCGCCCTTGACGGGCAGCGGCACCTCCAGGACGGCGAACTCCACGTCCTCCAACTGCGGCCAGCGCCGCAGCAGGCGCTCCATCGACTCCCGGACGTAGTCGTCGAAGAGCTCGGAGCGGGTCAGCGAAATGGGCACCTGCGGCGGGGCCAGTGGCCCGCGCAGGCCACGGCCGTGCCGGTCGCGGTGCCTGCGGCGACCGGAACCGGGCGGGGACGGGGGTGTTGAGCTGTCCATAGCAGTGTCGAGGGTAGTCCCTGGATGCCCGGAAGTGGACCACTCGAGCACGGCGCGTGACGGCACCGGGACACGCGAGCCGGGGGCGGGTCTTCGCGGCCCGGTCCCACTTGCGGTACCGTCCACCCTCGTGAGCTCTGTACGTCGTTGTTCGCGGACCGCGTGCGGCCGTCCGGCCGTGGCGACGCTGACGTACGTCTACGCGGACTCCACCGCGGTGCTCGGCCCGCTCGCGACGTACGCCGAACCCCACTGCTACGACCTGTGCGCCGAACATGCCGAGCGCCTGACCGCCCCGCGCGGCTGGGAGGTCGTGAGGCTGGCCGCCGAGACCAGCCCGCTGCGGCGCAGCAGCGACGACCTGGAAGCGCTGGCCAACGCGGTGCGCGAGGCCGCCCGCCCGCAGGAGCGGACGTCCCGTCAGAGCCCGCCGCCGGACGGCGAGTCCGGCCGCCGGGGCCACCTGCGGGTGCTGCGTTCCCCGGACAACTGACCGGCCCCGCACCGGCCTGACACCTGAGGTTCCCCGGAGCCGGGTACGCTGCCCATCTGCGGCTCGGACGGCGCGTCCGGTATGCGCGCAGCACATCGCAGCACACACACGGGAGCATTCTGGTGCGGGACCTCAAGCAGCTTGTGAAGGCGTACGACGTCCGGGGCGTCGTGCCGGACCAGTGGGACGAGTCGCTGGCGTACGCGTTCGGTGCGGCCTTCGTCGAGGTGATCGGCGGCAACGCCGTCGTGGTCGGCCACGACATGCGCCCGTCCTCGCCGTCGCTGTCCCGCGCGTTCGCCGAGGGCGCTGCCTCGCGCGGCGCCGACGTGGTCGAGATCGGCCTGTGCTCGACCGACCAGCTGTACTACGCCAGCGGCAGCCTGGACCTGCCCGGCGCGATGTTCACCGCCTCGCACAACCCCGCCCAGTACAACGGCATCAAGCTGTGCCGGGCCGGCGCCGCCCCGGTCGGCCAGGACACCGGCCTGGCCGACATCCGCGAACTGGTCGAGTCCTGGCTCGACGAGGACGGCAAGGTCCACGTCCCGGCCTCCGACGCCGTCACCGGCACGCTGTCCGCCAAGGAGACCCTGGACGGCTACGCCGCGCACCTGCTCAAGCTGGTCGACCTGACCGCGATCCGCCCGCTGAAGGTCGCCGTCGACGCCGGCAACGGCATGGGCGGCCACACCGTGCCCACCGTGTTCGACGGCCTGCCGCTGGACGTCGTCCCGATGTACTTCGAGCTGGACGGCACCTTCCCCAACCACGAGGCCAACCCGCTGGACCCGGCCAACCTGGTCGACCTGCAGGCCAAGGTCCGCGAGGTCGGCGCCGACATCGGCCTGGCCTTCGACGGCGACGCCGACCGCTGCTTCGTGATCGACGAGAACGGCGACCCGGTCTCCCCGTCCGCGATCACCGCCCTGGTCGCCGAGCGCGAGATCGCCCGCGCCCAGGCCGCCGGCGAGGCCAACCCGACGATCATCCACAACCTGATCACCTCCTGGACCGTCCCCGAGGTGGTCCGCGACCTCGGCGGCGTCCCGGTCCGCACCCGGGTCGGCCACTCCTTCATCAAGCAGGAGATGGCCGTCACCGACGCGGTGTTCGGTGGCGAGCACTCCGCGCACTACTACTTCCGCGACTTCTGGCGCGCCGACACCGGCATGCTGGCCGCGCTGCACGTGCTGGCCGCCCTCGGCGGGCAGCAGGCGCCGCTGTCCGCGCTGACCGCGCGGTACAACCGGTACGCGGCTTCCGGCGAGATCAACTCCACCGTCGCCGACCAGGCCGCCGCCACCGAGCAGGTCCGCGCCGCCTACGCCGGCCAGGACGGCGTCACCGTCGACGAGCTGGACGGCCTCACCGTGGCCGGCCCGGACTGGTGGTTCAACCTGCGCGCCTCCAACACCGAGCCGCTGCTGCGCCTGAACGCCGAGGCCAAGGACCCGGCGAAGATGGAAGAGCTGCGGGACGGCGTGCTGGCCATCGTGCGGGCCTGACCGCACGGTCAGCCAGCCGCTGACTTTTCGGGTGCCCCGGCCGGTAGGGTTGCCACCGGCCGGGGTACTGCTGTGTCACCGGCCATCCGTACCGCGACACCCACAGATCCGGAGCCCGACCACCATGAGCCTGCCGTCCTTCCTGCTGGAGATCCTGGTCTGCCCGGAGTGCCGCGCGCCGCTCGCCGAGGAGACCGAGGGCGAGACCCACGAGCTGCGCTGCACCGGTGAGGCCTGCGGCCTGGTGTACCCGGTCCGCGACGGCATCCCGGTCCTGCTGGTGGACGAGGCCCGCCGCCCGTCCTGACCCTGCCCCGCCAGTCGCTGGAGGCCAGCCGCCATGTTCGACGACTCCCTGCTGGACAACCCGGCCGCCCTGCAGCGTGCCGACCGCCGACGTGAACTGCTGTCCCTGGCCGGGGCGGGCGCCCGGATCCGGGTCGCGCTGCGCCGCGCCGACGCGGCCGGCGTGAACGGGCTGAACCCCGAGGGCCGCCCGCGCGCGGTGCTGGTCGCCGGGCACGGCGGGGTGCTGACCGCCGCCGCGGTGCTGGCCGCGCTGGCGGTGCCCAGCTGCCAGGTCTGGCCGCTGCCGCCCGCCGATGCCCGCCCCGCCGGGCCCGCCTTCACCGACGGCGAGTCCTGGCAACTGCCCGGCTGGGCAGGCCCGTTGGATCTGGTGGTGCTGGCCAGCGCCGGCGGCCGCGAAGGCGGCATGATCAACCTCGCCGAGCAGGCGTACACCCGCGGCTGCGCGATCGCGGTGATCGCCCCCGACGGCTCGGAGCTCGCCGAGGCGGCCCTCCAGGTGCGCGGCCTGCCGCTGCCGTTCGAACCGAGCGCGGTGGAACCCGACGGCGCCGACGCCGAACCCGACCTGCCCGCCGAGGACCCGGCCGCGCTGTGGGCGGTGCTCGCCCCGCTGCTCACCCTCGCCGACCGGATCGGCGTCGCCCCGCTCGTCCCCGGCTCGCTGGAGGCCGCCGCCGACCGCCTGGACGAGGTGGCGGTGCGCTGCCGCCCCGACGCCCAGGCGTACGACAACCCGGCCAAGACGCTGGCCGGTCAACTCGCCGAGACCGTCCCGCTGCTGTGGTCCGACGGGGCCCCGGCCGCCGCCGCGGGGGAGCGGTTCGCCGCCGCCCTCGCCGACCGGGCCGGCCTGCCCGCGCTGACCGCCCGCCTCCCGCAGGCGCTGACCGCGCACCGCGGCATGTTCAACGGCCGCCTCGGAGCCGGCGCGGACCCCGACGACTTCTTCCGCGACCGGGTCGACGAGCCGGTGCCGCTCCAGCTCCAGGTGCTGATGCTCCGCCACACCCCGGGCGTCGCCGAACTCGAGGAGCCGACCTGGCCGGTGGCCCGCGCCCGCCGACTGGCGGCCGCCCACGAGGTGCGGATCACCGAGCACACCTCCAGCCTGGAGGACCCGCTGCAGGCACTGGCCGAGCTGATCGGCCTGACCGATTTCGCGGCCGTGTACCTGGGCCTGGCCACCCGGAACTGACACGGTATCGTCCCTTCGTCAACCAAGGCCCGGCAAAGTTCGGGCCCTTGCGGAGGGAAGTACCGGGTTGAGTACCGAAGGCGGGACCAAGGCACTGGTCGCGGCACTGTCCGCGAACATCGGAATCGCGGTCAGCAAGTTCGTGGCGTTCGCATTCTCCGGCTCCTCCTCGATGCTCGCCGAGGGCGTGCACTCGCTGGCCGACTCCGGCAACCAGGTGCTGCTGCTGGTCGGCGGCAAGCGCTCCAAGCGGGCCGCCACCGAGGAACACCCCTTCGGGTACGGCCGCGAGCGGTACGTCTACGGGTTCCTGGTCTCCATCGTGCTGTTCAGCCTCGGCGGCATGTTCGCCATCTACGAGGGCTACGAGAAGATCGCCCACCCGCACGAGCTGGAGAACTGGTACTGGCCGGTCGGCGTGCTGGTGTTCGCCATCCTGCTGGAGGGCTGGTCCTTCCTCACCGCGTTCCGCGAGGCGTCCAAGGCCAAGGGCAAGCACGGCTGGGCGTCCTACATCCGCCGCGCCAAGGCCCCCGAGCTGCCCGTGGTGCTGCTGGAGGACAGCGGCGCGCTGGTCGGCCTGCTGCTGGCGCTGCTCGGCGTCGGCCTGACCGTCATCACCGGGGACGCGGTGTGGGACGGCATCGGCACCCTGTGCATCGGCCTGCTGCTGGTGGCCATCGCGCTGGTGCTGGCGCTGGAGACCAAGTCGCTGCTGATCGGCGAGTCCGCCGAGGCCGAGGTGGCGGCGCAGATCCGCGAGGCGCTGGTCGACCACGACACCGTCACCGGCGTGATCCACATGCGCACGCTGCACGTCGGCCCCGAGGAACTGCTGGTCGCCGCGAAGATCGCCGTCAATGCGGAGGACAGCGCCGCCGTGGTCGCCGAGGCCATCGACCGGGCCGAGGTCCGGGTCCGCAAGGCGGTGCCGATCGCCCGCGCCATCTACCTGGAGCCCGACATCTGGTCCGAGGAGAAGGCGCTGGCCGGACCGGACGCCGAGGCGACGCCGGGTGGTCCCGGCCCGAACGCCCACTGAGCCGCGTCCAATCGGTGTAGATTCGTCGGAGTGCCAAACGTCGCTGCTGATGGCGGTCGAGCGGAGCTCCGCTCCGGTCGAAGGAGAGAGGTCCTCCGACGGATTGTGCCGCAGCAGAGGGATGCCACCGCGCCCCTCTGCCGCTCAGCACACCCGTAACCAGGCCCATCCAGCTCATCCAGCGAGGAGTTCGCATGTCCACCCAGCCCACCGGCGACTACAAGGTCGCCGATCTCTCCCTGGCTTCGTTCGGTCGCAAGGAGATCCAGCTCGCCGAGCACGAGATGCCCGGCCTGATGTCGATCCGCGCCGAGTACGCCGAGTCCCAGCCGCTGGCCGGCGCCCGGATCACCGGCTCGCTGCACATGACCGTGCAGACCGCCGTGCTGATCGAGACCCTCACCGCCCTGGGCGCCGAGGTCCGCTGGTGCTCCTGCAACATCTTCTCCACCCAGGACCACGCCGCCGCCGCCATCGCGGTCGGCCCGAACGGCACCCCCGAGGACCCGCAGGGCGTCCCGGTCTTCGCCTGGAAGGGCGAGACCCTGGAGGAGTACTGGTGGTGCACCGAGCAGGCGCTGACCTGGCCGAACGGCCAGACCCCGAACATGATCCTGGACGACGGCGGTGACGCCACCCTGCTGATCCACAAGGGCGTCGAGTTCGAGAAGGCCGGCGCCGCGCCGTCGCCCGACACCGCGGACAACGACGAGTTCCGGATCATCCTGGAGCTGCTCAACCGCACCCTGGTCGAGACCCCGCAGAAGTGGACCGAGGTCGCCGCCACCATCAAGGGCGTCACCGAGGAGACCACCACCGGCGTCCACCGCCTGTACGAGATGCACCGCGACGGCAAGCTGCTGTTCCCGGCCATCAACGTCAACGACTCGGTCACCAAGTCGAAGTTCGACAACAAGTACGGCTGCCGCCACTCGCTCATCGACGGCATCAACCGCGCCACCGACGTGCTGATCGGCGGCAAGGTCGCGGTCGTCTGCGGCTACGGCGACGTCGGCAAGGGCTGCGCCGAGTCGCTCCGCGGCCAGGGCGCGCGCGTCATCGTCACCGAGATCGACCCGATCTGCGCCCTGCAGGCCGCGATGGACGGCTACCAGGTCGCCACGCTCGAGGACGTCGTCGAGATCGCCGACATCTTCGTCACCACGACCGGCAACAAGGACATCATCATGGCCTCGCACATGGCCCGGATGAAGCACCAGGCCATCGTCGGCAACATCGGCCACTTCGACAACGAGATCGACATGGCCGGCCTCGCCAAGCTCCCCGGCGTGGTGAAGACCGAGATCAAGCCGCAGGTGCACGAGTGGCGCAAGGAGGACGGCAAGACCATCATCGTCCTCTCCGAGGGCCGCCTGCTGAACCTCGGCAACGCGACCGGTCACCCGTCCTTCGTGATGTCCAACTCCTTCGCGAACCAGACCATCGCGCAGATCGAGCTGTTCGCCAAGACCGAGCAGTACCCGGTCGGCGTCTACGTCCTGCCGAAGCACCTGGACGAGAAGGTCGCCCGCCTCCACCTCGACGCCCTCGGCGTCAAGCTCACCACCCTCACCCAGGAGCAGGCCGACTACATCGGCGTCCCGGTCGAGGGCCCCTACAAGGCGGAGCAGTACCGCTACTGACGTCCCGCCGTCACGCCGGTGCCCGGCACCCCCACCGCGGGGGTGCCGGGCACCGGCGCGTTCGCAGGCCTAGGGCAGCACGTCCACCGACCACTCGCGGTCGTCCGCGCCGCGCGGCACCACCCGGGTCAGCCAGACCTGCAGCTTGCTCTGCTCGTCCGACGCCGGATGCAACTCGTCCACGCACCAGCGCATGCCCTTGCCGGACGTGCAGAGCCCGGTGTCCCGCAGCGGCAGCCTGGCCTCCCCGGGGCCCTCCGGCACCGCCGACACCGTGACGGCGTGGCCGCCCCGCTCCAGCAGGCCCACCTGGGCCGTCCACAGGTCCGAACCGCCCACCGTGCGCCGCAGCGACGCCTGGGTCACCACCGCCTCCGCCGGCAGCGAGGAGAACGCGACCGGCATCGGCGGCGTGTACTTCCCCATCACCACCCCCGTCGCGACCCGCAGTGCCAGCTGCTGCCGGTCCGCCTCCGCCAGACCCGTGCTGTCCAGCTGGAACCAGCGCCCGTCCGGGCCGCGGAACCGCAACAGGTTCAGCGTCCTTGCGAACCCCGGGTCGCTCGACGTCATCCAGTACGCCTCCTGCCCGTTCACCGGCGGCGCGTCCACCCGCACCCCGTCGCCCGGGCCCAGCAGCGGGTCCACCAGCGGGGTCACCCCCACCGGGAACGCGGTCAGCGTGAAGTGCGGCCCGGCGCCCGTGGCCACCACCTCCACCCCGGCCGAGCTCGACCGGAACTCCACCTCCGTCACCTCGGCCGGCAGCCAGCCGAACCGGGCCGGCACCGTCAACACCGTGTGGCCGGGCACCGGCGCCGGCCACCCGGCACCCCGATCCGTCGGCCGGGCGGACGGATCCCACCCGTCCCCGTTCCCACCCAGCAGCGTGAACGACCCCGCCGCCAGCACCGCCGCAGCGGCAGCCGCCGCCACCACCGACCAGGACCGCCGCCGCAGCACCGCCCGGCCCCGCCGCACCGCCAGCGCCGGATCCACCCGCGACGGCGGGGCCGACACCTCCTCCGCGGCCACGAAGCGCGCCATCCGCACGGACAGCTCTTCCCCGTCCCCGGTCATGCCTCCGACCTCCCCGCCGGACGAAGCCGCACCGAACGCCGCAGCGCCCGCAACGCCCGCGAACTCTGGCTCTTCACATTGCCGCTCGAACACCCCAGCTCCTCCGCCGTCTGCTCGACCGTCAGATCGCAGTAGTAGCGGAGCACCACGGTGGCCCGCTGGCGCGGCGGCAACGCTGCCAACGCCTCCCGCAGGTCCAGCGACACCGCCAGATCCGCCTCCACCGGCGCCGGCCCCTCCGGCGGCCGCGCCGCCGGCCTGGTCCGCCGCCACCACGCGGTGCGCTGCTCCGCCAGGAACGCGTTCACCAGCACCGTCCGGGCATAGCCGTCCGGATTCTCCGCCCGGCTCACCCGCCCCCAGTGCAGATACAGCTTGGTGATCGACTCCTGCACCAGGTCGTCCGCACGATGCCAGTCCGCGCACAGCAGATACGCGACACTCCGCAACCAGACCGCCCTGGAGGTCACGAACGCGGTGAACTCCTCGTCCCGCGCCAGCTCCGCCATCTCCGGAGCCCCTCCTCCCAGTGGACCGACGGCACAACCGCGCCGCCGACCCCCTGATGCGGCCCGCCCCCGCAAAGGTTGCACGCCGGATTACGTAGGCTTCCCCCCATGCCGAACGGCCGCTACACCCTCCACGACCCGCACGACGGAACCCCGCTCGGCGAGGAACGCTTCCAGTGCGCCCCCGGCCCGGCCGGCTGGCGCTACGTCGCCAAGAGCTACCGTCCCGACGGCACCGTCCTCGGCACCACCGACCTCACCCTGGACGCCCGCCACCGCCCGATCCGCGTCGAACTCCGCAGCGGCGGCTGGCAGGTGCGCGGCGGCGCACTCGACGGCGTGCACTGGGTCCGGGCCGCCGCCGACCCCGCCACCTCCGACGCCGTCGAGGGCGAGGACCGGGCCCACGCCTTCACCGGCGACTCGCCGGCGTTCCTGATCGCCACCGCACGGCTGCTCGACCTCGACCCCGGCAGCAGCGCCCGGATCCGCCTGGTCTCCTTCACCGGTCAGGCCCTCGCCCCCCGCACCCTCGACCAGAGCTGGCAGCTGCTCACCGTCGAGGACCACCCCACCGACACCGGACCGCTCCCCGTCGAGCACTACCGGGTCACCGACCTCGAAACCGGCGAACTCCGCGACGTCCACCTCACCGGGGACGTGCTGCTCGCCGCCCCCGGCATCGACCTCGAAGAACTCGACAGCCCGCCCAACCCCCGCCGCTGACCGCTCCGTTCACGCCGGCGGCGCGAACCCGCCGCCTTCGCCGGCGGGCGGCTGGGAGGGCAGCGGGGGCGCCGCAGGTGCTGCGGCCTTCGCGAGGGGGACGGGCTGTTCGGTGGGGACCGGGGGAGCGGCGGAGGCCGCTGGCTGCGCCTGCTGCGGGACGCCGAGCATCCGCACCGGCTTCCCGTTCGGCTGCTGCGGCGGTCCCACCGGGGCCGGACCGGCCTGCGCCGGCACCGGCATGGCCGTCGGAACCGGCATGGGCACCGGCGCCCCGTACATCGGTGCGCCGTACGCCGCCGGGGCCGCCTTCTCCCACTCGCGGCGCTGGCGTTCCATCGTCACCGCGCCCAGGTACGCCATCGGCGGCAGGCCCTGCGGTACCGACCAGCCGATCCGTCCGGCCAGATCGGCGGCCAGCCGGTCCGCCAGGCCGGTCGCCACCGGCTGGTCCAACTCACGCATCCGGCTGAGCAGTTGGCGGATCGAAAGCCACAGGCTGTCCGGCACGCCGGACAGGTCCAGCGCCACCAGATCGGCCCCCAGCATGTGCATCACCTGCGGCGGCACCGGCGGCACCATCCCGTGGCCGCTGGCGCTCTGCGGCAACCGCTCCCGGATCACCAGCGTCCCCGCGAAGATGTCGCCCAGCCGGCGCCCCTGCTCCGAGAACAGCGACACCACCACGGCCGGCATCGCCATCAGACCGAAGTCGATGACCCCCACCAGCCCGCGCACCAGCGCGTGCCGGAAGCGGATCGGACCACCGTCCGTCCGCACCACCCGCAGCCCCAGCGCCGCCTTCCCCACCGACCGTCCGCGTGACAGCGTCTCCACCATCACCGGCAGCAGCACCGTGAAGAACACCATCAGCGCGATCACGAAGGCGTCCCCCGCCGCCCCCTCCATCGCGGACAGCCCGAAGAGCATCGCGATCCCGCAGAGGAAGTACCCCATCATGTAGACCACTGCGTCCAGCAGCCGGGCCAGGGCCCGTGACGGCAACCTCGCCGCCCGCAGCCCCAGGACGACCGCCTCACCGGTCACCAGCTCGCTCACGCCACCCACCTGTTCCGCTCCCGGGCGCGCCGGACGACCCACGTCGCGCGACCCGCCCCCCTCGATCAACAGCGGCAAACATACGGCTGCCCACCCCCGCCCGGTAACCCCGGGAGCCGCATCCGATATCCCCCGACGCGCCACGCGCCGCCTCTGGCATGCTGAGCCCCGCACCGCCCCGGCCGCACACCAACCAGTGCCCGCCGTCCTGCCCCGCCGCGCACCCGGAGAGAGCCGCAATGGACCTGGACGTCTTCGTCGCCGCCCACCAGGCGGAATGGCACCGGCTGGAGATACTCAGCGGCCGCCGCCGACTCACCGGCGAGGAGTCCGACGAGCTGATCACCCTGTACCAGCGCGCCACCAGCCACCTCGCCCAGGTCCAGGCCGCCGCCCCGCACCCCGGCCTGGAGGGCCGTCTCACCACACTCGTCGTCCGCGGCCGCAACGCCGTCGCCGGCGCCCGCAGCTCCTCCTGGCGCGACGCGGCCCGCTACTTCACCGTCAGCTTCCCCGCCGCGCTGTACCGCTCCCGCCGCTGGTGGCTGACCATCGGCCTGGTCTTCTTCCTGCTCAGCGCCCTGCTCGCCTGGTGGATCGGCACCAGCCCCGAGGTCCGCAACTCCCTGATCCCGCCGGACCAGCTGAACGAGCTCACCAAGCCCGGCGGCGAGTACGAGGCCTACTACACCGACCACCCCTCGGCGAACTTCGCCGCCAAGGTGTGGACCAACAACGCCTGGGTCACCGCCTACTGCCTGATCTGCGCGGTCGTGCTCGGCATCCCGGTCATCCTCATCCTGCTCACCAACATGATCAACCTCGCCGCCGGCCTCGGACTGATGGCCTCCGCCGGCCGCCTCCCGCTCTTCCTCGGCCTGCTCATCCCGCACGGCCTGCTCGAACTCACCGCCGTCTTCGTCGCCGCCGGCCTCAGCCTCCGCCTCGGCTGGACCGTCATCGACCCCGGCCCCCGCACCCGCACCGTGGCCCTCGCCGAGGAAGGCCGCGCCGTCATCGGCTCCGTCATCGGCCTCACCGCCGTCCTCCTGGTCACCGGAATCATCGAAGGCTTTGTCAGCGGCTCCGCCCTCCCCACCTGGCTCCGGGTCGGCATGGGCCTCACCGTCGAAGCCCTCTTCCTCGTCTACGCCCTCGTCCTCGGCAAGCGCGCCGCCGCCGCCGGCGAGCTCGGCGACGTCGAGGCCGCCGACCGCACCGACCACCAGCCGATGGCCGCCTGAGCCACGGCGTGCCTGGTCAGGGGCGCGGTTTTAAACCTGGTAGCCTGTTGATCACCCCGAGGGATCATTGACTTGATCTTTTCGTGTCAGTAGGTTTGAACGGTTGGGCGCGATTGGACTTACAGCCCGCCCGGGCGTAGGGTCTACGACATCGCAGGAACAAGGTGGGCGCCCGAGAGGGTGCAGGACCGGTTCCGGCGAAAAACCCCGAAGCAGAGCAACGCAGAACCTTTGATAAGGTCTGTAGCGAAGTCGAAGGAATTCCCACTTCAGCGGGAATCGAAAATCGGATCGAATGAAACTCCGGAAAACGGAGCGGAAAACATCTGATAAGCTGAGAACACGAAAGAACGAAGCGCCCGGAGGGCCTGCTGGAAGGCAGACCGAAGGAA